>CAWAUI010000001.1:0-12444 GCA_963785165.1 Thermoanaerobaculaceae bacterium
GGCGACGGGTAGGTGCCGGGAGGTTGAGAATACCACCCCGTCTCAGCCCTGCTTTCGGGCCCACCCCGCGTAGAGAACGTTCTTGTCCCGGCTCTCGCGCAGCTCGATCCGCCGCATGGCTTCGAGGTAGTTGATCTCTCCCCGTTTCCTCGCCCTCAGGATGCGGATCGCACGGAGGGGGTTCGCGCTGGATTTGAGGCCGGTCTGGTCCCGGTTCTCGAGGCCGTTCTCGGCCAGCTTCGCGAGCAGCTCTCCGGGCTTGATGAACATCTTCCAGTCGTGAAGATCCGGGGGCATCAGGCTCGTCGAATCCCACTCCTGGAAGAGCTTGATCATGACGATCCAGCTTGCGAGCGTTCGGTTGATCGTGTCGTAGAGGAAGACCCCGCCCGGTTTCAGGACGCGGGAGATCTCGGCGATGACTTTCCCCAGATCATCCACGTGCTCCAGGGTGTCGCAGCAGTAGACGATCTCGAAGGCGCCGTCCTGGAAGGGGAGAGCCTCCCCCACGCCTTGGCGGTACTCGATCGCGAGCCCCTCCTTACGCGCGTGGTCCCGGGCGGATTCGAAGGACTTTTCGGAGGGATCGATCCCCGTCACCCCGCAGCCCAGACGGGCGAATTCCTCGGCGAGCAGGCCACCGCCGCAGCCCACGTCCAAAGTCTTCTTGCCCCGCAGATCCATCCCAAGCTCATTGATCAGGATCCGCCGCATGTAGCCGAAGCGGGCGGGATTGAGCCCCTGCAGGGTGTTGAGGACGCCGGACTCGTTCCACCAGGAATCGGCCAGGGTGTCGTAGAGGCGGTTGTCGACGGGCATGGTGAAGGCTCGTAGGGCAAAACGCCCCTATACTGGAATTATGGCCAAACCAGAGGTCCAACAGCAGGCAGGAGAGTCACCCGAGGACAACTCCAACGCTCTCCCATTGCCTCCATGGCAGAGAGACCTGCTGGATGAGCGCCTTGCCAGCGCCGGAACGGAAGAGGGCCGGGACTGGGACAAGGTCAAAGCCGAGATCTGGCCGCCATCCCGGTGATCCTCGGCCCCGCCCGGGCAGAGGACATCCCGGGCTACGCAAAACAGCCGGGTGAACCCGACTCCAAATCAGGGGGACGATTGAGTCCCCTTCAGGGGGCTCTTTTCAACTAGCCCGGGCATTGATGCCCGGGCGGGGCGAGGCCGCTTAGAACCCGCACCTAATCCTCCGCCAGCGCCTCCATCGGCGAGATGCGGGCGGCCCGCTGCGACGGCAGCAGGCAGGCGGCCAGCGACGACCGCTCCCAGGACGGCGGCCGTGCGCGGCGAGGGTCGCCACGTTGAGGGCCGGCACCTGGAAGAGCACCGCCTGCATGGCCTGGCCGGTCAGCCAGGCTCCGAGGAGGCCGAGGATCGTGCCGCCCGCCAGCAGGCGCAGGGCGAGGGAGACGAACTGGCCGCGGATCTGCTCCGGCCGCGCCCCGAGCGCCATGCGCAGGCCGATCTCGCGGCGGCGCTGGGCGACGGCGTAGCTCAACACTCCGTAGGTGCCGATGGCGGTGAGCAGGAGGGCGAGCCCGGAGAAGAGGCCCGGCCAGCAGGGCCGGCGAGCGGCGGGCGACGAGGCTGTCGGCGATGCGGGTCTCCATCGAGCGGAGGTCGGTGACCGGCAGCTCGGGGTCGAGTCTGGCGGACGCGTCTCCGCAGGGCGGCCGCGAGGGATTCCGGCGGCAGGCTCGTGCGGGCACCGACGAAGATGCTGTCGTCGGGCCGGTGGCCGTAGGGATAGTAGACGGCGCCCTGGGCCTGGTCTTCGGTGAGCCCTGCCTGCTTCACCGCGCCGACGACGCCGACGACGGTGAAGGCCTCGGCTTCGTCCCCTCCTCGCCGCCCTGGAAGAAGCGCTGGCCGATGGCGCCGCCTTGCCCGCCGCGGCCAATAGTGCCGGGCGAAGTCCTCGTCGCACGACGCAGACCCGGTCCGGGCGGCGTGAATCGGCCGCCACGAGGAAGCGTCCTTCGCGCAGCGGGAAGCCCAGGGCGTTGAAGTAGTCGCCGCCGACGCCGTAGGAGTAGTGCCCGCGAGGGGACTCCCCGGGCTGCGGCGTATGGCCCTTGACGCTGGCGGCGCTCTTGTTGTCGTGCCGCTCAAGGGCACGTTGGTGATCACGCCCGGCCGCCAGCACGCCGGGCTGGCGGCCGAGCCCTCTCGAGCACCGCTCGGTGAAGGCGAGGCGGGCCGCCCCGTCCGGGTAGCTCTTCCACGGGCAGGGAGATCTGGCCGCTCAGGACGTTCTCGGGCGGAAGCCGGGAGAAACGGCCAGGACCTTCTGGAGGCTGAGCCCGAGCAGGCCCGCCCCCGCGAGCAGCACGAAGGCCAGCGCGATCTGGGCGACGAGGAAGCCGTGGCGCAGGCGCTGGGCGGCGCGGCTGGCGGTGCCGCCGCGGGATTCGGATTGCAGCGCGCGGTCGCGTGGCCTCGCAGGTTGTACCAGGCGATCGGCAGGCCGATCGCGAGCCCCAGGACGACCGCGCCGGCGAGAGCGACGAGCGCCACGCGCGCGTCGAAGGCGATGTGGGCGCCCAGCGGCAGGCGATCGGCGCCGAGCGCGGCCAGGAGGCGGATCCCGCCCGCCCCGACGGCGAGCCCGAGCAGCCCGCCGACGAGGGTGAGCAGCAGTGGTCTCCACCATGACCTCGCTCACCACGTGCCGCCGGCTCGCGCCGATGGCCTGCCGGACGGCCAGCTCCTTCAGGCCGGCCGCTGGCGCGGATGAGGAGCAGGTTCACGAGATTGACGGCGCCGATCAGGAGCAGGAAGAGCGCGCCCGCCTGCACGAGCAGCAGGGTGGGGCGGATCGCCGCGACGTGGTCGGCGTGGAGGGGCACCACCAGGGTAGCGGAAGCCGGCGTCGGCCATCGTCTTGGCCTCGGGACCGTCCGCCTCCTTGGCGGCGTTGTGCGCGTCGATCTGCGACTGGCGCCTCCGAGAGCGGCGCCCGGCCGGAGCCGGGCGATCATCTGCGGAGCTTCCCCAGTGCCGCTCGCCGGGCGCGCGATCCTCCGGGTTCGACGACAGGGGGAAGTAGAGCCGGGCTTTGGAGGAGAGGAAGCGGAAACCGGGCGGCAGCACCCCGACCACGGTCCTCGCGAACCGTCCACCCGGATCCGCCGTCCGACGACGCCGGGGTCGGCGCCCAGGCGCTGCCGCCAGTAGGCGTCGGTGAGGATGACCACGCCGTCCGTCTGGTAGGTGGTCTCCTCCTCCGTGAACGCGCGCCCCATGCGCCGGGCCGAGCCCCAGGGTCGCGAAGAACTCCGGAGAGACCCGGTGATCGGCTCCCGTTCCGTCGAGCCGGGCTCGCCGACGATGGCGGTGCCGTCGCGGTAGGCGGCGAGGGCGGTGAAGGCGGCGATCGCCGCCGCGGCGCTCGTAGTAGTTGGTCACCGAGCAGCCGTCGTCGGGCACGCCGGCCTTCGGGTAGGTGTTGAACACGCTCACCAGCCGGTCGGCGTCGGGAAACGGCAGCGGCCGGAGCAGGACCGAGTCGACGACGGCGAAGATGGCCAGATTGGCGCCCAGGCAGAGCGCCAGGGTCGCGAGGGCGGTGGCGGTGAAGCCGGGCGTCTTCCGCATCCGGCGGAGGGCATAGCGCAGGTCCTGGTGCAGCTCGTCGAACAGGCGAAGGCCGCGCGCCTCGCGGCAGTCCTCCTTCACGTTGTCGACGCTGCCGAACTCGAGGCGCGCGCGGCGCGTCGCCTCGGCCGGCGGGACGCCGGAGCGCACGAGGTCCTCGGTGTATGCTCCAGATGGAAGCGCACCTCTTCGGCCATGCCGTCCTCGAAGGAACGGCGGCGAAAGAGGGCGGAAGCAGGCGGGTGGCCATGTCACGCCTCGTCGGGCGTGGCGTTCAGCGCCGCGGCGATCGCGGCCGCCAGGCGATTCCAGCCCGCCGTCTCCTCGCGCAGCCGGCGACGCCCCGCGGCGGTCAGGGTGTAGTACTTGGCCCGGCGGTTGTTCTCGCTCTGCCCCCACTCGGCGGCGATGAGGCCCTGGTGCTCCAGGCGGTAGAGCGCCGGGTACAGGGACCCCTGGGGGATCTCCAGCGCCTCCCCGGAGATCTGACGGATGCGCAGCAGCACGCCGTAGCCGTGCAGCGGCTCCAGCGACACCGCCTTCAGGATCAGCATGTCGAGGGTGCCGGGAAGCAGGTCGGCGGTCTTGCCCATGTCGTCTTCTCCTAGCCTGACTAGGAGTGTGTGGCTCGTCTCTCCTAGTCTGTCAAGGGGAAGGCCATGATCTGCCCTTGTACGGAGCGGAGGGTGTCTATCGCCCTCTCTTCCCGCCCCGAACGGTGGAAGGAATCATGAGCAACTACGCGTCCGTTCGAAGGAGAACCTACCCGCCATGAGCAAGACCGCCGTCCTGGAGCCACGTTTCGTCGAGATCATCGCCGCGGAGGTCGGCTGCCGGCCGCAGCAGGTGGAGGCCGCCGCCGAGCTGTTCGCCGAGGGGGCGACCGTGCCGTTCGTCGCCCGCTACCGCAAGGAGGCCACCGGCGGCCTCGAGGATCTCCAGCTCGAGACCCTGTTCAAGCGCCGCGAGTACTTCCTGGAGCTCGCCGAGCGCCGCGACGCGATCCTGGAGAGCATCCGGGAGCAGGGCAAGCTCACCGCCGGAGCTGGAGGCCGCGATCCGCGGCGCTCGACCACCAAGCAGGAGCTGGAGGATCTCTACCTCCCCTACAAGCCGAAGCGCCGGACCCGCGCCCAGATCGCCCGCGAGAAGGGGCTCGAGCCGCTCGCCGACGCGGTGCTGGCCCGGCGGCCCCAGCCGCGACCCGGCCGGCGGAGCTCGCGCGCGCCGTTCGTCGATCCGGAGAAGGGGGTGGAGGACGCCGCCGCGGCCCTGGCCGGCGCGCGCGACATCCTGGCCGAGCGGCTGGCCGAGAACGCCGCCGAGCACCGCGCCGAGCTGCGCCGGGCCTGCGCGCGCCGAGGGCGGCGCTGCGCGTGCAGGTGCTGCCGGGCAAGGAGAAGGACCCCGAGAGCCGCGATCTACCGCGACTACTTCGAGCACGACCGAGCCGGCGCCGGACCATCCCCTCCCACCGGCTGCTCGCCATCCTGCGCGGCGAGCGCGAGGGCTTCCTGCTCTCCGACCTGCAGGTCGACGACGAGCGCGAGGTGCGAGCGCCTGGAGCGGCTCCTGGAGCGTGCCGCTCGACGACGCCCTGCGGCCGGCAGGTGGCGGCCGCCACCGCGGACGGCTACAAGCGGCTGCTGCGGCCGTCGATCACCAACGAGGTCCGCGCCGAGCTGCGCGAGCGCGCCGAGGCCGAGGCGATCGCGGTCTTCCGCGCCAACCTGGAGGCCCTGCTGCTCCAGGCGCCGCTCGGCCAGGTGCCGGTGATGGGGCTCGACCCGGGCTTCCGCACCGGCTGCAAGCTGGCGGTGGTCGACGGCACCGGCCGGGTGGTGGCGACCGACGTCATCTACCCCGTGCCGCCGCAAGCGCGGCCGGAGCAGGCCGCCGCGCACCGTGGTGCGCGCTGGTGCGCGAGCACAGCGTCCACGCCGTGGCGGTCGGCAACGGCACCGCCAGCCGCGAGACCGAGCTGTTCGCCCGCGAGGCGGTGCGGGCGGCGGGGCTGCGACAAGGTGATCGTCGCGATCGTGCCGGAGACCGGCGCCTCGGTCTACTCGGCCTCCGGCGGTGGCGCGCGAGGAGCTGCCCGACCTCGACGTCATCGCTGCGCGGCGCGGTGTCGATCGCCCGCCGGCTCCAGGACCCGCTCGCCGAGCTGGTGAAGATCGAGCCGCGCTCGCTGGGCGTCGGCCAGTACCAGCACGACGTCGACCAGAAGTCGCTGGAGCGCGAGCTCGACACCGCGGTCGAAGGCGCGGTCAACCGCGTGGGGGTGGAGCTGAACACCGCCTCGGCCGCCGCTGCTGCGGCGGGTCTCCGGCCTCTCCGAGCGGCTGGCCCGCTCGATCGTCGCCCACCGCGACGCGAACGGCCCGTTCCGCTCCCGCAAGGCGCTGCTCAAGGTCGCCGGCTTCGGCCCCAAGACCTTCGAGCTGGCGGCCGGGTTCCTCCGCCTGCGCGACGGCGAGCACCCGCTCGACCGCACCGCCGTCCACCCCGAGCGCTACGCGGTGGTCGAGCAGATGGCGGCGGAGCTGGCCGTGCCGGTCGCCGAGCTGGTGGGCAACCCGGACGCTGGTCGGCGCGGCTCGACTTCGGCCGCTTCGCCGACGACGAGCCCGGCCTCGGCCGCTTCACCCTGGACGACATCCGCACCGAGCTGGTGCGGCCCGGGCGCGACCCGCGGCCGGAGTTCAGACCCCGGAGTGGCGCGCCGACGTCACCTCGGTCAAGGATCTGGAGCCCGGCATGGTGCTCGAAGGGCGGGTGTCGAACGTCACCAACTTCGGCGCCTTCGTCGACATCGGGGTCAAGCGCGACGGCCTGGTGCACGTCTCCGAGCTGTCCCACCGCTTCGTCGCGGACCCCCGCGAGGCGGTCCAGGTGGGGCAGATCGTCAAGGTCAAGGTGATGGAGGTCGACCACGAGCGCGAGCGCATCGGCCTCTCGATCAAGGCCCTCCAGCAGCCGCCTGTTGAAGGCCGGCATGCCACCGGCAGCGCCGGCCGGGGAGGCCGGCCTGACCGCAACGTCCCCTCGGGAGGCGGCAAGGGTGCCCGCCCCCCGGCGAAGCCCGCGCCCAAGCCGGCGGCGTCGATGGAGGATTTGATGAAGAAGTTCAACCGGCCGGGCCGGTAGGGGGGCCTAGCCGGCGGCTGGAAGCGCTGCCAAGGTTTTTTCTACGGCAGAGGGCAGGGCGACCTGAATGAAGTTTCCGGCAGGATAAAGGTAGTCCTCCCCCGAGTCGTCAACGACGCGAAGAAGACCATTCTGTCCCGCAGCAGGGTCAGGAAGGATCTGGTAGAGCCTGCGGAGCTGGAGATCGTCACAGCCGTCATTCCTGACGCAGACGCCGAAGTGAGGAAGGTGAGGGCTGCTCATGGTTCACTTCTCTAGAAGTTTCTTGATCTTGAAGGCCCGGCGGCCTATGCCGTGCGCCTCATACCAATGGAGCTCGGCTCTGCAAAGTCTACCATCCTCAAGACGGACCAATGACGTTCCCTTCAGCTTCCGCCAGCGGCCTTCGCCATAGCGGGCCTGAAGGAAATCGAGCCGCTGGATGGAGACTCTGACGGCAATGATTTCCACATCCTGAACCTCCCCAACAATCTCGAAATACATCGTCCTCCCGCTTGACGACTCCTGGACCTGCGATTTGTGATCGGCCAAGAGTATATCGGCAGAAGGGCGGGCAAGGTCAGGTTCGTGGGCGCATCTCCGCGATCAGGCGCGGCGAGGTCTCTCGTTCCCAGGGGCGGCGGTCGTAGTCGCCCCAGAGGTGGGTGGGGCGGAGGCCGGCGGTGCGGGCGCGATGCCGAAGCTCGGCCATGGACCAGAGGCGGCCCCGGAAGGTGGCGGTGGTGGCGAACTCGCCGTCCATGCGGTACTCGAACCGGGTGACGCAGAGGCGGGTTCCAGGATCACACCGGCTGACTTCCCGCACCTTGAGGGGACCCTGGGAGTGCTCACTGATCAGCCCGCCGGGTTTGCCCGCGGCCCGGCGCCCCCCGGGGGTCATCCAGGCGGCGTCGAGTAGGAACCGGCCGCCCGGCGCGAGGTGGGCGGCCACCGTTTCGAAGACATGCTGCCGGTCTTCATCCTCCATCAGGTGGACGAAGGGATCGTCTACCGCAGCGATCAGGTCGAAACGAGCCGTCAGCGAGAGGCGGCGCATGTCCGCTACGAAGAAGGAGACGCGGGAATCGTCCGCGAAACGGCCCCGGGCCGTGGCGGCAAGCTCGGGGGAGAGGTCGAAGGCCACCACGCGGGCGGCGCTCCGGGCCAGGAAGGCCGTGGCCCGGCCCGTACCCGCCCCCAGCTCGAGCACCCGGCAGCCTTCGGGCGCCGAAGCGGCCCAGGTCCAGAAGTCCCCGTCCCCCCGGCCAGCCAGCTCCGCCTCGAAGAAGGGGAGGATGCGCCGGTAGTAATCCTGAACCTCGCCCATATTGATGTTCTCCATGAGATACCGCGGAGTGCAAGGCCAGCGCCAGAAACACAAAAGCCCGGATGTCTCATCCGGGCTTTCGGTCCCTCAAGAACTTCAAAAGAAAAAGAAAGAAACTCGTGCGCCTTCGACTTCGAGGTTCCCTGGGTCCGCTTTCGCGTTTCAGGTCTCCCTTTGTTGATGAGGAGTGTAGGACAGCGTGCTCTCAAGAGTCCTCAAATACTGGCTCAAACCTCATCAAAAGATCTCAAAGATCTCGATATTTCTCGAGGGCCGGGCCTCTTCGGGTCCTCTTTCACCGCCCGTCTGGCGCTTTTTCGAGGGCCTTGTCCAGGGAGACTCGCGCTGCGGTCAGGTTGGGATCGATCTCCAGCGCGCGGCGCCAGCAGGGGATCGCTTCGCCGATTCGGCCCAGAGCGGCGCGCACCTCGCCCAGATGGTGCCAGGCGACCTGGAGGTTGGAGCGGGCGGCGACCGCGCGGAGGAGATGCTCTTCGGCCTCGGCCAGCCGTCCGCGGGCGGCCAGGAGGCGGCCGAGGTTGTACTCGGCGTCGGCCCGCCCGGATCCTGACGCCACGACCCGCTCGAGGATCTCGATCGCCTCGTCCATCTTTCCCTGGCCGGTGCGGGCGAGGGCGAGCCACTCCAGGGCCTGGAGATCTTCCGGCGAGCGTTCGAGGACGGTCCTGAGAGTGCGCTCCGCCTCCACGAACCGGCGGCGCCGGATCTGCCCCTGGGCCAGGTCGAGCCACGGCTCGCGGGCCGAGGGCTTGGTGGTCTCCAGCATCCGGGCCAGGTAGTCCACCGCCTCGGCCGTGCTCGCCATTCGCACGACGGCGGTGGCGCGGTAGACCTCGCCCAGGGGGCCGGGGGCATCCCGCGGATCAAGGAGGTGAGCGCCGGTGAGCATGGGATCGGTTTCAGCCCTGGGAGCGAGCAGCTCCGGCCCCCCAGGAGAGCGCCGGATGAGGTGGTCCGTCATCACCACGTGGACCACGTCCTGGGTCCGCCGCTTCGGCATGTGGCAGGAGGCGCAGTCTCCCTCCTGGTCTGGGTGGGCCTGGATGGGTAGCTGATGGCACGTGAGGCAGGCGGCCCGGTAGTAGGCGACCCGCTCTTTCTCGGGGATCTTGCGGTGCGGGTCATGGCAGGTAAGGCAGGAGAGCGCCCCATCGCTTTCCCGGAAGCAGCGGCTCTGGCGCAGGCGGTAGGGGTGATGGTTGATCTCGAACCGGTCGGATGCTGCCCGGCCCTCTTCCTCCACGTCCACCTGCACGAGGTAGTCCGCGAGCGGCTCCCCAGGCCGGTAGGAAAAGTCGCTCCGGCCGAAGCGGCGCAGGCCGGGGAGGGCCACGGAAGGCTGGAGGTGGCAGCCCATGCACACCTCGTCACGACGCGCCGGAGGCAACCGGCCGGGATTGAAGACGCTGCCTTGGATCTCCTCCCGGTCGCCGATCCCGCCGAGGGCAAGCCCGACGTGCAGGGCGGCCGGTCCATGGCAGCGCTGGCAGCCGATCCCTTCCGGCAGCCGCTCCGGGAAAACCTGGGCCGCACCATGGGCGTCGGCTCCGGCCGGAACGTCGGGATAGGACGTGTGGCAGAAGATGCATTCGCGCCGGACCCGGCGGAGCACTCCGTCGTGGTCCGGCCGGTCGAACCCGGGGGCCATCCCCCAACTCCGCGCCTGCGTGTACCAGGCGAGGGGGAGCTGGAAGAGCCGCCCGCCCCGGTCCTGTAGAGATAGGTGCGGGCATGGTCCCCCGAGCCCAGGATCCAGTCGACCTCCTGCTCGAAGACGTTGACGGGAGCCCCCCGGCACCGGTCTGCCACCGCCGGAAAACCAGCCGATCGCCTCGGCGGACCATCTGGAAGCTCTGCCCGGACGGCGCGTGCACGAACGGCGGCGCCGTGAAGCCTCGACGTCCGACTCCCGCCGGGGGAGGGCAAAGGCCCGGGCCATTCCCTTCGCGCGGTAGGACTCCGCGATCCCGGTGTGGCAGAGAGCGCACGCCCGCTCGTTGACGTAACCCGGAGCCGCCCCGGTGGTGACGGGAAAGCCGAGCCCGGCAAGATCCTGCGCAATGGGTGGAATCGGAGGGGGGAGGACGGAGGTCCCGGAGCCTGCCCGGCGAGCAGGAGGAAGAGGAAGCCCACGAGGGTGGCCTGTCGAAGGCGCTTCAGGAGCACGGCTGTCTAGAATAGCCCCTCTTCTGCCTCCAGAAATCACAAAGGCCCGGGTGGATTGCTCCACCCGGGCCCCGTGTCCCCCCAAAGAGACTTCAGAAAATCAAAAAAAGAACTGCTCTACTCCGTACTGCTCGAGGTGCCCTCGTTCGCTTGCGCTTCCTTGGGTGCCTCTCGTTGATTGGAGAATAGGGCATGCCCTGGCGGGTGTCCTCAAATACTGGGTCAAAGTTCATCAAAAGATCTCAAACTACTCTATCTATTGGAGATTTCTCCCGTGGGGAGCGGGCAGATCTCCCGGAAGGAGCCGAACTTCATCTTGAATCGCTTCGCTTCCAGGGCGCCCTTCAGGCCATCAGCGTCCTCGATCGTCAAGAAGCCTCGACGGATACATAGCAGGAGGAGCCCGGGCGTGTTGAGGATGCGCCCCGCTCCCAGCCGTTCTCGGGCTTCGCGAAGAAAGATCCGCTTCTCGTCAGAAGCGAGCAGGGCTCCTTGGCAGACGGCCAGGGCAAGACAGGCGGCTTCTCCCATTCCCATCATCGTCCTCAGCTCAGCGAACAGTGTCAGCTCGGCCACGGACGAGAACGGCATCTCCTGGAGGTGGCTCCGGCCCCGGCAATCCTCAACCCGAGTCTTGCCGGGCTCAATGAGAATTTCGCCCAGAACCTCGGAAGGCACTCTGAAGTCAAGGTCTGCCAGGGCTCCCAGGAGATCCAAGCGGTCGACATGGGCAAGGTTGATCAGGACGTTCGCGTCCACCAGGACGAGGCGCCGGCCAGTCACGGGAAAGATCTATCCGAGGTCTTCGGGCAACAGGGGCTCGACGTCCTCGTCGTCGAGCCCGGCGCTCAGGAGGAGCGCCTCGAGGGTATCCCGCCCATAGTCCACCAGCTGGCCCAGCTCAAAAAGCTTCGCGCGGGTGATCTTGTCCCGCCGATAGGCCTCCATGGCGAGGCCCAGGAAACGGAGCCGGAATCCCTCCCGCGCACCGGTGTGGTCCGGTTGGGGGAGCTGGAGCAGATCCTCGATCCGCTTCCCTTGCCCCGCGCTTTCCTGAGTGAGGAGCTGCGTCCCTCCGTCCCTGAGAAAGGACCCTCAGGTTGAAGAGGCGGTAAATCGCGGCGGTCCGGCTGACCTGAAAGTGGTGGGCCAAGAGAACGACCTCGTACAGCCCCACGGCCTGGGCACCGGGCTCGGGCCGGATCTCGGCAGCGACGGCAGCGGATTCATCAAAGATCTCGAAGCGCTCGCGTGCGAGGGGACCGCGTCCGAGATCCACCATGTAGGTCCGGACTCCTTCCTCTGGCATCAGGAAACTCGCCGCGAAGCTGTCGGCCCGGATCTCCTGGACGTTGTCGCGTTGGGATGCGACGCTGATGGTCCCTCGCTGGCCCCGGTCCAGGAGGACGTGGCCGTACTCGTGGACCCAGGAGAACCGGCGCCGTAGATAGTGGTGCCGCTCGTTGACCACAATCGAAGGGCTCAACCCCTTCTCCATGAGAGTCAGCCCGGAAACCTCGTCCGGCAGCTTGCGCATGGCGGTCCGCACTCCCTGGTCCTCCAGCAGCTCCGGGGCATCTCCGAGAGGGCGGCCACCGAAGCCGAGGCGGCGGCGTTCCTCCTCCGCCACCTGGATGCCCTGCTCGATGGCCTGCCAGCGGGTGCGGGGTGGGTCGACAGTAAAGGTAGGAGCCCCGATCTGGGAGCGGTCCACTCCCAGAAGGGATTCAAGGGAAGCCAGCTCGCGAGCCAACTCGAGGCAGGAACGGAAGGCCTCCAGAGCCTCCTCCTGACCGGCGATCTCCGGATTGGCACGGAAGAGGGCGAGCACGGTCTGTCCGGGATCGAATTCCGCGGCAAGAAAATCCCGCACGTCACGGCCGTACAACCGGGCGAGCCGGGCGAGCTCCAGCCCGCCCTACCGACCGGTTCGCCAGCTCGATCTGAGGCGATCGACGGACGGGACAACCCCAGCAGGCGTGCCGCATCCTCCTGCCGAAGGCCCGCAGCCTCGCGGGCTTCCCGAAGTCGTCGGCCTAGTTCTTCCGGGGTAGTTTCCACAGGTGCTTTCCTCAGTCGTTAGAATAGCTAACTCAATTGACGACGTCAATGCACTTGATGATCGCTTTTCAAACAGGCAGGGGAGCACATCTATGAGGGAGATTGCTTGGATCTAACTCCCTGCGAGC
>CAWAUI010000002.1:0-11091 GCA_963785165.1 Thermoanaerobaculaceae bacterium
TACCACTGGCGTCCTCACCGTTTCCTCGCCCACCCGGCGTAGAGCACGCTCAATCTGCTTCTGCATCTCCAGCCCTGCCGAAGGCTTCGAGATAGCCGATCTCTCCCGTTTCCTCGCCCGCAGGGCGCGGAGGGCCTGATCCAGGATCCGCGGCCTTGGCGCGAGGCCGGTGTGTCCCTGATTCTCAAGACCATGGGCGGCCATCCTGGAGAGCAGCTCGCCGGGCTGATGAAGCTTTTCCAGGCGTGGAGATTCGGGGGCATCAGGCTCGTCGAGTCCCAGTCCTGGAGGACTTTGATCATGATGAGCCAGCTTCGAAAGGTCCGGTTGAGGGTGTCGTAGAGGAAGACACCGCCCGGGCCCAGGACGCGGGCGATTTCGCCGAGAACCTTGTCGAGGTCTTCCACGTGCTCCAGGGTGTCGCAGCAGTAGACGATCTCGAAGGCGCCGTCCGGAAAGGGGAGGCTCTCGCCCACGCCCTGGCCGTATTCGATGGCGAGCCCCTCCTGGCGGGCATGGGCCCGGGCGGCTTCGAGCGACTTGGCGGAAGGGTCGATGCCCGTCACGGTGCAGCCCAGCCGGACGAATTCCTCGGCGAGCAGGCCGCCCCCGCAGCCGACGTTGAGGGTCCGGCGCCTCTGGAGATCCATGCCAAGCTCGCCGGTCAGGATCCGCCGCATGTAACCGAAGCGGGCGGGGTTGAGACCTTGCAGGGTGCTGAGGACGCCGGATTCGTCCCACCAGGACCCGGCAAGGGTGTCGTAGAGCTGGTTGTCGACGGGCATGGAACCATCATGGCAGAGAGACCTTTTGGCCGAGCCGCGAGCCCGGCAGGGCGTCCTACTTGTAGCCCAGGGTGCAACCCTGGGAACCGGGGAAACCTCCTCAAGGAGAGGGTCCACCTCGGGATGGCGCCTCGTCCACCCAGGGTTGCACCCTGGGCTACAAGTAGGACGCCCTCCGGGCTCGCCGCAACTCAAGAAACGAATTTAGAGGATGCCGTACCAGCTCAATCCTCCGCCAAAGCCTCCATCGGTGAAATCCGGGCCGCCCGTTGTGAGGGCACCAGGCTCGCGGTCAGGGAGACGGCTCCCAGGATGGCGGCGGTGGCGGCCAGGGTGGCCAGGCTGAGGGTGGGGACCTCGAAGAGGACCGCCTTCATGGCCTGCCCCGTCAGCCAGGCTCCGATCAGGCCGAGAGTCGTGCCGCCCGCCAGGAGGCGCAGCGAGAGGGTGACGAACTGGGTCCGCACCTGCTCGGGGCGGGCACCCAGGGCCATCCGCATCCCGATCTCGCGGCGGCGCTGGGCCACGGCGTAGCTCAGCACTCCATAGGTGCCGATGGCGGTGAGGAGGAGGGCGATGCCCGAGAAGAGGCCCGCCAGCAGGGCCGGCGAGCGGCGGGCGACGAGGCTGCCGGCGAGGCGGGTCTCCATGGTCTGGAGATCCGTGACCGGCAACTCGGGGTCGATCTCGCGGACGGTGCTCCGCAGGGTCGCCGCCAGGGTTTCAGGCCGCTGGCTCGTGCGGGCCACCACGTAGATCTGGTGGTCGGCCCGGTGGCCGTAGGGATAGTAGATGGCGCCCTGGGCCTGGTCTTCCACCAGCCCCGCCTGCTTGACCGTGCCGACGACGCCGACGATGGTGTAGGCGTCTTCCTTGTTCCCCGCCTCACCCCCTTCGAAGACGCGCCTTCCGATTGCGCCGCCTTGAGGCCCGCCGGCAGGAAAATAATGACGGGCGAAGTCCTCATCCACCACGCAGACCCGGTCCTGGCGGCGCGAGTCGGCCGCCACGAGGAAGCGCCCTTCCTTCAGGGTGAAGCCCAGGGCGTTGAAGTAGTCGCCACCGACGCTGTAGGAGTAGTGCCCGCGGAGGGACTCCCCCGGCGGCGGCTGGTACCCCTCGACGGTGGCCGCGCTCTTGTTGCTCATGCCGCTCAGGGGCACGTTGCTGGCCACGCCCACGGCGAGCACGCCGGGCTGGCGGGCGAGCCCGGCCTCGATCCGCTCGGTCACCGCGAGGAGGGCCGCCCGGTCCGGATAGCCCTTCCCCGGCAGGGTGATCTGGCCGCTCAGGACGTTCGCGGGCTGGAATCCGGGCGGCACGGCCAGGATCTTCTTGAGGCTGAGCCCCAGCAGCCCCGACCCCGCGAGCAGCACGAAGGCGAGAGCGATCTGGGCCACGATGAAACCGTGGCGCAGGGCCTGGGCTGCCCGGCCCGCCGTGCCGCCGCGGGACTCGGACTGGAGCGCTCCGGTCGCGTACCCCCGCAGGCTGAACCAGGCGATGGGCACCCCCATGGCGAGGCCCAGGAGGACCGCGCCGGCCAGAGCAGCCAGGGCCACGCGCAGGTCGAAGGCGATGTGGGCGCCCAGCGGCAGGCGGTCCGCGCCCAGCCAGGCCAGGAGGCGGATGCCGCCGGCCCCGACGGCGAAGCCGAGGATCCCTCCCACGAGCGCCAGAAGGGTCGTCTCCACCATCACTTCGTGGACTACGTGCCGCCGGCTCGCGCCGAGAGCCTGCCGGACGGCCAGCTCCTTCAGGCGCCCGCCGGCGCGGATGAGGAGGAGGTTCATGAGATTGACGGCGCCGATGAGGAGCAGGAAGAGCGCGCCGGCCTGGGTGAGCAGGAGCGTGGGGCGGATGGCCGCGACGTGGTCGGCGTGGAGGGGGACCACCAGGGAGCGGAAGCCGGCCTCGGCCATCGCCCGGGCCTGAGGATCGTCCGCCTCCACGGCGGCGTTGTGGGCGTCGATCTGCGCCTGCGCTTCTTCGAGAGTGGCGCCCGGCCGCAGGCGGGCGATCATGTCGGAATTGCCCGAGTGGCGCTCACCGGGCGCGTGCTCCGCCGGGTCGGACGACAGGGGGAAGTAGAGCCGCGCCTTGGAGGAGAGGAAGCTGAAAGCCGGCGGCAGGACGCCGGCCACTGTCCGCGCCCGGCCGTTCACCCGCAGCCGCCGGCCGAGAACACCGGGATCGGCACCGAGATTCTGCCGCCAGTAGGCGTCGGTCACGATCACCACGGCGTCGGCTTCATAGGAGGTCTCCGCTTCCGTGAACGCCCGCCCCATCACCGGGCCGAGCCCCAGGGTGGCGAAGAAGTCCGGAGACACCCGGAGGATCGGTTCCAGCTCCGTAGTGCCGGGCTCGCCCACGACGGCGGTGCCGTCCCGGTAGGCGGCCAGGGAGGAGAAGGCGGAGATGCGCCCCCGGCGCTCGTAGTAGTTGGTCAGCGAGCAGCCGTCGTTGGGCACGCCGGCCTTGGGATAGGTGTTGTACACGCTCACCAGCCGGCCGGCGGAGGGGAAGGGGAGCGGACGCAACAGAACGGCGTCGACCACGGCGAACAGGGCGAGGTTGGCGCCCAGGCAGAGCGCCAGGGTGGCCAGCGCGGTGGCCGTGAAGCCGGGCGACTTCCCCATTCGGCGCAGGGCATGGCGCACGTTCTGGCGCAGCTCGTCGAAGAGTTGAAGGCCGCGCGCTTCGCGGCAGTCGGTCTTGACGTTGTCCACGCTGCCGAATTCCATGCGGGCGCGGCGGGCGGCCTCGGCCGGCGGCAGGCCGGAGCGCACGAGGTCCTCGGTGTAGAGCTCGACGTGGAGGCGCAGCTCCTCGTTCATCCCCTCTTCGAAGGAACGGCGGCGCAAAAAGGGCTGAAGCAGGCGGGTGGCCATGTCACGCCTCCTCCGGCGTGGCCTTGAGGGCCGTGGCGATGGCGTCCGCCATGCGGTTCCAGTCCGCCATCTCCTCCCCCAGGCGGCGGCGCCCCTCGGGGGTCAAGGTGTAGAACTTGGCCTTGCGGTTGTTCTCGCTCTGCCCCCATTCGGCGGCGATGAGCCCCCCATGCTCCAGCCGGTAGAGCGCCGGATAGAGGGACCCCTGGGGCACCTCCAGCGCCTCCCCGGAAATCTGGCGGATGCGCAACAGCACGCCGTAGCCATGCAGGGGCTGCAGGGACACGGCCTTCAGGATCAGCATGTCGAGAGTTCCGGGAAGCAGGTCGGCGGTCTTGCCCATGTCGTCTTCTCCTAGCTGGGCTAGGAGTGTGAGGCAGTCTCTCCTAGTCTGTCAAGGGGAAGCCCATGATCTCCCTTGTACGGAGCGGAGGGTGTCATCGCCTCTCTTCCCGCGCCGAACGGTGGAAGGAATCATGAGAAACTACGCCGTCCGTTCGAAGGAGACCGTCCCGCCATGAGCAAGACCGCCGTACTGGAGCCACGTTTCGTGGGAATCATCGCCTCGGAGGTGGGTTGCCGGCCGAATCAGGTCCAGGCCGCCGCCGAGCTTTTCGCCGAGGGGGCCACCGTCCCCTTCGTAGCCCGTTACCGCAAGGAGGTCACGGGCGGCCTCGAAGACCTGCAGCTCGAAAACCTCTTCAAGCGCCGGGAGTACTTCCTGGAGCTGGCCGAGCGGCGGGACGCCATCCTGGATAGCATCCGGGAACAGGGGAAGCTGACCGACGAGCTGGAGGCCGCCATCCGCGGGGCCGAGACCAAGCAGCTGCTGGAGGATCTCTACCTCCCCTACAAGCCCAAGCGGCGGACCCGCGCCCAGATCGCCCGCGAGAAGGGCCTGGAGCCGCTGGCGGACGCCCTGGTCGCCCGGGCGGGGTCGCGCGACCTGCCGGAGGAGCTCGCGCGTCCTTATATAGATACCGGCAAGGGTGTGGACGACGCGGAGGCGGCCCTGGCCGGCGCGCGGGACATCCTGGCCGAGCGCCTCGCCGAGAACGCCGCCGAGCGGGCCGAGCTGCGCCGCGTGCTGGCGGTCGAGGGCGGCCTGCGCGTGCGGGTGCTGCCGGACAAGGAGAAGGACCCCGAGGCCGCCACCTACCGCGACTACTTCGAGCACGACGAGCCGGGGAAGGACATCCCCTCCCACCGGCTGCTCGCCATTCTGCGCGGCGAGCGCGAGGGCTTCCTGATCTCCGATCTGCGGGTGGACGACGAGCGCGAGGTCGAGCGCCTGGGCCGCTCCTGGGGCCTCCCCCTGGAGACCCCCTGCGGCCGGCAGATCGCCGAGGCCACGGCGGACGGCTACAAGCGGCTGCTGCGTCCGTCGATCACCAATGAGGTCCGTTCCGAGATGCGCGAGCGCGCCGAGAACCAGGCCATCGCCGTGTTCCGGGCCAACCTGGAGGCCCTGCTGCTCCAGGCCCCTCTCGGCCTGGTGGCGGTCATGGGGCTCGACCCGGGCTTCCGCACCGGCTGCAAGCTGGCCGTGGTGGACGGCACGGGCCGGGTGGTCGCGACCGACGTCATCCACCCCACCCAGCCGCAGATGGACGAGGCCGGCTCCACCCGCACGGTGATCTCTCTGATCAAGAAGCACGGCGTCCAGGCCGTGGCCGTGGGCAACGGCACGGCCAGCCGCGAGACGGAAGCCTTCGCCCGCAAGGCCGTCCTGGAGGCGGGGCTGGACAAGGTGGTGGTCGCCATCGTCCCCGAGACGGGCGCCTCCGTGTACTCGGCCTCGGCCGTGGCCCGCGAGGAGCTGCCCACGCTCGACGTCACCCTGCGGGGAGCGGTTTCGATCGCCCGCCGGCTCCAGGACCCCATGGCCGAGCTGGTCAAGATCGAGCCGCGCTCTCTGGGTGTCGGCCAGTACCAGCACGACGTGGACCAGAAGTCGCTGGAGCGCGAGCTGGACACGGCCGTCGAGGGCACCGTCAACCGCGTGGGCGTAGAGCTGAACTCGGCCTCCGCCCCGCTGCTGCGGCGGGTGTCGGGTCTCACCGAGCGCACGGCGAACGCCATCGTCCACCATCGCGACACGAACGGGCCGTTCCGCTCCCGCAAGGCCCTCCTCAAGGTGGCAGGCTTCGGTCCCAAGACCTTCGAGCTGTCCGCGGGCTTCCTGCGCATCCGCGAGGGTGAGAACCCGCTCGACCGCACGGCCGTCCACCCCGAGCGCTACGAGGTGGTGGAGAAGATGGCCCAGGCCCTGGCCGTGCCGGTCTCCAACCTGGTCGGCAACACGGACCTGGTAGGCAAACTCGACTTCAGCCGCTTCGCCGACGCCGAGCACAACGTCGGCAAGTTCACCCTGGAGGACATCCGCAACGAGCTGATCCGCCCCGGCCGCGACCCGCGCCCCGAGTTCAAGACTCCCGAGTGGCGGGCGGACGTCACCAGCGTCAAGGATCTCCAGCAGGGGATGGTGCTCGAAGGGCGGGTCTCGAACGTCACCAACTTCGGCGCCTTCGTGGACATCGGGGTCCACCGCGACGGGCTCGTCCACGTCTCCGAGCTGACCCACCGCTGGGTGGCGGACCCGCGGGAAGCCGTCAAGGTGGGAGAGATCGTCAAGGTGAAGGTGATGGAGGTGGACTACCAGCGCGAGCGCATCGGCCTCTCCATCAAGGCCCTCCAGCAGCCGCCCGCCGAAGGCCGGCAGTCCACCGGCAGCGCCGGCCGGGGAGGCCGCCCTGACCGGGCCATCCCCACGGGCGGCGGCAAGGGAGCCCGCCCCCCGGCGAAGCCCGCGCCCAAACCGGCGGCGTCGATGGAGGATCTGATGAAGAAGTTCAACCGGCCGGGGCGGTAGGCCCATTGGCCCGGGTGTTATCATTTTGGAGCAGCGACCAGCATGGCTTTGATGGATGAGATTCGAAGCAAGGTCGCCAGTGGGAAGTACGAATTTTCCAAGCATGCCCTGGATCAGTCGATCCTTCGGGATGTTCGGGTCCAGGAAATCCGAGAGGCTGTCGGGAATGGCGATGTCATCGAAGATTACCCGGAGGACAAGTATGGTCCGAGTTGCCTCATCCTTGGCTTCACGACGATGGGCCGCCCGCTCCATATTCAGTGCAGCTATCCGTCCCGCCCCTTGATCAAGATCATTACTTTGTACGAGCCGGATCCTGAGGTTTGGCTCGATCAAAGGACGCGAAGGAGCCGGCGTGGCAGACCATAGAGAAGAGAATCTGATTGAGCAGGACGTCACCTATACCCTTGAAATGAACGGTCGTTTCTTCGTCATCGAGAACGTGCCCGCTCGGGTGGACGCGGAGACGGGTGAGCAGTTCTTTTCTCCTGAAACCGTCGAACGCCTTCAAGCGATCCTTCGGGGCAGCGAGAAGCCCGTGCGAGTCATAGAGGCTCCGGTCTTCGATTACGCCGCTTAGAAGACTCCGGCCCGGCAACTTCCGGTTCGCCAAACAGAGTCGCGCTCCAGCCCTACCGGCGCATCTCCGCGATCAGGCGCGGCGAGGTCTCTCGTTCCCAGGGGCGGCGGTCGTAGTCGCCCCAGAGGTGGGTCGGGCGGAGGCCGGCGGTGCGGGCGCGATGCCGAAGCTCGGCCATGGACCAGAGGCGGCCCCGGAAGGTGGCGGTGGTGGCGAGCTCGCCGTCCATGCGGTACTCGAACCGGGTGACGCAGAGGCGGGTTCCAGGATCACACCGGCTGACTTCCCGCACCTTGAGGGGACCCTGGGAGTGCTCACTGATCAGCCCGCCGGGTTTGCCCGCGGCCCGGCGCCCCCCGGGGGTCATCCAGGCGGCGTTGAGGAGGAACCGGCCGCCCGGCGCGAGGTGGGCGGCCACCGTTTCGAAGACATGCTGCCGGTCTTCATCCTCCATCAGGTGGACGAAGGGATCGTCTACCGCAGCGATCAGGTCGAAACGAGCCGTCAGCGAGAGGCGGCGCATGTCCGCTACGAAGAAGGAGACGCGGGAATCGTCCGCGAAACGGCCCCGGGCCGTGGCGGCAAGCTCGGGGGAGAGGTCGAAGGCCACCACGCGGGCGGCGCTCCGGGCCAGGAAGGCCGTGGCCCGGCCCGTACCCGCCCCCAGCTCGAGCACCCGGCAGCCTTCGGGCGCCGAAGCGGCCCAGGTCCAGAAGTCCCCGTCCCCCCGGCCAGCCAGCTCCGCCTCGAAGAAGGGGAGGATGCGCCGGTAGTAATCCTGAACCTCGCCCATATTGATGTTCTCCATGAGATACCGCGGAGTGCAAGGCCAGCGCCAGAAACACAAAAGCCCGGATGTCTCATCCGGGCTTTCGGTCCCTCAAGAACTTCAAAAGAAAAAGAAAGAAACTCGTGCGCCTTCGACTTCGAGGTTCCCTGGGTCCGCTTTCGCGTTTCAGGTCTCCCTTTGTTGATGAGGAGTGTAGGACAGCGTGCTCTCAAGAGTCCTCAAATACTGGCTCAAACCTCATCAAAAGATCTCAAAGATCTCGATATTTCTCGAGGGCCGGGCCTCTTCGGGTCCTCTTTCACCGCCCGTCTGGCGCTTTTTCGAGGGCCTTGTCCAGGGAGACTCGCGCTGCGGTCAGGTTGGGATCGATCTCCAGCGCGCGGCGCCAGCAGGGGATCGCTTCGCCGATTCGGCCCAGAGCGGCGCGCACCTCGCCCAGATGGTGCCAGGCGACCTGGAGGTTGGAGCGGGCGGCGACCGCGCGGAGGAGATGCTCTTCGGCCTCGGCCAGCCGTCCGCGGGCGGCCAGGAGGCGGCCGAGGTTGTACTCGGCGTCGGCCCGCCCGGATCCTGACGCCACGACCCGCTCGAGGATCTCGATCGCCTCGTCCATCTTTCCCTGGCCGGTGCGGGCGAGGGCGAGCCACTCCAGGGCCTGGAGATCTTCCGGCGAGCGTTCGAGGACGGTCCTGAGAGTGCGCTCCGCCTCCACGAACCGGCGGCGCCGGATCTGCCCCTGGGCCAGGTCGAGCCACGGCTCGCGGGCCGAGGGCTTGGTGGTCTCCAGCATCCGGGCCAGGTAGTCCACCGCCTCGGCCGTGCTCGCCATTCGCACGACGGCGGTGGCGCGGTAGACCTCGCCCAGGGGGCCGGGGGCATCCCGAGGATCGAGGAGGTGGACGCCGGTGAGCACCGGGTCGCTCTCGGCCCGCGGAGCGAGGAGCTCCGGCCCACCCGGGGACCGCCGGATGAGGTGGTCCGTCATCACCACGTGGACCACGTCCTCGGTCCGCCGCTTCGGCATGTGGCAGGAGGCGCAGTCTCCCTCCTGGTCGGGGTGGGCCGGGATCGGTAGCTGGTGGCACGTGAGGCAGGCGGCCCGGTAGTGCGCGACTCGTTCCGTCTCGGGGATCTTCCGGTGCGGGTCGTGGCAGGTGAGGCAGGAGAGCGCCCCGCCGCTCTCCCGGAAGCAGCGGCTCTGGCGCAGGCGGTACGGGTGATGGTTGATCTCGAAGCGCTCGGAGGCGGCCCGCCCCTCCTCCACGTCGACCTGCACGAGGTAGTCCGCGAGCGGCTCGCCGGGGCGGTAGGAAAAGTCACTCCGGCCGAACCGGCGCAGGCCGGGCAGGGCCACGGAAGGTTGGAGGTGGCAACCCATGCACACCTCGTCACGCCGGGCAGGAGGGAGACGGCCGGGATTGAAGACGCTGCTCTGGATCTCCTCCTTGTCGCCGATCCCTCCGAGAGCAAGCCCGACGTGCACGGCGGCCGGCCCATGGCAGCGCTGGCAGCCGATCCCTTCCGGCAGCCGCGCCGGGAAGACCTGAAGAGCGCCGTAGGCGTCGGCGCCGGCGGGCACGTCGGGATAGGACGTGTGGCAGAAGACGCATTCGCGGCGCACCCGGCGCAGCACGCCGTCATGGTCCGGCCGGTCGAACCCGGGGGCCATCCCCCAACGCCGCGTCTGCGTGTACCAGGCAAGGGGGAGTTGGAAGAGCTCGCCGGCCCCGGTCCGGTAGAGGTAGGTGCGGGCATGGTCCCCCGAGCCCAGGATCCAGTCCACCTCCTGCTCGAAAACGTTGACGGGCGTTCCCCCGGCACCGGTTTGCCACCGCCGGAAAACCAGCCGATCGCCTCGGCGGACCATCTGGAAGCTCTGCCCGGACGGCGCGTGCACGAACGGCGGCGCCGTGAAGCTCTCGACGTCCGACTCCCGCCGGGGGAGGGCAAAGGCCCGGGCCATTCCCTTCGCGCGGTAGGACTCCGCGATCCCGGTGTGGCAGAGAGCGCACGCCCGCTCGTCGACGTAACCCGGAGCCGCCCCGGTGGTGACGGGAAAGCCGAGCCCGGCAAGATCCTGCGCAATGGGTGGAACCGGAGGGGAGGACGGAGGTCCCGGAGCCTGCCCGGCGAGCAGGAGGAAGAGGAAGCCCACGAGGGTGGCCTGTCGAAGGCGCTTCAGGAGCACGGCTGTCTAGAATAGCCCCTCTTCTGCCTCCAGAAATCACAAAGGCCCGGGTGGATTGCTCCACCCGGGCCCCGTGTCCCCCCAAAGAGACTTCAGAAAATCAAAAAAAGAACTGCTCTACTCCGTACTGCTCGAGGTGCCCTCGTTCGCTTGCGCTTCCTTGGGTGCCTCTCGTTGATTGGAGAATAGGGCATGCCCTGGCGGGTGTCCTCAAATACTGGGTCAAAGTTCATCAAAAGATCTCAAACGGCTCTATCTATTGGAGATTTCTCCCGTGGGGAGCGGGCAGATCTCCTGGAAGGAAGGGCTCGAAAGGGTATTCCTACCGGTTGGGGGCCTTCACCTCCGACAGATCGAGGAGCTGCCGCCAGTGCCGGACCGTCAAGATCAAGATCGACGGGTCCTCGATCCGATAGATAACGCGATGGCTACGATAGGTGATCTCCCGGACATCGGGCCGAGTGAGCTCGGGGAGGACACGGCCACTCTCAGGAAACTCCGCGAGACGCGCTACAGACTCGAAGATTCCCTCGGCCCAGCTCTTCGCGACTCCGGGCCGATCCCTGGCAATGTACTGTGTTTCCCTGCGGACTTTAGCAATCGCGAGGGGTGACCAGATGACCTTCATCGCTCGAGGGCGGACAGAACTTGCTCCAACGCCAGCTCATGCGGAACTCCCTGGCCCGAAGCAATCTGCTGCTCCGCGGTATAGATATCGCGGAGTGTCTCCAACTCCTCAAGGAGGTTTTCGAAATCGACGACATCGATGACCACGGCGCTGCTGCGACCTTCCTCCGTCAAGACCAGGGGCTCTTCGCGTGGCGCGAAGCTCTCCGAGAAGCCCGGCGGGATTGGCCTGGAACTCTGAAAGGGATCGAATGTCTTCATCGAGCCGGAGCCTGTTCATTGGGTTGGCCTCCTGGAGAGCCAGTCTAGCGTACATGTTGAGGCCTTCCTATGCCGTGAAAGGTACGCCGCCGCAGGC
>CAWAUI010000003.1:0-122635 GCA_963785165.1 Thermoanaerobaculaceae bacterium
GTCTTCCGCAACACCCAGGTGGTCATCGACCTCTGGTTTCGGACGACCGTGGTCTTGAGCGGATCGAGCCAGGTCCCGCCTAGCCGGGCGGTTCTCGATTCGAGCATCTCCTCGTCCACGAGGAAGCGCTCCGACCCGTCCGGAAGCGCGCACCACCTCCCGTGGAGAGGACGGACCAGCGCCTCGATTCCGATCGTCGAGGCGAGCCGGGCGAAGAAGAGACCTCCGGGCTTGAGGACGCGCCACATCGGCGAGCATGCGGTCGAAGTGAGCTTCGTCGCGGGAGAAGTGGAGGACGGCGCTGCAGAGAACCGCGTTGAACCGCTCGGACGGGAAAGGGATCTCGGCCAGATCGGCGACCTGGAAGCTCTCCGGCGGAACCGCCGGCGCGAGCTCGCGAGCCAGGAGCCGGACCTGCTCCACGGCTCTGGGGCTCTCGTCTACTCCACGGACCTCGTAGCCATGACGGAGGAAATAGACGAGATTCCGGCCGCCGCCGCACCCCGCATCCAGAAGGCTCGATCCCGGCAAGAGCCGCCCCTTCAACAACTGGTCGAGCAGATAGATGTCGATCGGCCCCAGGGTCTCGCGCAGGTTCATGGCCGGTGCAGGATACCGCGCCGGTGGGGATCTGAATCAGCTCACCATGGCGGCTCAGCCGAACGCGAGCTTTGCCTCGCCGTGCTGCACTTTTCTGCGCGTTGCCGCGTATCCCTGTCCCGTCCCCGGATGCGCTTCGTGATCGCCCACCATGTGGCGGTACTTGAAGGGGACGGTGCGGATCGGCTCCGGCTCGGGGATCGGGCGTCTCGGCACCGGGATGAGCCGTGAGACGGGACTCTCCTCGTCCCCCAGGAGCTGGCGGCGCATGGAACGGGCCAGCACCTCCGCGAGGGCGGAAGGCACGGCGTTGCCGAGCTGGCGCTGCACGGAGGCTACGTTGCCGAGCACGGTGTAGCCATCCGGAACCGTCTGCAACCGGCAGAGCTCGCGGGCCGAAAGCCGCCGGCTCTTCCAGTGGAAGGGCCCGATGGCCGGTCCTGGCTGGGCCTGGACCGTCCAGGAAGGGAGCGATTTGGAGAGCTTCAAGAGGAAGCTCCAGTAGCGCCGCCGCCAGCCGAACAGGCGAAGGCCGCCGCCGCGCTCCGTGTGCCAGAGGTAATTGTTTCCTTCGGGGATCGAGGGGAGGCAGCTCCGCCCATTTCCCCCGGACTCTCAGCTCCGGATCGTCATCCTCTTCGAGGTCGCCGATCGCATCCCATGCGGTCCGATAGCCGTTCACTGGGCCATGGGTGGAGGCTGGGAACGAGAATTCCTGTCCATCCCGCGCGCCGATCACGAAGACCCTCTCCCGCATCTGCGGGACCCCGAAGTCTGCGGCGTTGAGCTTGCCGACCGCCAGGGTATAGCTCGTGCCGTGGTCGCGGTTGATCTTGCGGATCGTCCGCCGGATGAGCTCGAGCCCCTCGCTTTTCTTCTGATACGCCAGCCCCGGGACGTTTTCCAGGAGGAACGTCTTCGGCAAGGTGTCCCGCAGCACGCGGAGATAGGCGCCGAGAGTTCCCGCGCGCGGGTCATCCAGCCGCAAGGTGTCTCCGGACGCCCAGTAGCCGGACTTCGAGAACGGCTGGCAGGGGGGACCGCCGATCAGCGCGTCCACCTCGCCGATGCCGAGACCCGCGGTCTCGAGGATCTCGCTGGAGGGGATCGTGTGGATGTCGCGGCCGAGAACGGGCCAGTTTCGGTTATGCCGCAGAGTGGCCACGGCCTCCGGGTCGATCTCCACGGCCGCCGCGGTTTCGAACCCCGCCGCCTCGAAACCGAGATCGAGACCACCCGCGCCGGTATAGAGGCTGATCAGGCTGCGCATCGGTCTCGGAGGTCCAGAACGCCGTTTCGCCACATTACGCCCTTTTTACGCCAGCGATACGCCCCGCGTCAAGATCCACTACCGGGGCCGGGGTGCCTTGGAGGAAGCCGAGGACGATCCGGGCGATCGCGGCGGGCTCGGACCGGATCTGGGATTCCCAGAATCGCAAAACGGTCCAGCCCATCTCCTGAAGCCGCTGGTCGTTCTGCCGGTCCCGCTCCATGTTCCGTTGGATCTTGGCCAGCCAGTAGCCGGAGTTCGTCCCCTGGCTGAGCTTCTGGCGCCGGCTCTCCCAGTCCCGGCCGTGCCAGAAGTCGCCATCGCAGAAGACGGCGATCCGTGCCCGGGTGAAGAGGACGTCCGGCCGTCCCGGCAGCTCCTTGACGTTCTTCCGGTATCGGCACCCCGCGGCCCAGAGCTCCCGCCGCAGCATCACCTCGCACCGCGTGTCCGTCTTCTTGCTGCTCCCCCGCGCCGCTACCGTGGCTCGCGCGGAAGCGGGCCGAAGTCCCTTGTAGCTCGGAGTGGAGGGCTGCTCCGCGGGAGCGTTGGACGACGGGCCGCTCATGAGGAAATCCTACCCTAAAAGGAGGGCGGCGAGAGCGTGACAGGCCTACAAGATCTCGTGTGGTACCGCAGGGGTTCCTACAGCCTATAGTGTGTCCTCAAGTTCCACGTTCCTACCCTGGTCAGGTTGCCACGGCCCGCGGCGTGGGCTCCGCGGGGAGGGGAGCGGCAGCCTGGCGAACCTGCCGGATGACGAGGTACTGGGCGATGCCCGCCACGAAGAGGAAGTTCTCGGCAAGGCCGCGGGCGAGCTCCGCCAGGTGCATCCCGGGCGGCAGCACGCCGGGCTTCAGGCCGGCGGCGAAGTCGTTGAGGAGCCAGGAGAGCTGGCTCGCCGTGACCAGAGCCAGGGGCCAGGAGAAGAGGCCGCCGCGCATCGAGATGGCCGTCAGCAGCAGGGGCGTGATCATGCAGAGGGTGACAATGTCCACCACCGCCGAAACCACCGGCAGCAGCGCGTTCCAATCTCCCTGGAGCAGCTCGCGGAAAGACAGCAGAGCCCCCGGCCCCACCACGAGCAGGGCCAGAGTGGCCGTGACCACGGCCACGGCTGCCACTCCGGACCGGCCGCCCGGCAAGGTGATCGAGGCCATCTTCCACGACCGGGCGAGCATCCAGATCCCGACCAGGAGGGCCAGGTTCGAGAGGACCCCGAGACCGGCCATGACGACCTGGGCCGCGGGGGTGCCGCTCTGCGGATCGAAAGCGGGAGACAGTCTCAGGACGCTCCGGATCAGGATCACCACCTTGCCCGTGCCCAGCCAGAACCAGGCGCGCCGCATGTGATCGCCCCGCTCGAAGCACGAGAGGGCGACGAAGCAGCCCAAGGCGGCGAGGACGCGCACCAGGATCCGCTGCCAGACCATGAACGGCTCCAGGGTCTCGGTGTCCTGGAGGCCTCCTGGACCACAGCCAGGAAGGCCGCGGCATAGAGGAGAGGGAACAGAGGCAGCAGCCAGCGCAGGCGCATCAGTGCACCTCTCGTCCGATCTGTTGCAGGACGTCTTCAGCCGTGACCCGGCCCATGAGGGTCTGGAGGAACGGGCGCAGGCCCTCGATCAGCGAAGAAAGGTGGTGATGGGTCAGATCCTCGGGAGGCATACCGAGGTCGCGGCGGGCCACCGACTTGATCCACATCTGAGCGTTGAAAGGTCCAATGTATGGCGTCAGACGCGCCGCCACCTGCTGGGAGATCGCCGAGGAATATCCTGTCACGACCAGCTCCTCCAGTAGAGTTTGAGCAGACTCCGTGGTGGTTTCGAGTGAGGGAAGTATAGCCAGGTGAGATCAGAAAAGCGAGACCTGCTCCCAAGCCGTAATAAAAATTCCTTCCTAGTAATTCTAAGTATTCGATTCAAGAAATGTCTGTCGGGCCACCGTCGACCAGGCGGGCGTTAGACGATCCGCAGGGTCTGGGGGGCGGCTGGCAGGTGGGCTCGGCCGCGCCGAGCCGCTCGCCGGGCCCTGCTTGGGGGCTGGGCGAGAATTCCTGTCCATCCCGCGATCTCCACCGCCGCCGCGGTTTCGCCTTGACGGGAGAAGAGTCTTCTTCCGGGACCTCCGGGTGATCCACCTTGACCCCTGCCATCACGAAATCTTCCTCAACAGAGGCCGCTACCTCGGAGCCTTCCTCATCTCGGCGGTGATCCGGACAGTTTCTACGCTCACCGTCGTCACCCGCGCCAAGAGATCGATGACTTTCTCCTTGTAGTCGGCGAATCGGTAGGTGTCGAACTTGGCGCGAATCGTAGGATCCTTGGGCTTCTTCTCTTTGTACTGATCGAGGATCCATTCGATTGCCGAGCGATTGCCGAGTCGGTACTCCCAGGCCTCGGGTGGGACACCGGTGAGAGTGGTCTCGCTGTCGAGCGTGATGCGACCGGATTCCTTGTCGGCCTTGAGCAGTGCCTTGGGTGCTACGCCGGCCTTCCGTCGCTATTCTCGTCCCGCGACGTCGATGCGCTGGAGCGGCCAGGGCTCGACGGTCTCATAGCCGATGTGTAGGTCCATCAGCGTCCTACCCCAATCTGCCCACTGCCAGAAGCTCTGGATAGAAAGGAATCCGCGGGAATTCTCTCTTAAGGTTCTGGGCGTATTCTTCGTGGTATATCGGGTCGTGAAGCACGCCATAGACGTAATCGAAG
This sequence comes from Thermoanaerobaculaceae bacterium, assembly GCA_963785165.1. GTDB lineage: Bacteria > Acidobacteriota > Thermoanaerobaculia > Multivoradales > UBA5704 > DATARR01. Next base: position 4,582 of record CAWAUI010000003.1, read on the forward strand.
ATAGCTTCTTTGGTGATGGGCGAGTAACTTTTTCCGCGGCCAGGTTGATAATCTTCTTGAACTGGTCCAGCGCCCAGTCGGTAATGTTGCTGTGGAGAGTGCCTCGGCATCGAATCTTTTCAGGGGCAGGCAGACTGTTCCGGCTGCTGCGCCTACAAAAGTAGATCCGGAACATGATCTAACGCGCAGACCATCCAAGGTATCTGTGCTCGTGGGATCGGTGAGCACGATGCAGCAAGTTCGAACGTTGCCATTGACGCAAAAATTCAAAGGAGTCTGGTATTGAACTTCGTTCAGTTGACGGCTGAAGTAGAGCCAGCTTCACGAAAGGGCGGTAAAGTGCCTCGACTAAGAGCTCTTTTTTGAATTCGTAATGCACTACCTCGCGCAGATCGTTTTTGACGGCGCGAGTCCACTTGATCGTGGTGTCGAGGAACTCTGCGAAATCTTCGCTGTCCCGAATCGCTTCAAGCTTCTTGCGACTTCGATTGTAGGCTTTGATCAGATAGCTTCACCTTTGCCTCGAGCGCGATCTGCATCGTTTCGTAGACCCACTCGTCTCGATTCGTTACGACACCTAGAGAGAACAGCTTAAATATAGCTTTTTCTTGGCGAGCCTTTTTTGTCGTCTTCGTCTCTTTGGTAGCAATAGGCAGCAGCGTGTCAAAATCATTGCTCGTTTGGTAGAGCCAGTTGCTGCTTGGCGTCCGGGCGCATCTCCTCGAACGACAACGCAGCTAGACCCGCACTGCTGAGAAAAGCGAACTTCTCTTCGGCCGTCTCTAGCTCGGGTCGGCGCGTGTAGAAGATTCGGCAGCCTTGCGACTTCTCACGTTTGACCATGAAGCTGATCGCCACGCCAGTCTGGATGCCGAATACGTTGTGCTTCGTGCCTGAGAGCTTCGGGTTGGCGCGCACATCGCCGCCGAGGTCCACCATGCGGATTTCGCTGAACTCTTCTGCCACCATCTTGCGGAAACCGTCGAAAGTGCGGCTGTCAATGAAGCTGCGGTTGGTGATGAAGGCCAGGACGCCGTTGGCTCGCCAGCCGGTCGCTCGCCCAGCGGAAGAAGCGCGCGTACATGTCGTAGAGCTTGGTCTTCTGCGCCGTGCTCTCGGCGATGTAGGTGACCTTGATGCGCTTGTCGATCTCCGGGTACTCGCGGTTCTTGTTGTTCTCGTTCTCGTTGAACTGGTTCGCGTTGTACGGCGGGTTGCCGATGATGACGCTGATCCTGCGGCCGTTCTGCCGCCGGATGCGCGCCACGTTCTCCTCGGTCACGCTGCCGAAGAGCTCGTCCTTGTGTACCCGACCGTTGCTGTGTGCAGCCCTACGTTGTCGAGCGTATCCACGAAACAGAGATTCGGGAACTCCTCGTATTCGCCGGTGATCGCGGCGTAGGTCGCCTCGATGTTCAGGTTCGCCACGTAGTAGGGCAGGATCGCCACTTCATTGGCGTGCAGCTCCTCGCGGTACTTGTGCTTGAGCTTCGCCGGTTGGCCCCGGAAGTGCTCCAGCAGCTCGCAGATGAAGGTGCCCGTGCCGGTGGCGGGGTCCAGGATCTCGACGTTCTTGTCGATCAGGTTGCGGCCGAAATGCTGCTCGCAGAGCCAGTCCGCGCTCTCGATCATGAAGCGGACGATCTCGTTCGGTGTATAGACCACACCGAGCCGGTCCGCCGCCTTGGGGTTGTAGACCTTGTAGAAGCCCTCGTAGATGACTTTGAGGAAGTTCTGCTTCTCGTGATGGGTGGCGATCTGTGCGGCGGCAGAGCGGATGGCCGCGTAGTAGGGCTCCAGCCCTTTGAGCGTCTGGAACTTGGTGTTGCCCTTGAAGAAGGTGTCTTCCAACTTGTAGAGCTCGCGGGCCACGTTGTTGTCCTGATGGAACGGCGTACCGGAGAACACCGACGCGAAGATCTCCTCGGTGAGGATGTGCTGGATCAGCATCTCGCGGACGTCGGCGGCGGTGAGGCTGGGATTGATTGTTTCCTGGGCATGCGCGAGGAAGGCCTCTGCCGCGCGGCGGAACTTGGCATTGGCTTTGTGGGCCGTCTCGATCATGTCGCGCAGGGCCTCGAGCACATCGGGGAGGTCGGCCTTGAACTGCTCCACGGCTTTGCGGAACTGAGCCACCTCGGGCCGCGTGTAGGCAAAGAACAGCCGGAGGAGCTTTTCGAGCCTCTCCACGTCGTCGACCTCGCACCGCATCACCTCAGTCCGAGCCTGGATCAGGACCGCCTGCGTCGAGTCCTCGAAGATGATGTTGTCCTGCGGGTAGCCGCGCCGGAATTTCGTGGCGATCTCACTGTCGAGATCGTCTTTTTCATCCTTCGCCTCCCAGTAGCCGAAAGGCACACGCAAGGCGTGGAGGAGCGCGCCATCCACATAGCGGCGTTCTTTGGTTGGGGCGGCGATCTCATATTCGGGGACAAAGATGAGGTCGTGCTGGCGTGCCCAACCCTTGAGGAGGTCTTTGAAGGCCTCGCGCACCACGGACTCGCGGTGCGTGCCCGAGACCCTGCGCAGATCCTGGAGTTGGTTGAGGTACTGGTGAATCAAGACCTGGCTCACGCGGTGGCGCCTCCCTGGGAAGCCGAAAGGATTGGCGCATTCTATCGGGTCTCTGAGTCGGGAGGCCGCCGTACGCCGGCCTTCCGCTGCTGCCGCCTGTGCCCTTCCGGGGCGGCGGACCGATTTGGCATAAAAGGGGGAGAAGGCCGAAGGCTCTCCCTCTGCAGATAGCCTTCGGCCCTCCCCGGGCCACCCCGGTCTTTTCGACGGAGAGCGGCCGCCTCCGGCTTACCGGCCGCTCTCCTCAGGATTCAGTTTTCAAAGAACGCTCCGCTTCCGGTGCACTACCCAGAGACGGAATTTATGTGCATAATGATGCCGAGTGACGGGAAGAAGTCAAGGCCCGTCTGGGCGGATCGCGGAAGGACGGCGGAGCCGGGGAAAATCATTTTCCCCTAGGGCCGCACGGCTGGAGAGGAGGGGAAAACGGATTCTCACCGATTCCCGGCGGTCCAGGAGTTGGGGAAGAGGTTCTACCCCGAGGTGCGCATGGTGGAGGAACGTTGCGTGAAGGTTTTCCCCGGAGGCTCGGTCTCTTTCCCCGGTGGCGCAGGAAGGTGGGAGCCGGGGTAGGGCTCTGGGAGGGCGGGGAAAGGGGCTGGCCCCTCGGGGGCGGAGAGAGGGCCCGGCGGCGCGGTGCTCTTCCCCTCGGGGTAGGGGGCCGCGGAGCCGGGGAAAATGGACGGGAAATCGTGCTTTTTCGTGGGACGGGTGGGCGGGGAAGTTCTTTGAAAACTGAATCCGGCCCGGAGCGGTGCCTGACGCTCCGGGCCTTCTTCGCCGGGCTTTGGGCCCGGAAAGGGAGGGACCGGGCAGGAGGGGAGGCGGGCTCCTCCTGCCCGGAGTGTGCCCTTGTGCTAGACTTCACGCTAGTTTGAGAGCCTTTTGCTCATCCAAATTCTCTGACTCGAGCCCATGTCCGTAGCCGTCGTCCGCAAGAAGAGCCAGACGCCTGAGCGCCCGACCCTGTCTCCGGAAAAGGGGCGGGAGATCCTCGGGCTGATGCTGCTGGCGGCCGGGATCTTCCTGGTGCTGGGGCTGGGGAGCCATCATCCCCAGGATCCGAGCCTGTTGCACCGGGTGGCTTCGGAGGAGGCCCATCCGCGCAACTGGATCGGCGCGGTGGGCGCGCAGATCTCTGCGGTGGCGTTCGGGTTCCTGGGCCTGACGTGCCTTTTGATCCCCCTGTTCCTGCTGGTGGGCGGTTGGCGGCGGTTGCGGCGGCAGGGGGCGCAGAAGGTGGTGGGGCGCGGTTTCGGCGCGGGGTTGCTGCTGGTGTCGGGGCCGGCGCTGCTGCACATCGGGCTCGGGCGCGTGCTGTGGAGCGATGGGTCGATCAAGGCGGGCGGCGCGTTCGGCGAGCTGCTGGCGGAGCTTCTGGAGAGCCGGCTCAACGTGCCGGGCACGCTGGTGGTGCTGGGCTCGGTGGTGGCCTGCGGCACGGCGCTGGTGGTGCAGTCCACGCTGGGCGATCTGCTGACGGCGTGGCGGGACCGGGTGCGTCAGCTCTGGCAGAGCTGGACGCTGGCCCGTGAGCGGCAGCATGAGCGGCGGGAGAAGGAACGGAACCGCCGCCGGGTGATCACCAAGCATCTCCAAAGGGTTGCGGAGGAGAAGCAGAAGAAAACACCGCCGCCGGCTCCGGAGGCGCACCGGCCGTCGATGGCGGCGGCTTCGGTGTCCGTGGGGGCGCCGCCGCCGGAGCGGATCGATCTGCCGCTTCGCCCGCTGCGGGTGACGGAGAAGAAGGGGGAGCCGGAGGCCGCGGTGCGCCGGGTGAGCGCGCCGGAGGTGGAGCTGGACGAGGATTTCCCGTCCCTGCCCGCGCCTCTGCCCCGGTCCGCGGCGGCACCCGGGGGAGCCGGGGCCGGCCCCTACACGCCGGTGGCCCCGCTGCCCAAGCCGAAGCCGATCCCGCAGAAGGAGCTGCCGTTCGTGGGGGACATCGCCCCGGGGACGTTGCCGCCGGTGAACCTGCTGCAGATGGCGGACGGCCGGAGCGCCCTCGACCAGGCGGAGCTGGTGCGGCTGGGCGAGACGATCCGCAGCCGCTGCGCCGAGTTCGGCGTGGAAGGGTCGGTCGAGGCGATCAGCCCCGGCCCGGTGATCACGGTGTTCGAGCTGCAGCCGGCGCCCGGGGTGAAGGTGAGCCAGGTGGTGAACCTTCAGGACGACCTCGCGCTGGCGCTCAAGGCCGAGTCGGTGCGCATCGACCGCATGGCCGGCCGCTCGACTCTGGGGATCGAGGTGCCGAACCGGGAGCGCAGCATCATCCGCCTGGGCAACCTGCTGGCCGACGAGCGGTTCCGCAAGGCGCCCTCGGTGCTGACGATGGCGCTGGGCACGGACATCCACGGCGAGCCGTATTACGCGGATCTGGCGACCATGCCCCACCTGCTGGTGGCGGGCGCCACGGGCGCGGGCAAGAGCGTGGGCCTCCAGAGCATGATCACGTCGATCCTCTACAAGGCCACGCGGGACGAGGTGCAGTTCATCTTCATCGACCCCAAGCGGATCGAGCTGGGGGTGTACGCCGACATTCCGCACTTGAAGTGCGAGGTGGTGGTCGATCCCAAGAAGGCGGCGAACGCTCTGCGCTGGGCGGTGGCGGAGATGGAGCGGCGGTACCGGCTGCTGGCCGAGGTGCACGTGCGCTCGATCGCCTACTACAACCGGGCGATCTCGGACCCGGAGACGCAGCAGCGGCTGTCGCTGTCGGACGGCGGAGACGGGCTGTTCACGGCCGCTGATTTGAAGCCGATGCCGTATTACGTGGTGGTGATCGACGAGCTGGCGGACCTGATGATGGTGTCGTCCTCGGAGGTGGAGACGTCGATCGCGCGCCTGGCGCAGATGGCCCGCGCCGTGGGCATCCACCTGATCGTGGCCACGCAGCGGCCGTCGGTGGACGTGCTGACGGGCACGATCAAGGCGAACTTCCCCAGCCGCATCTCGTTCGCCACGGCGAGCCGCCACGACTCGCGGACGATTCTGGACCAGGTGGGCTCGGAGAAGCTCCTGGGCAAGGGCGACATGCTGATGATGCCGCCGGGCTCGTCGCGCGTGATGCGCCTCCACGGCGCCTACATCTCGGAGCAGGAGACGGCGGCGCTGATCCGCTGGCTCAAGAAGCAGGGCAAGCCGGAGCTGGACCCGGACGTGCTGAAGGCGCCGGACGGCGACGGCGCTCACGGCGGCGACGGCGGGGACAACGACGACGAGCTGTACGACGAGGCGGCCCGCCTGGTGATCGCCGAGCGCCAGGCCTCCGCGAGCTTCCTCCAGCGCCGCATGCGAGTCGGATTCTCCCGCGCCGCCCGCCTGATCGACATGATGGAGCGGGACGGCCTCCTCGGCCCTTCGCAGGGGAGCAAGCCGCGGGAGGTGCTGGTGAAGGCGGATTATTTCGAGGAGATCGATTCGGTACGGGGTGGGGAGGAGTAGGGGCGGTGCGTTTCTGGCCACGGACAAGCACGGACAGGCACGGACAAAGCACGGACGGCTGAAGCTGTAGCGATCCTCAACACCCCCCTGTTGTAAACCGCCACACCCGCGACAACCCCCACGCAGCAACGTTTGCGGAGCTTTTCCCCGTTTCCTGCCGCGGGACCTGTTGAGAATCTCAACGGTGCTGCCGGGAGCGAAGACTCGTTGTAGTCCTCCAAGTCATTGCAGGTAGGCGGTTTACCGGATTCGATCCGGGCTGGCGCGGGGCTTGCCATTACTCCTTGGCGGAAAGGAGGAACAAGCCATGGTCGCCATACTGGTTCTCTTCACCATCATCACCTGCCTGACCATCGATTACTTCGCCGAGCGCTCGGCCCTGCGCCGCAGGGCCCGTGCCGGCCCTGAAAAAGGTTTCAAGCCGGCCTTCCTACGGATGCCGGAGGATTTGACCCGTGTGCCGGCGGGGGTGTTCATGTCGCCCGGGCATGCCTGGATGGAGCTGGAGCCCACGGGTGGGGTGCGGATCGGGGCGGACCGTCTTCCCTTCACGCTGATGGACGGCGCGGAGGCTATCGAGACGCCCCCGGTGGGGGCCGAGGTTCATCGGGGCGATCCGGTGGCCTTGCTGCGGCACGGGGAGCGGACGTTGGAGATCAAGTCGCCGGTGGACGGTGTGGTCGCGGCCACGAACCCGCTGGTGGCCGGCAATCCGGCCCGGGTGGGCAAGGAGCCGTTCGGCGCCGGCTGGCTGGTGCGCTTGCAGCCCCGCAACCTGGGCACGGCCCTGAGGAAGCTGTTCGTGGCCGAGGAGGCACGGACGGTGCTGGCCGGGGAGCTGTCGCACCTGCGGGACTTCCTGGCCGGCCTGTCGATGGCCGGCCGCGAGCCGCTGGCCACGGCCACCCTTCCGGACGGCGGCCTGCCCGTGGAGGGGCTGGCCGGCCGGATGCCGGAGAAGGACTGGCGCGAGCTCGTGGAGCGTTTCTTCTGAGGATCGTCTTGAGGATCACCGCGAGAGGAGACTGCCATGAGAACCCAACCCGCCGCCGCGATGCTGATCGATCTGACCCGCTGTATCGGCTGTGAGGCCTGCGTGTGGGCCTGCAAAGAGGTCAACGGGCTGCCCCGGGAGGATGGCGTGACGGCACTCTCCGCCACCACCTGGAGCGCCCTGGAGCGCCACCGGGGCGTGGCCGTGCGGCACCAGTGCATGCACTGCCTGGAGCCGGCGTGCGCCTCGGTGTGCCCGGTGGGGGCGCTGCACAAGACCCCCGAGGGGCCGGTGGTGTACGACGCGGACCGGTGCATCGGCTGCCGCTACTGCATGGTCGGCTGCCCGTTCGGGGTGCCGAAGTACGAGTGGTCGAGCGCCCTGCCGACGGTCAAGAAGTGCCTGTTCTGCTACCAGACGCGCCTGGCCGAGGGGCGCCCGCCGGCCTGCGCGGAGGCCTGCCCGACGGGGGCGACCCTGTTCGGCAGCCGCGAGAACCTGCTCAAGGAAGCCCAGCACCGCCTGGAGGCCGAGCCCAAGCGCTACGTACAGCGGATCTATGGCCAGCACGAGGCGGGAGGCACGTCGATGCTCTACCTCTCGGACGTGCCGTTCGAGGAGCTGGGGTTCAAGACGAAGCTGTCGTCCGAGCCCTATCCGGGCCTGTCGTGGCAGGTGCTCTCCAAGCTGCCCAACGTGGTCAGCGTGGGTGGCGCCCTGCTCGCCGGCATCTGGTGGATCACCAGCCGGCGCGACACGCTGGAGCAGGCCCGCCGGGGCGACATCACCATGGACGAGGCCCTGGAGCGCAAACCGCCCCTGGTGCCGATGAGGCTCGAAGCCCGTCCGAGCGAGCTGTGACGGAGGAGGCCGATCATGAACGCCCATCTGTTGAAGGACACGCTGAAGGACAAGCTCTCGCGCCTGACCCTGTGGCAGGGCGTGTTGCTCGCCGTGCTGGCCGCCGGCCTGTACGCCACGGTGCTGCGCTTCGCCCAGGGCCTGGGGGCCGTCACCAACCTTTCGGATGAGTTCCCGTGGGGGCTGTGGATCGGCTTCGACGTCATGGTGGGAGTGGGCCTCGCCGCGGGCGGCTTCGTGGTGGCGGCGACGGTTCACGTGTTCCGCCTGGAGCGCTACGAGGCGATCGCCCGGCCGGCGGTGCTCACGGCCTTCCTTGGCTACGTGCTGGTGATCGTGGCCCTGCTGTTCGACCTCGGGCGGCCGTACCGGATCTGGCACCCGCTGGTGATGTGGAACCCGCACTCGGTGATGTTCGAGGTGGCCTGGTGCGTGACGCTCTACACCACGGTGCTGGCCTTGGAGTTCTCGCCGCTGGTGTTCGAGCGGTTCGGCTGGAAACGGCCGCTGAAGCTGATGCGGACGGTCTACGTCCCCCTGGTGATCGTGGGCGTGCTGCTGTCGACGCTTCACCAGTCGTCTTTGGGGACGCTCTACATCGTGGTGCCGGAGAAGCTCCACGGGCTGTGGTACTCGCCGCTGCTGCCGGTGTTCTTCTTCCTGACGGCGGTGGCGGGCGGCCTCGCCATGACGATTTTCGAGTCGTTCATGAGCTACCGGGCGTTCGGCAAGCGGCTGGAGCCCGAGCTGCTGGCGGGCATCGCGCGGGTGATCGTGGTGGTGCTCGGGGTGTACGCGCTGGTCAAGGTGCAGGATCTCGCCGGCCGGGGGAACCTGGGGCTGGTGCTCGGCCTGACGCCGGAGAGCGTGCTGTTTTGGGGCGAGATGGGGTTGGGGGTGCTGCTGCCCATGGCGCTCTTTGCCCTGCCGCGCATCCGCGCGAGCCAGGGCGGGCTGTTCTTCGCCGCCCTGCTGACGGTGATGGGCTTCATCGTCAACCGCCTGAACGTGGCGGTGACGGGGATGTCGGCGTCCTCCGGGGTGACCTACGTCCCGTCGTGGATGGAGTTCGCGGTGACGGCGAGCATCGTGGGGGCGGGCTTCCTGCTCTTTGGGTTGGCGGTGAAATACCTGCCGGTGTTCCCCAAGCAGGAGCTGCCGCCCGCCGGGGTCGACCCGCTGCTGCTGCGGCGCCGCCCGGCCCTGAGCCGGCCGGTGCTGGTGGGGCTGTGGGCCCTGCTGCTGGTGGGGGTCGCGGGAGTGGTGGCGAGCGGGGGCACGAAGCGGGCTCTGGCCACTCCGGAGGAGACGCCGCCGCTGGTGTCCGCGCGGGCGCCCGAGACCCTGCGCCTGCCCGCTCCCTATACCTTCCCGGCGACCGGCGAAAGCCCCGGGCCCGTGGTGTTCGACCACGAGACCCATGCCATGGCCGTGGACAACCAGTGCCGGACGTGCCACGCGAGGCTCTTCCGGCTGACGGAGAAGGGCAAGCCGGTCATGGGCACGCTGACCTACGAGGCGGTTCACGAGGGTGCCCTCTGCGCCTCCTGCCACGACGGCAAGAAGGCGTTCGCCATCGACGCGGACTGCGCCAACTGCCATCAGGGGCAGTAGAGGAGGCCACCATGTTCGCCCAGGGAGACAACAGGCCGCTCGCGAGCACAACGCTGCCGCCGGGGATTTTGCCCTGCGTGTGGATGAGCGCCGGGCTGGTGGCCTTCAAGCTCTGCGACCGCGAGGGGGAGTGCGAAGGCTGCCCGTTCGACCGGGCCATGCAGGGGGCCCGCTCCGAGCCCCCCGCAGCGTCCGCGGGTTTGCCCGCCCCTTCACGTGGCCCCGGACGCCGGTCCCCCTCCCGCCGTACGGGGCGGCGGCCGGCGCCGCTCTCTAGAATTTCATGACGGGTGCCTCGTCATGCCGGATCCGGATCCACCACGCCCGCCATCATTCTTCCAATCGCTCGGCGTCCGTTTGTTCGCCGGGCTTTTCGTCGTGGTGCTCGCGGCGTTCGCGGCGTATGCGGCCTTGAGCGTGCGGGCCACCTCGCGGGAGTGGGAGAAGTCGGTCGAGGGCGGCGCCCTGGCCTGGAGCGAGCTGATCCAGCAGGCGATGCATCAGGGGATGTTGAGGAACCGCAAGGAGGACGTCCACGAGATCATCCGCACCGTGGCCGCCACGCCCGGAGTGGTGGGCGTCCGCGTCTACGACAAGCGGGGCCTCATCATCTACTCGGCGGACGCCGGGGAGATCGGGCGCGGGGTGGACGTCAAGGGCGAGGCCTGCCTGGCCTGCCACCGGGGGAACCCGCCGTTGAGCTTCATCCCCAAGGGGGAGCGGGTGCGGGTGTTCGCGAGCGCCGGCGGCGGCCGGGTGCTGGGGCTGATCAACCCGATCGAGAACTCGCCGGCCTGCTCGAACGGCGGCTGCCACGCGCACCCGCCGGGCCAGGCGGTGCTGGGGGTGCTGGACGTCAAGATGTCGCTCGACGAGGCCGACCGCCACCTGGCGGCGGCCCGCAGGCTGAGCGTCACGGCCGCGGTGGTGATGGCCCTTCTCGTGGGGGTCTCCTCGGCCCTGTTCATCGACCGCTTCGTCCGCCGGCCGGTACGGAGCCTGATCGCGGGCACCGGGCGCATCGCCCGCGGGCACCTCGACACCACGCTCGACGCGAGCGCCGGCAATGAGCTGGGCCAGCTCGCCCGGGCCTTCAACGGCATGACGCACGAGCTGGCCGCCTCCCGCAAGGAGAACGAGGAGTGGGCCGGCCTGCTGGAGCGCAAGGTGGTGGAGGAGGCCGAGAAGCTCTCCCGCACCCAGCGCCAGGTGATGCACGTGGAGAAGATGGCCTCGCTCGGCACGCTCGCCGCCACGGTGGCTCACGAGCTGAACAACCCGCTGGCGGGCATCCTCAACTACGCCAAGCTGGTGGAGCGGAGCTTGGCGGAAGAGCGGGAAGGGGCCCCGGACCCCGGGGAGCGGGAGGAGGTCCGGCGCTTCCTGCGCGTCATCCAGCAGGAGACGGGCCGGTGCGGCAAGATCGTGCACGACTTCCTCGTCTTCGCCCGCCGCTCGGGTGGGGAGCTCGCGCCGCACGCCCTGAACGCCATCGCCGAGCAGGCGCTGGCCATCCTCCGCCACCACCTGGAGATGAAGAGGGTGGAGCTGGCGTGGACCCCCCTCGCCGGCACCGGCGGCGACGAGGTCGTCTGCGACGCGGGGCAGATCCAGCAGGCGCTGCTCAACCTGTTCGTCAACGCGGTGGAGGCCATGACCGAGGGCGGCACGCTGACCGTCTTGATCCGCACGGCGGGCGCCGAGGGCGTGGAGGTGCTGGTGGCGGACACCGGGGGGGGCATTCCGGACGAGGCCCTGCCGCACATTTTCGAGCCGTTCTACACCACCAAGCAGGAGAGCGGCTCCGGCCTCGGCCTCTCGGTGGTCTGGGGGATCGTCGAGCGGCACGGCGGTACGATCGAGGTGGACTCCGAGCAGGGGAAAGGGACGGCCTTCCGGCTCACCCTGCCCCGGCATCCCCCGCTGCCTCCCACGGCCGGAGCTTCAGGAGAAAAGCCATGAGTGAGCCCTCTGCCAGCATCCTGATCGTCGACGACGAGCTTTCCGTGCGCGACTCCCTGGAGCACTGGTTCCGGCGCGACGGCTACCGTACGGCGAGCGCCCGGGACGGCCAGGAGGCCCTGAAACGCCTTCAGGAAGCGTCCTGGGACGTGGTGCTCATCGACATGAAGATGCCCGGCATGGACGGCCTGGAGCTGCAGCGGCGGATCCACGCCGCGGAGCCCGGCATCGTGACCATCATTTTCACCGCCTTCGGCTCGGTCGAGACCGCGGTCGCCGCCCTCAAGGAGGGGGCCTTCGACTACGTCAACAAGCCGATCGACCCGGACGAGCTGACCCACGTGGTGCAGCGGGCCGTGGAGCAGCGCCGCCTGCGCTCGGAGAACGTGGCCCTGAAGGCCAAGCTGGAGGAGCTTTCCGGGGTGCCGCACATCGTGGGTGAGAGCCGGGAGATGGCGAAGGTGATGGAGCTGGTGCGGGCCGTGGCGCCCATGGACGCCACGGTGCTCATCCGCGGCGAGAGCGGCACGGGCAAGGAGCTGATCGCCCAGGCCATCCACGCCGGCAGCCCCCGGCGCTTTTTCAGCATCGTGCCCGTCAACTGCGGGGCCTTGACCGAGAGCCTGCTCGAAAGCGAGCTGTTCGGCCACGAACGGGGGGCGTTCACCGGCGCCCAGTACCGGCGCAAGGGGCGCTTCGAGATGGCCGACGGCGGCACCCTGTTCCTCGACGAGATCGGCACCCTGAGCGCCAAGACCCAGGTCGAGCTGCTGCGCGTGCTGGAGAGCAAGGAGGTCACCCGCCTCGGCGCCGCCAGGCCGATCAAGGTGGATTTCCGGCTGGTGTGCGCCACCAACCAGGATCTGGAGCAGATGGTGGCCGAGGGGAAGTTCCGCGACGACCTCTACTACCGCATCAACGTCGTCACCATCCACCTGCCCCCCCTGCGCGAGCGGCGGGAGGACATCCCGGTGCTGGCCCGGCACTTCCTGGAGAAGTACGCCCTCCAGATGAACCGCCCGTTCCGCGGCGTCTCGCCCGAAGCCGTCGAGCTGATGTTGCGCTACCCCTGGCCGGGCAACGTCCGCGAGCTGGCCAACGCCATCGAGCGGGCCCTGGTGGTGGGCAAGCCGCCGCTGGTGCGGCCCGAGGACCTGCCGCTCTCCCTGGCGCCGGCCCGCGGAGTGGCGGCGGCCGGCGACTCGCTGGCCGAGGTCGAGAAGGCGCACGTCCAGGCCATCCTGGAGCGCTGCGACTGGAACATCAGCCGCGCGGCGCGGATCCTGGACATCGACCGGGTGACGCTCTATCACAAGATCAAGCGGTTCGACCTCGTTCACCCCTCGCCGGCCGCGGAAGAGCGATGACCTGCGATGGCCGGGCTCGTCCTCGTGCCGATCTATTTGGGAGAAGGGCGCGGCCTGATCCACCGCCTGGCGCCGCGGCTCGCGGAGGCTTTCGGCCGGGAGGTGGAGATCCACCAGCCGTGGTTCGATCCCGAGCGGGCCTTCGACCCCTCACGCGGGCAGTACAACTCGACCCTGCTGCTGGCCCAGCTCCAGGGAGGCCCGCGGGCGTCCGAAGGCTCGCGGGTGCTGGGTGTGGCCACGGTGGACCTCTTCATCCCCGTGCTCAGCTACGTCTTCGGCGAGGCCCAGCTCCCGGGCCGGGCGGCCGTGGCCTCGCTCCATCGCCTGGTGCCCGAGGCCTATGGTCTGCCCGCGGACGACGCGCTGGTGGAGAGCCGGCTGGAGAAGGAGTCGGTCCATGAGCTGGGGCACACCTTCGGCCTCATCCATTGCCGGCAACCCGGGTGCGTGATGCGCGCCTCGACCTACGTCGAGGAGATCGACCTCAAGACGGCGCGTTCTGCGAGGACTGCCAGGAGGCCCTCCTCTCCCGGGGGGAGAGGAGGGTGGCGGGGTGAGGGAGCCTACAGCCCCTTGGTCTGCGTGCCCCGCTCGATCTTGGGGGTCATCTCGCGGCGCTGGGCCATCATCTCGGCGGCCTTGCCGAAGAGCTTGAGGGCTTCCTGGAGCTGGACGTCGCCCTCGGAGAGGACGCGGTGCCGGGCTTCCTGGCCGCCCACGGTGTTCATCAGCTCGGCGCGGATCTGGAGCATGGAGGCGTCGCGGACGGACTTGTCGGGGAGGTTCTTGTCCACCTCCTCCTGGGTCGCCAGCTTCTCCTTGATCAGCCACTTGCCGAGGTCGTCGAGAACCTTGTCCGCATCGGGCTTCCAGTCCCGCGTGACCTTGTTGCGGGTGGCGTAGTCCACGGCGAAGTTGAGGTAGGCGTTCCTCGAGAGGAGGAACTGCTCGAAGGGGGAGAGGTTCTCGTCCTTGACCATGACGTCGGGGGTGATGCCGCCGCCGCCGTAGACCTTGCGGCCGAGGTCGGTGTGGAAGATCTCGTCTTCGGAAACCTGCTTGCCGTTGAGCTCGGGCGAGCCCGCGTCGGCGTGGGTGTAGTAGTCGAAGTACGAGGTGTAGTCGCGCTGGATCAGCCGGCCCGAGGGGGTGTAGTACTTGGCCGTGGTGAGCGCGAGCCCCGCTCCGTAGGAGAGGTTGTACACCGTCTGCACGAGCCCCTTGCCCCAGCTCGGGGTGCCCACGATCAGGCCGCGGTCGTGGTCCTGGAGAGCGCCGGAGACGATCTCGGACGCCGAGGCCGTGCCCTCGTTGACCAGCACGACGACCGGCACGTCGAGAGCAGGATACTTGCCGCTCGACTTGTAGGCCTGGAAGGAGTCGCGGGTGCGGCCCCGGGTCTGCACGATGGTCGAGCCCTCGGGCAGGAACTGGTCGGAGACCTCGATGGCCTGGTCGAGCAGGCCGCCGCCGTTGTTGCGCAGGTCGAAGATGAGCTGCTTCATGCCCGGCCTTGCGCAGCTTCTCGATGGCTTCCGCCACCTCGCCGCCGGTGCCGCGGGCGAACTCGGTGAGCTGGATGTAGCCGGTCGTGGGGTTCAGCATGTAGGACTGGCGCACCGTGGTCTGCGGGATCTCGGCGCGGGTCACCGACATCGCCAGCGGCTGGTCGAGCCCGCGGCGGACGATGGTGATCTTGACCTGCGTGCCCTTGGGGCCCTTGAGCCTGCCCACCGCCTCGTCGAGGGCCATCTGGTCGGTGGGCTCGCCCTCGATGGTGCTGATGACGTCGCCCGCCTGGATGCCCAGGCGCGAGGCCGGAGTGCCTTCGAGCGGAGTGATCACCGTGAGCTGGCCGTTGCGCACGCCCACCAGGATGCCCAGGCCGTAGAAGCTGGTCTGCTGCTTCTCCCGCATCCCCTCGTAGGCTTCGGGAGAGAGGAAGGCGGTGTGGGGATCGAGGGCCCGGAGCATGCCGTTGACCGAGGAGTAGACCAGATCCTTGTAGCTCACGTCGGCGCCGTAGCGGTCGTGGGCCACGTTGATCAGCTCGGTGTAGAGCTTCAGGGAGTCGCGCGTTTCGTCCGTGACGGCGAGGAGCCGGTCACCGAGCAGGCCGCCGAGCGCGAGCGCGACCGTGAAGAGTACGATTGCAGCGATGCGCCATGAACGTCTCATGCTCATCAGTGTACCACCGGCCCTCAGCTCCCTGAGGGGCAGGGGCCCGGGCTCCGGCTTGACTTGACCGGCATCCAGGCTCGATGATCGGGAGCTGGAGGCCCTCATGGGTTCGCTTGGACTACCTGAAATCGCGTTCATCTTCGTTCTCGCCCTGCTGATCTTCGGCCCCAAGAAGCTGCCGGAGATCGGGCGTACCGTGGGGAAAGGCGTCGCCGAGTTCCGCAAGGCGACGAACGAGCTGAAGCGGACTCTCAACACCGAGCTGGTGCTGGAAGAGAACGCCCGTGCCGCCGGTGCTCCGGCCCCGCCGGCTCGAGGAGCCGCGCCGAGGCGCAGAGCGAGGTGCTCGAGAGGGTGGACGAGCCGCCGCACGCGACGGAGCCCTGGGTCTCCGAGGCCGAGGAGCCACGCGGCCGCCGCTCGCCGGAGTCCGGCCGCCCAGGCCGATTCCGGCACGCCGGAATCCCGCTAGCGTCCAGATCCCGTATCTCTCTGCTCATGCCGACCGCTCCCCAGCTCAAGAGCCCGTCCCGTCCGCCGACCGCGGACGAGCTGGCCCGGATGTCTCTCATGGAGCACCTGGAGGAGCTGCGCAAGCGCATCCTCTACTCGGTGGTGGCGCTGGCGGTGGCGTTCGGGCCCTGCTGGATCTACGTCCAGAAGATCTTCGACTTCCTGGCGGCGCCCCTTCAGAAGATCCAGCCGGGCATCAAGCTGGCCTTCCTGGGGCTCACGGACCCGTTCATCCTCTACTTCAAGGTGGCCGCGCTGACGGCGGTCTTCCTGGCCTCGCCGGTCCTGCTGTACCAGGTGTGGGCGTTCGTGGCCCCCGGCCTCTACCGCAAGGAGCGGTTGCTGGCGGTCCCCTTCGTCTTCTTCACCACGGCGTTCTTCCTCTCGGGCGGGGCTTTCGCCTACTACGTGGCGTTCCCCTTCGCCGCGCGGTTCCTGCTGGCCATGGGCGCGAACTTCCAGGCCGTCATCACCATCGAGAAGTACTTCGGCTTCCTCTTGACGGTGATCCTGGGGCTCGGCCTCATGTTCGAGATGCCGGTGCTGATCCTGCTGCTGTCGCTGCTCGGGGTGGTGACGCCGCGCTTCCTGCTGCGCTATTTCCGGCATGCGGTGGTGATCATCTTCATCGTCGCCGCCATCATCACGCCGACGCCGGACATCGTGAACCTCTGCATCTTCGCGGTGCCGGCCCTGGGGCTGTATCTGCTGGGCGTGGGGGCGGCGTTCTTCGCGGACCGTTTCCGCAAGAAGAAGGCGGCGGAGATGGATGCGATGGACGCAGAGGACGCTGAGTAGATCTACGCCAGCCTGACGAAATTGCGGCGGCCTGGGGAGTTTTCCAACGAGCTGCCGCCTTTACGGCAACTCACTCGCAAAACGAGGCGCCCTGGAGAGCTTTCCAACGCTCCGCCGTTTTTTGCAACGTCGCCATTCCTCGATTACGGCATCCTGAGGAAATTGACGGCGGCTTGGAGACTTCTCCAATGCGTCGGCTCGTTTACGGCGGCTCGACTCCAAAGACGGCGGCTTGGAGAAAATTGCGACGGGGCAGGGAGTTTCCAACGCGCTGCCGTCTTTTGGATGGCGGGGAGTCTTGCAACGGCTCGCCGTAAAGACGGCGGCCTGCCGTAAATTGCGCCCCTCCGGGGAGTTCTCCAACAGGCTGAGGAAAAGGCGGCGAGCGCGTCGTAAATGCCCTGCAGCGCGTTGGAAAACACGGCAGGACGTTCTACCCGTACCCCAGCGACCGCAGCCGCTGCTCTTCCTCTTCCGTCAGATCCCGGCTCTGGGGATTGGGATTGCGGCGGCGGTCGGAGATCCAGCGCAGGAGGAGACCGTTCAGCTCTTTCTCGATGGCGCGGCCCTGGCCCGCGAGGTTCCGGGTCTCCCCAGGATCGGCCTTGAGGTCGTAAAGAGAGGGGCCGTCGGGGAAGAACGGCGCGTTGCCCTGGCTCAGGCTGTAGCGCCAGTCGAGCGTCCGCACGGAGACGCCCAGCCGGCCCGCGTGCTCGGAGAAGACGGCACGGCGGCCCCGGCGGTCGCCCTCCGTCAGCTCCTCGAGATCGGTGCCGTCCTGCTTCGGCACCGGGAGGCCGGCAGCTTTCACGAGGGTGGGGAAGAGGTCGAGCGTCTGCACCAGGCCCTCGATCCGCCGCCCTTCCGTCTCCCGGCCCGGCCAGCGGATCATCAGCGGCACGTGGGTGGTGGTGTCGAAGAGGCCCACGTGGCGGAAGCGGATGCCGTGATCCCCCAGGTTCTCGCCGTGGTCGGCCACCACGGCCACGATCGTGTTCTCCAGCAGCCCGCGGCTCTCCAGGAAGTCGAGCAGACGGCCGATCTGGCGGTCGAGGTAGGCCACCTCGCCGTCGTAGAGGTCGCGGTCGCCGCCCAGGACGGCCTCGGTGAAGCCCCGCGGGCCGGGCTGGCGGAACGGGATCCAGGAGCGCACCGGTGCCAGGCCCACCGCCTGGGACGGCCGGAACCCCAGGGCGTACGGCTGCGGCGGCGTGTGCGGCGTGTGCGGGATCGAAGAGGTGGAGCCAGATGAAGAACGGGCTTCGCCGGTGCCTTGCGCGCCGCCAGCCAGTCCATGGTCATGTCGACCGGCATCTCGGCCGCGATAGTGCTCGGTCGCGGTGCTCACGTCGTAGAATCCCTGGCCGAGACCGGAGTTGTGGTCTCCTAGATGGCTGGCCGAGATGAAGGCCAGGGTGTCGTACCCCGCCCCCTTGAGGATCTCGGCCAGGGTGGTATGGCTCGGGGGCAGCGGCGTCTGGAGGTCGTAGACGCCGTGGTTCTTGCCGTAGAGGCCGGTCAGGATCGAGGCGAAGCTCGGGTTGGTGACGTTGAAAGCGCTGTAGGCGTCGAGCCAGACGTCGCTCTGCTCGGCCAGGCGGTCGAGGGACGGCGTGAGGCTCGGGTTCCGTCCCCAGGCTCCGAGGGCGTCGGCGCGCAGGGTGTCGTAGCCGATCAGGAGGATGTTGGGCTTGGCCGTCGGTCCCCGACGCGGCCTCCGTGGCGGGCTTGCGGCTGTACAGCGCCGGGCTGCCCCAGAGGACGCTGGGGATGGGCTGGCCGGGAGCATGGGCCGCCGGGCCCTCGATCTGGACCAGGAGATCCACCTTGCGCCCGGCGTACGGAGAGAGGTCCACCTCCACGGCGGCGGGAGCCCAGGGGGCCACCGGCTCGGCGGCGACCCGGTACAGCTCCTTGATCTTGTCCGGAGCCTCGCGGACGCCCGACCAGATAGGTGCAGAGCGCACCCGTTGGTGGTGCCCAGGGGGACGAAGGAGAAATAGGCGTCCTCCCCTGGCTCGACCGTCCACCGGACGCGCGAGCTGGCCCGCTGCTCCAGGGCCTTCACCTGTCCCGCCGTCCGCTTGGGGAAATGGATGAGC
Source organism: Thermoanaerobaculaceae bacterium (assembly GCA_963785165.1). Lineage (GTDB taxonomy): Bacteria > Acidobacteriota > Thermoanaerobaculia > Multivoradales > UBA5704 > DATARR01. The sequence goes on from CAWAUI010000003.1 coordinate 22,995, forward strand.
TGCTGGGCGGGAACGAGCCGCATGTCCCGCACCTCGGCGGCGCCCAGGTAGGAGATCTGGCGGATGGTGGCCTTCTTCCACTCCTCGGGGGTGGACTCGACCTCGGGCTTGACCCGCCAGAGATCCAGCCGGTCCCAGGCTCCCGTGGCCGCCGGCTCGGAGCGCGGCCGGCAGGCGGGGAGGGTCAGGAGGAGGGCGAGGAGAAGGAAGGAGAGGCGGTGGCGCACGGCGGTGGAGTTTACCGCATCGGCCGCAGCGGCCTTTGAGATCAGGCGGGGAGAACCCGCTCGTAGATCTCGGCCAGGGGAAGCCGGCAGCCGATGGAGGGGAGCTCCAGGGCCGCTCCCAGCTCCGCGATCTCCTCCAGAAGCCAGTGGCCGCCGTCCGGCTGGCGGACGAGGTGCTCGACGTGGCAACGGTCCTGCGCCACGAGAACGTATTCGGCCAGGGACGGGATGGCGCGATAACGGGAGGATTTGAGCCCCCGGTCGTACCCCTCCGTGGAAGGGGAGAGAACCTCGATGATCAGCGTCGGATTGAGCAGGGTGTCGAATTCGGAGTCGGCGAACCGCGGCGGTCCACAAACGACGACCACGTCCGGATAGGTGAAGAGGTCGCCGGGGGTCCGCACCCGCATGGATTCCGAATAGGTTTCGCAGGGACGTCCTTTGAGCTGGTTCCGGATCTCTCCGGAGAGATTGCCTGTGATCAGGCCATGGGCGCGGCTCGCCCCGCTCATTGCGAAGGTCTCGCCTTCCCAATAATCGTGCTTCAGCTCCGATTCGCGCTCGAAGGAGAGATATTCCTGGATGGTGAGACGCTGTTGGGGATCCGAGGCCATGGCGTAAATCTAACATGGTCCTCAGGCCGGTCTTCAGCCGGTCACTGGTGGCTGCCGCCGCCACCGCCGGTGCATCCACACCCACTGCTCGGGACGGCGGCGGACCTGCTCTTCGATCTTCGCCGTCATCAGGGCCGTGGCCTCGGTGGGGTCGTCCGGCAGGTCGAGCGGCGGCTGGAACGTGGCGCGGTGGCGGCCGTCTTCCAGGCGCTCGATGAAGGTGGGGATGACGCGTCGGCGCTGTCTGCCGCAGGGCGATCTTGGCGGCACCCACGGGGGTGAAGGCGGGGCGGCCGAAGAAGGGGACCCAGACGCCGTCGACCTTGGTGTCCTGGTCGATCAGCATGCCGAGGGCGCCGCCCTTGCGCAGGGCGGCGAGGAGCTGGCGGGCGGCTCCCTCGCTGCCGCGGGCGATGGTGGGGGTGCCGAAGCGCTCGCGCAGGCCGGCGAGCAGGCGCTGCTGGTCCGGCTCGTCGAGGGGGCGGGCGACGACGGCCATACCGAGGCCGCGGCAGTTGATGGCGGCGGCGAGCAGCTCCCAGTTGCCGCAGTGGCCGGTGAGGATGAGGATCGGGCCGGTCCGCCGCCCGCGCCGTCTCGATCTCCTCCCAGCCCCGGACCTCGACGACGGAGGCGATGAACGGCGCAGTCGCGGTGGAGGAGGTGGAGGCACTCGCCGAGAGTGGTGCCGTGGTGGCGGAAGCAGGCGCGGCCGAGGCGCTGGCGGTCGGCCTCCGGTCAGCTCGGGCCAGGCGAGGGCGAGGTGGTCCAGGGTGCGGCGGCGGTCGCGCCGGGCGAGGAGCCAGCCGAGGCCGCCGATGGCGCGGCCGACGCCGCTGCGAAGCGGTGCCAGGGCAGGCGCCCCAGGGTGGCGGTCAGCGTCTTCAGGCCGGCGTTGAGCAAGGCCTGCGCGAGGCGCACCTTGAGCGGGTTGGGTTCTCTTCCTGGGCACGGCGGCCCCGTCTACCATTCCACGAGGAGATGGGCCACGAGGTCGTCCCAATCCCCGCGGGCGCGGAGGATCAGCTCGCACATCTCCCGCACGGCCCCCCGCCCCCCGGGTTGGGAGACCACGCGGTGGACCCGCTCGCGCACCTCGGGAGCGGCGTCGGCCGGGGCGAAGGCGAGGCCGCAGCGCCGCAGCACCGGGAGGTCGAGCAGGTCGTCGCCCATGTAGGCCACCCGGCCGGCCTGCGGCGCCGTGCTGCGCGAGGAACTCGGCGAAGGCGGCGTCCTTGTCGTGCGCGGCCCTGGATCAGGGCGTCGAAGCCGATCTCGCCGGCGCGGACGCTCCAGGGCGGCGTTCCCCCGGCCGGAGAGGATGCCGATCTTGAGCCCGGCCTCCTGGGCCAGCCTGCAGGCCCAGGCCGTCGCGCACGTCGAAGACCTTCCAGCGCTCGCCCTGCGGGCCGTAGTAGCAGGCGGCCGTCGGTCAGCACGCCGTCGACGTCGAAGAGCAGCCAGTCCAGATCCTGGGCGCGGCGGGCCAGATCCTCGTCAGAATCGATGATTTTCAGGCATGGGGGCTCAGAACAGCTCCAGCCCCAGAGGTCGTGCAGGTGGACGACGCCTTCGAGCCGCCCGCGCCTCGTCGCAGACGAAGAGGGAGGTGATGCGGTGCTCTTCCATGCACTTGAGGGCGGCGGCGGCCAGCTCGCTGCCGGCGATGGTGCGGGGGTCGCGGGTCATGCACTCGCCGGCGGTGCGGCGGAGGAGGCGCCGTCGTCCGCCTGCGAGCAGCCGGCGCAGGTCGCCGTCCGAGATGCAGCCCACCAGGCGGCCTCCGTCGTCTCAGCGGCGACGACGGCGGTGATGCCGAGCGCCTTCTTCGACATCTCGTAGATCGCCTCGCGCATCGGCGTGTCCGTCGCGCACCTCGCGGCAGGGCCTCGCCCGCGTGCATGAGCTGCTCGACCTTGAGCAGGCGCTTGCCGAGCTGGCCGGCGGGATGGAGGAGGGCGAAGTCCTCGCGGGTGAAGCCGCGCGCCTCGAGCAGGGCCATGGCGAGGGCGTCGCCCAGCGCCAGGGTGGCGGTGGTGGAGGCCGTGGGGGCGAGCTCGAGCGGACAGGCCTCGCGGTCGATGGCGACCGGCAGGTGGAGGTCCGCGTGGCGGGCCAGCGGGCGAGGCGGCGTTGGCGGTCATCGCGACCAGCGGCACGCCCAGCCGCTTCAGGGTCTCGACCAGCCGCAGCAGCTCCTCGGTGGTGCCCGAGTAGGAGGCGGCGAGCACCACGTCGCCGGGCACGATCATGCCCGAGGTCGCCGTGGACCGCCTCGGCAGGGTGGAGGAAGAAGGAAGGCGTGCCGGTCGAGGCGAGGGTGGCGGCGATCTTCTTCAGGACGAGGCCGCTCTTGCCCATGCCCGTGCAGACCACCCGGCCGGTGCAGGACGCGGAGCAGCTCGACGGCGCGGTCGAAGCGCTCGTCGAGCTGCGGGATGAGGCCGCGGACCGCGGCGGCTTCGGTCTCGCAGAACCTCGGCGGCGACCTCGCGGGGGGATCGCGGGCGTCGTCGGGGATGGCGGCGTCAGTGGGCCGTTCTCACGGCGCCCTCCGCACCGCGATCAGCGACCGCAGCAGCTCCTCCGCCCGCTCCGGATCGAGCTGCACGGCGCTGTCCGAGAGGGCGTGCTCCGGGTCCGGGTGGACCTCGAGGAACACGCCGTCCGCGCCGGCCGCCACGGCGGCCCGGGCGAGGGGCTCGGCGTAGCGCCGCATGCCGCCGCTCTGCTCGCCGCCGCCGGGGAGCTGGAGGGAGTGGGTGACGTCGTAGATCACCGGGATGCCGTCGTCCTGGAGCATGGCGAAGCTCCGCATGTCCACCACCAGGTTGTGGTAGCCGAAGGAGACGCCGCGCTCGGTGACGGTGATCCGGTCGTTGCCGGGCTGCGGGCCTTCTCGACGACCCGCCGCATGTCGTCCGGCGCCATGAACTGCCCCTTCTTGACGTTGACCGCCCGGCCGGTTGTGGCGGCGGCCACCACGAGGTCGGTCTGGCGGCAGAGGAAGGCGGGGATCTGGAGCACGTCGCAGACCTCGGCGGCCGGCTCGCACTGGTCCGGCTCGTGGACGTCGGTGAGCACCGGCAGGCCGGTCTCCTCGCTTCACGAGCTCGCAGGACGCGCAGCCCCTCTTCGAGGCCGGGGCCGCGGAAGCTCGCCGATCGAGGTGCGGTTGGCCTTGTCGAACGACGCCTTGAAGACCAGGGCGAGCCCCAGCCGCTCGGCCATGGCGGCCAGGGTGTGGGCCATCTCGAGCGCCAGCTCCTCGGTCTCGATCACGCAGGGGCCGGCGATGACCGGCAAAGCGTCCGGCCGCCGACGACGACGCCGGGGGCCAGCTCGACGGACGGTACGGTCATCTGCCGGAATCAGCCCTGAACCTGGACTTCGGAAGGGAGCCTCGGTCAGCGCCGCCGGCTCGCCGTGCTCGCGCCGCTGCTTGTGCGCCAGGGCTGCCGCGATGTAGGAGACGAAGAGCGGGTGCGGCTCGGTGGGCTTCGACTTGTACTCGGGGTGGAACTGGCAGCCGAGGAACCAGGGGTGGTCCGGCAGCTCGACCATCTCGACGAACTTGCCGTCCGGCGAGAGGCCGGAGACCACCAGGCCGTGCTCGGTGAGCGTCTGCAGGTACTTCTGGTTGACCTCGTAGCGGTGGCGGTGGCGCTCGCTGATCTCCGCCGCGCCGTAGATGCGGCGGGCGAGCGTGCCCTCCTTGAGCTGGCAGGGGTAGGCGCCGAGCCGCATGGTGCCGCCCAGCTCCTCGACGCCCAGGAGGTCGCGCAGCTTGTAGATGACCGCGTGCTCGGTGTCCGGGTCGAACTCGGAGGAGGTGGCGTCCTTGATGCCGCAGACGTTCCGGGCGTACTCGATGACCATGCACTGCATCCCGAGGCAGATGCCGAAGAACGGCACCTTGTGCTCGCGGGCGTAGCGGATGGCGCGGATCTTCCCCTCGGTGCCGCGCTGGCCGAAGCCGATCGGCACCAGCAGGGCGTCGACCTCGAAGATCTCGCGCGGCCAGTTGCCCCCCTCGGTCTCCTCGGCGTCGATGTAGACCAGCTCGACCTTGGCGTCGTTGGCGATGCCGCCGTGGAGCAGGGCCTCGTTCAGGCTCTTGTAGGCGTCGGGGAACTCGACGTACTTGCCGACGATCCCCACCCGCACGTGGTGGTGGGGGTTCTTGACCCGCGCCACCAGGCTCTCCCAGCGGGAGAGGTCGCGGTCGTAGTGGGGGAGGTTCAGCAGCTCCAGGACGATGTCGTCCAGCCCCTCGCGGCAGAACATGAGGGGGACCTCGTAGATGGTCGAGACGTCGCGGGCGGCGATCACCTGGCGGGGGTCGACGTTGCAGAAGAGGGCGATCTTCTTCTTCATCTCCTCGGGCAGGGCGCGGTCGACGCGGCAGAGCACGATGTCGGCCGAGATGCCGATCTCGCGCAGCTCGCGCACGGAGTGCTGGGTGGGCTTGGTCTTCAGCTCGTCGGCGGCGGCGATGTAGGGCACCAGGGTCAGGTGGATGTTGACGGCGTTGCCGCGGCCCAGCTCCTGGCGGAACTGGCGGATGGCCTCCAGGAAGGGGAGCGACTCGATGTCGCCGACCGTGCCGCCGATCTCGACGATCACCACGTCGTGGTCGTCGGCCACCCGGCGCATGGCCTCCTTGATCTCGTCGGTGATGTGGGGGATGACCTGGACGGTCTTGCCCAGGTAGTCGCCCCGGCGCTCCTTGTTGATCACCGACTCGTAGATCTTGCCCGTGGTGTAGTTGTGGCGCTTGGTGGCGCCGGGTGTGGGTGAAGCGCTCGTAGTGGCCGAGGTCGAGGTCGGTCTCGGCGCCGTCGTCGGTGACGAAGACCTCGCCGTGCTGGTAGGGCGACATGGTGCCCGGATCGACGTTGATGTAGGGGTCGAACTTCATCAGCGTCACCGAGAAGCCGCGCGCCTCCAGGATGGCCCCGACCGAGGAGGCGGCGACCCCCTTGCCCAGGGAGGACACGACTCCGCCGGTAATGAAGATGAACTTGGTCGCCATGCGTTTCTCCCTCAGTGCGATGATCTTGATGAGTCCGTCAGGATCCCTCGAGGATCGTCTCCACCCGTTCCAGATCTTCGGCCGTGTCCACGCCCGGCGAGCCCCGCTCGACCACCAGGACGCGGATCGGGATGCCGTTCTCCAGGGCCCGGAGCTGCTCCAGCGACTCGCTCCGTCTCGAGCGGCGTGGGCGGCAGGGCGGCCAGCCGCAGCAGGGCGTCCCGCTGGTAGCCGTAGATGCCGAGGTGCTTGAGCGGCGCGGCGCCGTCCGCCTGCCGGGGGTACGGGATCGGCGAGCGGCTGAAGTAGAGGGCGTAGCCGTCGCGGGTCGAGCACCACCTTGACCGCGTTCGGGTTGCCCATCTCCTCGGGCGTGGCCGGCGGCGGCCAGGGTCACCACGGGGTCGTCCGGGGTTCGCGGCCAGGTGGGCGGCGATCCGCGAGACCGCCTCGGGATCGATCAGCGGCTCGTCGCCCTGGATGTTGATCACCGCGTCACCGCGAGGCGTTCCACCGCCGGGCGGCCCAGGCGATGCGGTCGGTGCCGCTGGCGCAGTCCGCCGGGGTCATCTCGCAGTCGCCGCCGAAGCCTCGACCGCCCGGGCGATCCGCTCGTCGTCCGTCAGCACCACCACCCGGTCGAGCCCGCGCGCCGGCGTCACCCGGGTGTAGACGTGCTCGATCATCGGCCTGCCGGCGATCGGGAGCAGCGGCTTTCCGGGGAGCCGGGTCGACCCGTAGCGGGCCGGAATGGCGCCCACGATACCCGTCCCGCCGGCAGGTCTGGACGGGGCAGGGGACGCGTTGGGGTGCACGGCCTAATGTAATGGGCGGGGCGGGGGGGTGTCAATCGCGGACGGAGGGGGGTAGCATCTCGCGCGCTGGCATGGAACATGATGCGCGAATCGGACCGATGAAGCGCATCGCCTCTCTCGCGGCAGGGCTCCTCCTCTGCGGCCTCACCGTCGGCTGCGGCCGGGGGCCGGAGGTGCGCCTGCTGCTCGACGGCCAGCACGCGCCCGACGTGCTGACCGAGGAGCGCCGGGTCGCCTACCCCCCTTCGCTGGGGGGCAACCGCTTTTTGAACGGCTGGTGGCCCTGGTCGTTCGAAGGGCGGCTGGCCCTGTCGCCGCCCGCTCCCCGGAGGACGGTGCGGCTGGAGATCGTCAACCTGGGGGAGGAGCCCCGGACCCTGCTCCTCGACCTGATCCGGGCCGTCCCCGGCCGCTCGGTGCGGGTGCGGGCGGCGGGGCGGGACCTCGGCGCCTTCCCCCTGACCGATCCGGTCGAGGTGGCGCTCCCCGGCGGCCTGCCCGTCGGCCGGGTGCCGGTCGACCTGACGTTCGACTGGGGATCGCGCGGTGTTCTGGCGGCGGCGGTGCGGCAAAGCCGGCCGGCCGGCAAGGTTCATTTCGAAGGGGCGGACGTGCTCCAGTCCGGCGACTCCCTGACCGATTTCGTCCACCGCGTGGCGGGCGGCGAGACCTTGGTGGGAACCTTCGTGCCGCCCCCGGAGGCCCGGCCGGGGCAGCGCTTCGAGCTGATCCTGGAGAGGGAGTCCGGACCGCCCGCTCCGCGGTTCACCTGGGTGGCGGGAGAGGGGGAGGCGGAGGAGCGGAAGATCGCCCTGCCGCTGGGAGCGGCCCCGGGGCTGGTGCGGGTCCGCCTCCTCGCGAGCGGCCAGGGGCCGGAAGGGCGCTGGGAAGGGTTGGGGATGATGGGAGGGCCGGGGAGGGCCGAGCCGCCGGTGGCGGTGGCGGAGAAGGACCTTCCCCCTCCGGAGCCGCCCCGCGTGGTCATCGTCTACGTCATGGACGCCCTGCGGGCGGACGCCCTGGGATATGCCAACGGGCGCCCGGGGATCTCGCCCATCTATGACCGGCTGGCCCGCGAGGGCGTGGCCTTCCGCCACCACCGCAGCCTCGCGCCCAACACCATCCCCTCCACCAAGGCGCTGTTCACCGGCCGCCCCGTGGTCACGGGCGGCGACGCGGCGCTCGGGCCGGACGATGGGACGACGCTCGCCGAGCGGTTCCGCGACGCCGGCTACCGGACGGGCCTGTTCTCGGGCAACGTCTACGTCAGCCCCTCCTTCGGTACCGACCGCGGGTTCGAGCACGTGGCCCGCGAGGTGCTCATGGACGCCGACGCCGCGGGCCCCGGCCAGCTCAACGACAACGCCGCCCGGGCCCATGCCGCCGCCCTGGCCTGGCTGCGTACGCTCCCGCCGGGCGAGCGGGCGTTCCTCTACTTCCACACCATCCACCCGCACAACCCCTACGCCCCGCCCGAGCCCTACCGCCGGCGGTTCACCCACGGTATCCGCTCCTCGATCGACGGCAGCACCGAGACGCTGATGGCCGTGCGCAAGGGCGGGGTGTCGGCCAGCCCGGCGGACCGCGAGCGGCTGCGCGGCCTCTACACGGGGTCTCTGGCCTTCAACGACGCCGAGCTCGGGACCTTCCTCCAGAAGGTGAAGCAGTGGGCCCCGCCCGGCGAGCTGCTGACCGTGCTCACCTCGGACCACGGCGAGGAGCTGTTCGACCACGGCGGCGTGCTCCATGGCTACACGCTCTACGAGGAGCTGCTCGACATCCCGCTGGTCTTCTGGTGGCCCGGCCGCCTTCGGCGCCGCCCGGGTGGAGGAGCCCACGGACACGCTGGACGTCTACGCCACCCTCCTGGACCTCTGCGGCCTGCGGCAAGCCGGACGGCACCGGCCGGCCGCTCCTGGGAAGAGCGGCTCGCGAAGGAGGGGTACGTCCACCTGGCGGCGGCGTCGAGCGTGATCGGCGGCATCTACTCCGCCCAGGCGGGGCGCTGGAAGCTGGTCTGGGCGCCTCGCTTCGGCCACGAGTGGGGGATGGGGGACGGCCGCGGACGCTCCCGCGATCCCGAGTACCTGTTCGACCTGGAAAAAGACCCCGGCGAGCGGGTGAACCTCGCGGGCGAGGAAAGCCTTGAAGTGGCCTGGCTGCGCTCGCGCCTGCTCGCCTGGATCCAGCGCAGCCGTTCGACCTCGGATTCGGGCTGGACAGAGCCGGCTCCCAAGCCCCAGCCGGTCGACGCCGAGACCGGGAAGCGCCTCCGGGCGCTTGGCTACAGCAACGCGCGGTAGCCCCTCATCCCTGGCCCTTCTCCCATCGCCCTCCCACCGGCCGGGAGAAGGGGACGCTCCATGACCGGTCTTGCCCGTAGGGTGCGCTGTGCGCACCTCAGCGTTCCTGGTGCGCAAAGCGCACCCTACTCGTCTCCACCGATTCGGTCACGTTCCCCTCTCCCGGACGGTTGGAGGGCGATGGGAGAGGGGCCAGGGGTGAGGGGTTTCGTATACAGTCTCGCCGTGCCTTTTCGCCCCCTCTCCGCTCTCTCCGGCCGCCGCTGGTGGAAGGGCTGGCTCGTGCTTCTCGGCATCGTCGCCGCGTTGGCCCTGGCCGTGCGGACGGTGCCGGCGATGCGCACGGCCAGCCTGGTGACGGGGCGGGCGCAGTGGATCTGGCGGGAGATGGACCGCCGGGACATCCATCCCACGGCCTTCTACGCCATCCGCGACTTCGGCGTCGCCGCCCCGCCCAAGACGGCCCGCCTGCTGATCACGGCCGACGAGGAGTACGTGGCCACCCTGAACGGCAAGCGGATCGCCGCCGGCACCTGCTTCCGGCGGGGCTCCGGAACGCTGCTCGACTCCTATGAGGTGGGCCCTTTCCTCAGGCCTGGGGGAAACCGGCTCGTGGTGGAGGTCCGGAGCGGGCGCGGGACGGGCGGGCTCCTGGCCGCTTTGCGATCCGGCGAGACGGAGCTGGTGGTCACGGACGAGAGCTGGCGGATCTTCCTCCGCCACGAGCTGGGCCTGGTGCGGGGGTGGCTCCCTCTGGGTGATGCCGGAGAGCCGGCGTTTTGCTGGGGCTATCCTCCCATTGGCCGGTGGGGGAGGCCGCGGATCGGCTCTCCGGCGCTCCTGCTTCCACGGACGCCCCCGGTGCCCGCCGCGGCGGTCCTCCCCATGCCTTTCCTCCTGGCGGGGCGCGAGTCCGGCCGGCCGCCGGGCTCGCCCATGCTCTATGACTGGGGGCGCGAGGTCGAAGGCTATCTGACGCTCGACCTGCCGCCCTCGAACGAGCAAGGCACCGGGCTCTTGTATATGGGGAACGAGCCGCCCGATCTGCGGAGCGGGCGGTTCACCGCGCCCATCCTGATCCAGGCCGGCCGTCACGACTGGCTGGACGCCTACCCCCGGCGCTTTCGCTATGTGGTGATGGTGGGGCTTGCCCGGCCACTGCGGGCGGCGGTGCTGCCGGCGCCGGCCCGCCCGGCGACTCGGGACCCGGAAGACCTCGAGGTGTACGGGATCGAGGGGCCGCCCCTACGAACGCCGGTGGAGGACGAAGTCTGGAGCAAACTCCAGAGCCTCGCGGGCGTCGCCCGGCGGGAAGAACTGTAGCTCGCGCTTCGCCTCGGCCGCGTACTCCTCGGCCATGGCCGTGACCTCCTCGAGCGTCCCTTCCGAGCGCACGAGATCGAGGATCTCCTGGGCCGAGACCCGGCTGAACGCCCGGTCCTCCAGCACCCATTCGATCCGCCGCCGGTCCGCCGCCTGCACGCGCGGCAGGAGCATGATCAGGGGGAGCGTGAGCTTCCCCTCCTTCAGGTCCGAGAGCACGGGCTTGCCGAGGTCGCTCTCCTTGGCCGTGAAGTCGAGCAGGTCGTCCACCAGTTGGAAGCAGATGCCGAGCGCCCGGCCGTAGCGGGTGAGCACCTGCCCGGCCTCCGGACGGTGCGGGGGGATGAGGCTGGGGATCGAGCAGGCGGCCGAGAACAGGTAGGCCGTCTTCCGGTCGATGATCTCGAAGTACTCGTCGGTGGTGAGGTCCGGCGCGCCCAGCCGCTGGAAGGCCAGCAGCTCGCCTTCCGTCATCTTGAGCGTCGCCTGGCAGAGGTGCTGGATGACGTCCACCTGGCCATGCGAGAGCGCCATCTGCATGGCCTTGGTGTAGATCCAGTCGCCCAGCAGCACCGTGAGGTTGTTCCCCCAGAGGTTGTTGAGCGTGGTCTGGCCGCGGCGCAGGCTCGCGTGGTCGATGACGTCGTCGTGGATCAGCGTGGCCGTGTGGATGAACTCCACGACCGCCGCGTAGGTGACCTCTTCGGCGCCGTCGTGGCCGAGCAGGCGCGCGGCGAGCAGCAGCAGGGCCGGCCGCACCCGCTTGCCGCCCCCCTGGGAGATGTACTCACCCGCCTTCTCGATGAAGGGGACATCCGATCCCAGGTGATGGCGGAAGACGGCCTCGGTGGCCACCAGCTTGTCCGCCACCAGGTCCACGAACCGGCTGGCGCTGACCGCCGTGGCGGTGGCGGCCGGGCGGGCCTGGACGGCCGGGGAGGAGCCTTCCTGGGAGCTGATCTGCGGTTGTTGATCGGGCACCGGGTCGGTCCTTTTCTGGTCTCAGAGGCCGCGGACCGGGTCGAAGGGTACCACCTGCTCCAGGCGGCCGTCGCGGAACCGGTAGACCCGGCCGCTCTCGAAATACCACCAGGACGCTTCCAGGTAGGTGGGATACTGGATGTTGCGGATGCGGTCCGGCTTGCCCATCTCCTGGTAGACCTTGCGCTGGTCCTCCGTCTGGATGGAGGCCAGGAACTGGCGCAGGCTGTCCAGGAACCGCCGGTCCTCCACGGTGATGCTGACCACGGCGGGGCTCCCCGCGAGCACGCGGCGGGTGACGTCCTGGCGCGCCAGCTCCTCCAGCGCTCGGTGCCGCCCTTGACCCGCACGAGCACTCCGGCGACCACCTCGAAGTGATTGAAGTAGCTGTCCCACGGCCACACCAGCGTGTACTGGCCGGCGGCGTTGGTGGTGGCGCTCACGCGGCGCACCTCCTTGTCCTCCGTCCGGCGCAGCTCGCGGACGCTGAAGTAGGTGCGGGTGGCCTCGAACGTGACGCGCACGCCGGAGAGCGGCTGGCCCTGGGCGTCGGTGACGGCGCCCGTGACCTCGACCCGCTCGCCCTGGGGGTAGCGGGCCGCGCCGGCCGGAACGGCCAGGCACAGGGCGAGAAGCGCGAGCAGGAGCCGCGGAAAGAGGGCGTTTCTGAAGAGTATTTTCACTGGGATCGGTAGTTCGTAAAAGTAAGGGGAACGTCGAGGTCCAGGGCCTTCAAGACCGCGATCACGGTCTGGAGGTCGTCGCGGTTCTTGCCGGTGACGCGCACGGTGTCGCCCTGGATGGCGCCCTGCACCTTGAGCTTCTTGGTCTTGATCTCGGCCACGATCTTCTTGGCCGTTTCCTGGGGAATCCCCTGCTGGAGGGTGATCTTCTGGCGCGCCCGGCTGCCGCCGGCCGGCTCCACCTTGCCGTAGCGCAGCGACTTGAGCTGGATTCCCCGCTTGATGAGCTTGGACTGGAGGACGTCCAGGGCCTGCTGGACCGAGTAGTTGTCCGCCGCTTCGAGGAGGATCTCCTCTCCTTCCAGGCGAAGCTCCGCCGCGGCCTTCTTCAGGTCGTAGCGGTTGGCGATCTCCTTGTCCGCCTGGTTGACGGCGTTGCGGACCTCCTGGAGGTCCACGTTGGAGACGATGTCGAAAGAGTTCTCGGCGGCCATGAGTCAGACATTATACGAAACGGAGAGTTTCCACGGGGGCACCGGCCGCCCGACCAGGGCAACAGGACCCCATAGAGCGACAGGGCGGCCACATGGGGCCGCCCCTACTGGCTCCCCTCGACCCAGCGGACGTTCGAGGGCGGCGAGAAGCTCCCCTGGCGGGAGAGGTCCTGATAGCCGGTGATCTCGAAGCGGGTCAGGTTCCCTTCCCGGTCATGGTAGGAGATGGCGACCACCCGGTGGCTCGCCGGGTCGACCGAGAGCATGGCGTCCGTCAGCTCGGCCAGCTTCTTCTCCTTGGGCACGAGGGCGATCTCGATCCGCCCGCCGTCGGCCTTCGGGGTCGCCGTGGCCTGGTAGCGCGACTTCAGCTCGTCCACCCCCAGGAGCAGCAGGTCGAGCCCCGGCTCGTTCTTGCGGTCCACCCGGTAGCGCCGGCCCGTCTGATCCCCCTCGTTCCAGGCGTGCACCGTGCCGCCGCAAAGCAGCAGGCTCTTGGGGAACGGGTTCGTGTAGTCCCAGCGCATGCAGTCCGGGAGCTGGAGGGCGATCCGCCCGGATTCCTGGTCGCCGGTGGAGAACCCGGCCGCCGTGAACGTCTGGACGAAATTGGCCCCCGTGGGCCCGGCGTCCACCAGACTCTGCCGGACGCTCTTGAGCACCGCCCAGGGATCGGTGTCCTGCGCCAGGACCGGAAGGGCCCCAAAAGCCAGCAAGGCGAGGAAGAGAAGGCTCAGTCGTCTCATGTCGGTTCTCCCATGCAATCTCGTGGCCTTCAACAGAGGGAGGAGGGGATTGCTTCCCGGACTCTCACCCTTCTTGTCTCCCTCCTCTCCCGGTGAGGGCGGGAGGGAGGGGGTCAGGGGGTGAGGGCTCGGGCGGGCGGCAGCCAGGCCCCGTCGCCCGGTTCGTGCATCTCCCAGTACTTCAGCCGCTCGCACTTGGCCATCTTGTACACCGTGCCGTCCTCGCGCTCGAAGCGGACGAGGCGGTGGGGCGGCTTCTTCTCGAAGACGTAGAGGAGGGCCGAGGGGGGCTGGGTCAGCCGGATCTCGACGGTTCCCCGCGGACCGTCCTTCCTGTCCAGGTTGTACGTCACGGGTTTCAGGTCCCCGAAGCGGCCGGTGAGGAAGGTGGGGAAGACCTGGAGAGTCGGCGGTGCCGGGCCGGCCACGTAGTCGCGGAGCGAGCCGGGCAGGCCGTCCTCGGGGAGGGCCTCCACGGGCCAGGGTTTGGCGCGGTCCCCTTGGCCGTCGAAGTAGGAGCGGGTGTCGAGCCGGCCGCGCACCATTTCGGCCGTCGAGATGCCGCAGGCCTCGGAGCTGGTGGCGGCGAGCTTCTGGAGCGCTCCCGTGTCGCGCCGGGTGTAGACGCTCGCCATCTGGTGGTAGGTGTAGAGGCCGGTGGCGACGTCCCGCACGTGGTTGAGCTTCATCACCTCGAAGCCGTCCCGCCGGGGCCGGTCCGCCTTGACGTCCAGGTTCGGCGCCCACGGTTCCTTGACCAGGATGAGCAGGGCCCGGCCGCCGTATCGGTGGCCGTAGCGGGCCCAGGTCACGTCGTAGGCGCAGAATTCCGCCTTGCCGTCGTTCCACAGGGCGGCCCGCCGCCAGGCCCCGTCGCCTCTCGCCGGAGCCGGCAGGGGGGCGGCGTCGGCGTCCTCCAGATCCGTGTCCGAGCGGATCGCCCAGACGGCCAGAGAGAGGAGGATCAGGGCGGCAACGGCTTTCAACAGGATTTTCATCGCACCTCCGGCGGGAGGTCCCGCCAGGCCGGAGTATAGAGTGCCCGGCCCCTCGGCCTCGTTGCGATCTCAGCGGTACTTTTCTTCGGATTGGGGCGGGCCAGAATGAAAAAACGGGGAGCGGCGACGAAACCGCTCCCCTCCGCCTTCGAGGACTGATCCGAGATGGTCGCGAGAGCGGAGACCATCTCCGGTCTGTCGGTTTCCTTCTATTGCATCCCGAATGCCAGGGGACCGGGCCCCGCGGAATCCTTTTAGAATCAACCGTTCACGGGATTTTCCCCGCCGGGGCTCCGCGCCCGTCACGCCAGCCGGACGCGCGCCTCGCCAAAATGGCGCGCCAGCATAAGGCCAAGGGGAAGAGGGGGGCTCAGGATGCGGGCAGGGACGCCGCGTGGCGGGCCGCGCCCAGCAGCGCCGCGCGGTCGTTGAGGACCACGCGGACGGGGACCTTCTCGAGGAAGGGGACGAAGCGCCCTTTGGCGAGGAAGGTTTGGAGGAAGAGGCCGTCCGCGAGGCGCGGCAGGATCTTGGGCGCGATGCCGCCCCCCAGCCAGAGGCCGCCCGTGGCCGTGCCGAGCAGCGCCAGGTTGCCGGCCATGGCGCCGTAGGAGGCCACGAAGATCTCCAGGGTGCGTGCGCAGAGCGTGCACCGGTCCTGGCCGGCCGCCATGGCTGACTCGCCGATGACCTTCGCCGGATCCTGCCCGGCTGCGATGGCCTCACGTATCGCCTCACGTACCAGCGGGCTCTCCGGCACCCGGACTTCGTCCCGCAGGTATTGATAGACGTTGTAGAGGCCGAGGCCGGAGACCACCCGCTCGACACTCACCCGGCCGAAGCGCTCCCGCAGGTGGCGCAGCAGGCCGATCTCCTCCTCCGTACGCGGGGCGAAGTCCATGTGCCCGCCCTCGGAGGGCACGGGCACCCAGAGGCCGCCCACCCGGGGGATGAGCGCCATGCCCAGCCCCGTGCCCGCCGCGATGAGCGCCCGGTTCCCAGCCTCCTGAGGAGCCCCCGGCTGGAGCACGGCCACCTCGTCCGCCGCCAGCAGGGGGAGCCCCTCGGCGGTCGCCACGAGGTCGTTGACCAGGGCGACCACCGGGATCCCCGCCTCGGCCGCCATCAGCCTCCCGTCCACCACCCAGGGGAGGTTGGTGGTGCTCGCCCGGTTGCCGATCACCGGGCCCGGAATGCCGAAGCAGGCCGCCCGGATGGGCCGGTCCACCGGTCCCGCCGCCAGGAACGCCTGGATCACCGCCGTCAGGCCGGGAAACTCGGCGCTCCGGTACTTGGCGGAGCGCACGAGGCGCGGCCCGCCCTCCGCCTCCTCGAAGAGGCCGAGGTTGATCTTGGTGCCTCCGACGTCGCCGGCCAGGATCATGCCCCGCCTATCCCTCCAGCCCCTTCAGCACCCGTCCCAGACCCTCCTCCGCGCTCGTTTCCGAGCTGGATCCGCACCACCGTGCGCCCCTTCTTCTCCAGGGCCTGGCGGTCGCCGTTGGCCTGGGCGCGGATCAGGGTGCCGAAGGTGTACTGGGTCTCCGGGACCGGCAGATCCTCCGCCGGCTCATCCACGAGCTGGAGGAAGCGGCAGCGGTCCGGGCCGCCCTTGTGGAGCTGGCCCGTGGAGTGGAGGAAGCGCGGGCCATAGCCGAGAGTGACGGCGAGGCGCGTCTTCTCGTGCAGCTTGGCCTGGAGGGTGTGGAGCAGCTCCGTCGTGTGCGGCGTGGGTGCCAGGTAGGCGTGGAGGCCCAGGTAGTCCCCGGGCTGGGCTCCCGCCACCCACTCCGCCAGCGCGGCGGCCAGGGCCGGCGCCTTCGCGGAGCTCGACCTCTCCCTTGGAGGACGCCTTGACGGCTCCCTTCATGGCCTTGTTGGCCAGCTCCTTGGCGAGCTGGACGTCCGGCTGGTCGAAGGGGTTGACCCCCAGCACCGCTCCCGCCATGGCGGTCGCGGCCTCCCAGCGGAACATCTCGGCTCCGAGGTCGTAGCGGTCCGAAAGCTGGAACCGGCCCACGGGATGGCCGGCCTCCTCCAGCGCCACGAGCCGCTCCTCGATGGCGGAGACGTCGTCCCCCTTGAGGAGCAGGGCGGCGAAGAAGCGGTCGTTCCCATAGGCGTCCGGCGTGCCCAGGGGCTCGCCCGCCACCGGCACGATCCCCCGGTGCCGGCCGTCCGGCTTGGCTTCCGTCTTGCCATCCAGGAGGGCCAGCTTGCCGGTGCTCTCGGCGACGAGCTGCTCGATCCAGTCGGGCAGGGAGGCGATGGAGTGCGAGGTCACGAAGGTCACCTTGTCGCGCCCCGCGAGGGCCAGCTCGCCCAGGGCGGCGCCCAGGCGGAGCCCGGGGTTGGCCTCCCCCTCCCGCGTCGGGCCGCAGAGGCCCGACATCTCCCGCGTCCGCGAGAGGAGGCGGTTGATGTCCACCCCCAGGAGGGCCGCGGGCACCAGGCCGAACGGCGTCAGGGCGCTGTAGCGGCCGCCCACGTCCGGCGGCGCGCTGAACACGTCCCGGAAGCCCCGCTCCCGGGCCAGCTTCTCGAGCGGCGTGCCGGGATCGGTGACCGCCACGAAGTGCCGCCCCCGCTCCGGAACGTCTCGCCAGCAATTCCCAGAAGGTATAAAAGAAGGACAGCATCTCGGTCGTGGTGCCCGACTTGCTCGACACCACGAACAGGCTCTTTTCGGGATCGAGGCGCGAGGTCAGGGCGCGCACCGCGTCGGGATGGGTGCTGTCCAGCACCGTCACCGCCGGATGGCCGAACGCCGGGCCGAAGGTCCGCGAGAAGACCTCCGGCGCGAGGCTCGATCCGCCCATGCCCAGCACCACGGCGTCGCGGTAGCCTTCCTGCGCCACCTCACGGCCCAGGCGCGCCAGCCGGCCCGCCTCGGCCATCATGGTCTGCGGCAGCTCCAGCCACCCCAGGCGGTCCGTCAGCTCCGGCACCGGCTCCGGCGACCAGAGGCCGTGATCCTTTTCCCACAGGCGCCTGCTGAAAGCCTCTTCCTGCCACTTCGCCAGCCGCGCCAGAATCGTTTCCTCGTATTGTCCCAGCCGGAGATCCGCTCGCTCGCTCATCCTGGGGCCCTCCTTCCGAGGCTACCTTATATCAGGCGCCCTCCTCCCGGCCTCTCAGCGATTGTGGAATCAAGGACACCAGGGACACAAAAGACGCCAAGGACGGGCGAGGAAGCCCATGCTACGATCCGCCCCGACGGAGGAAACCATGCGGAGAACGTTCCTGATCTGCCTGATCACGGCCCTGGCGGCCCTCGGCTGCGGCCCCGAGGCCCAGCCCGGAGGGCACGACTACATCGTCCGCGCCCAGGTGGTGCAGCCTCCCGACACGGCGACCGGCCTCTACCTCTACCATGAGGCCATCGACGACTGGGTGAGCCGCGACGGCAAGGTCGAGGGAATGGACACCATGGCCATGCCGTTCCCCGTGGCCGAGGGCGTGCCGCTCGACGGCCTCCAGGCCGACGACAAGGTCGAGGTCAAGCTCCACGTGGACTGGGCGGCGGACAGCCCCGTCGCCATCACCGAGATCCGCAAGCTCCCCGCGGACACCAAGCTCGTCTTCCGCGCCGCCAAACCACCCAAGAATCCATGAAATCCGAACCCAAGGGATAAGGAGAGAATCATGCCGGTACGTAAAGCCAGTGCAGTCTGGGAAGGGAGCCTCAAGGAAGGCCAGGGCTCCGTCAAGCTGGGCAGCGGCGCCTTCGAGGGTCGCTACTCCTTCGGCTCCCGCTTCGAGGAGGCGGGCGGCACCAACCCCGAGGAGCTGATCGGCGCCGCGCACGCGGGCTGCTTCTCCATGGCCCTCTCCGCCGGCCTCGGCCGCTCGGGCTTCACGCCCACCCGCGTGGCGACCACCGCCAAGGTCCACCTCGAAAAGGTCGGCGAGGGCTTCAAGATCACCCGCATCGAGCTCGACAACGAGTCCACCATCCCAGACATCGACGACGCCGCCTTCCAGGAGCACGCCCGCAAGGCCAAGGAAGGCTGCCCCGTCTCCCAGGCCCTGGGCGGCGTCGAGATCACGCTGAACGCCCGGCTGGCGTAGGCCCTCACCTCCCCGGCCCTCCTCTCCCAGCCCTCCACCCAACCCTTCCAGGGAGAGGAGGGAGAACAGCGCTTCAGCGTAGAGCTCCCCTCTCTCCCCGGCAGGGTGGACGGCGGGCCGGGAGAGAGGGGGTAGGGGGGAGTGAGGGTCCCAACACATAGCCAAGGATCAATTCGATCCTTGACTTCCTCTCCTCGCGCCCATACCCTGCCTAAGCCTGCTCAGAATTGTGATCTGAAGAAGAAGGAGAAGTTATGGTCTGGAAGAAGAGCGACGATCCCCCAGTCCACCACCCCGAACCCAGCCCAGCGATTCCGCCCCGTCCCATGACAGCTTCCGCTCCCGCCCCTTCTCCGGCCGCCGCACCGGCGCCCGAGCCGCCGCGCCGCAGCTCGGACCGTGCCACGATCGGCCCCTCGATCTTCATCAAGGGTGACCTTTCGGGCGAAGAGGATCTGGTGATCGAGGGGCGCGTCGAAGGCAAAGTGGACTTGAAGCAGAACAACGTCACCGTCGGCAAGAACGGCCGGGTCAAGGCCGACATCTTCGGCCGCGTCGTCATTATTGAAGGCGAAGTGGACGGCAACGTCTTCGCCCGCGAGCAGGCCATCCTGCGCCAGGCCGGCGCCATCCGGGGCAACATCACCGCGCCCCGCGTGGTCCTCGAAGACGGCTCGCGCTTCAAGGGCTCGATCGACATGGAAGCGCCCAAGGACAACGCCAGCAGCACCTCTTTTTCCAAGCCGCAGGACCGTGACCGGCCTTCGGAGTCGCGGGATCAGAATCGCCCCGAGGCCGTGGGAGCCAAGGCCAACGCCGGATGAGTTGGTTCTCCTCCCGTAAAGAACAAGGCCGCGTTCAGACCGCGGTCGATCCCGACGTTCACCGCTCGCTCGGCTTCGCGGCCCTCCTCGAGGAGGTCCGCAAGCGCAAGACGACCGTGCTGGACCTCGGCTCGACCGTGGGCTCGAACGTCGAGTTCCTCTCCCAGTACGGCTGCAAGCTGTTCATCGAGGATCTCTACTCCGCTCTCTCCTCCCGGGTCAGCGGAGGAGAGGACGACCTCGCGGGTCCCGACTTCTTCAACGAGTTCCTGTCGCTGCCGGACGACACCCGGTTCGACGTGATCCTCGCCTGGGACCTCTTCAACTACCTCCAGCGCAAGGAGCTGTTGAGCCTCGCCGAGCAGCTGCGCCGCTACAGCCGGCCGGGCACGCTCGTCCTGGCGCTGACCACGTACCACAAGACGATGCCGGCCCAGCCCTACCGCTTCAAGATCCAGGACGAGGAAAACCTCATCTACGAGCGGCGGACCCCCACCGACCGCCCCTCGCCGCGCTACACCTCGTCGGAGGTCGCGAGCCTCCTCAAGGGGTTCCGCGTGGCCCGCTCCTTCCTTCTCCAGCACGGCATCCAGGAACACCTGCTCATCCGCGAATAGGTGGCGGGGGCTCGCCCCCGCCAATCTCTGGGTTGCCTGATCCCGATTCCTGCTCGTACTCAGTAAGCAAGGTCGTCAGTCGGTCGCGCTGCAACTGGTGGCGAAGCGCTTGATTGACATAGCTGGATAGCCCACGGGCGCCGACCCCCTCGCGGGCTTCCTCGAGGAGATCTTTTTCGAGCGTGAGGGAGACTTTTTTGGTCGGCATGCGTGAATCTTACTCCGCCGCCGCGTCCCCGGGCTCACGCCCTGGGCGGCCCCGGTCCGCGCCAGCTCTACGGGCCGTACCGGGAGCGGCGCACGTGTTGGCGCAGGCCGTGGAAGATCCACGGCAGCGTCTTGGCCGTGCCGCGGTCCACGGCCCAGTGGGGAGTGAGCCCGCCCGGATCGGTGAACAGGCGGCAGACGGCGAGGGTGCGCCCCGGTCCGAGCGCCGTCAGCGTCCAGGAGCCCCGGTGGCCGGCGACGTTGCCGGAGCCCGGAACGTAGGACCAGTCAATCCTCCAGACCCTCCCCTTGGGCCCCGGCTCGGCACGCTGGGTGAACCGGACCCGGTACCGGCGTTCGCCCAGGGGGGCGGGCAGCTTCATGACGTGCAGGCTCTCGGCGGTGCCGTCCGGGAGCGTCCGGGTTCCGGACTGCTCCAGGAAGGGCATGAACTCCTCCCAGTGGGCATAGTCGGTGAGCGCCCGGAAAACCCTTTCCGGAGGCGCCTCGATGATCCCGCGCCCCACCCCTTCCTTCGGTTTGCCGGCCCCCGCGGAGACCATCTCCACCCAGACCTCGCCCGTGGGCGTCGGCCGGGGCTCGCCGGGGAGGGTGAGGAAGAGGAGGACGGCGAGGAGGAGAGGGAAGGGCATTGGGTGATTCTAAAGAAAGTAGAATGAGGCCATGGCGACTCAGGTCCTTCCTCCTGCCATCAAGAAGCTCTTCTGGGATGTCGACACCCGCCCGCTGCGCTGGGAAAAGGACCGGGAGATGATCATTGGACGCGTCCTCGCCTCCGGTCCCTGGGACACCGTGAAGTGGCTCCGCTCGATGGCGGGAGACGAGGCGATCCGGACCTGGATCGAAGGGCACGAAGGGAGGGGCCTGTCCCCCCGGCAGCTCCGGTTCTGGCAGCTGATCCTGGAGATCCCGCGTAGGAAAGTCGATGCCTGGCTGCGCCACGAGAGCCGTCAGGTCTGGGACCGGCGGGCTCCGCGATGACCTTTCATGGCGAAATTCTGACAAACCTGCAACGCAAGGCGCTACTTCGCCTGGGTCCGACGACCGCCGAGAGGGATTTTTATCTGGCTGGCGGGACCGCCATCGCCCTGCATCTCGGCCACCGCCGGTCGGTGGATTTTGACTGGTTCCTGGAAGGCCGAATCGAGGACCCTCTTCGATTGGCGACCGAGGTACGAACCGTCGCGGCGCCGTTCGTGACGGGCCAAGTGGACCGGGGCACCCTTTACGGCACGCTCTATGGTGTCCGGGTCAGCTTTCTGGAATTCCGGTACCGCCTCCTCGATCCGCTCGTCTCCTGGGACGACTTCGGCTGCCGCCTGGCGGGGCTGCGCGACCTCGCGTGCATGAAGCTCTCGGCCATTGCCCAACGCGGCTCAAGGAAGGATTTTGTCGATCTCTACGCTCTCGGACATACTGGCTTCCATCTGAAAGACATGTTGGATTGGTACCGCCAGAAGTTCGGTGTCGAAGATATCGGTCACCTCCTCTATGCCCTCGCATATTTCGATGACGCCGAAACCGAGCGCATGCCCCGAATGATCTGGAAGGTCGATTGGAAAGGGATCAAGACGACGATCGAGGGCTGGGTCCGAGCCCTCTAATGGCAAGAAAAGGCCTGACTTGGCGCCAGATCCTTGGCCGGCTCCTGGGGCTGGCGCTCCTCTTCGCCTTCCTGGTCCTCGGCTATCCCTATCTCCGCAACGCCGTCCGGGTGGTCCGGCTCCTGCGCGAGGCGCCTCCGGAGTCCCTGCCCATCCCGGTCGAGGGGGTGGCGCCCTCGGATCTCCGGGACACCTGGGGGGCCAGCCGGAGCGAGGGGCGTGCGCATGAGGGGATCGACATCTTCGCCCCTCGCGGCACCCCCGTTTTCTCGGCGACCCGGGGTGTCGTGGTGCGCAAGGGGTGGAACCGGCTCGGAGGGAAGACCGTCTCCGTCTTCGGGCCCGCCGGCTGGACTCACTACTACGCCCATCTGAACGAATGGGACTCCCCGGCGCTGGGCGACTGGGTCGAGGCGGGAACGGTCCTCGGCTACGTGGGCGATACCGGCAACGCCAAGGGGACGCCCTTTCATCTCCACTATGGAATCTACGAGTCCGGCACGGCGAGAAACCCGTATCCGCTGCTGAGACGCCGATAGGCGGCAGCCCCCTCTTCGGATGCGGTTCTGCCCCGTCGTCCCGTGGCAACCCCCTGTCTTCCCGTGGTGGCGCCCCCTCTTGCCGCGGCACCTACCTCTCCTGCCGCGGCGCTCCCCTCTGTTGGGGAGGCGTTTCCCCCTCTTCCCGCGCCGTTCGGCAAGAGAGGGGAGCCTCCCGGCAAGGAGGGGAGGACCCGTAACAAGGAGGGGAGGACCCGCGGCAAGGAGGGGGGGACCCGCGGCAAGAGAGGGGAGCGCCACGGCAAGGGAGGGGACTGGCGCGGCAACGAGGGGAGCGAGCTCGGCAAGAAGGGGGGGACCCGTCCCAACAAAGGGGAGAGCCGCGGCAGGAGAGGTAGGTGCCGCGGCAAGAGGGGGCGCTGCCACGGGAAGAAGGGGGAATGGCGCGGGAAGAGGGGGGAGAGGCGCAGGAATCGTCCCGCGCCACCTCCCTAAATCGCCACCCCGCCGGGCCACCCAGGGTTGCACCCTGGGCTAGAAGTAGGACGCCCTGCCGGGCTCGCCTTGTCTCACGCACCGAAGGGATTCGCGGGGTCGAATTCGATGCGGTGCCGGATCATCAAGCCGGTCCATTCCTCTTCATAGCTCCGCCGGCGGAAAATCGGTCTCGAATCGCTCAACTTTTTTCGCACGGCGGCGAGCCCGGAGGGCGTCCTACTCATAGCCCAGGGTGGAACCCTGGGTGGAATTCGGGGGGAGTCGCGTCGCGCGAACCGCCTACCCCGCCGCCCCGGTCGCCCCGGTCGCCACCGCCTCCACCTGCTCGCGGACCTTGCGGATCTCCTCCGCGGCGGCCAGGCGCCACATGCCGTTCGTCCGGCGTTTCTCGATGATGGCCGGGTTGTAGCGCACGGAGGTCACCAGTTTTCCCCCGAGGTTGAAGACGTGGGCGCGTCCGCGGTCGCCGACCACCACGAGGGTCTCGCGGCGGGTGTCGAAGAGGAGGTTCTCCGGCGCTGCGCGTGCGAGGTCGGCGAGCGCCATACGGGTGGGGCGGTCCTTCTCGTCGTGCCGCTGCTGGCCGTGGCGGGTGCGGCGCTCCTTGCCGCGCCAGTCCTTCTCCAGACGCCGGGCGACGGCGTTGACCATCCCCTCGATGCGCTTCTCAACGACTTCGGGAGGGATGCGGGAGCCACTTTCGAGCTGCCCTTCGATCCCCACCAAAACGCCCTGGGCCCAGCGGACGGCATCGCCCCAGGGGATTTCGCCCAGCCGGTCGTAGAGGTTTTCCAGCGGCTCGCCGCCCGGGCCGACGCCCAGGACGTTGAGGCCGAACCGCCGCCGGTGCCGCTTGGTGCGGGACGAGATGACCTGGAGGGTGATGGCGAACGGCTGCCGGTAGCCGGCGCCCGCCACCGGGGCCTGGTACCAGCCGGCGGCCACCTGGGCGTGGACGTGGTAGCTGTCCTCCCGCTGGCGGAAGGCGGGGATGAGGCTCCCTTCGAGGCTCGGCACCGGAGACCACGACGGTGACGACCTGCGGCGGCTCGCGGTAGAGGAGGTCGACCCGCGGGTCACGCCTCTGGAGGAGCCACTGGCCGAAGTCCGCGAAGCGGGGGAGGCCGGCCGGGCTCCAGCCGGTGAAGACCTGGCGGCCGTCCGTGGGCGCCGAGTGCTCGCAGACGGCCGTGCCGCAGCGCAGGCAGAGCACCCGCCCGGGCTGGAACAGGGCGCTGTGGTGAAGGAGAGAGTGGATCGCCTCCTGGATGGCCTCCGAGGTGCTTTGCCCCGACTTCGCGATCTGGCCGTCGCGCAGGGCCGTGGGCAGGGAGAGCTTAAGGTCGATCCGCTCGCCGCGCCCGGCCACCAGGTGCCCCAGCGGGTGGCGGCCGATACGGTCCCGCACCTCGTCGATCAGGAGCTGAAGGGCCTGCTGAATGCGTTGTTCGTCACGGTGGGTGGAATCAGGCACGGCGCGTCCCCTCCCGGAAGGACCGAGATTGTAAACGCGCGGTGCGGGTGACTATTCCACGGGCAGGCTCCAGGGCTCCCGCCCCGTCACCCCGTCGTCCGCCGTGAAGAAGAGCCTTCCACCCACCAGGGTGAGCTGTTCGGGGGCGGAAGAGAGGCCGGCCGGGAAGAGATCCTGGACGAGGAGGGTGCCGGACCGGGTGCCGTCGCTCCTCCACAGCTCGCGGCCGTGGGCGGCGTCGCGGGCCGAGAAGTAGAGGCGTCCGCCGGCCGCCGTCAAGTCCTGGGGATCGGAAGAGGCCGGTCCGGGGAGGACGTCTCTCACCAGCACGGTCCCCTCGGGCGTGCCGTCGGTCCGCCAGAGCTCGATGCCGTGCTCCGGGTCCCAGGCGCGGAAAAAGAGCGTGCTCCCCGCGGGCGTGAAGCCGGGGGCGAACGGCTGGAAGGGCGGGCTGCCAACCGGAGCGAGCCGCACGGCGTTCTCGTCCCGGCCGCGGAAGAGCACGGTCCGGTCGCCGTCGTCGACCGTGGGGTCGTGGGCGAGGAAGTAGAGCTCGCCGCCGAAGGCGAAGGCGGAGTCCGGGAAGTACGTCTTGAGCGGGCCGTTATTCGCCGGATCGGGCACGAGCCGGACGGTGCCCTCCGCCGTGCCGTCGGTCCGCCAGAGGGCGGGGCCGCTGAACGTCGAGCCGTTGGCCCAGGCCGTGAAGTAGACGGCGTCCCCCAGGCGGGTATAGCTCAAGGGATAGTAGGGGCTCGTGCAGGTGATGCAGAGCAGGTCCAGGACCGGCCGGGTGTCATCGTTGCCATCGCTACGGAAGACCTGCGTCTTGGTGGTGGTGGTCTCGGCGGCGAAGTAGAGGTCCGGCCCCACCACGGCGACGTCGCTCACCTTCCGGGTCCCTGCCGGCAGGTCGAAGAGCTTCTCCGTGCCCTCGGTCGTGCCGTCGCTCCGCCAGAACGAGAAGGCCGTGCCGCCGGGCGCGGAGACGAGGAAGACGAGCCGGCTCCCGAGGCCGTGGAGCTCGCTCAAGGTCTGGCCGGGGAAGGTGGCGAGCCGGAGGGTGCCGGCGGCGGTGCCGTCGGTGCGCCGGAGCTCGTCTCCGCCGCCGGGGCCGGGGAGGTAGAAGGCGAGCCCGCCGGCCACGGTCACCTCCCTGGGGGGCGGCAGGCTCGCGGGCGCCGCGGTCATGGGGATGAGCGCGGCGCCGGCCAGTCCGGCCGTCCAGAGGCCGGTCACCCGCCCGTCCGTGGCCGAGAAGAGCAGGCGGTCCCCGAAGGCCGCGAGGTCCATGGGATCGGAGGAGCCGCCGTGGCCGGGGAGCGCGGTCACCCGGCGGGTGCCGCCGCGGGTGCCGTCGGTCACCCAGGGCTGGGAGCCGGCCGTGGAATCGAAGCCGCTGAAGAAGACTTTGCCGCCGCTCAGGGCGAGATCGAGCGGCGAGCCCTCGTCCGCCGTGCGGGCGAGGGTCACGGTGCCGGCGTCCGTACCGTCGGTGCGGACGAGCCGGGCGGCGCCGTCGCCGCCGTTCGCGCGGAACCAGGCGAGCCCGCCCTCTACCCTGAAGGCCGCGGGTCTGGAGCCGCACGGGCCGGGGCAGAGGTCCGCCAGCCGGCGGGTGCCCGGCCCGGTGCCGTCGCTCACCCAGATCTCGGCGCCGTGGGCGGCGCCCCTGCCGGCGAACACCACGCGGTTGCCCACCCGCACGAGGGGGGAGTCCGCGACCGTCTCCGGGCAGCCGCCCGGACAGCCGCCGACCGTCCGGGTCGTGGCCCGGGTCCCCCCGCTGGACCACAGGCGCGAGCCCGCGAGGAAGACGATGCGCCGGCCCAAGGTCTCGACCTGATCCTCCCGGGGTACCCAGCGGCCCCCGGCCTCCAGGGGCGGCGCGTCCGTGAGGCGGACCGTGCCGCCGGGCGTGCCGTCGCTCAGCCAGAGGTTGATGCCGTTCCCTTCCCGGATGCCGGTGAGGAGGATCTTCCCCTCGCCGGCCGCCTCGAGCAGCAGGGTCGTTCGCGGGATGAACTCGTGCCCGGACTCGAAGAAACGCGCCACCGGCTTCGTGCCCGCCGTGGTGCCGTCGCTCGTCCAGACCCGGCCGCTGTCCGGGCCGGAGAGGAAGAACAGCCGCGAGCCGGCGGCCTCGAGGTTCCACAGGTAGTTGCCCGGAGCGATGGCCTTCACGAGCCGCGTCCCCTGGGCCGTGCCGTCGGTCTGCCAGAGGCCCCGGCCCCCGGTTCCCTGGCCCAGGAAGTAGGCTTTTCCTCCGGCCTCCACCAGGTTGGAGCCGATAGCGGGGGTCCGGACGGGCTCCGTTCCCGCGGCCGTGCCGTCCGTCCGCCAGAGGGAGCAGGAGCTTCCCTCCTGCACACAGGTGAGGAACAGCAGCCTGCCGCCGAGGGCGAGGTAGCTGTCGGAGTCGGCGAACGAGTGGAGTTGCGCCGTGAGCGGGAACGTCCCCGCGGCCGTGCCGTCCGTACGCCACAGCCGGGAGGAGGAGCTGAGGTCGCCGCGGGATTCGGCGAGAAAGAAGGCGAGGCCCGGCAGGGCGGCCACGCTGTAAGGCACCCGAGAACAGCCGGCGGGCTCGCAGAACGAGGTGACGAACCGGGTCCCCGCGGCCGTGCCGTCGGTGAACCAGAGCCCGGCGGTGAAGGGGGGGCCGGAGAGGGTGAAGAACACGGCCCCGCCGGCCACGGGCGTGAGCTGCCGGGGTCCCTCAAAGGCACTCACCGGGACGTAGGAATCGGGATTGACGTCCCGCACGAGCGTGGGCTGGGCGGCGAGGGGGACTGAGACCAGGCAAGTCAGGGAGAGGGCGAGGATCGATGAACGGAGCATGGAAGATCCCTCTGTGATGGCGAAGACTCTGTTATGTCGTAATCCTATATCACAATCGCGCCCGCCCGCCAGCCCGCGGCGTGCGCTATATATAAGGAATGGCGCCCCACCCTTCCGATCCTCCCAGGATGATCCGCCTCGGCATCTCCGCCTGCCTCCTGGGCCAGGAGGTCCGCTACAACGGCGGCCACAAGCGGGACGCCTTCCTCACCGAAACCTTCGGCCGCTATGTGGAGTGGGTGCCGGTCTGCCCCGAGGTGGAGCTGGGGATGGGCACGCCCCGCCCGGCGATCCGCCTGGAGAGGATTGGGAAACATGGAGGGGAGACGCGGCTGGTGATGCCCTCGACGGGCGTGGACTATACCGAGGCCATGCGGGAGTACGCCGAGCGCCGGGTGGCGGACCTCGCCGGCATGGATTTAGACGGCTGGGTGCTCAAGAAGGACTCGCCGAGCTGTGGCCTGGAGCGCGTGAAGGTCTACCCAAAAGGGACGTCCGGAGCCCCAACGAAGGACGGCCGAGGAATTTTCGCCGAAATCCTCAGCACGCGGCTGCCGGACCTGCCGGTGGAGGAAGAGGGGCGGCTCAACGATCCGGATCTGCGGGAAGCCTTCATCAGCCGCGTCTTCGTCCACCACCGCTGGCGCGAAAGCGGGCGGGCGGGGTGGACCCGCGCCGCCCTGCTGCGTTTCCACGAGCGCCACAAGTTCCTCCTGATGGCGCGCAACCAGGCCGGCATGCGCCGCCTCGGCCGTCTCCTGGGCGAGTCGGACCGGCGCGAGCCCGTGGCCACCCTCGCCGCCGCCTACCGCACGGGCTTGACCGAGGTTCTCCGCCGCCCCGCCACCCGGCGTGGCCACACCAACGTCCTCCAACATCTCGCGGGCTATGTTTCGGACGCCCTGGACGCCGCGGACCGGGCCGAGCTGACCGAGACCATCGAGCGCTACCGCCTGGGGCTCGTCCCCCTCGTCGTCCCCCTGACCCTGGTCCGCCACCACGTCCGCCGCCAGGAGACCGGGTACCTGAGGGATCAGGCCTATCTCGATCCTCATCCCCAGGAGCTGATGCTGTTGAACCACGTTTGAGCCCGGGTCAGCCCCCCGCCTTCATCCCCTTGAGGTGCTTGTCCAGGAACTCCAGGGTCTTCTGGTACGCCTGCTCCTGGGTCTCCTTGCGGGACAAGCCGTGCCCTTCGTTGGGGAAGAGCAGGAACTCCACGGGCACGCCCTTCTTGCGGACGGCGGCCACGATCTCTTCCGATTCCGCCTTGAGCACGCGGGGGTCGTTCTCGCCCTGGAGGACGATCAGCGGCTTCTCGATCTTGTCGGCGTGGAAGAGGGGGAGATCTTGCGCAGATAGGCCTCGTCGACCTTGGGGTCGCCCAGCTCCTTGTAGAGCGAGTCGCGGGTCGGTCCCCACCAGTCGGGGATGCTGGAGAGGGTGCGCAGCCAGTTGGAAACCCCGTAGAGGTCCACGCCGACGGCGAACTCCTGGGGGCGGAAGGCGAGGGCCGCGAGCACCATGTAGCCGCCGTAGCTGCCGCCCACGATGCCGATGCGGTCGGGGTCCACCCAGCCCGTGCCGGTGAGCATCTTCTTGCTCGCCACGCAGTCGCCCAGGTCGGCGTCGCCGTGCTTGCGGTCGTCCATGGCGAAGAAGGTCTTGCCGTAGCCGCTGCTGCCGCGGTTGTTGATGGCGTAGACGGCGTAGCCGTGGTTGACGAGGAACTGGATGAAGCCGCTGTAGCCCACCCGCGACTGGCCGCCGGGGCCGCCGTGGACCCAGACCAGGGCCGGCACCGGGCTCGACGGGCTGGCCTGGTGGGGCTTGTAGAGAATGCCGGGGACCTCGACGCCGTCGTAGGACTTGAAGCGCACCACTTCGGGCTCGACCAGGTCCTTGGCGTCGATCGCCGGGTTCAGGGCATGGGTGAGCTGGCGTACCTCGCCGGTCCTGACGTCGCGGAGGTAGAGGTCGCGCGGGCCGCCGGCCTCGGCGTAGAAGGAGATGAGGTTGCCGTCGTAAGAGAAGCCGACGTTGGTCACGTCCGCCCCGGGCAGGGTGGGCAGCTCGACGGGGGTCATGCCGTCGGCCTTGAAGACCCGCAGCTCGTTGCGGCCGTCGTTGTTGATGAAGACCGTGAACCACTTGGCGTCGCGCGAGAAGTCGGCGCCGGCCACGTCCCAGCTCGTCTTGAGCACCTCGGTCCGCTGGCCCGACGCCAGGTCATAGCGCACGAGGTAGGAGAACTCGGAGCCCTTGTCGGTCGTGTAATAGAAGCTCTTGCCGTCGGGGCTGAAGTCCGCCGGGTTGTTGGAGACCTCGGTATTCGCCGGGGCGGGATCGTCCGGGGTGAGGAGCGTGGTCTTGCCGGTGGTGCGGTCGTGGAGATAGATGTCCGAGTCGGTGCTCGTCTGGGTCTTGAAGAGGGTGACGTAGCGGCGGTCGGGCGAGACGGCGCCGGGCAGGTACCCCCCTTCGTTGGTGTAGAGGAGCTTCTTCTCGTAGCCGTCGAACGACATCTCGTAGACGTCGAAGAGGCTTGGGTCGCGCTCGTTGGAGATGTAGAAGAAGCCCTTGCCGTCCGGCGTCCAGCCGCCGAAGTCGGCCTTCAGGTTCTCGCCGGGGGTGAGGTCCTTGACCTGGCCGTCGGGCGACTGGACGTAGAGGTGGGTCTTCTCGTTCCCCCCCTGGTCGCTGGTGTAGAGGAACCGCTCGTCCTGGGGGAAGTAGCCGATGGCCTGGACGGCGCTCACCTTGGAGTCGGTGAGCTGGACGGGCTTGCCGCCGTCCACCGGGAAGGCGAAGGCATTGAAGACGCCGGTCTGGTTGCTGCCCACGAGGATCTTCTTGTTGTCGGGCGAGAACGACGACCCGCCGTAGGCGGTGTTGGCCAGGAACTGCTGGATGGTGTATTGGCGCACGGTCCGCCCGGTGTCCGAAGCCTTGTCCGGAGCCTTGGCGGAGGCCTTGGCCGGCTCCTTGGCGTACCCCGGAAGGGCGAGCAGGACCACGAGCCCGAGGGCCGTGAAAAGGGTGCGAAGCGCAGTTTTCATGCGGGATCTCCTTGGATTCATGAACGGAACCAACGTCACGGTCGAACCGTATACGTGGCTCGCCGCCGCAGGTTACACCCGGCGAGAAGGGTGCTACCCTTGAAAGTCTTGAAGAAAGTCGGGAACTTTTCTGACGCCTCCGGGGTCTATCAGAGCAGGGCGCGGCTCGATCCGCCCTGGGAGGAGCCGGTGGGCGTCGCGACAGTCTATCCTGCGATACACCATGACGTAGCCCATGACGTCGACCTGGTCGGAAGGCACCGCTCCGGCGACCTGCATGCCTTCGACGAGGTTTATGCCCGTTTCGGCGAGATGATCTACAACCTCGCCCTGCGCCTCTCGGGCAACCGGGAAGAGTCCGCCGACCTGACTCAGGAGATCTTCCTGCGGATCTACCGGCACCTGGGCTCTTTCGGGGGTCGTTCCACCCTCAAGACCTGGGTGTTCCGCATTGCCGTCAACCACTGCCGCGACCGGCTGTCACGCCACCACCCGGTGATGCAGCCGATCGAGGACGAGGTCGAAGAGGGCGGCCAGCCCATCGCCGATCCCGGCCGCGGTCCGGAAGAGCTGGCGGTCGCCGCCGACGAGGGGCGCCGGGTGATGGAAGGGCTCGCCCGCATCGCCCCGGTCTTTCGCGAAGCGGTGGTCCTGCGTGACCTGGAAGGGTTATCCTATGAGGAGATTGCTGAAGTGCTGGGAGTGCGGGTGGGTACCGTCCGTTCGCGGATCGCGCGCGGCCGGGATCATCTCCGCCTCCTTCTGGAGAAAGGAACATGAACCGCCATATTTCCACTGAGCAGCTTTCGGCCTATCTCGACTCCGAGCTGGGGTTCGCCGAGATACGGCAGCTCAAAGCTCATTGCGAGGCCTGCCCGGAGTGCGGCGCGCGCCTCGCCTCGATGCGCCGCGTGGTCGCCGGCCTCGGCCGGGCCGACCGCGTGGCTCTGCCGGCGGCCCTGCACCAGCAGATCCGGCGGCAGATCGTGCAGGAGATCCCTGCGCACGGGATCCAGAAGGTGTGGCAGTCACTGCGCTTCCTGATCTTCCCGTTGCAGCCCGGCCTGCGCACGGCGGTGGCCATGGGGCTCGCCATGGTGGCCGGCCTGTTCACCCTGAGCCACAGCCTCATCGGCACCGTCGCTCCCCTCCCCGAGCCTCGTCCCAGCCAGGAGGAGGTCACGGTGAAGGCCGGTACGCAACCCCTTTCCATGCTGAAGACCACCAGCAAGGTCGCCGGCCGGGACTTCACCTGGACGAATGCGGGTTGGGTGCAGGAGGGGCTGGAGGGGAGGACCCCGGAGATGAGCGTGGACGCCCGCAGCCCCCGGGGCCGCGAGCTGTTGACCCGGTACTCGGAGCTTCCAGCTCTTGCTCTTCGAGGGCGATCCCGTGGTGCTGACCTACAACTTGCAGACGGTGGAGATCCGGGTCACGCCGCCGAGCCGGGTGCTCGGGTTCGAGACGAGCCCGCTGGCGAATCCGCACGGGCGGGTTCTGCCGGTTTAGGAGGCCCTCTTGCCGTATCGACCTCACCCCAACCCCTCTCCTAAAGGAGAGGGGCTTGAGGCTTGTCTTTCTCCCATCTCCTTTAGGAGAGGGGCCGGGGGTGAGGTCGCAGGGCTCCCGCCTACCCGTACGGCTCGATCTTCTCGATCCGCCAGCTTTCGCCGCTCACCTGCACCTCGTCACCGGGCTTCTTGCCCAGAAGCTCCTTGGCGAGGTCCGACTCGTAGGAGATGACGTCCTCTTCCGGTTTGCTCTCCCAGGGGCCGAGGATGGTCATCGTCTTCTTTTCCGAGCCGCCGCCGAGCGGGCTCAGGTGGAGCCGGCTGCCGATGCGTGCCTCCGAGGCGTCCATGCCGGTGGTGTCGATGATGCGCACGCGGTTGAGCTCGCCATTGAGCTGGGCGGCGCGGGCGTTCAGGTACTCGTGGCGCTGGCGGGCCGACTTGTACTCGAAGTTCTCGCGCAGGTCGCCCATGGCGCGGGCTTCCTCGATGGCCTTGCGGTTGGCGGGGATCTCGATGGAGAGGATGTGCTGGAGCTCCGCCCGCTTGGCTTCCACGGACTCGAGGGTGGTGTAGAGCGCCGGCGGGCCGCTCTCCTTGCGCAGGTTCTGGAAACGGAGGTGGATGGCGTTGGTGAGCTGGTCGCGCTGGTAGGGCTCGAGGTTCGAAGCCCGGTGTACGGCGTCCTCGGCCTGGGCGGCCTGGTCTTCCGTCAAGTGGGTGAGCAGGCGCGGCACCGTGCCGCCCGATTCGGCCAGGGCCAGGAGGCGCAGCCGGTAGGAGGCGAACTCGTCGCGCGACATGCTGGCGAGGATCTGTTGAAGCATCCTCAAGGGGTTGCGGACCCGCAGCTCCTCGTCCACGGCCGCCCGTTCGGCCAGCCAGGTGAAGGCCGCCGCATTGCGGTGAGGCTGGGCGAGGAGGTTGTCGAGGAAGCGGTCGAGCTCGCGCGGCGCCCCTTGGAGCAGGCCGTCGGTCAGCAGGTCGAGGGCGCGCGGATCGGTCTCCTTGGTCATGGCGTCGCGGTAGACGGCCGGCCAGTCGTCGCGGCGCTCACGCAGCATGGTGTAGGCGCGCTCGCGCAGGAGCCGCTCCTCGATGCCGGCGAAGACCCTTTGCGGCTGGGTGGCGAGCAGGTTGTCCGGCGACCAGTCCACGGCCTCGTCGATCTTGCCGCCGCTGCGTTCGATGGCGAACCAGATCTCGAAGGCGAGGCCGGGGTCGGCATCCATGACCTTCTCGGCCACCTCGGCCAGGTTGGCGGCCATGCGGTTGCGCAGGCCGGTGTCCCGGGCACCCTCGCGCTTCAGGCGCTCGATCTTCTTGCGCGGGTCGGTCTTTTCGAACGCCTTCCAGACCGAGTCCAGGGCGTCGCCGCTGCTGTCGGCCCAGCGGTAGGTCTGGCGCGCGCCGCTCCCCGCCGCCACCACCTGCGGGTGCTTGCGGGCGGCGCCCCACCAGGCCGTCCACTGGGATTCCGTGACGATGCCGGCCAGGATGTCGCGGATCTCGCCGGCCGTGAGCGGCCGGTCGTAGCTCAGAAGGGTGACCTTGAGCAGCTCGGGCGGGGTGAGGATCCGGAGGCCGCCGGGCTGCTCCAGCTTGCGGCGCAGCACGTGGTCGGGAGCCAGGGGGCGCAGCAGCTTGGGGGCGGCCTTGAAGCCCACGGTGAGCCCGCGGATCTTCTCGAAATCCACCTTGAAGCTCTCCAACCCCAGGTTGGCCTCCACCACCCGGCCCACGCCCTTGCCTTCCATGGACACCACGGTGCCCACGTCGAAGGCCAGAAGACCCTCCAGGCGGTCGACCTTCTCCCAGATCTTGGGCAGGTCGCCGGGGGCGCGGTGGAGGCCCACGGCCTCGAACAGGGCCTTGTAGGTCGACCGGTCGCTGTAGAGCTTGCCAAGGGTGGAGGTGACGGTGGGGTGGAGCTTGTCGGCGGTCACGAAGAGGGCGCCGGCGCGTTTGAGGAGATGGAGGCGTGTGGCCCAGAAGCCGCCTTCCCGCAATTGCTCGTCGAGCAATTCCAGGAGGTTGCGTGCCCTCGCCTCCTCTCCGGTGCCGACGAGGGCGCGGGCCACGCCGGTGTAATAGTCGAGGTCCGCGAGGTCTTTTTCGAGCTGTGCCAGCCACTCGCCCTCGACGGAATCGAAATCGCCTTTCGACAACTGGTTCTGTGTGGTGCGTGAGATTGTCATAGGAAGGGTTGAAGATACCAGATTCTATAAGCTTGCCGCATGCCGGAGACGTCCGAGGCCTCAGATCCCTTCGAGCCGGACCTCCACCGCCGCCTGCGCGAAGCGGGGGAGGAGGAGCTCGCGGCCCTGGTGGAGGGGCACGCCGCGGAGCTGGCGCCGCCGGAGGTCCGCCAGGTTCTGCGCAACCCGCACTGCTCGGCCGAGGTGATCGGGCGGCTCGCGGCCGAGCGGCGGCTCCTGGGCTTCTACGAGGTGCGGCGGGACCTCGCCTTCCACCCGCGGACGCCGGAGATTCTGGCGGCCGGCTTTCTGGCCGGCCTCTATTGGCGCGACCTGATGGAGCTGGGGCTCGACAACCGCCTGCGCCCGGCGCTCCGGCGCTCGGCGGACCAGATCCTGGGGATCCGCCTGCCGCAGCTCGCCCTGGGGGAGAAGACGTCGCTCGCCCGCCGGGTGGGTACGGGCGTGCTGGCCCAGCTGCGCCACGATCCCAGCCCCCGGGTGATCGCGGCCCTGCTCGACAATCCGCGCCTCACCGAGGGGATCCTGGGGCCGGTCGTCAACGGGGGATCCACTCCGCCGGCCGTCCTGGAGCTGATCGCCGCCGACCGTCGCTGGGGCGTCCGCTATTCACTGCGCGTGGCCCTCGCCCGCAATCCCGCGACCCCTCTGGCCACGGCTTGGCGTATCCTGGGGACGTTGCGCAAGACCGACCTCCAACCGCTGGCGGCCGACCCCCGGTTGGCCGAGCCGCTTCGGCGGCGGGCGCGCGTTTTGCTGGAACAAACTCTGAAGTAGAGTCGCTGACGGATCAGGCCGCCCGGGATTTTCCCGCCGTGAGCGACAAAATTTGACCGAGAGGCAGAGCGGCGCGTAAAGTTAGGTGTCGCGTGCAGAGAAACGTGTCCAGACGAGAACGAGTTCCGCCCCGTAAGATAGAAGCCCCCCCGGCCGATCCTGCCAACGGGGGCGGTTCCGGCGCCGCCAAGCGTCCGGGCCGTCAACCCCCGTGGGAAAAGGAAAATGGGCCGGGCGAGACCGGCTCGTTCGGCGAATGGCTCCGCCGCCAGCGCGAAATGCGCGAGATCAGCCTGCGCGACATCGCCGACCGCACCAAGATCAGCCTGCGCTATCTGGAGGCCATGGAGGCCGACCGGTTCGACCTCCTGCCCGCGCCCATCTTCGCCAAGGGGTTCCTCAAGGAGTACGCCCGCTACGTCGGGCTGTCGCCCGACGACGTGGTCAACCACTACCTCTCGGTGAACCGGCCGGAGGAGCCCGCCGGCGATTCCAAGGACGACAACAAGGTCCGCCCCAAGTCGCGGCCGGTCGACCCTGGCCCGACGCCGATGCGGCGCAACTGGAGCTACGGCCTGGTCCTCGCCCTCGCCGGTCTGGTCCTGCTGGTGCTGGTGGCCGTCGCCGCCTGGTTCGCCGACCGGCGGCGCGACGCGGACCCCGCGGGCTCCAGCGGCCAGTCGCTGCCGTCCATGGCCGCTCCGCTCCCCGCACCCTCTCCGGCCGTGCCGGCCGCCACGCAACCCCCGCCGCAGCCGGCGGCGCCGCTCGAAGTGACGCTCGCCTTCAGCAAGGACTGCTGGGTGGAGGCGGTGATCGACGGCAAGAACCGCTTCTCCGAGCTGCGCGTGCAGGGCGAGGCCCTGCCGCTCCAGGCCGAGAAGAGCATCGTGCTGACGCTCGGCAACGCCGGCGCGGTGGAAATCCAGGTCAACGGCTATCCCCTCGATCTCGAACGGAAGGAAGGGGACGTGGTGCGCGACCTGCTGATCGATCTCACGACCGTCGAGACCCTGAAAGCCAAGAAAGAGGCGCGCTGAGTGGCGGACAGCCAGTCCTCCCTGCTCGAGCAGATCCGCTCGGGGAACCGCCGGCTTCAGCTTCTCGCGGCCGACGGGGTCCTTCCCCTGCCGCCGGAAGAGCTGATCCCCCTCCAGGTGGAGCTCGCCCGCGGCACCGATCAAGAGGTGTCGGACCGGGCGC
Source organism: Thermoanaerobaculaceae bacterium (assembly GCA_963785165.1). Taxonomy (GTDB): domain Bacteria; phylum Acidobacteriota; class Thermoanaerobaculia; order Multivoradales; family UBA5704; genus DATARR01. The sequence goes on from CAWAUI010000003.1 coordinate 58,640, forward strand.
GAGACAACCTGCTCAAGGTGGACCCGCGGCTCCTCCGGCCGTTCCTGGAGCGCGCGGCGCGCGAGCCGGTGCTGGCTTTCTTCGCCGAGGAAGCCCGGAATCCCCAGATCCTCGAGGCGATCCTGCGCCGCCGCGACACGCCGCGCCGCATTCTCGCCTGGCTCGCCCGCCGGGTGCCTCCCGATCTCCAGGAGCTCCTGCTCCTGCGCCAGGACGCCATCGTCGAGGAGCCGGCCATCCTCCAGGCCCTGGAGGAGAATCCCCAGGTCTCCATCTACTCCCAGCGGCGCATCGCCGAGTACCGCGAGCATCTGCTCCCCCGCCAGCGCACCCCCCTGCCCGCGGAGGCCGAGCTGCTGGAGGAGATGGACGACGAGGAATTCGAGGAGGCCCTGGCCGTGGTCCGGGAAGCTCCCTCCCACCGGTGAGATCGAGGAGAAGACCGGCCTCTCCGAGGGGCAGATCCGCTTTCTTCCCATACCGGCGCGCCTGAAGCTCACCCGCGGCGCGCCGCGCAGCCTGCGCTCCATCCTCCTGCGCGACAGCAACGCCCTGATCGCCGTCTCGGTCATTCAGAACAACAGCCTCTCCGAGCAGGAGGTCGAGCAGACGGCGGCCAACCGGTCCGTGGTCGAGGAGGTTCTGGTGGCGATCTCCAAGAAACGCGACTGGGTGAACAAGTACACGGTGGCCAAGGCCCTGATTTGGAACCCCCGTACGCCCCTGCCCACGGCGCTGCGTTTGGTCAACAAACTGGCCGTTCGAGACCTCCGCGATCTGGGCCGGGACCGGAATGTTCCGGACGCGGTGCGCTCGACAGCCCTCCGTTTGTATAGAATCAAACAGCAATAGGATTCAAAGACCGATGGCCAGGGACTTCTACACCGTCCTCGCGTTGCCGCGCAATGCCACCGAGGACCAGATCCGCCAGCGCTTCCGGGAGCTGGCGCGCACCCGCCACCCCGACCGTTTCCAGGGGACGGAGAAGGCGCGGGCCGAGGTCGAGTTCCAGGAGATCACCCAGGCGTTCAACGTTCTGGCGGATTCCGAGCGCCGCCGCCGGCACGACAACGAGCTGCAGCGCCCCGAGGAGTCGGCCTCCGCGGCCGATCCGCGGGGAGCCTTCAAGGCGTACCTGCAGCGTGGGGTCAAGGCCTACAAAGAGAAGAACTATCTGGAGGCGGCCAGCAACTTCGACCAGGCCACCCAGGCCGACCCCAAGAGCGCCCAGGCCTGGCATCACCTGGCCCAGGCGTGCAGCCAGCAGAAGACCTGGCTCCCGCGGGCCGTGGCTGCCATCGAGCGCGCCTGCCAGCTGGAGCCCATGAACGTGACCTATCTGAAGCAGGCGGGCCGCATCTGCACCCTCGCGGGGCAGCCGGAGCCCGCCATCCAGTTCTACCGTAAGGCCCTCCAGTGGGGCGGCGACGATGACACCGTGCGCCAGGCCCTGGACGAGCTGAACCGCTCCGCCGCGTCCTCCACGGGCTCCCGCTGGGGCCTGTTCGGAAAGGCCGGGTGACCGCGATGGCGATGCGGATCAAAGCCTGCGGACTGTCCGACGTGGGGCTCACCCGGGCCCACAACGAGGACTATTTCGAGATCGACCCCCAGCACAAGCTCTACGTGGTGGCCGACGGCATGGGCGGCCACAGCCACGGCGAGGTGGCGGCCCAGATCGCCGTCAACTCCATCCGCGACTTCATCGCCCGCACGGCCGACCGCGACACCACCTGGCCGTTCGGCATGGACTCCCGCCTGGAGCGCCACTCGAACCTGCTCAAGATGGCCGTCCGCATGGCTCACGACCACGTGCTGCGCGCCATCACCAAGGACGGCTCCCTCTACGGGATGGGGACGACCGTCGTCGGCCTTCTGATCTCGAACGGCATCGCCGCCGTGGCCCACGTGGGCGACAGCCGCGTCTACCGGCTGCGCGAAGGGAAGCTCGAGCAGCTCACCCAGGACCACACCTGGGTGAACGAGCAGGTGGTGGCCGGTTTCCTCTCCAAGGAGCAGGCCCGCTCGCATCCGCTCAAGAACGTGGTCACCCGTGCCCTGGGCGGCGAGAGCGACGTGCTGGTGGACGTCAAAGAGGTGGAGATCCTGCCCGGCGACTTCTTCCTCCTCTGCTCGGACGGTCTCACCGGCATGCTCTCCGACGCCGACATCCGCGACCGCCTCTCCTCCGGCCGCAGCCTCCACGAGATCTGCCGCTCCCTGATCACCGACTCCAACGCCCGCGGCGGCATCGACAACGTCACGGTCGTCCTGCTGTCGATCGAGGAGGATCCGGCGGAGGCGGAGGACACGGGCGAGGCCACGCGGTAGTCGCTCCCTCCATGCGGATCGCTGTCCTCGGCGGCGGCCCCGCGGGCGGCTCGGCCGCTCTTGCCTTGGCGCGGGCTGGTGCCTGCGTCGACCTCTACCTGCCGGCCCGCCCCGGTGAGAAGCCCTGCGGCGGCGCCGTGCCGGAGCACGTGCTCCCGCGCCTCGCCGGTTTCGACCCCTCCCCCCTGCCCTCCATCGTCAGCCCGGCCGCCGTGCTGGAGAACGCCCGGGGTGGCCAGGTCTCCCTGGATCTTCACGGACTCCGCATCTTCCGCCGCCGCGATCTCGACCCCGCCCTGGCCGAAGCGGCCGTGGCCGCGGGAGCGGTCCGGCGGTCCGCCAAGGCCGAGCGCCTGGAGGGGGATTCAGAGGGCGTCCGCGTCGTATCCGCCGGGGAGACCCGCGTCTACGACTGGGTCGTGGGGGCGGACGGCGCCCGGGGGCTTTCCAGGCGTTGGCTTGGCCTGAAGCCGATGGGAGACAGCCTGGGGTTGGGGGGATCTCTTTCGGGGATCGACCGGCACCGGCTCGTGCTCGGCTTCCCGGGACTGGGCGACTCGTACGCCTGGATCTTCCCCCGGCCCGGCGGCGCTTCGGTGGGCATCGCCTACACGCCGGGCCAGGTGCGGGACGCCGCCGCCCGGGCCGCTCTGGATACGCTTCCTCGATCGGCATCTGCGGAAGGCATGGCGGGATCTTCCCGGGCCGCGCTACCGCTATCCGATCCCCGTTTTCGGCCCCTGGACGCCGGACAGCGTGCGCCGTGGGCTCGCCCGCCGCATCCTCCTGGTGGGCGACGCCGCGGCCCTGGCCGACCCCCTGACGCGCGAGGGGATCCGCTACGGCATGCTCTCCGGCCTCTGGGCCGCCGAGAGCCTGCTCTCGATGAGGGGCGGCCCGAGGGCTACCCCGAACGGCTGGCGTCGGAGCTGGGGGAGGAGATGGAGAAGGCCCACCTGGCCCGCGATCTGTTCTTCGAGGGCTCGGTGGGCCAGTGGATGGTGCCGGCCGCCCGGGTCCACCCGGGTATCCGGCGCGTGCTCGCCGATCTGCTCGCCTGCCGGCAGGGGTACACGGGATTGAAGCGTCGGTTGGTGAGAGAGGCGGTAGGGCTTGCCCGTTCGACCTCACCCCAACCCCTCTCCTGAAGGAGAGGGGCTCAATAGGGTCTTTCTCCCTCTCCTTCAGGAGAGGGCCGGGGTGAGGTCGCGCTTACTTCCCGTACTCGTAGCCCTGGCGCGCCTTGACCCGGAATTCCGGGTTGGTGAGCGTCACCTGGACCTGCTGGAAGCCCGACTTGCCGGCCGGCTGATCGCTCTGGTAGCTCAGCAGGTAGTAGCCGTTGTTCTCCTTCGAGACCTGGTCGAGCGGCGTCGAGTAGTTGGTGACGTTGAAGAAGTACTTGCCGCCCGTGTCCGCCGCCAGCTTGTTGAGCGAGTCGGAGAGGGTGTGCTCCACGGCCGGCGGCGTCAGGTCGAACGCGTAGGCCGCCACGTTGTTGGAGTTCAGGGCCTCGACGGTGGGCTGGAAGAACTTCTTGTCCGGCACGTACTGGCCGAAGGTGTCCTGCCGGCCGGGGAGGCCGAAGGTGAAGAGGAGGAGGTTTTTGCGCCCCCGCACGTTGCCGGCGGAGCGGGCGATCTGCTGGAGCGCCTCGTAGATGGTGGTCGTCTTGTCCCGCAGCTCGTTCCCCTTGGGCAGGCCCGCGAACAGCGAGGGGCCCTTGGTCTCGTCGATACGGGAGGGGTAGTTCCCCTCGCGCTCCTTCCCCTTGACGGCGTCGCCGATGGCCTCGACCACCGCCTTGCGGTCGCGGGTGAAGTCCTGCTGCACCTTGAGCTTGGTGTCGAAGCTCGTGACGGCCACCCAGTCGTTGGGCAGCATCTCGTCCTGCACCCAGCCGCGCGCCCGCTTGGCGGCTTCCAGGCTCTGGGACAGAAGCCGCGGAGCCTCCTGGGCGACGTCCTTCTGGTCCTCGAAGAGCAGGATGAAGTACCGGTCCTCCGGCACCTGCTCGCGTGGACACGCCCGACTTGGCGAGCGCCGTGGACGACTCGGTCAGGCGGCGGTTGCTGTAGAACGTCACGGACGTCAGGTCGATCGGCTTGCCGTTCTCCTTGACCACGAAGTCTTCCTTGCCGAGGCCCACGATGACGTTGCCCCGGGCGTCGGTGACCAGCACGTCAAGAAGGACCTCGTTGACGCTGACCTTCCCCTCGAACTGGGGAGGCTGCGGCTCCTGGGCTCGCACGGCGGTGCCCAGGCCGCAGAAAACGATGAGGGCGAAAGCCGTCATCCGGAATGATCTCGACATGGTTTTCTCCTTTTTTTCACGCATCCCTCACTGGAGGACAGCAAGGGATGCGCCAGGATTATTTCATGTCTGGCCCGAGGGGGGCTCTTCCTCGAACGTCCTCCCGAGAAGACGGACGCTCGTCCCCTCCTCGGTACGGAGGGTGAAGGCCACGACCGTCTTTTCGGCGTGCGCGGCAAGTCGGGGGTAGCTCCCCTTGTCCGCCACCACCCGGGGAGCGCTCCAGTCGCCGTGGCCGTCCCGGATGCGGACCACGATGCTCCCGCCGGCCTCGTAGAGCAGGGCGACCCGGCCGTCCGGAAGCACGCCGATCTCGGGGTGACGCGCCAGCTTGTCCGGCTCGCTCACCAGGGTCCGCGGGGCGAAGCTCGCCCCGCCGTCGTGTGAGACGGTGGCATAGACGCCCGGAGTGCCGCCGGCGGTGAACCAGACGGCCCAGAGCGCGCCGTCCGCCGTCTGCGCGAACCTCACTCCGGTCTCGGGGCAGCCGTTGATCTTCCAGCCGTCCTCCGAGAGCTTGGCCCCGGCGTCGAACCGGGGCGGGTCGGCCTGGCTCTTGAGGACGCGGAAGTCCCGCAGGTTCTCGGGCTCCAGGTCCCGGTAGGCGAGCCAGACCTCACCGCCCTTCCCGGCCAGCAGCTCGGTGCCGCAGCACTGGCAGGTCTCGGCGTCCACGGTCTGGTTGGGCGAGAACGTCTTGCCGTCCCGGGTGGAGGCGGCGTAGACGCCCATCTGGCCGGCCCGGTTGTCCAGCCAGGCGAACACCACGCTCCCCGAGCTGCCCCCGCTGCCCCCGCTGCCCCCGCTGACAGTGGCCGAGGAGAGGAACGAATGCGAGCCGGGATTCTCGGGTTGGGGATGGAGGAGCACCGGCGGGCTCCAGGTGGCGCCCCGGTCGGTGGAGCGCTGCACCCGGATCTCGCTCTTCCACTTGCCCGGCAGGGTCACCGGGTAGCCGGTGACGAGGGTGCCGTCCGGCAAAATATCCAGGGTGGGAGGGGACTCCGTGCCCGCCGCCGTGACCGTGCCGGCCGGGGAGACGTCGAACGGGCCGGCGGGCTCGGCCCCCAGCCGCCGGTAGCGCACGGCCGCGCCACCCGCACGGTCTTCCACGTAGACCACGTGGAGATTGCCGGCGCCGTCCCACCGGAGCCTGGGGTCCCGCCCGGGGAAGGAAGCGTCGAGAGGGGCCGGGGCGGGGCGCGACGAGCACCCCGCCACGAGCAGCAGCCCGAGAATCAAGCCTCTTCTCACCACCGGTACTCCAGGCCGGCATAGACCGAGGCGCCATCCCCGGGCAGGAACTGCGCCGAGTCCCGCCCCCGGGCGTCCGGAATCACCCCGGTGGTCGCCGCGTAGGTCTCGTCCGTCAGGTTCCGCCCTTCGACGAAGCCGGCGAGGCCGCTCGCCGTGCGGTAGCCGAGCTTGAGGCCGACGAGGGTGTAGGGGTCCGCGAAGAGGGTGTTGGCGTGGTCCACGGGGTAGCGGTTCAGCACCGATTCGAGGTTGGGGCCGCCGTAGAAGCCGCCGCGCTCGAAGAGCACCTCGGTGCGCAGGAAGTGCTCGGGCACGCCCGCGAGGGTGTTGTCGCCGAAGGTCGGGTCACCGTCGAACTCGAAACGGCTCCAGTTGTAGACCTGCCGCACGGCGAGAGCCACGGAGGCCGGGAGGGCAAAGCGGGCCTGGAGCCCCACCTCGGCCCCGGAGTGCAGGGTGCGCCCGGCGTTGATGGTGCCGAGCGGGTTCCCCACGGCGTCGTTCAGGCTCAACAGCTCGTCGGACACCCGGGCGCGGTAGAGGGCGAGGTCCCAGGAAAAGACTCCTGAGGCTCCCCGGCTGCCCACTTCCAGGGTGTCGGCCGTCTGGGCTTCGAGCTTCAGCAAACCGTCCCCGCCCACGTTGACCAGCTCGCCGAAGGTCGGCGGCTCGAAGCTGCGGCTCAGGTTGGCAAAGAGCGCCACGTCCGGCGACGCCTGGAAGAGGATTCCCAGCTTGGGGCTCACGCCGTCGAAGTCCTGCTGGTCGGTCTGGTCGCCGTTGGCCAGGAAGTCGTCGTCGAAGTCCCGGCGGGCGAAGGAGGCCTGGACGCCCAGGGAGAGGGAGAGCCGGGACCGCACCTCGTGGCGGTCCTCCGCGTAGACGTCCACGTTGGTCGAGGTGGTCTTGCCGGCCGCCGTGCGCGCTCCCCGGTTGCCGGCCACGTTGACGAAGCGGTTGTCGTCCACGAAGCCCAGGGACGGGCTGACGCCGAGGACCAGCCGGTTGGCCCGGCCCCGCAGCGTCGCCTCGTTCTCGTAGCGCACGTCGGTCCCGAAGTCGTTGGACTCCTGGTCGAGCACCTGGAAGATGGGATGGTCGAGGCTCTTGTAGGACCAGAAGCTCCCCACATCGAGCCGGCTGTCGTCGCCGAACCGCAGGCTGGTGCGGTTGGAGACCCGGAAGAGGTCGAAGTCCCGCTTCTGGTCGAGGGCCAGGTTGCCCGCCGCGGCCTGCCGGGAGTCGGCTTCGAGCTGGGCCTTGGTGAGGTTGCCCGGCAGCTCCGAGTCGGAGCGGAAGGCCGCCAGGTAGAAGCGGGTCTCCAGATCCTCGTCCGGCCGGTAGCCGAAGTTCCCCAGGAAGCGCTGGTTGCTCTGCGCGGAGTGCCGCGGAAGCCGTCCAGCGAGGAGTGGGCGAGCGTCGCGAAGCCGTCCACGTTCCCCCGGTTGAACCCGGAGCTGACCTGGCCCCGCAGGTAGCCGAACGAGCCGGACTCGACCCGGGCCTGAAGCGGCGGGCTGTCATACCCGTTGCGCGAGACGTAGTTGATGGCCCCGCCGAGCGTCGACGAGCCCAGCGCCAGGGCGTTCGCCGCCGCGGAAGACCTCGACGTAGCGGGCGGCCAGCGGCTCCACGGCCTGAAAGTCGAAGGCCCCGTCCGCGAGGTTGAGCGGTACTCCATCCTGGAGCAGCTTGAGGCCGCGCCCGTGGAAGGTCCGCTGGAGGCCCGAGCCGCGGATGGAGAGGCGCGCCTCTTCCGAGCCGAACCGCGGCTGCACGAGCACGCCCGGCGCAAACTCCAGGGCGTCCTTGAGGGTCGCGACCCGCCCCCGCTCATAGGTTTCGGCGTCCACCAGGCTGGTGCCGCCCGGCACCGCCTTCAGCTCCTTCTCCGCCTTGGCGACGCTGGGCGACGTCAAGGCGGGCTCCTCCTTCTCGATCACGCTGATCTCCCCGGTGTAGCTCGCCTGGGGGTTGTCAGGGTCCTGCTGCGCCTGCGGGTCCTGGGCAAATGCAAGGCTCGCGCAGAGCATTCCAGCCAGCGCGAAGGCACACGTCGGCCTACACGAAATCCTCATGAGATGACACTCCTTTTCCGTTCATAATTTTCCGTTCATGAAAGAGCCTCTATCCGCCCGCGAGGGCGGCGCTGATTTCACGAGAAGGGAAAAGGAGAGGTCCGGGGCGGCGGAGATTCGGGAGAAAAAGCCAGGGACAGGGGGATGGAGACCTCGGCGGTCTCGAGGGTGCCTCGGGGATCGAGCCCGAAGCCGAAGACGGCGTCGTCAAAGATCCCCAGGCGGTGCCGGAGATCGAGAACGACCCGCGGGGTGTCGCTCTCCGTGGGCCGGGGCGCCCGCATCGCGCAGCGGCCTCCCACGCCCATGCCGCAGTGGCTCCCCATCTTCATGCTCATGCGGTGCATGGAGAGATCGCAGGCGCAATCCCCCTTCTTCATTCCGCACGAGCAGTAATGGCTCCCCGAATCCCCGAACGCCAGGCAGAAGGGCGCGAGGATCAGGATCGCCAGAACGGTGCAGACGATCTTGTGGAGCCTGGCTCCACCGGGGTGCGACATGGGCGAGGAGTTTACCTCACCCTCCGGAGGCCGGCCACCGCGCGTAGAACCCGCCCGCCTCCGCCGTCCGCCGCAGCGCGCCCGACGGCTGGAACCGGCTGCCCACGGCGGTCTCCAGGCGTTCCAGGGTGGCGATGACGCGGTCCAGCCTCTCCTGGTCGGCCCAGTGGCAGAGGCCGCCGCGGAAGGGGGGGAAACCGGTGCCGAAGATGAGGGCCAGATCCACGTCCCCGGCCGTCCTCACCACTCCCTCTTCCAGGCAGCGGGCCGCCTCGTTGACCATGGGGAGCACCATGCGGTCCGCGATGAGGCCCGGGTCCGGATCGTTCACCCGGGGATGGAGCCCTAGAAGGGTGTAGACGGCAGGGTCCGGCCCCTTCCGCTCCTTCCCCTCATAGAGGTAGAAGCCCTTGCCGTTCTTGGTCCCCAGCCGGCCGCTCTCCGGCGTACGGTCGAGCCACGTGGGCAGGGGCAGCCGGTCGCTGAACGCCTCGTGGAGGATGTGGGCCACCTTGGTGGCCACGTCGATCCCCACCTCGTCGGTGAGGACGATCGGCCCCACGGGCATCCCCCAGTCGAGCATGGCCCGGTCCAGATCCTCCATGCGGTACCCCTCGTCGAGCAGCCAGAGCGCCTTCCACCGAGTAGAACATCAGCAGCCGGTTGACCAGGAAGCCCGGCGTGTCCTTCACCAGCACGGGGGTCTTGCCCAGCTTGCGGGTGAAGCTGGAAGACCGTGTTCACGGCCACCGGATCGCTCCCCTCGGCCGCGATCACCTCCACCAGGGGCATCTTGTGGACGGGGTTGAAGAAGTGCATGCCCACCACGCGCCCCGGGTTGGGGGTCTTGGCGCCGATCCCCGCGATCGAGAGGGACGACGTGTTGGAGGCCAGCACCGCGTCCGGCGCCACGTGCTGCGCCGTCTCCTCGAAGACCCCCTGCTTGACGCCCATGTTCTCCACGATGGCCTCGACCACCAGATCCACCGAGCCGAAGCCCGTAAAGTCGAGGGTCGGGTGGAGCAGGGCCATCTTCCGCCGCGACTCCGGCGCCGTGAGCCGCCGCCGCTCCACCTGCTTGGCGAACAGGCCCGCCGCGTGCTGCATGCCGGAGGCGAGCGCCTCGTCCCGCACGTCCTTCATCCGCACCGGCAGATCCGTCTCGGCGGCGATGAGCTGGGCGATGCCGCCGCCCATGACGCCCGCTCCCAACACGGCCGTGGCGCGCACCTTCCGCGGCTCGGCGCCCGGCAGCCCCTTCTCCTTCTTGGCTTCTTCCGTCAGCCGGAAGACGTGCACCAGGCTCTTCGAGATCTTCGCCGTGGCAAGCTCGGCCACCGCCCGCGCCTCGGCGTCGAACCCCGCCTTCACACCGTCCTCGATCCCCACCCGCACCACTTCGATGGCCCGCAGGGGAGCGGGGTAGTGGCCGCGCGTGGTCTCCAGCGTCTTCTTCCTCGCCTGGTCGAAGAGCACCTTGCGGCCCAGCGGGTTCTTTTCGAGGAGCATCTCCTTCAAGTCCGTCTTCACCTCGTCCCGCTTCTTCTGGTCGACCTTGCCGAGGGCGAAGTCGCGTACCCCGTCGAGGAAGCCGGCGTCCGGAATGAGCGCGTCGATCAGCCCCAGCTTCAGCGCCTTGCGCCCCGACACCGTCTTGCCGGTGAGGATCAGGTCCAGCGCCTCGGCGATGCCGATCAGCCGGGGGAGCCGGGTCGAGCCGCCCCAGCCGGGAAGAATCCCCAGCCGCACCTCGGGAAGGCCCATCTTCGTATCCGGCCGGTCGCTCGCCACCCGGTACGTCGAGGCGAGCGAAATCTCCAGCCCGCCGCCCAGGCAGATCCCGCGGATGGCCGACACGGTGGGGAAGGGGAGCGCCTCCCAGGCCGAAAACAGCCGGTGACCGCTCCGCGACCCCGCCTCCGCCTCCACCGGGTCCGTCACCCGGGCGATCTCGTCCACGTCCGCCCCGGCGATGAAGTTGGCCGCCTTGCCCGAGAGCAGAATCAGGCAGCCGATGTCCTTGCGGGAAGCGGCCTCTTCCAGAACCTTCTCCAGATCCTGGAACGCCGTCCGGGTGAAGACGTTGACCTTGCGGTCCGGCGAATCGAACGTCAGCGTCGCCAGGCGGTCGGCGCCGACTTCGAGGTGGAAGATGGATGGCATGGTGACTCCTCCTGAAAGCCCTCACCCCCGGCCCCTCTCCCGGCCCTCCACCCTCCCTTCCGGGGAGAGGGGAGAAAGGCAAACTCTGGATTCGACGTGGAACCCTCTCTCCCGTCCTTCTCCCCCTCTCCCCGGCCGGGTGGGCGGAGGGCCGGGAGAGGGGGCGGGGGGTGAGGGCTCTACCCCCCCTTCTGATCCGCCTCGGCGTAGAGCCGCTCGATGACGTCCCCGTACTTCTGGTTGATCACCCGGCGCTTCACCTTCTGCGTCGGCGTCAGCTCGCCCGTCTCCAGCGTGAACTCGTCGGGCAGCAGCTCCCAGGCCACGATCTTCTCGAAGCCGGCGAGGCCGGAGTTCACCTGCTCGACCTCCTGGGCGATCTGCGCCCGCACCTGCGGGTTCTTCACCAGGTCGGCCGGCGCGGCCCCGGCGTGGCCGGACTTCTCGGCCCAGGCCTTGAGCACGTCGAAGTCGGGCACCAGCAGCGCGGAGAGGAACTTCCGGCGGTCGCCGATCACCACCGCCTGGCCGATGAAGCGGCTCGCCTTGAGCGCGTTCTCGATCGGCGCCGGCGCCACGTTCTTGCCGTAGGCGTTGATGATCAGCTCCTTCTTGCGGTCGGTGATCCGCACGAAGCCCTCGTCGTCGATCTCGCCGATGTCGCCGGTGTGGAACCAGCCCTCGTCGTCGATCACCTCCGCCGTCTCCTTGTCCATCTTCCAGTAGCCCTTCATGATGTTGGGGCCTTTGGAGAGGATCTCGCCGTCCGCGGCGATCTTCACCGTCACGCCCTCGATGGGCTTGCCGACCGTCCCCATCTTCACCGCGTTGCGGCCGTTCACCGAGATCACGGGCGACGTCTCCGACAGGCCGTACCCTTCATAAATCGGCACCCCGGCGCCCCAGAAGAACTCCGCGAGGTCGCGCGACAGCGGCGCGCCGCCCGAAACGGCGAACACGAACCGGCCCCCCAGGCGCTGGTGGATCTTCGAGAACACCAGCTTGTCCGCCAGCTTGAGCTGGAAGCCGAGCAGGCCCGGCGGTGTCTGGTGCTTGAGCCGCCACGGGAGCGAACGGCGCCCCACCGACACGGCCCAGGCGAAGAGCTTCTGCTTGATCGGCGAGCCCGCCGCCACCCCCTCCTGCACCCGGGCGTAGAACTTCTCGTACACCCGGGGCACCGACACGAAGAGGTGCGGCTTCACCTCCTGCATGTTCTGCGAGACCACCGCCACCGACTCGGCATAGGCGATCGTCGTCCCCTGCAGGAAGTAGATGTAGTCCACCGTCCGCTCGAACGAGTGCGAGAGCGGCAGGAACGACAGCGCCGTGAAGCGGCTCTCCACGTCCAGCACCTTGAGGCCCGCCGTCACGTTCGAGGCAATGTTCCCGTGCGTCAGCTGCACCCCCTTGGGAGTGCCCGTCGTGCCGCTCGTATAAATGAAGGTCGCGAGGTCGTCCGGCTTCACCGCCCGCGCCCGCTGCTCGAAGTCCGCGGCGTCGTAGCCCGCCCCCTTCTCGAGCAGCGCGTTGAACGTCGTCACCCGCGGATCGCTCGACTCGCCCTTGATCAGAACAAACTGCTTGACCTCCGGAAGCTCGTCCACGTGGGCGAGGAGACCGTCGAGATGGGCGGCCGTCTCCGCGAACACGATCTTTGCGCCGCAGTTGTTGACGATGTAGGAAGATTGGTCCGGCAGCAGTGTTGGGTAGATCGGCACCAGCACGCCGCCCGAGCAGAGGGTCGCGAAGTCGACCGTGGGCCAGTGGGGGCCGCTCTCCGACATCAGCGCCACCCGGTCGCCCGGCTGAAGGCCGAGGTCCAGGAGCGCCTTGGACAACCGCCGTACGCGGTCCACGAGCTCCGCCGTGGACATCGGCTGATAAGTGCCTCCTACCTTGGACAGGAGACAGTCCGGCTTGTTGTAACTCGCCGCTTTCAGGAACAGCTCCGACAGGGTTGTGACCGACATGAGAGCCCTCCGCTCTTGAGTGGACGGGGGCATTCTATCCCATGGGAACAGGAGCGGCCCCGCCCCCTTGGATGGGAGGCAGGGAGAGGCCGGCAGGCCCTGCGCCTTTGGGTCTTCATGAGGGTGGGGAGGGATCGTCCCGCTCTGCCCTTCGAGGAGACGGCCCGACGACGGTGCACCCGGAAAGGGCGTCGGTAGAGGACTGGGCCGTCTCTACGGAACGGTATTGCCATTGCAAACAATGGGGTTACGGGGATATCGAGGAAACGCCCCGTAACCTCAACTTTGGCCATGGCAGGACGGTACCGTAGAGACGTCCCCAGTCCTCTACCGGGCACTTTCCGGGTCCACAAACGGCGGGGCGTCTCTCTCGGAGGGCACACGGGAACGATTCAGGACAACCGATTGGGTCACCTAGCCCAAGCGATTCGTGGGCCTGGTTCTGAGAAACTCGCCCCATTTCTTTCCGTCTGGAGCAACACTGTATCCAGGGGATGGGCTGCGCCCGGCATACCGCCGTGTCCGAGACCCGTCCTCCTGGAGACTTCACCATGTCCCGGAACTCCCGTCTCTACCGTGGTTTGACCGTCCTCGCCCTGGTGTCCGCCTTCCTCTTCGCCAGCCTGCCCGCGCAAGCCTTGCCTACCCGCCGGCCCGTCCCCAGGGTTGCCGTTACCGGCGATGGGATGTTCGCCTGGATCCGGAGCGTCCTCGTGCGCCTGGGGATTCCGGGGATGGCGAAGGAAGGGGTGTCGATCGACCCGGACGGCATCGTCGTCAGCGACGAGGGCGTGATGATCGACCCCAATGGCTGAGCGAATCGACCAGGCCGGGGAGGTTTCCTCTCCGGCCTCTTTTTATTTGCGCAGGTGTCACGAAGGAGGTGTCTGATGTGACTTTACCGTACAGGAGGCATTGCATGGCCGATCAGGTGCGGTTGGAAGAGGTGGAGGAGGGTCACCTCTCCCTTGAGACGATGGCGAAGTGGATTGCGGACAAACTCGAGCACGACGAAGTCCGGCGGATCGTGGTCCCACACCTCTTGTCGTTTTGTCCGATTTGCCGGGACCGGTACGCGGAGATCGCGCGGCTCAAGAAGGAAGTCGGGCATTGGGACGAAGAGGTCGCCGTCTTCGAGGGCCTGCTTGCTCCGGAGCTTTGGGCACGACTCGCCGGCCAGCCCTTCTCCCAGCAACTGGACGAGGTGGAGCAGAACGAGGAGCTTCACGTCTGGGCTCTCTGCCAACTCCTCCTCAAGAAGAGCCGGGAGGCGACGTTCAACGATCCCAATCGTGGGGTGGATCTGGCGAATCTGGCGTTACGCGTGGTCCGGCATCTTGGCGAGGCGTATGACCCGAACTGGGTGATGGACCTGCGAGCCCGTTGCTTTGCCTATCTTGGGAACGCCCGCCGGGTGCTCGGAGAGCTGCGGAGCGCGGAAGACGCCTTCCTGAAGGCGGAAGGCTGTCTGGCGCGGAGCGCGACGGGGAATCCCGAGATCGCGGCTGAGGTCTGGGACTTGAAAGCCTCGCTGCGACGAGCCCAACGCCGGCTTGATGAAGCGCTTTCCCTGGCAGACAGAGCGCTCACGCTGTACAGGCAGGGATCAGACGCGTACCGAATTTGGAAGGTATTGGTTAAGAAAGCGAAGATTTTGGAGGAAGGCGGAGATTTCGCCGGCGCCATCGAGCTGCTCAGCCAAGCCCAGGCCGAAATCGATCCCGACAACCAGCCGCAGCTTTTCTATTACGGCAAGTTTAACCTTCTCTGTTGTCTCGTCTTGGCGGAACGTTTTGAGGAGGCGGAACGTTTCCAGCTTGCTGTCTGGGACCATGTCCAGGTCGCGAAGCCCCTGGATCTCGTCCGCCTGCGCTGGGCAGAGGGGCTCATCCACCTCGGCCTCGGCCGGCTCGGACCCGCCGAATCCGCCTTCCGCGAGGTTCGAGGAGAGTTCCTGGCGAGGGAGATGGGCTACGACGCGGCCCTGGTCTCCCTCGATCTCGCCCGGCTCCTCGTTCAGGAAGGCTGCGTGGACGACCTGAAGCGGCTGGCGGCGGAGCTCATGCCCATCTTCGAGTCGCGGGACGTGCATCGCGAGGCCATCCTCACCCTCCTGCTCTTCCAGCGCGCCTGCGAGGAGGAGAACCTGACGCTGGACCTGGTGCGAAAATTCGCCACTTCTCTAAGGAGGGACCGCCAGGGCTGCTGAAATGGGGTCGAGTTTTCGCCGCGCGGGCTCCGTCGAGTCGCTGCTTCTACTTTGTCAGCGTCCCCATTACCTCCGACCCCAAGCGTTACCCTCAGGCAAGAGGCGATACCTTACCGGAATCTCTGGTGTATCTCGGATCGTAGCCGCAGCCCGCCAGAAAAAGCTGCGGACCTATTGGATGCGGCTCCCGATCTGGTAGAAAAACCGCGGATCTATTGGATACGGCTCGTCGACCCATAGAAAAAGCGGCGGACCTATTGGAAATCGCTTCCTTCCTGGTAGAAAAACACCGTACCCAGTAGAAAAAGCTGCCGACCCATTGGATACCGGCCACGATCCAGCAGAAAAATCCCGAATCCAGTGAGTCGCGGTCGAGATCCAGTGAAAATTCCGCCGGCCTTATAGGTTGGGGCGCCACTCCAGACCTTCGTCGGCGCGTACCGGGCTTGCGGCGGCTTCCCAATCCCGGTATAAATACGCCACCTTTCCGTGCCGCCGGTTCTCGGCGTGCCCCCTCTCCTTTTCATCCGAAGAGGAGAGGCGATGGACCCATTGTTGGAAGAACGGAGCTTCTGCCCGCTGTCGCGGCGGGAGAAGGCTTTTCAGGCCGCCTGGGAAGATCTGGTGGAGCGCTACGGCACCTTGTTGAGGGTTCAGGTGCGGCGGGCCTTCCGGAGCGTCGGCCTGCCCGCGAGCGGCGAACGGGTGGAGGAGAGGGTGCAGGAGATCTATTACCGCCTGCTCCTGGGAGGGCAGGAAAGGTTGCGCCTGCTGAAGCGCTGGGGCGACGGGCGGCTCGTGGCCTATCTCTGCAAGATGGCCGAGACGGTGGTGGTGGACGAGGTGCGGACGGAGGCCGCCGTGAAGCGCGGCGGAGGCTGGGGCCTCTGGTGGGATCCGTCGCTGAGGGGAGCCCTCAGGCACGCCGTCGATCCCGGGGGGACGCCCGAAGAACAGGCGCTGATCTCGGAACGCCGGCGCCTGGTGCTCCGGGGCTGCCGGCGGATGGCGCACAAGATGATGGACGAGGAGGATCGCGGGCGCTGCCTGCGCGTGCTGCGACTGGCGCTTCTCGAAGGGTGGAGCAGCCGCGAGATCGTGCGGGCCGAGGGGTTCACGCTGGCCGCGAGCACGGTGGACACCCTGGTTCACAGGGCCCGGCGCAGGCTCGCCCGGGGTGGCGTTGAGCTGCCGAGCCGGAGGCGGAAGCCGGGACGGCCGAAGCGGCCGAAAACGGAGGAGACGCCGCCTTGTCCGCCGCCCTCGCTGATATCATCGCCGCCATGATCCGAGTCTTCAGCCACCCCGCGTGTCTCGACCACCATCCCCCTCTCGGCTATCCCGAAAAGCCCGAGCGCCTTACGAGCGTTCTCGGCCGTCTCCGGGAGGGGGGCTGGCCCGTGGTGGAGGAGGGGGTGGACGCGGACAACGGCGCGCGCGGCCGTGCTGGCCCTTCACGACGAGGGGTACGTGACCCGCTTCGAGCGCGCCGTGGCCCGCGGCGACTCGCTGATCGACTCGCCGGACACGCCGCTCTCCGAGGGCACGGCGAGGGCGGCCTGGGCGGCGGTCTCGGCGACCCTCGCGGCGGCGGACTGGGTGGCCGGGGATGGCACGAAAGCCCTGGCCGCCGTCCGCCCCCCGGGCCACCACGCCGAGCGCGCGGTGGCCATGGGCTTCTGCTTCTTCAACAACGTGGCGGTGGCCGCCGAGCACCTGCGCCGCCGCCACGGGGTGGACCGGGTGGCGATCTTCGACTTCGACGTCCACCACGGCAACGGCACCCAGCACCTGTTCGAGGAGCGGGCCGACGTCTTCTACGCCAGCACCCACCAATACCCCTTCTACCCCGGCACGGGCGCCGCGGACGAGCGGGGGATCGGCGCCGGCGAGGGCTACACCTTGAACGTCCCGCTGCCGGCCGGCACGGGCGACGAGGGCTACGCCGAGGCCATCCAGGGCCAGGTTCTCCCGGCCCTCCGCGCTTTCGCCCCCGACGTCCTCCTCGTCTCCGCCGGCTTCGACGCCTGGCAGAACGACCCCCTGGGCGGCATGAAAGTGACCGAGGACGGCTTCCGGAGCTGGAGCGAATGGCTGCGCGACCTCGCGGGCGAGATCTGCGGCGGCCGGGTGCTGGCGGTGCTGGAGGGGGGGTACGACATGCGGAACCTGCCGATGCTGGTGGAGACGCATGTGAAGGGGTTGGAGTAGGCGCCCCTCACCCCCTGCCCCCTCTCCCAGCCCTCCACCCGCCCTGCCGGGGAGAGGGGGACGTTGTTGAAAGGGTAGAGCCTGTAGGGTGCGCTGTGCGCACCGCGACGGATGATTTGGTGCGCACAGCGCACCCTACAAAGCTCCACCCTCTCCGTCAGGTCCCCTTCTCCCGGTCGGGGGGAGGGCGATGGGAGAAGGGACAGGGATGAGGGGCCGGGGCGGGGGACGCGTCGCGATCCGATCCAACTAGCCGGGCTCCTCCTACCCTATAGACGAAGATTAATATTGACTTCCCTCCGCGATCCCAATAAAATCCCCCAAAGTTCACGTAATACTTGAAGGCTGACCGGTAAGGTCCGCGTCTTTTCGGCTGTTTCCGACGATTCACACTAGGGTGGCTGAGCGGGGTGGGTTGTGGAGGAGGTAGGAGCGATGAAGCGCAACGTCTTGTTGTCCGCGTTGTTGTCCGTCCTAGGGGTGGTGTTGCTGGCTGCGGCTCCCGCCGCGGCGGCGCCGCCTTTCGGCTCGTTCGGTGGCATCGTGGGCGGCGGCAACGCCGGCTCCGGCGTCATTCCTCTGCACGGCTGGGCGCTGGATGACAACGGCATCCAGGCGGTGGACGTGCTGGTCGACGGCGTGGTGGCCGGGCGGGCGAGCTATGGCCGGGCACGGGCGGGCGTTACGGACCGCTTTCCGGGCTTCCCCAACTCCGAGCTGCCGGGCTTCGCGTTCCAGCTGGACACCACCCACTATCTGAACGGCTCGCACTCTGTGGCCATCCGCGTCCGCAGCCTGGCGGGCGAGGTGGTCCTGCTGCCGGCGAGGAGCTTCCAGTTCTCGAACGTGGAGCACCTGCTGGCGCCGTTCGGAGCCATCGACTTCCCCCGGGCCCAGGCGGAGCTGCGGGGCCGGTGCGACCTCTCGCCGGTACGGCGCTACAGCGTCATCGCGGGCTATGCGCTGGACGCCGGCACGCAGGCGGACGACTCGGGCGTGGCCTTCGTCGAGCTGCTGATCGACCGCGCCGTCGTGCTGCAGACGGACCTGGACTGCACCTTCGACGCCGTGCGGGGAGGCCAGACCAATTGTTACGGCCTCCGCCGGCTCGACGTGGAGCGCAATTTCCCCGGCCTCAAGGACAGCCCGCACGCCGGGTTCCGCTTCGTGCTCGACGTCGGCGCTCTGATCACCCCCTTCCCGCCCGCGCAGGCCCCCTTCAACCGGGGCACGCACGTGATCACCATCCGGGCGGGGGACCACGCCAACTCGGTGCGCAACATCGCCGAGATGCCGGTCACCTTCTCGTGTGACATGGATCTTCAGAACGAGAATTCGTTCGGCGACATCGACCTGACGCTGCGCGGCCTGCTCTACCACGGCACCATCCAGGTCACGGGCTGGACGCTCGACTGGGAGGGCGTGAGCCGGGTGGACATCCTGGTCGACGGCAACCCGGCGGGCACGGCGGTCTACGGCCTCGCGCGGCCGGACCTGGACCTGTCCTTCTACCCCGGTTTCCTCAACCTCGCCTTCCCGGGCTGGCGCTTCGACCTCGACACCACGGACTTCGAGAACGGCGAGCACTTCCTGGACGTGGTGGTGACCGACCTGCGGGGCGTCACCACGTACATCGGGAAGCGGCGGTTCGTAATCAACAACGTGGGCGGCTGATCCCGAGCCCTCACCTCCCCGGCCCTCCTCTCCCGGCCCGCCGCCCACCCCTTCCAGGGAGAGGAGGGAGAAATCAGAACAAGCTCCGCTTCTTTTCCCCTCTCCCCGGCCGGGCGGGTGGAGGGCTGGGAGAGGGTAGGGTGAGGGCTCCCCGGTGCTATCCTTCGCGGTCTATGCCGGGCCTTGGCCGCATTCTCTTCTTCGGAACCCCTGATTTCGCCGTCCCCACCCTCGCAGCCTTGGTCGAGGCCGGGTGGGCGCCGGTGCGCGTGGTGACGCAGCCTTCGCGGCCGGTGGGCCGGGGGCGGGGGCTTCAGGACCCTCCCGTGGCGGCCTGGGCGCGCGCGCACGGCCTGGAGGTGACGCAGCCGGAGCGGGTGCGGCATCCGGACTTCCTGGCCGAGGCCGCGGCGCTGGCGCCGGACGTGGCCGTGGTGGTGGCGTTCGGCCAGATCTTCCCGCGCGCGCTGCTCGATCTGCCGCGGCATGGCTGCGTCAACCTGCACGCCTCGCTGCTGCCGCGCTGGCGTGGCGCCGCGCCCATCCAGGCCGCCGTCGCCGCGGGGGAGGCGCGCACGGGGGTCGCGACGATGAGGATGGAGGAGGGGCTCGACACCGGGCCGATCCTGCTGGAGGAAGAGACCGCGATCGGGCCGGACGAGACGGCGGACGAGCTGTCGCGCCGCCTGGCCGAGTTGGGCGGCAAGCTGATGGTGCGGACCCTGCACGAGCTGGAAGCCGGCGGCCTCGTGCCCCGGCCGCAGGACGTGCCGAAGGCGCCACCTACGCGCCGCGCCTGACGCGCGAGAGCGGCCGGGTGGATTGGGCGCTGACGCGCTCGCGAGCTCTACGACCGGCTGCGGGCCTATACGCCGTGGCCGGGGCTGTCGGCGGAGCTGCGGCGGCGAGCCGGTGAAGATCGTGTCGCGCCTCCGTTCTCCCGGAGGACGCCGGCACGCACCCGGCGCCGTGCCTGGCACCCTCCTGGGCCTGCGCGACGGGCGGCTCGCCGTGGTCTGCGGCGGGTGGCACCGTGCTGGGCCTGGCCGAGCTTCAGCGCCCGGGCAAGAGGCCCTCGCGCGCGGCCGACTTCGTCAACGGGGAACGGCTGCGGCGCGGGCGAGCGCTTCTCCTGACGCGTACGAGAGAGAATGTCCAGACGCCACTTCGAGCCTCCACCGACCCCGCAGACGGGGACCCCTCGCGGCCGCGCCCGGCGGCGCACGCCGCAGGACAACGTGCGCGTGGCCGCCGGCTGGGTGCTGGAGCGGACCCTGCAATCGCTCGCGCCCGCGGACTCCTTCCTGGACAGCGCTCTGGCGCCGCTTCGACGAGCGCGACCAGGGGCTCCTGCGCGAGCTGGTCATGGGCAGCCTGCGCTGGCTGCGCCGCATCGACTACGTCATCGCCGCGGCGAGCAGCCGGTCGCTTCGACGCAGATCGAGGCGCGCGCTCCACGCGCCGCTGCGCATCGCCACCTACCAGCTCCTGTTCCTCGACCGCGTGCCCGCCCACGCCGCCGTGCACGAGGCGGTGGAGCAGGCCCACCAGCTCACCCACCGCGGCGGCGCGAGCTTCGTCAACGGCGTGCTGCGCCGCATCGCGCGGGCGCCCCGGCTGGAAGACTGGCCGGTCGAGGACGCCGATCCCGGTGCGGCGGCTGGCGATCGAGAAGAGCCATCCGGACTTCCTGGTCGCCCGCTGGTCGAGCGCTTCGGCCAGGAGCGGACGCGTGGCCTGCTCGACGCCAACAACCGCGCCAAGCCCATGCAGCTCCTGGCCTTCCGCGACCGCGGCGGGCGCGAGCTGCTGGCCGAGCGGCTGATCGACGAGGGGCTGGAGGTCGAGCCGGCGGCGCTCTCGCCCCTGGGGCTCATCGTGCGCCGGGGCAACCCGTTCGCCTCGGCGGCCTTCCAGCGCGGCGACTTCTACGTGCAGGACGAGGCGAGCCAGGCCGCGGCCCTGATCCCGCCGCCGCGCCCGGGCGAGACGGTGCTCGACGCCGCCGCGGCGCCGGGCGGCAAGAGCTTCGCCCTGCTCGCCCACGAGCCGGGCGTGCGCATCACCGCTCGCCGACGTGGCCCTCGTCCCGGCGCCAACGTGCTGCGCGAGCAACCTTCGCCGGCTGCGCCGCCATCTGCCCTCTGGTCGTGGCCGACGCGGGCGTGCCGCCCTTGCAAGCGGCCGTTCGACCGGGTGGTGCTCGACCTGCCCTGCACGGGCACGGGGACGCTGCGCCGCCATCCCGAGATCAAGTGGCGGATCAGCGAGAGCGAGATCGGCCGCCTGTCGCGCCAGGCCCTGCGCCTGCTCGACGGCGACGGCGCCGCTGGTGGCGCCCGGCGGGCTGCTGGTGGCGATCACCTGCTCGCTCGAACGGGAGGAGAACGAGGACGTCATGACACGTTTTCTCGCTACCAGGCCGGACCTCTCGCCCCTGCCCCTGGAGGGGCTGCTGGAGAACCCCGCTGGCGGCCAGTGTCACGGGCCCCGGATCGTGGCGCGTGCTGACCGGCGGGGACCATGACGGATTCACCGTCAACGTGCTCGCGGAAAGCCCGGATCTAAGCGGTTTCCGCGGGCCTGCCCGCCTTGACAGCGCCCCGCCGGTTGCCTTATCGTTTACGGCTGTCACTTTCGCTCAGGAAAAACCACGGCAAGGAGGAGAGGAGATGGCTGGTAAGGCAGACCTGGTCAATAGCATTGTGGACTCCGTGGAGGGCATTACCCGGCGGCAGGCCGTTGCGGCTTTCGAGGCAGTTTTCGGTGCGATCTCCAGTTCGCTCAAGGCCGGTGAGTCGGCCAAAGTCCCGGGTTTCGGCAGCTTCGCCATCTCCGAGCGGGGTGCCCGCAAGGGCCGCAACCCCGCCACGGGCGAGTCGATCACCATCAAGGCCAGCAAGAGCGTCCGCTTCAAGGCCGGCAAGGAGCTGAAGGAAGCCGTCAACACCAAGAAGCGGGGCAAGAAGGCTTAAGCGCAGCACCCGATCGCTCCAACCTGCCCCTCTCTCCGCGCCTTCCTCCGGCCGGGAGAGGGGGAGGCCGCCTACCGGACCTGCCGGTAGAGCCGCGCCAGCCGGTGCGGTGAAATCCCGAAAAAGATAGAGAATCCAGATCAGCCAGTTGATCGCCACCGTGCGCACGGCCCCTTGCTCCACGAAGCGGCGGGCGCCCGTGGTGACCGGGGACTCGATGATCGCCGCGCCGTGCCGAGGCGGCGCAGCCGCAGGGCGAAATCGAGATCCTCCAGGATCGGCCAATCGCGATAGCCGCCCGAGTTTTTCGAACGTCTCGCGCGTGACGAACTGGGCCTGATCGCCCAGCGGCAAGCGGATCAGCCGTGTGCGCCAGTTGATCAGCCACGAGCCCAGGCGCTGCACGGGCCGGTCCGTGTCGAAACGCAGAAAGAAGGCCCCGCCCGGAGCGCCGTCCGCGATCGCCCCCCGCACCGCGTCGAGTCCGCCGGGCGGCAGCGTGGTGTCGGCATGGAGGAAGAGGAGGATGCCTGCGCCGTTGGCCGCCGCGGCGCCCCGGTTGAGCTGGCCGCCCCGGCCCGGCAGGCCCCACGACCACCCGGGCACCGAGCTCGCGCGCCACGGCCACCGTGCGCGTCGCCGCTGCCGCCGTCCGAGACCACCACCTCGTCCGCCACCGCCAGCGTCGCCGGGCAGGGTGCGGCGCAGGGCGTCCTCCTCGTTGAGGGTGGGCACCACGATCGCCAGTCGCATGGGGCTCAAGATGGCTGAAATGCTAGCATGCAGCGTTCCCCGGAGAAGCAAATCCCATGACAGCGCAAGGATCCTTCAGCCATCTCGACCCCCAGGGCACCGCCCACATGGTGGACGTGTCGGAAAAGCCCGTCACCCGCCGCGTGGCCGAGGCCTCGTGCCGCGTGTCTGCTCTCTGCCGAGACGCTGTCCCGCCTGGCCGATCTCCCCAAGGGGGACGCCTTCGCCGTCGCCCGGCTGGCGGGCATCCAGGGCGCCAAGCGCACCTCCGAGCTGATCCCGCTCGCCCACCAGATCCCCCTCGACCAGGTGGAGGTCGACATCCAGCCCACCGAGGGCCAGGACGGCGTCGAGATCCGCAGCCAGGTGGTGGTCACCGCGCGCACCGGCGCCGAGATGGAGGCGCTGCTCGCCTGCTCGACGGCGGCCCTCGCCCTCTACGACATGGTCAAGGCCATCGAGCGCGAGCGCCGTGATCACCGACCTGCGCCTGGAAGGCAAGAGCGGCGGCGCGTAGCAGGCGTGTTCCGGCGGGAGGGTTGAGGGGCATGATCCGCACCGGCCTCGACCGCCTCCTCGCCGACGCCGGCCGCCTTGCCGGGCGGCGCTACGGCCTGCTCGCCCACGGCGCCTCCATCACCGCGGTACTGCGAGCCCCATCCACCTGGCCCTCTCCGCCAGCCCGGCCGGGCCGCCGAGCGCGCTCTTCGGCCCCGAGCACGGCTACTACGGCATCGAGCAGGACATGGTGGCCGCCGAGGGGGGCGCCGATCCCTGGACGGGTGCTCCCATCCTCTCGCTCTACGGCGACTCCGAAGACACCCTGCGGCCGAGCCCGGACGCCTTCCGCGGCCTCGACCTCCTGGTGATCGACCTTCAGGACGTGGGCTCGCGCTACTACACCTACGCCGCCACCGCCGTCTGGGCGGCGGAGGCGGCGCTCGACGGCCGGCGTCGAGGTCTGGGTGCTCGACCGGCCCAACCCGCTGGGCGGCGAGATCGTGGAGGGAACCTCCTGGGCCCGGGCTTCGAGTCCTTCGTGGGCGCCTTCCGCCTGCCCGTGCGCCACGGCCTCACCCTCGGCGAGCTGTTCCGCCTGGAGGCCCGGCGGCGCGGCTGGAACGGCCAGCTCGCCGACTTCGACCGTCTGGACCTGGAAGGCTGGCACCGCGGCATGACCTGGGAGGAGACCGGCCTTCCCTGGATCGCGCCGTCGCCCAACATGCCGACGCCGGCCACGGCCCTGGTCTATCCCGGCGGCTGCCTCGTCGAGGCCACCGAGCTGTCCGAAGGGCGCGGCACCACGCGCCCCTTCCAGCTCACCGGCGCGCCGTTCGTCGATCCGCAAGCGCCTCGCGGACCTCTTGAACCGCCGCGGCCTGCCGGGAGTCGTCTTCGTCCCCACCTACTTCCGGCCGCAGTTCCAGAAGCACCGGGGCGCGGTCTGCGGCGGCGTCGAGCTGCTGGTGACCGACCCGCGAGCCTTCCCGTCCTACCGCGCGGCGTCGAGCTGCTCGCCGCCATCCACCGCCTCTGGCCCGGACCGCTTCGCCTGGCGCGACGCGCCCTACGAGTTCGTCACCGACCGCCCGGCCATCGACCTCCTCACGGGAGGAACGGAATGCCGGCAGGCGATCGAGAGTGGAAAAGGACTGGAGGATTGGATGGCGGATTGGAAGAAGGACGAACAAGCCTTCCGCGAAGAGCGGCGGGAGATCCTGCTGTATCCGGAGGAAGGGTGAAGGGGCCTCACCTCCTCCGCGTCGAAGACGCCCCGGCGGCCTTCGCTCCCTTGATCGAGGCCGCCCGCGCGCTGGGTCTGCGGATCGGTTGGCTGGAGCTTGGGGTTGCTGCGCCTGCCCCCCTCCCCGAATCCCTGGAAAGCGCCGCGGGCCTGGGCGTTTTGCGCGCCGTGTCGGTGGGAGAAGGACGGACGGTCGCCGTGAAACCGTTGCGCGGCCGGCCCGTCCTCAAAGATCTCCTGCGGGAACACTTCCAAGGCTGCACCCTGGTGCTCGTGCGGGGCGGGGGAGAGATTCCCGCTCTCGCCTTGTCACTCCTGGACGGCTCGTACCTCGTCACGCCCCCCGGGGCAGCGTCCCTGAGCTACGCGGTGGCGGATCTGGCTTTGGCTCTCCGCAAGCCACACCCCTGGGGCACCGGCCTGTAGATAGAACCCCTTTCTATGGCACCCTTCGCCACTGGTTCGTCGTGCGGTTGAATTCCACCGTTACGCCGCCGTTGGTGTCGGCATTGCGCAGGTTGATGGGTACGAAGGCGTTGGCGGGGAAGAGGGACTGGAGGGCCGAGCCGCCGCGCAGGGTGACCCGGTTCGACTTGCGCACGAAGCTGGTCCAGCGGTGGCCGTCGATCGACACCTGGAGGCTCGGGTGGAAGTTGGAGCCCTGGATGACGATCACGAACGGATTGTCCTGCCGGCGAACCAGCGTAACGGCGGGCGCGTCCTGGCTCCCCCCTCCTCCGCCTCCGCTGACATTGACCGTCACCATGCCCAGGTTGGAGTCGATGGCGCCGTCCCAGGCGGCGAAGGTGAAGGAGTCGGCTCCCGTGAAGCCCGGCTCGGGAACGTAGAGGGCGGTCCGGCCGGAGAGGCCGGCCGTGCCGTGGGCGGGCTGCGAGACCACCCGCAGCTCCAGGGTGTTGCCGTCCGCGTCGAAGGCGTCGAGGCTCACCGGGACGCCGGCTCCCGCGGGGGTCGAGGCCGTCGCGTTGCCCACCTGGGGCGGCTGATTGCGCGAGGCGCTCTCACTGTTGGGGCCGTTGTGGCAGGCATAGCAGCTCACCCGAAAGCCGCGCCAGAAGAACCGGGTGCCGAACTCGGAGCGCACCGTCCGGTCCGCCTGGGCATAGGAAAGCACGGTGCCGCGGGAGTCCGTGCCATGGCACGCGCGGCAGGCGGAGGCACCCCCGTGCTCGGCGGCGTCGCCGTGGCCGTTCACCCAGTCTTGACCGAGCGGGTGCAGGCCGTGGGGGCCGCCGCTCACCGTACGGGGGGAGCCGCCGTGGCAAGTGGAGCACTCCGAGAGAGGTCCCGCGTGCCCTTGAAGATCGCTGTTCTGGAGGTTGTCGTTGAGGTGCGACGCCGGGTACTCGGCGTGCGTGGAGCCGTGGCAGGCCTCACAGGCGAGGCCGCCATGGCCGTAGGAGAACCGGAACAGGGAATGGCCGGGGCCGGGGACGTTCGGATTGGTGGCGAACGTCGAGTCCGCGGCGGGCCGGGGCTGACCGCCTTCGAAGGCCGAGGTGAAGCGGATCTGACCTCGGTTGGTGACGGCCGTACCCGTGTGGCAGCTCTGGCACGAGGGCTCGTCCAGCCAGCCCTGGCGGTCGGGCGAGCCGACGGCGCTCATGGAACCGTGGCAGCTCTGGCACTGCATCGCCAAGGTTCCGTCCGGGTTGACGGCGCTGCCCATGGCCCCCCGCAGGCAGCGGGTGGTCGAGCCCGGGTGGCAGCTGTAGCAGGCCGCGCGGTTGGTGGAGGCGTCGAGAGTCTGGCCGTTGCGCGGGTCGGTCACCCTCGCGTGCAGAGTGTGGATGGTGGCCGTGAGCGCCGAAATGCCGGCGATTCCCGTCCCCGGCAGGGCGTTGGAGGCGTGGCAGCGGGCACAGAGTATGGGCCTGCCGCCGGTGGCCGTGAGATACAGCCCCCGAGCGTCATAGCCCGCGCGGGCGAGGGCGTCGCGGAAGAGGGGATTCGTCCCCTGCCGGTCGTCGTGCAACCGGAGGACGTTGAGCCGGTAATCGCGTTCCGGGTTGTTGTCGTTCACCCAGCCCGCGGCTGGCTTCGCGGCGTTGCCGGAGCCGGAGGCGTGGCAGGCGGTGCAGCTCATCTCGTCCGAGACCGGAAGCACGATCCGCGTCTCGGCCAGCAAGGCACCGCCGCGGTCGCGGGCCACGAGCCGCATCAGGGGATAGGGATTCTTGTGGCCGGCGTCATCGTAGGGAGTGATGGGGACGCCTTCCGCGACCCACCAGTCCTGGGAGGCGTCGTAGGACATGGCCCGTGGTGCGTTCCCCGCGCCGGGCATGGAGAGGCCGGTCAGGCCCGTGTCCGGCGCCGGCGAGGCGCCATAGAGGGCCGATACGAACTGCCAGAAGTTGGTCTTGCCGAGGGCGGTGCTGTTGATCGATCCCGACGGATCGCGCATCGCCTCGTAGGTGACGAAGATGCCCGCCGGGTCCTGCACGAGGCCGCGCGAGGAGTCGACGAGCTGGGCGTGGAACGTGTTGTAGGGAGGCAGGATGGAAAACACCGAGTAGTCACTGTCCATGCAGTGCATCCCGAGGTTGTTCCATCCGACGAGAGTCCAGCCTCCGCCGGCCGCGGCGGACGGGGTGACCGGCAAGGTGGCGGCGAGGAGGACCGGAACGAGGAAGAGGACCTTGAGCAGCTTGCGCATGAATGCACCTCCGATTTCTGAGGAGCCTCTCCGCTTTGCGCGAGGGGGTCCCGTGTGCCCTCCACGGGAAAAGAAAGAATCAGGACACCAACCCAGCCCACCTTAGATCCCTACTCCCGGACGCCGGGCCACCTGGGAGGGTGGACGGCTCCGCTCTCCGGGGTAGGAAGGCGCCGGTTGGGGGGGTAGGTATGGGTTAGGTAGAATCCCGGTCCCCATGCTCCTCACTCTCCGCACCACCCACGTTCCAGCCACGGACCTCGGCCATCTCCTGCACAAGCATCCGGAGCGGCTGCAGACCTTCGAGCTGCCGTTCGGGCAGGCGCACGTGTTCTACCCCGAGGTCTCCGAAGAGGCCTGCACGGCGGTGCTCTTGCTGGATGTGGATCCCGTGGGCCTGGTGCGGGGCGAAGGGGCGGCGATGGATCAGTACGTCAACGACCGGCCCTACGTGGCCTCGTCGTTCCTCTCGGTCGCCATCGCCCGGGTGCTCGGGCAGGCGTTGGGGGGCCGGAAGCCAGAGCGGCAGGAGCTGGCGGAGACGGCGATTCCCCTGGAGGCCCGGCTGGCCGTGCTCCCGTGCCGTGGCGGCGAGGGCGTGCTGCGCAGGCTCTTCGAGCCTCTCGGCTACGCGGTGACGGCTGAGGGGTATCCCCTCGATCCCAATTTTCCGGAATGGGGAGCGAGCCGCTACTTCACGGTGACCCTCAAGGCCGTTTGCCGCCTGGGTGATCTGCTTTCGCACCTCTACGTGCTCGTGCCCGTGCTCGACGACGGCAAGCATTATTGGGTAGGCGATTGGGTAGGCGATTGGGTGGGCGATGCCGAGATCGAGAAGCTCCTGCGTCACGGTGAAGGCTGGCTCGCCGAGCACCCCGAGCGGGATTTCATCACCCGGCGCTACCTCCGCCATCAGCGCGGCCTGATGCGGCAGGCCATGGCCCGGTTGACCGAGGACGAAGAGCCCGAAGAGGAACGGAAGGCCGAGGCCCGGGACGCCGAGGAGGCCTCGCTGGAGCGCCCTCTGCGCCTTCACGACCAGCGTCTCGATCTCGTGGCGGAGGTCCTGAAAGAGAGCGGTGCCCGGCGGGTCCTCGACCTCGGCTGTGGCGACGGCAAGCTGCTGAAGCGCCTGCTGGCCGAGCCCCAATACACGGAGATCGTGGGGATGGACGTGAGCTCCCGCGCGCTCGAGGTAGCGGGGGACCGGCTGAGCCTGGACCGCCTGCCGGCCCGACAGCGGGAGAAGATCCACCTCCGCCAAGGCTCCCTGATGTACCGCGACCGCCGGCTCGCCGGCTACGACGCGGCGGCCGTGGTGGAGGTCGTCGAGCACCTCGATCCCCCTCGCCTCGCGGCCTTCGAGCGGAACCTCTTCGAATTCGCGCGGCCCGGCACGGTCGTTCTCACCACGCCCAACCGCGAGTACAACGCCCGCTGGCCCGCCCTGCCGGCCGGCCGCTTCCGCCACCGCGACCACCGTTTCGAATGGACCCGGGCTGAATTCCACGCCTGGGCCGAAGGGATCGCCAACCGTTTCGGTTACGCGGTGCGCTTCGGCCCGGTGGGGGAGGAGGACCCGGAGGTGGGGCCGCCTTCGCAGATGGGGATTTTCAGCCGGAGCGCCACGCCGTGACGGACCGCGGCCTCGGTGTGCCCGAGTGGATCCTGCCGGTTGGAACCCACGTAGTAATTCGTACCGAAGTACGAAACGGGCGAGGCGAAACCCTCTGCCCGGCCGGAGCCGTAGGGAAAATCGTCAGAGCGCCTGTGGATGGAACCCACGCCTATCGTGTCCTTTTCCCGGAAGGCAGGGAGCTTTCCTTGACCCGGCAGAATCTCAGCGTCCGCAAACAAGTCCAGCAAGAGGATCTCGCGAAGGCCAGCCCGCCGGATTTGGAAAGTGAGCTGTACGGGCGGGTGATCTATCGATGTATTGTCGGCTCCGTGGCTTATGGTCTGGCCGGAGAAGGATCGGATATCGACCGGCGCGGTTTCTATCTTCCTCCGGCGGATCTGCACTGGTCGCTATTTGACGTTCCGGAACAGATCGAAAACCGTGAGACCGAGGAGTGTTACTGGGAAATCCGGAAGTTCCTGACGATGGCTCTCAAGGCCAATCCAAACATCCTGGAGTGCCTCTACACCCCGATCGTGGAGCTCAGCACGCCATTGGCGGACGAGCTCATCGCGCACCGGTCGGTTTTTCTTTCCAAGATGATCTATCAGACCTACAACGGTTATGTGATGTCTCAGTTCAAGCGGCTCGAACAGGACGTCCGCGTCACGGGAGCGCCGCGCTGGAAACATGCCATGCACCTGATCCGGCTTTTGCTCGCGGGGATCACGGCCCTGCGCGAAGGGATCATTCCGGTACAGGTGGCGGAACATCGGGACCGCTTGCTGGCCATCAAGAGAGGAGAGGTTCCCTGGGAGGAATTGGACGCCTGGAGGCTGGACCTCCATGTGCAGTTCGAGCGGGCTTTCGTAGCCACGTCCCTTCCGGACCGGCCGGACTATGAGTGGGCCAACCGTTTTCTGATCGAAGCCCGCAGGAGTGCGGTTTGAAGGGCCACGGTGAGAGCTGGACCGGCGATCCGAGGCTGGCTGCCGAGGTGGCGGAACATCCCTATCCCGTGCTGTTCGCCACCCTGAGCGGTGCCCATCTCTATGGCTTTCCATCGCCGGATTCGGACTTCGACCTGCGGGGTGTTCATGTCCTGCCCGTGGATGAGTGTCTGAGTCTTGGCGCTGCGGCTGAAACGGTTTCGCTCTCCCACGTGCGCGATGGCATGGAAGTGGATCTGGTCACTCATGACGTGCGGAAATTCTTTACGCTTCTACAGCGCAATAACGGGTACGTCCTGGAGCAGCTCTATTCGCCTCTGGTGATCCGGACCACCTGGGCCCACGCGGAGCTCAAGGAGATCGCTCGCGGCTGCATCACCCGCGGATGCTTGAGGCACTATCGAGGATTCGCTCGCAATCAGTGGGAAATGTTCGCGCGGCAGTCTCCGCGCCGGGTCAAGACGCTGTTGTACGTCTATCGCGTGCTTCTCTCGGGCATCCACCTTTTGCGGACGGGAGAGGTCAACGCGCATCTCCTGGGGTGTAATGAGGAGCTTCTGCTTCCTTATCTGGAAGATCTCGTCGCTGAGAAAGCGGGAGGAGCGGAGAAGGGAGCGCTGGAGGCCTCGGACTTCGCCTTTCATGAGAAGGAGGTCGAACGGCTGAGGGGAGAGCTGGAAGAGGCCGCCACGGTGAGCCCGCTGCCGGAAGAGTCTGCGGCCGGTCAGGCGCTGAACGATCTGCTGCTTCGGGTCCGGCGAGAATGGTCGGGAGGGAACTGGTGAAGATCGCCCTCCCCAACCTCGCGCTCGTCGTCCTCATCGGCCCTTCCGGCGCCGGCAAGTCCACCTTCGCCCGGCGGCACTTCAAGCCCACGGAGATCCTCACGTCCGATCATTGCCGGGCGCTGGTCTCGGACGACGAGAACGATCAGACGGCCACGGCGGATGCGTTCGCGGTCCTCCACTTCATCGGCGGCCGGCGCCTCGCGCGGGGTCTCCTGACGGTGGTCGACGCCACCAGCGTTCAGCCGGAGGCCCGCAAGCCTCTCGTGGAGCTGGCCCGCGCGCATTACGTGTTGCCGGTGGCGATCGTTCTCGATCCTCCGGAGGACGTGCTGGTGGAACGGAACCGGACCCGGCCGGACCGCAACTTCGGGTCTCACGTCCTGCGCAACCAGCGGAGTCAGCTCCGGCGGTCGCTCTCCGGTCTCCAGAAGGAGGGCTTTCGCCACGTCTGGGTCCTGCGCACACCGGAGGAAGCGGAGGCGGTTGAGATCGAGCGGCGGCCTCTCTGGCCCGACCGGCGGGACGACCGGGGTCCATTCGATCTCATCGGCGACGTCCACGGCTGCGGGGACGAGTTCGAAGAGCTGCTGGCCACGCTCGGCTATGGGACGGACGCGTCTGGGACCTTCCGTCATCCCGAAGGCCGCAAGGCCGTCTTCCTGGGCGACTTGGTGGACCGGGGCCCACGGGTGATGGATGTGCTGCGGATCGCCATGGGGATGGTGGAGGCCGGCTCGGCCTTGTGCGTGCCGGGCAATCACGACGTCAAGCTCGTGCGGTGGCTCCGGGGAAAGAACGTCAAGGTCGCCCATGGCCTGGAGTGCTCCATCGAGCAGATCGAGCGCGAGCCGCCGGAGTTTCGCGAACGGGTAGAGAAGTTCCTCGACGGCCTGATCAGCCACTACGTGTTGGATGGCGGTCGGCTCGTGGTCGCTCACGCCGGCATGAAGGCGGAGATGCAGGGGCGTGGCTCCGGCCAGGTGCGCGAGTTTGCCCTCTACGGCGAGACCACCGGGGAGACCGACGAGTTCGGCCTGCCCGTCCGCTTCGACTGGGCCGCCGAATACCGGGGCACGGCGCCGCGTGGTCTACGGCCACACGCCGGTCGCCGAGCCGAGCTGGCTCAACCGGACGATCAACATCGACACCGGGTGCGTCTTCGGCGGCCGGCTCACGGCCCTGCGCTATCCGGAGCGGGAGCTCGTCTCCGTCCCCGCCCGGCGCGGACCTACTGCGGGCACGCCCAGGCCGTTCCTGGCCGCCTGTCTCCGCGCTGACGGCCCAGCAGGAGCAGGACGACGTGCTCGACCTCGAGGACGTGCTCGGCAAGCGGATCATCCACACCCGGCTGCGCAGCAACGTCACGATTCGCGAGGAGAACGCCGCCGCGGCCTTGGAGGTCATGAGCCGCTTCGCGGCCGATCCCAAGTGGCTCATCTATCTGCCGCCCACCATGTCGCCGTCCGAGACCAGCCGCCGTCCGGACCTGCTGGAGCACCCGGCGGAGGCCTTCGCCTATTACCGGCGCCGAGGGCGTCGACCGGGTGATCTGCGAAGAGAAGCACATGGGCTCGCGGGCGGTCGTGGTCGTCTGCCGGGACGAGGAGGCGGCCCGCCAACGTTTCGGAGTGGCTGGGCGAAGGGATCGGCATCTGCTACACACGGACGGGCCGGCGCTTCTTCGACGATGCCGCGCCTGGAGCAACGACTCCTGGACCGGGTGCGGCGACGCCTTCGACGAGCGCCGGCCTCTGGGACGCGTCTCGACACCGACTGGCTCTGCCTCGACTGCGAGCTGATGCCCTGGTCGGCCAAGGCCCAGGATCTCCTGCGCGAGCAGTACGCCGCCGTGGGCGCCGCCGCGCGGACGGCCCTCCGCCAAGGCCATCGCCCGCCTGGCCGAGGCGGGCGCCGCAGGGTATCGACGTCGGCAGCCTGCTCGCGCCGCTACCGCCGGCGCTACGACGTCGCCGGCCGATTCGTGGACGCCTACCGGCGCTATTGCTGGCCGGTCGCGTCGCTCGACGACCTGCACCTCGCGCCCGTTCCACCTGCTGGCCTCGGAGGGCGCCGTCCACGTGGACAAGGACCACGCCTGGCACATGGAGACGCTGGCCGAGGCTTGCCGGGCCGATCCGGACCTGCTCTGTCGCCACGCCCTGGCGGACCGTCGACCTGGACGACGCCGGCAGTCGAGGCCGAGGCGATCGCCTGGTGGGAGGAGCTGACCGCGAGCAGGCGGCGAGGGGATGGTGGTCAAGCCGCTCGACTTCGTCGCCCGGGCCGCCGGGGCCTCACCCAGCCGGCGGTCAAGTGCCGGGGCCGGGAGTACCTGCGGATCATCTACGGCCCCGAGTACACGCTGCCGGAGAACCTGGAGCGCCTGCGATCGCGGGGCCTGGCCCGCAAGCGTTCGCTGGCCCTGCGGGAATTCGCCCTCGGAATCGAGGCGCTGGAGCGCTTCGTCCGCGGCGAGCCGCTGCGCCGCGTCCACGAGTGCGTCTTCGGCGTCCTGGCGCTGGAGAGCGAGCCGGTGGACCCGCGTCTGTAAAGGGTCGCCCCTACAAGAGGGCACCGCATGCTAGTGTAGTGCGTCGCAATTAAGGGCTCTTTTGCCGCCTCTTTGGAAGAGGTAGACCTTGACCTGTGGCCCTGGAGTCTCAGCCAAAGGCAAAGCCGACAAAACGTTGCCGCCCTGAAGGCAAGGCTCTGGGCGCCCCGTAGGGGTGCGGGCATTAAGCCTGGCGTTTCAACGCCAGGAAAGAGCCCATCCCCCATCTCCCAAAGCCCTGTAAGGGCGACGGCAGCCCGGTTCAAGCCTCCGCCCCGATGGGGCTTGGGGAGGAGAGGGAGACTCCTCTCCTGGCGTTGAAACGCCAGGCTTAATGCCCGCACCCCTACGGGGCGCCACGATGCCGACCCTGGCCCATAAGAGTCGGTCTGTTTGACGCACTACACTAGGCTCCCGGCGAATTCTGAAGAAGTCCTCGTAGGAGCATGGGAATGAAGAGGGGTTGCCTTCTCGCGTTGCTGCAACTCGGGGCTCTGATCGGCCTCTACTACCTGATCTTCCATGGCCGGCTCATTCCGCCGGCCGACCTGATCGGCGCTCTTGGGGGCGGGTTTGGTCTCCTGCTGGTCATCGGCGCTTTCCGCAACGCCTGGTCGGCGCGGAAAGGCCGCGCCCTGCTCGACCTTGCCTTTACCGGAGCCCCCTTGGAGGACGGCCGGCGGATCGCGGTCGTCGGCCCCATCCTGGCTCTGGGCGCGCCGATCGCGGCGCCCTTCAGCGATTCTCCCTGCGTGGGCTGCTCCTGGGACGTTTCCCATAAGAACACGAGCCCGGCTTCCAACGCCAAGAATCAAGACGTCAAGGATTTCTCGGGCTTCGTCATGACGCCCGGCGTTGTTCAGGCCCCTACCGGCAATGTCCGTATCCTGGGCTTTCCCGTGCTTGAGGGCTTCCCGAAGGAAGTCAGGCGCGGCGACGCGGCGTTCAAGCGGGCACGGGCCTACCTGGAATCCGCGTCCTTCGAGACGATCGGTGTCTCCAACGCCTTCTCCGAGATCGAGGATCTGATTCTGGATGGGGATGGCCGGATTCGCAAAGACTGGCGGATGGCCGGCGAGGAATTCCGGCTGGATCCCAACCTGCACACCCTCAACGAGCAGGTCGTCAAGGATGGCCAGATGGTCTGTGCTTTCGGTCTCTATTCGGCCGAGAAAGCCGCACTCGTCTCGGGCTATGGCCGGGGAGGCGTGGGGATCAAGCTGATACAGGGGAGCGGTGAGTCGGCCAGGAACATCCTCTCCACGAAATTCTGGCAATACCTCATGGCAGGCGTAATTCTCTTCCTCGTCACGCACTACCTACTGATGCATCTGGTTCTCCTCCACAAGGTGCCGAGCGCGGCGGAGCTGGAAGAGGCCCTTGGAGCTGTCCTGTTTCAGGCTGTCAAGGACGAAGACATGGCAGCCGTCACGGCCGCGCTGGACACCGGCTTCGATCCCGACGCGAGGGATGAGCAGGGCAATACGCCCTTGATGGTGGCGGAAGACCCTCGCGTAGCCCGCCGTCTGATCAGTGCCGGCGCCGATGTCAACGCCCGAAATGCAAACGGCTCGACGCCGCTCATCGAGGCGGCGAAGTACTGCCACCTCGAAGTAGTCCGTCTGCTACTGCAGTCCGGTGCCGATGTGAACGCCAGGGACGAAAAAGCTGAGAACGTCACGGCTCTCGATTGGGCCCATATCTGGGGTCCCGACGATGAGAATTACGAAGAGGTGGTCAAGGTCTTGCGCGAAGCAGGCGGCGTCGAGGCCCGGTCTCGCTGAGCGGCGGTATAAGACGCATGAAAAAGTTTTTCCTTTTCTGGTTGCTGCTGCTCGTGGTTCTGGCAGGCCTCTACTACCTGGCGCTCCGCGGCCAGGTCAGCTCGCCGGCCGACTGGCTGGGCGCTCTCGGAGGCGGGGCCGCCCTCACGCTCGTGACCGGCGCCTTCCACAACGCCTGGTCGGCGCGCAAGGGGCGCGTCCTGCTCGACCGAACCCTCACCGGAGCCCCTTACGAGGACGGCAAGCAGACCGCGGCCGTCGGCCCCATTCTGGCCCTGGGCTCGCCGGTGTACGCCCCCTTTAGCGGGGAGCCCTGCGTTCTCTGCAGTTGGAGAATCACCCACGAGGTCCCGATTGACGAGCACGAGCCCGAGGAAGGCAAAAAGCATATCGAAGATTTTTCGGGTTTCATCATGGCGCCCTGCGTGGTTCAGGACCCCGCGGGCAACGTCCGCCTCCTGGACTTGCCCACGATCGCGGGGTTCCCGGCGGAGGTTCGGCGCGGCAAGGGGGATTTCCAGCGGGCTCGGGAGTACCTGCAATCGGCCTCCTTTGAAAAAGCGAGCCTCGTCAAGCTCATCTCCGAGGAGCTGGCCGCGGACGAGGCGGGCTGCTTCCGCAAGGACTGGCGGGAGGCCGGCGACGATTTCCGGCTGGATCCCAAGGACCACACTCTCACGGAATATGTCGTCCGGGATGACGAGACCGTCTGCGCCATCGGCATCTATTCGGCCCAAAGACAGGGTCTCGTCTCCGGCAAGATCCGGGAAAGCGCACGGATCAAGCTGATCCAGGGAGACAGCGCAGCGGCCCGAAAAAACCTTGCAAAGACCTTTTGGAAGTATTCCGTGGGGGGGGGCCTGTTTCTCATTTTCACCCATGCCATGCTGTTCCACTACGCCGATCGCAACAAGGTGCAGGCCCCGGTCGAGTCGAAAGAGGCCCGGGATTACGCCTTGTTTCAGGCCGTCGGGAAAGGGGACCTGGCGGCCGTCACCGCGGCGCTCGACGCCGGGCTCGATCCCAACGCGCGGGATGAGGGGAACTACACACCCTTGATGGTGGTGGACGACCCGCGGGTCGCCCGCCGGCTCCTCCTGGCCGGCGCCGACGTCAACGTCCGCGGCCTGGACGGCCACACGCCGCTCATTGAGGCCGCGAGGAGTTGCAAGCTCGAAGTGGTCCGGCTGCTCCTCCAGGCCGGTGCCGCCGTCCAGGCCCGCGACCCCGCGTCGAACCGCACCGCCCTGGAGTGGACTGAGGACTGCTACCCTCAGGGCGACGAGAGGCATGAAGAAGTGGTGAAGGCCCTGCGTGAGGCCGGGGCCAGGGAAAAGTCTCGCTGACCCGTCCCGATGTAGGATCTTTGCCGAGGAGGATTTCACCGTCATGCTCGAAACCATCGACCACGGACCCGTCCGTGAGATCCGGATGAACCGGCCGCCGGTCAACGCCCTGTCCCCCGAGCTGATCGCCGCCCTGCGCGAGGCGGTTGAGAAGGCCCCGGGAGACGGCGTCCGCGCCCTGGTCCTCTCCGGCACGCCCGGCCGCTTTTCCGGCGGGCTCGACGTGCCGTTCCTGATTCAATTGGAACGCGACGCGATCGCGGCCACCTGGCGGGATCTCTACCGTCTCATGGGCGCCCTCGCCACCTCACCCATCCCCGTGGTTGCGGCCATCACCGGCCACAGCCCGGCCGGCGGCGCCGTGCTCGGCATCTTCTGCGACACCCGTTTCATGGCTCAAGCACCCGAGGGTGATTTCAAGATCGGCCTCAACGAGGTCCAGGTAGGAATCCCTCTCCCGCCCATCATCTTCCGCGCCTTCCGCCGTCTGATTGGGCCGCGCCAGGCCGAGCGCCTCGCCGTGAGCGGCACGCTGATCTCCGGAGCCAAGGCCCGGGACATCGGCCTCGTAGACGAGCTGGTGCCCGCCGACCGGGTCGTGGAAAGGGCTGTTGAATGGTGCAACGGCCTCCTCGCCTTGCCCCCCCACGCCATGGCCATCACCCGCCAGACCTCCCGGGCCGATCTCGCCGCGATGTTCGGCGAGACGGAGGAGGAGCTGGCGGGCTTGGTGGATATGTGGTTCAGCGAGGAGACGCAGCGGGTGCTGAAGGTGGTTGTGGAACGGCTGACGAAGAAGAAATAGCCGCTTTTCGCCGCAACCCCCGCCACGCCGCAAACAACGGCAGGAACAACCCCAGCGCGCACACGATCGCCGGCCCGCTGGGGAAGTCCACCTTGTAGGACGCGATCAGCCCGACGGCGCTCGCCAGGAAGCCGGTCGCCCAGGCGATGCCGATCCGCTTCCCCCAGTGCTCGCTGCTGCCGAGGGCGACGATGGCCGGGGCCACCAGGTAGGCGAACACCATCAGCACGCCCGCGATCTCCACCGACAGCGTGATGATCACGCCGAAGGAGAGGTAGAAGAGGAAGTCCCACATCCGCACGTTGATCCCCGAGCGGTACGCTTCGTCGGGGTTTTCCGTGATCAGGATGAACTTCTTGCGGAAGGCGTAGTGGAAGAGGCCCACCGCCGAATAGATCACGAGATCCTTGACCACCACCGGCCAGGTGACCCACAGGATGGCGCCCGCCAGCAGCTCCTTGATGTGCTCGGCCCCTTCCGGCGCCCGGTCCGCGATGAGGATGGCGGAGGCCAAGGCGATCACGTAGGTGATGCCGATGAGGGCCTCCTGCGGCACTTTCGAATCGTGCCGGCGCGAGCGCGTGAGGCTGAAGATGAAGGCTCCGAACACCGTGGCCCCGAGCGAATAGCCGAACGAGGCCAGGGTGCCCGGCTCGTGCCCCCGCACCAGGGCCACCACGGCTCCCAGCCCCGCGATCTGGGCGAGCGCCAGGTCCACGAAGATCACCTGGCGCCGCAGCACGTGCAGGCCCAGGTAGCCGTGGGGATGCCGACGAGGATGAGCATGCGCGAACGGGCCGGCCATGAACTGCAACGTTACAAGCATGGGACCCCCCTGTGAAGGCATCTAGGAATAAGCCTCGGCCAGCTTGCTCACCCAGAGATCGATCATTTTGAAATAGGCGCCGGCCGCCGCGCTGTCCGGCCCGAGCGGCACGACCACCGCCTTGGCCCCGGTCCGCTCCGCGATGGCCTGCACCTGGGAGGGATCGGATACCGGGCGCCATGACGACCCGGATCTTGTCGCTTTTCATCAGCTCGATCAGCTCGTGCACGTGCTTGGCCGACGGGGGAATCCCCGCCTTGGGCTCCACGTCTCCCGCCACCACGAGGCCGAAGAGGTCGGAGAAATACGTCCAGTTCTTGTGATAGGTCACAACCTTCTGGTTGCGGAAGGCCATTCCCTTGCCGAGCCAGCCGCCGAGCAGGGTGATCAGCTTCTGTCCCTTGTAGTCCTTGGATTGCAGGAAGGGGATCAGCTTCCCTGGCGGGCCAGGGGATCGAGCGTTTGCGCACCGAGGATCCGCGGGAGCTGGTCGCCGTCGAGCAGGCGGTCCGTCTGGCTTTGGAAAGCCTTCAGGTTCTGATCGTAGGCGGCGGCGTTCGCGGGGTCGATCCGCTTCAATCCACCCGCGATGTTCCCCGCGATGATCTTCGCGTTCCGAGCGGGCTGGTGGAGATGTGCGGATTGCCGTAAATGTGGATGTCGCCCGCGGCCCGGCTCAGGCTGGTGGGCACCTCCGCGAGCGGCACGCCGCGGCTGGCGTTGACGAAGCCCGGCTGGCCGTCGCGGATCTTGGGG
The DNA here is from genome assembly GCA_963785165.1 of Thermoanaerobaculaceae bacterium. GTDB lineage: Bacteria > Acidobacteriota > Thermoanaerobaculia > Multivoradales > UBA5704 > DATARR01. The sequence goes on from CAWAUI010000003.1 coordinate 96,923, forward strand.
TTCCCCGACTTGTCCACCAGCACCGGCGCCCACAGCTCGAGGTCGAGCCCGGTGGTGACGAAGAGGTCCGCCTCCTTGAGCATCAGGGCGTAGGAGGGTTTGGGCTTGACGAAATGCGCGTCCTCGTCCCCGCGCGAGATGGAGCGCGACTGCACGAGGTTGCCGCCCACGGCCTGGGCGATGGACGCGTAGGCGGGGAGGGTGGTGACGACCTGGAGAGGCGCCGCCGCCGCCACTTCTGGAGAGATGGCCAGCGCTGGAAGCGCGAAAGCCAGGAATAGAAAGAATAGTTTCCGCATGGGGATGCTCCTAGTAGGTCTCATGCTTGTGCGGTCCGGCGGCCCAGGTGAGCTGGAGAGTGAAACGTTTCTCTTCACCGCCGGTCGAGCCGTCCTTGAGGAATCCGAATTCGCCGCGCAGGCGGACGAACTCGCTCTGCCAGCCAGGTAATGTTGGGGAACACGCCCCAGCGCACGTGATCGGGGTCGAGGGGATCCTCCACCCGGTCATACCGCACGCCGCCATAAAGGTTCTGAGCGAGCAGGCCCTCCACGTAGGAGTAGCCGCCCCGGCGTCGTGGCGGGTTCCTTCCTCGTCGTCGCGCTCCGAGCGCAGCAGCTCCGTGCGCCAGGTCACCTCGCGGTACTTGGCCCGCGTGGGGGGCTGCCAGTGCAGGGTGAAGTCCGCTCCCCAAACGCGGCTCTGGCCGCCGGAGCCCTTATTTCCACCAGTACTTCCGTCGATTCCGGAAAGCCCCAGCTCCGCGTAGGTGGGGGTCCGTTCACATCCCAGAAATTCTTGAGATGGGCGAGCCCCACCAGGCGCCGGAAGCTCTCGCCGCCGAAGGCCTCGCTCTCGCCGTCCGTGAGCTGGAGGGTCAGCTCGTTGGCCGAAGCCCACGGGTGGGGGAGGAGCCAGGGAGGCGGAGAGGCCCGTCTGCGCCAGCCCTTCCTCGCCGAAGTAGGTCTGGAGGGCGAGCGGATAATCGATTTGCGGCAGGGCGTGGAGGTGGTAGCGGTTGAGCACGCCCAGCTCCTGGCGGAACTTGCCGGCGAGGTGAGCGTCAGCCCCCCGGGGAGGCCCGTGTGGGACGTTCCCCTCCCTCGATGTCCACCCCCTCCTCGGGCGAGAACGACAGCGTCCACTTGGTCAGCGAGTAGGGGTCGAGCGCGCTCTGCACGTTCAGCTCGAACTCGCGGCCGTTGAAATCCTCCCGGCCTTGATTGGTCGCGATGCCGACGAGATCTCCGGTCATCGAGATCTCCGGGTTCAAACGGTTCAGGTTGCGCTCGTTGCCGAACGAAATCTCACCGCCAGGAGGTGTCGGTACGGGTCCGCCGGACGCGGTGGCCGTCGCTCCGGACGGCGCCTGCCCGGCGGACTCCTCGGCGGCGGCGCGCAGGGCGGCCAATTCGTCATCTTCGGTCTGTGCAGGGGTCTGAGCGGGCGTGAGCTCGGCGAGACGCTCTCTCCAACGCCGAGATGCGCTCCTCATAAGCGCTCCTCAGTCTTCGATCTCTTTTCTGAGCGTGGCGACGTCGTCCGGTCCCTGCGGTTCCTGCGCCCGCGCCAAGGGCGGGGCAGAGCAGAAGGACGACGACCGCGCATGCGCCCCAGGGTCCAACAACGAGTCCAATAACGGCAGCAACGGGTCCAACAACGGATCCAATAACGGGTACCCATGGGAATCCTCTCCAAAAGCAGCCTTCCGCGCCCCAATGCGCGAAGGGTTCAGGGGGAGATCAGGCGGAGAGGAGAGAAGCCGGAGGAGCCCGCGCGGGGCCGAGGAGGGAGCTGTCCTGGGAGGAAGCGACTGTCACCGGCGCCACGGCACGGACGCCGGGCGTGAGCGGCGGGAGGGGGAGGGGAGCGGGACCGGGAACGGTCCGCGTCGCCATTTGCAGCAGGCAGGCCACGCAGCCGGGATGGACCTCCATCTCGGCGCGCTGCTCGATGTGGGCGGGATCTCCAGGGTGGACCGCGCTCTGGGAGACCTCGACGCTCGCGGCCCCCCCCAAGCCGGTCCACCGCCATGTCGTGCGGCACCATCCCGTCGAACACCATGCCGAGGAAGGCGGCCGGCGCGGGCAGGGCGCGCCACCCGGCGATCGGTCGATGGGACGTGCGGGTTCTCATAAGGCGGTGTGCGGGGGTACTACCTCATGGTAACAGGATTTTCCGGCCCTACATTTCCGCCCACTGCCGGATCAAGTTGTGATAAATCCCTGTGAGCTGCACGGCCGTGGGAGCGCCGGCTTTTCACGCTCGATGCTCTGAATGGCGGCGTCGAGGTCGAACAGCAGGGTGCGCTGGCCGTCGTCACGGATCATGCTTTGGATCCAGAAAAAGGAGCAGACGCGCGCCCCCCGGGTCACGGGGCGCACGTGGTGCAGACTGGTGGAAGGGTAGAGCACCAGGTGGCCGGCGGGGAGCTTGACGCTGTGCATGCCATAGGTGTCCTCCACCATCAGCTCGCCGCCTTCGTATTCGTCCGGACCGGTGAAGAACAGCGTCGCCGAGAGGTCCGTGCGGATGCAGGTGCGCGGCGTGCCCGGCACCTGGCGGATCGAGTTGTCCACGTGGGTGCCGAACGACTGCCCGCCCTGGTAGCGGTTGAACAAGGGCGGGAAAATGTGCAGCGGCAGGGCAGCGGTGATGAACAGCGGGTTGCGTTGAAGGGCGGCGAGCACCATCTGCCCCAGCTCGCGCGCCGCCGGGCTCCCCTCGGGCAACTGCATGTTGTCTTTCGCCCGGGCCGACTGGTGGCCGGCGGTCACCCGGCCGTCCACCCAGTCGGTGGTGTCGAGGATCTGGCGCCCCTTCGCCACTTCCTCACCGGTCAGTACGTCGGGAATCGGTAAAAGCATCGGGCGTCTCCTGGCGCGTCGTTACGTTTCTAGAAATTCGAACCGGTCGTCAATGCCACCGAGCGGCCGGGGCCGGGCACGAAATGCCCGCCCGACAAGCGGTCGATATACCGTTCGCCGGTGAGATTGTTGACGTTCAGCCGGAAGCTGAGGAGCTGGTTCAAGGGGTACGAGACCATGGCGTCATAGAGCGTGTAGGAAGGCGCCACGCGGATCGTCGTGGTGCTGTTCTTGCGTTCCCCCACATACTGGCCGCCGGCGCCCACCTCCACGCCCCGGGGCAGGCGGTACGTCGTCCACAGGCTGATCGAATGGTCCGGCGTGTTGGCGAATTCGTTCCCCACTTCCACGGCGGTGTTCGACTTCGTGATTTTGCTTTTCAAGAAGGTGTAGCTGAAGGAGGTGGACCACCGCTCGGTGAGGTTGCCCGTCGGCCGACTCGAGGCCCCGGATCCGCTGCTCGCCCTGGAGCACCGTTGCCGGATCGCCGGGATTGAGGCCGGGCGTCTTGGCGTTCACCTTTTCCGTCTGGAAGACCGCCGCGGTGAGTCCTAACCGGTTGGTGGGGAAGTCCCACTTGGTCCCCAGCTCATAGCTCCGGCTCTTTTCGGGCTCGAGGTTTTCCGTGGCCGCGGTCAGGGTCAACGACGCGCCCGCTTCCGCGGAAGGATTGAACGACGTGCCGGCCGCCAGATAAATACTGCCGTTCGGCCGCGGTTTGTTGATAATGCGGCCCGCCAGCTGACCTGCTCGTCCGTGCGGCTGAACGGCGTCTTCGCCCCCCCCACGGCCACGGAGTCGAAGTCAATGCCGAAGCGGTCCCAGCGCAGGCCGCCGTTAGCCCATGTCTCGCCGAGCTTCACGGTATCGGCCACGTACACCGCGGCCGTCTCGGCGGTGCTCTCCGTCCGTGCGCCGGTGCGCGTCACCGGACCGGAGAAAGGATCCCTCGGATGGGGATCGAAAAGATCCGCATTGGGGGCGGCGGGAGCCGTGCGGGCGTGGTTTTCCGACGTCTCTCGCGTCAGCTCGGTGCCGGCCACGAAAGCATGATCGATCGAGCCGGTGGCGAAGCGGAACGTCAGATCGTTCTGCTGCGCCACGATCGAATCGTCCTGATCGCGCGATTGGAATTCGCGGCGGATCACCGTGCTGTCCGTGCTGAGGAAACGCGGCGAGGTCGTGATCGCGTCGCGGCTCGATTCGCCGTACCGCACGAGGCTCCGCAGCGTCACCGAGTCGTTGAAGTCGTGCTCCACCACTCCCGTGGCGATGCTGGTGACCGTTTCCTCATAGTCCCGGCTCGTGATGCCATAAAAGTTGTCGAAATCCACCGGCGCCGGCTTGTTGGCATACGCCGCCAGCGGCACGTTGGTGGCGGGCACCCAGGGGATTCCGTGATCGGGAACGTTGTCCTGCTGGAGGCGGGAGAAGGAAACCGTCGTGCGCGTGGGTGTGTCGAGGCCGAAAGCGATTGACGGCGCGATCCCCCAGCGTTCGTTCTCCACGGCGTCGCGGCCCGGAACGTCCGCGTGCGTCCACATGCCGTTGAGGCGGAACGCCGCGCCCTCGACGTTTTCGAGCGGCTGGTTCAAGTCCACCGTGGCGCGGCCGAACCGATCGGAACCGCCGGAAATGCCGGCGTCACGGAACGCATTGAGGTTCGGCGTCTTGGTGGCCAGGTTGACCGAGCCCCCCGTCGAGCCGTGCCCCACGTAGAGCGAGCCCGGCCCCTTGGCCACCTCGACCTGCTCGACGTTGAAGGGGTCCCGCGTGTACGCGCCGAAGTCGCGCACGCCGTCCACGAAAATGTCGTTCTGGGCGGCAAAACCGCGGATCGAAAGGTTGTCCCCCTGAATGCTGCCCCCCTCTCCGGCCTGAATGCTGATGCCGGTGACGTTGCGCAGCACCTCGCGCAGCGTCGTGGCGCCCCGCTGCTCGATCACGCTGTGCGGCACCACGGTGATCGACTGCGGCGTATCCCGCAAAGGCGCCGTGTATTTGGGAGACATGGGGGCCGCGGGTGCCGTCACGTCGAGCGTTTGAGAAAGCGGCGGCAGCTCGATCATCACCGTATCGGGAGCCGTAAAGCGATAGGTCACGCCCGTGCCGGCGAGCAGCTCCTGCAAGGCTTTTTCGATCGGGAAGGTCCCCTTCACGCGGACGTTCCCAAGTCCCGGATCTCCTCGTCCGCCACCTCCACGTGCAGGCCCGTGGCCTGAGCAAATCTTTCCAAAGCCTCGCCCAGCGGTCCCCCCGGAAGATCGAAGGCGCGGGCCGGCAGCGCCGGCGCGGGGCCCGCTCCGAAATAGGACAGCGCGTTCCCCGTCTCCCGGGCTTCCGCGCTCAACGCCGGCCGCGCGCTCAATGCCGTGGAGGCCAGCGCGCCCAACACCAGCCAGCGCGGAGGCTTGCCGTTCCCGCGATGCCCGCGGTCCTTGCCCTTCCGGTGACCTTTGTCTCTCGCCTTCATGACAGCTCCTCCTGTTTCTTTCGAAGCCCGGCGGGGAAGAGGCGGCGCCAGGCGAGCGCGATCCCCGTCCACACCAGCACCGCCACCCCGGCGGACACCACCCCCGCCACGGCTTGGCCCGTCACACCGCCCGCCTCACCCGTGTGAATCCACCGCGACCACGTCCGCAGCCGCCGGCCGGTACTCTGGCTCTCGTACGGCTCCCACTTTTCAATCGCACCCGTGGCGCGCTCCAGGGTGAGCTGCGCCCGCAGATCCGGCCGGCCCCCGCTGCCCACCGGGCGATCGAAAACGTCACCGGCGCCTCGGGCGAATCCGGCAGGCGCAGCGTGATGCTCCGCCACCCGGCACCTGCCGCTCGGCCACTGCCCACAGGGCGTTCAGCCCGTCGAGCACGATCTTTTCCTCGCGCTTTTCCCCAGGGCGTTCCCCGCCCCGATTGCCTCCAGGCGGGCCTTGACGGGCCGGCGGCGGCTCCTCGCCCGCCACTCGGTACAGCAGATCGCTCGCCCAGGATACGACATGACGACGCCCGAGACGACGATGAGCAAGAGCGGCGCCAGCGACCAGAGACCGATGACGTGGTGCCAGTTGAAATCGCGCGCCTTGCCCGGCAGGCCGCGCCGGAACCACACGACGCCTCGCAGCTACGGCCATTTCCACCGCCGCGGCCACCATAGGTAGAAGCCGGTGCCCACCAGGAACAGGAACGCGAGGTTGGAGGCGCCGGTGATCGCACGGCCGGTGGCTCGCCACTCGCAGCTCGCACCCAGCCACCGGTGCCAGTCGGTGACGGCGTGGAAGAACCTCGCGCGTTCGGGGAGCCTTCGCCCAGAAGCTTGCCGGTGTATGGATTTACGTGGAGCGTTTGTCCGCCCCAGGCTCATCGACGCGGGCGCCGTCGGATCGGATTGGAGGGTGACCCGGGAGGGGGCGCGTCGGGGTCCCGAAGCTCCGCCGATCAGGGTTTCGACGGCAGGAGCGCCGTCGGGAGCCGGAGCTCCCTTCGTGGCAGGGAGCGACCGGTCGGCCCACGCCGTGATCTGCCGCTCGAACGTCAGCAGCACGCCCGTCACCGACATGACCAGGATGACGACGCCCGCAGTTACGCCCGCGGCCAGGTGGAGCCAGAAAATGGCGGTGCGAAAGGGGCGGGACGAGCGGCCGGCTGGACGTTCCGGTCAGGCAAGGCCGTCATATATACTGCTCCCGTGGTCAAACCGCCACGGCAAAGCCGGACGGTGAAGTCCATGTCCAGGGCGGTGCCGGCCTGCTCCCCAGCGAACCCGGTATCGCCCTTTTCCTTGGCGCTGAGCCTTGTTGAGACTCAGTCTCATTTCGTTGGAAAGATCCTGGACTAAATCGGTACGGATTGTCAAGCACCAATTTTTAAGCCGGTTTCCTGTCCCCGTTTCCCCCTCCCGGCTGCACTGTTCTTATAGACATGCGGGAAGGTCTATGGCTCTCCCGCCAACAAGGAGGAAAACGTCCCATGCGCGAAAATCCCGCCCTTTTCCCGGTGAGGAAGGTCGTCCTCACCCTGCTCCTGCTGGCCGTCGTGGCCTTCGCCCTCGCCGCCATCCAGCCCGCCGAGGCCGTCGTCATCGCCGGCCCCCACATCTGCACCTACTACAGCGACGCGAGCCGCACCACCGCCGTCGGCGCCCGCGGCACCGGCTGCTGCAACAGCGTCATCAGTTGGGGAGTCACCTCGCCGTACAGCCGCTGCGAGCGGCTCTACTGCCCCGACGTGATCTGCCCGGACTAAAGGCAGTCTCGTAAAGGCCGCCCTCGCCAGGGATTTCAATCCCTGGCGAGGGGCGGGACCGGACATTTATGAGACCGCGTCTAGCCCCCTAGCTCCAAGACCTCCGCCCCGTCTCTTCGTTCCCCCAAAACGCCCGCCCTGGGATCGTCCGCTTGACACACTGTGTGAGACACAGTACTATGCGCGGCATGGGTGACACGGACGCTTTCAACGAATTGAAGATCGAGCTGCGGCGCGGGGTGGTGGTGTTGGCCACCCTCTCCCAGCTGCGCGCTCCACGCTACGGCTACGAGCTGCGCCAGGCGCTGGCGGACCAGGGAATGCCGATCGAAGAGGGCACCCTCTATCCGTTGCTGCGCCGGCTGGAAACACAGGGCTTGCTGAACAGTGAGTGGAAGATCGAGGACGGACCCCCGCGGCGGTACTACTCCCTGAACGCGGACGGCCAAAAATTGCTCGAGAAGCTCACCGCGGCCTGGCGGGCCCTGAACGGCGCCATGAACCGACTCTTGAAGGAGGACTGACTGACCATGAACGCGAACGACGTGATCGAATCCTACGTCACCGACGTCGCCGTGCGGTTGCCGCGCAAGCAGCGCAACGACGTGGCGTTTGAATTGCGGGCCCTGCTCAACGAAGGCTTGCAGGACAAAGCCGCCGCCGCCGGCCGCCCCGCCGACGCCGACGACCCCGCAATCGCCACCGAGTTTCTGCGGGCCTTCGGGCGGCCCGAGGACGTCGCCGCGCGCTACCGCCCCACGCTGACGATCATCGACCCCGCGGACGGCCCCAAATTCCTGCGGGCGGCCGTCATCGGCCTCGCGTTGATCTGGTCTCTGGGTCTGTTCGCGTGCCTGCAGCAACCCATCCATTCCGCGGACGACCTGATCCGCGCCCTGACCCCAGTGGTGGGGAAGCATCGTCATTCCCTCCCCCTGGTGGCCCGGCGTGCTCGTCGTGTGGTTCGGCCTGGCCTCCTGGTCGCGCCGCCGCCGGCCGCAAACCGGCGCCGGCTGGAAGCCGCGCGCGGGCGACCACCTCCAAGGCGGCCGCACCGCCTCGGCCCTGGGGCTCGCCGGCGTCCTCTGCGCGGTGGTGCACCCGGACGGCGTGGTGATCCGCGACGGCGACGATCCCTATTTCGTCGTCGCCGCCGACAAGGGCACCGCGACCTTCTCCGACATCGCCAACGCGATCGCGCTCGAGCGCGGACTTCTGGCTCGGCGACGCCTTCGCCAGCGGCGGCTCGAACGGCTACGACCACAAGGCGATGGGCATCACCGCGCAGGGCGCGTGGCTCTCGGTCCAGCGCCACTTCCTCGAAATGGGCATCGACGTGCAGAACGAGCCGATCACGCGTCGCCGGCTGCGGCGACATGTCGGGCGACGTGTTCGGCAACGGCATGCTGCTGTCGAAGGCGATCAAGCTGGTCGCGGCGTTCGACCATCGCCACATCTTCCTCGATCCCGATCCCGATCCGGCGACGAGCTGGGACGAGCGCGACGCGCCTGTTCGCGCTGCCGCGCTCGAGCTGGGACGATTATGACGCGACGCTGATCTCGAAGGGCGGCGGCATCTTCCCGCGCAGCCAGAAGAGCGATCCCGCTGATCGCCGCAGATGCGCGGCGATGCTCGGCATCGACGGACGAGACGATCGATCCGGCCGCGCTGATCACCGCGATCCTGCAAGGCGCCGGTCGACCTGCTCTGGTTCGGCGGCATCGGCACCTATGTGAAGGCCGCGGCGCGAGAGCAACGCCGAGGTCGGCGATCCCGCCAACGACGCGCTGCGCGTCAATGCCGAGGAGCTGCGCGCCAAGGTGATCGGCGAAGGCGCCAATCTGGGCATCACCCAGGCCGGCGCGCATCGAGTTCGCGCTGGCGCGGCGGGCGGATCAACACCGACTTCATCGACAATTCGGCCGGCGTCGATTGCTCGGACAATGAGGTCAACATCAAGATCGCGCTCAACCGCGAGATGACGCGACGGGCGGCTGTCGCTCGAGCGACCGCAACGCGCTGCTCGCCGCGATGACCGACGACGTCGCCGCGCTGGTGCTCGAGGACAACCGCCTGCAGACGCTGGCGCTGTCGATCGCCGAGCGCGGCGGCGCGCGCGGCCTGCCGAGCTACGTCCGCGCTGATCGAGATGCTCGAGGAGCAGCGGCCAGCTCGACCGCGCGGTCGAGGGGCTGGCGCGCAACGAGGAGCTGCTGCGCCGCGCGCAGGACGGCCAGGGCCTGACCCGGCCCGAACTCGCGGTGCTGCTGTCGACCGCCAAGCTGGCGCTGCAGGACGCGATCGAGGCACGGCGAGCTGGCCGACGATCCGACGCTGGACGCCGAGCTGCTCGCCGCCTTCCCGGCGCGCGATGCAGGCGCAGGCATCGCGACGCGATCGCCGAGCCACCGGCTGCGCCGCGAGATCATCGCCACCAAGCTCGCCAACCGCATCGTCAACCGGCTCGGCCTGATCCATCCGTTCGAACTGGCCGAGGAGGAAGGCGCGCGCTTCGGCGACAGGTCGCCGCGCCTTCGTCGCCGCCGAGCGCCTGTTCGACATGGGCACGCTGTGGCGCCGAGATCGACGCGGCGGAGATGCCGGAGGGCGCCGGCTCGCGCTGTTCGAAGAGATCGGCGGCGCCATGCGGGCTGCACATCGCCGATCCTCCTGCGCGTACACGCCGGCGAGCCGACGCCCGGCGAGATCGGTGCGCGACTCTCAAGCCCGGCCTCGACAAGCTCGACGCGGCGTCGACAATCTGCTGACCGAACCGCGCCGCCCGCGGCCGCGGCCATGGAGCGACGATCTGGACGACGCTGGGCGCGCCGCGGATCGCTGGCACGACCGCGATCGTCGCAGCTGTTCGAGCTGGACGGCGCGATCGGCATCGCCGACCTTGGCCGCAGCTCCGTCGGGACGAGGTCGAGCTGACCGGCGCGCTATCGTCCGTCTCGGCGAGGCGCTCGGCCTCGACTGGGCGCAGGCGCGCGGCTATCCCGGTTGCAGCCGCGCGACCCGTGGGAGCGGCTGCTGCACCGCCGGCCTCGCCGCGATATTCGAGCAGCTGCGGCTCGATTTCCTCGACGCGGCAAGGGCGGCGAGCGATCCGGTCGAGCGGTCGACAACATGGGTCGAGACGCACAGCGCCCGCGGATCGACCAGTTCCGCCGCATCACTCGAACGCGCCGCGCGCCTCGCCGATGCCGACGGCGCCGATGCTGGCCCAGATCTGCTGGCGCAGGTGCGCGACGTCTGATGGACGCGCGTGAGGCTCGAGTCACGCTTCCCCGGCGAGATAGGCAGGCGATCCACCAACCAGGCGAGCGGATCTGCGCTGGCGCCAGGTTCTGCGGGCGGGCTGATCGCCGCTCGCAGCCGACCCGAGCCGGCGGATTGGCCGCGAGCTTCGATCGATCCGCGCGACCAGCGCGTTGAGCGGCAACGCCCTCCTCCGCCGCCGCGCGCAGCAGCGCATCCCAGAACAGCGGCTCGAGGCTGATCGAGGTCTCGTGCCCGGCGATCTCACCGAGCGCTTGACCGGGCCCCCTGGAACCAGCGCCGATCGGGCTCAATACATATGCTGCCCGCCGTTGATCGACATGCGTCGATCCGGTGACGAAGCCGGCATCCTCCGACGCACAGGAACGCGACGCCGCGCGCGATCTCCTCGGCCTGGCCGAGCCGGCCGACCGGGATCTTGGCGACGATCTTTTCCAGCACGTCGGCGCGGCACCGCGGCGACCATGTCGGTGTCGATATAGCCCGGCGCGATCGCGTTGACGGTCACGCCGAACTTGCGCGCCTTCCTGCGCCAGCGCCTTGGTGAAGCCGTGGATGCCCGATTTGGCGGCGGCATAGTTGACCTGGCCGTATTGCCCGGCCTGGCCGTTGATCGAGCCGATGTTGACGATCCGGCCCCAGCCGCGCTCGCGCATGCCGGGGAAGGTCGCCTTGGCCATGTTGAAGCAGCCGCCGAGATTGATGTCGATCACCTCGTTCCAGTCCTCGAAGTTCATCCTCTTCATCGTGCCGTCGCGGGTGATGCCGGCATTGTTGACCAGCGACGTCGACCGGGCCGAGCTCGCTCTCGACCTGCGCGCAGCCGTCGAGGCAGGCCTCGTGGTCGGCGACGTCCCATTTGTACGCCGGGATGCCGGTGCGCTCGGTGAAGGCCGCGCGCCTCCGTCATTGCCGGCATAGTTGGCGGCGACGGTCATGCCCCGCATCCTGCAGCGCGAGGCTGATCGCCTCGCCGATGCCGCGCGTTCCGCCGGTGACGATTGCAACCCGTGCCATGCATCCTCTCCTCATTGTGCTTATCGCGGACGGCTTAGCGCGCGCGGCACCCAGCCTGCAAGTTCGCGCGCCGACAAGCGTTCGCAGCATCGCCATGCCCGCGCGCGCTGTCGTTGAGGCAGGGCAGATAGGCGAAATGCGTTGCCGCCCGCCTCGAGGAAGGTCTCGCGCCCGCGGATCGCCAGCTCCTCCAGCGTCTCCAGGCAATCGGCGGAAAAGCCGGGCGCGACGATCGCGAGCTCGCGTCACGCCCTCGCGCCGGCAGCGCGGCCAGCGTCGCGTCGGTCGCGGGCTCGAGCCATTTGGCGCGGCCGAAGCGCGACTGGAAGGCGATCGTCCAGCTCGCGCGGCCCAGCGCCTCGGCCAGCAGCCGCGCGGTCTTCTGGCACTGGCAGTGATAGGGATCGCCCAGCTCGCAGCGTCCGCTCGCGGCATGCCGTGGAAGCTGGCGAGCAGCGCATCGGGCACGAAATCGAGCGCCGCCGAGCGCCGTCTCGACGATCGGCCTTCAGCGCGTCGATATAGGCGGGATCGTCGTGATAGGGCGGCAGCGTGCGCATCGCCGGCTGCCAGCGCATCGTCGCGCAGATGCGGCGAACGCCGCATCGTTCGCGGTCGCGGTCGTCGCCGCGCAATATTGCGGATAGAGCGGCGCGAGCAGGATGCGCTCGCAGCCCCGCCGCCTTCATCGCCGTCGAGCCGGTCGGCGATCGCCGGCTTGCCATAGCGCATCGCCTAATCGACGATCACGCCCATCGCCGAACGCGCCTGCAGCGCCGCCGCCTGGCGCGGCGGTGATCGCGGCGAGCGGCGAGCCTTCGCTCGGTCCACACCTGGCGCATAGGCATGCGCCGACTTCTTCGGCCGGGTGTTGAGGATGATGCCGCGCAGGATCGGCTGCCAGAGCGAGCGGCGGAATTTCGACGACGCGCCGATCGGACAGGAATTCGCGCCAGATAGCGCTTCACCGCGGCGGCGTCGGGCGCGTCGGGCGTGCCGAGGTTGACCAGCAGCACGCCGATGCGCGGCGCAGGGATCGGGGGATGATCGGCGGGACGGTCGGGCAGGGCGGGGCTCATGCGATGCGGGTCTCTTTCAGGCCGGGGCGATCAGCGGCAGGGTGCGAAAGCGCTGGCCGGTGACGGTGAAGAGCGCGTTGGCGATGGCCGGGGCGACCGCGGGAACGCCGATCTCTTCCGGCCCGCCGGGCTCCGCGACGCTTGCGATGAATTCGACCGTCACCGGCCGATGTCGGCAAGGCGGGGCAGGCCCATGCGGCCCAGATCGCGCGCTCGGGCAGGCCGCGCGCATAGTCCGCCGCGCCGCCCAGCGCGGAGGCGAGGCCGAAGACCAGCCCGCCCTCGATCTGTTGCCGGGCGATGTCCGGATGACGCTGCGCGCCGAGATCGACGACGGCGACGATGTTCTTCGCGCGGATGCCGTTCTGTCCCAGCCCGCCTCCGCCAGTCACGGCGATGTACCGCCGTCCATCGCGTGGCACGCCAGAGCCCTGGCCGCTGCCCATCGACGCCGCCCTGCCAGCCGCCCATCGCCGCAGCCGTCGACAGGCAATGGGCGAGGCGCGGCTGCCCGCCCAGCATGCTGGATGCGGAAGGACAGCGGTTCGATCTTCGCCTGATGCGCCAGCTCGTCGATGAAGCATTCGGTGAAGAAGGCGGCGTAGCTGTCGGCATTGCCGCGCCAGCGCCCGATCGGCAGGTCGAGCGTCGACGGGATAATGATCGATCGCCAGATGGGGGATGGCATAAGGCGGCATCACGCCGGCAACGGCGCGTGCATCGGCGCTGCGCCCGTCGGCCGCGCGCGGCGCGAAGGCCGACTGCCCGTGGAAATCCGGTCCCAGCTCTGGCGGTCGGCGGACGGCGCGGCGATCTTCGCCGACCAGCCGTCGATACGCCCGCCCGGCAGCAGCTTCGCCGCCATCCGCGCCCGGCGGGCGGGCGAGGGCGATCGGCGACGATATCCTCCAGCCGCGACCAGATCAGCTGCACCGGCCGCCCGACCGCCCGCGCGATCAGCGCCGCCTGCACGGCGGGTTCATGATCGAAGCGCCGGTCGAACGACCCGCCGCCGGCACCGGATAGAGCAAGACGTCCGCCTCGCTCATCCCCAGCGCCTCGGCCACGGCGGCGCGGCAGAAGGCGGGCGCCTAGGCTCGCCACCCAGATCTTCGCGCGCGACCGTCGGCAACGCGCGCGGTGGCGCAGGGTGTCTCGATCGCCAGATGCAGCGCCGGGGCGACGTCATAGTCGGCGCGCAATACGCGCGCGCCCGAGAAGCTGGCGGCAAGATCGCCCAGCGCGTCGAACCGGCGGCCCGCATCCCCGGCGAACGCCGCGCGCAGCGCCGCGTCGATGGCGCCAGTATCGAGCGGCTCTCCGTCAAGCTCGAACACCGGATCGAGCGCGTCGAGCGCCTTGTTCGCCGCCCACCAGTTGGTGGCGACCGCCGCGACCCAGCGTCCTGCCGGACCAGCCGGACGAAGCCGGGCACCTTCTTTGCCGCTGCCTCCTTGACCGATTCGAGGCGGACGGCGCCGACCGGCCCCTGACGGATCGAGGCGAACACCATGTCGGGCAGGCGAATGTCCGCGGCATAGTTGAGCGTGCCGTCGACCTTGGACGGCAGGTCCAGCCGGGGCACGTCCTGCCCGATCAGCCGGTCCTCGCGTCCTTCCGGCGCTCCGGCAGCACATCGGGCAGGGTGAAGTTCCGCGGCCTCCGCCGCCAGTTCGCCGATGCGCAGCGTGCGTCGTCCATCGGTGACAAGGCCACCGACAATGTCGCAGCTCTCCCATTCGACGTCCCAGCGCGCCGCCGCCGCCTTGCACAGCAGCACGCGCGCCGCCGCGCCCGCCGTCCGATAGCTGTCGCCGAACTTGCGCAGCGCGGTCGCGCCGCCGGTCAGCATCATCGCGTGGCAGGTCGCATATTCGCGCATCGCCCAGTCGCCCGCGACGGTCGCCCAGCCGTCTTCCATAAATTCACGGGCGAGCAGCTGGTTGGCATAGAGCGGGCTGACCGGTGCGCCCTGCACCGCGACCGTGCGCCAGTCGGCGCCGAGTTCATCGGCAAGGATCTGCGGCAGCACGGTGGTTATGCCCTGCCCCATCTCCAGCTGCGGCACGACGACGATGATCTGTCCGGCAGTGTCGATCTTCAGGAACGCGTTGATCAGCGTCTCATTCTCGCCGACCGCAAGATTGGGCGATAGCTGCGCGGCCAGAGCCCCCACGCGATGAAGCAGGCCCGCCGCCGCGCCGCCGCCGATCAGCAGCGTGCGCCGATCGACCGCCACCTTCTGAAAATCGCGCTTGTCGGGGGATCGCTTCATGCCTGAGCTTTGATAGCGGGCGGCGCGATCAAAGGCAAAGGCGGAAATAGAGCGCCCCGGTTCAGGCGGCTTCTGGTTCAGGCGGCGGGAGCAAGGCCGAGCCGCGGAATCTCGATCGCGGGGCAGCGGTCCATCACCACCTTGAGGCCCGCCGCCTCGGCGCGCGCTGCCGCCTCCTCGTTGATCACGCCGAGCTGCATCCACACCGCCTTGGCGCCGACCGCGATCGCCTCGTCGACCGCCTCGCCCGCTGCGGCGCGCGCGGAAGATGTCGACCATGTCGATCGGCTCGCCGATCTCGGCAAGCGTCGCGCGACAGAATTCGCCGTGGACATGCTCGCCGGTGAGCTGCGGATTGACCGGGATCACGCGATAGCCGTGCGACCTGCAGCATCTTCATCACGCCGTAGCTCGGCCGGTCGGCCGGTCGGACGCGCCGACCATCGCGATGGTGCGCGGTTGAGCAGCGCGGCGATATCCTCGTCGCGGGTCAGCGGCATGGCGCATCTCCTTCCCCGTCAAATGGGGGCAGGACGACGCTTCGTCAACCCATGGCACGGATTACCGCGCGTCGATCCACTCCTTCACGCGCGCGGGCGATGGCGGGAAAGGCTGCCGCCTCGGCCCGTCGCCGGCGGCCGGGGGCGTGCCCGCGTCCGACGCCGCGCGGATCGCCGATGGCGAGCGGGATGCGGCCGAGGAACGGCATGCCCATCGCCGTCGCCGCCGCCTCGGCGCCGCCGATGCCGAACGGATCGCTGATCTCGCCGCAATGCGGGCAGGCATAGCCCGCCATGTTCTCGACCAGGCCGATCATCGGCACGCCGGCCTGCTCGAACAGGTCGATCGCGCGGCGTCGCGTCGATCAGCGCCAGATCCTGCGGCGTCGAGACGATCACCGCGCCGGCGGGCTTGAGCTTCTGGATCATCGTCAGCTGGACGTCGCCGGTGCCGGGCGGCAGGTCGACGATCAGCATCTCGGCATCGCCCCAGTCGGCGTCGATCAGCTGGCCCAGCGCATTGCCGGCCATCGGCCCGCGCCAGGCGATCGCCTTGCCCGGCTCGACCAGATGGCCCATCGACAGCATCGGCACGCCGTAGCGCGCTGGGCACCGGGATCAGCTTCTTGTCCTCGCGCTGCGGGCTTGTGCCCTCGCTGGCCAGCAGGCGCGGCTGCGACGGGCCGTAGATGTCGGCATCGACCAGGCCGACCTGCCGCCCGAGCCGCGCCAGCGCGACCGCGAGATTGGCCGACAGCGTCGATTTGCCGACGCCGCCCTTGCCGCTGCCGACCGCGATCAGCGCGAGCTCCTGCTTCTCGGCGGTCAACGGCGACGCGCACCTCGCTGCACGCCCGGCACTCGTCAGCGCCTCGGCCTCGACCCGATCGCGCAGCGGCGGCCGTTCGCGCCGCGGCCGAGCCCGGTCACGTCGAGCACCATGCTGAGCCACGCCCTCGCGCAATCGCACGCGCGCTGACGCGGCCGGAAGAACAGGCTACTGCGGCGCGTCGGCAAGCGTGTCACTGTCTGTCATGGGCGGCCGCCAGATAGGCGAATAACGTGGCACATGGCACTGTTTTTCCCCGACCAGCGTTCCTATAAAGTGGCATGAACGCAAAATGACGCCGACCGCGTTTCGCCGCCTCCTGTCCATCCTCTCCGCACCGGTCCTGACAATGGCCAAGGCCCGTGGGGCAGGGAACCCGATGACGACGGCGGTGAAAAGCCGCAGCGATGGCACGTCCGGCGGGCCGCGCAACCCCTGGCGCAGCCGCCACGCGGCGGCGGGCAGCAGCCCGGCGGACAGGGGCCGCGCGGCCGACGCGCTCGACGACCTGCTTCGCGCGGCCGCGAGCGGCTTTGGCGGCGGCGGCGGTGGCGGCGGCCGGGCGGCGGCCTTCCCGGGCGCGCAGGCGCGCGCGCTCTGGCCGATCGGGCTGCCATCGTCGCGATCCTGTGGCTGCTGTTCACCTGCTTCCACCGGATCGGCCCGCAGGAGCGCGGCGTCGTCACCTCACCTCGGCAAATATAGCCGCACGCTCGAGCCGGGCATCGGCCTCACCCTGCCCTCGCCGATCGAGCGCGTGCGAGATGGTCGACGTGCGAGAATATCCGCACCATCGACATCGGCCCGACAGCGGCGGCGCGGAGAATCTGATGCTGACCGGCGACCAGAACATCATCGATCTCGCCTATTCGGTGCGCTGGAACATCCGCGATCCGCGAGCTCTACCTGTTCCAGCTCGCCGAGCCCGAAGACACGATCCGCGAGGTCGCCGAAAGCGCGATGCGCGCGGTCGTCGCCGACGCGTATCGCTCGACCGATGCGATCGGCGCCGGCCGCGGCCGAGATCGAGCAGCAGGTCGCAGCAGCGGATGCAGGAGATCCTCGACGCCTATCGGTCGCGGCGTGCGGATCCAGGGCGTCGCGATCAAGCAGGCCGATCCGCCCGCGGCGGTCGAACGACGCCTTCAAGGACGTGACCGCCGCGCAGCAGGAGGCGCAGTCGCGACATCAACCAGGCGCGCGCCTATGCGCAGCAGCTCACCGCGCGCGCGCAGGGCGAGGCCGCCGCGTTCGACAAGGTCTACGAGCAGTACCGGCTCGCGCCCGAGGTGACCCGGCGGCGCATGTATTACGAGACGATGGAGGCGGTGCTGCCGAGACGTCGACAAGACGATCGTCGAGGCGCCGGGCGTGACGCCCTATCTGCCGCTGCCGGAAGTGCAGCGCCGGACGCGCGCGGCCGCGGCCGCCGCCGGCGCACGCCAGCGAGGGAGCCGCCGATGATGCCGAGCCGTCTGTCCGCAACCCGATCGGCGCTCGGCGCTCGCTCGCGCTGGCGCTCGTCATCCTGCTCGGCAGCACCTTCGCGATCGTGCCGGAAACCAAGCAGGCGGTGATCGTCCGCTTCGGCGAGCCGAGTCCGGATCGATCAACCGCTATCACGCCGAACGAGACGTTCGGCCAGCACCGGCGCCGGCCTCGTCGCGCGCATCCCGTTCGTCGAGCAGATCGTCTGGATCGACAAGCGCGTGCGTCGATCGACATGGAGCGCCAGCAGGTGCTGTCGACCGACCAGCTGCGGCTGGAGGTCGATGCCTTTGCGCGCTACCGCATCGTCGATCCGCTGCGCATGTACATCGCCGGCCGGCACCGAGGAACGCGTGACCGACGCAGCTGCGCCCGATCCTCGGCTCGGCGCTGCGCAACGAGCTCGGCAAGCGGCCGTTCGCGGCGCTGCTCAGCCCCGAGCGCGGCCAGGTGATGGACAATATCCAGACCGGCGCTCAACCGCGTCGCGCGCCAATATGGCGCGCGAGATCATCGACGTGCGGATCAAGCGCGCCGACCTGCCCGACGGCACGCCGCTGCGAAAGCGCGCTTCAAGCGGATGCGCACCGCGCGCCAGCAGGAGGCGCGCACGATCCGCGCCGCAGGGCCAGAAGCAGGCGCAGATCATCCGCGCCGAGGCCGATGCCGAGGCCGCGCAGATCTATGCCGCGAGCTTCGGCAAGGATCCGGAATTCTACGATTTCTACCGCGCGATGCAGTCCTATCGGCACACCTTCGGCGCCGATGGCGAGCGGACCGGACGGACGACGTCGATCATCCTGTCGCCGGACAACGACTATCTGCGCGAGTTCCGGGGGCGCTAGGCGCTGAGCGCCGACGTGCGATCGATTCAATCAGCCGTTCAGTGCGGTCAAGCTGCCATGCAGGCCGGATCGTGCGATGAGACGCTCGCCTGATCGGATCGATGACATGAGAGGAACAGCATCAGTGCGTTACGCCTACGGCATCACCGCCGCCCTGCTGCTCGGCGGCACCGCCGTCGTCGCTCGCGCTCGAACCAGCCGCGTCGGCGCCCAGGTCGCGCAGAACGAACCCGGCGCGATCGCAGGCCGCCGCGCCGCGCGCGGCGCGCCGGCGAGCTTCGCCGACCTGGCCGCGCGGCTGCAGCCGGCGGTGGTCAACATCTCGACCACGCCAGCGCGTCCAGGTGCAGCAGGCAACCCGTTCGCCGGGCACGCCGCTTCGGCGATCTGTTCGGCGGCAGGGCGGCGGCGGCAGCGCCGCGGTCACGCGCGCAGGCGCAGTCGCTCGGCTCGGGCTTCATCATCTCGGCCGACGGCTATGTCGTCACCAACAACCACGTCATCTCGCGCCGGCGCGCAGCGGCGCGACGGTCGAGTCGATCACCGTCACCCTGCCCGACCGCACCGAATATGCCGCCAAGCTGGTCGGCCGCGACGCCGCCGTCCGACCTCGCGCGTGCTGAAGATCGACGCGACCAAGCCCTGCCCTTCGTCAA
Source organism: Thermoanaerobaculaceae bacterium (assembly GCA_963785165.1). Lineage (GTDB taxonomy): Bacteria > Acidobacteriota > Thermoanaerobaculia > Multivoradales > UBA5704 > DATARR01. The sequence continues at coordinate 116,003 of CAWAUI010000003.1, forward strand.
GTTCGGCGATTCGCACCCGCGCGCGCGTCGGCGACTGGGTGGTCGCGATCGGCAATCCGTTCGGCCTCGGCGGCACGGTGACCGCGGGCATCATCTCGGCGCTGCACCGCAACACCGGCAGGCCGGCGCCTATGACCGCTACATCCAGACCGACGCCTCGATCAACCAGGGCAATTCGGGCGGCCCGATGTTCGACCTGAACGGCAATGTCATCGGCATCAACACCGCGATCTCTCGCCGACCGGCGGCAATGTCGGCATCGGCTTCGCCATTCCCGGCCGAGCAGGCGATGCCGGTCGATCGAGACGCTGCGCAAGCGGCGAGCGCGGTCGAGCGCGGCTATCTCGGCGTCGCGCATCCAGCCGCTCGACGAGGACATCGCCGACTGCGCTCGGCCTGCCGAAGAACCGCGGCGAGCTCGATCCGCGGCGTCGAGCCCGGGCGGGCGCGCCGACACGCGCCGGCATCAAGCCGGGCGACGTCATCGTGCAAGGTCAACGGCCAGGACGTGACGCCCGACCAGACGCTGTCCTATCATCGTCGCCAACCAGCCGGTCGGCACGCGCGTCCCGATCGAGCTGATCCGCGACGGCAAGCGCCATGACGCGTGACCGCGGTCGTCGGCGCAGCGGCCGACCGAGGAAGAGCTGGCGCGGCAACAGCTCGGCAGCGGCGACGACGCAGGGCTTCGGCAGCCGACGACGGCGACGACCGATGACAGCAGCGCCGGCGCGGCACGCAGCGCGCTCGGCCTCTCGCGTGCAGCCGCTGACCGCCGGCGATCGCCCGCCAGCTCGGCGTCGACGCCGACGACGCGCGGCGTGGTCGATCACCGCGGTCGATCCGTCGAGCGATGCCGGCAGCAAGGGCCTGCAGCGCGGCGACATCATCCTGTCGGTCAACAGCACGCCGGTGACGCACCGCAGCGGAGCTGCGCGCGGCGGTCGCGGCCGGCGCAAGGCTGCCGGCCGCGCCACCGTGCTGCTGCAGGTCAAGCGCGCGGCACAGGCCGGCGCAGCCTTCGTGCCGGTCGCGTCTGCGCGACCAGTAACCGCGCAGTGTCCGCCAGCGCCGTCTTTGACCCTGTCGTCGGCCTTTCCACGGCGGCGGCAGGGGTAGGTATCGCGTCGAGCGAGCGAAGACGGGAGCGGCATGATGGCGAGACGGCATCTTCATCGGCGCGAGCGGCGGCGGCGAACCGCAGACGCTCGAACCTGCAGACGCGCCAACCGCCACGGGCTGATCGCCGGCGCGACCGGCACCGGCAAGACCGTGACGCTGCAGGGCATCGCCGAGGGTTTCTCCGCGCACGGCGTGCCGGTGTTCGTCGCCGACGTGAAGGGCGATCTCTCCGGGCATCGCGATGGCCGGCTCGCCCGACCGTGCAAGACATGCCGACATCGCTCGAGGCGCGCGCGCGGAGATCGGCGCTCGACCGACTACGCCTATGCCGACAATCCGGCGATCTTCTGGGATCTGTTCGGCGAGCAGGGCCACCCGATCCGCACCACCGATCAGCGAAATGGGGCCGCTGCTGCTCGCGCGCCTGATGGACCTCAACGAGACGCAGGAAGGCGTGCTCACCATCGCCTTCCGCTGTCGCCGACGAGCGAAGGGCTGCTGCTGCTCGACCTCGACGATCTGCAGGCGATGCTGGCCTACTGCGCCGAGCAATGCCGACGAGCTGACGACGCGCTACGGCAATGTCACCAAGGCCAGCGTCGGCACGATCCAGCGCCAGCTGCTGCAGCTCGACAGCCAGGGCGGCGAGCATGTTCTTCGGCGAGCCGGCGCTCGAGATCGCACGATTTCATCGAGCGTCGACGACAAGGGGCGCGGCATCATCAACATCCTCGCCGCCGACAAGCTGATGCGCGAGCCCGAAGCTCTACGCGACCTTCCTGCTGTGGCTGCTGTCCGAGCTGTTCGAGACGCTGCCCGAGGTCGGCGATCCCGACAAGCCCAAGCTCGTCTTCTTCTTCGACGAGGCGCATCTGCTGTTCGACGATGCGCCCAAGGCGCTGCTCGACAAGATCGAGCAGGTCGTGCGGCTGATCCGCTCGAAGGGCGTCGGCGTCTATTTCATCACGCAGAACCCGATCGACATTCCCGAAGACGGTCGCCGGCCAGCTCGGCAACCGCGTGCAGCACGCGCTGCGCGCCTTCACCCCGCGCGACCAGAAGGCGATCAAGGCCGCGGCGGAGACCTTCCGCACCAATCCCGGAGCTCGACGTCGCGACCGCGATCACCGAGCTGAAGGTCGGCGAGGCGCTGGTCTCGCTGCTGCAGGAGGACGGCGCGCCGTCGATCGTCGAGCGCACGCTGATCACGCCGCCGCGCTCGCGGCTCGGGCCGCTGGACGCGAAGGAGCGCGCGATCATCCAGTCGATCTCGCCGGTCGCGCGGCAAATACGACACGCCGGTCGACCGCGAGAGCGCCGCCGAAGTGCTGGCGCAGAAGGCCGCCGATGCCGCCGCGACGGCGGAGGAAGTCGCGGAAAAGGGGCGTGACGAGGTGGCGAAGCAGCCGCGCCGGACGACCTCGATCTGGGGCCGGGTCGCGGGTGCCGCGGCGGCGCCGCGGCCAGTTCGGCGGGCTCGATGCTGGCGGCAAAGATGAGCGGCCGAACATCCCGCGCCAACCCGCAGGCCTCGGCGGCGAGCGCCGCCGCCGGAACATTCGCGACCGAGATCGCGAAACAGTTCGGTGTTCCTGGCGCGGGCAGCCTCATCGGCCGTTTCGCGCGGAACCTGATGGGTGGCCTGATGCGCTGACCGACATTCAGCTCTGACGGCATGCAAATGGCGGTGTCCCGCGCTTCCGGTGCTCACGTACCTTGAGTACGCTGCGCTCCGGGTCACGGAAAGCCACCATTTTCGTCACGTCATCATCTGAATGTCTGACATCCACTCCTGACCTTTCGCGCGCAGGCGATCAGCGCGGCTTGAATTCCATCGACGCGCTGTTGATGCAATAGCGCAGGCCGTTCTCTGCGGGACCGTCGGGAAAGACATGGCCGAGATGCCCGTCGCAACGGGCGCATCGCACTTCCACCCGCCGCATACCGTGGCTGGAGTCCACATGTTCCTCGACCGCCTCGTCGCGGGTTGGCTCGGTGAAGCTGGGCCAGCCGCGATCCGCTGTCATATTTGGTCGTCGGCGTCGAACAGCTCCGCGCCGCAGCCCGCGCACAGATAGACGCCGTCCGCCTTCAGGTTCGCATAGGCGCCGGTGAAGGCGCGCTCCGTACCTGCCTCGCGCAGGACGTGATATTGCTCACGGCTCAGGCGCTCGCGCCATTCGTCATCGGTCAGATTTAGCTTTTCCATGGGCCGGAATATGGGGCACGCGATCAAGCCAGCGCAAGCGTAAGGTGACCGCCGCTACCGTCCCCGCGCCGCCTGCCGCGCGACGGCGAGCAGTTCCTGGCGGACCGCCACATCGCCCGGCCCGGCCAATCGCGGGTGGCACGTTCGGCCGCGAGCAACCGCTGGATGAGCCGCGCGGTCGCGTCACCGCTCCAGATGCGGGCCTGCCGCTGCACCAGCGGCCTTGTCCTTCCAGAAGACCGCCTTCCCGGCGCCTTCCATCGCCCGGTCCATGCTGCCGGTCTTTTCGAACGCCGCCTGGATTTCGGCGATCAGCATCGCCCGGCCGAGCAGCGGCCGGGTAATGCTGGCAAGCGCGGTGCCGCTCGCCGCCAGCATCGCCAGTTCGTGATGCAGCCGGTCAAGCTCGCCGCCCAGCACGGCGTTGACCAGCGGCGCGCCGTCCGCCTCGAGTCTCGGCCGACAGCGCGTCGATCGCCTCCGCGTCGCCTCGACCGGTGCTCTGGCGCAGCGTCGAGATAGAGCGCGATCTTTTCGATCTCTCCCGCCATGATGGCGCGGTCATGCCCGCCAGCTCGGCGATGCGCCGGCCAGATCGGGCGAGAGGCGCAGCCCAGTTCCCGCGCGTGCGCGGCGGCGATCTGCGCCGCCTCGCGCTCGTCGGGCGCGTAGCTGGCGAACGCCAGTCGCGGCGGGATGGTCGAGGCAGAGCTTCGAGCAGCTTTGACGTGTTCCGGATCGCCCCGGCGATGGCGATCACCGGATTGCCCGCCGCGTCCGCCGCCAGCAGCGCTTCGACCGCAGCCACGCTTTCGTCGCCCGCGCCGCTGACGCGGATCCAGCGCCTGTCGCCGAACATCGAGATGCGAGGCGGCCTCGTCGGCCAGCCGCGCGGGATCGCTCTTCAGCGTCCGCGCCGTCAAGGTCGATCCGCTCGGCCCCCGCGCCCATCGCGCGCTCCAGCCGCTGCGCGAGGGCGAGGCTGCCCGCCTCGTCGGGGCCGTAGAGCAGAAACAGGCGCACATCGGCGCGACGGCGCGCATCGAGCGCGCGTTCGATCTGCCGCGTTGGCCTTCATTTGCCGTCGGCGTCGACCGCGATGCGCTTCTAGCGCCATGCGCGTGACGATCTGGTCGGCGACGATCTCCGGCAAGGCGCTCGAGCGCGGTCTGCTCGGCGGCGATCGTCGCATATTCGCGAGCGACGACGTCGATGCCGGCGTCCGATCCGGCGGTGGCGTCGAGCACGACCGCGCCGGTGGCGGCGTCGACCAGCTGATAGCGCGCGCGCAGGGTGCGCCGCTCGCGCGTCATCGTGTCGTCGCGCGCGGACGCCGAAGCCGGTGATCTGGTCGTCGAGCTCGACGTCGAGCCGATAGCGCGCGTGCCGCCGCCGCCGGCGCCGAGCCGGTCGCTGCAGCGCATTGCGCACCAGCCAGCCGGCCTTGCCCTCGATCGGCGCGACCTCGACGCTGCCGAGCGCCTGCGCGACCGGCCCGTCGCCGCCGCCGCCGTACATCGGCTGCAGCCCGCAGGCCGGAGCAGCAGCGCGGCGCGAGCAGAGCGAGCGCGGCGAATGCGCGCGCTCATGCGACGAGATTGACCAGCCGGTCGGGCACGACGATCACCTTCTTCGGCGTCCGCGCCGTCGAGCGCACGCTGCACCTTGTCGCTGGCCAGCGCAAGCGCCTCCAGTCGTCCTTGCGCGCGTGCCCTTGGCGACGGTCAGCGTGTCGCGCAGCTTGCCCTTGACCTGGACGGCGATGGTCACCTCGTCCTCGACCAGCAGCGCCGGATCGACCGCCGGCCAGGCGGCGTCGGCGATCAGGCCCGCTTCGCCCATCGCCGCCCAGGCTTCTTCGGCGAGGTGCGGCATCATCGGCGCGACCAGCAGCAGCAGCGTCGCGGATCGCGGCGCGCGCGGCTGGCCGAAGGCGCGGCCTTCTCGATCGCGTTGGTCAGCTCGTAGATGCGCGCGACCGCCTTGTTGAACGACAGCGCCTCGATATCGGCGGCGACGGCGGCGATGGTCTGGTGCAGCTTGCGGTCGAGCGCCTTGTCCTCGCCCTGCGCCGCTGCATCGTACTGCGCCGAACAGCCGCCACAGGCGCTGGACGAAGCGCCACGCAGCCCTCGATGCCCGCTTCGCGACCACGGCAGGTCGCGCTCGGGCGGGCTGTCGGACAGCATGAACCAGCGCACCGCGTCGGCGCCGTATTGGTCGACGATCGTCGTCGGGATCGACGACGTTCTTCTTCGACTTCGACATCTTGCTCGACGCGGCCGATCTCGACCGGCTGCGCCATCGGCCTTCGATGCATCGCGCCGTCGCCGCCGCGCTCGACTTCGTCGGGGCTGAATAGACCAGCTGGCCGTCGCCGGTCGGCCGCGATAGGTCTCGTGCGTCACCATGCCCTGCGTGAACAGGCTGGCGAACGGCTCGGCCACGTCGATCATGCCGATATGCGCTGCAGCGCGCGCGTCCAGAAGCGGGCGTAGAGCAGGTGCAGGATCGCATGCTCGACGCCGCCGATATATTGCTCGACCGGCAGCCAGCGCTCGGCCTCCGCGCGGTCGAACGGCTTGTCCGCCGGCTGGCTGGCGAAGCGCAGGAAATACCAGCTCGAATCGACGAAGGTGTCGAGCGTGTCGGTCTCGCGCCGCGCCGGCTCGCCGCACTTCGGGCAGTCGACATGCTTCCAGGTCGGGTGGCGGTCGAGCGGGTTGCCGGGAATGTCGAAGTCGACATCCTCGGGCAGCACGACCGGCAGCTGGTCCTTGGGCACCGGCACGACGCCGCAGGCTGTCGCAATGGATGATCGGGATCGGCGTGCCCCAGTAGCGCTGGCGCGAGACGCCCCAGTCGCGCAGGCGCCAGACGGTCTTGCCCTCGCCCCAGCCTTCGGCCTCGGCGCGGGCGATGACCGCGGCCTTGGCCTCGTCGACGCTCATGCCGTCGAGGAAGTCGCGAATTCACGAGCGTGCCGGGGCCGGTATAGGCCTCGTCGCCGCGAATCGGCGCGTCGGCCTCGTCGCCGTCGGCGACGACGCGCGTGCACCGGCAAGCTCATATTTGCGCGCGAAATCGAGGTCGCGCTGGTCGTGCGCCGGGCACGCCGAAGATCGCGCCGGTGCCGTAGTCCATCAGCACGAAATTGGCGACGTAGACCGGCAGCTTGCCGCTCGGATCGAGCGGATGGATCGACCGACAGGCCGGTGTCGAAGCCCTTCTTCTCCTGCGTCTCGATCTCGGCGGCGGTGGTGCCGAGCAATACGTAACTGGCGTCGCGCCAGCAATACCAA
>CAWAUI010000005.1:0-9315 GCA_963785165.1 Thermoanaerobaculaceae bacterium
AGTTGTCTCCACCGTCCTGCCCGCGCGACCTCACCCCCGGCCCCTCTCCTGAAGGAGAGGGGAGAAAAACAGCTCCAAGCTCCCTCTCCTTTAGGAGAGGGTCGGGGTGAGGTTGCCACGGCACGACGATCACTATTTCCAGACACCATCCCGACGACCTCGTTCAGGCCCTTGTTCAGGCGCTCAAGGCCTCGAGATCGCGGAGCAGCTCGGCGACCGAGCGGTACCGCCGGCCGGGGTCCTTCTCCAGGCACTTGAGGATGGCCGCTTCGAGCGCCGGCGGAATCTCCGGCCAGCGCGCGCTGGGCGGCGGCGGCACCTCGCGCAGGTGCTTGACCATGACGTCCATCGCGGACGGCCCGTTCGAACGGCAGCGCGCCGGTGAAGATCTCGTAGAGCGCGACGCCGCAGGAGTAGAGGTCGGACCGCGGATCGGCCTCGTTCCCCTGGAGGATCTCGGGCGCCAGGTACTGCGGCGTGCCCACGATGAAGCCGGCCTGGGTCTGGCCCGGGGCCATGCGGTCGATCGGCCGGGCGATGCCGAAATCCATCAGCTTGGCGTTCCCCGTGGGCTCCAGGATCAGGTTCTCGGGCTTGATGTCGCGGTGGAGCACGTTCACCGCGTGGGCGGCCGCCAAGCCGGCGCAGAGCTGCTTGGCGAGCCGCAGGCCGGCCGAATACGGCAGCCGGCTCGTCTGGTCCAGCATGTAGCGCAGGGTGACGCCGCGCACGTACTCCATGGAGATGTAGGGGACGCCGTCGATCTCGCCGAAGTCGTGCGTGCGCAGCACGTTGGGATGGGTGATCTTCCTCGCCAGCTTGATCTCGCTCTTCAGGCGCTCGAGCTGCATCCGGTCGCCCCAAAGGTCGCGCTTGAGCATCTTGAGCGCCACGAGGTCGTCGAAGCTCCCGGTCACGCGCCTTGTAGACGACGCCCATGCCGCCCTCGCCCAGCACGGAGAGGATCTCGAAGCGCGCTCCCAGCAGCGCCCCCGGCGCGATCCCCGTCAAGGTGGCGCGCGCGGCGCCGCCAATCGTCTCCGCGGCCTCCGGCCCCAGCCGTTCCAGCGTCAGGCGCGAAACCATCGGGGGGCTCAACACGAACAGCGGCTGCGGCGTGATCACCCCGCGCCGGGGCGCCAGGCGGTAGCCGGCCTGCTCGAAGGCGTCCTTGATCTCCTCGTGCACCTCACGGGAGAGCAGCAGCTCCCCCGCCGTGGCCTCGCGCAGCAGGCTTTCGAGGTGCTGCACGGGCAGCCCCACCAGCGCCCGTTCCGACCGCTCGCCCCAGGTGACCGGGCCGGCCACCGCCCGCCCGGCCGTCATGGCCGCCACCGGCAGGTCGGGGCCGTCGCCGCCGTCGCCCGTGTCCGCCATCAGATCGGCCGAGACGCCGAGCACCTGCGCGGCCGCCGAGAGCGCCCGGAACCCGCGCCCCGGCCCCTCGAAGCGGGCGAGCACCCGGTGGCCGGAAATGGCCTCGACCTGCCCGCGCCCCTTGACCACCGCCGAGGTCACCCGCTCCAGATCCGCGGCCAGGCGCGCCAGGACGTCCTTGGGATCGCTGCCGGAGGAGCGGGCGTACTGCCGCAGCTCGATGCCCAGGAGCAGCACCTCGCGGCTCTGCGCCTCGCCCAGGAGGCCCCGCGCCTGCGCCGGCTCGGGCAGGTTGCGGGAAAGCTCCGTGACGTAGGCCTCCATGTCCCGCTTCTCGCGCAGGTCGGCCAGCAGCTCGTGGAAGGCATGGGCCAGCCGCCCCACCTCGTCCGTGCGGTCGGAGTCGATCTTCTCGTCGTAATCCCCCTGGCGCGCCTTCTCGGCCGCGGCCACCAGGCGGCGTATGGGCACCAGGGCCTTCCGCGTGAAGAAGAAGGAGAGAAGCGGAGCGAGCAGCACCGCCGCCAGGCCCGCTCCCAGCAGCACGTTCTGGATCTGCCGGTAGGCCGCCAGCTCGCGGTCGAGCGAGGCGAGGGCCATGGTGGCCCCCACGGGCTTGCCCTGCGCCTCGAACAGCGGCGACTCCTGAACGAGCCAGGGCTTGCCTTCGAGCGACAGCTCCATCTGCCGCACGGCCTTACCCGAAAGCAAGGCCTCCCTCATGCGCTGCGGACCCGAGGCCAGGGCGGCGGCAAGGCTGCGGGCCGTATCCTGCTGCAGAGTGGTGGCCACGATCTCCGGCCCCTGCTCACCGGCCGCAAGAATGGCCTGGTCGGCGCCGCTCACCTGGCTCACCTCGTCCGCCGAGTCGTTGGTGATCGCGAATCCGGGCACCAGGAATCCGAAGAGCGTGAACTGCTGCTGGATCGGCACCGCGACGGCGTAGTAAAGGCGGTTGCCTTCCCGCCAGACGCCGGAGGCGTTGAAATCGGTCAAGGCCTTGGCCACCAGAGGACGTTTCGACAGGTCCCCACCCACAGCCCTGGGATTGTCGGTCCGGGCGAGGACGCGGCCGTCCGGATCGAGAAGGATCGCGAAGTCGAACTTCAGCTCTTTCTGGCCCTCCGCCAGCACGTCCAGGAGCGAGGCGGTTTCCCGCGTCTGCGCGGCCTCGGCGAGGTAGGCGATCAGGTTCGGATTGGAGACGAACACCCTGGAAATCAGCTCCAGCCGGCCGTACCGCTCCCTCTCGTAGGTCGCCTGCACCGAGGCGCTGTTCTTGAGCGAATCGGCCGCGGCATCGCGGGCGATGCGCCGCAGCAGGAAAAGGGTCACGATCACCGCCGCTCCCACCAACAGGGCGATCAGCAGCGAGGTGACCAGGAAGATCCGGGTCTCCAGCGACAGGCCGGAACGGCGGCTGGCGGTCTGCGGTTTTGAGGTCAATTGCAGTTTGGGAGTCCGTTGCAGTTTATGGGGTCAATTGGGGTCAATTGGAGGGGTCAATTGTTGTAGCGGTCCCGTTGAGAGCGGAAATAAGACTGCCCCAGCTTGTTGAGATGGGCCGGGATCAAGGGCCGCACGATCTCCACCCGGGCCACGAACGCCCCCGTAGTCCGGGCCGGCACCTCCACGTCCACCGTCCAGGAATCGGCCTGCTCGTGCCACACCGTGAGCTTGCCCGGTCCTTTGGGCAACCCGGTGAGCACGAACTCGCCCGCGGCGTTGGGCGAGACGTAGTAGGGGGTGCCCAGCACGAGCACATAGGCGACCATGTCGTGGTGCACGTTACAGAAGACCCGTACCAGCCCCGGCTCGTCGAACCGCTTCTCCTTGCCCGGCCCCTGCCGGTTGAGCCCCAGGTCGAACTGATTGGGAGACGACACGGAAAAGACGTTGTGAAGAATTGGATCCTGATTGGGGAACCGCACCCGGCTCCCCTTGGGCACCACGAGCAGGCGCGGCGCGAACTCCTTGCGCCGGGTCACCATCTCGAACGGCGCCTCGGGCGGGCGCGAGGGCGGAGGGCTCGCCGGCTCGAAATACACCACCGCCTGCCGCATGTCGCTCCCCTTGGCCGGCCCTTTGCCCCCCTTGGCGAGGAGCTGGACCTTGCCACGGAGCCTCCTCGGCGTGGGTGGGGAGACTGAGGCAGAGGAGAAGGACGAGAAAAACCCTCACCCCCTGGCCCCCTCTCCCTCCCCTCCACCCACCCGTCCGGGGAGAGGGGGAACAAATACGAGCCTGCCTTCCTCCCTCGGGAAAGGTGGAACAAGGACGGGCCTGCCTTCGTCCCCCTGGAGAGGTGGGACAGGGCCGGGCCTCCCTTTCTCCCCCTCTCCCTGGCGGGGAGGGCGGAGGGCCGGGAGAGGGGGCCGGGGGGTGAGGGATCACCTAGATCCTCCACCGCAACGTCGTCAAAAACTCGTTGTTCTCCCGCTTCGCCCCCGAGGCCAGGATGAACTCGTTGCTCGCATACTCGAGCGTCAGATCCACGCCCGAGAAGACCCCCAGCCGCAGGCCGGCGTCGAGCTTCTCCCAATCCCAGGCGAGGCTCGGGGCCGGAGTTCCGAGCTGCGTCGGACGGTTGCGGAAGTCGTTGTCCAGCTTCGAGTAGCGCACGGCCGGCGCGAGGAAGGTGAAGAGCTGGCGGTCGCCCACGGCCCAGACCAGGGGCAGCTCGAAACGCCAGGCGAGCTCGCCCTCGATGCCCGTGCGCGGCAGGCCGGCGACTTCCTGGTCCACGTATTGGCCGAAGAAGGAGAGACCCCCAAAGTAGAGCCAGACGTTGGCGCCGGCCTCCTCCTTGTCATCACCCGAGATGGGGAGGATCGGATCGTTGTCGACCGGACCGTTCAGGAGGTCCAGATCGCCGCCGTAGAACGTCCCCTCCAACTCGACTTTCTCCTCGAGCTTCCTGCGGTATCCCCAGGCGAGCACGTCCACGCCGTTCCGCCCCGATTCGTCAGCCCAACGGTAGCCCACACCCGCGCCCGACTCCAGCTTGCCGTCCGCGTCCAAATCCTCGACCTTGGCGTCGTAGAGGATCACGACACCGCTCTTGAGCTCGGGGTCGGGATTCGTCCGCTGCCGGGCGGGCGTACCATTGTCACCCGCAAGAGCGTTGGGGTCGCGCAGAAAGACTGGGTTCCCCTGCGTCGCCGAGAGCTTCACGTAGAAATGCCGGCCGAGGTTCAGTCCCAGCTCGGCGCCGGTGTCCTCGAAACGGTTGAAGGCCGTCGAGACCAGGCCGTAGCTCTCCAGGTGACGGTCGTCCTGCCGCTCGAACTTGGGGAACTTGCCGGCCTTCAGGTACACCCCGCCGCGCGCCGGCAGGGTGGCGGGCTCGGGCTCCAGGCCGAAGCGGATCCACGCCTCGTCCACGTCCACCTTCTTGTCGGTGGAGGTGGGATTACGGTCGTAGAGATCGATGAAATCGATCTTGCCATGAGCCACCAGGCCGTCGCCCCAGACCGCGTCCACGAAGAGCGAGACGTTCGACAGCTCGAAGTGCCTCCCCGGATTGACCGTCTCCTCGAACCCCTGCGTCTGACCCACCGGCAGCATCGAAGGCGAGAACCTGAAGCTCACCGGAAAGCGGTTCTCGTCGCTGTCGCGGTAGTTCGCCTTGGCTTCGAGCCCGAACGACAGCCGGGGCTTGAGGCTCCCCCCCTCGTCCCCATCCTGAACCGCCCGCGGGTCTTCCGGGGGATCCTGGGCCTGCGCCGCGGATCCACACAACCCCACGCCCAGCAACAGCACGCACAAACCCTTGAGAGACTTCCACGGCACCATCGGTTCGGCCCTCCCAGATACCCTACGGAACTGGGCCGTAGCTTAGATGGATGCCGCTTGCCAGTAAAGGGAGATGGCGGGAGCCCGCCGCGAATGATTCTCGTTGTCCTCAACGAGGCTTCCGGCTGCACTATGAGTTGTGCAAGGCCAGTGCCACTACAATTCGGAGAGAGGAGATACCGTTGATCTCATCGGAAGAGTTCCGCAAAGCGCTTCGGCATTTTCCCGCCGGCGTGACCATCGTCACCGTCCAGGCGGGCGAGCAAAGACACGGCCTCACGGTCTCGGCGTTCGCCTCGGTCTCGGCCGAGCCGCCGCTGATCATGATCATCATCGAGAACCGCCACCACGCCCACTCGCTCCTGGAGGCTCCGGAGGCGGTGTTCGCCGTCAACATCCTGGGTGAAGAGCAGTCGGAGCTCTCCAACCGCTTCGCCTGGGTCAAGGACGAGGACCGCTTCGCCATGGGCAACTGGTCCAAGGCCACCACCGGCGCCCCCGTCCTGGTGGACGCCCTGGCCTGGCTCGACTGCCGCATCCACGCCCGCTACCCCGCCGGCTCGCACACCATCTACGTGGGCGAGGTCGCGGCGAGCAGCGTGCCCGTGGAAGAAGCGCCGCCCCTCGTCTACTGGAACCGCGGCTACCGCAAGCTCCGGCTCCACGAAGAGCCGCCCACCTAGGGCACGGCAAGGCGGCAGCCCCGCCGGTAGCCTCGCAGGAAGAAAAGATTGGACGGCGGCGTCCTTGGACCCGGAGGCCGCCGTCCCTATTCAATTGTCAATGAACCCTCCGGCTCCCGTTCCGCCTTCCCCAGAAGCCGTCTCGAGATCCTTCTCTATGCGTTAGCCTGCGGGATACGGCTACGCTTGTCAATCTTGCCTATTGACATCATCGCGACATCAATGCACTCTATGCACATAACTGAGGACGAAGGGGCGGAACGGACCCCGGAAAGGAGAGGCAGACCATGTTGAACGCGCCGCAGGGAAGGAAGCACCAGAAACTCACCGGTCAGCCGGTGCCGCCGACGGGTGAGCAGCCCGTGCGCGGGCTCGAGCACCCGAAGCTCGACCCTGAGTTTTTGCGGCACGACCCCACGCGGCTCGCTCGCGACCTCGAGCGGCACGTGCTCGGGCCCGAGTTTTCGCCGCCGGCCCCCCTGCCGCCCGTGCGCGACCCTGAGCTTTCGCGGCACGACCTCGCGGCAACCGTGCTCGGCCTCAAGTTTTTGCCGCGCGAGCTCGAGCGGCAGCGGACGGAAAGGAGGTACGCCCCCTAGAGAGGAAAGCAGAAGAGCGGGATACAGAAGAAACCGTCCCTCACGCGCCTGCCCCGGACGATCCGGGGGAGGAAACCAAAACGATCAAAACGTAAGAAAAGAAAGGAAACACCATGCCCAACATCACGTCGTTCCCCGATTTCATGGCCGACTGGGACCGCCTGCTCAAGAGCGTCCGCAACAACCAGGACATCCTCCCCGACCTCTCGGGACTGACCGGACCGCTCGACGCCCTCCTGGACGAGAGCCGCGAGGTGGAAGCCGACAAGGCCGCGGCCCGCGCCCATCTCCGCCAGGGAGCCAAGCGCACCCGGACCCTGATCCCCGAAGGCCGTGCCGCGGCCTCCCGTCTGCGCGCCGCCCTGAAGGCCCACTTCGGAGGCCACAACGAGACCCTCGGCCAGTTCGGCATCACGCCCCTGCGCTCGCGCCGCGTCCCCCAGCCGGCCGACCCGGCGCCCCCGAGCCCGACGGTGCCGGTCCCGACGCCGGAGTGATCCTCGAGTAGATCCCTGTCCATCCCAATGCCTGGGAGGGCGTGCTGAGCGCGCCCTCCCTGTTGTTCTTTGACAACTGAATTTATTTTTCAAACCTGGGGACGGGCCGCGGCGGGAGGTCCGTCCCTCCTGCCTTTTCCGTATGCGCTATCCTTGGCCTGAGAGCACATTGCGTCGCTGGCCGCGCCCCGCCCAGGCATAAATGCCCGGGCTAAGTTGAAGAAGCCCCCTGAAGGGGACTCAAAAATCCTTTGAGTCGGCTTTAGCCGGCTTCTTTTGCCTAGCCCGGGCATTTATGCCCGGGCGGGGGCGCGGCCAAGTATAAAACCAGGAGTCTCCAATGCCGAAAGCCACCGTCTGCCTGTTTGCAGGACGCCAGATCGATGTCAACGAAGCCTTGGAGTTACGAAAGGCTAAGAAGGCGCTGGAGCTCCACTGCACCCTGTGCGGTGAACCGGTCCGGGCTCATCGAAAGGGAACCACAGGGCAGGCTGCCCACTTCGAACATCGGACAAAAAATCCCAGCTGTGCCTTGAGCCGGCAATAGCAAGGCCGGCCGGCACGCTGCGCAACAATCTTCCGGCAGGCTGGTTGGGACTGGAGGTAACAATGCTGTATCCGGTGTACATCGACAAGGACCCCGAGAGCGCCTACGGGGTGACCTTTCCCGATTTTCCAGGCTGCTTCTCAGCAGCCGATGAGTTGGAAGGGCTCCCGCGTTTGGCCCAAGAGGCCGTTGAGGTGCACTTCAATGGCGAGGACGCGGAGATTCCGCCTCCCTCAGCCATTGAAGAGTTAGCGGCTGACCCTGCATATGAGGGCGGCTTCTGGCTCCTCGTTGACATCGACATCACCAAGGTCAACGTCATGAGCGTGCGAGGGGCCAAGCTCTGTGCGGATCCTTTAACTTGACCCCGCGATGACTTCGACCGCCGAAGCGGCAATGGTGGCCTTCTCCAGCCAGTGCTCCAGCCGCTCTAGATCCTTCTGACCCAGGATGTGCTCGCGGACTGTGTCAGGTACTTCGACACTGCGAACCCGAAGTACAGTCAATAGCGATCGCGCTGCCTCCTCGGTCCGTCCTTCATGTCGCCCTTGGGCGCGCCCCTCAATGCGACCCTCAACGCGCCCCTCGATCCGTCCTTCGATGCGCCCCTCGATGAGCCCCTCGGCGCGTCCCTCTAAACGGCCTTCGGCGCGTCCTTGTGCCCGCCCCTCGGTGAGTCCCTGGTCCCGGCCCTCCGAGATATACTTCTTCGCGAAGTCGCTCTGGTACACGTATCCTTTCATCATCACCTCCAGCGCCATGAATGCCTTGTTCAGGGTACTATATCCCAAATAGAGGATGGAGGATCGAACCACTGCGGTCATCGCTCCTCACGACCCAAGCGGTTTCGACGAGCCCCTGAGATCCCAGGCCACCCCTTCACTCCTCGCGCCGAAAAGAGATATTGCTCCGTACTTTTCCCGTACATGCTATCCTTGAGGGCAAGAGGTGCCACCATGCCCAACGCAATAAGCCAACGTGACGAACGCATCGACCTACGGATCTCCCCAGATCTCAAGACTCTTCTCTCGCGGGCCGCTTCCTACTCCGGAATGTCGCTCTCGAGCTTCCTCGTTTCGATCGCGTGCGCCCGAGCCAAAGAAGTCGTGGCCGAGCACGAGAGCTTGACCTTGAGTCCTCACGACTGGGAAGCGTTCATTGCGGCCTTGGACGGTGCCGACCGGCCTCGCCCCAAGCTTGAGGCGGCAGCACGGCGTTATAAGAGCCTGCTCAATCGCGATGCCGGTTAACTGGCGTATCGAATCGCTGCACCGAGACCACGACCGCACTCGGTTCGGCTGTGGCGAACCAGCCTTGGATGAGTACCTCGCCCGCTTTGCGCGCCAGAACCAGGAGTCTGGCGTGGCCCGCACCTTCGTTGCCGTGGAAGGCACTGAGCCTGGCAGCGTCTTGGGGTACTACTCTCTGGCGGTCGGTTCCATTAACAAAGCCAACCTTCCGCCGGCAGCAGCCCGGCGCTTTCCCAATTTTCCCCTGCCGATCGCGAGGTTGGCCAGGCTCGCCGTAGACCGTAGCCAGCAGGGAAGAGGCCTCGGTGAGCATCTCCTCCTTGATGCCATGTTCCGCTGCCTGCGGGTAGCAGAGGATGTAGGGATCGCCGCGGTGCTGATCGATGCCAAGCACGAGCGGGCAAAGGCTTTCTACGCACGCTATGAGTTTGACTCACTGCCAGATCAGCCTCTGACTCTATGGCTGCCACTGTCAGCACTACGCAAGCTCTTCCAGTCCGAATTGGACCAAGGGGCCACGTAGGCAAAGCCGGAGCCTCCTGATCGCTGGCTGGGTGGCTGTACGGG
>CAWAUI010000006.1:0-16610 GCA_963785165.1 Thermoanaerobaculaceae bacterium
GGAGCTGAAGTCCGCAACTGGGTGCCAAGGCGGTGAGGGGGGAGGCTCTCCATCGCCGCCCGCTCCGAGCAACCGACATCGTAGCACCACGTGCTACCATTAGAACATGGCTGAATCCATCACCCAACGCGAGCTCCGCAACGACAGCGGCGAGATCATGCGCCGGCTCGACCAGGGAGAGTCCTTCGTCATCACTCGCAACGGCACGCCCGTAGGCGAGCTCACTCCCCTGCGGCGCCACCGATTCGTGCCGGCGGCGGCAGTCGTTGCCATCTTCAGGAATGCACCCGCCATCGACCCTGGCCGCTTCCGTGCCGATGTCGATGCGTGGGCTGGCCAGGACATCTTACCCGATGCTTGACCGGCGGCCCGCTCGCGGACTCCTCGACACCTCGGTAGTCATCGATCTCGAACACATTGAACCTTCACGGCTTCCCATCGAGGTTGCCGTAAGCGCAATCACAATGGCCGAGCTTGCCGCCGGTCCGCACGCCACGCCAGACCCCGAAGAGCGGGCGCGCCGCCAGGACCGGCTCCAGCGCGCGGAAGCCGCATTCGATCCTCTGCCTTTCGACGCTGAGGCGGCACGCGCTTACGGGAGGGTTTATTCCGCAGTGGTAGCCGCAGGACGCAAGGCGAGGGGGGCGCGCGCGATCGACCTCCTCCTTGCAGCGGCCGCATGCGCTGCCGGCCTGCCGCTCTACACCCGCAACCCGGATGATTTTCGCGCGCTCGGCGATCTCGTCGAGGTTGTAGCCGTGTGAGCCCACCCCTGGCGGCTTCTCAGAAAACCGCCAGAAACAGGCAGGGCCGCCCGGCTTCTCTGCCTGCCCTGCTGTGGCACCTTCTCCGGAACAGAGATCCTTGCTCAGCGAATCGGCAGGCACCAGTTGGACGGCCGAGGCCGTCTACACCGACTACCGCGAGGTCTCCGGAATCAAGGTCCCCTTCCAGACCAACGTCTCCCAGAACGGCCAGCCGTTCGTGGAGATCAAGTACTCGGAGCTGCAGGTGAACGCGCCGGTGGATGAGGGGTTGTTCAAGAAGCCGGGGGGTTGAAACCGGGCTCTCAGAGGCAAGGGTAACGGGTCACCCCGGCCGTACAGCCGGGGTGACCACGTCGCCACTTCGGGAGGCCTGAGGAAGACTAGGTGCTCCTCAGGGTCACCAGCGCCGACGCATCGCGGGTACTGATGTTGGTGACGACCAGCTTCGCACCGTTGAAGTTCACGTCATACACATCGGGAGTTGAATTGTTGGGGGAGATCACGCCTGACTTGGTGAGCGCCGACCCGGCGTTGATGAAATAGGAGAGGGTATTGCTCGTGCTCAGGTTCTCGATCTGCAGAATGGAGGTAGCCTGGGTGGTGGGATCACAAACCGCCGAGAAGTTTTCCGCCACGGTGAGCGGCTGATTGTACTGGAGCTGCAGTCCGGCGGCGGCGGCTTTGGTGGCAGAGGCTGTAGACATGGGTTTTCTCCTTAGATCAGCTTGCATGGATCATCCAGGCAAGCGGTTTGCACTTCTTATTCAACTCTGTGAGCCAGGTCTAACTACTGATCAGGGTCACCTCCATCGATGCAGCCATCGTGCTGACGTTGGCGACCACCAATTCAGCACCATTGAAGTTGTCTGTCCATTGCAGAGGTCCGCCTCCGGCAGGGATAGAGCCACTCTGGGTGAGCACTGTTCCCGCCGTGACGAAATACAGGAGCGTGAAGCTTTGGCTCAGGTTTTCGATTTGAAGAAAGGAGGCCGCCTGAGTGGTCTGAGCCGTGCACTTGCTGTTTGGGGGCACCGTGATCGGATCATTGGAGCTCAGCACCAGACTTGGCATGCCTACCAACGCTGCCAAAGAAGGACCGAATAACAATTCTTTCGGGATCATTGCTTGTTCCTCGATATCCGTTTGAAATATTTTTCGTTGCCCGTTTCTCATCCTAGGCAAGAGCCGTGCCGAGAGTGCAGAAAGGCTCGCCACCCTAGGGAAATAAACCCTTGCAACGTCAGCAGCCGGCGCCAAGGTGCCGCTCGCCGAAGGCACCTCGCTGGCCGCGCACCTCGGAGGTACCTCTAAAGACTTTGGCGCGCGGATCGGTTAAGATCTGCCTGTTCCCAGAGGCAGGTGTCACCGATTGGAGGCAGAGGGGGTATGAACCTCTACGAGGAGCTGTTCCAGATCTCGAAGCTCCTCCTGGCCGAGGAGGACGACGAGCGGGCGCCCGAGGTTCTTCTGCGCCACATCGTCGAGCGGTGCGGCGCTGAGACGGGCTTCGTCGTGGTGCGCGAGGAAGGGTCGTTTCAGCAAAAATTCGATGTCGGCTATGACCGCCAGGAGCGTTCCGCGGTGGAACGCCGGTACAGCCGCACGCTGGTGCGCGAGGCGGTCGAGACCGGGCAGCTCATCTATCTGCCGAACCTGATCGAAGACGATCGTTTCGGCTCGGGTGAGAGCGCCCTCTTCATCGGCCTCTGCTGCGTCCTGGTGGCCCCCTTGCGGCACGGCGGCGAGGTCTATGGCGTCATTTATCTGGAGAACCGCGAACGGGTGGACAGCTTCGGCGAGGAGAGCCGCGCCTTCCTCTCCAAGCTCGCCGAGATCGCCGGGCTCTTCCTCCTGCGGGCGAGCGAGCGCGAGGCCCTGCGGCGGCGCAACCGGAGCCTGGAAGGCGAGCTGTTCTCCCAGCACGATTTCGCGGGGATCGTCACCCGCGATCCCCGCATGGTCGAGCTTCTTCAGGTCGTCGCCCAGGTCGCCGGGGCGGACGCTCCCATCCTCGTCCTGGGCGAAACGGGCACCGGCAAGGAGCTGATCGCCCGGGCGCTTCACGTCAACAGCCCGCGGCGCGGCAAGCCGTTCATCACCGTCCACTGCGCCGCCCTGCCGGGGACGCTCCTCGAATCCGAGCTGTTCGGCCACGTTGCCGGGGCCTTTACGGACGCCAAACGCGACCGCCCGGGCCGGCTCGCCGCGGCCCATGGCGGCACACTCTTCCTCGATGAGGTGGGCGAGATTCCGGTCGAAGCGCAGGCGAAGCTGCTCCGCTTCCTCCAATTCGGCGAGATCCAGAAGCTCGGCTCGGACAAAACGGAAAGAGTGGACGTGCGGGTGGTCGCCGCCACCCACCGCGACCTGCGGCAGATGGCCCACGAAGGGAAGTTCCGGGAAGACCTGTACTTCCGGCTCAAGGTGCTCGACTTGAAGCTGCCGCCGTTGCGGGAGCGGCGGGGAGACGTCCTCCTGCTGGCCGACCATTTCCTCCGCCGGCACTGGCGGCGGGCGGGCGAAAAGCCGCGCTGGACGCCACGGGCCGAGCGCGCGCTCTTCGCCCACGGCTATCCCGGCAACGTCCGCGAGCTCTCCCACGCCGTGGAGCGGGCCTGCCTGCTGGCCCGGGGTCCGGAGCTGGACCTCGGCCTCCTGCCTCCGGAAATGGCGAACGCCGCTGGGGACGGTCCCATGCCCGAGCTGGTCTTCCAGGAGCTGACGGGCGAGTCGCTCAACGAGGCCCGCGAGGCCAGCGTGGCGGACGTGGAGCGCCGCTTCATCGAAGAGCTGATGCGGCGTTGCGAGGGCAACGTCTCACGGGCCGCCCGGGAGTCGGGGCTCCACCGGAGCTACCTGCAGAAGCTGCTGGCCCGCCACCGGTCCGCCGTCGCCGTGGGGACGGGGGC
The DNA here is from genome assembly GCA_963785165.1 of Thermoanaerobaculaceae bacterium. Taxonomy (GTDB): domain Bacteria; phylum Acidobacteriota; class Thermoanaerobaculia; order Multivoradales; family UBA5704; genus DATARR01. The sequence goes on from CAWAUI010000006.1 coordinate 3,677, forward strand.
CGCGGAGGAGGCTTGATGCAGGCTCTCCTCTGCCCCGCCTGCGGCCGGAGCAACTCCGAATTCAATTCGCGCTGCGGAGCCTGCGGCGCGGCCCTGCCGTCGCAGACCCACGTGGAGATTGCCCGGCCTCGCCTGGACGACGATCCGATCCTCGGCCGCCAGATCTCCCATTTCCGGGTCGTACGCCTGCTCGGCCGGGGCGGCATGGGGGTGGTCTACCAGGCGGTGGACCTGGAGCTGGAGCGCGAGGTGGCGCTCAAGTTCCTCTCCTCCCCCAGGTCCGCCACGGCCCGGGACGAGATCCGCTTCCGCCGCGAGGCCCAGTCCACCGCCGCGCTCGATCATCCGAACATCGGCACGGTTCTACGAGATCGGCGAGCACGAGGGCCGGCGCTTCATCGCCATGGCCTTCTACCGTGGTGAGACCCTGGCCGCCCGCCTGGAGAGCCAACCCGGGCACCGGTTGCCGGCCACCGAAGCCGCGGCCATCGCGGGGCAGCTCGCCTCGGCCCTGGCCGCCGCCCACGCGGCCGGCGTGGTCCATCGCGACCTCAAACCGGACAACGTGATGATCCTGCCCGACGGGCGGGTGAAGCTCCTCGACTTCGGGCTGGCCAAATGGGTGGACTCCCCCACCGTCACCGAGAAGGGCTTTGCCGTGGGAACGGCGGCCTACATGGCGCCAGAGCAGTTCCACGGCGAGGAGAGCGGCACGGCTTCCGACCTCTGGGCGCTCGGCGCCGTGCTCTACGAAATGCTGGCCGGGGAACGCCCCTTCGGCGGCGAAAAGAAAGGCATGGTGCACGCCATCCTCCACGAGGATCCGCCGGCCCTGCGCGGGCTCCGTCCGGACGTTCCGGAAGCCCTGGAGGCGATCGCCACCCGCTCCCTCGCCAAGAAGCCCGAAGAGCGTTACCCGGACGCGGCGTCCGTGCTGGCCGAGCTGGCGGCCGCCGGCCTCTGGAGCTCCGGCAGCTCCGGCTCGGCCCCGTTCGCTACGCGGCGGCGCGGCCGGAGCCGCTGGCCCGGGCTCGCCGTGGCCGTCTTTCTACTGGCAGCCGTAGGGACCGCGGCTTTCTTCCTTCTGCGCAAGCCGAAGCCGCTGGTCTACGTGGCCGTGCTCAAGCCTGAGGTCTCGGGATCGCTGCTGGCGGACGACGCCGCCCAGGTGAGGTCGAACCTCCAGGTCGCCCTGGTGCGCGCCGTGGCGGCTCTGGAAGGCCTCGCGGCCCTCGACACCGGCCAGGTCAACGCCGTGCAGGGAACACCCACGCAGATCGCCCATGCCATGGCCGCCGGCGAGGTCGTGGCCTCGCAGGCCGACTGTGCCGGCGACCTCTGCCAGGTGAGCCTGCGCCGCCTGGACGGCCAGGACGGACGAGTGCTCTGGTCCGACACGCTACGCGTGCCGAGCCTCCGATCCCCGCCTCTTCGCCAACGCCATGGCTGTCTCGCTACGGCAGGGCTATCCCGAACGGGACCTGCAGGTGCCGCGGCTGGAGGCTCGAGATCGACGAGCAGGACTATCGGGCCTTCCTGGCGCTGCGCCAACAGCTCGCCGACCCTGCGGCCTACGACGGCCTCCTCGCCCGGCTCGGCGAGCTGCGGCAACGGGCTCCGAGCTTTCTCGACGCCCTCGTGCTCGAAGCCAAGGTGGCCGGGCGGCTGTACCTCAACAGTGGTGAGCAGCGCTACCTGGACCGCGGCCTTGCCGTCGCCCAGCAAGCCCACCAGTTGGCCCCGGCCGACCCCCGGCCGCTCGAGGCTCTCTTTTCTCTCAACCTCGATGCCGGACGCCTCGAAACGGCAGAGGAAACCCTGGAGAAGCTGGAAGAGACCGATCCCGCCGGCAGCCTTCTTCGCCGCGGACAGCTCGCTGAGCGACGCGGCCACCCCGAAGAGGCGCTGAAGCTCATGGCCGGCGCGGCGCGCTTGCAACCCTCCTGGGTGACACTGCTCACCGTCGCCAACGCCGAGTACCGCCTGGGGCGGCTGGACGACGCCAAGCGCCACCTCGAAGAGCTCCTGGAGCGTTCCCCCGGCAACCTCGGGGGCCTCAAGACCCTGGCCCAGATTGAGCTGCTGCGAGACCCCGACCGCGCCGTGGCGCTGCTGCGCGAAGCCGTGAAGAGCGATCCCGAAACCGGTTCCCTCACCAACCTCGGCGTCAACCTCCTGCTCCTGGGGCGCTACGAGGAGGCCGAAGCCAGCCTTCGCCAGGTCCTGGCCCGCCAGCTCGACGACCCGTCAGCCGCCCTCAACCTCGCGGACTGCCTCACGTTTCTCCGCCGGACGGGGGAAGCCCGGCACCTCTATGCCAACATCGCCGAGACCGCCGCCCGCCGGGCGACGCCAGGCGACTGGAGGATGCTCGCCATCGAGGCCCAGGCCCTCGCCCACCTCGGCCAGACAGGAAAAGCCGTCGACACCATCCAGAAGGCCCTGCGGCTCACGCCCGACAACGGCCAGCTCTCCTACGATGCCGCGGTCGTCTATGCCCTCGTCGGCGACCGCGCCTCCGCCCTCTTCCATGCCCGGCAGGCCGCCGCGCGCAAGGTCGGCTCCCGCTGGTTCGCCCTCCCGTTCTTCGACTTGCTGCGCAGCGAGCCCGCCTTCCAGGCCCTCAACGCCACCGCTCCTTAGCCGATCGGGTCCTGGGTCACCACGATGGTCGGATCATGGACCGTGTGCTTGACGACCACATCGCTCTCACCCAGAGACCAGGAAACGTTGACGTCATAGTTGAACGAGTTCGTGGTCGTCACGTGATTCCTGATCTTGGCGCTGACCTGGGTGGCATCGCCGGAAGGCTGGCTCTCCACGGTGATGTTCGGCGGAAGGGACTCCAGAGGAAAGGTGATCCCCGGATCGCCAAATTCCGCGTGCAGCTCAGGGGTGGTGGCCACCATGAGATCCCAGAACAGAGTCCAAGAACCATGGGGGATGGCGAGCGGAGCCGTCGTGACCGTGATCCCGCTCTCACTCGGAGGCACCGCCACGATGACCGTCGAAGTGATCGTATGGTTCGCCGGATCATAGGTGACGGTCGGCTCTTGACCTGCCGTCAGCGTGGCCGGTTGACTGAGTGTTGATGGCATGGCTTTGACCTCCCGTAAAAAACGTTGACGATGTGAAGCTCGGTTGAGCAAGACGCCTGGGCGTCAACCGATCGGATCCTGGGTCACCACGATCGTTGGATCGTGCTGGATGAGCGTCAGCTCCCCGCCATCGGCCGTCGCCACGCTGAGGGAGACGTCATAGTTGAGCGAGTTCGGGCTAACGACACCGTTCTGGATCTTGACAATCCACTGGGCCTCGTCAGTGAACACCGGCGACGATGCCAAGACCTCGACCCGACCCGGCTTGACCGGCTTCAGCGACGACGGGACCGTGATCCCCTTGTTCTCGGAGCTATCAAGGAAGGCCGCCGACACGACGCCATCGCCGGGCACGAGAATAAAATTCACAATCCATTCTACTGTGTCACCGTCAACCTCGGGGTTGGGTCCCGGGATGGCGATGAGAGGCGGATGAAAGCGCGGGTGGGCCTCGCCGGCCCGGTGAGTGACGATCGCGAACGCCTGGATCGTATGGCTCCCTACATCGTAGGTAGCTGTCGGCACGCTGATGGGCGGCTCGGCGCAGAACAGTTGCATTGTGGATGGCTGCGAGACGGTTTCCAACATAGTTGTACCCTCCTTAAAATTGTTTCGGTTGCACGGCAGCCAAGGGATTGAGCAATCGGCATGCCTGCTTTTCGCACGGTAATTCTCCCCAGGGAGACGACCTTTTAGGAGGGGCTGCCGCCTCTCCAAGATGGCAGGCCCCTTCGGTTTTCCCTTGGAAAGCCCGCCTCTAGTGAAGGGCGGGTGCAACCCGCTGGAGGCAGCCTACCGGCGCCAGGCGACACGGAGCGTCACCGTTTCGCTCCCGCGTCTCACCGTGAAAACAGACTCATCTCCCCAACTCCGGCCCGCCACCAGACGGTTCAGCGTTTCCTTGTCCGGCACGGGTGCGCCGTCCATCGTGACCAGCACGTCCCCCGCCTGAAAGCCGGCCTTCTCGGCGGGCGTCTTTTCGGAAACTAAAATCACTTTCAGTGCCTTCTCTCCCTCAACGGGCGTCGTGGAGAGGCCGAGGGAGGGATAGAGCGGCGCGGACTCGGCCGGTACGCCCCAGACGAAGTCCGCGTAGGAGGCCTGGACGGCCTTGACCTCGGCACCGTCCGAATCCCGGACGTTGACCGGGATCACCGTGGCGAGGACGCCCGGAAAATAGGTCCGCGCCTGGCGGGCGATGCCGACGCCGTACGCCACGTGTCCGGACCCCGCGAGCACCACCATGACGGTCTCCGGCGTCCCATACCCCTCCAGGGCCTTGACGGCGTTGAAGGCCATGGTGGCGTCCCACGTGGTCTGGGCCGAGACCATGGCGCCCCACTGCTCCTCCGTCATGCCGGAATGGAGGGGATCGTCCGCGTCGAAGAAGGATTGGAACAAGGCGCGGTGATCGGCGTCCGAAGGCTCGATCCGGCTCGGAATCCGCGCGGCTTCCTCCGGCGTGAGATTCTGAAAACCTTTCTTTCGCACCGCGGTCACCACCTCCCGCGGGGCATTGACGGCGAACATCCGCACCTTGTGATCACGGGCGAAGAGGAAAATGTCGCGATAATAATTCCAGTTGTAGCCCCAGTTCTCGTACCAGTGGGAGAGCTGAAGAAAACCCTCCTCGGTCAACAGCCCGTCCACCCACTGATCGAGGAACGCCTGCTGGGTATAGGGATACATCTCCAGCCCCAGGAACACGGGGCGGCCCGCGCGCACCAGCTCTTCGGCCACGCGAAGCTGCGCGCGATGGAAGTCCATGTCCGTATGGCTCTCCCCCACCAACACCAGCCGTGCGCCAGCCAGGCGCTTCGCCATCTCGGCCGGCGTGACCACGTCACCCTTGCGGGTATCCGTGATGCCGTCGAGGACCAGCGGAGCTTCCTTGCCCTTGCGGGCGGGATCGCCAATGGCGAGGTGGAGGGAGCGGTCCTCGGCGTGGAGGCCGGGGGGGAGGAGCAGGAGCAGCAGGGGCACCGCAATCCGGATTTTCATGGGTGCCCCCTAGTCTATCTCCACTCTGATAATTCTACTTTGTCATTTTGTGTCTTGCTCTCGAAACGTTCAACCTGGCCGCGCCCCCGCCCGGGCATAAATGCCCGGGCTAAGCTGAAGAAGCCCCCTGAAGGGGACTCCAGCAGCCGGGTTTACCCGGCTTTTTTTGCCTAGCCCGGGCATTTATGCCCGGGCGGGGGCGCGGATATACTCAGGCTGACAAAGTAGAGATAACCTTCGCCTCCTCCACACCGTACCTCAGAGCACCATGCCAGGGCTGATCCCGATCTCCGAGATCCGTGGCGAGATCCCCACCGCCGCCATCGGCTTCATGCTGCTTGGGCTGGGCCTCGCGGCGCTGGTCGCGGCCCTGGCGCGGCGGCGGTCCGCCGATCCCGCTCTGGTCTCGTTCTCCACGCTGTGCACCCTCTACGCCGTTCGCCTCCTGTGCGACATCGACGCCGTCGAGACGCTCTACTCGGTTCCCCCAGAGAGCTGGCGGAAGCTCATCAACGTCCTGACCTATCTCATACCCGTGCCCGCCGTCTTCTTCATCGAGCGGGTGGTCGGGCAAGGGTGGCGGTCGTCGATGCGGCGGATGTGGCAGCTCATGGCGGCGCTCGCGGTGGTGGCGATTCCCCTGGAGATCGCCGGGATGGGGGAAGGCGCTCTGATGGGACCGTACCGTATTCTCGTGGTCCTCTCGCTCCTCGTCACCGTGGCCAATCTCTTCGCTCCGGGCCGCGAGCGGACTCCGGACCGGAGCCTGCTGCGGGCGAGCTTCATCGTCCTGGGCGTCTTCGCCCTGTATGAGAACCTGCGTGGGGCGGGGATCATCCCGGGAGAGCAGAACGTGGAGCCCGTGGGCTTTCTCCTCTTCGTGGCCGGTCTTGGCGCCATCGCGGCCCGGCGGGTCTCCGCGAGCCAGGAGCGGCTCGCCGCCATCCACCAGGAGCTGGAAACGGCGCGCCGCATTCAGGAGTCCACCCTGCCGGGCGAGCCGCCGCGCCTGCCGGGGCTCGACCTCGCGGCCCGCTACGTGCCCGCCTCGGAGGTCGCTGGGGACTTCTACGATTTCCTCCCCGGCGAAGGGCGCCGGCTCGGCGTGATCGTGGCCGACGTCTCCGGCCATGGCGTGCCCGCGGCCCTGGTGGCCGCCATGCTCAAGGTGGCCGTGGCCTCGCAGGCCGCCCACGCCGCGAGCCCCGCCCGGGTGCTTTCGGAGATCAACCAGATCTTCCACGGCAAGCTCAAGAACCAGTTCATCACCGCCCTCTGCGGCTACCTGGACCTGGATGGCGGACGGTTCACCTGGGCAAGCGCCGGCCATCCTCCCCCGCTCCTCTGGAGGGCACGGCTGGGACGGGTCGAAGAGCTTCGCGCACGTTGGAATCATCATTGGCCGGTTGCGCCGCGCCGCGTACACCGAAGCTTCGGTCGTCCTGGAGCCCGGAGACCGCCTCCTCCTCTTCACCGATGGTATCCCGGAGGCGGCCGGCCCCGCGGGAGAGCAATTCGGCGACGAGCGTCTCCAAGGCTTTCTCAAAGAGCACGCCGCCCTCCCCTCGAACGCCATCGCCGATGCCCTCCTCGCCCGGATCGCGGCATGGACGGGGCGGAGCGAAGGGTTCGATGACGATCTCACGCTGGTGGTGGGCGGCGTTTCCCCCGAATAGATCTCCGGCCGTACACGCTTCACGAAGAGCGTTTCCCGCGGGGCGCGGCCCGTAGAACCCGGGTGGCGATCGAAACGTTGCGGAGCCCCGATCGGGGTATACTCTCTTTCATCTACTGAATCACAGCGTTCCTCTGAAAAGGAGAACACCGTGCGGAGAAGATGTCGCTCTGGAATCCCGCAGTGCTTCCCGTTCTGGATGCTGCTGGCGGTGGGTTGCGCCACGGCGCCGCCTCCCGCTCCCCCGCCTCCCATGCCTTCGGTGAGCGCCGAGGCTGAGGCGGGCGGTCCCCCGGCCTGGGTGGAGATCGGTCCCCAGGGCGCCGTGGCGCGGACGATCGTCACCGAGCCCGGCGCGGCGTGCCCGGAGATCGTCGTGGACGGAGCACCCAAGGCGATGACGGCGCGGTCCAAGCCCGGGTCCTGTTTCGAGGTGCTGGTCTGCGAGGCCCCGTTGCCGGCCGGTGCGTCGGAGGTCTCGATCGCAGGTGCGAAGCTCCCCCTGCCGCCGAAAACGATCCAGAGAATCGCCTTGATCGGGGATACCGGATGCCGCCTCAAGGCTGAGGGCTGCTCCGACACGGATACCTGCAATCCCAACTGCACGGCCACGGAGATCCAGAATTGCAACGACGGCGAGGCCTGGCCGTTCAAGACCATCGCCGGGCGGGTGGCGCAGGAGAAGCCGGACGTCGTGATCCACGTGGGGGATTACCACTACCGGGAGGCGCGCTGCCCGGAGGGGAATCCCGATTGCCAGGGGAGCCCCTGGGGAGACAACTGGCCGGTGTGGAAGGCGGACTTCTTCGATCCCGCCGCGCCCCTCCTTGCCGCCGCGCCCTGGGTGTTCGTGCGCGGCAACCACGAGGAGTGCAAGCGGGCAGGCCAGGGCTGGATTCGGTTCCTCGATCCCGGGCCGGTACCCGCCGTCTGCAACGACGATCCGAACCCCTACGCGGCCATACTGCCCGGTCTTCAACTCCTGGTGATCAACACCTCGGTCGCCAAGTCGAAGAAGGACGACCCCGGCTTCTATACACCCGCTTTCCAGAAGGTCAACGAGCTTGCCGGGGCGTCCTCCTCCCCCTCCTGGCTCCTCATGCACCACCCCCTCTGGGCGTTCATCCAGGACGGCAACGACCTCAAGGCCGTCACCAAGGTGCTGCAGAAGGCCTCGAACAACGATCTGGCAGCGAAGATCCAGCTCGTCTTGACGGGGCACGTCCACCAGTTCGAAGCCGTGGGCTTCGGCAAGAGCAAGGGCAGGGTCCCGCACGTGGTGACAGGGATGGCCGGCACCGCTCTCGACAACCCGATCACGAGCGACATGATCGACAAGCCCATCGCCGGTGTAAAGGTCAAGAGCGCCATCAGCCGGGCCAAGTTCGGCTATGCCCTCGCCGTGCCGGACAAGGATGGGTGGAAGCTGACCGTCTACAGCGTGAAGGGGAACCCCAAGGCGGTCTGTGAGATCCGAGGAACGGATTTGAAATGCAAGGAGGTCGAGTAGAGAACTAGAATAAGCCCGCCGCACCGCCCTTGTTTCCGCCCAGGAGGTCCCGTGAACGCGAAGACTGGTAAGAGTCCGGAGCCCGGTTCATTCACCCGCAGAGACCTGATGAAGGCCGGTGTCGCCGGAGGCGTCCTGGCCCTCGGCGGTCCGCTGGCCGGCGGCGCGTCCGGCATGGCGGAGCCGAAGGCCTACTCCCCCGCTCCGTTCGACCTGGAGGAGGCGACCCTCGTCGACCTCGGCGCGGGCCTCCGTTCCGGGCAGCACACGGCGGTGGGGCTGGTGGAGAAATACCTCGCCCGCATTGAGGAGCTGAACCGCAAGGGTCCGGAGCTGCGGGCCGTCATCGAGACGAATCCGGACGCCCACGCCATTGCGGACGCGCTGGACGCCGAGCTCAAGGCGAAGGGGCCGCGGGGACCGCTCCACGGCATCCCCATCCTCCTCAAAGACAACATCGCGACGCAGGACCGCAACACCACCACGGCGGGCTCGTTGGCGCTGGAAGGATCGATCCCCGCGCGGGACGCGTTCATCGCCGAGCGGCTGCGGGCGGCGGGGGCCGTGCTGCTGGGCAAGGCCAACCTTTCGGAGTGGGCCAACTTCCGCTCCACCCGCTCGAGCAGCGGCTGGAGCAGCCGGGGCGGGCAGTGCCGCAACCCCTACGCGCTCGACCGCAACACCTCGGGCTCCAGCTCGGGCTCGGCCGTGGCCGCCGCGGCCAACCTCTGCGCCGCCACCGTGGGCACGGAGACGGACGGCTCCATCGTCTCCCCCGCGAACATCTGCGGCATCGTGGGGATCAAGCCCACGCTGGGCCTGCTCAGCCGCTCCGGCATCATCCCCATCGCCCACAGCCAGGACACGGCGGGCCCCATGTGCCGCACGGTGGCGGACGCCGCGATCCTCCTGGGCGCCATGACCGGCGTGGACGAGCGGGACGAGGCCACGCGGGAGAGCCGCGGCAAGGCCCTGGCCGACTACACGAAGTTCTTGGATCCAAACGGGCTCAAGGGAGCGCGGATCGGCGTCTATCTTCCTGCCTCGGTGGACGACAACCCGCTGGTCAACCCCATGTTCAAAGCAGCCCTGGCCGTGATGAAGGACCACGGCGCGGTGATCGTGGACCCGGTCAAGATCGCGGTCGACCTGGACGAGAGCGAGTACACCGTCCTGCTCTATGAATTCAAGGCGGACCTCAACCGCTACTTGGCCGACCTCGGCGAGGCCGCGCCGGTCCGCTCGCTCGAGGAGGCGATCGACTTCAACGAGCGCCACAAAGACCGGGTGATGCCCTATTTCGGGCAGGAGCACTTCCTCCGGGCGCAGGAGAAAGGGCCGCTCACCGACACCGCCTACAAGAAGGCCCTGGAAACCTGCCGCCGGCTCTCCCGCAAGGAAGGTCTGGACGCCGCGCTCGCCCAACACAAGCTGGACGCCCTCGTGGCCCCGGCCGGCGGACCCGCCTGGCTGATCGACCTCGTAAACGGCGACTCCCCCACCGGCGGCAGCTCGACCCTCCCCGCGGTGTCCGGCTACCCCAACGTCACCGTCCCCGCCGGCTTCGCCTTCGGGCTACCGATGGGGATCTCATTTCTCGGACCCGCCTGGAGCGAACCCAAGCTGATCAAGCTGGCCTACGCCTTCGAGCAGGCGACGAAGGCCCGGAGGCCGCCGCGGTTCTTGGCGACGGCGGCGGTGTAGCCCCGGGTGTGAACCCACATGTCATTCCACACATCTCGGGTTTTCATGAGGGTGAGGAGGATCGTCCCGATCTGCCCTTCGAGGAGACGGCCCGACGACGGTGCACCCGGAAAGGGCGTCGGTTGAGGACTGGGCCGTCTCTACGCAACGGTGTTGCCGCTGCAAACGGTTGGGTTACGGGGGTGTCGAGAAAGCGTCCCCGTCACCTCAACGTTGGCCTTGGCACGATGGGTCCGTAGAGACGCTCCAGTCCTTAACCGGGCACTATCCGGGTCCGCAAACGGCGGGGCGTCTCTCTCGGAGGGCACACGAGAATGATTCACGGTAGCCGATTGGATCACCCAGCGCTCCGTCCGATTTCAGTCATCACCTCCCGCGATACGCACGATCTGCGCTGCGATTTCCTCTGGGGAGAGAATGAAATCGATGCAGCCGCTCGCGATGGCGCTCTCCGGCATATCGGGCCGCGCCGCAGTGTCGAGCCTCTGCGCGATCGTGGTGCCGCCCACCTCCCTGATTCCGCAGAGGGCGGCTGCCCCATCCCCGTCATAGCCGGACACGATGATTGCGACGAGCTTGCCGTCCCAGTGCTCTGTCAGCGAGCGCAGGAACACCGTGATCACGTCGGACCAGCCTCTGGGCTTCGATATCGGCTTCAGCCGAAACTCGCCGTCCAGGACGTGCAGGTCACGCTGTTCCGGAATGATGAAGACGCGGTCGGGTTGAATCAGCAGCTTCTCGGTGATCAGCTCGACCGGCATCGGCGTGAAGCGCGGCAGAACCTGGTGAAGCCGGGTCGCCAACTCCCTCACATGATTCACGATGACAATTGCGACGCCCATGTCGGCCGGCAGATGCTGGAGCAGCCGAATGTATGCGTCCAGCCCGCCAGCCGAGCCTCCCACGCAGACCACGGGAAAGGCTCTCTCGTCAGGAGTCGCTCTCATGACGGGTACCGTTTCCGCACCTTGGCCACTGACGCTTTGACGAGCTTCTCGAGGACTGCGACATCTATGTCTGAAAGCCTCTTGATGTAGACGCAAACCTTGCAGGTTCTATGCCTGCCGCTTCCCGCAGGAGCTTCTCGCTCTACCATCGTGCTTTGGACCGAGAACCTGAATCATCGCCAGCGGATTGGCGATCTCACGATCGTCAACCCTTTCCGGCCTGAGCGGAGACCTGCCTCGACGAGGCCGTCTTCAGCCCCACAGGGGCGCAGGCATAAAGCCCGGTGCTTCAGCGCCGGGTTCAAGACACCCTTCCTCCCCCTGGAAGCCCCAGAGGGGCGCAGGCAGCGGTATTGAGGCGGTCTGTCTGTGCCCCGCCGGGGCGCCAGGATTGTCGGACCAGCCTCTGGGCTTCGAAAATCGGTCTCAGACGAAACACGCCGACCAGGACGTGCAGGTCACGCTGTTCCGGAATGATGAAGACGCGGTCGGGGAACCGCGCTGTTTGCGGTTTCCGTCCGCTCGACTGCCCGGATAGGCTGGCTCACGCCCCGACCTTTTGGTACGCCATGACAATCAGTGGCTTTACTTGCTCGAGTTCCTCGATAGCCTTGAGCGTCAGTTCCAAGTCGCCGGTGCCGAAGTGCCCTATTTCTGAGACGTCACGAGAGATGCCTGGCGGCGCTTGCACCTTCTTGGGGTCAAGCTTGAGAAAAAGCGTGACCTTCTGATGCTGAACCTCCATGCAAACAATGTTCTTCGAGATCTTGAAAGCCACATAGAGCTTCTTGGGGGCCTCCTCCATCGCCGGGTCAAGGCTCATCACGAACTCCTCGACAGCCACCGCCAATTCCCGAATGTTCTGGGGCTTCCCAGCCAAGTGCTGATCGAACGTATAGGCACCTGTAGCCTTGGTGATGGCGGCCTTCTTACCTGCCGCGACCATGACAGGGTCCTTCTCCGGGTTCGAGCCGCCAACACTCGGAGCGTACGCTCGTTGAAGTACCTCCTCAAGGTACAGCGTCTCATTGTTGAACAGGCGGTAGCTCCAAAGTTCGATGTTCGCACCCATAACCTGAACGGCATGCAGGTCATACTTCTTGTAGTTGGGCGCGATGCAGATGACGCGGACATCAGACCAGTTGACCTCAATGTTGGGCCTCAACGCCTTCTGCGCAGCCACCTGGAAGTCGCCGCGGTGATCGCGCAACCATGCGAGGTAGAACAGGCTCTGGTTGATGAGATCAGAGGACTCAACCTTCTTATATTCGATAATGACAGGGTTGTTGTCCTCTGACAGGGCCAGCGTATCGATTCGCCCCGCGTGCTGGATTCCTGTTGAAAATTGGGAACTCACCAGGCGGCACGCGAACACCGTCTGGAGGTTGCCCTCAATAAGGGCTTGCAGCAGCTTCTCTGCATCGAAGTTCGTCTGCTCGATTAGAGAGAGCTTCTTACCCGAGATTGCAAATAACGGCATACTGGGTCTCCGCCGCCAGAGTTGCCCATCGCCCACGACTGCCTCGACTCCAAGCGCACCCCGCTTGGCCCTGTCCAGTCACTGGGCTGGCAGCCTCCCGCATAACCGCCTACTTCAACTGTATCCGGCACGTTTCAAATTTCTTTAAATTGTATACCGTCGGGCCACCGGCCCAGAAGGAGCGACAGCCACTGCCGAGGCAACTTATTGATTTCACGTAGATTCAATCCTACGCTTGCTTCTAATCCTCGTCAATACAGGCCCGCCGCGGGCGGTACGGCAAAGTGCGGGTTTACCTTTAAGTACGCGCAAAATCCAACCGGTTGGGTCCAGGGAAATTTCTGTAGAGACAGAAGTTAGGGCTCCCCCTCGCAGGTAACAGCCTGCAGCGATAAGCATGCCGACGGAATGTTATACGGCGCGGTAGGGATTCCAGGACGTGGGGTTCGGATGGGCGGGATGTCGTTGTGTGTTCGTGGTTTAGGGGGACGGGATGGGCTCGGATCCACCCAGTTCTTG
>CAWAUI010000007.1:0-797500 GCA_963785165.1 Thermoanaerobaculaceae bacterium
TCTCCTCGCCGTTCGAGTACCGAACGTACAACGTCAGCCGGCGAGACCGCGAGCCTCTCCTCAATTTCATGCTTCAGGCGCTGCACGGGCAGGGCTGCCGGATTCTCTACAGCTCGCCGCCTACGGAGGCACCGTTTCGCATCACGTTTGAAACGCCCAAGGGAGAGCGCTTGGGGATCGTAGCCTACGCGTTCCTAGCCAATTCCCGGCCGACCTTGAACCGGCCGTCAGACGAGCACCGGTTCCAGCTCAAATACGGAACCAAGGACGGCCAGCTCCACGAGCTTTGGCAAGATCCGTTCGGGATGTATACGACGCTTCTGGTGGGGATCAACACCGAGCGCGGGTTCTTCGTGGGAGCCGATCCGGTGCTTCACAATCCCACTCGCCTTTTCATCTCGATCGAGTTCAAGCAGCACCATGCCGATCAAATTCTCGAACGGGGCTGGCACACCTGGGAGCGCGAGCGGAAGGGATCACCCGAAGAGCCGGTGGAGGTGCTGGTCGGGGGTACACCGGAAACCTTTCTTTCCTACGTCCGGTTCGAGCGAGAAACAAACGGCGAGGACCAGGGCCACCGGCAGCTCCTGGCGGAGAAGGCCCAACGGGAGCCTTCAACCGTCCATTCCCTCACCCGGGAATTCGAGCTGACCGAAAGAGAGGTGCTCGATCTCATCGAGAATGCCCACCGGCTGAAAGTGGCGGTCCGGGGTTGGGTCGCGGAGGAGCACCTCTACCGCTATCTCATGGCTTTCCCGGAGCTCGCTCACTGCGCCCGCCTTGCCGGAGACGGGCCGGACCTCGCGGTCCGCCTGCCGGACGGCCGGGAGCTGACGATCGAATGCAAGAACGTCCTCCGAAAACCCGATCGCGCGGGCCTGGCCAGAATCGATTTCCAGCGCACGCGCGCGGCGAAGAGCGATCCCTGCTCACGGTATTACAGCCCACGGGATTTCGACGTCGTGGCCGCCTGCCTGCATGCCGTGACGGAAAAGTGGGAGTTTCAGTTCGCATTGCCCAACCGGCTCGATCCCCATTCGAAATGTCCCGGCAAGCTGTCGAGCAATGTCCACGTCGACAACCGCTGGTCGAGAGATCCCTTGCCCGTCCTGCGGGCAGCGCTTGTGAGCTAGAACAGGCCATGAACCTGCGCGAGTCCCTGGGGCCGATCGACATCTATCTGCTCGACCAGTTGTTGAAGGGGCGGCTCTTGCCGGGGTCGAGCCTTCTGGATGCGGGCTGCGGCGGCGGCCGGAATCTCGTCTATTTCCTCCGTCATGGCTACGAGGTCCATGGAGTAGACGAGAGCCCCAGAGCCGTGGAGCAGGTCCGGCTCCTGGCCCGCGAGCTCGCGCCGGCGGTTCCGCCGGAGAGCTTCCAGGTCGCCGATCTGGCCGAGATCCCCTTCCCGGCCGAGCGCTTCGACGCGGTTCTCTGCAGCGCCGTCCTCCACTTCTCCCGCGACGAAGCTCACTTCGACCGCATGCTCGCCGAGATGTGGCGCGTCCTCAAGCCCGGAGGCCTCTTCTTCGCCCGGCTGGCCTCGACGATTGGAATCGAGACGCTGGTCCGCCCTCTCCAAGGGAGGTGGTACGCGCTTCCGGACGGGTCGGAGCGCTTTCTCGTGGACGAGGAGATGCTCGAATCGAGAACCGCCCGGCTAGACGGGACCTGGCTCGATCCGCTCAAGACCACGGTCGTCCAGAACCAGAGGTCGATGACGACCTGGGTGCTGCGGAAGAGCAGCGTGGGCTCTGCGGAAGCAGAACACCGCGAGATTCTGCGCGAGGCCCTACTCACCGCCAATGCAAAAAGGTCTCTCAAGGAGCATCTCCTCGCGATGCCGGAAGGTGATGACATCGACTTCGAGCGGAGCCCCGACCGCGGTCGGGACGTAGAGTTTTGAGTTACCTCCTCGGACTGGCGTGACGTGCCTGAATCCGTTCAGCGCTTGACCCCTACTCCGCCGCTTCCAGCAGAGCCGTCATCTCCGGCGTCTTCGCCGCGCCCATCAGATCCGCCTTGTGCTCGCCGAGCTTGGCTCCAGAATCGATCAGAAGGTGGACGACTTCGAGCTGGTTTTCGTTGATCGGTCCATAGAGCAACGGAAATCCACCGGGTGCGGCATTGGGATCGGCGCCAGCCTTGAGGAGGATCTTGCAGGTTTCCAACTGCCCCGTGCGCGCGGCTTCGGCAAGGGGAGGAACGCCGTAGTCGTTGGCGCTTTTCGCGTCGGCGCCCGCTTCAACGAGCATCCGCACGATCTCGGCATCTCCGGAATCGACGGCTTCGAAGACGAGCGACTTGCCGCTTTCCATGGCGGGAGCGTTCTTTTCGTCGGGCTTGACGCCCGCCTCGAGGAGCGCCTCGAGGACCTCGATCTGCTTTCTCTCGGTCGCCACCCAGAGCGCCGTGCGGTTCGTGGTGTTCCGCGCGGAGGGATCAATCCCGGCTTCGAGGAAGACCTTGACGTGCTCCGCGTCTCCCTCGGCGACCTTGGCCAGGAACGCTTCCGGCGTGAAGGCGAGGCCATCCTGCTCCAGGCGCGCGCGGGCGCTGGCCTGATCGGCACGGAGGGCGGGTACGGCCAGGATCGAGACGGCGAGCACGAAGAGGGCAAGAGGCTTTCTTCTCATCGGAGTCTCCTTTCCGCCGACTCTACCCCAGCAGGCCCGTGGGCGTGCCAGAATCAGCCATGGCCAGAGCCCCCGACCCCGTCCCGTTCTACATCTTTCCGTACCACGAGGCCCGCGAGCACGGAGCAAAGGGAATTCCGGCGCTCCTCTGGTCCAGCCGCGAGGGGCAGCGGGTCCGCTTCGAGGCGCTGGCGCGGAGCTGTCCGCTGGAGGGAAAGACGATTCTCGACGTGGGGTGCGGACGGGCGGACTTCCTAGGCTACCTCCTGGAGCAGGGGATCGTCCCAGCCCACTACGTGGGAATGGACATGATCCCGGCGGCCCTGCGGTCGGCACGGCGGAAACGGTACCCGGGCTGCGAGCTGGTCGAAGCGGATTTCGTCCGGGAACCGGAGAAGCTCCGGGTGGGAGCGGACGTGGTGGCCTTCTCGGGCTCGCTCAACACCCTCACGCGGCCGAAGTTCTACCGCACCCTGCGGGCGGCCTGGGAGGCCACCGGCGAGTGGCTGGTCTTCAACTTCCTGTGCTCGCAGACCTGGTGCGGAGAGAACTGGCTCACCTGGCACCGCCGCCGTACCGTGCTCGCCTTCTGCCGGTCGCTGGGAGGGGAGCCGAGCTTCGATGAGAGTTATCTGGAAGGAGACTGTACGATCGCCGTTCAGAAGCCGCGATAGGCTTACTCAGGTTTCGATCCGGCGGTATTCCGTGCCGGAGACGATCGCGCGGAAAGCCTTGCCATTGATCATGTCCTGGAACTGGACGCGTTGAGGGCCGTGCTCCTCCGCGCCCAGCCGGAAAAGGCTGGGACCGAGCGGCACCAGGGGATCGCCGCCGATTGACAGGCGCCCCTTGTTGAGGACCACGCGGAAGCTCCCTTCCCAGGGGTTCTCGTTGCGGTAATGGCCGGTATAAGCCTGGAGATCGGGCGAAGTCTCGAAGGTGCGCGGCCCCGTGTAGCGCTCGCCCGCGTACCAGTCGCCGCCGTAGCTCGCCTCGGTGACGGCTCCTGCCACTCGCCCGAAGCTCAACGGGAACAGCGCGAAGTCCAGGTGGGAAACGTAGAAATTGTCCGGCGCGAGGATCTCGAGAGGGACCTGTTCGCCTTTGTGGACCAGCTTCAGGAGCGTGCCTTCAGCGATCAGAACGAGCTTGCGGCCGTCCGGAGCCGTATACGTCCCCACATAATCCGCCGCGTTGGCCACCCGGTAGGGATCGTCGAGCTCCGGCATCTCCGGCAGCGCCCGTCCCTCGGCTTCCGCGCGCAGCACGGCCAGGGCATAGGCGGCCACGGCGTTCGGCCGGTATCCCGCGAGGGACGCGTTGACGGAGGCAAACGCTCCGAAGCCGGCGTCCAAATCCACCTGCATCGCGGAGCTGAAAGAAACCATTCCGCCCGTGTGCCGCAGCAGGGTACGCCCTTCGACCGGCTGGATGGCGATCCCATAGCCATACCCCGAGCCCTCGCCGAATCCAGGGGCTGGAATGGCCGGTTTCATGAACAGGGCGAAGCTCTCCTCCGAGACCAGGCGGCCCTTCGGCATACGCCCGCGATTCAAAAGCATCCGCATGTACAGGGTCATGTCGGCGGGCGTGGAGGCGATGCACCCCGCGGCATTGTCCATGGCAATGTGCGGGGCCTCCACGATGGGGCCGTGGCGCTGGAACGGCCGGTCGTCATAGAGCGGCCAATAGCTCACCGGCATACGCGGACGGATTTCGTGAGAGATCACCGGCTCGCTCACGCTCATGCCGAGAGGCGCCAGGATACGCGCCCGCAGGCTCTCGCGCAGAGGGCGCCGGTCGAGCGTTTCGATCAGCAATCCCAAAATCTGATAACCCATGTTGCAGTAGTGAAAATGCTGCCCGGGCGCGTGAGCGGTCCAGAGAGGACCCGCCGGGAGGCCCAGCGGATTGGGCAATCCAGAAGTATGAGTCAAAAGGTGATGGACGGTGATGGGGTCGTAGGTGCTCTCGATGCGCAGCCAGGGGAGGATCTCGCGGATCGGCTGGTTGAGATCGAGCTTGCCTTCGTCCCGGAGCTGAAGCACCGTGAGAGCAACGAAAGACTTGGTGATCGATCCAATCTCGAAAAGCTCCTCCGGGCGCAGCGCCAGTCCGGTCTTGATGTCCGAATGGCCATAGGTCCGCACCGCGACCGCGCCCTCCCGGTTGGCGAGCCCGAGGGTCAGCGCGGGAATCCCCCGTTCCTTGCGGTGCCGCTCCACGAACGCGTCGATCGCCCGGAGGGCCGGCGTGCCCGAAGTTTCCGCTCCGCTCAGGATCGGGGTGCCCCGAGGAGCCGCGAAGCTCCCAATCCCGCTGCCGTCCAAGCCGTCCATCCCAAGAAGCCTCGCCGGCTGATGCCTTCCATTCGTGTCCTCCTTCTCGATCCGATAGGCGGCCTCCATTATAGAGTTCCCAGGGGTTGCTCAGCCTCGGCGATTCCATCCCTCGTCCCTTGATCGGGTACCCGCCCGTGAGGGGAAAGTCATTCCAGCTTCGTTTCAGGGTCACGGCCCCGGGAGCCAAAAGCCCCGGGGGACCACTAAAGACTTACAACTCATCCTTACGAGGAGTTTTCTCATGTCCAAGCTGTCCCTTTTCCTGGCCCTGTTCTGTGCCGCTATTCTCTTCGCCGTTTCCGCCGCGCCCGCGACCGCCGCAGGAGCGCCGAAGAACCGGCAACACTGCGTCGAGCGGGCCGAACCCGCGAATACCGACGCCGCAAAGGTGACCTTCCTCCAGTCGCTGGCCCAAGGGCTGGGCAGCAAGCAGCCGGCCAAGTCCCCCCGGAAGCCCTTCGGGAGCAAGGTCGCTCGCACAGAGTGCACCTCGGACGGCCCCATGACCACCTGCTGCGGAGCCTGTGGGTGCTGCACCTGGACCGGCGACGGGAACGGCCCGCGCTGCGTCTCCAACTGCTAAAGACCTGGAGCCAGGAGTCGAGCCGGCGCCGGAGACCCCCGGAAGCGGGGAGCCAGCGCCGGCGTTTTCATGCGCCGGCAGTCGCGCTCGGCAATCATCAGCTCCCATGACCAGCCTCTCGACCCTGGGACGGATCTTCTTCGCGGTCTCCATGGTGGCTTTCGGAATCCAGCAGCTTGTGACGGGTTCGTTCGTGCGCCTGGTGCCGCCTTTGCCGGAGTGGATTCCCTCGCTCTCCGTCTGGGCCTATTTGGTGGGTATCGTGCTCATCCTCATCGGCTTGGCCCTCGGTACGATTCGAGGGGCACGCGCCGCGGCGGCCGTGCTGGGTGCGATGATCCTCCTGTCGATCCTGTTCCTGCACCTGCCTCTGGCCTTCACGAACCCGCTCGCGGGC
This sequence comes from Thermoanaerobaculaceae bacterium, assembly GCA_963785165.1. Taxonomy (GTDB): domain Bacteria; phylum Acidobacteriota; class Thermoanaerobaculia; order Multivoradales; family UBA5704; genus DATARR01. Next base: position 5,959 of record CAWAUI010000007.1, read on the forward strand.
TTCATGTGGACCAATCCCGCCAAGGCCCTGGCTTTTCTGGGGGGTGTCATCCTTCTGGCCGGATCCCTGCCGGGGAAAGACAGGTTGTTCAGAACCCTGGCGCCTCTGGGGCCGCTCTTCCTGGCAGGATTCATGATCCTGGGCGGAATTCAGCACTTCGTCTACCTCGACTTCGTGGCAAAATTGGTGCCGGTCTGGATTCCAGGAGCCCGGTTCTGGGCCTGTCTCACGGGTGTCGCCTTGATCGCGGGAGGGGTGGGAATCCTCCTTCCGAAAACCACGCGGCTGGCGGCGCTGATGTCAGGAATCATGATCCTGCTCTGGGTGGTGCTCCTGCACGTTCCCCGGGCCCTGGCCGATCTGCACAATGCCGGAGAGACCTCGGGAGTCTTCGAGGCCCTCGCCTTGAGCGCGGTTGCGTTCATCCTGGCAGCACCCGGAAATGCGATGCGATCACACAGCAGGGTTGAGCACAGCGCCACGGTCTCCGCACTGGTGCCAGGAATGATAGATGGTGATCGGACAAGCCGAGCCCCGTCCCTCGGTCCAATCGAAAGGCCGCGTGTGAATGCTGACGTGGAGCGCTTCGTGAAACGTCTCCGAGTCGCAGGTCTCCACGGGGAGTGGGATTACGGTGTTTTGGAGATGCAGATGGGCACGCATTGACATCGCCGGAGCCAAGTGCGACGCAATCGCCCTTTGATCACGAGCGTACGCCACCATCAAGGCATCCTGCATCGCCCATGCATACTCTCCAGCGATGAACCGGGCCAAACCCTTCTCACAGTAATCACTGCCAGCAAAATGATTAACATCGACAGGCTTGCACTCGGCGAAGACGCCCCATTGGTCACTCTGAATGCGAGTGCGGAAGGTGTCATCGGGACGGATTCCGAAGAACAGGTCTGGGCGCTGCTTCTGAAGGCTGCCGTCAAAGCTGTCGCATTCGTGCTGCCGCGTGACGCGCTCGAAAAAAGGGGCGCTGAAACCGGAGACCTCTCCGTTCTGCCTCAGCTTGTTCTCGATCACGCGAGCCAGTGCCGCGGTGATGGGATCTTCATGCATCGTCGAGAGAGGCTGGCCCTCCGCGTTCAGGATGTCCAAGGCGCGGGCCAGAACCCGGTGCAGGATGACAAAGACCTCGGGCTCCAACTTCGGATGGGGAAGCTCGGCCGCAGGGGCGTAGCTGGAGTAACGTCCCTTCTTATGGAACGTACTGATCATTTCATTGGCTGGGAAGGACGTAACGCGTCGAGATGGTTGTGGACAATGTGAGTGGCGCAAAGACGGGAGCGGGTCTTCGTCCACCAGCGCTTCTGAGCGATCTGCCCAAGCAACAACCCTGACTGAGGGCCTCCCGCACGGACCAGCACACGACTGGCGCCCAAGTCATTCGCCATAGCGATGGCCTGCTCCAAGAGCCCGGACGTAACGTTCACGCGCCTACCACCTGAGGTGACTTCTACGAAATACCAGGCGTCCCGATAGGCGTCCTGCGGGAAGTCGGCAGGTCGCGCCTCAAGAGTGTGCTTGGTGACGGCGAGGAACGGCTGGAGACTTTCCTCAAGACAGTCCGTAAAGACCTTGACGTCGCCTGGCATGGGAGGATGAAAAGCTGCAACTCCTTTGGAACGATAAGGAGCGGCACTGAAGAGGGTATCTTCCATCAACTCACAGTCTGCCGCGCCCAAGCCATAGAGACGGGCAAACAGAGCGTCGATTTCCTTCCACGGCTTCTCTGACTTTCTCCAAGAGAAAAGCCAGCCTTTTGACAAGTTTCTTGTCAACCTGGGTGAGCTCAGCCGGGTCTGGGAAAGGCATTGCGTCCAAGTCGCCCTTGTTGAACGTCTGGCGATCCGCGCCAAAGCGAGGGCTTGTCAGCAGAAGATAGTAGAAGAAAATCTGGCTGTGCAAAAGCAGGTATAACAAAGAAGCCACTATGGCGGATTCAGGGTGGCCTGCGCAGGAATAACCGTACCAATTCTGGGAGAATGCCACATCTCGCCTCGCGATCCATGCATGGGGACGGTGCCGCTCCTCACCTGGAGATGTTGGGACGATCACCAAGGGAACTGCAAATAGCTCTTTCCGGCGCGGCATATGGGCCGTAGTCCTGCCGTGGCTCTCTTCAAACGTGGGTAACGGGAATGCAATCCGCCAGCCCTCAGGTCTCTGGAAGTCAGGAAGGAGATGCAGAAAATCTGTAGATTTTTGCGTCAACTCTGGCGAGAGGTCGTAGCCTTTTCCCATATGGAAGGAACCGGGATCCCATTTGGACCAGAAATCCCGCAGCGAATAGAACGCCTCCTGCAACCGCTCAATGAGACTCACGTCCAGGGAATTTCCTAGAGCCAGCGCTTTCAGGAGCCAAGGTTTCTTAATCACCTCGTGGCACGTCACCAGAACGTCATTCTGGTAGTCGATGCGGAAGCGTCCCTTCTCATGCTGCCTGAGCTCGTAACAGGGAGAAGCGAACCGGAAAGCATGGCGTGGCGGCGGCAACTCGTTGCGTGCGAAAAGCATCGAGAACGGTACATCAACGCCGGGCCAGACTCCGGTCTTGCGCAGATCGGACCCGTTAATGATGCCGGTGACCGCGATGCTCTGCAGGACGGCGCGCCACGCCTTGTCGTCGGTGCCTTCGGCCTCCTCATCGCCGCCACTTCTCGCTCCCAAGAAATACAGCCTCGCAGGCAAGACCAAAGCGAGGGTGCCTCCTTCCATTGCCCATTCAGTGGCTCGCCAGAGGAAGGGCAGGTCCGGGTTCTTCCTGGGGTTTTCGTATGTCCGAGCAAGCTCTTCCAACTCGGAGGCCAGTCTTTGGAGGTCAGCCTCTTTCGCGGCGAGGGCTTTCTTCTCCAGCGCACGACGGACGATCTTCGTGAAATATGTGCTCAGCCGTGTCGTCTCTTCCTTCTCAATCACTTCTCCTTGACTGCGCAATTCCCGCCGCTGCGCGGCCTTCGCTGCGGTACTGACGGGCGCCGGAGCCCTCAGAGCGGTCCAGGGAGGATTCCCGAGGACCAGGTGGAAGTGCTTGTCGAATTTCTCCCGAGGCACGTTTTCCCCGAGGCTTCCCAAGGGAATGCGCCTCTGCAGGCCAGGCTGGCCTTGAAATTCGTTGAAATTAAAAAGTACCGCATCGCGAAGGTTACGCGGAAACTTCAATGACCTGGGAGGACGTGGCGAAGGATTGAGCTCGATCGCCGTAACGTAGAGGCCGAGAGCAGCCAGGCGCAGGGCGGATTCACTGATGTCGAAGCCACGGATCTGCTTATAGAGGATCTGCCGGATAGCCTCCGCATTGGGAGGAGACCCATCGCGTTGCCAGCGCTCTTTCACCAACCGGCGCAGAGTCAGCACCAGAAAAATTCCGGCGCCGCAGGCTGGATCCAGTACGCGGGCTTGAGCTGGATCGGCCAGCGACTCGAAGGCCTCGTCGACAAGAAACTTGGCGATGCTCCGCGGCGTGTAGTGGACGCTGGTGCTCTTCGCGAACTGTCCGTCGGCGCGGTGGCTGAAGTTTTCATACACCTGGCTAAGAACACCGATTGGAATGTGAGCGAAGTTCAAGTCACTCCAGTCGAACGTCAACTGAATGTGCTTGCCGTCTACGGAGCTCCAACCGCGAAGTATGGCGTCGAGATGGTTGAAAATGCTACCGCCGGTGACCTGGTGAGCTTGCTCATAGTAGCTTTGGTAGGCAGCTTGGCGGGCCTTACGGTCGTCAGAAGAAATCACTTCATCAATCAGCGGCAGAAAGTCACCATTAAAGGTCTTGTCCAACCAGGCCGAGGTCTCGGCGGCGCTGGAGGCGGTGGCGAAAGCCCTCTTAAGCTCCCGTGCGGAGGGGCAGATCTCGGCGGTTTCTCCGGGCAAGACCACTCCGCGGTCCACGAGGAAACGAAAAAAGAGTGCCCGGCCTGCAAGGGACAGGACTTGAAGGGGTGGGAGCTTATTCGGTACCTTTTTTTCTGGATCTGCCCCGAATTCGGCAGTCGTGCCATCGAGCAAGTCCATGATGACCTTGTAGACGTAGTCGGAGCCTTGAGGCTTCTTGTGCAGCTCTCCAAAATTTCCGTGAACCAGACTCTGAAAGAACAACGGAGCAGAAAGGTTCGCCTGCTCCACCCTGTGCAGTATTTTAGGTCTTTGCTTTTGGTTCTGGCGACGGAATTCGATGGGATAGACATCCAGCGAGCCTCCAGTCACTACGCCGAGGTAGGCCGGGTCACTCCGGTTGGCCAACTGATGCTGCAAATCATGGATGATCTTCTCTCGCGAGAGGGGGTCTAAGAGGCGCCCGTCTACAAGGTAGAGGAGTGCCGCTCCCTGATGCTCCGCGACCGCTGCAATCGGCACCGGCAACGGGCTACGTTGCCCGCGCTTTGGCAACAGATCGAGGTATTCAAGCTGAGCAGGTGCAGGGGCACTTTGTGAAAGATCCACGACATCGGTACAGCCGAACGCCCTCAGGCTGTCCACGAACGAGGCGCCGCTGGATGAGATATCAGGCGGCGCAAGCATCGGAGGAGCCGAAATACACCGTGACTGAGTGTTCTCAATCCGGCAGACATGATCTTGTTAAAGGAACTGCTCGCTTGAGGCAGGGAGAGGGGAAGGAAGCTTGAATTCTTGGGCACAGGACCGCCTTTTATATGGGCAAAAGTGAGCGCTTGGTTTTGCGCCGCTCGTGCTAAATGACGGTAGGTGCGAGAGCGGTCTATTTCCTCCCTCGGCAGATAGTAACGCCGAATTTTCGCCCCTGTCAACCCCGGCGGCTGGCCGGTTCGCCCGCGCCCTCCCATGGCGTAGACGCCGCTCTCCCGCCGCTGCCGCACGACCCTCAGCGCGCGGAGGTCTGACCGTGAGAGGCGGAAAATCGCGCCTGGGCAGGGGGCCGGTTCGCGGCTTGACTCCTGCCCAGTCTTGAACGGGAGGACGACGGGGGCGGGCGGGCCTACTTCTTCTTGTCCTTCGGCTTGTCGGCTGCGCCCTTCGCGTCCTTCTTGGGCTTCTTGGTCTCTTTCTTTTGCGCGTTGTTACCCTTTGCCATGGTTTCCTCCTGGCGTTCGCCGGTGAAAGTCTGGCTCAGAGTCTAGTACAGATCTCCTCGGAGCGAGCCAGGGTGGGCTGCTCCGAGGAGGTCTTCTCGCCAGGAGCCCCGCTCCCCTACTTCGCCAGCTCGGCCGTGATGACGGCGCCGTTCATCTGGGGGACGACGGAGACGGTCTTCACGACCTGGCGGGTGGCGGTGTCGACCCAGACGGTGGTCTGGCCGGCTTCGCCTTCGGCGGAGGTGACTTCGAGCTTCATGCTGTCGAAGGTGCCGGCGGGGACGGTGACTTTTTCGGTGCCTCCGACTTTGACCTGCTTGAGCTTCACCTTTTGGGTCTGCACGTCGAAGTTACGGTAGGTGGCGGTGTAGCCCTCGGTGAGCGGGAGAGCAGCGACCATCAGGTGGGCACCGGCGCCGTCGGCGTAAAGGGGGCCGCCGAGGTCAACAGAGACGGGTTGCGCCTGGCCGTTGACGTTCATGGTGCCGGTCGCTTTTCCATCCTTGAAGGACAGGTCGACCGTCACCGGGCCTTGCCGGACGGAGCGCTCCAGGGGAATCAGCGTGCCCTTTTCGACGGTCGTCTTGTCGGTGACCTCGCCCATCGGCATTTTCGCGGCTTCCGTGATCACCCAGTGGCCGCCCTCGTCTTTGACCTCGCGCGCCACGGTCATCGAGATCGTCTGCCCCCCGACCGCGATGTTGGCCGTGTAATTGGACGTTCCGGGCTTGAGGTCCGCCGCGGGCTTGGGAACGGTGACGGCGGGGGCTCGGCCTTCTTGGGCATTTCGACCGTCTTGACGTCGACGGTGATCTCCCCGAGCCGCGTGGCGACTTCGGGCGTCATGCTCTCCTGGTAGCGCCCGCCGATGTGCTTGGCCAGGAACTTCTCCGCGGAAGAGAACGCCGCCATGTTGTTCACCGGCCGCGCGAAGCCGTGCCCTTCGTCCGGCGCCACGATGTATTCGACGGGGAATCCACGCTCGCGCAGGGCGACGACGATCTGATCGCTCTCGGCCTTCTTCACGCGCGGATCGTTGGCTCCCTGGATCACCAGCAACGGCGTCTTGATCTTGCCGGCCGAATTCAGGGGGGATTGCCGTTCGAGCTGGGCGCGCCCTTCCGGCGTGGTGGGGTCGCCCATGCGCTCGGTGAAGACCTTGCGGATCGCTTCCCAGTAGGGCGGAATGGAATCGAGCAGAGTGATGAGGTTCGACGGGCCGACGATGGAGACGCCCGCGGCGTAGAGGTCCGGCGTGAAGGCCAGGCCCGCCAGCGTGGCGTAGCCGCCGTAGGAGCCGCCGAGGATGGCGACGCGCTTCGGGTCCGCCACGCCTTCGGCAATCAGGTGCTGGACGCCCCAGGTGATGTCGTCCTGCATCTTCTGGCCCCACTCCTTGTTGCCGGCGTTGAGGAATTTCTTTCCATAGCCGGTGGAGGCGCGGAAGTTCGGCTGCAGCACGCCATAGCCACGGTTGGCGAAGAACTGCGCCAGAGCCGTTGTAACCCCAGACGTCACGCCCCCAGGGTCCGCCATGGGGGAGCACGATGATCGGCAGGTTTTTCGCCGGCACACCCTTCGGCAGGGTGAGATAGGCGGGGATCTCGAGCCCGTCGGACGACTTGTAGCGGACGACTTTCATTTCCGACAGGTACTCGCGCTGGATCTTCTCGCGCACGCGGTACTGGAGCGTCAGCTTCTTGGTCTTGCGGTCGAAAAGGTAGGTCTCCCCGGGTTCGACGTCGCTCCGGGCGGAGATCAGGAACAGGTTCTCGTCCTTGGTCTGGGAATCGACGTTGATCTCTTTGCCGGGCAGCTGCTTCTGAAGGAGCTCGTAGTCGGCTTCGAACTCCTTGTCTCTTGAAATAGATCCGCACCTTGTCGTCGACGTAGATGGTGCCGAGAAGCTCGTCCGTGCGGTCGGAGAACACGGCAAACCGAAGTCCACACGGTTCAGGGGATCGGATTCGACCAGCTCTTCGTTCCCGGTTTCGGGATCGAGCAGCACGAAGCGGATGAGGTCCACGTCGCCCTTGTTGGTGATCATGTAGACGCGCTTGCCGTCCTTGTGGTACCTGAAGGGCGCGCAGGTCTCTTCGACGTTGCAGGAGTAAACCTTTTTGAACCCGTCGCCCTCCACGCTCAGCACTTCGGTGTCGCCGTTCTCGGCGGAGCGGGTGGCCAGGCGGAGCTGGTCCTTGCGGTCGAAAACCCAGCCGGTCAGGCGCTCGGTGTTCTTGCGCAGGAGGGTGCGCTCGCCGGTCGAGATCTTCACCTTGTAGAGGTCGTGCCAGGCCTGGTCGCGGTCGTTCAGTCCCACGTAGAGGGTGTCGGGATCGGTCCTGGGCACGGCGTAGATGAAGGCGCGCACGCCCTTCGCGTCGGTCAGGTTGCGCGCGGCCGGCACCTTCTGGCCGGCGGCGGGCGGAGCCGACGGATCGACGGCGTAGACGTTGAAGTTCTCGTCGCCCCCCTGGTCCTGCACGAAGAGGATGAACTTGCCGTCCTCACTCCAGAAGTAGCCGGGGACGGGGCGCTTGGTGTCCGCGGTGAGCGGGTGGGCCTTTTCGAATGGCTCGTCCGTCCCCTTGACCCAGACGTTGCGGGTGCCGTCGAGAGGCTTGATGAACGCGAGGTGCTTGCCGTCGGGCGAGAGCTGGCCGCCGATGATCTCGGGATCGCCGAAGAAGAGCTGGCGGTCGATCAGCGGCGGTTGTCCGGATTGGGCCCAGCCCGTGGCCGCGAAGGCCATCAGGCCGGCGACGGCCCACGGGAAGAGCCGGCCTGCGCGGGGCCTGCGGGTGGATCGGGTGTACATACGAGGAACCTCCAGTGCATGGTGAAGGAGTCTTTGGGGGAGCGGACGGCCTGCTGAAGCAGGATGATTCTAATACGCAAGGACTGGTAGAGGGTTGCAGCCGGGCTGGAATGGCCGGCGGTGGGAAGCGATCCGAGCCTGCGAAGACCGAAGTGAAGGCCATCCTGAGCACGCTGCGCTCAGGATGACCCGAGGGGTATTCTTCTGAGTCCTCCCCTACCCGCCAACCCGCTAGCAGTTAACGGTGAAGGCTCCGCCCGACCAGCCGACAGCCGTCCGGAAAGCGCAGCATGCCGCACAATTGAAATTGCTGATTGGGGGAGAGTCGCTGAAGAAACACTTACCGATGATCGAGCCGGGAACTCCCGTGCAGTCTGCGGGCATCACTCCCAATCCTCCTGCCATCTCCGGCGAAGGGGCGACTCGCAGTACAGGTCCAGTCTGCAAGGCGATGGTCATGGTCCAGTCCTCCTTGTGGTAAAGCTGTTCAACAGGGCGACCGGCCGGTGCGGACGGTTCCCCTGGCTGTGTTCGCTACGGGTTCTCCTTCGGTTGGCATCCGGCCTTGCATCTCGCGACGGGACGGAGCATGTAGGGTTTGATCCAGATCATCTCGGCCTCCTTTCAGAGGGGGAGCTCAAAAGCAACTGACGCAGGTGTCGTAGGAGGGCCCCAGGCATTCGATGCAGGCTTCACCCTCGGTGAGCACGCAGGCCGCCGCACAAAGGGTGACGAGGCCGGCACATTCGAACCATTGCCCAACACTACAGCCTTGAGGGAGAAGTCCCGGGGTTGCCATCGAGCCTGAAACCCGGTTCCTCGAAACCGGTGCTGAAACGTCTGGTAGTCTCATGTTCTCTCCTTTCAATGAGCCGCCGAAACGGCTTGGTTGATCGATGATCAAGAAGGCGTTATTTTCCCGCCCGGTCCATCAGCCAACTGAGGGCTACGGCCTGAAAGGTCGACAGCCAGGCGATGATCAGGGCGGTCAAGAAGTCATCCAGGAGCCGCCACCCCGTGAGCAGCCTGGGCCGGTAGAGGACCACCAGTCCGAGAGCGATCCAGAAGCCCAGGCAGTGGCTGCAGCTCACCAGCTTTCCAAGCCCGGCACTCACGCGCGCGGCCGCCTGCCTTACCGGCGCGAAGAGCACCGCTTCGGCGACTGTAAAAGCGATCCAGGCCGTGGCCAGGGAGAGCACGGCAGCCTCGATGAGCATGGCTCTCAGAAGACCTCCCAGTGCCGGATCTTGCCGAGGGTCACCGGCAGCACGTCGCTGACGTCCACGGCGAATCGGTAGACCACCCGGGCCTGTTCCAGGCGCAGAACGGGATCGAAAAAAGTCAGTTTGACATCCCAACAATCCGATTTCGGCCGGCAGACCGGGCCCGGCTCGACCGCGATGGAATCGAGCCGGAGATGGGCTTCGAGAGCTGATTGAAAGATCCGTTCCACTTGAAAAGCCTCAGTGACCGCATAGTTGATCGCCCGCTCCTGGGGCTCGAGGCCCAGGTTGCGCGTTTCGTAGGCCACCCGTTCCAGCAAGGCGGAGATTTTGCCGCCAGCCTCCGGCCTCGACCAGGAGCGAAGACCGCGCGGCTCCGGCCAGAGCACCGGGACTCGGTGGCCGTTGGACAGGCGGGCGGTACCGGAAACCCAGCCAGGAACGGCGACGCGCTCGGATTTTCCGACTCTCTGTTCCTGGAGCCAGCGGCGCAGGCGTTCGTACGTCGCGCGGGCGAAAGCCCCGCCCGGCTGAATGGCGTAGACGGGGATGGTTTCCTGAGCCAGGATCCAGGTCACCACGGCTGCGGTCTCAGGATGAGCCTCCAGATGCCGCAGCAGTTGTTGGGGATCCCGGGGGTCTTGGACGCCTTGCCGGATCAGGCTGTCCCGGCACGAGGCGCTCGGCAAGTCGAAGTCGATCTCGCCGATGGTATAGGCCATGGGTGGAGCCGGTGCTTCGCCGCACTCCCAACAGCCGGAAGCCCGGACGGCTTCGAGGGACCTTCGGTTGTCTTCAGGCATGGCAGCCCTCTCCTCCCTTGATGAAAGCGGGTCTCGCCCCGCCCCGGGGGAGGGGACAAGCCCCCTCCCCCGGGATCGATAAAATCGGTCGAGGCCCGTTCAGGGGAAGCAGCCGATCTGCTGACCGTTCAGGCTGCAGCAGACCTTCGGATTGAAGGGGAGCCCCTGGACGCAGCACTGAGCGGTGCCGCCGATCGGCAGAGGATTGGCGACGCAGAAGCTCCCGATGACCGGGACGTTGGCGCAGCACTGCCCGTTGGCCGTGCAATTGGCTGAGACACAGAGGCTCGCGTTGACGCCTCCCTGGGCGGGCTTCGCGGCCGTCGAGGCTCTCGCCACGGGTTGCGCTTGGACCGGTGTTCTCATGAGCAGACTCCTTTTGATTGGCCGCCGTCAGGCAGCCGGTTGATCGATCCTTCCCCGGCAGCGGTCAATAAACTTCCCAATGCCGGACTTTGCCTACGGTCACCGGGACCACGTCGCTCACGTCCACCGTGAAGCGGTACAGCACTCGCGCCTGCTCCAGCCTCCGTGCCGGATTGAAGAACGTCAGCTTGACGTCCCAGCAGTCGGAATCGGGCCGGCAGATCGGGCTTCGTTCCACCGTGATCGAATCGAGCTTCAGCCCTGCCTGGATCGCGGAGTGGTAGACCCGTTCGACCTGGAAGGCATTGGTGGCCGCGAAGTTGATCGCCCGCTCCTGCGGCGCCAGGCCGAGGTTTCGGATCTCGTAGTAGACGCGCTCGAGGAAATTGATGATGTCCCCGCCCTTGGCCTGGTACGCCGCCAGCTCGTCCTTCTTGGCGGGCGCCTCTCCCAGAACGGCCTGGACCAGGGCCGGGGTCGACCAACTGTACATGCCGCGCAGCTCGGGCCAGAGGATGGGCACGGACTGGCCGCTGAGAAGCGTCGCCTTCCCCGTCACCCAGCCCGGAATTGAAACCCTTTCCACACCTTGCGTGACCTGGGCGAGGAAAAACCGGCGCAACGCTTCATAGGTTTCGGCCGCGAAGGCACCCCCAGGCTGAAGGGCGTAGATCGGAGTCGATTCCTGGGACAACACCCAGGTCACTGCCGTGGAATCCGACGGGTGTGCCGTCAGGAAATTCAGCAGCTCCAACGGATCGTACGGATGGGCAAGCCCTTGCTGAACCAAGGAGTCACGCCGGGCCTCGCTCACGAAGTCGACGCTGAGCTGACCCAGAACGTAGGCGAGGGAGGGCGGCGGCCCTCCGCCGCAGCCGGCAGCCGTAACCCCCGCGGCCGGCTCGGAAGAGGGTGGCGGTGCGCCGGTGCACGGGCGGTCCAAGGTGGGTACCGCCGAAACCGGCACCGGCGTAACCGCCAAGCCCGCAGCACGGACTGCCGGTGGCGGGCCGGCCGCGGCAGGCCCGGTCTCCTCCGAGACTTTGCCGTACTGGGGCTGAACCTCCGAAAGAGGGTCCTGGCCCTGGATGGAATCAGACGCTTCCATGCTTCCTCCTTTCTTGAGCAGAGACATGACTCGGGAAATGTGAACGCGGCCCATCAACAAACGGTTGCAATCTGCGACCGGCTGCTCGCTGCAGCCGATGGCACTGAGAAGGAGGGACTCCCGGACGACGCCAACGTCGGGCCGCAGCCCCCACTTGAGCTGAAGGCTCAAGAGGAGGGCGGCGACGCCCGAGACGAGAGGCGTGGCATAGCTCGTACCACTCTGGCGCACCGTGCCCCCGCCCGGAAAGGCGCCGAGGATCTGCTGTCCGGGAGCCAGCAAGCCCTGATGCCGGTACGCTTCTCCCCAGTTGCTGAAAGCGAGCGGCGAGCCCTCGGCGTCCATGGCGCCCACCGCCAAGACGGACGGCATAGCGGCGGGCACATGCAGGCAATCGCATCCTTCGTTGCCCGCCGCCGCGACGATCAGGATTCCAGAGGTATGACAGAGGCGGACGGCGCTGGCCAGCAAGGCTTGCCCCTCGCCTGATGGATCGAGTTGGCCACCACTCACGTTGATGACGTTGGCGCCCTCTGCCACGGCCTGGGTGATGGCCCGCGCCAGATCGAGCTGGGAGCACGGTGCCAGTCCGCCGTCAATCCCATTTCGAAACACCGGTACGATCAAGCCGCGACATCTCGGAGCGATCCCCTGAACCGCACTGCCCGGCTGGCCAAAAATCAGGCTGGCGACATGGGTACCGTGCTGCGAAGCCGCCCCTTGGTCGACTTCTCCGGAAAGGAGCGTTTCCAGGACCATGAGGTCCGCACCGGCAAAACAGGGATGGGAGAGGTCGGCCGGGCCATCCAGGATGGCCACACAGATGCCTGGATCTCCCAACGTCTCCGCCCACAGCTCGCGCAGGCCCGGCAGGGGGGGCATTTCCGAAACCGGCCGCAGATTCCGTTCGCTTGGCATGGCATCATCTTGTTCGCTCCGGCGGTGCGGAAAAATCGGCGGACGCCTGAAAAGAAGCGTCCAAAATGCCGATCGATCAAGGGACGCCGCCAGAGGCGAGCTGATCGTTGCTCACGACGGGAGCCGTCAATCCATGCTGGATGGCAAACTTCGTGAGGCCTGCCACGTTCGCGATCCCGAGCTTCTGCATCAAATGCTCGCGATGGGAAGCGATGGTCTTGATGCTCAGCCGCAGGAGCGAGGCGATCTTCTTCGTGCTATAGCCCTCCGCCAGGAGCTGGAGCACTTCCCGTTCGCGGCTGGTCAGCATGGAAATCGGCTGCTTGCCGGGGCAGGCCCTCAGCCTCTCCACCACCTGAGCGGCGACCGATGGCGAGATATAGGTCTGGTGCGCGGCGACCGTCCGGATGGCACGCACCAGCTCCTCTCGGCAGCAGTCCTTGACCAGATATCCCGCCGCCCCCATTTCCAACGCGCTGGCGACGATGTCGTCCTCCTTGTGCATCGAAAGACATAGGACTTTCACCTTTGGAAACTCCGATCTGATGCGACAGGTCGCCTCGAGGCCGTTCATCTCGGGCATCGAGATGTCCATCAGCACGACGTCCGGCTTGACGTCCTGAACGGCCTGGATGGCTTCCCGCCCATTCTTCGCCTCCCCCACGACCACCAAGTCCGTCTCGTTTTTCAAAAGAGCGCAAATTCCACCGCGTACGAGGTTGTGGTCATCGGCGACGACAATGCGAATGCTCATCGGGGGCCCTCATCCGTAGAGTTGCAGTAAAGGTGAATGACCTGAGTCTACGGACGATTCCTTCCCGCCGAATCGGTCCTTTACCGCCGGAGCACGGGCAAAAGGCCGAGCCGGCCCTCGGCAAAAGGGCAGGAGAAAGGAGGAGAAGAAAGAAAGGAGGGAGCTTTATTCGCGCGCGAGCAGCACGAGCCCGGAAAAACGGCGGAATTTCTCGCGGGCTTTCGGAGGGGAAATCTTTCCGAGAAGGTTCCAAACCCACGCCCCCTTCATCGTCCGCTGGAGCCGCCCGGCCTCTTCCCAGAGGGACAGGAACCGCTCCTCGCGCCAACCGTAGGGGCGGAAGAAATCCGTCCCCTCCGCCGGAGCGAAGACGAAGGGCGCGCCGCTCCCCTCCATCGTCTTCCCCCACATGCGCTTCATCCGCTTGAGCAGCTGCGGGCTCGCGAGGTCGATCATCCATTCCTTGAAGCTCGGCTGGGCGTGGAGATCTTCAGAGAGCGCCGCGACCTGCTCGGGCTGGAGGTAGACGAGCAGCCCTTCGCTGAGCACCAGGGCCCGGGACGAGCTGGCACCGAGCCGGGAGAAGAGCGCGCGGCGCCCCTCGATGTCCCGCAAATCGGCCGTGATGGCCTCATACCGGCAGGCGGTGGGCTCGTCTTTCAGCATGTCCGTCTTGTAGTTGAGGATACCGGGCAGGTCGACGTCCACCCAGTGCAGAGAAGACGGCAGATCCAGCCGCCAGGGGCGCGCGTCGAGCCCGGCGGCGAGATTGATGACGAGGTCGGCCCCCTGGTTCCGCACGGCGTCGAGAACGATCTCGTCGAATACCGCCGTCCGTACGATCATCGGCCAGGCCAGCGAACGCCCTTTCGGCATCTTGTCCAGGATCGCCCGCCCCTGGTCGCCGGCCAGCCGGCTGGCGAAGGGGTCCCGGAAAATCGCGTCGGTGCGCGCGGTCTCCATGGCCCGGTACTCGGCCACCCAGCGCGCGGTGTCGGAAATGTTTTCGATGGCCATGAAAGGCTCCCGGAATCTGGAACAGAGCGTGGGAGGAGCCAGGATACACTAGGGCTCCACGGAGGTCTCCATGTGCAGAAACATCAAGACGCTGTTCAACTTCGATCCGCCGGTCACCGAGGAGGAGCTGCGGGCCGCTTCTTTGCAGTTCGTGCGGAAGGTCACCGGCTTCAACAAGCCGTCCAAGGCGAACGAGGCCGCCTTCTATGAGGCCGTGGACGAGATCACCCGGGTCTCCAGCGTCCTCTTCGGCTCGCTTCAGACCAGCGCGCCGCCGAAGGACCGGGAAGAGGAGGCGGCCAAGGCGCGGGCCCTCTCCGCCCGGCGGTTTGGAACGTGAGGGCCCCCGCAGGAGGTGCCGCTACCGCATTTCTCGAATCAGCCGTGCCCGGCTGAAGACGGCTACAGATCGTGGCACGCTGGTTTCCCCGAGGGTTCGGGGTGACAAGCAACACACTCGGTGATCGCGCACCACGTGTAGGGGGACGTCGGAGCCCCCCCTGCCGCCTGCCGCAGGGGTCCTTCCAGAGCGAGGATTCGCAGGGTCTCCCGGTTCAGGCTCAACTTTGCGTTTTTCTTCATAGGTCTCCTTTTACTCAACAGGCGGTTGCTTGCTGCCGAGTCTCAGCCGCGGGCGGCTCCGCTCCGTGGTCGGGTTTGAAGGCGCGCAGAGTGTAGCATCCCGATCCGCGCCCCCTTCCCCATCCCATCCATCCGGGGTAAACTTCTCTCGCGTCCGAGGAGCGTTGCAGGAGGGCCCCCTCCCAGGCTCGGACGCCGGCATGACCGGCTGTACAGGAAACGGCGCTCACCTTAACCCTATCCGGGGTTTGTTGGTGAGCCCTTCCCTTGCCCCGGCTCCTTCTGAGGAGGTTAATCATGACCGTCGCCACCCCGACTCAAACCGCCACCCGCAGCACGGACCACCGCGTCGCCGATCTCTCCCTGGCCGATTGGGGTCGCAAGGAGATGACGATCGCCGAGGGCGAGATGCCGGCCCTCATGGCCATCCGCAAGGAATTTGCCACGAGCCAGCCCTTGAAGGGCGCGCGCATCGCCGGCTCCCTGCACATGACCATCCAGACCGCCGTGCTCATCGAGACCCTGGAGGCCCTCGGCGCCGAGGTGCGCTGGGCGAGCTGCAACATCTACTCGACCCAGGACCACGCCGCCGCCGCCATCGCCCAGGCGGGCACTCCCGTCTTCGCCTTCAAGGGCGAGAGCCTCCCGGACTACTGGGACTTCACCCACCGCATCTTCGAGTTCCCCGAAGGCACCGCCAACATGATCCTGGACGACGGCGGCGACGCCACCCTGCTCGTCCACCTGGGCGCCAAGGCCGAGGACGATCCGTCGGTCCTCAGCTCGCCCGGAAGCGAGGAGGAGCGCGTGCTCTTCGCCGCCATCAAGGCCCGCAACGCCGCCCAGCCCGGCTGGTACAAGAAGCAGCTCGCCGCCATCCAGGGCGTCACCGAAGAGACCACCACGGGCGTCCACCGGCTGTATGAGATGGCCAAGAAGGGCGATCTCAAGTTCCCCGCCATCAACGTCAACGACAGCGTCACCAAGAGCAAGTTCGACAACCTCTACGGCTGCCGCGAGTCGCTGGTGGACGCCATCAAGCGCGCCACGGACGTGATGATCGCCGGCAAGATCGCCGTCGTCTGCGGCTATGGCGACGTCGGCAAGGGAAGCGCCCAGGCCCTCAAGGGTCTGAACGCCCAGGTGTGGGTGACGGAAGTCGATCCCATCTGCGCCCTCCAGGCCGCCATGGCGGGCATTCCGCGTGGTCACCATGGAAGAGGCCTGCGAAAAGGGGGACATCTTCGTCACCGCCACCGGCAACCACCACGTGATCACGCACGATCACATGGCGCGCATGAAGCACAACGCCATCGTCTGCAACATCGGCCACTTCGACAGCGAGATCGACATCGCGAGCCTCGAGCAGTACCCGTGGGAAGAGATCAAGCCCCAGGTGGACCATGTGATCTTCCCCGACGGCAAGCGCCTCCTCCTCCTCGCCAAGGGCCGGCTCGTGAACCTGGGCTGCGGCACCGGCCACCCCAGCTACGTGATGAGCTCCTCGTTCGCCAACCAGGTCCTCGCGCAGATCGAGCTGTGGACGAAGAAGGGCGAGTACGCGATCGGCGTCTTCGTCCTCCCCAAGCACCTCGACGAGAAGGTGGCGCGCCTCCAGCTCACCACCCTCGAACGCCAAGCTCACCGAGCTCCGCGACGACCAGGCCAAGTACATCGGCGTGGACAAGAACGGGCCGTTCAAGCCGGAGCATTACCGGTATTGATCGGACGGCCGGCTGGGTAGGATAGGAACAGGGGACCGGGCGACCGGTCCCCTTTTTGTTTACTGAGCCATGAGCCCGGCCAAACGGCGGACAGACCGGCGATTGGTAGGGCAACATCTCCGTGGCCGTGGACGCGAAAGCCTTCCAGGAAGCCCTCCTCCCTGGGACCGCCGGCATCCCTGCCGGCAGCTAACTCCGCCTTTGCGGCCCGAAGGGTCGCGAGAGCTCAGCCCAGGGCTGAGGCCGAAGGCCGATGCCCTGGGTCAACCGCGCGCTCACAACCCGGCGGCCTGAAGGGTCGCGAGAATCCCCAGGGTCTCACCGCAACCCATACAGGCACAGCAGAGCCGCATACCCGCTCGGCAACATCTGAGGCGGCTTCTCAAGATCTCCATAACGTACCGCCATCTCCAGGAAGAACCGAGCGTGGAAGAACGCCTCCAGGATCGGCCGAGTCACCTCCAGCCACTGCTTGTTGTCCTCGGCCGTGAACACCTTTCCAGTCCCTTCCTGGACGATCTGAACGAACCAGGAGTCAAGAGGGCGATCCGGTGCCAAGGCCTGCAGTCTCTGGACGATCGACTGCGTACGCTCCTGAAGCCAATACACCTTGAAGCTCTGGTGGTAGAAACGGTAGACGAGGTCTTCATAACCCCAGTGATCGTTGCATCGCGCGAGCAGCTTTTCGAGCTCGACCTTGTCGCGCCGGAGATTCTGGAGAAGCGCTCCTTCAGCTGTTGGCGCGGCTTCCTCTTTGGTCTCCAAGATAGAGGGCTGAGTCTGCGCTTCGACTTCAAGTGTCTCCGGTTCTTCCTCCGACTCAGAAGGCTCCGCCCAGGGAAGCCAATCCGGCCGGATCAGACTGGGCTCCTGGCGCACCTCCTCGATAGGCCGGATCCACTCGACGCGCCCATGAGTGAAGCGTGCCACGTACTCAACCCAGGAAGGCTCTTCCGTCTTGACGCTCGTATAGAACCGAAGATCCCCATGCAACGGCCATTCGACATCGCGGATTAGGCGCTCTGCTCCCCACCCGCGCTGCGCATGCTGCACCAACCAGCCCTCCTGGGTGATGGTATAGGTGTCGAGGAGACATTCGAGATCCTTGGTCTGGAAGTCCAGATCCTGATGCTGTGGGTTCGGCAGCGGGTATTGGCAGTAAACAGTATCGAACATTCCCATGAGGGGAAGTTTATGCCAAGCTCTTGATGAGGACAGTTCCCGAGGGGAGGATGGACAATCACAGAGTTACTTCGTTACAGCTAGGTATCATTACGTTTCTTATGCGCAATCTTCCACCAGTGCCCCAAGCAATTCTGCCGGCCCTTCGGGACTTGGATATTCCAACTTCCGATACCCGGGGCTGACGCCCCGGGCTGATCAAATTCCGCCCTGTTGCAGGGCGAGTTTTATTCAACACCAAGAGATAGAGAGTTGGGGGGTGATTTCCTACCCGGCGCTGAAGCGCCGGGCTTTACGCCTGTGCCCCTTCGGGCGGGATCCTTTCAGGTTTATTTTCCTCAGATCACCCGACAGATCCCATCCACAGCGCAATAGCCGGAGCATCCTCCCGTGCACGAGGTGCAGTCGCTGTTGCTGTTGCAGAATCTCCCGGGAGCACAAACAGCGCCACTCGGGCAGCTTCCGCCGCCTCCGCCGGGGCCGCCACTGCCGGGATAGACGCAGGTATAGGTGAACAGGTTGCAGAACGATCCGGGGTCGCTCGGACAGGCTTCCTGGCAGTACCAGTCGTCATTGCAGAACGACTCGGGGCAGATCATGCGGGGCTGCCAGGCCGGGGTGCCCGTGAGGTCGGTCGAGCAGACAGCTCGGGTCGGAGTGGGTTCCGCGGCAAAAATCGGAGCACAGGCCAGGAGCAGGGCAGTCGCGATGAGGATGTGGAGGGCCTTCTTGTTCATCCGGGTCTCCCAAAGTCGGCGTGCGGGGCGAGCCATTTCACCACGCTCTCAAATAACGGTGTAGGGAGTGCTCCCAGGCGAGCCGCGATGGGAACACTGGGTGTTCTGGAGGGCGAGCAGGAGTAGAAGGCTCTCTCTGCCCCTCCCCAAGCACCTTCTATGTTGGTTGACCAACAAAAGGAGGAACTATGCTCAAGAGAGGTTTCCTGCTGCTGACGATGCTGGTGCTGGTCGGGATGGTCGCATTCCCTGGGCCGAGAGTAGCGGCGGCCGACTGCAT
The DNA here is from genome assembly GCA_963785165.1 of Thermoanaerobaculaceae bacterium. Taxonomy (GTDB): domain Bacteria; phylum Acidobacteriota; class Thermoanaerobaculia; order Multivoradales; family UBA5704; genus DATARR01. The sequence continues at coordinate 24,528 of CAWAUI010000007.1, forward strand.
CGACGGGTGCAACTGGATGGCCAACGAGTGCAACTCTTATTGCGAACCGGAGGACTGGGCCTGCTTCAGCCGGTGCGACGACCAGCAGTGGTACTGCATCTCCCACTGTTCGCCCTAACCAGATGAACGGCAAGGGAGGCCGGACCGCTCCGGCCTCCCAGCCTCGAACCGCCCGCCACAGTCTCCCGACTCGTGGTGCGAGAGCCTATTTCAGGCGTCAAATCCAGTGGATCTACACCGGAATCCACTGAATCTGGCGTGGATTCCAGTGGATCCAACCTCGAATCCAGTGGATCTCCGGAAGAAATTCTCGTATCGGTCGCCGGAACCAGTGGATGTGGAATCGAATCCAGTGGAATTGGCGCCGAATTCGAGTGGATCGGGTCTGGATCTCAATGTTTCTGAAGTGGATCGAGTGGATTTGAAGTTGGAAATGAACGGCTCGGCGAGAGAATCGAGTGAGCCCGCCGGTAAACTCCGGGTGTATCCTCCCTCCATGAAGATCCTCCTCTTTGGCGCGACCGGCTCGGCCGGGGGTAGCGTCCTGCGCGCTTGTCTCGCGGATCCTGAGGTCGAGGAGGTGCGTGCGATTACCCGCCGCCCTCTTTCTCTGGAGCACGAGAAGCTCCGCGTGTTCATCCATCAGGACTTTCAGAGCTACACCGGCGTCGGGGCCGCTTTCGCGGGGGTGGACGCCTGCCTGTTTTGCCTGGGGATCTCCGTGACCCAGGTTTCTGGCGAGGAGGAGTACCGGCGGATCATGTATAGCTTCCCGGTGGCCGCCGCGAAGGCCTTGCGGGCTCAGAGCCCGGGGGCGGCGTTTCATCTCGTCAGCGGCCAGGGGACGGGCCTGAGCAGCCGTTTCATGTGGGCGCGGGTGAAGGCGGAGACGGAGCACGAGGTGATGGACTTGGTGGATGCGGTGTGCTGGCGTCCGGCCGCCATCGACGGGGCTCCTTCGGACAACGCGACGCGGGTGTACAAGATCCTCCGGCCGCTGTTCCCCCTCTTGCGGCCTTTCCGCAGCCTGTATATCTCGGGGGAGGATCTTGGGCGGGCGATGTTGCAGGCGACCGTCGAGAAAATGCGGGGCCGGATCCTGGAGAACGCGGAGATCCGGGAGATCGCGGAGCGAGCGCGAGCCTCCAAGGCGGCGACGAAGGAATCGCCCTGAAAGTTAGACAGGGCCGGCAGAGATGCCGGGAGATGGCAAACGCTCTTCAGGGATAGACTCCGCCGCAATGAACGCCTCCTCCGACATTCCCTACACCCAGGATCTGCTGCTGGTAGGTGGCGGGCATTCGCACGCGCTGGCGCTGCGGATGTTGGGGATGCGGCCGATTCCCGGGGTGCGGGTCACGGTGGTGAGCGACGTTTCCCACGCCCCCTATTCGGGGATGCTGCCCGGGCACGTGGCGGGTTTTTATACGTGGGAGGAGATGCACATCGACCTTCGCCGCCTGTGCGCGTTCGCCGGGGCGGCCTTCGTGCTGGGGCGCGTGGAGGGGCTGGACGTGGAGGGGCGTGCCGTGCACGTGGCCGGCCGGCCGCCGATGCGGGCGAACGTGATCTCGCTCAACGTGGGCGGCGCTCCGGACCTCTCGCGGGTGCCGGGAGCGGCGGCCTTCGCGATTCCGGCCAAGCCGGTGCCGGTGCTTCTGGCGGGTTGGGAACGGATTCAGGCGGCGGCGACGGAGGGTGGGAACGGCTGCCGCATCGTGATCGTGGGCGGCGGGGCCGGGGGCGTGGAGCTCGCTCTCAACATGGGGCACGTGCTGGGGCGGCGGGCCGCCATCACCCTCCTCCACCAGGGCGACCGCCTGCTCGCCGGCCACAACGGGCGCGTGCGGACGATCCTCTCCAACCTGCTGGCGGAGCGCGGAGTGACGGTGCGGACGAATACGCACGTGGCCGAGGTCATGGCGGAAGGGGTGCGCACGGCGGCCGGCGACTTCGTCGAAGGGAATTTTGTGATCTGGGTCACGCAGGTGGCGGCCCCCTCCTGGATCGCGAAAAGCGGGCTCGCCACCGCGGAAAACGGTTTCGCCCGCGTGACGTCCACGCTCCAGGCGATCGGTCATCCGTGGATTTTCGCCGTGGGGGACGTCGCGACGATCGAGGGGCAGGAACGCCCCAAATCCGGCGTTTTCGCGGTCCGCATGGCCTTGCCCCTGGTCACCAACCTGCGGTCCTGGTTCTCCGGATGGCTGTTTCAAAACTATCAGCCGCAACGCCAGTTCCTGAGCCTCGTCGGCACGGGCGACGGGCAGGCCGTGGCTTCGCGGCGGTTTCTGGCAGGACGGTCCCGTTCGTTCTGGAAATTGAAAGATTGGATCGATCGCCGCTTCATGGAGAAATTCGAGGATCTGCCGGCGATGGACCTCCCCCCCACCGATCTCCTGAAGGAGAAAGGCGTGGAGGAGACCGGCCGCATGCGCTGCCTGGGGTGCGCGGCCAAGGTGGCCGGCACGACGCTGACGGGGGTGATGGCCCGCCTGCGCGAGGAGCATGGCGCGGCGTGGGCCGCCTCCCTGCTCGTGGGGCTGGACGCTCCGGACGATGCCGCGGTTTTCTCCGTGCCGTCCGGCCGGGTGCTGGTGCAGACGGTGGATTACATGCCGGCCCTGGTTTCCGATCCTTATCTTTTCGGCCGCATCGCCACGATCCACAGCCTCAGCGATCTCTTCGCCATGGGCGCGGAGCCGCACAGCGCGCTGGCGGCGGCGCTGGTGCCTTTCGGTTCCGAAGAGGTGACGGCGGAGACGCTCTATCAATTGCTGAGCGGCGTGCTTCGCGAGCTTGGCGCGGCCGGCGCCGTGCTGGCGGGCGGGCACAGCGCGGAGGGCTCGGTGCTGGGCCTGGCGCTGACGTGCAACGGCCTCGCCGATCCCCAGCGGCTGTTGCGGAAGAGCGGCCTTCAGACGGGCCAGGCGCTTTTGCTCACGAAGCCGCTCGGCACGGGGGTGCTGTTCGCGGCGCACATGCGGCTGAAGGCGAAATCGTTGTGGATCGACGCCGCGATCGAGTCCATGCTGCTTTCCAACCGGGCCGCCGCCGCGATCCTCTTGGAGCACGGCGCCACCGGCTGCACGGACGTGACGGGGTTCGGCCTGGCCGGCCATCTCCTGGAGATGCTGCGGGCGGCTGGGCTGGGCGCGGAGATCGACGTCGACGCCATCCCGGCGCTGCCGGGGGCTCTGGAGTGCCTGCGCGGGGGAGTCGCCAGCTCTCTGGCTCCGGCCAACCGAAGCGCGGCGGCTGAGATCTCCGGATCAATCGATCACAGAAATTTCGAGTTGCTTTTCGATCCCCAGACGTCCGGCGGTCTTCTGGCGGGGGTGCCGGAGGAGCGCGTGGAGGGCTGTCTGGAGGCTTTGCGGGGGGCGGGGTATGGGGGGGCGGGGCGGGTTGGGCGGGTGACGGGGAGGGGTGAATCGGGGCGGATTGCCTTGGCGACCTCACCCCAACCCCTCTCCTAAAGGAGAGGGGCTTTGAGTTTGTCTTTCTCTCCCTCTCCTTTAGGAGAGGGAGCCGGAGGGTGAGGTCGCGCGGGGCTTCAGGCCCCGCCCAGCGTCTCCCCCACGATCACGCTGATCAGCTTGGGATTGGGCTTGCCGCCGCCCTGCGCCGCCTGCTTCATCACCTGGCCCATGAGGAAGCCGAGAACGCCCGTCTGGCCGTTGCGGTAGCGCTCGACCTCGTTGGGATGGGCTGCGATCACGCCTTCGACGATGGGCACGATCCGCGGGCGGAGCTGCGTCCAGCAGCTCCAGCTCTTCCGCCGAGAGCGGCTCGGCGGCCTTCTCTTCCTTCACCTTGGGCGCCTTGGCTTCGGGAGACTTCGGAGGCGCGGCGGCCGGCTCCTGCTTCTTGACCTCCAGGGCCCAGGAGTCGCGCAGCGGCACGGTGCGGTTGAAGACGAGACGGTCGCGCTGTCGAATCGATCGGATCGCGGAAGAAGTAGCCCTGCCGCTCGAACTGCAGGCGCTCTCCGAGGTCCGGTGCGGCGGGCTCGAGGCGGCTTTCCGTAAGGGTTTCGAGCGACTGCGGATTGAGGTAGTTCCTCGAAGTCCCCTTCCTCCAGGTCCGGCCGTTCGACGCGGAACAGGCGGTCGTAGAGCCGGACCTCGACCGGCACCGCGTGCTCGGCGGACACCCAGTGCAGGGTGCCCGGCACCTTGCGGCCGTCCGGGGCGTTGCCGCCGCGGGTTTCGGGATCGTAGGTGCAGCGCAGCTCGACGATCTCGCCGCTCGCGTCCTTCACCACGCTCTCGCAGCGCACGAGGTAGGCGTAGCGCAGCCGCACCTCGCGGCCCGGGGAGAGGCGATGGAAACCTTTGGGCGGGTTCTCCGCGAAGTCGTCCCGCTCGATGTAGAGCGTGCGCGAGAAGGGGACCTTGCGCGAGCCTTCCTTGGGCACGTCGTGCGGATAGAGCGGCGCGTCCAGCTCTTCGACCTGGCCCTCGGGATAGTTCTCGATCACCACCTTGAGCGGGCGCAGCACGCACATCACGCGGGGGACCTGCGGGTTCAGGTCCTCGCGCTGGCAGTGCTCCAGGAGCGTCACGTCCACCGTGCTGTTGGCCTTGGCCACGCCGATGCGCTCGCAGAAGGTCGCGGATCGCCGCGGGCGTGAAGCCGCGGCGGCGCAGGCCGGCGAGCGTGGGCATGCGCGGGTCGTCCCAGCCCGTCACGAGCTTGCGCTCGACGAGCTGCAGGAGCTTGCGCTTGCTCATCACGGTGTAGGTGAGGTTCAGGCGGGCGAACTCGGTCTGCCGCGGCGGCTCGGGGAAGGGCAGGGTGTCGACCAGCCAGTCGTAGATGTCGCGGTTGTTCTCGAACTCCAGGGTGCAGATCGAGTGGGTGATCCCTTCGATGGCGTCCGAGAGCGGGTGGGCGAAGTCGTACATCGGGTAGATGCACCAGGCGTCGCCCCGGCGGTAGTGGGTGGCGTGGCGGATGCGGTAGAGCAGCGGGTCGCGCATCTTCATGTTCGCCGCGGCCATGTCGATCTTGCCGCGCAGCACGTGGGCGCCGTCCGGGAATTCGCCGGCCCTCATGCGGGCGCAAGAGGTCGAGGTTCTCCTCCACCGAGCGGTCGCGGTACGGGCTGTTGCGGCCCGGCTCGGTGACGGTGCCGCGGTATTCGCGGATCTCGTCCTCGGTGAGGCTGTCGACGTAGGCCTTGCCCAGGCGGATCAGCTCGACGGCGAAGTCGTAGAGCTGCTCGAAGTAGTCCGAGGCATGGAAGAGGTTGTGCCCCAGTCGAAGCCCAGCCAGCGCACGTCGCGCTGGATGGCCTTCGACGTATTCCATGTCTTCGGTCTCGGGATTCGTGTCGTCGAACCGCAGGTGGCAGACGCCGCCGTACTCCTGGGCCAGGCCAAAGTTGAGGCAGATCGACTTGGCGTGGCCGATGTGGAGGTAGCCGTTCGGCTCCGGGGGGAAGCGGGTGACGACCCGGCCCGCCGTATTTGCCGGCGGCACGGTCGCGCTCAACCATGTCGCGGATGAAGTTTCGTGCGGGAAGGGAAGAAGGAGAGGTGTCTGCCACGGCGGAGGTCCTCGATCAACGGGGGTTTCGGTACAGGCCCGGAAGAGGGGGAGGATATCACGGCGGCCGCGGAGGAGCCGGCGGCCTGCCCCGCCGGGCGGCCCCTCGCCTACCCCGCCGTCCCGGTCCAGACCACCTCGCGAGAGCTTCCTCCCCGGCGCTCCCGCGGCTGAAGATGGGATCGGGCCGAGGAAGGCCAGTGGCCCGAAAAGGAGGGTCGTCATGGAAGTCCCGCTCACCATCGATACGCACCATGCCTCCGTCACTCCCGAGCCTCGAAGATCTGATCCGCAGGAAGGCGACGTCCTTGGAGCGCTTCTTTCAGCCCATCATCCGCTGCCGGGTCGCCGTGGAAGGCCCGGGGAGCCACCACAGAAACGGCGGCCCCTATGGGGTCCGCGTGGACCTCACCGTGCCGGGCGCGGAGCTGAGGGTGGACCGGCAGGAGAACACGGACCTCGCCCTCGCCATCCGCGAGGCCCTGGACGCCACGAAACGGCAGCTCCAGGACCATGCCCGCCTCCATCGCCACGAGACCAAGGTCCACGAGCCCCCGCCGAGGGGGCGCGTGACCGAGATCTGCCCGGAGGAGGGGTATGGGTTCCTGGTGACCCCGGACGACCGGGAGATCTACTTCCACGAGAACAGCGTCCTCGATCCGGGCTTCGAAGCCCTGGGCATCGGCACGGAGGTGCGTTTCGTGGAGGAATTGGGCGAGCGCGGACCGCAGGCGAGCACGGTGGAGAGGGTGGGCGGGATGTGAGCTCGGGGATTCAATCTCCCTCGCCGCTCTCGCCCGCCAGACGGAGCACAGCTCGGCGAGTGTGAGAGGCCAGGCGAAAGCGAAGGGCCTGAAGCTGATCGAGGAGAGGGGCAACGGCAACGACAAGGCCTGCCTGCTTGGCGTCCAGCAGCAGGCCGACCGTTCCTGTCAGGCGGATCCCCAGGAAAGACGGGTTTCCTTCAGAAGATCCTCTTCCGTCAACCGGAAGGTGTCCACTCCGTAGTCCGCCAGCCGGGAGAGGAAGACGGTCCGGGGCACTCCCGCCAGCCGTGCCGCCGCGCCGGAGGAGAGGCGGCCCAACTCGAAGAGCTTCACGGCAGCCGCCATACGCAACGTCTCTCCAAGCTCCTGAGGAGCCAGCTTCAGTGCCAAAAGGGACTCTTCGGGGATGTCGAGGAGGATATGACTCATGGCGCTCTCCGGTCTTGTAGGGCATGATGAGGACTACTCATGTGGAGATTCTACAGTCCATGAAGCAGTCCCGCCTGCTCCTCCTCTTCAGCCTCCTCCTCACCGCCTGCGGAGGCGAGGCCTCCGGTCCCCTGCCGCAGGAGGCCTACGTCTGGCAGCGCAGCTGGAATCCCGCGGTCCGCGCTTCCGTCCGGCAGGCGTCGAAGGACTTTTCGGGCCTCATCGTGCTCGCGGCCGAGATCGACCCCCGGACGCAGCCTCCCGGGGTGGCGCGGGTGCCGCTGGATGCCGAGGCCTTGAAGGGCTACGGCAAGGGCGTGGGCGCGGCGTTGCGGATTCATACGATTCCGGGGCTCTTCGCGGACGATCCCCAGACGGTCTCTTTCCTTCAGGGCATCGTGCGCAGCGTGGCGGCGGAGGCCAAGGCGAAGGGGATCACGCTCTCGGAAATCCAGATCGACTACGACTGCCCGGAATCCAAGATCAAGGACTACCGCGTCCTCCTCACCGCCCTGCGGGAGGCCGCGAAACCCGTCCGGTTGACCCTGACCGTGCTCCCCACCTGGCTCTTCTGGCGCCACGAGTTCCGGACCCTGGTCGAGGCGGCGGACGGCTACGTGCTCCAGGTGCATTCGCTCAAGCCGCCGGAATTCGTCACGCACGGGGACATCCTGCTCACCGAGCCGGAGACGGCCAAGGGGGTGGTGAAGCAGGCGGCGGGGTACGGGCTTCCGTTCCGCGTGGCGCTCCCCACCTACAGCTACCAGGCGGCCTTCGACGCCCGGGGGCACTTGATCGGGCTGCTGGCGGAAGGCCCCCTGCTCTCCTTCTCGGAAGGGAGCACGGTGCGCACCGCGCGCAGCGATCCCGTCGCCCTGGCGGGTCTGGTCCGCGACTGGACGCGGGAGCGCCCCAAGGAGCTGAAGGGGATCCTCTGGTACCGCCTGCCCGTGGAGGGGGACCGCCGCAACTGGACGTGGCCGACTCTGCGGGCCGCCATGGCCGGGCGGGTGCCGCGCCTGGACGTCCGGGCCGCCGTCCGCAAACCGGAGCCGGGCCTGGCCGAGGTCGACGTCGTCAACCAGGGCGAGGTGGAGGCCCCGTGGCCCTCGCCCATCCGCATCCGCTGGCAGGGTGACGCCCCCATCGCGGCGGACGGCTTGACCGTATACAGGATTGTTTCGAGGAGTACGTCGGACATCACGCTGGTGCGGTCCGGAGCCGGGTTCCTGCGCCCCGGCACGCGCCGCCCCGTCGCTTGGCTCCGCTTCGCGAAGCCTACGGAGGTTCAAGTTGAGCTACCGTGATACGCGGAAATGGGTTCTGCGCGCCGGCCTGGTCGCCGTCGCGGGTCTTCTCGCAGGGCTCGGAGGGCTCGGGAACACCGCTCTCGAGGCCTGCGGCCCCTTCTTCCCCCGCTGGCTGGTGACGGATGAGGTCCGGCTCCTCGAAGCGCCCACCACGTGGCTCAAGGACGCCCTCGAGCTTCCGCCCTCGCCGTTCGACAGGAACCGCCCCAAGCAGAAGCTCAAGGCGGTGATCCCCGAAACGGGCCCCTACCGGCAGACGGCGGAGGCGGACCAGCGGGATCTCGAGACCGCCACCTCCAACCGGAGCCTGACGGCGCAGTACGCCGCCGTCCGCGAGCGCCTGACGCAGTACGGGGACGCGGTGACCGCCTGGCGGCAGGAAGCCGTCTGGACCGACACGCCGCCGCCCCGCCCGGAGCCGCCCGCGGACCTCACCGTTCCCGTGGGGCTCCCGGGGGAGTTCGAGGACTACCTCCGGGGCGCCATCGCCTACCACCAGGACCGGCGCACGGAGGCGCAAGCGGCCTGGAAGAAGCTCCTCGACCGGCCCGAGGGCCAGCGCCGCCTGCGCTCCACCTGGGCCGCCTACATGCTGGGCCGGCTGAGCCTTCTCAACGATCCGAAGACGGCCCTTCCCGCCGATCCCGAAGGCGCCGCCCGCTGGTTCGAGCGCACCCGCGAGTTGGTCGAACAGGGCTTCCCCGATCCCCTGGGCCTCGCCGCCGCCAGCCTCGGCTGGCAGGCGCGGGCCGAGCTGGCCCGCAAACAGCCGGACAAGGCTCTGGTGCTCTACCTCCAGCAGGTGCGGACGGGCGATTCGCGAGCCGTGCAGTCCATCCGGACCACGTCGTTCAAGCTGCTCGACGACCTCCCGAGCCTCGAGAAGATCGCCGCCTCGGACGAGGCGCGGCCCATCATGACCGCCTACGTGCTCTCCCGCTGGGACCGCGAGGGCTACGACGGCCCTCTCGACCCCGCGCCGGCCCGCAAGTGGCTGGAAGCCGTCAAGGCTGTCCAGCCCAGGAACGTCAGCGACGCCGACCGCCTCGCCTGGGTCTGCTACCGGGCGGGAGACTTCGCCTGCGCCGAGGAGTGGCTGAAGCGGGCACCGACCGGGCAGATGACCGACTGGATCCAGGCCAAGCTCCTCCTGCGGGCCGGCAAGCTCGACGAAGCCGAGCGCCTCCTGGCGCGCGTCCCCATCCGCCTGCCCAAGGACATCGGAGTGGAGCACGACGCCTTCGACGCCTACGACAACTCGGTCGATCCCGCCCTGCGCCCCCACTCCGAAGGTGAGCGCGGCGCCGTGCTCCTCGCCAAGGGCGACTACAAAGGAGCCCTCTACCCTCTTCTCGATGGCGGCTACTGGAGCGACGCCGCCTACGTCGCCGAGCGGGTGATGACGACCGAGGAGGTGCGGGCGTACGTGGACCAGGGCTGGCCCGTGGCTCTCGCCTCCCACCGGCCCGAAGAGTACGGCGACGGCTGGAGCCTCCTCTTCGGAGGCCTGATCTCTCCGGAGAAGGAGCGGGTCGCCTACGACCTGCGCTACCTGGTGGGACGGCGCCTGGCGCGGGAAGGGCGCTATGAGGAAGCGGAGAAGTTCCTGCCGACTCCTTTAGGGGCACCCCTGCGGCTCCTCGCGCGCTCGCTGGCGGAGGGCCGCGACCCGCAACGGTCTGCCGCCGAGCGGTCCGCGGCCCTCTTCCGCGCCGCCTGCGTCACCCGCTACCAGGGCCTGGAATTGCTCGGCACCGAGCTCGACCCCGACTGGTTCGTCCACGAAGGCCAATTCGAGCTCGACTCCTTCTCCAAGGCCCGCACCGCCGGCAAATTCACCCATCTCGGCCCCACCGAGGACGAACGCAAACGCGCCCGCCAGAGCCAGGTGAAGCCGGCCAAGCGCTTCCACTACCGCTACCGGGGGATGGAGATCGCGAAGGAGGCGGCGGACCTGCTGCCGGACGACACCGCCGAGAAGGCCCGCATCCTGGCCACAGCCGGCAACTGGGTCGAAGGGCGCGACCCGGACGCGGCCAAGCCGCTCCTCAGCGCCATCCTGAGCTGCTGCGCCAACACCGACGTCGCCGTCCGTGCCAGGAAGGTGAACGCGATCCCGAACATCGAGGATGCCTGCGAGGCAGCGACTCGGGGGACGGAGAAGGAGGAGGAGCAATAACTCCACCCCCTCGCCGGGCCGCCGCCTCTGAGTCACCGCGAGCCCGGAGGGCGCCCTACCCGTAGCCCAGGGTGGAACCCTGGGTGGGGGCGGTTCGCGAATTTCGGTCGAATCGGACCATCACCTCTCCCCCACCCCACCCAGGGTTCCACCCTGGGCTAAAAGTAGGACGCCCTGCCGGGCTCGCCTCATCTCGGATCCGGCTGGCGCGGGGAGAGGCGGCGGTCACGACGTCCGGCTGAGCTCGCCCAGGAAATCCTTGATTCCGCCGTCCAGCCGCTGCCGGTCGTGGTGGCGCTCGAGGGCGATCTGCACCAGGCGGTCGACCAGCTTGGGCAGGGGGATTCCGGAGAGGCCCCAGAGGCGGGGGTACATGGAGATGCTGGTGAAGCCGGGGAGGGTGTTGATCTCGTTGACGTAGAGGCCGTCCGTCCCGTCCCCCTCCAGCAGGAAGTCGACCCGGGCGAGGCCCACGCCGCCGATGGCCGCGAAGGCGTCGCACCGCCAGCGTCCGCAGCCGCTCGGCGATGGCCTCGGGGATCTCTGCCGGGGCGATCAGGCCGGCCGTGTCCTGGAGGTACTTGTCCGCGTAGTCGTAGAAATCGTTGCCGGGGACGATCTCCCCCACCGCCGAGGCCTCGATCTCGCGGTAGCCGAGGACCGCGCACTCCAGCTCCCGCCCCTTGACCCCCCGCTCCACCAGCACCACGTCGTCGAACTGCAGGGCGAAGCGGACGGCCTCCTCGCAGCTCGGCGGCGTCGGCGACCTTCTGCACGCCCGACGCTGGAGCCGCCGACGCTCGGCTTGACGAACAGCGGGGAACGGCAGCAGCGCGCAGGCGCGAGGAAGCATCGCGGGCTCGGCCTCGAAGTCGCCGCCGGCGGATCGCCTCGTACTCCACCACCGGCACGCCCGCCGCCGCGAGCTGGCGCTTGCAGAGCACCTTGTCCATGGCGAGCGCGCTGGCGGTGACGCCCGGCCCGACGTAGGCGAGGTCGAGCATCTCGCAGAGACCCTGGAGCGTGCCGTCCTCGCCCCAGGTGCCGTGGACGATCGGGAACAGCACCTCGACGCCCGAGGCCAGCAGGTGGCGCAGGGTCGGCGCGATCGGCACCTCGACCGGCGGGATCGCCCGCGTGCCCTCGCTCCGGATCACCGCCTCGGACGCCTCGGCGTCGATCCAGCAGCCGTCCTGGGCGATGCCCAGCGGCGTCACCGGATGGCCGGCGTCGCGCAGACCCTGGACCACGGTACGGGCCGAGCGGATCGAGACCTGATGCTCGACGCTCCGGCCTCCGAAGACGACTCCGACGTGGGCCATGGGGATCTCCTTCGTGAGGGTGTGGCGAATGACATCGTCCCGTTGAAGAAGACGATGCGGGCGGGAGTTTATCTCGATTCCCTCATCACCCCGGCCCTCTTCTCCCGGCCTTCCGCCCGCCCGCCGGGGAGAGAGGGAGGAGGAAGACGAGAAAGAGGTTGCAGAAGTCGTTGCGAGGTTCCTCCCCCTGGAAGAGGGAGGAGTTTGTCTGGAAAGCTTTCAAAGCCCCTCTCCCGGCGGGCGGGCGGAGGGCCGGGAGAGAAGGGTTGGGGAGTGAGGGCCTACCCAGCAACACCCGCCGGGCCGACTTCACCTCCGGCAGCGCCGCCAGCTTCTCCACCACCGCCATCGACGGCTCCTGGTCGAGCCGCAGCACGGCCAGCGCCTCGCCGCCGCCGACGGCGGGCGAGGTGGATGTCCGCGATGTTGATGTCCGCCTCGGCGAGCAGGGTGCCGACCTTGCCCACCACGCCCGGCACGTCGAGGTTCTCCAGCACCAGGAGGTTCCCCTCCGGCCGGAACTCCAGGCGGTAGCCTCTCGAAGCGCACCACCCGCGGATCGCGCTCGCCGAAGAGCGTGCCGTCCAGCTCCACGCTCCGGCCGCCGCCCGAGAGCGTCACGTCCACGAGCTGCGGATAGTCGCCCGGCGCGCTGTGGGTGGTGCGGACCACCTCGATCCCGCGGCTCTCGGCGATCCGCTCGGCGTTGACGTAGTTGATGGCCGTCGCCCAGGAACGGCGTGAGGAGCCCCTTGAGCACGGCCACCGTCACCGGCACCCGCATCGACTCGTCGAGCCCCCACAGGTCCACCTGCAGCCGCTGCGGCCGGGCCGCCCAGGAGGGCGCAGGCCATGCGGCCGAGCGACTCGCCCAGGCTCATGTACGGCTCGACCCGGCCGCCCGCGGGGCGGAACGGCAGGTTCACCGCCGCCACCGCCAGCGAGCCCGAGAGCGCCGCGAGCACCATCTCGGCCGTCTCGATCGAGATGCGCTCCTGGGCCTCCTGGGTCTGGGCGCCGAGGTGCGGGGTGGCCACCACCTTCGGGTGGCGCACGAGCCGGAGGTCCTTGGGCGGCTCCTCGGCGAACACGTCGAGCGCCGCGCCGCCCAGGTGCCCGGCTTCCAGCGACTCGAGCAGCGCCTCCTCGTCCACCACTCCGCCGCGGCGAGCAGTTGACGATCAGCGCGCCCTTCTTCATCTTGGCCATCGTCTCGCGGTTGAGCAGGTTGCGGGTCTGGTCCGTCATCGGCATGTGGAGGGTCACCATGTCCGAGCGGGTGAGCAGCTCGTCGAGCGGCAGCAGCTCCACCTCCAGCCGCCGGGCCGCCGCGGCGTCGAGGAACGGGTCGTAGGCCACGATCTTCATCTCGAAGCCGCGCGCCCGGTCCGCCACCCGCTGGCCGATGCGGCCGAAGCCGATGATGCCCAGGGTCTTGCCCTGAAGCTCGATGCCGGTGAGCTTGCGGTTCCACTCCCCCGCCTTCATGCGAGGCGTCGGCCTCCGGCACCCGGCGGGCCAGCGAGAGGAGCAGCGCGAACGTGTGCTCGGTGGCCGACATCAGGTTGGCGGTCGGCGCGTTGACCACCAGGATGCCCAGCTCGGTGGCGGCGGCCACGTCCACGTTGTCCACGCCGATGCCGGCGCGGCCCACCACCTTGAGGCGCTTGCCGGCCTTGAGCAGCTCGGCCGTCACCTGGGTCGAGCTGCGCACCACGAGAGCGTCGAAGTCCGCCAGGATCTCGGCCAGCCGGGGCCGCTCCTCCGCCGTGAGCTGGTGAACCTCGATGCCGGCCTCCTGGAACAGGGAGAGGCCGGAGGGATCGAGAGTGTCGGCGATCAGGATTTTTGCCGGTCACATTTTGCCCGGTCAAACTTTGCATGGTCATACCGTCGGCGCTCAGGATCTGGTCGATCTCGGCCAGCAGGGCGTCGAGGTCGCTCTCCCGCACCTCGCCCATGTGGCCGATGCGGAACGTCGTGGGCTTCCAGTCGCCGTAGCCGCCGCCGATCGTGTACGCCCCGCTCGGCGAGGCCCTTCACGATCGTCTGCGGGATCGACGCCCTGCGGGCGGGTACAGGCAGCTCACCGTCACCGACCGGGCGTTCTCGTCCGACGCGTAGGTGCAGCCGCGCGCCGCCGCCCACTCGGCCGTCTTGCGGTACAGCCGCTCGTGGCGGGCCCAGCGCGCCTCCATCCCCTCGGCGAGGATGCGGTCCACCTGCACGTCGAGGGCGTAGAGCAGCGGAATGCCCGGGGTGGTGATGAAGCCGCCCTCCCGGTGCTTGTCCCGGTAGCGCAGCAGGTCCGTGTAGAAGCCGCGATGCGGCACCTTCGCCGCCCGCTCGGCCGCCCGGTCGGACAGCGTGAAGAGCGTCAACCCCGGCGGCACCGCGATGGCCTTCTGCGTGCCGGCGAGGGCGATGTCCAGCCCCCACTCATCCGTCTCGACCCGGCCGCCGCCAAGGGACGAGACCGTGTCCACGATCACCAGCGCGTCGCTCGCCTCGCGGATTACGCGGGCCACGTCGGCAATGGGGCTCATCACCCCCGTCGAGGTCTCGTTGTGCACCAGGGTCACGGCGTCGTAGCGCTTGCGGCTCAGCGCCGAACGCACCACGTCGGGATCGATCGCCTGCCCCCAGGGGAACGCCAGCTTGTCCGCCGCCTTCCCCACGGACTTGGCGATGGAATGCCAGCGCTCCGAAAAAGCGCCGTTGGTGATGCACAGCACGTCCTGGGCGGCGCAGGAGATGACGGCGCTCTCCATGATCAGCGTCGAGCTGCCCGTGGCAACCATCACGTCGCCCGACGTGCGGAGCACCTTCGGCAGCCGCTCGCCGAGATTCACGTAGAAATCCTTGAACCCGGCCGACCGGTGCCCCACCATGGGCTTCGTCATGGCCTGAAGGGCATCCTGGGGCACATACGTCGGACCCGGGAGGAAAAACTTGATGGGCTCGTTCACGGCAATACCTCTCTCTCGCGGAGGGGACGCCCCAAAGGCGCTCCCCGTTTATGCCGCATTGTGGCAAAAGCCCCCCGAGGCGCAAGGCGAGCCCGGGAAACGGCGGCGGTACAGGGAAGGTGCCGTCAAGCGCGGCGGGCGGGACGGGATCCCTGGGACCGCCGGCATCCCTGCCGGCCTGACTAACTTTGCTTTGCGGCCTGAAGGGTCGCGAGAGCGAACCCCCGCCCGGGCATAAATGCCCGGGCTACGTTGAAGAAGCCCCCTGAAGGGGACTCCATTTCTCCCCAATCTTTGAGTCGGCTTTAGCCGGCTTCTTTTGACTAGCGCGGGCATTTATGCCCGGGCGGGGGCGCGGTTCGCGCAGCCTTACAGAGTAAAATTGGGAAACCTATGAAAGACCTCCGAATCCTCTTCGCCCCCGCCGAGGATCAAGCCTACCGCGCTGAGATCACCTACGGAGACCAACACGGCGTCGAGGTCCCCTTCACGCCCTTCCTCACCGAGGACGACTACGAGGACCTGCGCTGGTATCTGGAGGACTACATGGACCTGCCCGATGGCGGAGCGGTCGTTCGGGCCCGCCGCATCGAGCAGAGCCTCGACGCGCTGGGGCCACCAGCTCCATGACGCCCTCTTCAGCGCCCCGGAGAACCGTGCCCTTCTGAGGCAGCTTCTCGACGGTCCGGAGCCGCGCGAGCTGACCATCGCCACCCGAGACCCGGCGCTGCTGCGGCTGCCGTGGGAGCTGATGGCCGATGACGCCGGCAGCCTCGCCCAGCGCGTCTCGGTGCGCCGGCAGTTGGAGGCGCCGGAGAAGACCACCCCGCGCCCGGCCCAGCTCCCGCTGCGCATCCTCTACATCGTCAGCCGGCCGGCGGATACGGGCTTCATCGATCCGCGGCTCACGACGAAGGCGCTCTTCGAGGCGCTCGATCCGCTCGGCGGCCAGCGTGCGGGTGGACTTCTGCCGTCCGCCCACCCTGGCGCGCATGGAGGAGATGCTGCGCGACGGGCAGCAGGCCGGCGACCCGTACGACCTCGTCCACTTCGACGGCCACGGCACCTTCCTGCCGCAGGCGCAGATCGGCGCGCTGTGTTTCGAGAAGCCGGACGACGGCTCCGGCGAATCCGCGACCGACCTCGTCCCGGCCGACCGGCTCGGCGACCTGCTGGCGAGCTACACCATCCCGCTCGTCGTGCTCGAAGCCTGCCGCAGCGCCACGGTGGGCAAGACGGCCGTCTTCCGCTCCGTCGCGCCGCGCCTGATCCAGGCCGGCGTGGGCAGCGTGCTCTCCATGGGCCATGCCGTACACGTCGAGGCCGCGCGGCTGCTGCTCGACCGCTTCTACCGCGAGCTGGTCCGCGGCACCACCATCGGCCACGCCGTCGCCGAGGCCCGGAAGGCGCTGCGCTCCACTCCGGCGCGCTGGATCGAATCCGGCCCCGGCGGGCGCACCGATCGAGCTGGACGACTGGTTCCTGCCCCACCTCTACCAGCGCGACGCGGACGACGCGCTCATCCCGCCCGATGCCGTCCGGCAGCAGCCGGTGCGGCAGTTCGACCTCTTCCTCAGCCACAAGCACAACGACGCCACCCGCGTCGAGGCGCTCGCCCGCGCGCTCACGGAGAAGCACGGCCTGCGCGTCTGGCTGGACAAATGGGAGACCGGCCCGGGCAATCTGGAGCCTCAGTGCGAGGTGGGCATCCGGAGCAGCCGCTTCACCGTCGTCGCCGGCTCACAGACGGCGCTGAAGTCGAAATGGGTCCAGTGGGAGATCGACAAGCACAACGAGCTGAATCCCGAGGGCGACCGGCTGATCCCGATCAAGTTCGAAGCCACTCGACTCTTCCCGAGGAACTCAACGACCTGCTCTGGGTGGATTTCACCGATCCCGCCCAAGACGCCGACAACGCCGCGCTGCTCGCCCGGCTCATCCGCAGTGCCGACGCCGAGGACGCCCGCCGCCGCCGCGGGTTCCGCGGCCCGGCCAGCCGAGCATGAACCCGGCCCCTTCCCGCCCTCGCCGCAGTATCGGCTTCCAGGGCCGGGCGCGGGAGCTGTACGAGCTGGAGCGCCGGTTCCGCACCCATCGCGGCATCGTGCTGCACGCCATGGGCGGCATGGGCAAGACCGCGCTCGCCACCGAGGCCGCGCACTGGTGGACGCGCAGCGGCCTGTTCCGCGACGGCGCCTGCTTCCTGAGCTTCGAGCAGTTCGCCAGCGCCGACCGCGTGGTGCAGGTGCTCGGCACCTACCTCGCCGGGCCGAAGTTCGATCAGCTCCCCGCCGCCGAGCAGCGCCGCCGCGCCATCGAGCTCTTCCAGCAGAAGGACGTGCTCCTGGTCTGGGACAACTTCGAGAGCGCCCTGCCGCAGTTCAACGACGGCGCCGCCACCCACGGCAGCCCTTACACCGACGACGAGCGCCGCCGCCTCGCCGAGCTGTTCCGCGATCTCACCACCGGTACCGGGAAAGGCTGCCTGCTCGTCACCTGCCGGCCCGGCGACACCGGCCTTCCCGGCGCGCTAGCGGTACGAGCTGCACGGCCTGGCCCGCGCCGACAGCCTGTGGCTGCTCGCGCGCATCCTGAAGCGCGACGGCCTCACGCTCGCCGATCCACGGCTGAGCCGCGACAAGCTCGATCCGCTGCTGCGCGATCTGGCCGATCACCCGCTCTCGCTGGAGCTCGTCGGCCCCCACCTGCGCACCCTCACGCCCGAGGCGATCCGCGCGGACTTCGGCAAGCTCCTCGCGAAGTTCCAGCAGGAGGCCCCCGAGGGGAGAAACCAGTCCCTGCTCGCCTCGCTGGAGTTCTCCCGCCGCCACCTCAGCCCCGCCGCCCGCGAGGCCCTGCCCTGGCTCGGCCTCTTCAGCGGCGGGGTGTTCGAGAACAAGCTGCTCGACGTGAGCCAGCTCGCCCCGGAGGCCTGGGAACCGATCCGGCAGGAGCTGCAAGGCATCGCCCTCCTGCGCGCGGAGGACGACATCCAGATCGGCGACCGTCCCTTCCTGCGCTTCCACCCCACGCTCGCCTCCGCCGCCGCCGATCCAACCCTCGCGCAGAACCCGGAGATCCGGCAGCGCTTCATCGACGTCTATCTTGCCCTCATGCAGGCGCTGGACAAGGCGCTGAGCGGGCTCGCAATCGCGCGCCGCTCTGGAAATCCTGAACCGCGAGGAGGCGAACTACCGCACCGCCGTCCAGTGGGCCGTGGCCGATCAGCAGCTCCCAGCCGCCGCGACGCTGGGCGACACGTTTCGCGACTATCTGGAAAGGTCAGGCCGCCTCCGCGAGCGCGATGCCTGGGTGCAGTGGCTGAAGGACGCGGTGGGCCAACAGGGCTTCACGAAAGAAGCCGCCGACTACGAGCGGCAGCACGCCTGGACGCGCTTCACCCAGGGCGATCCGCAAGGCGCGGTGGATCAGCTTCAGGCCCTCATCGAACGCCTCCGCCACACCACCGAGTTCGATCCTGCGTTTCAGTTGGCGATGGCGATCAGTCACCTTGGGCCGGGTGCTGGACCATGCAGGCGCCTCCGCGCAAGCCATCCCCATTCTGCGGGAGGCCATCGGCCACTGGGAGGCGCTGGTGGAGAAAGCTGGAGGCCAGCCCTGGGAAGAACTGCTGGCCTCATCCGACCACGCAAAGGCCACGTCCGGAATTGGGCAATCTCTCCGCCACGATGGGCGATCTGGCCAATGCGCTGATGCAACGCCGGCCAGCACGACGAGGCTCTGGTCGTGGCGGAGCAGGGTGTTGAGATTCATGAAAGGCGGGGTGACCCACGCAACGTCGCCGCCGGACATGGCCGAAGCGCTAGGATCCTCATGGCAGCGGGCCGTTACGACGAGGCCGATGCCCGCTACGACTTGGCCCTCACCGCAATCCGCCAAGTTGGGGACAAGGAACTGGAAGGAACTCTCCTCCAACATCAGGGTATCCTTGCCGACAATCGCAACCAACTTGACCGCGCCACCCGTCTATACCAGCAGGCTCTTGAGGGCTTTCTGGAGACGGGCGATCAGCTTGCGGCGATGCGGACCTACAATCTTCTCGGCGTGGCCGAACAGAAGGCCGGCCGTCTAGCAGAAGCGCGAGCTTGGTACGCAGAAGTCTCGCGAGCTTGCTGCCCAATTGAAGGTATCAGCCGGGCCTAGGTCAAGCTGCACAGAATATCGGCATCGTCTGTCAGTTGGAAGGCGAAGTCGCCCGTGAGCGGGGCGACGAGTCAGCCGCCCGACGGCATTTCGAGGAAGCTCGCCGCTCTGTGGAGGAGAGCCTGCAGGTCTGGCAAGCTTTGAAAGACAAACCGCATGAAGCCGATTCATGGCAGGGGCTGGCAGGAATCCACCTCCGCCTCGGCGACCTCGCCACCGCCGAACATCACGCCCACGAAGCTCGCCAGATCCACGAATCCCTTGGCCTCAAGGAAGTTTGGAAGGACTACAACACCCTCTCCGAAATCGCCCAAGCCCGCGGCGACACTGCGGCAGCAGCCGAGTGGGCGAAGAAGCGCGATGACCTGCGCGCCGAACTCAAGCGCCGTGCCGGAGGAGGCGGTGGCCTGCCCGCCCAGATGCTCAAGGCCCTGCAAGCCCTCACCGTTGCCTGTGCCCAGGCGGGCTTCGGGGATGGCAGCCTCGGCCTCGGCGAGGAAGAAGCCCTTGCCCAACTCGACGGGCTCCCCGCCCCGTATCCCGCCTTTGCCGCCTATCTCCGCCAGATCGCCGCGGGTCAACCGGCGCCGATTCCCGGGGGGTTGCCGGAGGAGCTTCGGGAGTGGTTGGAGGAGATGGTGCAGGGCACCTCGTAAGTTGACCCAAGAAAAGTGAGTCAGGCCGGCAGGGATGCCGGCGGTCCCAGGGAGGGCGCTACGCCAGATTAATTCTGCCTTCAGGGCCGCCATCCTCCAAAGGTCTAGATGCGGTCCCGCCAGGGATCCAACCGGTTACCGTGAATCGTTCTCGTGTGCCCTCCGAGAGAGGGAGACGCCCCGACGTTTGCAGACCCGGAAAGTGCCCGGTTCAGGACTGGAGCGTCTCTACGGACCGTTGGTGCCAAGGCCCAAGTTGAGGTTACGGGGGCGCTGCCTCAACATCCCCGTAACCCAACCGTTTGCAACGGCAACACCGTTGCGTAGAGACGGTCCCAGTCCTTGACCGACGCCCTCTCCGGGTGCACCGTCGTCGGGCCGTCTCCTCGAAGGGCAGATCGGGACGATCCTCCTCACTCTCATGAAGACCCCGAGAATGACATGGCATAAATGCCCGGGCTACGTTGAAGAAGCCCCCTAAAGGGGACTGGACCCGCCCGCCCGGACAGGCAGCCTCCCACCCCCCGGGACGTTTCCGGACGCATACCCCCGGGGGGAATATGAGGATGCCTGATGGAGACGAACCGGGAGACCCCAGATGCCCACCCTATCGAGACGACGGTTCCTTCAGATCTCAGCCGGTACGGCCGGACTGGCCGCCTTTGCGGGAATGCCGGGGCGTCCCGCCTCCGGCCTCCGGGAGTGGCTGGAAAGTGGCGCTGGAGCCGATGAGATCCGCACGATCCCCACCTACTGCGACGTCTGCTTCTGGAAGTGCGGAGCCCTGGCGTACACGCGGGGCGGCAAGCTCTGGAAGGTCGAAGGGAACCCCGCCGATCCCCTGAGCCGGGGGCGGCTCTGCCCCCGTGGCACCGGCGGCGTGGGTGCCCACTACGACACGACCCGCCTCACCTCTCCCCTGATCCGCCGGAAGAAGCGCGGCGAGGAGGAGTGGGTGCGGGTGACCTGGGGCGAGGCCCTGGACTTCATCGCCAAGAAGATGCGGGAGATCGAGCGGCGCCACGGCCCCGAGGCCATGGCCCTGTTCTCCCACGGCATCGGCGGCAACTTCCTCAAGCACACGCTCAAGGCGTTCGGCACCCCGAACCTCGCCGCCCCCTCCTACGCCCAGTGCCGCGGACCACGGGACGTGGGGTTCACCCTCACCTTCGGGGAGGACGTGGGCACGCCTGAGCGGACCGACATCAAAAACGCCCGCTGCCTGGTGCTGATCGGCTCGCACCTGGGAGAGAACATGCACAACTCCCAGGTGCAGGAATTCGCCGAGGCCGTGGGGAACGGCGCCTCGTTGATCGTGGTCGACCCCCGCTTCTCCGTGGCCGCGGGCAAGGCCCGCTGGTATCTGCCGATCAAGCCGGGGACGGACACGGCCCTGCTTCTCGCCTGGATGAACGTCCTCGTGACGGAAGGGCTCTACGACCGCGAGTACATCGAGCAGCACGCCTTCGGCTTCGACGCCTTCGCGGCCGAGATCGCCCCGTACACCCCGGAGTGGGCCTGGCCCCAGACGGGCATCGAGCCGGAGCTGATCCGCGAGACGGCCCGCGAGATGGCGAGCCGGCGGCCGGCCACCCTGGTCCACCCGGGCCGCCACGTCACCTGGTACGGCGACGACGCCCAGAGGAGCCGGGCCATCGCGATCTTGAACGCCCTGCTGGGGAGTTGGGGGCGCAAGGGCGGCTTCTATACGCCGTCGAGCGTGGACGTGCCGGCCTACCCATATCCCCCCTACCCCACTCCGGCGCGCGGCAAGGCCGACAACCCCGGGCACAAATACCCGTTCGCGGACGGCGCCTTGACCACCGGCATCCGCCAGGCCACGCTCACCGGCGAGCCCTACCCCATCAAGGGGTGGATGGTCTACGCCACCAACCTCCTGGAGGCCCTCCCTTCGAAAGAAGAGACGCTCCGGGCGATCCAGAACCTGGACCTCCTGGTGGTGGTGGACGTGATCCCCAGCGAGATCGCCGGCTGGGCCGACGTGGTGCTGCCCGAGGCCGTCTACCTGGAGCGCTACGACGACCTGAACACGGAAGCGTTCCGCGAGCCGTTCGTCTCCCTGCGCCAGCCCGTGGTGGCGCCGCCGGCCGACCAGAAACCCAACTGGTGGATCGCCCGGGAGCTCGCCGTGCGGCTCGGCCTGGGCGCGTTCTATCCGTGGAAGCACGTGGAGGAGTACCTGGGCACCCGGCTGGAGGCCGCCGGCTACAGCCTGGCGGAGATCAAGAAAAAGGGTGTCCTCACCGGGCCGCCCGTTCCGCTCTACTTCGAGGACGGCGTGCCGGCGGAGTTTCCCACGCCGTCCGGCAAGATCGAGCTTCTGGTCGAGCCAGCTCGCGGCGGCCGGTTTCGATCCGGTGCCCCGGTTCACGCCCCCCGCGGAGCCGCCCGCCGGCTCGTTCCGGCTGCTCTTCGGCCGCGCGCCCGTGCACACCTTCAGCCGCACGCAGACGAACCCGGTGCTCTCCTCGGTGATGGACGAAAACGAGGTCTGGATCAACGAGGACGTGGCCCGCCGCCAGGGGCTCGAACACGGCGCCTACGTCCGCCTGCGCAACCAGGACGGCGCGGTGAGCAACCGCGTGCGGGTGAAGGCCACCCAGCGCATCCGCTCCGACTGCGTCTATCTCGTGCACGGCTTCGGCCACACGGCCAAGGGGCTGCCGCCCGCGTTCCGCAAGGGCGCGAGCGACACCGGCCTCGTCACCCGCTATGCCGTGGACCCCCTGATGGGAGGGACGGGCATGAACGTCAACTTCGTCACTCTCGAGGCGGACACCGCGGAGGCCTGACCATGGCACGCTTCGGAATGGTTATCGATACGGCGCGCTGCGTAGGCTGCATGGACTGCGTGGTGGCCTGCAAGACCGAGAACGATGTTCCCGACGGCTACTGCCGCGACTGGATCACCGAAGAGGTCCGCGGCGCCTTTCCGCGTCTCCAGATGGAGATCCGCACCGAGCGCTGCAACCACTGCGACCGGCCGCCCTGCGTGAGCTGCTGCCCCACCGGCGCGAGCCACGTGGAGGAGGATTTCGGCCGCATCGTCCTCGTCACCCACGACCTCTGCATCGGCTGCAAGGCCTGCCTCGCCTCCTGCCCCTACGACGCCCGCTTCATCCATCCGGAAGGCTACGCGGACAAGTGCACCTTCTGCGCCCACCGCGTGAAGGAGGGGCTGGAGCCCGCCTGCGTGGCCGTCTGCCCCACCCACTGCATGCATTTCGGGGATCTGGACGATCCGGAAAGCGCGGTCAGCCGGCTCCTCGCCTCCCGCCGCAACCACTCGCTGCTCCCCGAGGCCGGCACCCAGCCGCGGATCTTCTACCTGACCTGAAGGGGGATGGATTCATGATTCAGATCTCGGAGATCACCGTCCACCGGTCCAACCCCATGATCGATCCCACCGTACACGTGTGGGGCTGGGAGATCCCGGTCTACCTCTTCCTCGGCGGCTTCGTGGCCGGCTTGATGGTTCTTTCCGGCTGGCTCCTGTTGACCGGCCGGTTCCGCAAGCCGCTCTGCGCCTTCTACCGCCTGCCGGGGTTGGGGATCGCGCTGCTCAGCGCGGGCATGCTCGCCTTGTTCCTCGACCTCGAGCACAAGCTCTACGTCTGGCGGCTCTACACCACGTTCCAGGTGGCCTCGCCCATGTCTTGGGGATCGTGGATCCTGCTCCTGGTCTATCCGGTGCTGGCGATGAGCTTCCTGCTCCGGATGCCGGAAGGAATCGCGCGGCGCCTGCCCCGGCTCCGGTTCCCGGAAAACCCCAAAGCCGCCCACGCGCTGGGCGTCCTCAACATCGCCCTGGGTGGGCTGTTGGGGATCTATACGGGCATCCTGCTCAGCTCCCTGGGCGCGCGGCCCCTGTGGAACAGCGCCGTGCTCGGTCCCCTGTTCCTGGCCTCCGGCCTGTCCTCGGCCGCGGCGTTCGCCCACATGATCGCCCGGGAACCGGCCGAGCGCGAGACCTTCGCCCGCTTTGACAACCTTTTCCTGGGCTCCGAGCTCGTCCTCTTCCTGCTCTTCTTCCTCGGCCTGCTGAGCTCCACGCAGGCTCACGCGCAAGCCGCCGGGCTGCTCCTGGGCGGGCCGTACACGGCGCTCTTCTGGGTGCTCGTGGTGGGAATGGGCATCGTGGTCCCCCTCGCCGTGCAGAGCCTGGCGCGTGCGGCACCGCATCCGGCACACGCCGGTGGCGCCGGTGCTGGTGATCGCGGGCGGCCTTGCGCTGCGTTTCGTCATCGTCTATGCCGGCCAGTTGAGCCATTGGAGGTGATTCCGTCATGGCCACTTTGATCGATACGGCAGGCTTCGAGGCCGTCCCCATGCCTTCGGACATCGCGGACATCGCGGACACCGCGGAAGCCGCAATCCCGGCCACGCGCCGCGAAGCCGCTCCCTACACCAATCCCTATCTGGCCGGCGTGGGCCTCGGCCTGGTCCTTCTGGCCGCCTACGTCGTCATGGGCCGCGGCCTCGGCGCCT
Source organism: Thermoanaerobaculaceae bacterium (assembly GCA_963785165.1). GTDB lineage: Bacteria > Acidobacteriota > Thermoanaerobaculia > Multivoradales > UBA5704 > DATARR01. The sequence continues at coordinate 48,386 of CAWAUI010000007.1, forward strand.
CGGGCGCCTTCTCGACCTTCGTGGCCTGGGCGGTGAGCCTCGTTGCTCCGGCCCACGCGCAGGCCAATTCCTTCTATGCCGACTACCTGGGGAGCGGCGCCGGCCATCCGCTCAAGGACTGGCTGGTGTTCGAGGTTCTCGGCGTGCTGGTGGGCGGCTTCCTCTCCGGAGCCCTCGCCGGCCGCATCAAGGGGGCGGTTGAGAAAGGCCCCCATATTTCCACCCGCAACCGCCTGCTTCTGGCCTTCGCCGGAGGCGCCGTCATGGGCGTGGGCGCCAAGCTCGCCCGCGGCTGCACCAGCGGCCAGGCCCTCTCCGGCGGCGCGCTGCTCAGCGTGGGGAGCTGGGCCTTCATGCTCATGGTTTTCGCGGGCGGTTACGCCACCGCCTGGTTCCTGAGGAGGGAATGGCAATGAACGCCCCGTTCTATAAATTCGGTGCCTTCGGCGACGAAGCCTCCCTGGTGGTGGCCTTCGCCATCGGCATCGGCTTCGGCTTTTTCCTCGAGCGCGCCGGCTTCGGCAGCGCCCGCAAGCTCACGGCGCAGTTTTACCTGAAGGACCTGGCCGTGTTCAAAGTAATGTTCACCGCCATCGTCACGGCCATGCTGGGGGTTTTCTACCTCTCCTGGCTGGGGCTCGTGGACCTCTCGCTGGTCTACTTCGGCCCCACCTATCTCGTGCCGCAGATCGTGGGCGGCCTGCTCCTGGGCGTGGGATTCGTCATCGGCGGCTACTGCCCGGGCACCTCGGTGGTGGCCCTCGCCACGGGCAAGGTGGACGCCCTCGTCTTCCTCCTGGGCGTCACCGCGGGGATCTTCGGCTTCGGCGAGGCCTGGCCGGCGATCCAGGGCTTCGCCAACTCCACCAACCTGGGTGAGCTGACCCTGCCGGGCCTCTTCGGCCTGGGCTACGGCGTGGTGGTGTTCCTCGTGGTGCTCGTGGCCCTGGCCGGTTTCCGCGGCGCGGAGGCCGTGGAGCGCTGGAACGCCCGCAAGGAAGGAGCCCCCTCATGAACCTCGCCCTCTCCCGGTGGGGCCTGCAAGGCAAGCTCGCCCTCGCCGCCCTGGCCCTCGGCGCCGTGGCCATGGCCGGCGATCCCTACGGCGGCGGCTCCGTGACGATCCATCCGCGCGAGCTGGCCCTGGAAGTCCACAACGAGGTCGATCACGTGACCGCGCGCCAGCTCGCCGGCTGGATCATCGAAGGAAAGAGCGATTACCGGCTGATCGATCTCCGGGACGCTCCGGCCTACGCGGCCTATCACGTTCCCGGGGCCGAGAACCTGCCCTTGACCGATCTCCCCGGCGACCTCGCCCGCAACGAAAAAATCGTCCTCTACTCCGACGGCGGCATCCACTCCGCCCAGGCCTGGCTCCTGCTCAAAGCCCAGGGCTACAACGCCTCCTACATCCTCCTCGGCGGCCTCGACGAGTGGAACGACGCCATCCTCAACCCCACCCTCCCCGCCAACGCCACGCCGGCCCAGACCGCGGCCTTCGAAAAAGACCGCCAGGTGGCCGCCTTCTTCGGCGGGACTCCGAGGATCGCCACCGCCGGCACGGAGCCGGCGACCCTCGCGCCGGTTGCCTCCCCGGCACCACCCCGCGTGACGGCACCCGCCGCGCCGGTGGCGCCGTCCGGACCGGCTCCGGTGAAGAAAAAGAAGAAGGAGGGGTGCTGAGGCAGACGCCGCCAAGGCGCAATGCGGCAAGCCGTTGAGGACTCCCCGAGCAAAGCTCTGTCCCGCCTGCGGCTGGAGGACACCCAATTGCCTGAGCCACCGCGCCCAGGCGAAGAACCTTTCTCCGGACAGGCCATCCGCTTCCCACCGCACATTCCGCGAGCCCGGAGGGCGTCCTACCCATAGCCCCGGGTGCAACCCGGGGCGTGCGTCCTCCCGCCGCCCTCCAGGGCTTGTTTGTGGGTTGGGCGGCCCGGTTCCCCGGGTTGCACCCGGGGCTATGGGTAGGACGCCCTCCGGGCTCAGTGCTCGACGGACAGGCTGAGTTTCACAGTCAATCCGCACCCGCAATAGGTTGAGCCACCCCTCCCGCCGCCTCCGGGGGCTGGTGCGGCGCCCTTTGAGAAAGCGTCCCCGTCACCTCAACGTTGGCCTTGACACGATGGGTCCGTAGAAGACGCTCCAGTCCTCAACCGGGCACTTTCCGGGTCCGCAAACGGCGGGGCGTCTCCCTCGGAGGGCACACGAGACCGATTCACGGGAACCGGTTGGATTCCGGCGGAGAAGCTTGGACGAACTCATAGATCTGTTCGTATATAAGAAGCCCTTAGGTTTGGGGCGATTCACCCGGGCACGGCGATAGACGGCGGCCGTCCGTGCGCGGGTCCAGAGAGAGCCGCCAGAAAAGAGAGGAACTCACATGAAGAAGGTACTGCTCCCGCTGTTCGCGTTCCTGGCCATCCTCTGCCTCGCCAACGCCCCGGCGCAGGCCGCGGCCTGCTTCACCTGGTCGTGCAACCATGGAACCGGCGCCTGCTCGTTCAACGCTTCCTGCTCTACGGCCAACCCCTACGTCTGGAAGTACAACTTCAACTGGGGCGATGGCTCGAGCACGGGCCTGACGGGCAACGCGTCCCAGAATCACACCTTCACCTCGGGATATGACTCCACGGTCACGCTCTATGTGTACTCCTTCGGCGAGCCGTCCACTCAGTCCGTGAATTGCACGGTCTGGCACCACTCCACGCCCTTCAGCCCCCAGCCGCCGTCCAGCGGCAGCTGCCCGTAAGGTCCCAGGAGCTTCGGAAGGCCCGGTGCCGGGTGGGACCGGGCCTTCCCTGGCCAGGTGTTGCCGGAGATCGGCCCCTTTGGATCGGCAAATGGTGACGGCTTGTGAGTGAGCAACCGGTGACTCACGGATGGGTAAGCCGTTACTCAAGACTCTCGGCGCCCAACGCCTCATAACCCTTGCTCTGCGGGGAAATATACCCGGCTCACACATGGCACGTTTCTTGATCTCTTCAGAAAATGTAAGCAAATTTGGATGCACCCCATAACTAGAAGAAGAAGAGGAGATCAAAAATGTTCCACAAGGCCGCCGTTCGGTTTTTCTGTTTCGTTCTTCTCGTCAGCCTGTCAAGCTCCGTGTACGGCGATGACAATCGGACCGCGGCCGAGAAGCTCAGCCTGTTGTCCAGCCGGCCCGTCATGGAGGTTCTGCAGGCTCAACACCTCAGCGGCGAAGAGCGCACGACAGCCTACATCTATGATGATCGGGTCGAATACTATGACAATCAGCTCCTGGCCCAGGTCGAGCGGACCGGCAAGCTTCCAGCCACCAACGAAAAGGGCGTGCTGTTCACCGAAGCCTTCTTCACACAGTTCAGAGCGCACAACGATCTTTACGTCGTGCAGCGCGGTTGGGACAAGAATGGAAACTGCCATGTCCGCACCGCCAAGGTGACGGTCAGGACCAATGCCCCTCTCCATGGCGTCGCCACCAAGAGCTTCGAATTGGAAGAGGAAGGCAACAGCTGCTCGGGCGATCCCTGCTCGAAGTGCAAACCGTATGATCCGACTTTCGGTTGCCGCTGCGAGCTCGGAGAACGGTGCAACCACACGGTCAGCAACTGAAACGCCCGCCCCGGCCGCCGCGACATCCTCTCTGGAGATTCGCCTCGTAGTTCTGGGCGGGGCCGGTGCCCCGCCCTTTGCCTTGCCCCGGAAAGGCCATCGGCACCCCACCGCATACCGCGAGCCCGGAGGGCGTCCTACCCATAGCCCCGGGTGCAACCCGGGGCGTGCGAGGCGCGGCACCGGTCACGAGGTCGACCCTTTGGTCGCCAGGAGATTTCATCCAGATCCTCCTGTCGCCCTTTCAGGGCTTGGTCGTGGGTTGGGGCGGCCCGGTTCCCCCCGGGTTGCACCCGGGGCTATGAGTAGGACGCCCTCCGGGCTCAGATCTCGACAGACAGACTTCAGTTTCACGGTCAATCCGCACCCGCAATAGGTGAGCCACCCCTCGCGCCGCGCCTCCGGGGACGATCGCGGCGCCACTCCCCCATATAACTTTGCCACCCGGCTATATAGCCGGGCCGCACGGCAAGACGGGGGAGACGCTCGGCTATATAGACTTCCGAGAAAATAATATGTCCGCGCCTCCGGGAATTCTTCCCGGGTCTCCTCCCCTTCGGTCCGCGCCAGCCGGCCATATAGCCGTGCCAGAAAGTTATATAGCCAGGGCAGCGGGAAAGGTTCCCGCGCGTCTTCCCACCGCGGGTACAAGGCGCGGCCATATAGCCGAATGGCAAAATTATATGGCTTGGATCCGTGGGAACGGGGGGCGCACCCGCACGATCGCTGCCGAGAGGCGCGGGTGGCTTGGGAGGAGGGGTGATTTCATTGCCGGATGACGCAGATCCGACGCCGGGTGGTGCGGGAGTGCCGCCGGGTGCGGCGGGAGGAGGGGCGAGAGGCGCGGAATCTTTCCCCGGAGTCGCGGACGGCCCGGGGAGATGTTCCTGTCCACGGCCGCGTGCTAGGATAAGGACTGCCTTAAACGTCAGTTGCACGCTTGTACATTTCCCCCCAGGGAGGAGATCGAGATGAGCCTGTTCGACTACCCGCGCATCAACGTCAAGGGCACGATCCAGCTGAACCCCGGAACGGCCAACAACGACGACTACGCCGCAAGCCTCACCATGACCCAGGAGTGGGGGCCGTTCGCCGGGCAGCCGTTCGGCCTCATCGACTCCAAGCTGGTGGAGGCGCGGACGTACGGCATGTCCGACGAGGCCTTCATCGCCTGGGCGCAGAAGCCGCAGATGTTCGACTCCAATCAGCCGCCCAGCCCACAGGCACAGCTTCCCGCCGAGTGGAACTATTACGGGGCCATGGATTCGCAGATTCTGGAGGCCAAGGTGACCGGCGCGCAGACGGGGCCGGGGAAGGAGGACGCGAGCCTTCTCGGTGCCGACCTTGCCTTCTCGGGCGGCCACTTCACGGACGTGAACTCGGAAGGCTCCCCTCCGGGGACCCAATTCTTCATCGACCGCCTGACGCTGACCAAAGGGGGGCAGACCCTCCTGAGCGGCTCCCCGTCCAAGGGCGCGTGCCAGTGGCTGAATTTCTACCGCAACGCCAACCTGCAGGCGGATGGCGGCGCGGGCGGTTACGTGTACCACGTGATCCGGAAAGGGCCGGGGACGACGATCAACCTTCCCGGGTTCGAGGCCGCGGACGTCGTGGGAGTGATCTTCCGCTATTACCTCTACAGCCCGCTGGGCGGCCCCAAGGACAACGCGGCGATGGTGGCCAATTACGAGCAGAAGAAGACCAGCCCGAAGATCCTGGCGATCGCCGGTACGTTCGCGCCGCTCTACGCGCACGAGACCATTCTGACCACGCCGGTGGGCCGGCTGATGGTTTCGAACACGCCGCAGATTCCCACACCGCCGGGTACCCGGAACAACGGCGGCGGCCTCCTCGCGCTGGCGCCGGCGGTGCTGGCCCAGAACGGCAACGTGCTGTCGGCGGACTTCATCGGCACGTTCCCGGATTATTACCAGGGGAACAATCAATTCAATCCCAATCCTGACATGGAGCCCAATCCCAAGCTCGATTTCGGCGACGTCTCGCTGGTGGTGACGAGCGGCGGCACGCCGGTCACCATCGGTCCGGTCGACTATGCGGACACGGCGGCGGGGGACGCCAAGGGGTGGATTTTCGATTTCGACGTCGCTTCGAACGCCGCGGCCCAGCAGGCGCTGAGCGATCCGGACGCCGTCTTCACGCTCGTGCACCCCACTCTCGGCACGGTGCTGGCGGAGACGGATTATTATTTCGTTTCCAATCAACAGGCCATTTACGGAGAGCAGCACGGCCCGGAGACGGAATTCTTGAACCAGGGGACCACGGAGCCCTTGACGGTTTCGGTCTACCACCGCGGCCAGGAGCTCACCGGCACGTCCGCCGTGCCCATGACCGTCTGGCAGTACCGGTCCATTCCCTTGCAGTCACCCGGCAACGCGGAGGCGATCAACTCGAACCTCCTGCCCGGGCAGCCGATTCAGGTGGACACGAGCCAGCCGGGGAACTTCCTCTTTACGTTCACGATCAACGCTCCGTCGAGCCCGGCTCCGGCGGGGTACCCTCCGGTCAGCTACAACACGTTCATGAATCCGCCGTACGTCACGAATTCGCCGTCGATCAGCCTGCGCATCCTCCCCAACGGCGAAGACTTCAGCCAGTATTACAACGACCCGTACTCCGACGAGCCGGTGGGCAACGACCTCCTCACGTTCGACGTGGTCTTCTCGAAGGTTTTGCGGACGTATTACCTGCTCTATCCGGCGATGAACCAGATCTTCCCGCTCAATTCCGAAGCGGCGGTTACCAAGCATGCCGTGGCGATCCTCCAGGCCACGGAGCCGACGCTGTGGATGTCGATCCACTTCATGCCGCGCACGCGCGACATGTCCGAGAGCCGGAGGACCCTGCTGCGGGCCTGGTGCCGGAAGGTGATCCTGGCGGCGGCCGTCGCCTGATCCTCTGGCCTAATCCTCCACGAAGCTCTCGGCGAGGCGCAGGAAGGCTTCGACGTCCGCGAAGGTCGAGGCGAGCCCCACGGAGACACGGACGGCGCCCGTGCCTTCGTGGTGGATGCAGTGGCGGAAGTCCTCGTAGGACATGATGCTTTCCGTGCTCCGGAAGCAGGTGACGATCTCGTCGCGTTCCAGGCCCAGGGCGAGCTCGCCCGCCCCGGGATTGCAGAAGCACCCCGTGCGCAGGGAGATCCGGCGGTGGTTGGCGATGTCCTCCACGCGCCGGTGATCGATCAGGCTCCCCAGGGCGTCGCGGAAGTTGAAGGCCAGGGTGCCGCCCCGGCTTTCCACGGTCTCCGGCCCGTAGAGGGCCACGAGCGAAACGCCGTTGCCGTGCCGCAGCTCCAGGAGATGGTCGAGGAGCCAGCCGGTGAGGCAGCGGACCCGCCGGTGGATCATGTCCATTCCCACCGTCTCCAGGAAGGCGAGGCCGATCTCCACGGCCGACAGGGCCAGGTAGTTGAGCGTGCCGTCCTCGAAGGCGGCGGCGCCTTGGGCCAGGGCATGGCGGTCGGCCTGCACGGAGGCGACGGCGATGGTACCGCCCGCGAACCAGGGGCGGTGGAGCTTCGCCAGGGCCTTCTTGCGGGCGATCAAGGCACCCACGCCCGTGGGGTAGCCGAACATCTTGTAGAAGGAGAGGGCCACGAAATCGGGATGCCAACGGGAGAGGTCGAGCCGGTTGGTGGGCACGAAGGCCGCCGCGTCCAGCAATACGTCCCACCCCCGGGCCTGGGCCTTGCCGATCCACTCCAGTGGATGCTGGACGCCGGAAAAGTTCGACTGGGCCGGATAGGCGAAGAGGTTGTTCCCCCCGGGACGGCCGCGGTCGAGAAAGCGCTCGAGGACGGCCTCGTCCACCCGCATCTCGGGCGGGGCCACGGGGACGTAGGTGGTGCGCGCCCCGCGCGCCCGGTCGAACTCGCGGATGCCGTTGACCGAGTTGTGGTTGTCGAAGGTGAGCAGGAATTCGTCGCCGGCCGCGAAGGGGTAGGACTCCCCCACCAGCTTCAGGGCATGGCTGGCGTTGGCGGTGAACACGGCCTCGTATTCGTCCGGCGAGGCGTTGAAATATTCGAGAACCCGCCGCCGGCAGCTCTCCGCCCGCTGGGTGGTCGCGAGGGAGGTCGGGTTGGACGAATGGGGATTGCCGAACACGTTGGCCAGCAGGAGCTCGGCATGGCGGCGGACCTGGGATTCGCCATAGAGGCCGCCGCCCGTGTAGTCCAGGTAGACGTGGCGCTGCCGGTCCAGGCGGGAAAACTCAACCGCTCTCAGCCCGTCCAGCGTCCGGGTGAGCTCGTACTCGGGCCAATCGGAGAGAAACTGGCCTTCAACGGTCGCGGGGGCCTCCAGGATGGTCGCCATGCCTTCCACCTCCTCAATGTCTCAGCATGCGCGGCTGCCGAGGCGGCGGGCCAGACCCGGAGGGGTGGGATGGGACCGGCCCGCGGGGTGGGCCTCCCCACCTGCCAAGGCGTTGCCCCTTTGGACGAACAGCTCCACCATGGGTTGGAAGAAGGAGGACACCATGAAAAAAGAGACCCTCACTCAGATCGCCGGGATCGCGGGCGGCGCGACCGCCGCCGGCGTGGCCATGTATGCCTACAAGCACCGCAACGACCCGCGGAGTGGAATCACCCCCCGCAAGGCGCGCAAGATCGGGAACGAGCTGGGAGTCGACTGGAGCCGCATCGGGCTCGAGGAATTCCGCCACGGCATGGTGGTGGAGCTGGAGCACGGCCGGCGCGACCCGGCCACGGACGTCACCGGCGACGATCTGCTGCTCACGGGCAAAATCGCCCTCGCCCACCTGAACGAATTCCCGGATTACTACACCCGCCTCGCCCGGATGGAAGAGGAGGCCAGGGCCTTCTGGAATCGGACGGAGGCTCTGGCGCAGGAGGTACCGCCCTCCTGAAGGAAAATTCAACCTGGCATCACTGCAAGGGCCAGAGGAGCGGCAAGCCCTTCTTGCCGGGCTCGATTCAACTTCTCGTCCCACCTCGAGACCGGGCTGCGCGGCGGGTGTAGACTAACGTCTACGCAGCCTTTCAAAGTCTGAAGAGGGGAATGAGCATGGACGATCTCAGTGGGATGTATCCTTTCTTTGCGCTCCTCGGGCTGAGCCTTCTCATCCTGATCTTCGGGATTTCGGTCCAGATCAGGCTCGCGCGGGCCGACCTGGCCGCCAACCCCGGCATCAGCACGGTGGTCATCGTGATGATCCTGGCGCTGGTGCTGGCCTTCTTCTCGATCTTCATGCCCTTCCTGGCCGCTTTCCCGTCCTGTTGTTCCTGATCCGCGGCCTTCAGGCCTTCGGGGGCCGGAACGTCCTGGACCGGAACGGCGGAATCGTGATCCTCCTGGTGGGGCTCGCCTGGGCGGCCCTGACCTGGCTCCAGCTCGAGATGCTCGCCTGGGAAAAGACCGTCTCGGGGCCCATCCGGGTCGATATCGTGATTACGGTGCCGGCGATGGCCGTGGTGAGCTACTTCGGCTGGACGATTCAGTGGGCGCTGCCGGTGCGCACCGGACGTTCAGATACGAGGCGCTGAGCCCGGAGGGCGTCCTACTCGTAGCCCAGGGTGCAACCCTGGGACGGGCGGAAGCCCGCGCATGGAGGCGGCGTCTCCCACCCAGGGTTGCACCCTGGGCTACGAGTAGGACGCCCTCCGGGCTCAGGTTATAGGGACCTAATCTAGCGAAGCCTGCGGCCTCAAACCGACGAGATCTGCGAAGGCTTATCATCCTGACGGGAGCCGCGGCGACCTGAAGGATCTGGGAGGGAGGCAAGCTTCCCTCCACCCAGATCGCTTCCCGCTCGCGGGGCTCGCCCTCAGGATGACGAGACTGGAACATCACAGCCATCTGGAAAAACTCAGCTCGTTTGTCCAGAAGTCGGGCCTATCAGACGGCTAGAGCCGTGGTACCGGGAGAGTCCCGCCGAGTCAGCTCCATGATCTCGTCGGTGCTCATCCCTGAGGTGGCCTTCCTCCTCATGCGATCCAGCAGCCGTTTTCCCCGCTCGCCCACGGGCTTCTCCTGACGGAGATGGTTCTTCGCATGGGGTTTTCCTGGATCAGGAAAATTCATACCTTCCGAATTCTTACTCTCCAAGGGAGCCCTGTCAAACAACAAGGGGCGGGGGTGCACCCCGCCCCTGAAGAGAAATCAGCCTTCGGACCGCCGCATGCGGCGGACGGCGAAGGCGCCCAGCAGAACCATCAAGGCGAGCAGACCCCAGGTTCCGAGGGTTGGGATCTCGATGGCGTTGATCGGCAGGGAGAAGACGGTGGGGACGTTGTTGTCCCCCGCATCCCCGTCGGCGTTGGGATCGGAGTCGGCCCCATCCTGCGAGACGTCGGTCACCGGCGGGCCGGCCGGGGTGTCGCCCTGCGCGGTGACCTGGTTGGTGAAGGGTCCCAGATAGCTGGAAACGACCCTCAGGGTCAGGGTGATCGTGCCGCTCGCCCCGACGGCCAGGGTGTTGCCGGCCGCGAGGAGGTTGGTGTCTCCAGCGCCGTTGAAGCCGGGGTTCACGGTGAGGGTGGGGCTCGTCACGGACAGGACGCTGAACGAGGTGGCGAGCGCGAAGGTGGTGGCGAGGTTCTCGGTCACCTGCACGTTGGTGAGCGGCACGTTGCCCAGGTTGTCGACGCGGATCTGGAAGGTGACCTGGTAGATGCCGTAGGACTCGCGGACCGCGGAGTCCAGCTCCTTGGCGACACCGATCTCCGGCAGGGCCACGCCCATGATGGCGGGGTGGTCCTCGACCTCGCCGTCAGGCGCGAGGCCGGTGACGCCGAGGCCGGTCATGGAGCTGATGCGGCAGCGCGCCGGGGCCGTGCCCTGGGGAGCGACCGGCGGGGACCGGGAAGGTGCGGGCCGTAATCGTGTTGGCGGCGATCAGGACGTCGGTCACCACCTGCTCGCCGGCATCCGCCCAGGAGCCATTCTGGTTGAAATCGATCCAGCAGGAGACGGTGCCGCCCGTGGCGCCGGTCGAGAGCTGGATCGTGCGGTCGGTGCCGGGGATGAGGACGGCCGGGAAGACGACGCCGTCCTCGTCGTCCGTATCGCCGGTGTCGTCGCCGGTGAGGGTGGCGTCGGGCTGGCCGTCGGGCTCGGTGTCGACCGAGGGGCCGAGGGTCGGATTGACCGCCAGCACGACGTGGCGGGCGCCGTTCGAGGCCAGGAGGGTCGGATAGGTGGGATCGGGGGCGTCGCCGAAGTCGAGCCCCTTGGAGGTGAAGGCGTAGTCCTCGATCTCGCCGTCCGAAGCCGCGCCGCCCGGGCCGGCGACTCCCGTGGAGCTGAGCCGGAAGCGGGCGTAGGAAGGAATGGACTGGGCGTCGCAGGGGACGTTGACGGGGAGCGTGTTGGCGCCCGAGGTCAGGGCGACGCCCGTGGCCATCCGGTCGCGGGGATCGCCGAAGGCGCCGTCGCCGTCGAAGTCGATCCAGGCGTCGAGGCGCGGCGTGGCCACCCCGGCGGTGTTGGTGAGGAAGACGGAGACGTTGACCGTGGAGCAGGCCACGAGGCTGCCGGCGTTGGGGAGGACGACGCCGTCCTCGTCCGCGCCGTCGCCGTCGGCCCCGGCGAGACGGCTGGCCCGCGGGCTCGCCGTCTTCCGTGGCGCCGAGGGTGAAGCCGGGGACCACGCGGTGGTTGGGGCCGCCGCGCGCCGAGGGTGGTGCCGTAGGTGTCGGGAGCGTCGCCGAAGTCGACGTTCGCCCACGTTGACGGTGTAGTCCTCGACCTCGCCGTCGCCGGCCAGGCCCGTGGGGGTGAGGCCGCCGGCCGTGGAGAGCGCGGAAGCGGGCGTAGGTCGGTGGTCTCCACCGCCGAGCAGGGGACGGTGTAGGTGAGAGGGTTGGCCCCCGCCGTGAGGATCTGGCTGGTGAAGATCTGCTCGCCGGCGTCGCCGAAGTCGCCGTCGGCGTTGAAGTCGATCCAGGCGTCGAGGCGGCCGCCGCCGAGGCGAGCGGCGGTGACCGTCACCGTGGCGCTCTGGCAGGCGGCGAGGATGGAGGTGAAGGCCACGCCGTCCTCGTCGTCGAAGCAGGCGCCGACCCGGCTGGTGCCGGCCGCGACGTCGTCGCCCGTGGCCGACGGCGTTCGGCTGGCCGTCGGCCTCGGTGTCGACGCAGGCGCCGAGGTAGAGGGTGGCCGGGGTCGATGGTGTGGCTCGCGGCGCCCGCGCCCTGCGTGCCGTAGCTCGCCGGGTCGTCGCCGAAGTCGGTGCCCGTGACGCCCACGAGGTAGTCCTCGACCTCGCCGTCGGCGGCGGAGCCGGTCGGGCTGAGGCCGCCCGCCGAGGAGCAGCGGAAGCGGGCGTAGGTGAGGCCCGGCAGGGCACCCGCCGGCACCGCCGGGGTGAGGACGGTCGGCGGGCCCGTGGGCACGGTGAGCGTCGGCGGCGATCTGCTCGCCGGCGGAGTCGCCGAAGACGCCGTTGCGGTCCCAGTCCACCCAGGCGTCGAGCACGCAGGCGGCGGGGCCGCCGGCGGTCACCGAGAAGGTCGCGGTGGCGCCCGGCGCGAAGGGGCCGGTGAAGGTGACGCCGTCCTCGTCGTCGCCGCCGGCGCAGGTGCCGACGACGGAGCCGAAGCCGCCCGCGTCGTCCTGGCGGGCCAGCACGTCCTGGTTGAAGCCGTCGTCGGCGTCCACGCAGGAGCCGAGGCAGGGGGCGTCGGTCGACGCCCAGGCGGTGGAAGGCGCCGGTGTCGAGGGCGGTGGTGTTGTAGTCGCCCGGCGCGGTGCCGGCCACCACGTCGGGGGCGTCGCCGTAGTCGTACTCGGGCGGCGGCGGCGCCGGCCGGGATGAAGCCGAAGTCCACGGTGAGGTTGGTGTCGTTGTTGCCGTCCTCGGAGGTCGGCTCGCCGTTGTCGGAGAGCGTCACCGGCTGGCTGGCCGTGAGCGCGCCCACGTCGGTGCCGTTGTCGTCGCCGTTGACGTCGTCGTCCGGGTCGGGCGCCGGGTCGTTGCCGGTGCTCGAGGTCATGCCGGAGAGGGCGCCGCCGCCCGCGAAGCTCTGGCGGGGCGACGACCACGATGTAGTCGCCGGCCGCCAGGTCGTCGAACCGGTAGCGGCCGGCGAAGCCGCTGGAGGTGACGGTGGTGGTGGTGCCGATGTACTCGTCGAGCGTCGGCTCGCCGTCGTCGTTGGCGTCGAGATAGAGGTCGAGGCGCACGCCGTCGATCCCCATCTCGCCGTTCTGCGGGCTCGAAGACGCCGTCGTTGTCCGTCTCGCATCCACACCTGGTCGCCCAGGGCGAGGGTGCCGGTGGCGCGTCACGAGGCCGGCGTCGATCGTACGGTTCGACCTCGTCCGGAGCGAGGATGACGATCGGGGTGGTGCCGTCCGCCGGGTCGGCGTCGGAGTCGACCGTGTCGTCGCCGCCCGCGTTCTGGGTGGTGAAGCCCGTGGCCGAGGCCGGCAGGATGAACTGCACGAAGTAGCGGAGGCCCGGGATCAGTCCGTCGAAGAGGTAGTAGCCGGGCTGGCCGTAGACGTCGTCCGTGGTGACCGTGGCGGCCACCTGCACGTCGCCGGCTCCCGGGCTCGGGGTTGCCGTCGCCGTCGTCGACGAACAGGCGGACGGTGACGCCGTTGGCGCCGTCGAAGGGCGACTCGTTCTGGACGCCGTCGCCGTCTGCGGTCGAACCAGACGTAGTTGCCGAGCGCGGCCAGCTGGGTGGCCACGAGGCCGAAGTCGATCGTCGGGTCGTCCTCGTTCGCCGTCGAGGTTGGTCACCGGCGAGCAGGCGGTCGCCGGGTTGGCGTCGGAGTCGGCGGCGTCCGCCGCCCTGGTCGGGCGTCGTGAAGTCGAAGGTCGGCGGCGGCGTCGATGCAGACGAGGTAGTTGCCCGGCGCGAGGCCGGGGAAGCGGTACCAGCCCGGCGCGCCGCCGGGACCGTTGCCGGTGACCGTCGAGGAGATCGGCACGTCGTCGACCGTGCCCGGCAGGCCGTCGGCGCCCGGCTGGAAGAGCTGGACGAAGACGCCGTTGAGCCCGGTCGGGCCGTCGTTCTGGATGCCGTTGCCGTTGACGTCGACCCAGACGAAGTCGCCGAGGGCCGCCGGCCTCGCAGGTGCCGAGGGTGACGCCGACCTTCTGCGGCTCGGCCGCGAGCGATCGCCGAGGCCGTCGGCCCGGTCCGCCTGGTAGGCGAAGGAGTTGAAGGCCGGCTGGCCCGGCGGGCACGTTGCCCGGGGTCGACCATGGAGAAGGTGAACTCGAGGAAGTCGAACGGCGCCGACGACCCGGTCGCCGAACTCGATCTTGAACGAGCGGACGCTGGTGATCGGGTCCGGCGGCACCGTCGTCCAGTTCGGCGGATCGCAGCGAGGTCGTGGGGCCGCCCACCTCGCCGCGGCACGGGTTGCCGGACGTCGAGTAGTAGATGACGGTGCCGGCCGGCGGCGTGATCGGCGCGGCGAGCAGCGGCGTCCACTGCGAGCCGCGCGGGTTGGTGTCGCGCACGCCGGTGTCGCCGACGAACGGCAGGATGTCGATCAGCACGAAGTTCTGCATCGGCACCGTGCCGACGTTCTGCACGCGCAGCCGGTACTCGATGGCGCCGCCGATGAGCGTGCCCGGCGAGGTGCGAGACGGAGCCGCCGTCGCAGGTGCCCTGGATGGTCTTGCTCGAGACGAGCTGGGCGATGCCGCGCCACGTTGATGGTGCCGGTCGCGCGGCAGAGGGTCTCGGCGGTGTCGCCGTCGCCGTCGAGGTCGAGCGGGTCGGCCTGCGAGCTGCCCCGTGCAGCGCTGGCCGAGGCCGGGGGCGTCGTTGTCCAGGTTCAACGTCGTTCGACAGGTTGCCGAACGCCGCGCCGCTGCGGATGGTGGTCGAGATGTTGATCCACACCTGCTGGTTGACCCCGAGGTTGCCGCTGCCGGCGTTCCAGCGCCAGCGCAGCAGCGTGCGGCCGGTGCCGGCGAAGTTCGGGATCTGGTCGAAGACCTGGGGCGCGGGCAGGCCGGTGCCCTGGTCGTCGAAGGTCCAGGAGACGAAGGTCAGGTCGACCGGCAGCAGGTCGGTCGCCACGAGGTCTCGAGCGGGATCGGGATCGCTGGACCGCGCGTCGCTGCGCACGCGCAGCCGCCAGGCGACCGTCTGGCCGGGGTTGAACGGCCCGCCGCCCGAGAGGTTCGTCCTTGGCCGGGTTGAGCTGCACGAACGGGCCGCTGAGCACGAAGTTCTCGGCAGGTCGTTGCGGGTGACGTTGGTCGGGCCCGGCCGTGTAGACGGCGGTCAGAGTCGACGCAGTTCTGAATGGTGTCGCCGATCGCGACCGGACCGCCGGCGTTGTCCGGGTTGACGATCCGCCCCGTGATCAGCGGCCGGTTGCCGTGGGCTCACGCCCGGCTGCGGCCTGGCCGTACTCCCAGCGGATGCGGGTGAGGTACTCGCCGGCGCCGAGGCCCGGCGGCGGCGCGGTCAGCGTGGTGTTGGTGCGCGGTGTTGGGCGAGCTGCCCCAGAGGGTGAAGACGCCGAGCGCGGTGTTCTTCTCGTAGCTCACCCGCACGCCCTCGCCGGCGGCGAAGTCGGCGAGGCTCGAGTAGGCGCCCGGTGGTGACGCTCGATCACCTGCATCTCGACCGGCAGGGTGTCGATGACCACCAGGTTGTCGAGCGGCACGTTGCCGTTGTTGCGGGACGTTCAGGTCGTAGCTGAAGGTCTGGTTGAGCGTCGGCGGGTTGGGCGTGCCGCCCGCCATGTTCTTGGCAGAAGCCGGCGCCCGGGGTCGGCACGAAGGTGGTCACCGGATGGGTGACCTGCCCGGGCCCGAAGGTCTGCGCCGGCTCGCCGAGCGGCGTGGCGTCGACGGTGAAGCTGTTGGTGACGTTGGTGCCGCTCGGGAACGTCGCGCTCGGGAAAGGTCACGTTGACCGACACGTCGCAGTTCTGGTTCGGCTGCGAGCGGCACGCGTGCAGGGGCTCGTCCAGGTGACCGTCGCCGGCGTGGTGCCGACGCAGCCGGGCTGGCAGTCGGCCGCCGGGGTGGCGCCGTTGAACACGGTGCCCGGGCGGCAGCGTGTCGGTCACCGGCCCGATGGCGGTGAGGTTGAGCGCGCCCGGGTTGTTGGGCACCGAGATGCGCAGCCGGTAGGTCTCCGGCATGTCGAGGTTGGCCGGCGCCGTCTGGCAGCGTCTTCTGAAGGGTCGACCTGGACGGTCGCCACGGCGGTGACGGTCACCGGCGGCGTGGTGAACGTCCCCGGCGAGGCGCCGAGGTTGATGCCGTCTGCGGTGTTGGTCGCCGTCGTGCCGTTCGGCGTCGAGCCGTTGGGGAAGCGGACGTTGATGAGGAGGTCGCCGCTGTTGCCCGCCGGCAGCGGGGTGATCATCACGAACTGCACCCGCGTGCGGCCGGTGCCCCATGAAGTTGGGGGTCACGTTGATCGGCGGCCACGTCGCCCGTGGGGCTGGCCGGCACCGTGGAGAGCTGCTGCACCTCCGGCGGCAACAGGTCGACCACCTCGGCGTTGAGGCACGGGCCGGACGTGCTGCTGCAGTTGTAGGTCAGGCGATAGCCGAAGGTCTGCCCGGTCAGCTTGGTGTTGCCGGGATCGACCTGGATGGCGGACTTGGCCAGCGGCTGCGCCATCGCCGGGGCCGCCGGAATGGCCACCAGCGCAATCAAAGATGTAAGGACCCCTAAAACGGCGGAACGAATTCCCTTCGACATCGACAAAGCTCCTCCTAGTATAGCAATGATCAAAACCGGGCGGATTGTACGGGATGGGGCCGCCCGTGGCCTTGTCTCCAGGATGCAAGGTGTTGCGGATAGGAGGACGGCAGGCCATGCCGACCTCACCCCAACCCCTCTCCTGAAGGAGAGGGGCTTTCAAGGGGCTTGCTCCCTTCTCCTTTAGGAGAAGGGTCGGGGATGAGGTCGGTCGGTCACCCCCGGTGACGCGCCGCGAACGCCGACGGCCGCTCCCCGTACCGCTCCTGGAAAGCGTTCGAGAAGTGGGCCACGCTTTTAAAGCCCACGCCGTAGGCGATTTCGCTGACCGTGCCCGCACCCGCCCGCAGGAGCTGCTCGGCCCGCTGGAGGCGGAAGGAGCGGATGAGCCCGGAGGGGGTCTCGCCGGTCAGCGTCCGGAGCCTGCGGAGGAGGTAGGAGCGGTCGCAGGCCAGGGCCTCGGCGAGCGCCTCCACGGTGAGGTCGCTGTCGTCCAGCCTCTCCTCCACGGCGGCCTGCACGCGGGCGAGGAACGACTCGTCCGCCGGGGTCACCTGCACTTGCGAGACCTGGAGGGATTTCAAAGGCTGCGGCTGGAGGGGGGTGCCTTCGAGCCGCTCCAGCAGGCGCCGGCGGGAGGCGATGAGGTTGTCCACCCGTGCCCTCAGCTCGCGCGGGTCGAAGGGCTTCACGAGGTAGTCGTCCACCCCGTCGCGCAGCCCCTGGATCCGGCTCTCGGCCGAGGCCTTGGCCGTGAGCAGCACCACGGGCACCAGCGCCAGCTCGGGGTCCTCCCGCAGGCCGCGGAACAGGGCGTTGCCGTCCAGCCCCGGCATCATGACGTCGCTCACCACGAGGTCCGGCACGAGGCCGCGGGCTCGCGTCAGCCCTTCGAGGCCGTCGGCGGCCTCCACCACCCGGTAGTCCGGCTCCAGGTGGCGGCGGATGTAGGCCCGCATGTCCGGGTTGTCGTCCACCACCAGCACGGTCGTGCGGTCGCCCGACGAATCGTCCACGGGCTCCTCGATCGGCTCGGATGGGGACGGCTCGGGGTCGTCCTCCAGAAGGGCCGTGAGGATGAGGGTGGACGACGGGCGCTCGCGGCCTGCCGGCTTTCCCTCTACCACCTGATCGGGAGAAAAGTGGCTCCGCCCCCGAGGAAGCGCCACGGCGAACGTGGCCCCCTCGCCCTCGGCACTCTTTGCCGACACCGTGCCGCCGTGCAGCTCCACCAGCTGGCGCGCCAGGGAGAGGCCGATTCCCGCTCCCGCCCGCCGCCGCGAGGTGGTCTCCACCTGGTAGAAGCGCTCGAAGATGCGGCCCAGCTGGTCTTCCGGAATGCCCGGGCCGGTGTCGCGCACCGCCACCGTCATCCGGGGGGACCAGGGCGGCGCCGTGACCTCCACCTTCACACCGCCACCCCGGGGGGTGAACTTGAGGGCGTTACCGATGAGGTTGTCGAACACCTTTTCGAGCTGCACCTCGTCGAACCACGCCTCCACCGGCTCCGCGGGTGCCATCAGCGACAGGTCGATCTCCCGCCGTTCGGCCAGGGGAAGAAAGGCTTCGACCCGCTGGCGGACGAACGCCGCCAGGTCCACCTGGCGCACCCGCAGCCGCAACCCTCCGGAATCGAGCCGGGCCACGTCGAGGAGCTGGTCCACCAGCCCCAGCAGGCGCCGGGCGTTGCGGTCCGCCACCCCGATCTGGCCGGCCAGCTCTTCGCGGAGCGGTCCCAGGCGCCCTTCGAGAACGTCCCGCAGGGGTCCGAGGATGAGCGTGAGCGGCGTGCGCAGCTCGTGGGAGACGTTGGCGAAGAACTGCGACTTCAATTGATCCAGCTCGCGCAGCTTCTCCGCCTGCTCGGCGATGGTCGCCGTCCGCTCGTCCACCAGCCGTTCCAGCTCTCGCTGGCGCGCCTGCTGCCCCTGGATGCGGGCACGCAGCACCGCGGTCAAGATCGCGGCCACGGCCACCACGGCCAGCAGGAAGCAGAGGACGCGGAACCATACCGTCTCGTAGAACCGGGGGATCACCTCCAGCTCCACCACCGCCGGCCGGGTGCTCCACTGCCCGTCCGAGCCCGAGGCCAGCGCCTCGAACCGGTACCGCCCCGGCGGCACCTTGGTGTAGGCCGCCTCGCGCCGCGTCCCGGCGTCCACCCAGTCGCGGTCGTAGGGCACCAGCCGGTACCGGAACTCCTGCTGCTCGGGCGCCAGGAAGGAGGGTGCCGCCAGCTCGAAAGTGAAGCTCCTCTGGCTAGGGTCCAGCCGCACGCCGCCGCCGGCGAGAGGCGTCTCCTCCTCCCCCACCCGCAGCCCCTCCACGTGCACGGCCGGCGGCTCGCGACGGCGCAGCACGGCGCGCGGGTCGAGGCTCACCACCCCGGCCTGCGTGGGGAACCAGAGCCGGCCCGAACGGTCGCGGAAGCCCGAGTCCTGCACGCTGCCGTTGGCCTCGCGGCTCGCCATGCCGTCGCGCTCGGTGTAGGCGAAGGTCTCGAGCCGCGCCCGCCGGCCATCCGCCACCGCGTTCAGGTCCGCCAGGCTCGCCCGGAAGATCCCCTGGTTGCTGCTCATCCAGAGGTTGCCGAAGTCGTCGGGCAGAATCTGGTGGATGCCGTTCGAGTAGAGCCCCTGCCCCGCCCGCACGGGGGCGATCCGCGGACCTCCGGGCTGGCCCACGGATCCTGGATCGAGCCGGTTGAGGCCGCGGTTCTCCGTGCCGATCCACAACCGGCCGTCCGGGGCCACGTAGATCGACCGCACCAGGTTGCTCGACAGCCCCTCGGCCTGAGTGACGGCGGTGGCCCGGCCCGCCAGGAAGCGGATCACCCCATGGCCGTTGGTGCCGAGCCAGAGCGCGCCGTCCGGCGTCTCGCGGATCATCCGCACCCATTGCCCCGGCAGCCATTGCGACCAGCCGCCCCCGGCCTCGCGCCGGAAGATCCCGTCCCGCGTGGCCGCCCAGAGATGACCGCGGCTGTCCTCAAAGAGGCCGCCCAGGGCCTGCCCCCGCAACCGTGCGTCGTTCACCGGGATGAAGCGGTCATTTCTCAAGAGTAAACAGACCCTTCGAGGTGCCCACCCACAGCGTGCCTTCCCGGTCGCGCAGGATCGCGGAGGCGTCCAGGACGACCTCTCCCGGAAGCTCCAGCGAACGGAAGCTCGTCTCCCGGAAAGCGAGCGAGGCGAGGAAGCCACGGCCACCCGCCAGAATCGTGCCGTCGCGGTCCTGATAGACGGGATAGATCGCGGGGCTCGGGAGCCCCTCCGTGAACGCCGACACCCGGGCCGGGTGCAGCGCGTGGAGCTCGCCCGAGCGCGAGGTCGTGGCCCACACCGTCCCCTCGCGGTCCAGGGTCACCGACGTCACCATGTCCTGGGCGTCCGGCAGGCGCAGCACCGGCACCCCGTCGCGGAAGAGCGCCCCGGTCCAGCCGATCCACGCCTGGCCGTCCGGGCCGATCCGTACGTTGGCGCCGGGGATCAGGCGGGGATTGCCCGGCTGGCCGTCCACCACCGTCTCGAACCGATTCTCCCGGGCCCCCCGGCGGCGCACCAGCCGGCCGGGAGCCGCGATCCAGATCCTCCCCTGGGAATCCCGGTCCACGAAGCTCCCCGCGCCCTCGACCTCAGGAATCCACACCCCGTCGCGGACCCGGCCCGCACCGAGCGACGTCGCCACCCAGATCTCCCCCGCCGCATCCTCTGTAATAGAAGGGAAGATCGTCTTCAAAGCCCCCGCCGGAAGCTTCACCCGCTCGAACCGGCCATCCGTCCCCACCCACAGCCCGCGCCACGTCCCCACCCACAACCGGCCGCGCCGGTCCGAGAAGATCGACTCGACCACACCCTCGGTCCGCAGACCCCGCACCGCCACGGCTCCGCTCCCCTGAACGCGGAAGACCCCGGCCGGCCCGCCGAGCCACACCGTGCCGGCGGTATCCTGAAAGGCGGAATCCTGCACCAACCGCTTGTAGTACGGGTCCCCCGGTTGCCGCGAGCCACAGCTCACCCGTCCCTCCCGGGGCATCGAGCAAGAGGTGAAAGCGCCGCCCGAGTACCGGGACAGGTACCCCTGTTCGGTCAGAATCCACAGCGTGCCGCCGCGGTCTTCGACGATCTCGAAGATCCGGTTGCTCCCCAGCGCCGGCACCCGCTCGCTGTCGAACACCTCGAACCGGTGGCCGTCGAACCGCACCAGGCCGTCGAACGTGGCGAGCCAGAGATAACCGTCCCGCGTCTGAAGCGCCCTGGCGATCCCCGCGCTCGGCAGCCCGTCCGCCACCCCGAACACCTCGTGGACATACCCCGGAGCCCCCGGCAGCCGCCCCAGCGTGCTCGCCTGGAGAATGCCACCGGCAACCACCCAGAAAGCGGCTATGAAGACGACGGCAAAGATCCCGGCGCGGGCGCGGGTGCACGGCGGCATGGAGAATCCAAGACCTCAAGAGAATCGAAAAACAGCTCTGATTGTATATGGATTGGGGAGCCGTGCGGCCCGTGATTCCAGAGCCGGGGAAAGCCAACGTCAACGATCCGCGATCAGGCCCCGAACACTGCCAGCAACGCGTACAGGAGCACCACCGCGCCTCCCAGACCGAAGCCGATCCACGACCACATCTTCGCCATCCTGGAAGACTCCAGAGCCCCCGCGATGTCCCCCGCCGCCACCTTCGGCGCCACCTGCGCCCCGTAGACGATCGCCGGAATGCCGAACGGCACGCAGCAGCAGAGGGTCACCAAAACGGCCTCCACCAGATGATTGGGAATCACCTGCGGCGCAGCCCCTTCCAGCCCCATCGCCCCCGGACACCGGCATCGAGTTGCCGCACTGAGGGCAGCTTCGGACTTCATCCGGACCCCAGGTCCCACAATTCGTGCAGTACATGCGCCCTTCCCTCCCCTCTACTGCTGCCCTGCCTTGGCAGGATACCGAAGGAAGAGCCCATCCCCGAACACGATGTCCTGGTCATAGTCCGTGGGCTCGAACGTCCCCTGCTACGTACTGCGAAAGATCCTCGGACGACAACTTCCCATCCCGCCCGCCGCTCACGATCCGGAAATGGTCGCACCCCGCCGCCTCCGGGCTCTCCTGCCAGCACGAATACCGCAACGGCCGCTTCCATCCATCCGAAACCGGCAGAGACTGGATGTACTTCGGCACCAACACCGGCCGAAGCTCCTCCAGATCCTGAGCCGGAGGAAGAGCCCCATTCTCATCCGTCATATAAGAAACCACCGCCGTCCCCACCACCCGAACGTCCGCCACCGTCCGCTTCTGCTTCGCCTTCTGCAAAGCATCCAGGAAGTTCGGAATCAGAAGCGCCGCAATGATCCCCACCACCGCCAGCAAAAAGAAGCCGCCGATGAAGACGAGGATGAGGATGAGGGGGAGCCCCGAGGAGGGCCCCTTCACGACGGCGGTGGGCTGTCGGACCCCGCCGGGCGGATTGCCGCAGCGGGGGCAGGTGGGGGTGGCGGGGGGGACTTGGGTACCGCAGTGGGCGCAGTAGGGCATAGGCTTTATTGTCCCATAAGTGATCATCACCCATCTACGTCTCACCAGTTGAGAAGCAAATTGTCAATATGTGCTCTCAGGCTTTCCGATACGAATTGTTTGACTTCAACTAGAGCAATTTTCGACTTGTCGGTCTTAAGAATAAAGAGCGCATTGGCCGCCGCGCGCTTTGAATTCTCCACAACGCGGCTGCCGTAAAGATTAACATAAACATCAGCAGGGACCGGGCATTCTTGGCCATTCAAAGATGCTCTAATTGCTCGGATCGTGCCATTGACGGCATCGGGCCGAACACCCCTTCGAGCGACACCCTTTAGAAAAGCAACCAAGTCCTGATCCGCAGCAAGCAGGCCTTTCCAAAGAGGCTCATCTCCAGAAACTGATTCCTCTGAGTTAAGTGACGTCAATAACGCATGGACTTTGTCCGTGGGAGATGGCGATACAGTGACTGAGAAGGCGGCATTATTTTTTACACACTGCGACCAGAACTCAGCGAACCCTTGAGGCTTGCAGTGGATGGGACATTCATTCTTACTCCTGACCGGCGATGTGCGAAAACCGAACATGTTGACGATCGATTCTTCACTAAATGTCATTAAATACACCTGAGGCAGGGCGAAGTCACTACGATCTAAAGCATCTCCAAGCATAATATTACCACTCCTCTCATCATGCCACAGGCCGAAAGCATGACCCAGTTCATGAGCAAGGGAGGTCGGAGTAGCTCGCATAGTTAAGAACATTGCCTCTGGAACTTTCTGCAAGCAACAGTTCTGAGGCTGATAGTCTTGTTCTACATAAAATATATTTAGATTGCCAGCCGTGAAACCAGTCCTACCCCTGAGACCTGTCTCGTCCTCACAATATACAGCATCGCTATTGGTTGGTGTAGTAAATTCTAGCTCGATGCCCAATCTATTGCGCAGAAAGAGTTGATTTGCCACTGCGTAGTCGCAATGTGCTAAATCTTCCCATTTAACACCTGGCACTAGAAATCCATCAGGCAGGAAAAGCTTAGGAGTGACCTTGAGAAGTCCGGGGGCTATCACTGGAATGGTCTCAGGCTCAGCTTTAAGGCGCGGCCGAAGAAGGAGGACGGGCTGCTGATCATGTGCCCATACTGCTACCTCTACGTTGGGGGTTTGAGTGGTCATGTTTTCGACATCAATACTCAACTTACCTATAGTCACATCCGTCATGCGATCAGCAAGGTTACTGCCTCGGGCGAGAAGAATGACAGGAGAAGAACTACGAGAATAGTTTTTTAGTTCAACCCGGTCTCCTCCAGGCAAGGGTTGGGGGGCTGGTGCAGGGGGAACTAGAGCTGAGAAATCGTAGACGAACTGCCAGCGATGGACCTCAATATCCCCAACGAGTTGTCGAGCTTCCAACACGAGTTGCGGCGCCTCCGCAAGAGGAGGCCCCTCGCCCAAAGCCCAACGACGTAACGCAACAAGATCAAGTTCGACCGTAACCGGCATGAGTGGAAGTCGATCACCATGCTCCGGCATTAGACCGCCTACCGTCGCTACATGGCCTAACTGGATTGCCGTAGGAGAAGAGCGCCCAGCATCACCCACGAGGGTAATACGGCTACGCTCCATTATCGGCAACGCTTCCAGCCCAAGAACCCATTGTTTGAGGAACGGGCCCTTGACCGAGGTTTCCAGCCTCAGGAGTTGCTGTGAGAAGCCAGGAAAACATCCCGGGAAACGACAGCCTAGAACAACCGGGGAAGGTTGAGGAGTATCTCCTAGATCATCAGGTCCCATCTGGTAAAGGTTCAGCCAAAGCTTTTCGCTATATGCCGGAGGAGCTTGAAAAAGAGTTGCCAGACAGGTGATAAGAACAAAGGATCCTATCCTGCCGTATGCAAGGAGTCGCATCAAAGATAGCTGCTTAAACATTAAACCTCCTCAAGGTCTAGTTGGCGAGCAGGCGCCGCCGCTATCACTACCTCTGCATTCCCTCGGTAACGGCAGAAAGTAAAAATAATTAGGATTGCTCAGCAGTGCGTAAAAGGCGCTAAAATCGCCCTCTCTCGCAACCCCGTCATAACTCATGCTCATCAATCGCACTTCCACCAAAGATCCGGGTGTCCCCTTTATGACAATATTACCTCTCCCCGGCTTTGTTTCGTCTGCCAAGGAGCGTGAGCCTAGAATAAAAACATCGGAGACCGAAAGCTCGATAGCGATGGTTTGCGCGACAGCAGCATTGAGGTCCACCTCTGGATCGCAGAGGTACGGAGGCTTCTTGAAGGCATAAGAGGAAATTTTGACAGGATCAAGATTAGAGGGATTACCTTTCTCATTCCAAAGCGTGTAAGTACGAACTTCTCCTTGGCCAATTGCAATTCGCGCAAGGACCAACCCATCAGTATTATAACTGTCATTGACGATATCTTCTCGAAGCTTAGTCGCCTCTGCCAAAGTGTAGTTCCCCTTCCGAGGGACAGCCTTCAGGATCTCCGCCAGCGAATTCACCCATTCTAAGTCATCCTTCTGTTGTCGAAAAGTATAGGCACTGCCGCAGTCGAAGCAAGGTTTCTTCTGACCCTCAGTCCTAGTGTTCTTGACAAAGAAGAGGCCATTTGGCTGTGCTTTCTGTTTGAAACCTACGTCCATATGATCCCCTGCGAGGTTGAAGTACGATCCATGGCCATCCGCGCCATCGAAGGCGCGGCTAGAAGCATCTCGAAAGGAAGGATCAACGTAAAGGTGAGCGTAGTGATGCATATTCCCCTTGTAGCCAGGATCGAGTAACAGGAGCCAGAGCTGATCTTGACCACTAGGGGCCTTGACCATTGCCAAAAAAATTACACCTTCAAGAATTAACCGCAATGTATACATACTACCTCCCCTTTGTAAAGCTTTGGTTGCAGGATCAGGAGTTTACGCCCCCGACGAGAGTGAACGCCGCCCATATGGCGGGCTTCCGCAGCGACTCTTCAGGTCCGAGGAGCAGGAGCAGTTTTGCTTCTCTTAGGGCTGTAGTCGGACTCTCTCCGCTCGCAACGCGCCGATGAAATTCTTCAAAAAACAGTGACGAGGTCGCATCATCCACTTCCCACATACTGGCTACAAGATATGGCACCCCGGTGGCGAGCAGTGGAACTAGAAGGGTCGGAACACCATCGGAGACTCCCATGCCCCCACCCGCGGTATCGCAGGCAGCCAGCACCACCAATCTAGTCCTGGGCAGTTGGAGCCGAGCGAGGTCCGCTACCGTAAAGACTCCTGAATCGTTGACCTTCGTGTCTTTCGCCAGCAATAGGCTGGAACGCCAGATCTCGTGCTTATTGAGCACCGCGTGGCCAGCGAAATGAATGACTTCGCTTAAAGGCCCCTGTCGTTCGAGCGCGGCCCTCGTTGCCTCATTGGCAGTAAATACGATGGCTTGGCGATAAGCGATCCCAATCCGCTCAGCCTCGACACCGGCACGTGGGAGATCAGACAAACTGGGGAAAAGCCGGCGCTCGAAGCTTGGATTGCCGAAAACAAGAGCTGTCTCCGGCGCGCCTTTCCCCATTTCCTTCAGGCGAGCCGTACTGGCTAAGAACGATTGGGCACTGGGTGCCGAGAGGATAGGCAGAAGCTGTATGAGCGGCTGGCCCTCACCAGGAGGGAACAGCAGGTCAAAAGGTAGGTCGGTCAGTGGTCCATCAGGTACGACCACCAGGAAACGGCCAGTCGAAAGCTCACCTTTCATCTCTCCCAGCACTAGTTCTCCAAGACTAGTCAGCGGCTTGCGCAAAGCGGCGAGAGATGCTCCCTTCTGGATGCTCTCTCGCAGTCCTGTCACTGCCTGCACCAACACCACTGGATCGACCGGCGTCTGACGAAAACGCATCCCTTCTGTCGTCAAGGTCCAACGAAGGAGGCGGTCAGGCAACAACTTGAACTCGACCAAAACTGTGCCTTTGGGGAGAGCGGCCTGGAATGAAGCCAAAGTCAGCGTTGAAAGGGTTGAGCGCGCGGTAATCCCTCTCGCCGCGATAGGTTTTAAAGCAGCAAGCGCTGTCTGTAGATAGGATTCACGAGCCTTTTCGACCCAGAAAAACATCTGATCCGCCGTCTCATGTTTGGCTGCAAAAGCTATGAAATCATTATAAAGGTTACGTGTTTCAGCGGAGAAAGCCAGCAGCTCCTCCTGCGGCACTGAGCCAAGTTGGGCCTCGGCCTCAGCGATCGCCGCACGATACGCGACACTCGCATTTGCGGTGTCACCCATGGTCTCGAGAGTCCGCGCCCGCTGTCGTTCGGCAGCAACCAAGCGTATCCTTGCCCCTTGTTCATGAAACAGAGCAAGTGATTGCTCCAGAGCCTTAAGCGAACCTGTTGAGTTTTCGCCTCGCAAGACCTCGCCTTCAGCCATGAAAAGGTCAGCCGTGACTCGATCTCTCACACCCGATCCTAGAATTCGGGTTGACCATATTTTTGCTTCCGAGATTGCCGCCTCCGCTTCTTGGTGGCGCCCCAACCGCGCGGCGAGCGAGGCATCTTTGTGAAGGGCAATTGTCAGGAGGAGCGGATTCCCCGAGATACGCGTCTGACGAACCATTTCGGATTGGAATCGGCGCGCAACTGAAAGCAAACCTTCCTCTACGGCTCCGTCTACAGCCGAGCTCAGGATATTATTGATTCGACGGTCTTTGTCAATCTCAGACAACCTCGCGAGAGCGGCATAACGGTATCGCCATGCTTCAAGGTCATCGCCGAGCATCTCGAAGCCTCGCGAAAGAAGGTTGCACATGGCGGCGATGTTCTCCTTTTCGCGGGCTGCCTTGAAATAGGTGAGACCTCGCTGGAAAGCCAGTACAGATTCGGCATATTGCGCTTGATCGAGTTGGGTAAGACCGATCATCCATTCGACGTGGCCGCGAAGACTCAGATAATTCGAGTTACCCATACGCCCGAGAAGCCCTGCAAGGCTCTGTAAGGCCACCGCATATCTGGATGCATGATAATCACAGACCGCAATATAGAACTCAGCCCACAAAGCAAAGGGACTACCTGCTAGTTCAAGCTCTATACGAGCGTGCTCGAGAATCGGCTTCGCAGCGTCATGGTTCTGTTGCTCGTAGAGACGACGACCGTCACGGTAGAGCCGTAGCCCCTCGACCAAGTTTTGTCGCTTAGCCAAGCTAAAGGACGGCTTCTCGCTGTCCATAATTTGCCTTACAGAGTCGGTGAGAAGGGTGTCTCCGGTTTCCGCCTCTTGCGTGCGAGCAATGACTTCTGTTAGCCGCAAATATTTGGAAACACGGGGCTTATCACCAAGGGCAACGGCATCCGCCCAAGCTGGCAGAAGCTCATTCTCCAGATGCAAGCGAACCTGCTGTGCGAAATCAACGAACAAGGCTTGTGAAGGTAAGACCAAGGGCTCAGTCGTTAGGGTGGGTAGAATTTTCTGCCAACGGGTACGGATCGAGAGGGTATTAAGAACCTTTCGTGCCCGGGCTTCCGATGCCCAAGGCGATTCGCGATCGTTGGACAAGTAGTCCACCCAAGCAGCTCGAGCCTGCGCGTCGAGATGCAGCTTTTCGAGCGCAAGAGCTAGATTGAAGCGGGCTTCTTCAATCTGAGGATCGAGCCGTATCGCTTCCTCGCTCCAAGCAACTGCAGCAAGCAAATCTCGTGGATCGTTATTGCGCCCAGCGCGCAAAACGTAAGCCGCGGCTAAGTCGCTCGCGATCTCTCCGTCTTTCGCTTCTAAACCATGCGCCTCTTTCAGCAAATCAACGGCCTTATTGAGGCTCAACGAAGAGTCCTCGAATAAAAGATTCAAAATGGCGCGAGTATGAAGCCTATGCGTGGGAATCTCTTCAGACAGTGTAGAGAGCAGTTCTGACCTGGCATTGGCCAAAATGATAAACGAGTCCGAGCCAAGCCTTGGTTGAGGGGAGCACCTCACTTCGTGCAAGGCATAATCACCCTTGACATTTTTGCACGGAGCATAGGAAAACCCCCCAGTTAACCGTGGCTCGACTAAGCGTTGGGCACCAAGCGCTTGGACTAGATCGGAGAGCCGACTAGAAGCCGAGCCCACTTTTCCCTCTCTAGTAACCGGAGGCCGCTGGTCAGACAAGACCAACAGTAGCAACAGACCAATGCCTGCTAAGCCTGCTCGGTACGACCAAAGCAATACCAGAAACCCCCTCCTGATGAGGCGCCCGTCAGCAGCGCTTGGAGTAAACCGAGTCACTAGCCGATACCTTGTGGGAACTTGGAGAAGATACCATCCTTTGTCGCCATCATGTATAGAGACGGATCGACATCTCGATTTCCCTCCCTCGTGAAGGAGCTTCGCCAGCCTGCTCAGCTCAAGACTCGTGGGCGAGGAGAGCAGATCCGCTCTATAGTGGCCATTCGTTCCCTGACAAGGGACACCTTGCATCGTTTAGAGGAATGAGCTGGCTTGGTCAGATCCCCAGGATGGGGACTGGAACTTAGACTTTGGGTGCCTGTGCCTCGCTCCCCCCATCTCCTATAGAATCCCCGACATCTATGCTTCTCCTCCAGTAGAGCCGAGCCCCGACCCAGCATGGCCACCCTACCCAACCCCCCCGGCGACCTCAGCCCTATGGACCTCTTCCTAGGCCACCAGAAGCTCATCGAGGAGATTACCACCCACTGCTGCCGACGGGCGCACTTCAAGCGGGAGGAGGCGGAGGACTTCGGGAGCCTGGTCAAGATCAAGCTCCTCGAGGACGACTGCGCCATCCTCCGGCAGTACCAGGGGAAGAGCAGCCTCCGGACCTACCTGACCGTGGTCATCCGGAGGCTCCTCATGGACTACCAGGACCACCTCTGGGGGAAGTGGCGGCCTTCGGCAGAGGCGGTCCGGCTGGGGCCGGTGGCGATCCGGCTGGAGCGGCTGATTGCGCGGGAGGGGTATACGCTCGACGAGGCTATCCAGATCCTGCGCATCAACGAGAAGATCGAGATGTCCGAGGCGGAGCTCCGGGACCTCGCGGCCAAGCTGCCGCCCAAGCCGGTCCGCCGTCATTTGGGAGAGGAGCAGTTGGAGTCCGAGCCTTCCAAGGAGCCGCGGCCGGACGAGAGTTTCGAGGAGAACGAGCTCGAAGGGGTGAAGCGGCGAGTCTATGTGACCCTCCAGAGGTGTCTCGCGGCACTATCTAAGGAGGACAAACTTCTCGTCCGGATGCGGATGGAGTATTCGGTGGCCCAGATCTCCCGGATCCGGGGGATCGATCAGAAGCCTCTCTACCGTCGTCTGGATAAGATCTATAAGGATCTGAAGACGTGTCTCAAGAAGCATGGAGTCCGGCGGCAGGACATTGTGGAGGTCTTCGGATCTCTGAATCCCAAAATTTCGGACTTCTAGGAATAACGGGAGAAGGAAACGGGGTAATCTTCTATAGATGTCCGTCTAATAGGTAGCGGACATCAAGGCGGCTAAGAGAATGCAGGAAATTGAAACCAACAGAACGGACAACCCCACAGGGGGCCACCGTCCGTCCGGAAACCTCTCCGTCTACGTTGACCTCCCGGCCTACATTGGGGGCTGCCCCTCCGCTGAAATGCTGGCGGCCTACATCGACGGGGTGCTCAATCCGGTGGAGGCCGAGCGGGTCACCGCTCATCTGGCCGACTGCGAGGACTGCTATGCAGTCTACTCCGATTCCGTACGGTTCCTGTTGGAGACCGATCCGGAGGAGGAGGGCACTGTGGTGCCATTTCCGGCTCGGGTTCCCAAGAGCACTCCGCCTAAGAGAGCGCCTTCTCCGTGGTACTACAAAATCGCGGCCCTCCTGGTGGTTGGAGTCGGAGCGTATGCGATCCTCAACCAGCTCGTTTTGGGACCACCTCCGGACCTGAAGACCCTCGAGATCGCGCAGCGCATCCCAACCCGGCCGGAGGTCTTCGACAACACCCGCGGCCTGTGGACCGGCCCCGTATTCCGGGGGGGCGAGGGGGAACCCGAGAGCGATCTGGACGAAGCTGCTTTTCGGGCTGGAGTGCAGCTCGTGAATCTCCAGGTCAGCCTGCGGGCGGAGAAGAAGGATGAGGCTCAGAATGCCGTCGCCGCCCTGCTCGGTCTCCTGGACTCAGGAATCATGACCCGAGGAGCTCATGACGAAGTACTCGGGCCTGACCGGATCTCTCCAGGACTCCGGTAAGCCGGCGAGCTCCTTTGCGGCGGAGGCGGACCGGCTGGCCAAGGAAACCCGGGACGTCTTCGTGGGAAGTGAGGTCTCCCTGGACCTCGGCCAGTGGGTGGAAGCGGGCCGCATGGCGGCCGCCGCGAAAGATCCCACGTTCTTCCAGGACGGCAACTCCCGCAGCTTCGCGCGGCACCTTCTGTGGCAGGACAAGTTGGGATGGGGCGAGACCCAGCTCAGCCCGGAGACCCGCGACAGCCTCGAGGCGATCTCCAAGGTCGCATCCAAGGGCGATCTCCAGCCTGCCGACTACGCTCAGCTCTCCGGGAAGCTTGGCCAGATCCTCGAAGAGCACTACCCGATGACCGGGCTCTGAGCCCGATCGCTTGTCCGACAGGGCGGGTCGCGCTCCCAACCCGCCGGCCAGACCTCCCCCGACCCTCTACAGACCTTCCGCTCCCGACTTTAAGGGTCTCCAGACCTTCCGCCGCGGTCTTTGCAACAACTCCCGAGGCTCACGAGCCCTCCCGCCGCGCTCGTTGGAACAACTCGGGCCCTCTCCGCAACGACTCGGGCGCTCTGCGCATCGACTCGCAGCCTCTCCAGTTGTTCCGTTGAGGTCTGGTTGTGTTCCAGCGGTGTCGCGAGGTGTTGAAATGAGGGCTACAGTTGTAGCAACGAGCGCGCGAGTTGTGGCAATGGTCTCGAGTTGTTCCAATAGGCCCGGGAGTTGTATCAAAGACCTCACGAGGTGTTGAAATGAGGGCTCCTGACGTTGCAAAGAGCTCGCGAGTTGTCCCAACGGGGCCGGCGAATGGGGATTCGACCGCCTGGCGTCGTGCGTCGCAAGTAAGGGTTCTTTTGCCGCCCCTTGGAAGAGGCGGACTTTGACCTGCGGCCCTGGAGTCTCAGCCAAAGGCAAAGCCGACAGAACGTTGCCGCCCTGAAGGCAAGGATCTGGGCGGCCCGTTAGTTCTACTTTGTCTGTTTACCCAAGCCGCGCCCCCGCCCGGGCATAAATGCCCGGGCTAGGTTGAAGAAGCCCCCTGAAGGGGACTCAAAAATCCTTTGAGTCGGCTTTAGCCGGCTTCTTTTTGCCTAGCCCGGGCATTTATGCCCGGGCGGGGGCGCGGCTTGGGTAAAAGTTCGAGAGCAAGGCACAATCTGGCATTGCTTGTGTTGCAAGCGCGAGCGCGGTGTGCGGAGCTGCTCGGCAAAGGGCGGTGCACGGTAGGTCTAAACAATCTCCCAAGGAGCGGGTTCTACCCCGCTGACGAAATCGAATGACCCTCCGCGCGAACCTTTTGCGCGTATAGGGTTAGGAGATCTAAGGCGGTGCATCGGAGCCTCGGTGACACGCGAGACATGCAGTAGATCTCCTAGATCTCTTTCCGGCTTCGCGGGCGACAATCCCCTTGTCGCCCGCGAAATGGAATTCCTCCTTGGCGAATCCAACCCAGGCGTCAGCAGGCGAACGATGGGCAGGCGGCCGAGGGCGGGGGTGCCAGTATAGGCCAGCGTCCCGCGGGTGGGGGGAGGACCCGGAAATGCTAGACTCCTCTCCTCGATGAGAGCGAAACTGGCGCTTGTCTGCTTCTTTTTCTTCGCCTCGCAGGCCCTCGCTGACGCCCGGATCTCTGAAATCAAGATCAAGCTCGACGGCGACCGGGTGCTGACGACGTTCACGCTGCGCGATGGCTTCAACCACCGGTTCCGGGAGCGGGTGGAAAGCGGCCTGCCCACGCCCATTCTCTACAGCTTCGAGCTGGCCCGCGACCGGAAACGGTGGTGGGACGACCGGGTGAACACCAATTCGCTCGAGGTGGTGGCCACGTACGACGCGGTGGCCCGGGCCTACTCCGTCCACTACAAGCTGGACGGCAAGCTGATCGAGAGCCGCATGGTCCGCGATCTCGAAGACCTGGAAGCGGCGATGACGGAGGTCAAGGATCTCCCCGTGTTCACCCTGACCGGGCTGCCGGCGGACTGGCGCATGCTGGTGAAGGTACAGGCCGAGATGGGCTCGCGGACGGTGCTGTCGTTCATTCCGGTGACCATCAACACGGACTGGAAAGAATCCTCGAAGTTCCGCCCCCCGCGGACCCCCTGAGGCGGGCCATGAGCCTCCGCGCGAAGCTCCTCCGCCACCGCAAGGACCACCGCCTGATCGGCGCCGGGCTGGTGGCGCTGCTGCTGCTGTTCACGGCGCTGTTCTATCTGGCCCAGCGGGGGCGGGACCTGCCGGCGGCGCTGGTGACGAACCGCGTGCTGATGTTCATGCTGTGGTACGTCAACGTGCTGCTGATCCTGATCGTCGTCTTCGTCCTGCTGCGCAACCTGTTCAAGCTGTTGATCGAGCGCCGCCACCGGGTGCTGGGCTCGACGTTCAAGTTCAAGCTCGTGGCAACGTACATCGGCCTCTCGCTGATCCCCGTGCTGGTGCTCTTCGCGATCGCCACGGAGCTGCTTCAGGGGTCGATCGACCGGTGGTTCAACACGCCCGTGGCCCCGGTGTTGGAGCGCGGCAGCGCGGTGGCCCAGGCCTTGTACGACCGGATCGAGAAGACGAACCTGCGGGACGCGTCGCGGGTGCTGAGGGAGATCGAGGCGTTCGATCTGAACGATCCGGCCGAGCGGCCGCTTCTGACGCGGCGGATGCAGGAGCTGCTTCAGGAGCTCGACCTGGACCTCCTCGCCGTGTACGAGGGGCGGGAGTTCATCCACGCCACGCTCAGCTCGGAGTCGGGGATCTCCGATCTGCCGGAGCCGGACCCTTCTCTGCTGGAGGATGCGGCGAAGGAGGGTCACGCCGCGGCCGTGCAGACGCCGCCGGGAACCAAGGGGAGCCTGTTGATGACGGCGGTCTCGCCGCACTCTTCCCCGGCGGCTCCGGGGGCGGCGAAGGCGACCGCTCCCGTGGTGGTGGTGGCAGGGTCGCTGCTCGATCCGGTGCTGGCGGAGCAGCGGGAGAAGCTGGTGGAGGATTACCAGGCCTACCGCCAGCTCCTGGTGCAGAAGGACGATCTGCGGGCGAGCCATCTGCTGCTGTTCGCGATGGTGACGCTGCTCATTCTCCTCGCCTCCTCCTGGACGGGGCTCTACCTCGCCCGGCGGGTGACGGTGCCCATCCAGGCCCTGGCCGAGGGGACCCGGCTGATCAGCGGCGGCGATCTCTCCCACCGGGTGGACGTGGAGGCGGACGACGAGCTCGGCGTGCTGGTGACCTCGTTCAACCGGATGACCGGGGAGCTGCAGAGCAACAAGGAGCTGCTGGAGCGGGGGAACCGCGAGCTGGTGACGAGCAACCAGCGGCTGGGCGAGGAGCGGGCCTTGATCGCGGCGGTGCTGGAGAACGTGGCGGCGGGCGTGGTGTCGATCGACTCCTCGGGGCGGATTTTCACCTGCAACGGCGCGGCCTTGAACATGCTGCGCCAGCGCGAGGGGGACGTGGTGGGCCGGCCGTTCGAGGAGGCGTGGAGCGACGTGGAACGGTCACGGCTGGCCACGGTGGTCAAGGAGGCGGATTTAGGCTTCGGCGGCTCCGGCGGTGGCGGCGATAGACGAGCGGCGAAGGAGGTCCACTTGATCGTGGGCGGAGAGTGGAAGACGTTCGAGGCCAAGGTGAGGGGGCTGCGCGACGCCGAGGGGGAGGTGCAGGGGCGGGTGCTGGTGCTGGAGGATCTGACGGAGCTGATCAAGGCTCAGCAGCTCGCGGCGTGGCACGAGGCGGCGCGGCGCATCGCCCACGAGATCAAGAACCCGCTCACGCCCATCCGCCTGTCCGCTGAACGGCTGCTCCGCAAGTCGCAGCAGGGGGACCCGGGGCTCGGCAAGGCGATCGAGGAAGGGGTCGAGATCATCGTCCGCGAGGTGGTGACGCTTCAGGGGATGGTGGACGAGTTCTCGCGCTACGCCCGCATGCCCCGCCCCCGGCCATCTGCCGTCGATCTCCCGAAGCTGGTCTCGGAGACGGTCCACCTGTACCGGAATCTGAAGGCGGGGGTGGAGGTCGAGGGGGAGGTGGAGGCAGGCCTGGCGGCGGTGAAGATCGACGGCGAACAGGTGCGGCGCGCGCTCATCAATCTCCTGGACAACGCCGTCGAGGCCACCGAGGCGCCGGGGCGGGTGACCGTGGCGGCCCACGCCGTCAACGGGCACCTGGAGATCCAGGTGGCGGACACGGGGCGGGGCATTCCCCCCGAGTGGAAGGAGAAGCTCTTCCTCCCCTACTTCTCGACCAAGGGGCGCGGCACGGGACTGGGTCTCGCCATCGTCCACCGCATCGTGACGGACCACCAGGGGTCGATCCGGGTGGAGGACAACGTGCCCCAGGGGACGGTGTTCACGGTGGCGCTGCCGATGTAGGGGAAACCGTCAGATTACGCGGCAAATCGGAGGATTTCGACCTCTGCGCCGTCCCGGATCGCCCTCTCCGCTCGCCCCAGCAGCTCTCCGGTGATGCTCTCCGAGAGGTAGTATTCTCCGCAGTTCTCGCAGACATCCGCGGGAACGTCTTTGAAAATCACGACGGCCTCATCCCGCTGGAGAACCACCGTCACCCTGCCCGAATGGGTCTGGCCTTGCTTGCAGAACAGGCATGTCATCAAGATCTCCTCGTCCTGAAATCCGGGTTCCACAGCTCCAGACCAGGAGGATACACGGTCACAATGTAACAGGTACCCGACGCGGTGTCCTCCCCTACGACGATGTGGAGGATCCGTTGACCGGCGCTCGCAAGAAGGAGGACGCTGGGGAAGGGAAGGTCATCCGGATATTCGGCGATGACTTCTCCAGAGTCGAGGGCGGCCACGACCTCGTCTCTCCCAATGTGCCGCTCGAACATACGGCGTACTGCGTGTCCGCTAAAGACGACTTTGACGCATTTCACTTTACTCTGCTCCTGCCAGGTTGCGCCGGATTGTAACGTTTCGCCAGGGCTTACGGCAGGGGAGGCCACCCCACGATAGAATCTTGCCATCGCCAAGGGGAACTTCATGCTGGGCAGAGTCGTCGGCAGCTACCGGATCGTGGAGAAGATCGGCGAGGGCGGCATGGGAGCCGTGTACCGCGCCGTGGACGAGATGCTGGAGCGCGAGGTCGCGATCAAGGCGATCCGGCCGGATCTCGCGCGGGAGCCGCAGATCGTGGAGCGGTTCCGGGCCGAGGCCAAGATCCTGGCGCGGGTGAGCCATCCCTCCATCGCCGGCATCTACAGCTTCTTCTACGACGGCGGCGAGCTGTTCCTGGCCATGGAGCTGGTGCGCGGCCGGACGCTTTCGGATGTCATCGAGGCCCAGGTGGCCCTGCCCTGGCAGCAGGCGGTGCCGCTCTTCGCCACCGCCCTCGAAGGGATCGAGCAGGCGCACCGGGCGGGGATCATCCACCGCGATCTGAAGCCGGACAACTTGATGCTCACCGAAGCGGGCACGCTCAAGGTGATGGACTTCGGGATTGCCCGGATGACGGGGAGCAATCACCTGACCCGCACGGGCCTCCTCGTCGGGACCCTCCGCTACATCGCCCCCGAACAGATCCGGGGCGAGGAGGTGGACCAGCGCACGGACATCTACGCCCTGGGGGCCGTGCTCTACCAGATGCTCACCGGGCGGGTGCCGTTCGACGGGCCGACCGAGTTCTCCATCCTGAAGGCCCAGCTCGACGATCCGCCCGTGCCACCCGGCACCCTCGTGCCCGACCTCCCGGCCTGGCTCGACCGCGCCGTCCTCAAGGCACTGGCGAAGGACCCGGCCGCGCGGTTCCAGTCCGCCGACGAGCTTCGCCTCTACCTCACGCGGCCTGGAACCGCCGTGCCGGGGAGCCGGCCGCACGAAGAGGATTTCCCCACAATGGTGCTGCCGGCGAAGCCGAATCCGACGCCGGCGCCGGTCTTTGCCGTGGCGTCTCCCGCCACCATCGAGACGAACCGAGCCCGCGTACCCCCTCCTCCATCCCAACCCACGAACGTGGTGCCGGCTCCGGCGGCGGTCAGCACTTCGTATCGGCCCGTTGAGGTCTCAGGATGGAAAAAGGGAGCGTTTGCGGCCGTCCTCGTGTTCGCGTTGCTGGCCGTGGGGATGTTTCTTTGGAACCGCTCCAGGCCGGCCGGGCCGCTTCCAGAGGAGACGGCTCAGGTCGAGACCACGCCGCTCTCCGGCACGGAGACGCCGGCGCCGGTTCCGGAAAGCTCAGAGCCCGCGACAACCCTGGTTGCCGCCATCCCCGAGGCTCCCAGGACGGCGGCGTCCCAGCCTCCCAGGCCCGTTCCCACGCAGGCGCGCCCGCAGGAGATGCCGACTCCAGCGGCCCCACCGCCGTCGAGCCGTCCGGAGCCCGACCCGGAGCCCACCGTCTCCGAGCCGGCCCCCGCCAGGGACCCGGAGCCTGCGCCCGCGCCACCCGTGTCCTCCACGGGTGAGCTTCCCTACGACGAGCTCCGCCGTCTGAGCGACGAGCTGGTCACGGCCAACGAGAAGCTCATCGAGAGCTACGCCGATTTCCTGGATCAGAAAGAAGACGGCGGCGCCGAGCTGACGGAGGCAGACCAGCAGCTCACGGAGGATCTCGAAGTGCTGACGGAGGCCGCGGAACGGCTCAACAAGCGGTTCAAGGATGGATTCTTCGTCCGCGGCCGGCTGAAGACCCCACAGAACCGTACGGAGATCGCGAACCGCCTCAGCACTTTGACGAGCTCCGCCGGACAGGTGGACCGGTTGATGGGCCAGGTGCAGCCCGGCCCGGAGGTCCGCAAGGACTGGCAGGAAGTACGGCGGCGCTGGGTGCGGATCGGCGACATCGTCCGCGGGAGGTAGGCCCTCACCCCGCCCTCACCCCCGGCCACCCATCTGTCGATACCGGTCGAATTTCTGGAAGATTTTCGACACGTCTCGAGAACGTGTCGACGCGATCGACAGATCTCCAGAACATGTCGATTCAGCGGCCTCAAATCGACACGTCAGGCCGTCAACACCTCTACCAGGGCCGGGTGCTTGTAGACGACCTCCCGGCCGCGCCGCTCGGAGGCCAGGACGCCGATCCGCTCCAGCTCCTGCAGGTACACCGACGCGGTCTGCCGCCGGGCCAGCTCGGCGTCCACGACGAACTGAATCTTGCAGTAGGGCTGGCGGAAGATCAGCTCGACCAGCTCCTTGGAGTAGACCTTGGGCAGCTCCTTCCGGACCCGGGCCACGGTGGCGTCGAAGAGCCCCCGGATCGCGCGGATCCGGTTCGTCGTCCAGAGCGCCGTTTCTTCGACCCCTTCCAGCATGTAGAGCACCCAGGCCTCCCAGGCTCCGTTCTCGGTCACCCCGCGGAGCAACCGGTAATAGTCGGCCTTGTTCTGGATGATGAACCGGCTGAGGTAAAGGACGGGGATCTCCAGGAGGCGGGCGTGGATCAGGTAGAGGAGATTGAGAATCCGGCCCGTCCGGCCGTTGCCGTCCATGAAGGGGTGGATGGCTTCGAGCTGATAGTGGGCGACGGCCATGCGCACCAGCGGGTCCAGGCCGTCCTCCTGGAGCAGGAACCCCTCCAGGTTGGCCAGCTTGTCGAGCAGGGGTTTGCCGCCGCGCGGGGGCGTGTAGGTGATGGTGCCGGCCCTTGGATTTCCGATGTACACCATCTCCTTTTCCGAACGGAACGAAACCGGCTGGTCCCGCAGGATGCCGCAGACCTCGGCCAGGAGATCCTTGCTCAAGCCCCCGCGCAGCACCTCTTCGTAGCCGTGGCGCAAAGCGGTCCGGTAGCGCAGAACCTCCTTGGCTCTCGGGTCCGCGGCGCTCTCCTCGTCCAGGGCGGCATGGAAGAGCTCGTCCTGGGTGGTGACGATGTTCTCGATCTCGGAGCTGAGCTTCGCTTCCTGGAGGGGGATGATGTTGATCAGGATCGTGGGATCCGGGAGGAGCCCGCCGGCCCCCTTGAGCTCCGCGAGGGCCCGGGTGGCCCCGAGGCACTGTTTGAGCACGGGCCGGGTCTCCAGATCGACCCCGGGCGGGAGCCGGGGGAGCTTGTCATATGGCTTGCGGGGATCGTTGTTCATGGCATGCCTGGAGCTTGGTTATTCTAGATCAGTACGTGTCGAAAAGTTACCTGAAAATCGACACGTCAGTGGAACGTGTCGACAGGATCGACAGGTCTCCCAAACGTGTCGATTTCGAGGCCTTCAATCGACATATCCCTCGGGCCAGCCCTACCCTCGCCGGAGCCGCCTATACAATGCCCATTCCTTGTGGACTATGGAGGAGACATCCAATGCCTGAAACCATTCTGGTGGAGCGCGAAGGGCGCGTTGCCATCCTGACCATCAACCGGCCCGACAAGCTGAACGCCTTGAACGAGCAGGTGCGGAGCGACATGCTGGAGATCCTCGCCGGGATCGAGAAGGACGACTCGGTGGGCGTCGTCGTCATCACCGGCGCGGGCGAGAAGTCGTTCATCGCCGGGGCGGACATCGGCGAGTTCGCGGGCCGGACTCCCTTCGACCAGCGCCATGCCATGCGCAGCCCCCGCATCTTCGACGTCATGGCGAGCTTCCCCAAGCCCGTCATCGCCATGATCAACGGCTTCTGCCTGGGCGGCGGCTGCGAGCTCGCCATGTCGTGCGACATCCGCATCGCCTCCGACAAGGCCCGCTTCGGCCAGCCGGAGATCAACCTGGGGCTCATCCCGGGCGGCGGCGGCACGCAGCGCCTTTCCCGCCTCGTGGGCGTCGGCCATGCCATGCGGCTGATCCTCACGGGCGACATGATCCCGGCCGCCGAGGCGAAGGAGATCGGGCTCGTCGAGATGGTCGTGCCGGCCGAGGAGCTGCGCGCCAAGACGCTGGAGCTCGCCGGGAAGATCGCCAGCAAGAGCCCGCTCACCCTCAAGGTGGCCAAGGAGGCCCTGCGGGCCAGCGAGCGGCTGCCGATCGAGGACGGCATCACCTACGAGCGCGACCTCTTCTGCCTCTGCTTCTCCTCCGCCGACAAGGAAGAGGGGGTCAAGGCGTTCCTGGAGAAGCGCCCCGCTCAGTGGACGGGACGCTGACATCATGGGCGCCCCGCACGAAGACCTGCTGGCCCTGCGCTCCGAGTTCCCCATCCTGGAGCGCACCACCTATCTCATCAACAACTCCCTGGGCGCCATGCCGGGGGCCGTCCACGACGAGGTCGCGGCTTACGCGCGTGCCTGGGGTGAGCGGGGCGTGCGCGCCTGGAGCGAGGGGTGGTGGGAGATGGCGGCCGAGACCGGCGACCTCCTGGCTCCCCTCCTCGGCGTCCGCCCCGGAGCCGTCTCCATGCACCAGAACGTCTCCGTGGCGGCGGCCATCTTCCTCTCCTGCATCGACTACCCGGCGGAGCGGAACAAGATCGTCTACACGGAGCTGAACTTCCCCAACGTCATGTACCTGCTGGAGGGAGAGCGGCGGAAGGGGGCGGAGATCGTCACCGTCCCCTCGGACGACGGCATCGGCGTGCCCACCGAGCGCCTGCTGGCGGCGATCGACGAACGGACGCGGCTCGTGCCCATCTCCCACACCCTCTTCCGGAGCGCCTTCGTGCAGGACGCCGAGGCCATCGCCCGCCGCTGCCGCGAGGTGGGGGCGGTCCTCCTTCTGGACGTCTACCAGTCCACGGGCACGGTGCCTCTGGAGCTGGAGGCCTGGGGTGTCCACGCGGCCATGGGAGGCTCGGTCAAGTGGCTCTGCGGCGGCCCGGGTGCGGGGTATCTATGGGTGGAGCCCGGCTTCGCGAAAACCCTCCAGCCGGCCTTCGTCGGCTGGCAGGCGGACGAGGAGCCCTTCGCCTTCCGCCCCGGCCCGATCCATTTGCGGGAAGAGCCGGCCTGGCGCTTCCTCACCGGCACGCCCAACATCCCGGCTCTCTACGCCTGCCGGCCCGGTTACCGCATCGTGGCGGGCGTGGGGTCCAAGAAGATCCGCGAGCGCTCCCTGGGCCTCACCTCCTACCTGCTGGAGCTGGCGGAGGAAGCCGGCTTCGAGATCCGTACCCCTCGCGACCCCAAGCACCGGGGCGGGACGGTCTCGATCTGGCACCCCGAAGCCGAGCGGCTCTCCAAGGAGCTGATCGCGCGGGAGATCGTCTGCGATTACCGCCCCAATGCGGGGATCCGGCTGTCACCGCATTTCTTCAACACGGAGGCGGAGATGGAGCATGCGATCAGGACGCTGAGGGATCTGGCCCATCGGTAGCGACCGCCTCGACCACCCGCCGGAGCGCCGCTCCCACCTCCCGGGCCACGGCTCCCACCTCGGGGTTGCCGATCATGGTCATGGCAGCCTCGGGGTTCATGGCCCGGACGACCGTGCCACCGTCCTCTACGGAGACGGTGACGTTGCAGGGGAGGAGCACCCCCACGGACGGCTCGGCCGTCAGGGCACGGTGGGCGGAGGGGGGATGGCAGGCGCCCAGGATGAGGTAGGGCTCCCGGTCCACGTCCAACTTTTTCTTGAGGGTGGCCTTGACGTCGATCTCCGTGAGCACGCCGAAGCCCTCCCTGGCCAGGGCCTGGCGGCAGCGCTCGACGGCGGCGTCGAAGGACAGGCGGGTCTTCGCCTCGTAGGCGACCGCGGTCTCGGTGAGGGGCATGGCTTCTTTCCTCCTTCGTGAGGGTCAGCGAGTCAGACGGAGATCTCTTCGGCGTTCCAGGCGATCAGCTTGACCCGTTCGCCGCAGTCCTGGCAGAAGGCGTGGATCTCCTCGCGCAGGCGTTCCAGCACCCCTTCCTCGAGGGCGGCGAGGATCACGGCCGAGGTCTTGGGGAAGGCCCGCGACCCCATGCGCGGCCCGGTCATCCCCACTCCGAGGGCATGGGGGATCTCAGTGTAGCCCGAGGCACCCACCCGGTGGAGGATGGTCTCGAGCTCCTCCTTGTGGGACTCCTCGACGATCACCAGGAGCATTTTCAGCATCTTCACGGGGTCACTCCCTCACTCCGGCCGCCCGGAGCAGCTTCATCATGGGGCACCAGCGGGAGAGGCCCGACTGGAACAGGTTGAGCCCCACGAAGGCGGTGAACAGGAAGAACGCGGGGTGGACCCACCAGCCCAGGGCCAGGGAGACCACGATCAGGAGGCCCGCGATGGCGCGCAGCCAGTCGTTGACGTTCATGCTTCCTCCTTCGGCACCACCGTCTCGACGCCCACCGTGCTCAGGTACATGTAGTAGAGCAGCGGGATGACCACCAGGGTCAGGGCGGTCGAGATCAGCACGCCCGAGATCAGGGCCACCGCCAGGCCCTGGAAGATGGGGTCGAGCAGGATGACCAGGCCGCCCACGACCAGCGCCGCGGCGGTCAGCGCGATCGGCCGGAAGCGGACGACGCCGGCCTTGACGACGGCGTCCTCCAGGCTCTCCCCGGCGGCCAGCTCCAGGTTGATGAAGTCCACCAGCAGGATCGAGTTGCGCACGATGATGCCGGCAAGCGCGATGAACCCGATCATGGAGGTGGCGGTGAAGAACACGCCCGCCAGGCCGTGGGCCGGCAGGATGCCGATCAGCGTCAGCGGGATGGGCGCCATGATGATGAGCGGCGTCACGAAGGAGCGGAACCAGCCCACCACCAGCAGGTAGATGAGCACCAGGACGGCCGCGAAGGCGATGCCCATGTCGCGGAAAACCTCGTAGGTGATCTGCCACTCGCCGTCCCACTTGAAGGAGTAGCCGACGCTGTCGTCCGGCATGCTGGAGAAGAGCACGGGCAGGGGCCGGCCGGCCGGGTCGCGCAGGGCCTCGATCCGGTCCCCCATGTCGAGGATGCCGTAGCCGGGCGACTCCTGGGCCCCGGCCATCTCGCCGATGACATAGGTCACCGGCTGGAGGTTCTTGTGGTAGAGGAACCGCTCGCGGCTCGCCGGGCGCACCCGCACGAGCTCGCTCAAGGGGATGAGCTGCCCCTGTCCGCCGTGGACGCGGGTGGCGAGCAGCCCTTCGAGGCTGGAGCGCTGGGCGCGGTCGAGCCGCAGGAGGAGAGGCACGGGCCGGCGCGAGCGCTCGTCGTGGAGGAGCCCCACCTCGGCGCCGTCGAGCGCCACGCGCAGGGTCCTCACCACCATCTCCGGGGTCACGCCCACACGGATCGCCTTGTCGCGGTCCACGTCGATCTCCAGCCGGGGACCGGGGTCTTCCACCCACCAGTCGACGTCCACCACGCCAGGCGTCTCCTCGAAGATGGAGCGCACACGGCGGGCCAGCTCCAGCCGCCGGTCGAGGTCGGGGCCGTAGACCTCGGCCACCAGGGTCGAGAGCACGGGCGGGCCGGGAGGCACCTCGGTGACCTTGCAGTTGGCCCCGCTGGCCTGGCAGAGGGGGGTGAGGAGGGTCCGTACCTGCTTGGCGAAGTCGTGGCTGTCGGTGTCCCGCTCGTCCTTGGCCACCAGGTTCACCTGGAGGTCGGCGACGGACGGGCCGGAGCGCAGGAAATAGTGCCGCACGAGGCCGTTGAAGTTGAAGGGCGCGGAAGTGCCGGCGTAGACCTGGACGTCGGTCACCTCGGGGAGCTTGCGCACGGCGGCGGCCAGGGCGCGGGCAGCCGAGGCCGTGCGCTCCAGGGTGCTCCCCTCGGGCATGTCCACCACCACCTGAAGCTCGCTCTTGTTGTCGAAGGGGAGCATCTTGACCTTGACGGTGCGGAAGTAGACGAGGGCCATGGAACCCAGGAGCATCAGGGCCACGACGCCCAGCAGCGCCCAGCGCCGCCAGGCCCGCCTGAGGAGGGGCGTGAAGAGCCGGGCGTAGACCCGGTGCAGGCGGGTCTCGGCCGGGGTCTCCGCACCCATCTTGGGATCGATCTCATGCCCGCCTCCAATCTCTTCCCGCAGGTGCTCGGCGTGCTTGCGGAAGAGGCGGAAGGTGAGCCAGGGCGAGACCACGAAGGCCACCAGCAGGGAGAACAGCATGGCCGCCGAGGCGTTGATGGGGATGGGCCGCATGTAGGGACCCATCAGCCCGGAG
Source organism: Thermoanaerobaculaceae bacterium (assembly GCA_963785165.1). Classification (GTDB taxonomy): domain Bacteria; phylum Acidobacteriota; class Thermoanaerobaculia; order Multivoradales; family UBA5704; genus DATARR01. Next base: position 91,259 of record CAWAUI010000007.1, read on the forward strand.
ACGAAGGCGAGCGGCAGCAGGGCCGCCACCACCGCCAAGGTCGCCAGGATGGTGGGGTTGCCCACCTCGTCCGTGGCGTAGACCGTGGCGTGGCGGGGATCGGTCCAGCCGAGTTGGTAGTGGCGGTGGATGTTCTCCACCACCACGATGGCGTCGTCGACCAGGATGCCGATGGCGAAGATGAGGGCGAACAGGGTGACCCGGTTCAGGGTGTAACCGAAGAGGTAGGAGGACGCGAGGGTCAGGGCCAGCGTGGTGGGCACGGCCACCAGCACGACCACGGCCTCGCGCCGGCCGAGGGCCAGGGCCATCAGGACCACCACGGCGAAGGTGGCGATCCACAGGTGCTTGATCAGCTCGGAGGACTTCTCGCCGGCCGTGAAGCCGTAGTCGCGGGTCTTCACGATGCGGACGTTGCCGGCGATCACCGGCCCCTTCAGGGACTCGACCCGCCGGTCGAGCTCGCGCACCAGGTCCACGGCGTTGGTGCCCGGCTTCTTGGCCACGGCGACCGTCACGGCGGGGGTGTCGAGGCCGGGGACCAGCCCCTTCTCGTGGCCGGCGGCGCCGGCGACCATCCAGACGTAGTCGGCCGGCTCGTCGGGGCCGTCCACCACCGTGGCCACGTCGCGCAGAAAGACGGGCTGGCCGCCATAGACTCCTACCACGGCCGTGCCCACCTCCTCCGCGGAGCGGAAGAAGCTCCCCACCTCGACCTCGGTGTCGGCGTCCAGGCGGGCGAAGCGGCCGGCGGGCAGGCGCCAGTTGAGGCTCGCGAGGGCCTGGTAGACCTGAAGGGGCGAGACGTGGAAGGCGGCCATGCGGTCGCGGTCGAAACGCACGGCGACCACCCGGCGCTCGCCGCCCAGGAGGGTGACGCGGGACACGCGGGGGTGGCGGTCCAGGTGAGCCTTCAGCTCCTCGGCCGTCTGCCGCAGCTCGAGCGGGGTGGCCTTGGCGCGAACATCGGGGCCGTCCGAGAACAGGGTGTAGGCCAGCACGGGCACGTCGTCGATCGAACGCGGCGCCACGGTGGGCGGCAGAGCCCCGGGTGGCAGGGACGGGGCCATCTCGGCCAGCTTGGCGTGGACGCGGACCACGGCCTCGTCGGGATTCGATCCCACCAGGAAGCGGACGATGATCAGACCGCCCGAGGGCTGGGAGGTCGAGTAGACGTACTCGACGTTGGGGATCTCGTAGAGCACCTTTTCGAGCGGCGAGACCAGCCGGCGCTCGACCTCGGCGGCCGAGGCGCCGGGCAGGGCCACGAACACGTCGATCATGGGCACCTGGATCTGCGGCTCCTCTTCGCGCGGCGTGACCAGGACGGCGAACGCTCCGAGGAGCAGCGAGAAGACCACGAGGAGGGGCGTCAGCTTGGAGTCGAGGAAGGCGCGGGCGATCCGCCCGGCGATGCCGAGCGGCCGGCGCTCCATCTTGAGCCGAAGCGCTTCCCGGCGCGTCTCCTCGCGGTGCTTGGAGGGATGGGGAACGGAGGGCTCGCTCACGGCGCCACCTCCTCCACCCGCGAGCCGAGGGGGGGCACGGCCGGCAGACCCAGCAGCACGGTCTCCCCGGCCGCGAGGCCCGAGAGCACCTCGACCCGGCCGTCCACGATTTCCGTGCCCAGCGTCACCATCCGCGAGGAGGTGGTGCCGTCCGCGTCGCGCACCACCACGAGGTCGGCCCCTCCCTGGCGCAACACCGCATCCTTTGGGATGGCCAGGGTCTCGCGCTCACCGCCCGCGAGCCAGGCGCGGCCGTAGGCACCGGACGGCACCTGGGCTCCGCCGAGGGAGATCTTGAAGGTATAGGCGTGGGCCATGGGATCGGCACCCGAGCTGACCTCGGCCACCTTGCCGGGGAACCGGCCGAGGTCCGGGCGGACGTCGATCGAGACGTCGACGGCATCGCCCACGGCGAGCGGCGAGCGGGCGAGGACCGACTCGGGCACGGCCACCGAGAGGCGGTGGGCGGCGCCGGACTCGATCTGCACCAGGGGCCGGCCGGGTGCGGCGAGGTCGCCCACCTCGACCATCTTGGCCACCACGCGGCCGTCGAAGGGGGCTGTCACCCGTGACTCGCCGGCCACGGAAGAGGCGGAGGAGACGGCGCCCCGGGCCTGCTCGACGGCGCCCCGGGCCTGCTCATACTGGGTCCGGGCCATGTCGAGCTCGAGCTGGGAGGCGGCGTTGGCGGTGGCCAGGGCCTTGAAGCGCTCGTAGTTGCGCTCGGCGAGCGCGAGCCCGGCCTGAGCCTGGGAAAGGCCGCCCTGGGCCTGGCCCACCTGGCCGGCGGCGGTACGCGAATCGATCTCGACCAGCGTCTGGCCGCGCCGCACGGTGTCGCCCGGCCGCACGTGGACGGCGGTCACGGTCGCCATCACCCGGCTGGAGACGGCGGCCGTGCGGTCGGCCTCCACGGTGCCGGGCAGCTCGACGCCCAGGGGGACGGCCACCTTTTCGACCGTGGCCACCCGGGCCTTGACGGCCGGCGGCGGGGCCGTTTCCGGAGCAGCACCTTTCTCGCCCGGCCCCGCGCAGGCCGCGGCCAGCAGGGAAAGAGTCAGGACGGCGATCTTCTTCTTCACGATCATGGGGCTTCCTCCTTCATCATTTCCGTCGAGGCGCCCGTCGTGGCGAGAGCTGCTTCCGGCGGCTGGCCCGCCTTGAAGGCCAGGCGGAAGGCCGCGAGGTGGATCTGCGCCCGCGCCACCAGCTCTCGGGTCTCGGCCTCGCGCCGCGCCGTGGCGGCGTCGAGCAGGTCGATGGTCCGGGCGACGCCGGAGCGGAAGCGCTCTTCGAGGATGCGCTCGACTTCGCGGGCCGCCTCCAGGGAACGGCCGGCCGTGTTGCGGCGGGCGAGGGCGGTCTGCGTCTCCTCCCAGGCCTGCTCCACCTCCAGGCGGATGCCGCGTTCCATGCGCTCCACGTCGCGCCGGCCCGCTTCGGCCTCGGCCTTGGCGGCGGCCACCGCGGCCCGCTGCCGGCCACCGTTCCAGATCTCGATGCCTGCCATGGCCATGATGGTGGTGGAGTCGCCGTGGGCGCCGAACGGCTGGTCGTCGAACAGGTCGTGCCGCACCACCAGCCCCACCCGCGGCAGCAGGGCGGCCCGGCGCACCGAGGCCTCGAGGCTCACCGGCCGCGAGCATGCGGCGGGCGGCTTCGAGGTCGGGCCGGGCGGCGGCCAGGGTGAGCCACTCTTCCCGCGCCCGGGGAGTGGCCGTCTCCTCCGGCAGGCGCTCCAGCTCCCAGGCGGCGCTGAGATCAGCACCCAGGCGGAAGGAGAGGTTGGCTTCGGCCACGCGGGCGTTGCCCCGGGCCTCGGCCAGGAGCTCGTCGATCCGGGCGAGCTCCACCTCGGCCCGCAGCAGCTCGGAGCGCACGATCATCCCCTGGTCCACGTAGGCGCGGGCCAGCTCTACGTGCCGGGCCACGGTTTCGCGAGAGGTCTCGAGCAGGGTGGCGTACTCGCGCGCCTGTGCCAGCATCACGTAGGCCTCGGCCGCGGCCAGGGCGGCGCCGTCGGCCGCCGAGGCCCGGCGCCGCTCGGCGGCTTCCGCGGCCAGGCGCGCCTGCTCGATGCGGCCCGACACCTCGCCACCCGTGTAGAGCGGCATGGAGACCTCCAGCCGGGTCATGGCCGTGTTCAACGGATCGGGATCGTTGGGGTCCGACTGCGTGAACGCCGGGAACGAGAAGCGCTCCTGGTTGAGCTGGAAGGCGAAGGCCTCGGCCGGCGAGTCGGTGCGGTTCCACATCTCCTGGAGCTGCACCGTGGGCAGGCGGTAGGTTCTGGCTTGCCGGAGCTGCGCCTCGGCGGCGCGCTGGCGGGCCTCGGCGGCCGGCACTTCCAGCGCCTGTTCGCGGGCCCGCGCCAGGGCCTGGGCCAGACCCAGGCGCTCCCCCGAGGGCGCCGCCGGAGCCTGTGCTGAGACGAGAGCAGCCGTGACGAGGGCCGCCATCACCGTAGCCATCAAAGATTTTAAAACCACTCGCATGATCCCTCCCGGAGCCCGGCTCGCGGGCTCCAGGGTCAGACTAGCGAGAGTTTGCTGAACGCCTCATACCCGGGCAGGCGGCCTGCGAGCGCGAGGAGGTGGGACCTCAGCTACCCATAGGGGGAGGGGGTATCAAATTTTAACTTGGCCGGGAGCTTCCTGATCCGTGCCGAGCCGCACCACCTCGTTCTTGGTACAGCACTCGGCATAAAGGAAGCCCAGGATCTCGCGCAGACCCTCGGTGTCGGCCCGGTAGCGCAGGAAGCGGCCTTCGCGGTGCTGCTCGATGAGCTGCTCCTGGAGCAGGCCGTCCAGGTGGTGGGACAGAGTCGAGGCGGGGATGTTCAGCTCCTGCTGGATCTCCCCAGCCACCATTCCCCCCGGGTGAGCAGCGAGAAGAAGGCGGACGATCTCCAGCCGGAAGCCCATGGCCGAGGGCGGCAAAACGGGCGGCATGGCGGCGGGCGGCGGGCTTCATGATTCGACCTTACCGGAAGCGTCATGGACCGTCAATTGCCGCCGCGCGATCCCAAGCGCGTAGGCCACCAGGGCCGCTGGAATCAGTGTCGCGGCCGCCATTCCACCCTGGAATCCCGCGTCCAGCAGAACCGTCCCTTGCGCCGAGGCGATCCCCAGGGCGATGAGATACGCCAGGAAGAGGCAGCGCCCCCAGGACGATCCAAACGGCCCGCGTCCAGGCAGGCCGGGGTGGGAGAAGGGCCAGGATCGCGGCCGGGAAGAGCAGCACGGCGAAGACAGGCGCGAGGAGCACCGCCGCCAGAAGGAAGAGCCGGAACAAGAAGCCCGGCAGATAAGTCCGCATCTGGCGGTCGCGCTCGGCGGCCGGAGTCCCGCGCCAGCGGCCGGGACGCCCCCGGAAGACCAGCAGGACCCAGAGGAGGAACCCCATCCAGATGAGATCCCGCCGCATCCAGACGCGCCCGGCGAAGACGAGGTACTGGTCCTCCGGCAAGGGGCGGCCAGCCAGCGAGTCCAGCCTCCGCACGGCCGCCGCCACGGCCTGGGTTGAGCTGCCCGACAAGGTAACGGAGGGAATGCCCGCAGCCACGAACGGCTCTCCGGCGGAGCCGTTCACTGAACGCGCCAGGAGCTGCGCCAAGAGGGAGAAGCGGGAGGCCTCCACGGCGTAGGGCCGTCCCACCGCGTCGCCACTTCGCAGAACCGCGTGCACCAGCCAACCCGGGGCGGGCGTACCGGAACCGGCGCGGATCACCGGCCCGCGGGGCTCATTTCTGCCAGGCGTCTCCAGATTCAGGTGAGCGAGAACGCGCTCGGCCTCCGCCGGCTTCCAGGTCTCGCCGCCGCCGAGCCGGACCACGCGCACGGCGTGCGAGAGCGGCGTACGCCGCAGATCCGCCGCCGCGGCATCGGCGATTCTACAAGCAGCCATGTCGTTGCTACGAGCCGAAAGGAGGATCTCGCCAGCCGGCGAGGACGGCTGGTCGGTTGCAAGAACCAGGGCGGGGGTGAGGAGAAGCCACAGGCAGAGGGACCGAACGGCCATGCGCGGGATCGTAACAGGCCTTCTTTGTTTCCTTGTCGCGGAATGCCGTCCTGAACGCACCTGGATTAATGAATGAGACCAGAATCCCGCCGCCCCTCCGTGGAAGCCGCTCACCGCTCCGGTGGAGGAAAGCGCGGATTTATTTTGCGTCTTCACGGGCCCTCAGGAAGGAGCGTCTTCGAGAATCGCCAAATAGCGAAAGCTTGCCGTATACTGCCGGCACCTTCGCGGATCGAGAGGCAAGAAGGCGCTCCCGACGGTTTTGGAGGTTCGGGAGCTATGGAGTTTATGCTGTGAATCTGCGTACCAGGTCTCTGTGGTTTACCGCGACGGTCGCGGCGATGGTGTTGGGCGTCGCCTCGTTCCTCGTCCACCAGCTCGTGTCCGTGGCGGACGACCCCCAGCTTGCCCGCCAGATCGGCTGGAACCTCCTGCTCATCGGCCTGTCGGCCGGCATCCTCGCGGCGGGCGCCGCGTGGTGGGTGGTCCGGCGGATCATGCTCCCCTTGCGGCAACTGTCCGAAGCGATGGCGGAGATGGCCCGGACGGGCGAGCTCCGCAGCGACTTCGAGTCGGCGGGCGGCGGCGCCGAGGTCCGGCTCATCGAGGAGACCTTCCGGGCGCTCACGGTGTCGCTGGAAGACTCCCAGAAGGCTCGCGAGCGCTCCTACGTGGAGGCCATGGGCGCCGTGGTCACGGCCGCCGACGCCCGCGACCACGAGACGACCGGCCATTCCTTCCGGGTCGCCTTCTACGCCGTGACCCTCGCCAAGGCCATGGGGATCCATGGCGAAGAGCTGAAGGCGATCGAGTGGGGCGCCCTGCTCCACGACGTGGGCAAGATGGTGGTGCCCGACGAGATCCTGCGCAAGGTCGGCCCCCTGACCGAGGGGGAGTGGCACATCATGAAACAGCACCCCACCTGGGGGTTCGACATGCTGGCCGAGGTGACCTTCCTGCAGCCGGCCGTGCTCGACATCGTCTACTGCCATCACGAACGCTGGGACGGCCGGGGCTACCCCCGGGCCATAGGCGGCGAGACCATCCCGCTCGCGGCCCGCATTTTCGCCGTGGTGGACACCTACGACGCCATCACCTCCGACCGCCCCTACCGGCGGGCGCGCAGCTACCAGACCGCCGTGGGCGAGTTGGTGCGGATGTCCGGCCAGCAGTTCGATCCCGAGGTCGTCGAGGCCTTCCGCAACCTGCCGGAGGTGGAGCTGCGCCGCCTGCGCGAGCTGTGCAAGCGCATTCACCCCGGCCTGAGCCTCCCCGCGGACCTGCTCGACTCCTTCGCCGAGCCGGAAGCCGAGCCGTGGGCTGACTTTGGCTGATCCACGCGGACGGATCCTCCATCCCGTTCTGACACCGGAGGAGCGGGAGCGGCTGTTCCGGGAGGGGATCGAGCTGTTCAACGGCGGGCGTTTCTACGACTCCCATGAGGCCTGGGAGGACATCTGGCGTTCCACGACACCCGAGCCCAAGGATCTCTTTCAGGGCCTGATCCAGGTCGCCGCCGCCCTCCACCAGTTCCTGGACCTCAAGCGGGAACAGGCCCCCCAGCGCACCCTCGCCAAGGCCCGCCAGCGGCTGGAGCCCTACGCTCCCGCCGCCCTGGGCCTCGATCTCGCCGATCTGCTGGACCAGGTCGGCACCTGGCAGGCCTGGCTGGAGCACCGGAGCGGAAAGGCTCCCCCCGTCCCGGTCCTCAGGGAATGCCGTACCGGCGCCGCTTCTCCCACAGGGCCTTCCGGCTGACGCCGAGAAGCTCCGCGGCCCGCCCCTGGTGGCCGCGGGTGTAGGCGAGGGCGCTGCGGATCTGTTCCTTCTCCACCTCGACGAGCGGCCGGGGCCGGCTTTCCTGGGACCCTTCGGGCGGAGGCGGATCGACGGTTCCACTCTCGGCGAGGACCAGCCCCCGTTCGAGAGTGTTGCGGATCTGCCGGAGATTCCCCGGCCAGGGGTGCTCCAGCATCCAGGCGCGGGCACGCGGCGCGAGCACCGCGCCGGGCTGGCCGAAGCGCTCGCCGAGGTCGGCCAGGAGATGGTCGATCACGGCCGGGAGGTCCGCCCGGCGCTCGCGCAGGGGCGGCACCCGGAAGGCCAGCACCTCCAGTCGATAGAAAAGATCCTGCCGGAACGTCTCGCGGGCCACCCGTTGCGGCAGATCCTCCGGCCCCAGGGCCACGAAGCGGACGTCGGCTTTGACTTCCCGGCCACCCAGCGGAGAGTAGCGGCGCTCGGCCAGCAGCCGCAGCAGCTTGGGCTGGGACGGCAGCGGCAGCTCCTCGACGTGGTCGAGCACCAGCGTGCCCCCCTCGGCACGGGCCACCCGGCCCTCGGCCGCCCGCTCGGCGCCGGTGAAGGCACCGGCCCGGTAGCCGAAGAGCTCGCTCTCGAACAAGGTGCTGGGGAAGGCGCCGGGGTCCACCTCGACGAGAGGGCCGGCGGACCGCGGGCTCGCGCCGTGAACGGCGCGGGCGACCGTGGAGCGCCCGCTCCCGGGCTCGCCCAGGAGCAGGACGGGAGCGCCGGTGGCCGCGGCCTTCTCGATCCCCCGCAGGCTTTCGGCCAGGGCCGGGAAGCCACCCAACAGCCAGGGGAGGGAGAGGGGCGGCGCGGTCATTTAGAACCCGGACGAGATCCCGAACGAGATCCCAGGGGATTCAGGTGCGCAGCTCGGCCGTCACGTCCGGCGCATCGCCCCAGAGGCGCTCGAGCGCGTAGTGCTTGCGCGGCTCCTCCTGGAAGACGTGGACCACGAGATCGCCGTAGTCGAGGAGCACCCACTGGCCGCGGTTGTAGCCTTCGACGTGGAGGGGGCGCACGCGGCTCGGCGCGCAGCTTCTCCTGGACGCCGTCGGCGATCGCCTGCACCTGGCGCTCGCTGGTGCCGCTGCAGATCAGGAAGTAGTCGGTGAAGTCGCTGATCTTCTGGAGATGGAGAACCTTCAGGTCCAATGCCTTGCGGTCTTCGGCCGCGGCGACCGCTACGCGGACTCTCTGGACGGTTTCGACGGGGAGGGTGGACGGGATGGGATTGGGTTCAGGATTCATCGGTAAAGGCCGTATTTCTCCAGGTATCGTACCACCAGTTCCGGGACCGCCCCGGGGGGCAGGGGGAGCCCCGCCGCGAGCAGCTCCCGGAGCCGGGTCGACGACACGTCGACCGGCGTCTGCCGCAACAGGGTGACGCGGTCCGTCCGCGCCAGCTCGGCCACCTCGGGGTCGAGGGGCACGGCCTCGAAGTCCTGGCCCGGCCGGGCCAGGACCACCAGCCGGGCCACGCCGGGGATCTCCCGCCAGCGCACCCAGAGGTGGAGGTCGGCGAACGAGTCGCCGCCGATGAGCAGGAACAGCTCGGTGTCCGCGGCCGGCATCTCCCGCCGGAAGTGCTCCAGCGTTTCGATCGTGTAGGCCGGCCGGCCCGGGGTCAGCTCGTGCGGCGAGGCGTAGAGCCCTTCCTCTGCGAGCAGGGCCAGCTCCACCATGGTGAAGCGGGCGTGGGCCGGGGCCAGCCGGCGGTCCGGCTTGTGGGGCGGCTTCGCCGTGGGGAGGTAGATCACCCGGTCGAGCCCCAGGGCCCGGCGGGCTTCCTGGACCGGATCGATGTGCCCCCGGTGGATCGGGTCGAAGCTGCCGCCGAAGAGCCCGACCTTCACGGCCGGGACGCCTCGAGCCGCCGTGAAAGCTCCGCCACCAGAGGGGAGATCCCCTCATGGGTGGCCGAGCTGATTTCCAGGTATGGCAGATCCCGCTTCTCCGCTTCCCGCCGCAGCTCCTCGCGGCGCTCGGGGAGGGCGGAATCGAGCTTGCTCCCCACCACCAGCCGCGGGCGCTCCATGAGCTGCGGGTTGAAGGCGGCCAGCTCGCGCTCGACCGTCTCCAGGTCCGCCGCGGCGCTCGCTTCCGGGTTCGAGAGGTCCACCAGGTGGAGCAGCACCCGGCAGCGCTCGACGTGGCGCAGGAACTGGATGCCCAGGCCGGCCCCCTGGGCCGCGCCGGCGATCAGCCCCGGCAGGTCGGCGATGACGAAGGGCTCGCTCGAGCGGCCCCTCGGCCACCACGCCGAGCTGCGGCACCAGGGTGGTGAACGGGTAGTCGGCGATCTTCGGCCGCGCCGCCGAGACGACGCTGATGAGCGTCGACTTGCCGGCGTTGGGCAGCCCGACGACGCCCACGTCGGCCAGCAGCTTGAGCTCCAGGCGCAGGTGGCGTTCCCCGCCGTCCTGCCCGGGGTCGGCCCGCCGGGGCGCCTGGTTGGTGGCGGTCGCGAAGCGGGCGTTGCCCTCGCCCTCCACGCCCGCCGGCGGACACCAGCAGACGCTGCCCGTCCTCCAGGATCTCGCCCAGAAGCTCGCCGGTCTCCTTGTCGTAGACCACCGTGCCCAGCGGCACCGGAACCTCGAGGTCGTCGCCCCGACTTGCCCGACTTGTTCGAGCCTTCGCCATGGCGGCCGCGTTCGGCGGCGTAGAGCGAGGCGAACCGCAGGTGGTAGAGGGTGTTCCGGTTGGCGTGGCCCGCGAGGTAGACCGAGCCGCCGTCGCCCCCGTCACCGCCCGACGGGCCGCCCCGCGGGACGAACTTCTCCCGCCGGAACGCCGAGCAGCCGTTCCCGCCACGTCCGGCTTGGACGTGAATGGCGGCTTCGTCGAGGAAGATCAAGGTAGAGGGTGACGCGAGAGCCGGGCTTGCGGCCCGGCTTCCGGCCTACTCGGCAGCGGCGCCGCCGGCGGTTTCGGTGGGCAGCAGGATGTGGACGAACGTCCCGCGCCGGCCACTGTTCTGGAACTTCACGACGCCGTCGAGCTTCGCGAAGAGGGTGTCGTCCTTGCCGCGGCCAACGTTCAGGCCGGGGAAGAACTTGGTGCCGCGCTGGCGCACGATGATCGAGCCGCCGGTCACCTGCTGGCCGCCGAAAGCCTTGACGCCCAGGTGCTGTGCGTTGGAGTCGCGGCCGTTGCGGCTGGAGCCCTGTCCTTTTTTATGTGCCATGAGCTGAATACCTCTTGGGGGGTCTCGCGGTCCAATCCCCTAGCGGGAGGACGGCAACTGGATCTCGTCGATCCGGACCCGGTGCATGTGCTGCCGGTGGCCGGTCGTACGGCGGTACGTCGACCGCTTCTTCTTCTTGAACACACGGATCTTGGGGCCTTTGACCTCACCCACCAGGGAAGCGGTCACGGCGGCACCCTCGATCGCCTTGCCGAGCTGCGGTCCGTTGTCACCGTTGCCGGCGACCATCAGAACCTGGTCGAAGCGGACGGAATCTCCCGGCTCGCCCAGAAGCTCGACCTCGATCTCGTCGCCCGGGGCGACGCGGTATTGTTTGCCACCACTTTGAATCACTGCGTACATAGGGATCTCCGGAGTCGTCGGAAGACGCGTGGATTGCGGAACCTACCATAGGAGCCGTTCCCGGTCAACGCCAAGCCGGGCGGGCTGGTGGCGGCTCTCCAGCGTGTGGCCTAAGATAGCTTCAGATAGGAGGGAAATTCATGGCCAGTCCGGAGTACCTCGTCTGCCTGGAGTGCGAGACCCCCTGCTACGTCTTCGAGTGGGAAGACGGCCGGCTCACCGAAATCCTCTGCCAGTCCTGCGGCAACGACGACACGGAGCAGTTCGCGCTCGCCGAGGACATCGAGGAGATGTCATCCTGAGCATCCAACACTAAGGTTTTCACCGCTTCGCCCTCCAAGCCCCTGCCCCGGCAGGGGTTTTTTGCGGGCTCCGCGCTCGACTTTACAGATTCGCGCTCAAGTTTCATCCGAACCTGTTGACATGATCTTAGCGCTCCTGTATCATTCTCTTCGAGCCGGGAGAGCGGCAGATCTGCCGAGCCCCCGCTAAACCCAATTCCAAGGAGGACGCCATGCTCAATAACGTGACCCGCTGGAATCCCGCCGCCGCCGCCTATCTGACTCGCGAGCCCTTCTCCCGCCTGTTCGACACCTTCTTCAACGACATGCAGGGTGAGGAGGTCTCCAACCGCTCCTGGGTTCCGCCCGTGGACATCCAGGAGACGGCCGAGGGCTACAAGCTCCAGGCCGAGCTGCCGGGCTTGACCAAGGCCGACATCAGCATCACCCTGGAGAACAACGTCCTGCGCCTCACGGGTGAGCGGAAGTTCGAGAAGGACGTGAAGAAGGAGAATTTCCACCGCGTCGAGCGGACCTACGGCAGCTTCGCCCGCGCTTTCGCGCTGCCGCAGCAGGTGGACGCCGGGAACGTGCAGGCCGCCTTCGAGAGCGGCGTCCTGACGGTTCTCGTCCCCAAGGCGGAGCAGGCGAAGCCCCGCAAGATCGAGATCAGCTGAGCGCTTTCGCCGTGCCGGAGGGGCGGTCCCGCGGGGCCGCCCTTCTCATTTCTGCCACCCGCCTCTCGACGCCTGCTTCTCCCCTCTCTTCCCTTGCCATTTCCCCTTCCTCCCGCGCCAGCGCCCTCTCTTGACGCGGCACCTCCCCGGCCTGGTATGGCACCGCCCCCTCTTGCCGCGTCGCCCACCTTTCTTCCCGCGACACTCCCCTCTCTTGGGACGGTGCTCCCCTCTCTTCCCGCGACGCACAACAGGAGAGGGGAGCGAGTGGGGAAGAAAGGGGAATGACTCGGGAAGAAGGGGCGGTCACTCGGCAAGAGGGGGGAGGCCCGCACCCAGGAAGGGAGCGGTGCCGGGAGGAGAGGGGAACGGCGCGGGCCGAGGGGGAGGGGCCGCGGCAAGAGAGGGCGGTGCCATCCCAACGAAGGGGGGTGACGGAGAAATCGTTGCTGAACCCAGGGGCCGGCAGGGATGCCGGCGGTCCCAGGGAGGCGCTACGCCAGCGGGTAGTTCTGCAGAGAAAGAGCGCTTCAGGACCGGGACACGGCCGGGCTCGCGGGGCGCCCTTCGGCGGGCGCCCTTTCCTTGTCACTCGCCGGGTCGGACACCGCGCCGGACATCACGGCGGGCAGCTCCACGGTGACGGCGGTGCCCTCTCCCTGGGTGCTGCGGACGGCGATGCGGCCGCCGTGGGCGCGGGCGATGCGCTGGACGATGGCGAGACCCAGCCCCGTGCCGCCTTTGCGGTTCGAGTAGAAGAGGTCGAAGATCTTCGCCTGCTCCTCGGCCGGAATGCCGGCGCCGTTGTCCTCCATCTCCAGGCAGACGGCGGTCCCCTGCCGGTAGGCCGAGAGCTTGAGCACGGGGCGGCGGCCGGCCTCCTCGGCGGCGGCGAAGGAGTTCTGGGCCAGGTTCAGGAGGAGCTGGCTCATCTGCTCGGGATCCACTTTCACCCGGGCGCCGCCGCTGCGGTCCTCGACGTCCACGATGGCTCCGCGCTTCTGGATCTCCCCGGCCAGCAGCTCCCGCACCCGTTCCAAGGGACGGACCGCCGACATCTCCTCCATCTCTAGGGGACGGGGCTTGGCATAGGCCAGGAAGTCCGTCACCAGCCGCTCCAGGCGGAGAAGCTCCGAGCGGGTGATCGACAGCAGACGCTTGCCCGTGGGGACCGAGCCGTGCTCGTCGATCTCCTCTTCCAGCATCTGCATGTTGAGGTTGAGCGAGTTGAGCGGATTGCGGATCTCGTGCGCCAGGCCGGAGGCCAGGGTGCCGATGTAGGCCAGCCGCTCGGCCTCGGCCGCCTGCAGCTCCAGCCGCTGGGACCGCCGGAGAAGGAGCCAGACGGCGGCGTAGGCCGAAAGGAGCAGGAAGACCGTGAGCACGGCCACGAAGGTCATCTGCCGGATCAGGTCCCGCCGCAGCACCTCGATGCGCTTCGACAGCTCGCCGCCGCTGATGCCGATCTGGAGGAGCCCCACGTCGCCGATGGGCACCTGGATGTCCGGCACCTCGTAGGTGGACACCGTCTCCTTGGTGCGGGTCGTGACGTCCGGCGGGTCGACGTGGCGCTGAAGCTCGGGCGACAGCGTGGGTGGCGCGATGGTGGGGGGTGCATCGCCGACCTCGGGCTCGGCGGGAATGCGCACGTTGGCGCGCCCCTCGTAGACCAGCATGCCGTTCTTGTCGCGGATCTCCACCCGGCGGACGATCTCCCGCTGGTGGAGCATCTGGTCGATGTAGGTCTGGGTCTCGCGCTCGACGGCGACGGCGGTGTAGAGGTCCCGCCCTTCCCTCTCGGCCCGGCGGGCGATCTGGTCCGCGAGCTTCTGGGCCTCCGCCCGGGTCTCGATCAGCGTCCGCTCGATCTCCCGCTGCGAGAGGGAGCGGAAGATCAGCCAGCCGAAGAGGGCGATGTCAAAAAGAACGAACAGTCCGAAGACGACGGAGCCGAACAGCAGCTTGCGGGAGATCGGCGATTTCGCCACGCGTTCCATGCCAGGCAAGGATAGCACCGGCCCTTTCCTTCCCCCGGCCGGTCGGGTACGATGCCAAGCCGTGACCTCCCCCACGCGTTCCCTGAAGGCTCTGTTGCTCGCGGGCGCCCTGCTCGCCGCCGCTGGCTGCGGCGGTGGCCCGGACGGTGCCCGGACTGGCCAGAAAGACGGCGGCCCCGAGCGCCTCCGAAAAGACCCCCGCCGGCCCCCGGCGCGGCGGCACGGTGGTGACCGGCTGGACGGCCGAGCCTCGGCGGGGTCAACGGCTGATCCTGCCGGCGAGCCAGATGAACAGCGAGGTGCAGTACCGGATGTTCCTGCACCTGGTCGAGGAGCAGCCCGACTTCCAGGACCACCCGCCGACCTTCAAGCCTCTGCTCGCCAAGTCGTACGAGTGGTCGGCCGACCACAAGATCCTCACCTTCCGCCTCCGGGAGGACGTGGTGTGGAGCGACGGCGTGCCCGTCACCGCCGAGGACGTGCGCTGGACGTGGCAGGCCCAGATCCACCCGGACGTGGCCTGGGAGGGCGCCGATTCGAAGCGCTGGATCACGGACGTCGAGGTGGTGGACCCGCACACCGTGCGCTTCCACTTCGAACGGGCCTACGCCAAGCAGCTCCTGGACGCCAACGAGTGCCCCATCCTGCCCAAGCATGCCTGGGAGAAGCTGCCGTTCTCCCAGTGGCGCCAGAACAACGACTGGTTCCGCCAGCACCTGGTGGTGGACGGCCCGTTCACGCATCGCCTCCTGGGAGCCGCAGCAGCAGGTCGTCCTGGCGCGCAACGACCGGTACTTCGAGAAGGGGCTGCCCTCGCCTCGACCGCGTGGTGCTGCGCCAGATCCCGGACCAGTCCGCCGGCTTCACCCAGCTCCTGAGCGGCGACCTCGACTTCATCAGCCAGATCGCCGTGCAGGACGTGCCGCGCGTCAAGGCGTCGCCCCGGCTCGAGCTGATCAGCTTCTGGGCCAACCTCTACGTCGCCACCGGCTGGAACAACGACCACCCGCTGTTCAAGGACCCCGAGGTCCGGCGGGCCCTGACCCTCGCCATCGACCGGCAGACGCTCGTCGACACCCTCCTCGGGGAGTACGGCCAGGTGGCGGACTCGCCCATCCTGAGGACGATCTGGGCCCACGACGACGCGATAGAGCCCCTGCCCTACGATCCCGCCGAGGCCCGCCGCATCCTCGCCGCCAAGGGGTGGCGGGACTCGAACGGCGACGGCGTGCTCGACAAGGGGGGCAAGGCCCTTCGCCTTCGAGCTGATCTCGAACGCGGGCAACCAGCTCCGGGCGACGCCACGGTGATGATCCAGGACCAGTTGAAGAAGGTCGGCATCCGCGCCGACCCCCCGGCTGGTCGAGTTCAACACCCTGATCGAACAGACGACGTCCGGCAAGTTCGAGGCGGCGATGCTCGGCTTCACCCTGGACACGAGCCTCGACCTCACGGGCAACTTCCACAGCCGCTCGATCGGCGGGGACGGAGCCAACGTCATGCGCTACCGCAACCCCGAGGTGGACCGGCTGATCGTGGAAGCGGCGTCCCAACCGGAGCTGGCGGCGATGAAGTCCCAGCTCGACCAGGTCCAGCAGATCATCCACCGCGACCAGCCCGTCACCTTCCTCTGGGAGTCGCAAGCGGCTGAGCGCCGTCAACCGGCGGGTCCAGGACGCCAAGCCCACGCCCAACTACGCGTTCTTCAATCTCAGGGAGTGGTGGATCGCGCCGGCGACGGCCTTGATCAAATTCTTCCTGCGGCGCCTCGGCGCCTCGCTGCTTCTCCTCTTCCTGGTCCTCACGTTCACTTTTTTCTTCCTCCGGGCCCTGCCTGGAAATCCCCTCCAGGCGGGCGAGGACGACCGGCTGACGCGGGAGCAGCAGGCCAACCTCGCGAGGGTCTACGGCCTCGACCGCCCCCTGGGGGAGCAGTACCTGGCCTGGCTTTCGTCGCTGGCCCGGGGGGACCTGGGGACGTCGCTCAGCCAGCAGCGCCCGGTCTCCGCGGCGCTCGCTGGAGGTTCTGCCGGCAACCCTCCTCCTCGCCTCCGCCGCGCTCGCCGTGGAATACGTCTTCGCCCTGGTGCTGGGAGTTGCCGCGGCGCTCCGCCGGGGCTCGGTTCTGGATCACGGGATCCGGATCGTCACCCTCTTCCTCTTCTCGCAGCCCCTGTTCTGGACCGGCCTCATGGCGATCCTGCTCTTCTCCTACGTGTGGCCGGTTCTGCCCGCGAGCCACATGCACTCGGTGGACGCCGAATTCCTGAGCCCGGCCGCACGTCTTCTCGACCTCCTGCGCCATCTCGTGCTGCCCTCCCTGGTGATCGGGCTGGGGATCGCGGGCGGCACCGCCCGGTTCATCCGCGGCAGCCTGATCGAGGTGATGAGCCAGGACTACATCCGCACCGCCCGCGCCAAAGGGCTCCCGGAGTGGCGCGTGGTCTGGGTCCACGGCCTGCGCATCGCCCTCGTTCCCGTCCTCCAGGTCTTCGCGGGATCGCTGCCTGTCCTGCTCGTCGGGCTCGCTGATCGTCGAGGTCGTCTTCTCCTGGCCCGGCCTGGGCCGGCTGGGATTCCTGGCCATCCTCGGCCGGGACTACCCGCTGATCCTGGGGGTGACCCTGCTCTCGGCCTCGCTGGTGATCGCGGGCTCCTTCCTGGCCGACCTGATGCATGCCCTGATCGATCCGAGGGTCCGCCATGCCTAGGCTGGGAGGACGGGAGGTTCCGTCCTCTCTCTTCTGGGGAGGCTCGCTGGTGGCGGTGCTGATCGCCGTCGCCGCTCTGGCGCCCTTACTGGCACCTTACGATCCTGCCGAGCAGCTCGACCCGGCGGCCGCTCTCAACCGCCCCCCGGGAACGGAGCTGGCGGCGGTGCACCTGGCGGACGGCCGCTGGCGGCTGGCGGACCGGGTGCGGCGGGTTCCCGAGGGGCTGGAGGTTCAGCGCCTGGGCCGGACGGAGACCTTCCGGGCTCCCGAGGTGCTGAACCTGACGCCGGACGGCGTCGCCAATCGCCGGCTGTTCCTCCTCGGCAGCGACCGTTTCGGCCGCGACCTCCTGTCCCGCATCCTCTACGGCGCCCGGGTGTCGCTCTCCGTGGGCGTGCTCGCCATGCTGCTCGCCCTGACCCTGGGCCTCGCCGTGGGCTCCGCCGCCGCGCTCGGAGGGCGGTGGCTCGATGCCGTGCTCATGCGCGGGGTGGACGCCGTCATGGCCTTCCCCTGGCTCTACCTCATGATCGCCCTGGCGGCCTTCCTGCGCCCCGGCCCGGTGGCCGTCGTGGGGCTCATGGGCGCCACGGCCTGGATGAGGATCAGCCGCCTGATCCGGGCCGAGCTGCTCAGCCTGCGCGAGCGGGAGTTCATCGTGGCGGCCCGGGCCATCGGCCAGCACCCCCTCCGGATCCTCTGGCGCCACCTGCTGCCCAACGCCCTGACCCCGGCCCTGGTCCAGGCGACCTTGCTGGTCGGGAACATCATCCTCCTCGAGGCTTCGCTGTCGTTCCTGGGGCTGGGCATCCAGCCACCCACGCCGAGCTGGGGAAACCTCGTCGCGGAAGGGCGCGACGTCCTGATCCAGGCGTGGTGGATCGCCGCCTTCCCCGGTGCCGCCCTGGCCATCACCGTGATCTCGTTCAACCTGCTCAACGACGGCCTGCGGGACGCGCTCGACCCGAGGAAGTAGGCTAGACTCCCCCGCCTGTGAACGAAGCAGACAACGTTACCAAAGCCCTCCCGGCAAACGGGCCCGCCTGACCGTCTTCCTGACCATCCTGCTCGACCTCATCGGGTTCGGGATGATCCTCCCCCTGCTGCCTTTTTACGCGCAGGAGCTTCACGCCAGCCCGTTCCAGATCGGCCTGCTCTTCTCTTCCTACAGCCTGACCCAGCTCCTGTTCGCGCCGCTCCTCGGGCGTCTCTCGGACCGCGTGGGCCGGCGGCCGGTGCTCCTCGCCTCCATCGCGGGAAGCGTGGCCTCGTACCTCCTTTTCGCCTTCGCTCCCAGCTACGCGATCCTGGTCCTCGCCCGCTCTCTTTCAGGGATCGCGGCCGCCAACTACGCCATCGCCCAGGCCTACATGGCGGACGTCTCCGCTCCCGAGGAGCGCTCCAAGGCCATGGGGCTCGTGGGCGCGGCCTTCGGGCTCGGGTTCGTGCTCGGCCCCGCGCTGGGCGGCCTCCTCGCCCACGCCGGCACGGCGAGCGGGCTGGGGCACCGGATCGTACCGCTGACGGCGGCGGCGCTCTCGGGGATCAACCTGATGATCGCCCTCTTCGGCCTGCCGGAGTCACTCTCGCCGGAGCTGCGGCACGGCGGCCCGGTACGGAGCGGCTCCTGGCTGGGGCTCTCCGACCTGCGCCGGGTCCTGCGCGGCGGGCCTCTGCGGGGGCTCATGGTGCTGTTCTTCCTCGTGATGTTCTGCTTCTCCATGATGGAGACCACCCTCGCCCTGTTCTGCCAGGAGCGCTTCGGCTTCGGCGTCAAGGAGACGTCGTGGCTCTTCGTCTTCGTGGGCGTGGTGCTGGTGGTGGTGCAAGGGGGCCTCCTGGGGCGGCTCGTCCGGCGCTTCGGGGAACGCTCGCTGATCCTCTCCGGCATCGTCCTCATGGCCCTCGGGCTCGTCCTGCTGCCGCTGACTCCCACCGTCATTCCCGCGGTCTGGTCGAAGCTCGGGCTGGTCTTTCTGAGCCTCCTGCTCCTCTCCGTGGGCCAGGGGATGCACAACCCATCGAGCCTGGGCCTCTTGAGCCGCCTCACGGACGAGCGCTCCCAGGGCGGCACCATCGGCCTCTCCCGCTCGTTCGGCGCCCTCGCCCGCACGCTCGGCCCCGCCGCCGGCACCTGGGTCTTCGGCGCGTTCGGCTCCGGCTGGCCGTTCTGGGCCGCCGGCGGGCTGATGCTGGTGGCCCTGGTGGTGGCCGTCGGCGTCCTGCGCGAAGTCACCGTCCTTTGATCCCTTGAAAAGCCGGTGCTGACCAGCGATTTCGACTACGGCCTCCCGGCCGCGAGCATCGCCCAGGAGGCCGCCCCGCGAGGCGAGAGCCGCCTGCTGGTGCTCGACCGGACGGGGCCGGAGCGCCACTCGCGGGTCCACGACCTCCCTCGCCTGCTGCGCCCCGGCGATCTCCTGGTGCTCAACGACACCCGGGTCATCCCGGCACGCCTCTTCGGCCGGAGCCCCGGGGGTGGACGGATGGAGATCCTGCTCGTTGAGAAGCAGGCGGATCTCGAATGGGACGCCCTGGTCAAGCCCGGCAAACGCGCCCGGCCGGGGACCCTCATCGGCTTCGACGGCGACCTGACGGCGGAGGTTCTGGGCAAAGGTGAGGACCGCTACCGCCTGCGGTTCTCCGAGCCCGTCGAGCCCCATCTAGAACGGCTGGGCCACATCCCCCTGCCGCCCTACATCCACCGCCCGGACACCTCCGAGGACCGCGAGCGCTACCAGACCGTCTATGCCACGGCGCCGGGCGCCATCGCCGCTCCCACGGCGGGTCTCCACTTCACGGAAGCCCTCCTGAGGGAGATTGAAGAGGCCGGCGTGGGGATCGCCCGGATAACGCTCCACGTGGGGATCGGCACCTTCCAGCCCGTCAGCGCTGAGCGGATCGAGGAGCACCGTATGGACCGCGAGCGCTACGAAGTCGGCGAAGAGGCGGCGGAAGCCATCCAGCGTGCCGGCAGGGTCGTGGCGGTGGGAACGACGGTCGTCAGGACGCTCGAATCGGCGGCGCTGGAGACCGGGAAGGTGCGGGCCGGCGGCGGCTCGACCCGGCTCTTCATCACCCCCGGCTTCCGGTTCCGGGTGGTGGACGCCCTCCTCACCAACTTCCACCTCCCCTGCTCTACCCTGCTGATGCTGGTCTCCGCCTTCGCCGGCCGCGAGCGGGTGCTGGCCGCCTACGAGGAGGCGGTCCGGGAGGGGTACCGGTTCTATTCCTACGGGGACGCTATGTTTGCCGAGAGGCAGATTTGACGATCCGGCTGGCCAGCACCGCCGCGCCGTAGCCGTTGTCGATGTTCACCACCCCGATCCCCGGAGCGCAGCCGTTGAGCATGGTGAGGAGGGCGGCCAAGCCCCCGAAGCTCGCCCCGTAGCCCACGCTGGTGGGCACGGCCACCACCGGCGCCGGCACGAGGCTCGCGACCACCGTGGGAAGGGCGCCGTCCATCCCTGCCACGGCGATGACCACGTCCGCCTGTCGGATCGCGGGCAGGTTCCCCAACAGCCGGTGGAGCCCCGCGATCCCTACGTCGTAGCACCGCTCCACCTGGTGGCCGAACCAGGCCGCACAGACGGCCGCTTCTTCGGCCACCTTGAGATCCGACGTCCCGGCGGCCACCACGGTCACCGAGCCCGGCAACGGCTCGGGGGGGCCGCCGCAGGTGAGGATGCGGGCTCGCTCGTGATACACGGAATCGGGATGCGCGCCGCGCACCGCCGCCGCGGCCTCGGGGCGGATCCGCGTCACC
The DNA here is from genome assembly GCA_963785165.1 of Thermoanaerobaculaceae bacterium. GTDB lineage: Bacteria > Acidobacteriota > Thermoanaerobaculia > Multivoradales > UBA5704 > DATARR01. The sequence continues at coordinate 111,581 of CAWAUI010000007.1, forward strand.
AGCGCCCGGCCATGCGCCCGCACCAGGCGGTCCACGATGGCTTTCAGATCCTCCAGCTCCTTCCCCTCGCCGAAGACCGCCTCGGGCAGGCCGTTGCGCAGCTCGCGGTGGAGGTCCAGCTTGGCGAAACCGAGGTCCGAGTAAGGAAGCTCCGCGAGATCCTGGAGGGCATCCCCGGGGGACCGCTCGCCCGCGGCCACGGCCTCGAGGAGACGCTTGAGCTGATCCGGATTCACGACAGGTCCGCGCCGCCGCGGCGGTAGCCCTGGGGATCATAGGCAACCCGCTCGAAACCCAGCGAGCGCAGGCGCGGCTCCAGGTCGCCCCAGATCGCGGCGAGCTTCGGCACCTCGTCCGGCGACACCTCCACCCGGGCGGCCCCCTGGTCGTGCCGGACGCGCACCACGCGGAACCCTTCCGCCGCGAGAACGTCCTCGGCGGCCTCGATCCGGCGGAGCTTGCCCAGCGTCACCACCTGCCCGTGCGGGATGCGCGAGGAGAGGCACGCGTTGGCCGGCCGGTCCCAGGCGGAGAGCCCGAGGGCACGGGCGATCGACCGGGTCGTCTCCTTGTCGATCCCATGCTCCAACAGGGGCGAATAGACCCCGCGCTCGCGAACCGCCCGGAGCCCCGGCCGGTCCGGCCCGGGATCGGAAGCGTTGGTGCCGTCGCAGACCACGGCGAAACCCGCGCTCGGAGCCAGGCGGACCATGGTGCCCATCCGCATCCCCTGGCAGACGTAGCACCGGTAGCTGGGATTGGCGACGAACTCGGGATCGTCGAGCTCGCTGTAGGTCACCGTCTCGTGGCGGATGCCGATCTCCGCCGCCAGCCGCCGCGCATGGTCCAGCTCCGCCCCGGCCAGCGTCTCCGCCGCCGCCGTCACCGCGAGAGCCCGCTCCCCCAGAGCCCGGTGAGCCAGGGCCGCCACCACCGCGGAATCGACCCCGCCCGAGTAGGCGACGAGGGCTGATCCCCGGCTGGTGAGATCGGCGACGACGGAGTCGATGTGAGGGAGAGCCGACATCCACGAAGACTACGCTATTCGACTCGTACGATCCAGGCTCGTTCCTGCCGCTGAGCCCGGAGGGCGGCATACCCGTAGCCCAGGCCATGAGCCCTGGGCGGGCCGGGTGGGACACGCCATGAAGGAGCCGGCCGCGCACCCCGGGTTACACCGGGCTACGAGTATGCCGCCCTCCGGGCTCAGAAACCAGGAAACCAATCCAGGGGACCGCTCACCGCAACGGACGCGGGAACTTCATCGTCACCGGGACGAGAAAGAGGACGCTGAACACTCCGAGGGCGTAGAGGGGGACGAACGGGGCGGCACGCTGGGCCTCCAGTGGCGCCATGGAGCGCAGGAGCCCGAGGATGGCCGGCGGGCCGAGGTAGTAGATGAGGAGGAAGCGGCGGCGGATGGGGGCGGGGAGGCCCCAGGTCCGCCGCACGTAGACGATGCCGAAGCCCCAGCCCAGCGCCACGGCCACGCTGTAGTAGCCGTAGAGCGACAGGGGCAGGCTGCCGACGAGCTTCACCACCCCCGTGAACGAGAGGACGCTGAGCGCCCAGCAGGCCAGGAACAGGCCGAGGAAGACCGTGTCCCCCCGGGTGATGTCGCTCGACCGATCCGTCACCGGCCGCGCCTCAGGCGTAGCTCTCCAGGGGCGGGCAGGTGCACACCAGGTTGCGGTCGCCCCAGGGGTTGTCCACCCGCGCCACGTAGGGCCAGAACTTGCGCTCGCGCACCCAGGGGGCCGGGAAGACCGCCTGCTCGCGCCCGTAGGGGTGGCTCCACTCCGCGGCCGCCAGATCCTCGGCCGTGTGGGGAGCGTTCTTGAGCGGGTTGTCGTGCCGGTCCATCTCACCCTGCTCGATCGCCCGGATCTCCTCGCGGATGCGGATCATGGCGTCGCAGAAGCGGTCGAGCTCGGCCTTGGACTCGCTCTCCGTGGGCTCGATCATCAGCGTGCCGGGCACGGGGAAGGACATGGTGGGCGCATGGAAGCTGTAGTCCATGAGCCGCTTGGCCACGTCCTCGGCCTCGATGCCCGCCGTGGCCTTGAACGGCCGCAGGTCGAGGATGAACTCGTGCGCCACCCGCCCCCGGCCGCCCTTGTAGAGCACCGGGTAGTGCTCGGAAAGGCGCGCCGCCATGTAGTTGGCGTTCAGGATGGCGATCTCCGTGGCACGGCGTCAGCCCCGCCGCGCCCATCAGGGCGATGTAGGCCCAGGAGATCGGCAGGATGCTCGCGCTCCCCCAGGGGGCCGCCGACACCGGGCCGATCGCCCTGCTCGCCGCTGGTCGCCACCACCGGGTGCCCCGGCAGGAACGGCGCCAGGTGCGGGGCCACGCAGATCGGCCCCATGCCCGGACCGCCGCCGCCGTGCGGGATGCAGAAGGTCTTGTGCAGGTTGAGATGGCAGACGTCGCCGCCGTAGTCGCCGGGCCGGCACAGCCCCACCTGGGCGTTCATGTTGGCGCCGTCGAGATAAACCTGCCCGCCGTGCTGGTGGACGATCTCGCAGATCTCGCGGATCCCTTCTTCGAACACGCCGTGGGTCGAGGGGTAGGTCACCATCAAGCGCGGCCAGCCGGTCCGCGTGCTGCCCGGCTTTGGCCTTGAGGTCCGCCAGGTCCACGTCACCGTTCGCTTCGCAGGCCACCACCACCACCTTGAGGCCGGCCATGACGGCCGAGGCCGGGTTGGTGCCGTGGGCGGAGACGGGGATCAGGCAGACGTCCCGGTGCCCCTCGCCCCGGGCCTGGTGCCAGGCGCGGATCACCATCAGCCCGGTGTACTCGCCCTGGGAGCCCGCGTTGGGCTGGAGCGAGCAGGCGGCGAAGCCCGTGATCTCGCAGAGCCAGCTTTCCAAGGTGCGGAACAGCTCCTGGTACCCCGCGCGTCTGGGACGCCGGAGCGAAGGGGTGGAGGCCGCCGAATTCGGGCCAGGTGATGGGCACCATCTCCGTGGTGGCGTTGAGCTTCATGGTGCACGAGCCCAAGCGGGATCATGGAGGTGGCGAGCGACAGGTCGCGGGCCTCCAGGCGCTTGATGTAGCGCAGCATCTCGTGCTCGGTGTGGTAGCTGTTGAAGACCGGGTGCGTCAGGTACTCCGAGGTGCGGGCATGGGGCGCCGGGATCTCGAAGTCGAGGTCCGCCGCCAGATCCGCCGCCTTGAAGTCCGGCGCCTTGCCGGCGAAGACCTCCAGCAGGTCGTCGAGGTCCGCCGCCGTCGCCGTCTCGTCGAGGGCGATGCCGACCGTCCGCTCGCCCAGCTTGCGCAGGTTGATCCCGCCGGGCCTCGGCGGCGGCGAGGAGGCTGTCCGCCGTCCGCTCGCCCGTGCTCGACCCGCAAGGTGTCGAAGAACGGCCCCGGGCTCCACCGCAGCCCCGAGCCGCCGCAGCCCCTCGGCCAGGGTGGCCGCCAGGGCGTGGACCCGCCGGGCGATGCGCCTGGAGCCCCTCGGGACCGTGGTAGACGGCATACATGCCGGCCATGATGGCGAGGAGCACCTGGGCCGTGCAGATGTTGCTCGTGGCCTTCTCGCGGCGGATGTGCTGCTCGCGGGTCTGGATCGCCATGCGGAAAGCCGTCCGCCCGTGGCGGTCGCGCGAGACGCCGATCACCCGGCCGGGGAGCTGGCGCTTGTACTCGTCGCGCGTGGCGAGGAAGGCCGCGTGCGGGCCGCCGAAGCCCATGGGCACGCCGAAGCGCTGGGCCGAGCCCACGGCCACGTCGGCGCCGAAGCTCGCCCGGCGCCCGGAGCAGGGTGAGCGCCAGCAGGTCGGCCGCCACCACCACCAGGGCCTTGCCGGCGTGGGCCTTCTCGGCCACGGAGGCGTAGTCCACCACCCGGCCGTCCGTCGTCGGGTACTGGAGGAGGACGCCGAAGAACCCGCCCGTCTCCAAATCAGCGGTCCTGGAATCGCCCACCTGGATCTCGACGCCGATGGCGCCGGCGCGGGTCTTCACCACCGCGATCGTCTGCGGATGGCAGTCCTCGGCCACGAAGAAGGCGTCGCGCTTGCCGTCCGACACGGCATAGCACATGTGCATGGCCTCGGCCGCCGCCGTCCCCTCGTCGAGCAGGGAGGCGTTGGCCACGGGGAGCCCGGTCAGGTCGGCCACCATCGTCTGGAAGTTGAGGAGCGCCTCCAGGCGGCCCTGGGCGATCTCGGACTGGTACGGGGTGTACTGGGTGTACCAGCCCGGGTTCTCCAGGATGTTGCGCTGGATGACTCCCGGCGTGATGCAGCCGTGGTAGCCCATGCCGAGCCAGGAGCGGAGCACCCGGTTCTCCGAGGCGATCCGGTGGAGCGACTCCAGCATCTCCCGCTCGCCGAGCGCCCGGTCCTCGGGCAGGCCGGCCAGGTGGAGGGGCTCACGCCGGCGGATGGACGCCGGAACCGTCTCGTCCACCAGCTCTTCCAATGAGCCGGCGCCGACGGTCTCCAGCATCTGCCGGACCTCGCTCTCAACCCCTCCCAGATGACGGCGGACGAAGGTGTCGGTGGGGTTAAGCCTCTCCACTCTGGACGTACTCCTCGTACTTCTCAGCGTTCATGAGGTTCTTGAGGTCGGCGGCCGAAGAGAACCGGATCTTCATCAGCCAGCCTTCGCCGTGGGGGTCTTCGTTGAGCAACTCCGGGTCGTCCACCACGGCGTCGTTGACCTCGATGATCTCGCCCGCGACGGGCGTGTAGATCTCGGCCACGGCCTTGACGGACTCGATGGTGCCCAGCTCGTCGCTGGCGTCGAACACCTGCCCGATCTCGGGCAGCTCGACGAAGACGACTTCTCCCAGCTCCTGCTGGGCGAACTCGGTGATGCCGAGCACGACCACGTCATCCTCGACACGCACCCATTCGTGCTCTCGCGAATAGAGATACTCAGTTCGGATACATTGCCTCTTCCGCCCTCCATTTTTGGCTCGGGTTATATCATCAAAAAGCGTTGCAGCCGTGGAAGTCAGCCGCGCGATTCAGCGGGGGCGCTTGTAGAACGGCATCTCCACCACCGCCGCCGGCAGCGTTTTGCCCCGGACGTCGATCGCGAGCGGCGTCCCCGGCGCCGCCAGGCCCGGCGGCACGTAGGCCATCCCAAGTGCCTTCTCGAAGGTGGGGCTCCACGTGCCGCTGGTGACGATGCCCACCGCGCCGCCGTCCGAGACAACCTGATGACCCTGGCGCGCGATTCCCCGCCCCTGCACCTCGAAGCCCACCAGCTTGCGGGGGATGCCCTGCATCTTCTGGGCCGCCAGGGCCTCGCGGCCCGCGAACTCCCCCTTGTCCATCTTCACCACCCAGGCGAGCCCTGCCTCGAAGGGCGTGGTGGTCTCGTCGATCTCGTGGCCGTAGAGCGCCATCGCGGCCTCCAGGCGCAGGGTGTCGCGCGCGCCGAGGCCCGCGGGCACCGCGCCGGCGCCGAGCAGCCGGCGCCAGATGGCCGGCGCGTCCTCGGGAGAGAGGTAGAGCTCGAAGCCGTCCTCTCCCGTGTAGCCGGTGCGCGAGAGCAGGGCCGGCACGCCGTCCACCTTCCCCTGGGCGAAGCCGTAGTACTTGATCGCCGAGAGGTCCGTCTCGGTCAGCGCCGCCAGGATCTCCACCGCCTTCGGCCCCTGGAGGGCGAGGAGGGCGTACTGGTCGCTGACGTTGGTGACCGTGGCCTCCCCTTCCACTCTCGACGCGATCCACGCGAAATCGCGGTCGGCGTTCGAGGCGTTGACGACGACCAGGAAGTCGTCCGCCGCCAGCCGGTAGATCAGGAGGTCGTCGACGTAGGTGCCGCTCTCGGTCAGCAGGCCGCTGTAGTGGGCCCGCCCCGGCACGAGCTTCGTCACGTCGTTGGGAGTGAGCTTCTGGAGGAACGCCTCGGCGCCCGCGCCGCTCACCCGCACCTCTCCCATGTGGGAGACGTCGAACAGCCCGGCGCGCCGTGCGCACCGCCCGGTGCTCCTCGATGACGCCGGCGTACTGCACCGGCATCTCCCAGCCGGCGAAGTCCACCATCTTCCCCCCGGCCTCCCGATGGCTGCCGTAGAGCGGGGTCCGTTTCAGCCCTTGAGTTTCCGTCATGAAAAAAAGCTATCACGAGCGGGGCGCAGGAAAGCGGTCCTTCGTGGGTTCCATGGACAAAGCAGCACGCTCATCCCCGAAAGGAGAGTCGAATCCATGAAGAACCGCAAACCGCTCCTCCTGCTGGCCTTCCTCGCCACCCTGCTGGCCCTCCCCCTGGCCGCCACCGCGCAACAGGCGCGCAACCCCGACGAGATCCTGCACAACCCCCGCGCCCTCGCCCGGTTCCTGAAGCTGACCCCGGAGCAGGTGACGGCCGCCCAGGCCCTTCAGACCAGCCTCAAGGCAACGCTCGAGCCCCTGCGCGCCGCCGAGAAGCAGCTCCGCGAAGCCCTCCAGACCGAGCTCGACGCCGCGAGCCCCAACGCCTGCAGGGTCGGCGACGCCCTGCTCGCCGTGAAGGCCAACGGAGAGAGGATCAAGGCCGCGGTGGAGAATTACGACGACCAGTTCTCCGCTCTCCTGACCCCCGAACAGCTCCGCCGGTACGAGGCCTTGAAGGAGGCAGCCCGGCTGCTGGGCGGCAGGGAGTAGGCCCATCTCCCGTGGGGCGTGCGGACTGCCACGCCCCACCTGTCACCCTCCCGCCACACTCCCGCCACCCGATCTTCCGCCCCATCCCCTATCGTCCCGGCAGTAAACCTCCACGCCTGTCCCACGGCCGGGACTCCTTCGATCCCGGCCGTCTTTTTGCTATTTTCCGGATTCGAGGTGCATCCATGCAGCTTCTCCTCATCCGACACGCCATCGCCGAAGAGCGCGAAGACTTCACCAAGACGGGCAAGGACGACCGGCTCCGCCCCTTGACGGACGGGGGGCGCAAGAAGATGAAGCAGGCCGCCCGGGGGCTCAAGGGGCTCGTCCCCCGCATCGACCTCCTGGCCACCAGCCCGCTCACCCGGGCCGCCCAGACCGGCGCCATCGTCGATTCCGTCTACGGCGGGCTCCAGGAAGTGGAGATCCCGAGGAGCTCTCCCCCGAGACCACGCCGGAGAGCTTTCTGCTCTGGCTGCGCAAGCAGAAGAAGGACGTGGTGGCCGCCGTGGGGCACGAGCCGAGCCTCAGCCTGATCCTCTCCTGGCTCCTCACCGGCAACGAACGCCGCCTGCTGGCCTTCCGCAAGGGGGGCGCCTGCCTGCTGGATTTCCCGGACGAGCCCGGAGCCGGCACGGCCACCCTCCTCTGGGCGTTGACACCGGCCCAGCTCCGCGGTCTGGTGGATTGATGACCGGCCTGCTGTCTCGCCCGCCCGAAGAGGGGGCCCGCCTGCTCGCCCTCTCGTTCCTCGACCAGGCCGCCCAGGCCCGGCCCCGCCTGGCGGACCCGGAAGACACCGAGGCCCTCCACGACTTCCGCGTCGGCCTGCGCCGCCTGCGGAGCGCCCTGCGCGCCTACCGCAAGCAGCTCGGCAAGAGCGTCCCGAAGAAGCTCGCCAAGCGGCTCAAGCGCCTCGCGGGCTCGACCGGCCCGGGGCGCGACACCGAGGTGCAGATGGAGTGGCTGCGCGGCCGCCGCCCCCAGCTCGCCCCCCAGCACCGGGCCGGCCTCGATTGGCATCTCGCCCATCTGGACGACCGGATGCAGGACGCCTACGAGGAGATGCGGGAGGAGATCGAGGCCGAATTCCTGAAGGTCGAGGAAGGGCTCCGGCGCCGCCTCTCCGTCTACCGCGCCGAGATCCACCTGAATCCATCGGGGAATCCAGCCGGCGATCCGGCGGAGCCGCGGGACACGCTGGGGAGCGCCACCGCCGCCATTCTCCGCAAGCAGATCGAAGATCTCGAAGCCCACCTCGCCAAGGTCGAAGAGCCCGATGACCAGGAGGCGGCCCACGAGGCGCGGATCACCGCCAAACGCGTCCGCTATCTCCTGGAGCCCCTGGTGCCGGAGATCGATGGGGCCGGCCCCGTCGTGAAACGCTTCAAGGCCCTCCAGGATCTCCTGGGCGACCTCCACGACGCCCACGTGCTGGAGGCGGAGCTGGCCGAGGCCGTGGAAGCCGCCGCCGTGGAGAGGGTGCGCCGCATCCTGGAGCTTTCCCTGTCCGAATCAAGTCCGGCGAGCACCGGCATGCTCCGGGCCGAGCGCCGGCGCGACCGGGTGCCCGGCCTCATCGCACTGGCCAAGCTCAACCGCGAGCGGCGCGACCGCCTGTTCGCGGATCTCGAAACCGGCTGGCTGAAGGGCGCCGCCCAAGATTTCCTGGACGAGGTGGCAGGGCTGGGCGAGCGCATGGTTGACCCCGTGGCTCAGGCGCCTCTTGACACCCAGCCGCCCTCACCCGTAGATTCTCAAACATGAATCCGCGTCCCACGCCCCGCCGAATGTGCTGTATGGGAACCCATCCCATGCCCTGGCCGGGCGCTGGTTTTGACGCCATCGCGAGGTACGCCGACCCGTAAGCAGCTTTACGACCCAGGCGTTCTTCCCAGCGAACAAACCAACCGCCCGGCCCCAACCGCGGCGGTTTTTGTTTTTGTCGACCCGACTTTTTCTGCGGACCTTTTCTGGAGAACGCCAACATGACGATTCCTTTCGCCGTCGATTCCGTCGATCCCATCGATCCCGAGACTCTCGCCCTCCTGGAGATCGACCCCTCTCTCGCCACCCGCGCCCTGCACGCCGGCACGGCTCCCGATCCGGTCACCGGGGCCATCCTCACCCCCATCTACCAGTCCACCACCTACGTCCAGGAGGCCGTGGGCAAAGACAAGGGGTACACCTACACCCGCTCGGGCAACCCCACCGTCACCGCCCTGGAGCGCCGCCTGGCCGATCTCGAAAAGGCCGAGTTCTGCTCCTGTTTCGGCACCGGCCTCGGCGCCACCACGGCTCTCGCCCTCGCTCTCTTGAACGCGGGCGACCGCGCCATTCTGGGCGACGTGGTCTACGGCGGCACGGTGCGCCTGTTCCAGCAGGTGCTCTCCCGTTTCGGCGTCGAGTCCGACTTCGTGGACATGACCGACCCCGCGGTCCTGGAGGCGGCGTTCTCGCGGCCGGCCCGCCTGGTGTTCCTGGAAAGCCCGGCCAATCCCACGCTCAAGCTCACCGACATCGCCCTGGTGGTGGGCTACGCCAAGAAGATCGGCGCCGTGGTGGTGGTGGACAACACCCTCCAGACCCCCGCCCTCCAGCTCCCCCTGGACCTGGGCGCCGACGTCTCCCTGCACTCCACCACCAAGTTCATCGAAGGGCACAACGCCACCGTGGGCGGTGCCCTCATTACCCGTGACGCGGCGCTCCACGAGAAGTTTGCCTATCTGAGGAACGCCATCGGCGCCATCCAGTCGCCGTTCAACGCCTGGCTCACCCTCCAGGGGGTCAAGACCCTTCCCCTGCGCATGGAGCGCCACGCGGCCAACGCCTTGAAGGTCGCCCGCTTCCTCGAAGGGCACCCGCGGGTCACCCGCATCCTCTACCCGGGCCTGGAGTCGTTCCCCCAGTACGACCTCGCCCGGCGCCAGCAGATCACCGGCGGCGCGCTCCTGGCCTTCGAGGTCGAGGGCGGAACCGAGGCCGGCATCCGCGTCATGAACGCCGTCCGCGTCTGCTCCCTGGCCGAGAACCTGGGCGCCGCCGAGACGATCGTCACCCACCCCGCTTCCATGACCCACGCCGCCGTGCCCGTCGAGCAGCGGGCGGCCACCGGCATCACCGACGGCCTCATCCGCGTCTCGGTGGGGCTCGAAAACCCGGACGACATCATCGCCGACCTGCGCCAGGCCCTGGAGGCGTGAGCGCGTAACCAGCAGCACAACAAGGAGAACCACGTGAAGACGAACCTGCTCGAAAGAGCCGAACAGTTGGGCCTTCCCCCTCGAAGCGCGGCCGCGGACCTCGGCCGTTCCAGCCTCGCCTTCCCCTTCCCCGATTCCCCCACTCCCCCTCTCCGGGTCGCACTCCTCGGCTGTGGCACCGTGGGTGGCGGCGTGCTCTCCCACCTGCTGGCCCGGCCAGGCCGGTTTCAGGTCACGGGGGTGCTGGTACGCAGCCTCTTCAGGAATTTCCGCGAGGGTGGCGGCCTGCCCCGCCACCTTTTCACGACGGACACGGATGAGCTTCTGGGCCGCGGCACGGACGTGGTGGTCGAGCTTTTGGGCGGCCTGGAGCCCGCCGGACGGCTGATCCGCGAGTCGTTGAGCCTGGGGCGCTCGGTGGTGACGGCCAACAAGGCCCTGCTCGCCGAGGAGATCGGCCCCCTCTCGGAGCTGGCCGCGCGGCATGGCGCCTACCTTCTCCACAGCGCCAGCGTGGGCGGTGCCTTGCCGGCCCTGGAGACGGTCCGCCGGGCCGCTGCCCTGGGACCGGTCCGGGCGATCTCCGGCGTCTTGAACGGCACCTGCAACTTCGTTCTCGACCGCTGTCTCGCCGGCTCGACCTTCCTGGAGGCCGTGGCGGAAGCCCAGGCCGAAGGCTACGCCGAAGCCGACCCCAGCCTGGACCTCGACGGCTCGGACACGGCACAGAAGCTGGCCCTTCTCGCACGCGAAGCTTTTGGGATTCTATTGCGCTGGGACGAAATCCCTCGCCAGGGGATCAAAGGGCTCGCCGGACCCTGCCGCCTGGGCAAGACCCTCCGTCTGGTCGCCTCCTGCGAGCGGACGGCGGACGGCCTCGCGGCCAGCGTGCGTCCCGTGGAGCTCCCCCTCGACCACCCCTTCGCCCTCGCCACAGGCGCCGCCAACGCGCTGCGGATCGAAATGGAGGACGGCTCCCTGACCGAGCTGCGCGCCCAGGGCGCCGGCCGCTGGCCCACCAGCGCCTCGGTGCTTGCGGATCTCAACGATCTCGCCCGGAAGGGGGTCGCATGAAGACCGCGACCCGTTGCGTCCACTTAGGCCCTGGCCGCGAGAACCGCGACCCCTTCGGCGCGGTCTCGCCCCCGATCTACCAGACGGCGACGTTCCGCCAGCCCTCGGCCACGGAATTCGGCGAGTACGACTACACCCGCACCGCCAACCCCACCCGCGCCTTGGCCGAGGAGCAGATCGCCGCCCTCGAAGGGGGCCGCCACGCCTGCGCGTTTTCGAGCGGCATGGCCGCCATCACCGCCGTCACCCGCCTCGTCCAGGCCGGCGAGGAGATCCTGGCCGGCGACGACCTCTACGGCGGCACCATCCGCCTGCTCTCCCGGGTCGCTCCCCGGCTGGGCATCACCGTACGCTGGGTGGATGCCTCCGACCCTGCCGCCGTCGAAGCTGCCATCTCTCCCGCCACCCGGCTGCTCCTCGTCGAGACGCCCACCAACCCAATGCTGCGCATCGCGGACATCGCGGCCCTGGCCGCCGTCGTCCGGCCGCGCGGCGTCCTCCTGGCCGTGGACAACTCGCTCCTCTCCCCCTGCCTCCAGCGCCCGCTGGAGCTGGGGGCGGACCTCGTCGTCCACTCCGCCACCAAGTTCCTCTGCGGCCACGGCGACGTCTGCGCGGGCGCCGTGGTCACGGACGACCCGGACCTCCACGCCCGCCTCGCCTTCCATCTGAACGCCGAGGGCACAGGCTTGGCGCCCTTCGAGAGCTGGCTCCTGCTGCGGGGAATGAAGACGCTCTACCTGCGCGTCGAGCGCCAGAGCGCCACGGCGGGGAAGATCGCGGATTTCCTTCGCGGTCACTCAGCCGTCCGTGAGGTCTTCTATCCGGGGCTGGGCGCCGTGATCAGCTTCACCACGGGCGATCCGCACCTGTCGAAGAGGATCGCCGAGGCCACCCGGCTCTTCACCATCGCCGTGAGCTTCGGCTCCGTGGGCTCCTCGGTGAGCCTGCCCTGCCGGATGTCCCACGCCAGCGTGCCGCCCGAGCTGCGCGACCGGCTGGGGCCGCCCGAGGATCTCGTCCGCCTGTCGATCGGCATCGAGGACCCGGACGACCTCACGGCCGATTTGACCCAGGCCTTGGCCCAGGCCTTGGAGCTGGCTAGTACACGCCGGCGACCGTCTGAGCCCCGTCGATCACCAGCACCGCCCCCGTCGTGAAGCGGGAGGCGCCGCCCGCGAGGTAGACCACGGCCCCCGCGATGTCTTCCGGCTGTCCCAGGCGCCCCTGGGGGATGGATCGCAGGGCCTTCTCGTGCTGCTCGGGCGAGGACCACAGCACTTCGGAAAAACGCGTCTGGATCAATCCCGGGGCGAGGGCGTTCACCCGGATCTGGTCCGGCGCCAGCTCCACGGCGAGCGTCTTCGTCATCATGATCACGGCCGCCTTGGACACGCCGTACACCCCCAGGCCGCCGTGCGGGAACATGCCGGCCACCGAGGCCACGTTGACGATCGAGCCCCCGCCGCGCTCCCGCATCAACGGTACGCAGGCCCGGATGGCGTTCACGTACCCCTTGACGTTCACCTCGAACGTCTTGTCCCAATGGCTGTCGTCGGCCTCCAGGAGCGGCCCGAAGTGGGGGCTCGTGGCCGCGTTGTTCACCAGCACGTCGACGCCTCCGAAAGCCTCCTTCGCCCGCTCCACCAGAGCCTGCACGTCCGCCGCCTTCCCCGTGTGACAGGCCACGGCCATCGCCTCGCCACCCGCCGCGCGGATCCGGTCCGCCACCGCCTCCAGCCCGTCCAGCTTGCGGCTCGCCAGCACCACCCGCGCGCCCTCCCCGGCCAGCGCCACCGCGATCGCCTCGCCGATCCCCCGCGAAGCGCCCGTCACCACCGCCACCTTGTCCTTCAGATTCATGTCCATGGCCGGGAACGATATCCTAGGGCTCGCCCTTGGCGCTGAATTTCTGCCACGGCTGTGGCAGAAATCTCAGAGCGCCAATTTCTCCTGTCGCAAAGCTACAAAAGCTGGTGCTAAGATGCCTGCCGTGGCTCGCCCGACGGGAACAAAAAAGCCTCGAGACCGGTCCTCCGGAAAGGTGGCGCGTGCCCGCCTGCCTTTCCACGAGACGTATGCCGAGTTCCTGGAGCAGGTCAAGGCCCGCATCCTCCAGGCCCAGACCAAGGCGGCGTTCGCGGTCAACCGGGAGCTGCTCCGGCTCTACTGGGAAATGGGGATGGACATCGTCCTCCGGCAAGAGCGGGAGGGCTGGGGCACCGCCGTCATCGAACGCCTCGCGGAAGATCTGGGCCGGGCGTTTCCGGGAGTCGCCGGCTTCTCGACCCGCAACCTCTGGCGCATGAGGGCTTTCTACCTCGCCTACCGGCCCGACTCTGAATTTCTGCCACAGCCTGTGGCAGAAATAGGATCTGCGGAAACGAGCCTGGAATCGGGTTCCGCCGGCCGGCCATTTCTGCCACAGGCTGTGGCAGAACTCCCTTGGGGCCACCACGTCGCCCTGCTGGAGAAGCTCAAGGATTCCGGCGAGCGCCAGTGGTACTCCCGGGCAGCCATCGAGAACGGCTGGTCGCGCAATGTGCTCGTCCACCAGATCGACAGTGGTCTTCACCGCCGGCAGGGCAAGGCGCTGACCAACTTCCACCGGGTGCTTGCCGCCCCGCAGTCCGACCTGGCCCATGGAACGCTCAAGGACCCCTACCTGTTCGACTTCCTGGCCCTCAGCTCGGAAGCCCGGGAGCGCGACCTGGAGCGGGCCCTCCTCGCCCACGTCCGCAAGTTTCTTCTGGAGATGGGCGCCGGCTTCGCCCTAGTCGGCAGCCAGTACCATTTGGAGGTCGGCGGCGAGGACTTCTACCTGGACCTTCTTTTCTACCACCTGGAGCTGCGCTGTTACGTTGTCATCGACCTCAAAAGCGGCTCCTTCGAGCCGGAGCACGCGGGCAAGCTGAACTTCTATCTCTCGGCGGTGGACAACCTATTGCGCAAGCCCGGCGACCAGCCGACCATCGGGCTGATCCTCTGCCGGGCTCAGAACCGCATGATCGCCGAGTACTCCCTCCAGGGCCTCCAGAAGCCCATCGGCCTGGCCACGTATCAGCTCATGCCGGAGCACCTCCGGGAGATCCTGCCGAGCCCTGCTCAGCTCGAGACGGAGTTGGAGGGCGCCCCTCTGGCGGACAACCTGGGAGCGGATTTAAATCTGTCACAGCCTGTGGCAGAAATAGAGCCTGGCAGCACCGGTCTCCCTTGATACACTGGCGGCCGCACGCCTTCCCAAGGAGACTCCCATGGCCGTCGAGATCACCGGCAAGTACATCGGCAACCTCAAGACCGAGCTGACCCACGGCCCCTCGGGCACTGTGATCCGGACCGCCGCCCCGGTGGACAACAACGGGGACGGCAGCTCCTTCTCCCCCACCGACCTCGCCGCCACCGCCCTTGGCGCCTGCATGATGACCTTGATCGCCATCGTGGGCGAACGCGACGGGCTCGACCTCTCCGACCTCTCCTTCCGCCTGGAGAAGCACATGGCGGCCAACCCCCGGCGGATCGGGGCGATCCCCGTGACGATCCAGATGCCCGCCGGCCTCACCCCGGATCAGAAGAAGAAGCTGGAGAACGCGGCTCTCACCTGCCCGGTCCACAAGAGCCTGTCTGAAGGAGTCGAGATGCCGGTGGAGTTCGTGTACGCGGATGCGCCGGTGGCGGTGAGGTAAAGCGAGCCGCAGAAACTCGGGGGCGCGCACGAGCCGCGCAGGGTCGCGCGGCAGAAACTCAAGGGTGTGCACGGGCCGCGCGGGGGTGTGCGGCAAAAACTCGAAGGTACGCACGGGCCGCACAGGGCCGTGCCGCAGAAACTCGGGGGCGCGCACGAGCCGCGCAGGGTCGCGCGGCAGAAACTCAAGGGTGTGCACGGGCCGCGCGGGGGTGTGCGGCAAAAGCTCGAGGGTACGCACGGGCCGCACAGAGCCATGCCGCAGAAACTCGGGGGCGAGCGCGAGCCGCGCAGGGTCGCGCGGTAGTCTCGGTCTCGTGGTGCTCCGCGAGCCAGGCACGCCACTCCTCGCGAGTGGAGACGTAGAGGAGGTTCGGCTCCGCCTTACCCTTTGGCTTCATACCAGCTCTTGCCCGAGCCCGTGTCGACGACCAGCGGGACCTTCAGATCCGCCACCCCTTCCATCTCGGCCTTGACCAGGGCGGCGACGGCTTCGGCCTGCTCCTCGGGGACTTCCAGGACGAGCTCGTCGTGGACCGTCAGGAGGAGGCGGGCGCCGGGCTGCTCGTCTCTCAGCCGGCGGTCGACGGCGATCATGGCCAGCTTCAGGAGGTCGGCCGCCGTGCCCTGGATGCGGGCGTTGATCGCCATGCGGCGGGCGTTCTCGCGCAGGTTCCAGTTCTTGCTCTTGATGTCCGGCAGCCAGCGGACGCGGCCGTAGAGGGTCTCGACCTTGCCGTCCTGCTCGGCGTTCTCCAGCGTCTCCTCCATGTAGCGTCTGACGCCGGGGTACGGTCCAGGTAGGCGGTGATGAACTGGTCCGCCTCCTTGGTGGAGATGCTGCAGCGTCCTGGCTCAGGCCGAAGGCGCTCATGCCGTAGAGGATGCCGAAGTTGATCGTCTTGGCCGCCCGGCGCTGCTCGCCGGTGACCAGCTCGGGCGCCACGCCGAAGACGGTGGCGGCGGTGGCGCGGTGGATGTCCTCGCCGGCGGCGAAGGCGTCGATCAGCGCCTGCTCGTCCGCGATGTGGGCGAGGATGCGCAGCTCGATCTGGCTGTAGTCGGCGACCAGCAGCACGTCGCCCGGGCGCGGCCACGAAGGCGCGGCGGATGCGCTGGCCGAGCTCGGTGCGGATGGGGATGTTCTGCAGGTTCGGGTTGATCGAGGAGAGGCGGCCGGTGGCCGCCACCGCCTGGTTGAAGCGGGTGTGGATGCGGCCGTCCGCCGCCACCATGGCCGGCAGGGCGTCCACGTAGGTCGACTTGAGCTTGGTCAGCTCGCGGTAGCGCAGCAGGAGCTGGGCGATCGGGTAGCCGCGGCGCGGCCAGCTCCTCCAGGGTCTCGGCGCCGGTCGAGTAGCTCTTGGTCTTCTGGGTCTTCTTGAGCACCGGCAGCCCCATCTTCTCGAACAGGATCGACGCCGAGCTGCTGCGGCGAGTTGAGGTTGAAGCGTCTCGCCCGCCTGCTTGTAGATCTCCTCCTCCAGCTCCGCCAGCTCCGTGCCCAGCTCGCCGGACATGCCCTTGCAGGAAGTCCACGTCGAGCAGGATGCCGGCCTCTTCCATGCCCAGGAGGACGGGCACGAGCGGCGCCTCGATCTCCGTGTAGACCCGGGCCAGCGAGCCCGGCTTCCAGCTCGGTGCGCATCGCGCCCGCCATCCGGCGGGCCAGCTCCACGCGCTCGGCGGCGTAGGCGGCGAGCCGGGAATCGCCCACGGCGGGCTCCTGCCCCTTGTCCCAGCCCGCCTCCTTGGGCGTGATCGGCCTTGCGGCTCAGCCGCTCCAGGGCCAGCTCGTCCAGGGAGTGGCCGTGGATCGAGGGCTTCAGGAGATAGGAGACCAGCATGGCGTCGAACAGGCGCGGCCTGGCAGCTGGGGCCGCCGGGCAGAGGCGGAGGACCTCCTTCAGGTTGTGCCCGGAGACGCGGACCTTCGGGGTCGCCGATCCAGCCGCTGGAGGCTCGCCAGCGCGGCGCCGCGCAGGCCGTCCGCCGCCGGAAGTCGGCGTAGAGGATCGGGCTCGTCACCCGTCCCCGCCACGGCGATCCCCGAGGCCGATCCGGCCGGCTCCTCGCCGAGCACGGCGACGAAGACCTCGCCTCCTACCAGCCCTCCTACCAGGCGCCGCGGCCTTGCTCCGCCCAGACCTCCGCCGACGACCGCTTCCTCGGCGGCGGGCATGGGCCTCGTCCGTCTCCGTGGCGGCGCCCGCCGGCCCGAGCTCCTCGACCAGGGAGAAGAACTCCAGCTCGGTGAACAGCTGGCGCAGGGCTTCCGACGTCCGGCGGGTCGTGGTGGAGAGCCTCGGGATCGAAGGGGATCTCGCAGGTTGGTGTGGATGGTCGACAGCTCCTTCGAGAGGCGCGCCTGCTCGTGGTGCTCCTGGAGCCCCTCGCGGTAGGCCTTGCGGGTGACCTCGCCGGCCCGCTCCAGGAGCGCCTCCAGCGAGCCGTACTCCTGGATGAGCCCCTTGGCCCCCTTCTCGCCGATGCCGGGCACGCCGGGGATGTTGTCGACGCGTCGCCCATCAGGGCCAGCACGTCGGCCACCTTCTCGGGCGGCACGCCGAAGTCCTCCGTCCACCTCCTGGCGGGCCGTAGAGCTTGTTGCGCCCGGTGTGGTAGAGGGAGACGCGGGGCTCCACGAGCTGCATCAGGTCCTTGTCGGCCGAGACCAGGACGACGTCGTACCCCGCCTCGGCGGCCCGGCAGGCGAGGGTGCCGAGCACGTCGTCGGCCTCGTAGCCGGCGAGCTCGAGGATCGGGATACGATAGGCCTCCAGCACCCGGCGGATCCAGGGGAGCTGGCTCGTGAGATCCTCGGGCATGGGCGCGCGGTTGGCCTTGTACTCCTCGAACTTCTCGCTGCGGAAGGTCCGGCCGCACTTCGAGGGCCACGCCGAGGAGGTCCGGGTTGTCCTCGCGCAGGAGCTTGCGCAGCATGGTGACGAAGCCGTAGACGGCGTTGGTCGGCTCCCCCCGCGAGTTGGAAAGGTTGCGGATCGCGTAGAAGGCGCGGAAGATGTTGGAGTAGCCGTCGATCAGGAACAGGCGGGGACGGGATGAGTTGGAGCTGGTTTCAGCCATGGCGGGCATTCTACGTCCGCTTGGCGCCCTGGGACCTTTTGGCAAGGAATCAAGAAAAGGAGAGCGGACATGGAAGTGATGGGGCTTCTTTCGTGGATCGTGTTCGGACTGATCGCCGGAGCGCTGGCCAAGTTCGTGATGCCGGGCAATGACCCCGGCGGCTGCATCGTCACCATCATCATCGGCGTGGTCGGTGCCGTTGCTCGGCGGCTTCCTCGCCACCCAGCTCGGCTATGGCGGGATCTCGGGGTTCGACCTCCGCAGCCTCGTGGTCGCCGTCATCGGGTCGCTCCTGCTCCTGATCATCTGGCGGATGGTCCGGGGACGGCGGAGGTAGCGGAGGTAGACGACCGCCGCGCCTGCCCGAGGAGGTGCGCCGCCTCGGGCAGGATCAGCTTCTCCATGGCCAGTGCCACCGCCTTGGGGGAGCCCGGAAGAAGGAAGACGGCCTTGCCGCCGATCATGCCGGCGGCGGCACGGCTCGAGCATCGCCGCCGCCCCCACCTGCTGGTAGGAGAGCATCCGGAACAGCTCCCCGAACCCCTCGATCGGCCCGGTCGAAGAGCGGCGGAAACGGCTTCCACCGTCACGTCGCGCGGCGAGAACCCGGTGCCGCCCGTGGCAACCACCACGTCCACGTCCGGCAGCGCCAGGAACCGGTGCACGGCGCCGCGGATGGCTTCGACGTCGTCAGGGACCAGAGTAGAATCCACGATCAGGTGACCGGTGGCAGAGATCAGGCCGCGGATCGCGCGTCCACTGGAGTCGTCTTTCAGCGCGCGGGTGTCGCTCACGGTCAGGACGGCGAATCCGAGAACGGTGGGTGCGGCCTGTCGATGCTGCTCAGCGCTCATACGGAAAGGCTAACACGGGAAGTGTCCGCTTTTGGGACAGACGATTCCCGCGAGCGGACGTTCCCGGCCTCTGCAACAACGCTTAAAATTCATCAGGTCAATGGTTTACGACAATTGAAACCTTGGCACGGGCAGTGCGTAGAGCTGACGGGAGAGACGATTATGGATATTCCTCGCAGTGGACAAGCAGAGAAGCGCCGGATGAGGCGGAACATCCTCATCGTGGCGGGTCTCGCGGCGGTTTCGCTGGTGACCTTCGGGCTCTCGCGCCTGGAGCCGGCGGCGCCGACGGTGGCGAAGGAGACCGTCTGGATCGAGACGGTCAAGCGGGGACCGATGCTGCGCCAGGTACGTGGCCCGGGCTCGCTGGTGCCGGAGGACGTGCGCTGGATCTCGTCGCCGGTGAACGCCCGCGTGGAGCGCATTCCGGCGCTCCCCGGCGTCGAGGTGCAGGCGGACACGGTGCTGCTCGAGATGACCGATCCCCAGATCTCGCAGGCGGTGCTCGAAGCCGAGGCGCAGCTCCGGGCTTCGGAAGCTGACTACAACGACTTGAAGGCCCAGCTCGAGAGCCAGACCCTGGCTCAGCAGTCGCAGGTCAACGCGGCCGAGTCGGCGAGCGCCCAGGCGAACCTTCAGGAAGAGGCGGACGAAAAGCTGGCCAAGGACGGGTTGATCCCCGACCTCAAGCTGAAGCTCTCGCGGCTCCAGGCGGCGCAGCTCGGTAAGCAGGCCCGTATCGAGGGCGAGCGTTTCGAGCAGAGCAAGCGCTCCTCGGACGCGCAGCTCGCGGCTCAGCGGGCGCGGGTCAACCAGATGCAGGCCCTCTATGAGCTGCGGCGGCGCCAGCTCGACTCGCTCAAGGTGCGGGCCGGCATCGCCGGCGTGCTCCAGGAGCTGCCGGTGCAGGTCGGCCAGCGCGTGAGCCCCGGCACGATGCTCGCCCGCGTGGCCCAGCCGACCCGGCTCAAGGCCGA
Organism: Thermoanaerobaculaceae bacterium; assembly: GCA_963785165.1. Lineage (GTDB taxonomy): Bacteria > Acidobacteriota > Thermoanaerobaculia > Multivoradales > UBA5704 > DATARR01. The sequence continues at coordinate 131,073 of CAWAUI010000007.1, forward strand.
GCTGCGGGTGCCGGAGGTGCATGGCCAAGGACGTGCTGATCGGGCAGTCCGCCTCGATCGACACGCGCAACGGCCTCGTTCCCGGCCACGTGACGCGGGTGGCCCCGTCGTCCCAGGACGGCACGGTGACCGTGGACGTGGCGCTCGACGCCGCGCTTCCCAAGGGCGCCCGGCCGAACCTTCAGGTGGACGGCATCATCGAGATCGAACGGCTGCAGAACGTCCTCTTCGTGGGCCGGCCCAGCGCCAGCCAGACGAACAGCAGGATCGAGCTGTTCAAGCTCGACGAAGACGGCAAGACGGCGGTGCGGGTGCCGGTGGATCTGGGCCGCACCTCCGTCAACACGGTGGAAATCCTCAAGGGCCTGAACGCCGGCGACCGGGTGATCCTCTCGGATACCTCCGCCCAGGACGGCTACGACAAGATCCGGCTGAACTGAAACGGACTGAAACGGGAGAACTGCTGACCATGAATACGAACGAGCCGCTGATCCGCCTGGACGGAGTCACCAAGGTCTTCCTGACCGACGAGGTCGAGACGCACGCCCTGTCCGGGATCCACCTGGAGATCCGCAACGGCGAGTACGTCTCGATCGCCGGCCCCTCCGGCTGCGGCAAGACCACCCTGCTGTCCATCCTGGGCCTGCTCGACACGCCCACCGACGGCAAGTACCTCGCTGAACACCAAGCAGGTGGCCGACCTCTCGTTCTCCGAGCGGGCCCGCATCCGCAACCGCGAGATCGGCTTCATCTTCCAGGCCTTCAACCTGATCGGCGACCTCACGGTCTACGAGAACGTCGAGCTGCCGCTCACCTACCGCGGCATGGCCGCCAAGGAGCGGAAGGAGCGGGTGCAGGACGCGCTGGAGCGCGTCGGCATGTCGCACCGCATGAAGCACTACCCGTCGCAGCTCTCCGGCGGTCAGCAGCAGCGCGTGGCCGTGGCCCGCGCGGTCGTGGGCAAGCCCTCGATCCTGCTCGCCGACGAGCCCACCGGCAACCTCGACTCGCAACAACGGCGAGACCGTCATGGATCTTCTGGCGGAGCTCCACAAGGACGGCGCCACGATCTGCATGGTCACCCACGATCCCCGCTTCGCCCGGTACGCCGAGCGCACGATCCACCTCTTCGACGGCCGGGTGGTCGAGGAAGAGTCCGGTGTCCAGCGCGAGATCGAGAGCCGCGAGCTCGAGCGGAGCGGATTCGAGGTCGTCTGACCAGGAAGTAGGTACCCCGCGCGACGTGCGCGGGTGATGTTCGCGCGCCTTTGACGGCTGCCGCCAAGATTGCGGCAGCCCTTTTTTTGCCTCCCATCTCTTCTTCAGGGCCTGTAAGATCCCGCCATGAACCCTTTCGCCCCCAAGCCCCGGGTCCTCATCGCGGACGACGTACGGGAAGTGCTGGAGGCCCTCCGGCTGCTCCTCAAGGCCGAGGGGTTCGAGACCGAGACCGCCTCCTCGCCCGCCGAGATCATCCAGGCCGTGACCACCCGCGACCTCGACGTGGTGCTCATGGACTTGAACTACACGCGCGACACCACCTCCGGCCGCGAGGGGCTCGACCTCCTGACCAAGCTGCGGGCGGTCGACGACTCCCTCCCGGTGGTGGTGATGACGGCCTGGGCGAGCGTCGACGTGGCGGTCGAGGTCATGCGCCGCGGCGCCCGCGACTTCGTGGAGAAGCCGTGGGACAACTCGCGCCTCCTCGCCATCCTCCGGACCCAGGTGGACCTGCGCCAGGCCCTGCGCCGGGGCAAGCGCCTGGAAGCCGAGAACGAGCTGCTCCGCGCCGACGGGCGAGCCCGTGCTGATCGCCGAATCGCCCGAGATGCAGCCCGTGCTGGAGCTCATCGAGCGCGTCGGCCCCTCGGAGGCCAACGTGCTCATCACCGGCGAGAACGGCACCGGCAAGGGGGTGGTGGCCCGCGCCCTCCACGCCGTCTCCCCCCGCGCCGCCGTGCCCATGGTCACGGTCAACACCGGCGGCCTCTCGGAGGCGCTCTTCGAGAGCGAGCTGTTCGGCCACGTGCGGGGCGCCTTCACCGACGCCAAGACCGACCGCGTCGGGCGCTTCGAGCTGGCCGACGGCGGCACGCTGTTCCTGGACGAGATCGCCAACATCTCGCTCAACCAGCAGGCCAAGCTCCTGCGCGTGCTGGAGACCGGCGAGTTCGAGCGGCGTCGGCTCGTCCAAGACCCGCACGGCCGACGTGCGGATCGTCTCGGCCACCAACGCCGACCTGCGCGAGGAGGTGGCCGCCGGCCGCTTCCGCCAGGATCTGCTGTTCCGGCTGAACACGGTGGAGATCCGCATCCCGCCCCTGCGCGACCGCCGGGCGGACATCCTCCCGCTCGCCCGCTTCTTCCTGCGAGCAACACGCCCTGCGCTACCGCAAGGCCTTCCGCGGCTTCGAGGAGGCGGCGCAGTCGGCGCTCCTCGACCCACCCCTGGCCGGGCAACGTGCGCGAGCTCGATCACGCGGTGGAGCGCGGCGTCCTCATGGGACGCGGCGAGCACCGCGACCGCGACTGGGTGCGGGCGCCCGACCTGGGGCTCCAGGGGCCGTCGTCCGCGCCCGCGCCGCCCCGGCTGGAGGATCTGCCGCTGGAAGACGTCGAGAAGATGCTCATCCAGAAGGCGCTCGCCCGCTACGGCAACGTCAGCCAGGCGGCCCAGGCCCTCGGCCTTTCGCGCAGCGCCCTCTACCGGCGGCTCGAAAAGCATGGCCTCTGACCGCCTGGAGCCCCGGGCGCGCCCGGCCGCGCCGCCCCCGATCTCCCTCCGGCTCCTGCTGCGGGACGCCCGCCGCCGGTCACTCGGCTTCGAGGACCGCATTCTGCTCTCCGCCCTGGCCATCGGCGCGCCCGGCACCCTCTTCTCGCTTCTCTTCGTCTGGCTCGACCCGCACAGCCTGAAGCTGCGCTGGACGGTGACTTTCGCCGCCGTCTTCCTCTGGGCCTGGCTGGCCGCCAACCTGCGCGAGCGGATCGTGCGGCCCCTCCAGACCATCGCCAACCTGCTCTCGGCCCTGCGCGAGGGGGACTTCTCCCTGCGCGCCCGCCTCTCGCGGGAGGGGGACGCGCTCTCCCAGGTGGTGCACGAGATCAACGCCATCGGCGAGGTCATGCGCGAGCAGCGGCTGGGCGCCGTGGAGGCCGCGGCCCTCCTCCACCGGGTGATCGACGAGGTGGACGTGGCCGTCTTCACCTTCGACGAAGCGGGCCGCCTGCGCCTCGTCAACCGGGCCGGCGAGCGCCTGCTCAACGAGCCGGCCGGCCACCTGCTGGACCGGGCGGCGGTCGACATCGGCCTCGGCGAGCTGCTGGACGGCGAGGTCTCGCGCCTCCAGAGCCTCACCTTCCCGGGCGGCCCGGGGCGCTGGGAAATCCGGCGCGGCACGTTCCGCGAGGGCGGGCTCCCCCACCGGCTGCTGGTGATCTCCGACGTCTCCCAGACCCTGCGCGAGGAGGAGCGGCAGGCCTGGAAGCGGCTCATCCGCGTGCTCGGCCACGAGCTCAACAACTCGCTCGCGCCCATCCACTCCATGGCCTCCACCCTGGCCAGGCTGCTCACCCGCGAGCCGCCGCCCGAGGACTGGCGGGAGGACATGCAGCGGGGGCTGGAGGTGATCGGCAACCGCTCCGAGGCCCTGACCCGTTTCATGGCCGCCTACGCGCGCCTCGCCCGCCTCCCCCCGCCCCGCCGTGCCCCCTTCGAGCTGGCGCACGTGATCCGCCGCGCCGCGGCCCTGGAGACACGCCTCCCCGTCTACGTGGGGAAAGGCCCGGAGGTGACCATCGAGGGGGACGCGGACCAGATCGAGCAGCTCCTCATCAACCTGATCCGCAACGCCGCGGACGCCGCCCTGGTGACCGGCGGCGGCGCCGGGGTGGACTGGCGGGCCGACGCCACCCACGTCGAGGTGCGCGTGGAGGACGAGGGAACGGGGCTCTCGAACACCGAGAACCTCTTCGTCCCCTTCTACACCACCAAGCCGGGAGGCACCGGCATCGGCCTCGCCCTCTCCCGCCAGATCGCCGAAGCCCACGGCGGCACCCTGACGCTCGAAAACCGCACCCCGGAGCCGGGGTGCGAGGCGCTGCTGAAGCTGCCGGTGTAGGGTGCGCTCTGCGCACCACCGAACAGGCCCAAGGTGCGCGGAGCGCACCCTACTTCAGATAATCCAGCATCTGCTTGGCCGTCTCCGCGTCCGAATCCGTGGGCGCGAGGCGGAGGAACGTCTCGAGGTGCTGCCGGGCGACGGCCTTCTTGGCCTCGTCCTTGGCGTAGGAGAGCCCCAGCACGTAGTGGGCCTTGGCGAACTTGGGATCTTCCGGGGCGACCTCGACGACCCGCTCGAAGAACACGGCGGCCTCGTCGTACTGGCCGGAGCGGGTGCGCTCGGCGCCCTCGTTGAACAGGCGCACGGCCGTCTCGGCGCTGCCGGGGTCGGCCACCCGGAGCGCTTCGAGCGCCGCCGTGGCCCTTTCCTTCTCACCCTCGCCCAATCCCTTGAGCGCGTCGTAGCGGTCCCTCAGGCCGCGCACGTCGCCCGGCTTGAGCGCCAGGAAGCGGTCCGAAGTGGCCAGCGCTTCACCGTAATTCTTGAGCTCGAGGTAGACCTCGGCGAGCGCGCCGTTCGCCTCCGCCAACGAAGGGTTCTCCTTGACCGCCTCCTCGAACCGGGGCACGGCCCCGGCGAGGTCGCCGGCCTTCAGCTTCTCGACCCCGTCGTTGTAGGCGAGGATGGCCTTGTCCGTGCCCGTCAGCTCCTTGGGCGCGTTGGGGTCCACCGTCTGGGCCTTGGTCAGGACGAAGGTCAGCCGGAGAGTGTCGGAGAGCTTGGGCTTGACCGGCCCCTCGAAGGGGTTGTACCCGGCCTTCTCGGCGCGGATCAGATAGTTCTGAGTGGCGTCGAGGACGAGGATCTGGGCCTGCCCCTTCTTGTCCGTGGTCTTCTCCAGCTTGTAGGTCGTCTCCGGGCGGCTGAGGACGACCTTGGCGCCCTCGACCGGCGCGTTCGAGCCGTCCTCCAGCACGGTGACGATGATCCGCCCCTCCTGGGAGGCGTGGAGCGGGGCAGCCAGCAGAAGAAGCGCGGCATATACCGCGCGGCGCATGAGAGTCATGGGTGGTTTCCTGCCTTTCTGGGGATGAGGGACACAAGAGGATTGTACCCAAAGGACGTGCGGCGGTGCCCTCTGATACGATTCGGCCCTCTAGAGAGGGAGGTTCCATGCTGGCCGAACGCATTCCCGCCATCCAGTCCGCCCTGGCCGAAGCCGGCGTCGACGGCTGGTTCTTCGCCTGCTTCCAGCAGAACGACCCGATCGGGATGGATCTCCTGGGTCTTTCGGGCGAGGGCAAGCTGGTGACCCGCCGCTGCTACTACCTGGTGCCCCGGGAAGGGGAGCCGAAAAAGCTCGTCCACGCCCTGGAGCCCGCCATGCTCGACCACCTGCCGGGCTCGAAATCGGTGCTACCTCACCTGGCAGAAACACCGGGAGGAATTGGCGAAGCTGGTCTCCGGCTTCCCCCGGCTGGCGGCCCAGTACAGCCCCAACAACGAGCTTCCCTCGGTCTCGCGCCTGGACGCCGGCACGGCCGAGCTGGTGCGGGCCGCGGGTGTCGAGCTGGTGTCGGCCGCCGACCTCGCCCAGCGCTTCGCCGCCACCTGGAGCGACGAGCAGCTCGCCGGGCACCGGCGCGCCAACGTGCACCTCCACCGCATCGCCCTCGAAGCCTTCAATCGTGTGGCCGACGCCCTGCGGCAGGGCGACGAGATCAACGAATACGCCGTCCAGCGCTTCATCCTGGACGCCTTCGACCATGCCGGCCTGTGGACCGAGTCGGACCCCATCGTGGGCGTCAACGCCAACAGCGCCGATCCTCATTACCAGCCCGGGCCGGACTGCTCCTCTCCCATCCGCAAGGGCGATTTCCTGCTCATCGACCTGTGGGCCAAGGAGAAGCCGCCCACGAGCGTCTACGCGGACATCACCTGGGTCGGCGTCTGCGACGCCGCGCCCACCGACCGCCAACAGGAGGTTTTCGACGTCGTGGCCGGCGGCCGCGACGCCGCCTGGGACCTGGTGCGCAGCCGCTTCCCTCACAAGCCCGTGCGGGGCTTCGAGGTGGACGACGCCGCCCGCGAATTCATCCGCAAGGCGGGCTTCGGCGACTCCTTCATCCACCGTACCGGCCACTCGATCGGCATCACCGACCACGGCCAGGGCGCCAACATGGACAACCTGGAGACGCACGACACCCGCCTCCTGCTGCCCATGACCGGCTTCTCCATCGAGCCCGGCGTCTACCTGACCGGCGACTTCGGGGTGCGGAGCGAGGTCAACGTCGCCCTCACCCACGACGCGGCCGGAGATCACCGGCGCCGATCCCCAGCGCGAGCTCCTGCGGCTGCTCGCCTAAGGCTTTGGACGGCCCGGGCGAAGACCGCCGCGGCGGCGAGGACTGGCGGGCGGACTCGCGCGGCCGGAGCCAACACAGCCGGCTCGACGCCGAGGCGAGCCGCCCCCTGGAGGACTTCGACGAGGAGAAGGCGGCGGCCCTCTGCGCCGAGATCACCCGCAACCTCCTCGGCGACTTCGCCCCCGCCGTGCTGCTCCTGCCCGGCACCGAGCGCCGCCGGAGCCAGGCCCTCCTCGCCTATGCCTCGACCCTCTTCGACTTCGCCCGCCAGCGCGGCGTCGAGGGGGAGAAGCTGGCGCAGATCAACCGCTGGGAGTTCACCTTGGACGCCACCCTCTCGGGGCAGCCGGTGGGCCAGCCGATCTTCCTCCGCATGGCGCGCGAGAACGAGCGCCGCCGCTGGCCCGTGGACGCCCTCGACGAGCTCGCCGGCTGCGCACGCCGCCGCGCCACCCGCGGCCAACCCGCGACGGTGGCCGAAGCCGAGGTGGACGCCCTGAGCCTCGGGCGGGCCGTGGCCGCCGCCCTGCTGGAAAAGAGCCTCAACGCCGAGATCGACGGCTTGGCGAGCGCGCTCGTCCGCCTCTGGTCGCTCCAGCACCTGAGCGAAGAGATCGACCGCAAGCGCTGCCCCTTCCCCGCCAGCGAGGTGCGGGAGGAAGAGGACGGCCGCTACGACGGGACTCAGCTCCGCGGCGCCACCCGCCGCGAATGCCAACGCCTGCGTCCTCGACTCCTCCGCGCCCCCCGCGGCCTCGTGGGGCTCCCCCACGGCTACCGCCGGGCCGCCGTCTTCTCCCTGCTGACCGCTCTGCGCCTGCTGACGGAGATCGAGGACGAGGAGCGGGATCTCCTCTCGGCGCCGCCTCGCCTGGGCTTGGGAGCGCGGATCGGGTTCCTGCTGCGGGCTCGGTGGGTGGGGCGGTAGGGCGGTAAAGGACGTCAAGGACCCCAGGGACTCGAGGGACAGGTTCTGGACGTCTTTACAGCCTGCCCTCTCCACGTAGATCTTCGACGCCGCCCGCAGTCCCAGGGTCAGCGTCTCCCCGGAATCGAGCTTCAGCTCGACGGCGTCCGCGGCTTCGTCCCGGCCCTGGACGGTCAGATCCGCTGCCCGGCTTCAGGCCCCTTCTTTCGAGGAGCTGGAGGAAGTCGCGGCTCTGGTCTCCCACCCGCACGACCTTGAGCGGCACCTCCGTCTCACAGTCGAGGAGACTCGGCAGGACCACTTCTTCGACGACGCCGTGGACGTCCGGGATGGGATCGCCGTGCGGGTCGGTCGAGGGATAACCCAGCATCTCGTCCATCCGCTCGATGAGACGGTCGGAGACGGCGTGCTCCAGCTCCTCGGCCTCGGCGTGGACCTCGCTCCAGTCCATCCCCATCACCTTGACCAGGAACAGCTCGATCAGCCGGTGCCGGCGCAGCACGTGCACGGCGAGCTGGCGGCCCGAGTCGGTCAAACGTACGCCGCTGTAGGGCTCGTAGGAGAGCAGGCCGCTGTCGGCGAGCGTCTTCATCATGGCCGTCACCGTCCCCGGCGCCACCGAGAGGGCGGTGGAGATGCGGCGCATGGAGACCAGGGCCTCCGGGTCGCGCTGCTGTTCGAGCAGGATGCACTTCAGGTAGTCCTCGACGGTGCTGGTCGGCATGGGAAAAAGACTACCGCAGTTCCGGTTCGACGGCGCACCTTGCCGCGCTTGACATTTCGCAACCCCTCCAAGATAATTTTGGCATGCCAAAATTCCAGATTCTCCCTACCCTGGCTCTTCCTTTTTCCCTCCTGCTGGCCTTCCCGATGGGCGGCTGCGGCGGGGAGGCCGGCCCGAAGGAAGCACGGCGGGAAGGCCCCCTGCGTGTGGTTGCGACGACGGGGATCATCGCCGACACGGCGCAAGCGCATCGCCGGCCCGTACGCCGAGGTCGACGGCGCTGATGGGCCCCGGGGTCGATCCCCATCTCTACAAGGCGAGCGAGGGCGACGTCCGCCGGCTCACGCGAGGCGGAGCTGATCCTCTACAACGGGCTCCACCTGGAGGGGAAGATGGGCGACATCCTCACCCGCTGGCGCGCAGCGCGGCCGGTGGTGGCGGTCACCGAGGAGATCCCCCAGAACCTGCTGCGCGAGCCCCCGGAGTTCGCCGGGCAGTACGACCCGCACGTCTGGTTCGACGTCTCCCTGTGGCGGCAGACGCTCGACCCCATGGTCAAGCGAGCTTGCGGCGCTCGATCCGGCGCATGCCGAGGAGCTCCAAGGCCAACGCGGAGGCTTACGGCAAGGAGCTGGACGCCCTGGACGCCGAGGTCAAGCAGCGGATCGCTGACCCTGCCGCCCACCCAGCGGGTGCTGGTGACGGCTCACGACGCCTTCGGCTACTTCGGGCGGCGTTACGGCATGGAGGTGGTGGCCATCCAGGGGATCAGCACCCTCTCCGAGGCCGGCCTTCACGACGTGGACCGGGTGGCCGAACTCGTGGTGGACCGCAAGGTGAAGGCGATCTTCGTCGAGTCGAGCGTGCCCCGGCGGTCGATCGAGGCCGTGCAGGCGGCGGTGCGCTCGCGCGGCTACGAGGTCGCAGATCGGCGGCCAGCTCTTCTCCGACTCGCTGGGCGGCGCCAACACCCCCGCCGGAACGTACCCGGGCATGGTCCGCGCCAACGTCGAAACCATCGTCAAGGCTCTGAGAGGAGACACTCCGTGAGCCTGCCGGACATCGTGGCCGCCCGGTTTCCGGGGCCCCGCGAAGACGAAGATCCCGCCACCTCGGCGGCCGGGACGGTGCCGGCCATCGAGGTGCACGACCTGACCGTCGCCTACCGCACGCAGCCGGTGCTGTGGGACGTGGACCTGAAGCTCCCCGAGGGGCAGCTCATCGCCATCGTCGGACCCAACGGCGCCGGCAAGAGCACCCTGCTCAAGGCCATGCTCGGGCTCGTCCCCCCGGTGACCGGCTGGGTGCAGATCTTCGGCGAACCCTACGCCAAACGCCGCTCCTGGGTGGGCTACGTGCCGCAGCGCGAGAGCGTCGACTGGGACTTCCCCACCAGCGCCCTCGACGTGGTGACCATGGGGCTCTACGGCCGCATCGGCTGGTTCCGCCGGCCGTCGCGCGCACCACCGGGAGACCGCCCTCGCCTGCCTGGAGAAGGTGGGCATGAAGGATCTCGCGCACCGCCAGATCAGCCAGCTCTCGGGCGGCCAGCAGCAGCGGGTCTTCCTCGCCCGCGCCCTGGCCCAGGACGCCCGGCTCTACCTCATGGACGAGCCGTTCGCCGGGGTCGACGCCACCACCGAGCGCGCCATCCTCGCCCTGCTCAAGGAGCTGCGCAACACCGGCCGCACGGTGGTGGCCGTGCACCACGACCTCCAGACCGTGGCCGAGTACTTCGACTACGTGGTGCTGCTCAACATGCGGCTGGTGGCGGCGGGCCCGGTGGCCACCACCTTCACGGCCGAGAACCTCCAGCGCACCTACGGCGGGCGGCTGACCGTGCTGACCCAGGCGACCGAGGCGCTGCTCCAGAAGCGGGCGTTGCCGGGCGGCTCGGACGCCGGGAGGGAAGACATGGAGCTGAGCTTCACGGCCAGGAACGTCCTCCTCGGGGCGACGATGCTCGGCACCCTCGGAGGGATGCTCGGCAGCTTCGCCCTGCTGCGCCGCCAGAGCCTGCTGGGCGACGCCCTGGCGCACGCCGCCCTGCCGGGGGTCTGCCTCGGCTACCTGCTGACCGGCACGCAAGACCCCGCTGCCGCTCTTCCTGGGCGCCCTGGTCGCCGGCCTCCTCGGCTCGTTCCTCATCCTCGCCATGGTCCGCTGGAGCCGCATCAAGGAGGACTCGGCGATCGGCATCGTCCTCTCCGTCTTCTTCGGCGTCGGCATCGTGCTGCTGACCTACATCCAGAAGCTGCCGGACGGCAACCAGAGCGGCCTCGACAAGTACCTGTTCGGCCAGGCCGCCACGCTGGTGGCGGAAGACCTGAAGGTGATGGCGGTGCTCGGCGGCCTGGTGGCCGTGGCCCTCGCCCTCTTCTACAAGGAGCTCAAGCTCCTCTCTTTCGACCGCGCCTTCGGGGCCAGCCTGGGGCTGCCCATGCGCCGGCTGGAGTTCCTTCTCACCCTGCTTCTCGTGGTGGTGGTGGTCGTCGGCCTGCAGACGGTGGGCGTGGTGCTCATCGTGGCCACCCTCATCACGCCCGCCGCCGCCGCCCGCCAGTGGACGGACCGCCTGGGCACCATGATCCTGCTCGCCGCCGCCATCGGGGCCGCGGCGGGGGTGGCGGGGTCGCTCGCCAGCGCCCTGGTGCCGCGCCTCCCCACCGGCCCGGTGATCGTGGTGGTGTCGAGCGGCGTGCTCATCGTTTCGCTGCTCTTCGCGCCCCAGCGGGGTTTGCTGTGGGCGATGCTCCGGGAGCGGCAGGTGGCCGACCGCATCCGGCGCGAGAACCTGCTCAAGGATCTCTGGCTCTTGGGCGAGCGCCAGGGGGACTGGCGGAGCTTCCTCTCCTGGCCCCTCCTCATGGGCGTCCGCGGGCAGACGGCCGGCGAGCTGGCGCGGAGCGCCCGGCCGCTTGCCGCAGGACGGGCTCGTGGAGCGTTCGGCCGGCGCCGACTCGCTGCGCCTCACCTCCGCGGGCCAGGCGCGAGGCCGAGAGCGTGGTGCGCAAGCACCGCCTCTGGGAGGTCTACCTCACCCGCCGTCTGGAGCTGCCGAGCGACCACGTCCACCGCGACGCCGAGGCCATGGAGCATGCCCTGCTCGGACGACGCCGTCCGACGGCTGGAAGAGGTGCTCGGCTTCCCCAAGGTCGATCCCCATGGCCGTCCGATCCCGCCGCGGCCGTCCTCGAGACCCGAGAGGAGGGTCGCATGAGCCCGACGTTCACCATCATCCTGCGTCGGCAGCCTTCGTGGCCGCGAGCTGCGCCCTCGTCGGCTCCTTCCTCGTGCTGCGCAAGATGGCCCTGCTGGGCGACGCCATCAGCCACGCCGTGCTGCCGGGCATCGTCATCGCCTTCCTGGTCACCGACAGCCGCGGCCGCCTGCCGATGGTGCTCGGGGCCGGCACGCTGGGGCGTCGTGACCGTGCTGCTGGTCGAGCTGTTCAACCGCAGCCGGCGGCTGCGGGAGGACGCCTCGATCGGCGTGGTCTTCCCGGCCCTGTTCTCGCTGGGCGTGATCCTGATCAGCCGCTACGCCTCGCAGGTGGACCTCGACCTCGACTGCGTGCTCTACGGCGAGATCGCCTACGCCCCGCTGGGACACGCTGATGCTCGCCGGCCGGTCGACTCGGCCCCAAGGCGCTGTGGGTGAACGGCGCCATGCTGCTGGTGGACCTGGCGTTCGTCCTCGTCCTCTACAAGGAGCTGAAGCTCTCGACCTTCGACGCCGGCCTCGCGGCCACCCTGGGCTTCTCGCCGCTGCCTCCTCCACTACCTCCTGATGAGCGCCGTCTCGCTCACCGTGGTGGGCTGCCTTCGAGTCGGTGGGAGCCATCCTGGTGGTGGCCATGCTGGTGGTGCCGCCGGCCACGGCCTACCTGCTGACCGAGCGCTGGAGCCCGATGCTGGCGCTGGCCGCGGCCCTGGGAGCCGGCTCGGCGGCGGCGGGCTACGGCCTCGCCCGCTGGTGGGACTGCTCCATCGCGGGCGCCATGGCGCTGGTGACGGGGATCTTCGTTCCTCCTCGCCCTCCTCTTTTCGCCCACCCACGGCCTGCTGGCCCGCCTGCTGATCCACCGCCGCCTGGGGGGCCGCCTGGCGGGCGAGCTGCTCCTCCTTCACCTGACGAAGGGGGGCGAAGGGCTGCCCGTGGCGGTGCTGGAGCGCCGCTTCGGCTGGAACCCCCGGCGCCTCCAGCGGGTGCTCTCCAGGCTCCTGCGGGCAGGCTGGGTGGAGCGGGCCGGCGAGGGGCTGCGCCTCACGGCGAGAGGCGCCGAGGTGCTGGAGACGTCGGGCCGGATCAAGCTCGCCCATCAGTTATAAGATCGAGAGCCGAAAGAGGAGACCGAACATGATTTCGAGGATTGCCAAGCTCGTTCTTGGGCTGGGGCTGACGATGGCCCTGCCCACGGTGGCCCAGGACTTCTCCGGCCTGCCGGATGCGCTGGAGACGGACCGGCCGGACTTCACGGAAGGCACCGCCACGGTGCCCACCGGGCATTTCCAGCTCGAGGGGGGGTACACCTTCACCCGCGTGGGCGACGAGGACTCCTCGTCCCTGGGCGAGCTTCTCGTCCGCATCGGCTTGAGCGAGAAGGTGGAGGCGCGCCTCGGCGTGGGCTCCTACAGCCGGGTCGATACCCGCGTCTCGGGCGCCTCGGCGCTTTCCGGCTACGAGGATCCATCGATCGGCGTGAAGATCCGGCTCACCCCGGAGGACTCGAACCTCCTCCCCCCGGGCCATCCGCACCTCGCCCTCCTCCTCGGCACCTCGGTCCCCGTGGGGGACGACGACCTGACCTCGGACGAGTGGCAGCCGGAAGGGAAGCTGGCCCTGGGTTGGGATTTCACCGACCGTTTCTCTCTCGGCTCGACGCTCATCTACGCCTACCCCAGCGACGGCGGCGAGCGGTTTCACCAATTCGCGGCCAGCCTCTCGGCGGCCTACTCCCTCACCGATCGCCTGGGGATGTACGTCGAAGGGTACGGGTTCAACAAGGAGAGCCTGGGCGGCTCCTCGACGGCCTACCTGAACACCGGCCTGAGCCTGGGGATTTCGAACGACCTCCAGCTCGACGTGCGGGTGGGGGCGGGGCTGGACGATCCCAGCCCCAACTGGTTCGCGGGCGTCGGCGCGGCCGTGCGCTTCTAGTCTCCCGCCAGGGCGGCCACGCAGGGCCGCCCCTACCCCTCAGTAGCTTTCGCCCGGATTCAGCTTCACCACCTCGCAGGTGGTCCCATGGTCGCCCAGCGCCTTCACCAGGTGCTCGGGCGTGCCGGTGAGGATCGGGAAGGTCCCCCAGTGGATGGGGATGACCTTGCGCACCCCTAGGAACCGGCAGGCCCGGGCCGCCTGGGCCGGGTCCATGGTGTAGAAGTCGCCGATGGGCAGGAACGCCAGCTCAGGGCGGTACATCTCGCCCAGGAGCTGCATGTCCGAGAACAGCGCCGTGTCGCCCGAGTGATAGAAGGTGAAGCCGCCGGGCAGCCGCACCATGAACCCCGCGGCCACGCCGCCATAGAGGATCTGGTCGCCGTCCAGCAGGCCGCAGGAGTGGTCGGCGCGGACCATGGTGACCGTGAGGCCGAGCACGTCCTGGCTCCCCCCGAGGTTCATGCCGGAGCAGCCCTCCACCCCCTGCTGGGTGAGCCAGCCGCAGAGCTCGAAGCCGGCCACGACCTTCTTGGGCTTGTACTTCTTGCAGATCTCCACGGCGTCGCCCATGTGGTCCGAGTGGGCGTGGGTGATGAGGACCGCGTCGAGGCGGTCGAACGCGTGGTGCTCTTTGGGGCAGGCGGGGTTGCCCTGGACCCACGGGTCGATCAGCACGACCTCCCCACTCGGGAGATCGCAGCGGACGGTGGCATGGCCCAGATAAGTGAACTTCGGACGGGGGTGATGGCTCATTCTTCGCCCTCCCTTGATGTCATCGCGACGGATTCTATCGAATAGGAGGGCTTCTCGAAGCCACCACAAAAGAAAAGCGGCCGGCGTGAGCCGGCCGCTCTCGATCACCAGATCCGCCCCTGGGGCTCAGACCTGAAACTGTTTGAAGAAGTTGTCGCGGAGCTTCGCGTTGAACTCGTGCTCCGTCAGACGGTAGTAGATCGTCTGAGCGTCACGGCGCGGAGCCACCAGGCCGTAGGCCTTGAGCTTCGCCAGGTGCTGGGAAACGGCCGAGACCGAGACCCCCAGCATCTCCGCGAGGTCGCACACGCAGAGCTCTTTCATGTTCTCGAGCAGGTACAGGAGCTTCAACCGGGTCGAGTTCCCGGCGAGGTTCATCAGCTCCGCCGCCTCCTCGATGTCCGGCGTCCCTTCCAGGTTCTGCCGGATCTGGGCCATTTCTTTAGATGACATGTTCGGCGCCTCACCTTTCATTTCGGACCTCCACGTTTCAAAAAATGCAACTATGCCTTCTCACATAGTCCCGCCGGTGCACCCGCCGGGCCATGCAAGCTCAAAAATCGTCATCCGAGTCTTCGCAGTGCAGTTGAACAATCTTGATTATACTCAGGTGGCTTTCAGAAATCCAGTCCCTTGGAAGAGGAATTTTCCGCGGCCTGTCCCGCTTTGCTCCCCTCCCGCACCTTGTACTCTCTCAACAAGAGCTCCTGCAAGTTCATTCCTCTCTTGAAAAAAAATCTCCCAATACGGCTATGCGTTTCGAACCCGCCAAACCCCCAGCTCCCGCCATGGCTATAATGGCGGAAAGGAGATGCATATGCCTACCGACGTCGCCATTGAGTACTGCACGAGCTGAAACTACTACCCCCGCGCCGCCGGTCTGGCGGCTGAGATCGAGAAGAAGCTCGGCATCGTGCCCCGTCTGATCCGCAGCCACGGTGGAGTCTTCGAAGTCACCGTGGGAAACGACCTCATCTTCTCCAAGAAAAAACTGGGCCGCTTCCCTCAACCCGGAGAGGTCGAGAAGGAGCTGGAGTCACGAGTCAACGCCTGACTCTCCGTCCTTCCGCCTATCGTGACCCTGTCCCTGGCCCTGTCCTTCCTCCTCGGCGCCGGCCTTCTTGGGCTGGCCCTGAGGACCGAGAAATGCCGGAAGGGCGCGCTCCTCCACTGCCACCTCCCCAGCTCCCCCCGGCGACGATGATTCTGCTACCCGTACGTAACGAACAACATAACGTTCTCGAATGCGTCGAAACTCTTCTGCGCCAGCACGGTGAGCCCCGCGTGCGGGTGATCGACGACGGCTCGACGGACGGCACGGCCGCCCTGGTGGAACGCCGGGCCGCCGGAGAGCCGCGCCTCACGCTCGTCTCCGCCGGTCCCCTCGCCGACGGGCTGGCCCGGCAAGGTGCACGCCCTCTGGGTGGGATCGCGGGGGATTGACTCCCAGGGGACCGAAACACCCTGGATCCTGCTCACCGACGCCGACACCCGCCACGCGCCCAACCTTCTCGCCCGCGTGCAGGCCGCGGCGGCCGGGCGCCGGCTCGACGCCGTCTCCATCGCGGGCCACCAGGAAGTGCACGGCGCGGGGGAGAACCTGCTCATCCCCTCCGCCTTCGCCCTGCTCGACGCCCTGCTGGGAGATTGGAACGCCGTGGCGGACGGCGGTGGACCGGCCGTGGCCAACGGCCAGCTCATCCTGCTCCGGCGGCAAGCCTGGGAAGCCTCGGGCGGCTTCGAGCCGATCCGCACCGCCCCCATCGACGACGTCGCCATCGCCGCCCAGATGCGCGCTCACGGCTTCCGCACCGGCTTCTTCCGTTCGAACGACCTGACGGTGCGCATGTACCGGGGCGGGCGGGAGACGTTACGCGGCTGGCGGCGCAACCTCGGAGCCCTCTTCGCGCACCTGCCCGGCAAGACCGCGCAGGTTCTCGCCGTCCTCCTCCTGCCGCCCCTGGTCCTCGCCGCCGATCTCCTCGGGGGTTTCTGGCTCGGGGGTTTCTGGCTCGCCGCCGCCGTGCTCTGGGCCGCCGGGGCCGCGGCCTCGATGATCCTGCGCGCCGGCAGCGGCCACGGCCCAGCCTGGGGGCTCCTCTATCCCCTCGACGCCGTGCTGCTCGCCGGGGTGCTGTTTCTGGGCGTGGTCGACCGGCGGCTGGGACGAGGGGTGCGGTGGAAGGGGCGGGAGGTGAAGGTGTGACCGGGAGGCCGGTGGCCCCCGACCCCTCATCCCTGTCCCTTCTCCCATCGCCCTCCCCCCAACCAGGAGAAGGGGACCTGACGGAGAGGATGGAGCTTTGTAGGGTACGCTGTGCGCACCATGAACGGCTGCAAGACCGAGGGTGGGGGCTTCCTCAGTCCCCGAATACGTCCTGGAGCCGCTCAGCTGTCAAAACCCGATCGCTCCACTCCAGGAGACGGTCCGCATCGGTGGAACGCACCTGCTCTTCCACCTCGGGAGCCAGAGGACCGAACTTCAGGCGAAGCTGCCGGAGCAACATCCGGGCTTCCCCCTTCTGGAGTCCTTTCTGGAGCCCCTTCTGGAGTCCCTTCTGGAGCCCCTTCTGGAGTCCCTCCTGAAGACCCTCTTCCCGAGTCTCACGGGTCCAACGGTCGATGCTTTCCAACAACATGGCAGCCCCTTCCTCCAGAGTCGTTACATCGGAGGCCTCCGCCTGAGGCCGTCCGAGGCGCGGCAGGATGACTTTCGTCAACCAAGTCCCGAACGCCCGCCGCAACGAGTCCTCGCCCGGTGGGATCGCCTGCCGCAAGCGGTGGAAGCTCGCTTCGACTTCCAGCCAGTTGCGGCTTTGCTCGATGCGGAACAGCTCCGCCACCGGATTGGCCAGCGCCGCCAGCTCCTCGCGAGAGTACTTCGACTCGTCCACCAGGAGATACCGCAACTGCGGGCGGTAGATCTCCGCCAAGGGATCCAACTCGCCAATCAAGGAACCGAGGTCCGTGGCCACGTTCCACGACTCCCACCCATTGTAAACGACGACCGGGATCACCAGTGGCAGCTTCTTCCAACCCGCCGCCGCCTGGCTCTTCATCAGGCTCTGATAGAAGAGGGCCACATAGCCCATCAGCCGGACCGGCATGGAGGGGTCGGGACGCGACTGGAACTCCATCAGGACGTAGACGAAAACCGGCTCTTCCCCATCCTTCCGCCGGAACTTCCAGATCACGTCGCTCTCTCGGTTCTCGTGCCTGGAGGAAATGAAGGACCCACTGACTTCTTCGCCAGAGTCGAGGTCGATGCGCTCCACCCAGCGTTCTCCCACCATCTCCCTCAGGAGATCCTGGATCATGCGCCGGTGAGAGAAGAAGAGCCGGTAGCTGAGATCGTGCTGTCCCATGATTTTACCCGCGGAACCCTATCATTGAATCCCTTTCCGGAGCAATTTTCTCAGGACTGGAGAGCAAGGAAACCCGGTTGAAGCTATGGTGCTTTGCAAGCTGCGCTGTGCGCGCCACAACCGTTCTTGGTGCGCACAGCGCACCCTACGGGCAACGCCGGTCATGGAGCGTCCCCTTCTCCCGGCCGGTGGGAGGGCGATGGGAGAAGGGACAGGGATGAGGGGTCTGGGGCGGGGAAAGCCTCAGCCGGCGACCGCCGCCTCGTACCAGCACTGCTGCCCCGCCGTCTCCTCCACCGCCACCGCCAGCGTATCCACCCGCGATCCCGCGAGCCCGGGGGCGAAGCTCCTGCCAGAGCATGCGGGCGATCAGCTCGATCGAGGTGTTGACGAGGGGGAGCACCAGCGTGTCCTCCGCCGGGAAGCGGTAGACCCGTTCCCCGCAGCGGACGGCGAGCGACTCGCCTTCGCGGGCCCATTCGAGGCGCGGGCTCTCGCCCGGAATGAGGGTGCGGCTGTCCAGCCGGGCGCACTGCCCGCGGAGCGCCCGCTTGAAGCTCTCGATGTCCACCAGCAGCCCCTCGGCGTCCAGCCCGTTCCCGCCAAGCTCCGCCCGAACCCGGTAGTTGTGGCCGTGGAGCAGCTCGGCCCGCCGGTCGGCGAAGAGCGTGAAGTGGGCGGCGGAGAATTTGAAGTCTTCCTTGGCCAAGACCATCCGGTAGCGCACCATGCCGGGGATTCTATGCCGCCCTTGGTATCATGGGCGACCCGCTCCCATCCATGAAAGGGAATTCATGAAAGCGTTGGCACTGCTCTCCCGGACCGCCCGCTTCCTTGCCTTGCTCCTCGTCACTCTGCCCGCAATCGCCCAGACGCCCGAGAGGCAGCCCTTCGCCCCCCCAGACACCCCGGTCCGCTACATGCCGGCCCGGCAGTACGACCTCCAGCACCTCCGGCTCGACCTCACCTTCGACTGGGACGCGAAAAGCGTCGCCGGCACCGCCACCAACACGCTCGTCCCCCTGCTGCCGGGGCTCCAGGCGGTGGTGCTCAACGCCGAGGGGCTCGACGTCCAGAAGGTGCGGGTGGGCGGCGCCGAGCGGCCGTTCACCCTCGATCCCCAGGCGGAGACGCTCACCGTGCGCCTCGACCGGGCCTATGGTCCCGCGGACACGCTGGAGGTGGCGGTGGAGTACACGGCGCACCCCGAGGCCGGCCTCTATTTCGTGGGCCCCGACGCCGGATACCCCACCAAGCCCCGCCAGATCTACTCCCAGGGCGAAGCCGACCTGAACCGCCACTGGTTCCCGAGCTGGGACTACCCGAACGACCGCACCACGACCGAGATGATCGCCACCGCCAAGCGCCCGCTCGAGGTGGTGTCGAACGGCAAGCTGCTGGAGGTCACCGACAAGCCCGGCGGCTGGCGGACCTTTCACTGGCAAATGGACGTGCCCCACACCACCTACCTGGTCTCGGTCGCCATCGGCGACTTCACCAAGGTCTCGGACGAGTGGAAGGGGATTCCGGTCGACTACTACGTTCCCCGCGGACCTGCCGACGCCGAGCAGGCCCGGCGCTCCTTCGGCGACACGCCCAAGATGATCGACTTCTACTCCCAGGTGACGGGCCAGCCCTACCCCTACGCCAAGTACGCCCAGGCCGTGGTGGTCGACTACATGTGGGGCGGCATGGAGAACATCTCCGCCACCACCCAGACCTCCCGCACCCTCCACGACGCCCGCGCCGCCGTCGACTTCCCGAGCGAGGGGCTGGTGGCCCATGAGCTGGCCCACCAGTGGTTCGGCGACCTCGTCACCTGCGAGGACTGGCCGCACGTCTGGCTGAACGAGGGGTTCGCCGACTACTTCACCGCCCTCTACAAGGGGCATGCCCACGGCGAGGACGAGCTTGCATTGGAGACGGACGACCTGCGCGCCAACTACCTCCGCGAGGACGCCGAGCGGTACCGCCGCCCCATCTCCACCCGCCGCTACGCCGACCCCATCGACATGTTCGACGGCCACACCTACGACAAGGGCGCCCTCGTGCTCCACACGATCCACTTCCTCCTCGGCGAGGAGGGGTGGTGGCAGGGGATTCAGGCCTACCTGGAGCGCTACGCCCGGCACACCGCGACCACGGCGAACCTCCAGGACGTGTTGGAAGAAGCCACCGGGGCCTCCCTGGGCCCCATCTTCGACCGCTACGTTTACGGCGCCGGCCACCCTGAGCTGAAGGTCAAGTGGGATTGGAACGAGGAGTCCCGGCAGGTCCACCTGGAAGTGCGGCAGACCCAGGCGCTGGATGGCGAGACGGGCCTCTTCGCCTTCCCCGTCGAGGTCGGCCTCCTCGGCGAGGACGGCGCCGAGGTCCGGCGGCGGGTGCAGGTGGCCCCCCGGGAATTCCAGGACCTCTACATCCCCCTGGACCCCGGCGGGGAACGCCCGCGCACCGTGGTGATCGATCCCGCCGGCTGGGTGCTGAAGACGGTGGATTTCGACAAGCCCGCCGCCGAGTGGGTGGTCCAGCTCGCCGACTCCAAACCCCTGGCGGCCCGGCTGGAGGCGATCCGCGCCCTGGGCGACCTGGGCGGCGCCGAGGCCGTGACGGCGCTCGGCGGCGCCCTGCGCGCGGATCCCTTCTACGGCGTTCGCCAGGCCGCGGCCAAAGCGCTCGGCAAGATCGCCACCGGTCCGGCCCTCGAAGCTCTGCGCGCCGGCCTGAAAGACAACGACCGTAAAGGGGATCAAGCCGGTAAAGGGGATCCGGACAGCCGCGTCCGCACCGCCGTCCTGGAGGCCCTCGAGAGCTTCCCCGAGCACGCCGAGCTGATCCCCGTCCTCCGCCAGGCCCTGGAGCAGGACGACAGCTACGCCGCCCGCGCCGCGGCAGCAACCAGCCTTGGCGCCTTCGAAAAGAAACGTGCCGAGATCGCGCCAATCCTCGTCTCCGCCCTCGCCCAGGAAAGCTACCGCGACGTCGTCCGCGGCTCCGCCCTCAAGTCCCTCGCCCAGCTCGAGCCCGCCCGCGCCTGGGACCCCGCCCAGCGCCTGGCCAAATACGGCGCGCCCATCGACAGCCGCGACGACGCCCTGGAAGCCTTGGTCACCATTGGCCAGGAAGACCGCAAGCGCCAAGACGAAGTCCGCAAGATCCTGGAAAGCTATCTGAACGACCCCTTCTACTCCCTCCGCGAAGCCGCCTACCGGGCGCTCGCCAAGCTCGCCGATCCCGCGGCCATCCCCGCCATCGAGCGCCGCGGACGCACCGAAGCCGACGGCCGCCAGCGCCGGAACGCCGCCAAGGCCGCGCAGGAGATCCGCCGGAGCAACGAGAAGGAGGCGAAGGGGAAGGAAGAGAAGGCTTTGGAGGACCGGGTGGAGCAGCTGGAGCGGGCGACGGAGGTGTTGAAGGAGCAGGTGCGGCCCCTCACCCCCTGACCCCCTCTCCCGCCCCCTCCCTCCCGCCCTCACCGGGAGAGGGGGAATTTGACGGGAAGGTTGGGAGCCGTAGGGTGCGCTGTGCGCACCAAGAACGGTTGTGGTGCGCACAGCGGCGCACCCTACATCGCGCCACAGGTCGTGGAGCGTCCCCCCTCTCCCTGGCAAGGGCGGGCGGAGGGCCGGGAGAGGGGTAGGGGTGAGGGTCTACTCCTCCAAAGCCCCCTCCGCCCGGATCCGCCCCGCCCGCCCCACCAGCTCGCCGAGCTCCTTCAACCGCTCCTGGGTGCTCTCCTGGGTGCTCTTCGGAAGCGCCGCCGAAGCCGCCCGGATCTCGCGGGCCACGTCGGAGAGCATCCCCTTGGCCCACGGCGACTGCCGGAGGATCTCGGCGAAGGTGCCCACCGAGGCGGCGAGGCGGAAGGCCGCCGGGGCGGCCGCCCAGGAGGAGGAGAGGTCGGAGAGGTACAGCTTGCGCACCGTCTCGGTCTGGCTCCCCACCTCGGGCGAGCGGTAGCGCAGGTGGAGGGCGGCCACCAGGCCGCTCGCGGGTGCGCCGGGCTGGAGCTCGACCTCGTAGAGGGCGGTCACGCTGTGGCCGGCGCCGATCTCCCCGGCGTCCACCTTGTCGTCGCGGAACCGCTCGTCGGCGATGGCCCGGTTCTCGTAGCCCAGCAGCCGGTAGCGCGCCACCACGGCGGGGTTGAATTCCACCTGCACCTTGGCGTCCTTGGCGATCGTCTGGAGCATGCCGGTGACCTCCTCCACCAGCACCCGCCTGGCCTCGTCGAGGGTGTCGATGTAGGCGTAGCGGCCGTCCCCCTTGTCCGCGAGCTGCTCCATCAGGTGGTCGTTGTAGTTGCCCATGCCGAAGCCGAGCGTGGTCAGCTCGATCCCCCGCCGGGCCTCGCGGCCGATCTGGGCCAGGATGGACTGGGGACCGGCGTGCCCCACGTTGGCGACGCCGTCCGAGCAGAGCAGGATCCGGTTCGAGGCGTTCGAGCCGGAAGTTCCGCGCCGCCACCTCGTACCCGAGCAGCAGCCCCGCCTCGGCGTTGGTCGAGCCTTCCGGCCGCAACCGGCCGATCGCCTGGCGCACGGCCTCCTTGTCGCCGGTGGGCTCCAGGAGCAGCCTCGCCTCGCCGCCGTAGACCACGAGGCCGATCTTGTCCGTGGGCTTGAGCTGGTCGAGCAGCAGCGAGAGCGACTGCTTGACCAGGCCCAGGCGGTTCTCCATGTCCATGGAGCCCGAGACGTCGATCACGAAGGTCATCACCACGGGCCGCCGGTTGGCCGCGTCCACCACCCGGCCGCGGACGTTGAAGCGCAGCATGCGGTACGCCGGCCCCTGGGTGAAGGGCGACGGCGCACCCTCGGCCCGCACGGCGAAGTCACCGCGCGACGGCGGCGCGTCACCGTAGTCGAAGAAGTTCACGAATTCCTCGACCCGCACCGACTTGGGGTCCGGCAGGTTGCCGTCCGAGAGATACCGGCGCGTCACGGTGTACGACGCCGTGTCCACGTCCAGCCCGAAGGTGGACAGCCGGTCCTTCGCCGTGTCCTCGAAGCCGTTGACGCCGGCCGACTTGAAGCGCACGTCGGCGTAGGGCTGCCCGGGCACGGCATCAGGCCTACCGTTGGGCGTTCCGCCCACGACACCGCCGGGGACGCCCCCGGGAACACCGCCCTCCACGCTCCCAATCAAGCCTGCCGGCACCTCAACGGGCTGCGCCAGCTCCTTCCCGGAGGTGACGTAGCCAGAGCTCCGCGAGCTCCTGCCGCTGCTTCATCCGCTTCGCCACCGCCGCGGGAGGCGGGGGCGGAGGAGGAGACGGGGGTGGATAGGCTCCCAGCTCCTTGGCCTTCTGGAGAGCCGGAGCCAAGGTCTCGGCGTCCTGCTCGGCGGCCATGTTGTCGGCCCGGCGTCGTAGAGCCGGCGCCGTCTTGTCATTGGAGACATTGTCCTTGGCCTCGGCCTTCTCTTGCCCCACCGCCCGCCGCGCCTCTTCCAGGGCTGGCAGTGCCGCCGCCGGGGCCGGGGACTGGGGTTCCGGAGCGCCGGCCGGCACCGAGTCCTCCGCAGTCCTCGTGGATTCCGCGGATCCAGCCATCCCCGTGGAGACCGCCTGCCCTCTCTTCCAGCATCGGAGCCTGCTCCCGCATCTGGAGGGCCACCAGGCCCGCGCCCGCCATCGCCACCAGCGAGGCCGCGATCAACCAACGCTGTTTCGTCGCCATGGGGCTTCTCCTTTCAAGGCCGGGCACCTCGGTGCCGACCGTGATTTCGTCAGGAATTTCGCTCTTGATCTTGTCCAGCAACCCGGCCGGCGGCTCGAAGTCCTCCCGCTCCGCCAGCTTCCGGGCGATCTCGCGCTCGTAAAGCCTGCTCATCGAACGTCCTCCTCGAGGGCCAGGGCCAACATCCCCAGGGCCCGCTTCAGGCGCTTGCGAATGCCCACCGCCGTGATCCCTTCATGGCGTGCGATCTCCTTGACCGCCACCTCTCCCCAGAAGAGGGCGGTGACGGTGAAACGCAGCTCCTCCGGCAGCGAGAGCACGGCGCGCCGCAGCCGGTCTCCCGTTGCGCTCCGGTCCGCCACCTCGTCCGCGGGCGGCGCGGGGTCCGGAACCGCCGCCTCATGCTTCTCTTCGAGAGGCACGAGCCGCCGGGGCCTGCGCATGTGGTTGAGAAAGGTGGTGTAGGCGATGCGGAACAGCCAGGTCGAAAACTGCGCCCGGCCATCGAAGCCCGGCAAGGCATCCCAGGCCTTGCGGTAGGTCTCCTGGGTGAGATCCGCCGCCAGGTCCGGATCGCCGCAGAGCCGCCGCTGGAGGGAGAAGACCCCGCGATAGGTCTGTTCCACCAGTTGCTCCGCGGCCTGCCGGTCCCCGGCGGCCACGGCGGCCAACAGCCGCCGTTCCTGGGCTCCATCGGGCTGGTCCCGCACTTCGCCTCCCCAGACGCTGGTCGAGACTGCTGTTCGTGTCGTGTTCATCCTAAGGGCTTAGACTCCCGTGCCCGGAAAAAAGTAACCGGGCGGGTGCCTGACGCAGCGGCGCCGGGCCGTGACCGAAGCGGGGGCAGCGGTTGCCCTCATGGGGGCAAAGACTGCCCTCATGAGAGCAAAACGATCCCCAGCGAGGGGAATGATTGCCCTCATAAGGGCAGAGCGATCCCCAAAAAGGGCCGTCGCTGCCCCCATTGGGGCAAGCCGATCCCTTCTGGGGACAGTCATTGCCCTCCTGAGGGCAGACTGGTACCTCACGAGGGCAACGGTTGCCCCCAGGAGGGCAATGGTTGCCCCCGCTTCGGTGAGCGCTCGCCCGCCGACGGGAAAGGTTGGAGATGGTTTGCGTGAGATGTGGTTGCGGTTGGCGGCCGCTTCAACCGGCCCGGCACAACAGCCCCCGGATCGCGTCCTGGCAGCGCCGGCTTCCGTCAGGCGGGGAACCACTCCCGCAGACAGCGTTTGAGCTTCGCGAATGCGGGGTCGCTACACCGCTCCGTGCCCACGCTTCGTGCGAGGTCGGAAAAGAGGGCCGCGGATTTCGGAATCCCTGCCGTCCGCCTCACCACTTCTACCGCACGCTTGGGATCGGAGGGTTTGAACGCACCCTTCTCCAGAAGGTTCTTCCCCTGCAACCATTCCCTCAGGGGAACCGGCTCCCGCCATCGCAGGACGACATCGACCTGGGGAGAATCACTCCAGACCCAGATCTCGAGCCTCCGGAGCGATGACGACGGCGGCGGCCCGGTCCTCCCAACCCGACTCGCTGAGCCGCCTCTCGACGTCCTCCTCCAGAGCGGACCGGTCTTCTCTCTCCCGGCCGCACCCCTGGTGGTCCAGCAGGACCAGGGCGCGCTGGTATTGGGTGACGAAAGGTCGCAGGAAGTCATGGGATTTGTGGAAGCATCCTGGGTCCCGGTCGGGATGGACGTAGAGGTCGAACGCCACCGGCCGGAATCCCAGAGACTGGTGCCGGGACAGGAGCCCCCTGAGGGACATCTCCATGTCCTTGTCAGCAACCAGGAGGACGAGATCTTTCCGGGGAGGGGCCGCGCTCATCCCAGGACGCCCGCCGCGAACAGCGTCCCCAGCGTGGTCTCATGCTTCCAGTCCCGAAGCGCAGGATGCTCGCTCCCGCGGACGATCTCCGTGGCTCCCTCGGCGTTCTTGCTGAAGCAGAGGATCTGCTCGGCCTCGACCGTGCTCAGAACCACCGGCGAGTGGGTCGCCATCAAGACTTGGGCGTTGTAGACCGAGGAGAGAGACTGCGTCATCGTCTCGATCGCCCTCGGATGGATGCCGTTCTCGGGCTCCTCGATGAGATAGATGCCCTTGAAGTCCTCCAGGTACGCCGGCAGGGTGAGGGCGAGCATTCTGAGGGTGCCGTCCGAGGCCATCCAGGAAGGGATCTTGAGGCCTCCGCTGTACTGAAGGACCAGGTAGCGGTGGCGGTCCTCGGGCCGCTCAATGGTGTCGATATCCTCTAGATCGGAGAAGGTGGTCTGGAGATGGGCGACCCACTGGCGGAAGCGCTCGGGAGTCCGTTGGCGTAGCTCGGCGACGACCCAGGGAAGATTGGAGCCGTCGGGGCGAAAACTGAGCCCCTTTCCCGGAGGACTTGGATTGCGGATTAGGAGACTATTGAGAACGATTTGCTGGACACCCGAAGTGAGCAGTCTCCTCAGCCATGTGCTTACGGGGAAGTTCTGTTCGGAAGGAATTAGGTGCTGCAGAGCCGAGCGTTGCCAAGGTAAAATGAACTCTTCATCGAAAAGCGTGTTAGTTTCCGCCGAGAAACTACTCTCGCCTGAATGGTCTTTACTTATGATGATACGTGCCGTCTCATCCTCCCCAGCATCCAAGATCGTACTTGGTCTCTCGATGTTCTCAAGGTACGACCTCTCAACAACGGCAGATCGCGCCGCCACTTTGAGCAACAAATATTCGGATCGAAGGCCTCGTTCTTGAGTTATGGGATCGAGCGCCACCACCACTTCATAGCGGACGGTGTCGTATTCGTTCTCGCTCCAACGCGACCGCCGAAGGCGCTCACGCATTTCAACTGGAATCTGCGCCTCAATAGCCAGTTCAAACCTATCTCCCTCCCGCCGCCAGACCAAATCGTAAAAATTCTGTGACCTCTCCTCGATCGCCGCGTCAGGACCATCCGAGAACCAACCGTCCCAGGAACGCGATGACGTCGAGAAAAGTCGTCTTCCCGCTGGCGTTGGGGCCGACGAGGACGTGGAACGGGCCGAGAGGCTGGCTTATGTGCCGGAGGCAGCGGTAGTTGAGGGCTTCGACGAGCGTGATCATGGCTCGGAGGGATCATACCCCAGTGCTCCATGGGGTGCCCCCTCTCTTGCCGCGCCACTCACCGGCAGCTTCCGCCGTGAAGGAACACTCGGCCGGTACCGCTGGCGGATAGCCCGGCGCACCTCTTCTACGGCCTTACCGGTTAGCCGAGGGCCTTCCACGGCCGTTACGGCAACCAGCAGCGCTCCTCGTTGGTCGATTCGGACCTCACGCGTCCTAGGCTCGGTCTCGATCTTCTTTCCTTCCTCGATCATGGTCGCGAGCCTATCGCACGCTGATTCCCCCTACTCTGCCGTCCCCCTCAAATCCCCTGCACGCTCAGCTCCACCAGCTCCTCCGCGGACGGATTCTCATGGCCGTGCTTGCGGGCCTTGCGGATGAAGGCGCCGTCGATCCCGTGGAGGTGGAGCGCGATGAGCTGGTCGGTCCTGAGCTTCGGAGCCTCCGGCCTGGACGACGCCGCGGAGCCAATCGCCGTCGATCCCGTGGATCCGCATCTGGACGATCTGGTCCGGCGCCATGCCTACGGCTCCGGATTCGACGATTCCCCGCAGCCACTCGGGGGTGATGCCGTGGGTCTGAAATTGGACGACCTGGTTTGGGCTCAGATGCCGGTAGCCGGATTCTTGGAGGCCTTGGACGTATTCGGGCTCGATGCCGTGGATGCGCAGATCCACCAGTTGCCAGGCCTGGATGTCGGGATAGCCCGCATTCTTGATGCCGCGCGCGTACTCGGGCGTAATGTCCTGGACTTTGAGGTCCATGAGCCGGCGGAGCGGGTCGTGGCGGTTCGGGTGTAGCGAATCGTAGGCGATCTGGTGGATTTCCCCGAGGAAACCGGAGCTGGCCTGGGTCCGTTGGGTTTCCAGGAGACCCAGCTCCTTCATCTCCCGGAGGTAGTCGGCGGAGACGTCGGAGACCGCGAACTCCATCGCGCGGTCGGCCGGGAGGCGCTGGCCCAGGGCCTTCTCGAAGGCCGGGTCCGGCTTGAATCCGCAGGTGCCGCGTCCGCGCTTGCCGGAGAAGCGTCCCTGGAAGCGGAAGGTGCCGGCGTCGCGGCGCAGCTCGAAGCGGGTGTTGGGCCCCGGCACGAAGCCGGTCAACCGGCTCATGGGGTAGTCGTCCACGGAGACCCACTTCCCCCAGCTCAGCTTGCGGTAGGTCATCTCGATGCGGACCTTGCCGCCCTGGATCTCCGCCTTCCAGGTGCCCGGAAGGCCGGCCTCGGTAACGATCTGGGCCTCGGTCCCGTGGCTCCGGGTGCAGGCGAGCTGAACGGCGGCGCCCGCGGGGAGGAGGGCCAGGGCGAGAAGCCCGGCGGCCCAGGGACGGCGGGAAGGCCGGCCCGGAGCCCCCACGAGGCGCCGGACGCGGTCGCTGAGCGAGCCGCCGGAGGCCGCGAGCACGAGCCGGGGCGCCGGGGTCCGCAAGCTTTCGAGGTCCACCAGGGCCCGGGCATAGCCCAGGCGGTCGCCGCAGACGGCCACCGCGAGGTCGTCGCAGCAGCTCTCGCGCTCGCGCCGGATCTGGACCGAGACCCACCAGACGGCGGGGTGGTAGAAAAGGAGCGTTTCGACCGCCGTCTGGAGGAGGTTGACCAGGTAGTCGTGCCGCCGCACGTGGGCCAGCTCGTGGGCCAGGATGGCTTCGAGCTGCCGGGGCGACAGGCCCGTCAAGGTGCTCGCCGGGACGAGGACGACGGGACGGAGCCAGCCCACGACCATGGGCACGGAGACGGCCGAGGACTCCAGGAACGCCACGGCGCGCCGGATCTCCAATCGTCGGCAAAGATCCCGCGCCACGTTCGCCACGGTCTCTCCCGCCGGCTCGCCCTGGCGCGACAGGCGCGCGGGCCCACCGCCAACCGCCCAGGTTGTAGAGAGCGAGCAGGGCCACGCCCGCGAGCCAGACGCCGACGAGCCAGGGCAGGGCCGATTCGCCGAAGGATCTGGCGAGCACCGGCTTCGGGGTGACGGGCGCAGGGGCGGCGCCCTGCCCTGCCTGGGAGGGAGAGGGGACCAGCCCTTCCTCTACGTACTGAACAGGATCATCGTCCGCCGTCTCCAACAGCCGGAGGGCCGTCGCGAAGGGGAGGACGGTCATTACGAGCAGGCCGCCCACCGCCACGGCGTAGCGGACGGATGCCCGGCTCCGCTCGAGAAGGATGAGGGCCCAACCGGTGGCCATCCCCACCAGCGCGCCCTGCCAGAGGAAGTGCATCAGGGCCCGGGCCGTGGCCTGCACGGCCGGATTCGCGGACAGCGCCTCGATTCCGTTCATTGGTCCTCTCCTTGGAGCCGGTCTTCTGCTTCGATCTGGTCCAGCATCCGGCGGATCTCCGCGATCTCCTCGGCAGACGCCGGCCGGGAGGACAGGGCGCGCTGGACGAGCCGGCTGGCCGATCCCTCGAACGCGCGGTCCAGCAGATCCCCCACGAGCTGGCTCTGCGTCTGCTCCTCCGGCAGCCGCGCCGTGTAGAGATGGGCGCGCGCGGATTCGTCCCGGGTCACCAAGCCCTTCTCCGCCATGATCTGTAGCTGCTTGAGGGTGGTGGTGTAGACGGCCTGGAAACGGCGCGCCAGCTCTTCATGGACGTCTTTTACGGTGCTCGGGCCGCGGCGCCACAGCACGCGCAGAATCGCCAGCTCGGCATCGGTCGGTCGGGGGGTGTCGGACATGGAAGGGACGATATACGAAGGATGTCGTAGATGTCAACGACGACTTTCGTAGATCCCCCCTCCGGGAGAATCGGAAGGGGTTTTCTAGGACGGGGGCAAGCTATTCGCTCTTCTGACCGAAGCCGAAACGCTCCTTGATCAGCTCAATGGGGTCTCGGCCTTGCAAGTCCTTGCGGACCTCCAGCGTGCGAATGCGCTGGTCCAGTGAGGAGTAAACCGGCCTGATGAGCTTCCGCACGTCGTCGAACTCCTGCTGGACTTCTTTTCGGAAGGAAACTATCCGCTCGTCCAAGCCATATGTCCCCTCGGCGACCATGCGGATATCGCTTCGCACACCCTCGACCAGGATCTGAGTGTGACGAATCTCCTCCCGGACTTCTTGGAATTTCGTCGCGGTCTCCTCCCGAGCCTCTTGGAATTTCGTCGCGGTCTCCTCCCGGAGATCCTGAATTTCCTGTCTCACCTCGCGGAACCGCTCATCCAGATATGCAATTAGTTCCTGGTCCATGGTCTCTCCGAAGTGCAGCCGGTCATTTCGTTGCGCGAAAGCCTACCACGGGCCAGGAAGGAGGAAAAGAAGGGTTGGGGGAGGGAAGAGGACGCTCCTCTCCTCCCCCTATGGATATACTACGCCTCCCGGGGCCCGAGGATTCCACCCGAGCCATGACACCCGAAACCAACTCCACCGCCGTCCGTTGCCATGGGCTGGTGAAGCGCTACGCCGACGTGGTGGCCGTCAACGGCCTGGACCTCGAAGTCCGCCGCGGCGAGTGCTTCGGCCTGCTCGGCCCCAACGGCGCGGGCAAGACCACCACGATCGAGATCCTGGAAGGGCTGACTCCGCCGGACGCGGGCGAGGTCGAGATCCTGGGCTCCACCTGGGACCGGGACGGCAAGGCTCTGCGGGAACGGATGGGCATCTCCCTCCAGGAGACCCAACTCACCGAGAAGCTCACCGTGGGCGAAACGGTCCGGCTGTTCCGCTCCTTCTACCAGAACGGCCGCGACCCCGAGCAGGTGCTGGTCAAGCTCTCGCTCGACGAGAAGCGCAACGCCCGCGTGGGCAAGCTCTCGGGCGGGCAGAAGCAGCGGCTGGCCGTGGCCTGCGCCCTGGTGGGCGACCCCGAGATCCTGTTCCTGGACGAGCCGACCACCGGCCTCGATCCCCAGAGCCGTCTCCAGCTCTGGGAGCAGGTGATGGACTTCCGGGCCGGCGGCGGCACCGTGCTCCTGACCACCCACTACATGGACGAGGCCGAGCGCCTGTGCGACCGCGTGGCCATCGTGGACAAGGGGCAGGTGATCGCCTTGGGCACCCCGGCGGAGCTGATCAGCTCGCTCCACGCGGCCAACGTCATCGAGTTCTCCTCCGAGCCCGAAATGGACGAGGCGAGCCTGCAAGCGCTGCCCGGCGTGACCGAGCCGCACCGGCGGGGGCCCAACTGGTCGCTCCCCGTGGGCTCGCTCGCCGAGACGGTGCCGGTCCTCCTGGCCCTCGTCGAGCGCTCCGGCGCCAAGCTGATCAACCTCTCCACTCACCGGGCGACGCTCGAAGACCTGTTCGTCTCCTTGACCGGCCGGGCCTTGAGGGAGGATTGAGATGAGCGAGAAGCAGCAGCGCTACTCCCCCCTCTGGGAAGCTCACCACCGTCCGCGCCAAGGAGTTCCTGCGCGAGCCGGAGGCCCTCTTCTGGGTCTTCTTCTTCCCCGTGATCCTGGCCGTGGCCCTGGGCCTGGCCTTCCGGGAGAAAGGTCCGGACCGCATTCCCGTCGGCGTCGTGACGGCCGCGGAAGCCGGCCCGTCGGCGGGGGCCTTCAAGGCCCTGGAGACCTCGCCCGCCCTCCTCCCCCGCCGCTACACCGCCCAGGAAGGGAAAGAGGCACTGCGCACGGGCCGCATCTCCCTGCTGGTGGACCCGGGGCCGCCCATGGTCTTCCACTTCGACGAGACGCGGCCCGACTCGCGGATCGCCCGCCTGGAGGCGGACGACGCCCTGCAACGGGCGGCGGGGCGCAAGGACGCGGTGGCCGTCAAGACCGAGAAGATCACGGAGAAAGGCTCGCGTTACATCGACTTCCTGGTGCCGGGCCTCCTGGGCATGAACCTGATGGGCTCGGGGATCTGGAGCCTGGCCTTCTCGGTGACCACGGCCCGCAACCGGCGCATCTTGAAGCGCCTCATCGCGACACCCATGCCCAAGGGGTACTACCTGGCCTCGCAGATCTTCGGGCGGCTGGGCTTCCTGCTGCCAGAGGTGGCGATCCTCGTCGGCGGCGGCTGGCTGTTCTTCGGCGTCGCCGTCAAAGGCTCGATCCTGCTCCTCTTCGCCGCCTGCCTGCTGGGGGCCATCACCTTCTGCGGCATGGGCCTGCTCATCGCCTCTCGCGTGAGCACCATCGAAGGCGCAAGCGGCCTCGCCAACTTCGTCATGCTCCCCATGTGGATCCTCTCCGGCGTCTTCTTCTCCTCGGAGCGCTTCCCCGACACCGTCCAGCCCTACATCAACGCCCTCCCCCTGACCGCTCTGAACCAGGCCCTCCGCGGGATCATGACCGAAGGCCAGGGCCTCGCCGGCGTCGGCGCCCAGCTCGGCATCGTGGCCCTCTGGGGGATCGCGAGCTTCGGGGTGGCGTTGAAGATTTTCCGGTGGCGCTAGATTTCGAGAGGCGATAGATGGGGACCTTTCTCCTCTACCTCGCCCTCGCGACCCTCCTCCTCCACCTCGTGAGCGGAATCGAGGTCTGGCGTGGCAGCCAGTCGATCCGACGGCTGCGGGATGTGCCGGCCCCCTCCGGTCCGCTACCCCGGGTCTCGATCCTCATCCCGGCGCGGAACGAGGAACGGAACGTCGAGGAGGCGCTGCGGTCCGTGCTGGCGCTCGATTACGAAAACCTGGAGATCGACGTGGTGGACGACCGGTCCACCGACCGGACGGGGGAGATCCTGGACCGGATGGCGGCGGCCGAGCCACGGCTGCGGATCGTCCACGTCCGCGACCTGCCACCCGGCTGGCTGGGGAAGAACCATGCCCTCTGGCTGGGCGCGGAGAAGGCCACCGGCGAGTACCTGCTTTTCACCGACGCCGACATCGTCATGGACCCTTCCACCCTGCGGCGGGCCGTGGGCCTCATGGTGCGGGACGGGCTGGACCACCTGACGGCCTCGCCCCAAATCGAGCGGCGGGGGCTGCTGTTCGAGATGTTCATCGGCGTCTTCTCCCTCTTCTTCGCCCTCTTCGTGAAGCCCTGGAAGGTGAAAGATCCCAAAAGCCCGCGGCACGTGGGGATCGGCGCCTTCAACCTCGTGCGGGCGGAGGCCTACCGGGCCGCGGGCGGCCACCGGGCCATCGCCATGCGGCCGGACGACGACCTGAAGCTGGGCAAGATCCTCAAGAAGAACGGCTTCCGCCAGGAGCTGGTCTACGGCCAGGGACTGATCCGCGTGGAGTGGTACGCCTCGGTCCGGGAGCTGATCCAGGGGCTCATGAAGAACGCCTTCTCCGGGGTGGACTACCGGCTTTCCGTCATCATCGGCTCAACGATCATCCAACTCGCCGTCTACGTCTGGCCCTTCCTGGCCCTCGTCCTCACCTCCGGAGCCGCGCGCTGGCTCAACCTCGCGAGCATCCTGACGCTCCTCACCCTCTGCTGGGCCAACGCCCCCTTGACCGGCCTGCGCCGCTGGCACGGCATCGGCTTCCCCGTGGCCAGCCTGCTCTTCCTCTACATCCTCTGGCGGGCGACCCTGACCACCCTCTGGAACGATGGGATCGATTGGCGGGGGACGCACTATGATCTGGCGTCCTTGAAGGCGAACAAGGTCTGACGGTCTGACGGAGGAAGTATGGGAGCGGATGCTTTCGCGTTGTGCGATTACTGGCGGAGGTGTCTGGCCGACGTCGACCTTCGGTCGCCGGATCTGAACGGCACCCTCTTTCCGCTGAATCCTGAAGAAATTTCTGGAGGATCGATCCCATCAGAAACTACTCAGGGGATCTTTCGCCAAGCCCTGGCGAGCCAGAGCAAGCGGGCGAAGCCGGGCCAGGAAGACGACGACACGAGAGCCACGGTCGCCGTCCTGATCGCTCCTTTCGGCCTGCGGCGCTGGTTTCACCACGGCACGCCCAAGGATGCGGACACCCGCGCGTATTACCCGCTGTGGATTCCTGCTCGATTGACCCGTGAGGGCGCTCTGGGAGGCGCAAAACTTTCTCCCTGGATCGGCCGGGAATTCCTGGAGCCCGTCTACCGGGATACTCCGGTTGTCGGCCGGCTGGAGGATCTCGAAAAGTTCCTCACCCGGGAGGTTCTGGACGGCATTGAATGGGCCAAGGTGCTGGGCTACTCGGAACGGATGCTGGAAGCCGTTACGGGCCAACGTCTTGATGGGCTGAGGATCGAGGATTTCGAGATCCTCTCACCCCTAACTGTACTCTGGAGCGAGGACCGTGGAGTGGCAAGGTCCATCCTGGCCCTGTACGACCGGATTCTCGAGCTGGAATCGCCTCCGCCTTTGCTGCGCACCCTGGCGGCAGGATCTCGGCCCACCAAGGCTCCCCCTCCCTACAGCCTGGAGGATCCCGGGCCGGCTCTCCGGCATTGCGGCCAGATGAGCAGCGCCTTTCCCCTGAGCCCCTCGCAACGGCAGGCCCTCCACGGGCTGCTCACCCTCGGAAGAGGGCGCGCTGCTGGCGGTCAACGGCCCTCCGGGAACCGGCAAGACGACCTTACTCCAGAGCGTGGTGGCCTCTCTTTGGGTTCAAGCTGCCCTCGAACAGGGCGAGCCGCCCATCATCGTGGCCTGCTCCACCAACAACCAGGCGGTCACCAACATCCTGGACAGCTTCGCGGCCACGGCCTCTCCTGGCGGCAGCTCTCCTTTCGCGGATCGCTGGCTGCCGGACCTCACGTCCTACGGCCTTTATCTCCCCTCGCAAGGGAAGTTCGGGACCTCGAAGTATCAGGCCGCGGCGCCCGGAAAGCCTAAGTGGCAAGGGCTGCCGGAGGAGACGGAGAATTCCAGGTATCTGACACGAGCCCAGGCCAACTTTCTAGAAAAAGCACGTTCGGCTCTGCCCGAAGCGGAGATCCAAAACGTGACGGATGCCGTCCGCGGGCTCCATCAGAGGATGACTCAGGTCCAGGGCCAGATCGCGGGCTTCATCGCGGAGGCGCGGACCGTCGAGACCTTCCGGCGTGAGCATGGTGTCTTTGGCCATGAGGCTGCCAAACGACACATCCAAGAGGAAGAATCCGGGAATGTCCCCTCCTTGAGAGGGCAGGAAGAGCTTCATGCAGAGGTTCTGGCAGCGCTAGAGAGCATTCCATTCTTTGAAGATCTGCTCTCATTCCTCCCCTGGATCCGGGACCGCAGGGATCGCCGCCTGGCCATGCCGTTCCGCCGCCGGCATCTCGAGCCCCCGCCCCAGGGTGACATCCTTGGCTCTTTGGTAGAGGGCCTCAAGGAGACGCGAGCCGGTCTGGAGAAGATCCGGGAGTGGAAGGAGATGGAGAACCTCCTGGCTGGGAGCCTCCGAGTGTTGGGCTCCGACCCTCTCGACGACCTTGGAAGAATCCTCGACCCTCTCGACCTTCTGCGGCACCGGTTGTTCCTGCTCGCCGGCCGGTATTGGGAAGGCCGCTGGTTGCAGGAAATGTCGAGGCTGACCGGCCCCGGCCAGAATTTGCACGCCCAAAGCCGGAGAGCCTGCGAGGCCCGCTTCCGCCGCTTCTCCATGCTCACGCCCTGTATGGTCGCCACCTTTCATCAGGCGGCGAAGGTCTTCAGGTACTGGGATCCGGAGTCCAGAGTGGAGCTTCCTCTCTTCTCCACCCTGGACCTCCTGATCGTGGACGAGGCGGGGCAGACGTCCCCCGACGTGGGCTCCGCCGCCTTCGCCCTGGCGAAACGGGCGCTCGTAGTGGGCGACATCCATCAGATCGAGCCCGTCTGGTCGATTCTCCCCATGGTGGACTTCGCCAACCTTCGGGCCTGTGGAATCACCCCTCCGGATGACGAAGACGGCGAGGATACGGCGGCCTTCCGGGCGTGCCGCGGCAGCGTCATGCTGCAGGCCCGTTGTGCCACGGCCCTGAACCGCGAGGGCGAACGGGGTCTTCTCCTCACCGAGCACCGGCGCTCTGTTCCAGAGGTGATCCGGTACTGCAACGAGCTCGTCTACGGAGGCCAACTCCAGGCCCTGAGGCCCTCCCAGGCGAACCGGGTGCTGCCCGCTCTGGGATGGGCTCATGTTACGAGCGGCGCCACATCGGACGGCGGCAGCCGGATCAATCTCGGAGAGGCCGTGGCCATCGCCGACTGGCTCGACCGGCACCGCCGCCAGCTCGAAGAGCGCTACGGATGCCCCATCGGCGAGATCGTGGCGGTGATCACCCCTTTCGTGGCCCAGCGAGGAGCGCTGGAGACAGCCTTCCGGAAGCAGGGCCTTGCCAACGTCCAGGCCGGCACCGTCCACGCCTTCCAGGGAGCGGAGCGCCCGGTGGTCCTCTTCTCTCCGGTCTACAGCTTGGCCGACGCTCCGAGGACCCTGTTCTTCGACGCCGGGCCGAGCCTCCTCAACGTCGCCGTCTCCCGGGCCAAGGACTCGTTCCTGGTCTTTGGCGACCTGCGGTTGTTCGATTCCGAGAAGGTCCACCTGCCGTCGGGAAAGCTGGCGGCCCTCCTGTTCGAATCCCCGGACAACGAGATCACGGACGTCGAGACCGCCCAGCACCTCAAGGACCAGGCAGGGGTTCGCCGGATCGCCACTCTCGAAGATCACCGGGCCGCCCTGAAGCGGGCCCTGGAAGGTTCCACGAAGCGGGTCCTGATCGTCTCGCCCTTTCTGTCCATCAACGCCGTGGAGGCCGACGCGGTACCGGCAGCCGTCGCGGCGGCACGGGCTCGGGGAGCCCAAGTCTGCGTGGTCTTCTCGCGAGACTTGAGCTCGCCCACCGCCGCAAAGACGCGCAAGGCGATCGAGGCTCTGGAGCAGGCCGGCGCCGAGGTCAAAGCCTTGAGGCGAATCCACAGCAAGACGCTGGCCGTGGACGAGAAGTGGATGGTGGAAGGATCCTTCAACTGGCTCTCCGCCAGCCGGGACGAGGAGGGCGTCTTTCAGCGCCATGAGGCGTCGTTCCTCTGCAACGGTCCCGGCGTTCAGAAGCTCATCCAGGACGCCTGGCGCGAGATTCAGCAGATCCGCGCCTGACGGCCTTGTTAACGCCCCCTCCCTCCCCCGCGTACTGATCGCGAAGTTGGAGCCGGACGACTCGGCTCCTCATGGCAAGGAGGACGAGATGGAAGGCTGGATCGTCATGATCGTGCTGGGAAACGTGGCCTTTTCGGCCCTGATCCTTTGGATGATCTTCAACTACAAGCTGAAGCGGGACGCTCAACCGCAAGCCGCTCGCCACCCTGAGCCTGGCGGGGATCCTTCTCGTCCGGCGGATCTGAGACTCGGGCGCGGTTCAGTTCACCAGCTCGTCCACCCCGAGCTCCTCCGCCGCCCTCTCGGCTTCCTCGGCCGCGCGGAGGGCGGCGGCGAGGCGGGTCCGTTCCTCTTCCGCTTCCCAGATCCGCCGCTGGGCCAAGTCCCGGGCGCGGCGATGCCGAATGGCCCAGAGGGCGAGCAGGGTGATGAGGATCCAAAGGGTGACGGAGCTGGTGATCACCGGCACCCAGCGGTACCAGAAGGTCTGCCGGCTCCAGAACGAAGACTCGGCCTCGGCCAGGGTGACACCCGTGGCCTCGCGGAAGGCGTCCGCGAACGAGAGGCCGCGGGAGACGCCGGCCAGGATTCTCGGAGCGGCATCCGGACCGTAGCGGTCGAAGAGGTCGCGCACGAACGCCCCGGCCACGGCGTAGGCGCGGTTCACCTCGGATTGGCCGCGCGTGAACCGCTCCTCCAGCTCGGCCAGGGAGACCGGCCGGTCCGTCAACAGGGCCAGGGTGAGGTGGGAACGGTCGTCGAGCCCCCAGGAGCCGCCCGCGATCATGGCCATCCCCTCATGGAACCAACGGGGCAGGGGACGGTTGCCGGCCGCCCGGGAGACCAGCACGTGGGCCACCTCGTGGCGGAGCAAGTCTTCGAGAGAGCTGTCGGGATAGCTCCCCACCCGCTGCGGCATCACCACCACGAGCCCCTGGTTAGAAAGGGCGAAGCCGGAGATCCACGGCGCCACGAGCCGCGCCGGCTCCGAGCCCTCCGGCGCCACGATCACCCGGATGGGCGGCCCCGGCTCCGTCAGCCCCACCAGGCGCATGGCCGTCGCCAGCTCCTCCGCGCTCACGGCGCGCAGACGTTTCGCCGTGGGCTCCCAGCCGGGCGGGGCCTCAACGTCCAGCTGCGGCGCCGCGATTTGCCCCAGGGCGGGAAGCGTAAGACAGCCCCAGAGAAGGACGAGCAGAAGCAAGAACCTCATCTTGGAATCTTACTCCGGGGTTGTCTATAGATTTTTTGCCATAAGGTGCGGTACTCTCTGCCCAGCGAAAAGCTTGGAGATGGGGTGGACCTTGCAGCCGACGAAGTTGTATAGTCCCGCCCCTACGTTGTTTTTTTCTTCTGGTCTGGAGAATTGTTGAGCGAAGCTCGTGCCTTGGGCCGGGCATCGTCAACCGTTGCAGGCGGAACGGGCTCGTCAGGATCTCGTTCCCCCAGGAGGTGACATGGTTGGACGCCGTACCCTTGGGATCCTCTCCCTCCTCGTCCTGACGGGGCTTTCCCTCACCGGCTGCCGCGAGGCCGCCATCCGCTACAACACCCGATACACGAACCTGATCCGGCAAGAAATGCCGAGCGCGCTGGCCATCCCCGTGGATGGCATCACGGCGCAGCAGCTCCAGAACACCTGGGGCGCGGCCCGCTACGGCGGCCGGCGGCACAAGGGGATCGACATCATGGCTCCCCGCAACACCCCCATCCGCAGCGTCACCGAAGGGATCGTCGAGATCAAGGGGATGCGCGGTCTGGGCGGGCAGGTGGTGACCATCACCGGCCCCGGCGGCTACCGCCACTACTACGCTCACCTCGAGGAGTACGGCCCGCAGGTCGTGGGTGACTGGGTCCAGGCCGGCGAGATCATCGGCTACGTCGGCACCTCGGGCAACGCGGCGGTCTCCCCTCCCCACCTCCACTACGGCATCTACGCGCCTTCGGGCGGGGCGATGAACCCCTACCCATTCCTGCGGGGGAGCGCGCCGTTCCCGGCCACGGATACCGTCGCCACCACGATCGCGGCTCAGTAAGCACGGCCCAGTAGGCCAGTCTCTCTGTGGGGGGTAGGAACCTACCCCCCCTTGATCATCCCTAATACGCCGGCCCGGATCATGGCGACCGAGATGGCCGCCAGGAACAGGCTCGCCACCTTGCCGATCGCCCGGGAGCCCGCCGAGCCCGTGGCGCGCCCGATGTAGGGAGCGGCGGCCAGGGTGAGGAACACCAGCACCATGTTGATCAGCAGCGAGACGAGGGTGGGGATGTAACCGAAGGCCTCCCGCGAGACCAGGATCGACGTGATGGCCGCCGGCCCCACGATGAGCGGGATGCCGATGGGCACCACGCCGACCGATGCCGGGTCTTCCCCCTCCTCCCCTTCCGTGGGATCCCGCCGCCGGTAGTCCCCGAAGATCAGGTTGGAGATGCTGAGCACCAGCAGGATCAGCCCGCCGCCCACCCGCAAGTCGTTGACCGTGATCCCCAGCAGGGAAAAGATGAGCTGCCCCGCGAACAGGATCAGCACCGAAAGCCCCACGGCCGTCGCCATGGCCTGAAGCGTCAGCCGCCGGCGCTCGGGCTTCGAGAGCTTCTCCGTGACGCTCAGGAAGATGGGGATGATCCCCATGGGATTGAGGGCTACGAAGAGGGGCAGGAAGCTCTCGATGAAGGGGCGCATGGGGCACGGAGCATATCGCGCGCCCCTTCAGTTTCACCCTCACCTCGCCGGTGGAACGGGCGCCCCCGCCACCTTAATCAGGTTGGTGACGCTCTTGGCGCCTTCGGTGCGGGCGGCGAGCTTTTCCGCTTCGGCTCGCTGGTCCTCGGAGGCGACCTTGCCGTTCAGAGTGACCTGGCCGTCGACCGTGTCGACGTCGATCTGGAGGCCCGCGACCTCAGGATCGGCGAGCAGCTTGGCCTTGATGCGGGCGGTGACGTTGGCGTCGTCCAGAACTTCCTGGACCACCGGGCCGACTTCGGCCTGCACCTTCTCGGCGCCGCGCTGGACGGCGGCGCCGACTTCCTGGG
The DNA here is from genome assembly GCA_963785165.1 of Thermoanaerobaculaceae bacterium. Lineage (GTDB taxonomy): Bacteria > Acidobacteriota > Thermoanaerobaculia > Multivoradales > UBA5704 > DATARR01. The sequence continues at coordinate 170,125 of CAWAUI010000007.1, forward strand.
CGCCTTCCTTGATCTGCTGGCCCGCCTCGTCGACGCCCTTCTCGACCTGCGCGAGGTTCTCGTCGACCTGGTCGCCGTCCACGTGGACGGTGGTGTTCCCCTTGGCGTCCTTCTCCGCGTGGACGGCGTTGACGTCACGGTCGCAGCCGGCCAGGGGGAGTATCAAGAAGGCCAAGAAGGCCATGGTTGGAATGGAGAGGGATCGAGTCTCTCATGACTGACCTCCTGCAAAGAAAAAAGGGGGGGAGGCGTGTCTGATCGGGTCGGATCCAGGGACGCCTCCCCTTCAGGGAGGGGCCGCGAAAGGCTGCTTCGCGCCGTTGCTGCTTGCTGCCGGTTCACCTTGATACCGGCCTGCGGGCTGGGGCTATTGCAGGGTTTGTGCCAGGGTGGGGGCGGAGGGGGACGAACACGGACGAACACGGACCTTCAGGGACGGCAGGGGGACCGTCCGTGGCCGTCCCTGAAGGTCCGTGTCTGTCCGTGTCCGCGGGGGCTGTAACTCCTACACCACCCGGAACAACGACTCCCGCCGCGCCACCCGGCGGGACACCCTTTCCGTTCCCGCGATCCGCTCTACACCGCTGTAAACGTTGAAGCGGTCGCCGCGCAGGAAGCCGATGAGGGTGATGCCGAAGCTCTCGGCCAGCTCCACGGCCAAGCTGCTGGGGGCGGAGACGGCGCAGACGATGGGGACTCCCGCCACGAGGGACTTCTGGAGAATCTCGTAGCTCGAACGGCCGCTCACCATGACGATGTGCTCATGGAGAGGGAGGAGTGCCTCACGAAAGGCCCAGCCGAAGAGCTTGTCCAGGGCGTTGTGGCGCCCCACGTCCTCGCGGGCGGCGAGGAGGCGGCCTTCGGCGTCGAAGAGGGCGGCGGCGTGGAGGCCGCCGGTGGCGTCGAAGAGCCCCTGGGCTTGGCGGAGGCGGTCCGGCAGTTGGGCGATAGTTTGGGGAGTGACGATGGGGCCGGGCGGAATGTCAGCCGGCAGGCGGAGCCTCAGGGCTTCGAGGCCCGCCTTGCCGCAGACGCCGCAGGCGCTGGTCGAAAAGAAGTGGCGGTCCAGCCCGGCCAGCTCCGGTGCGGGAACGTCCGCCGCCAGCTCGACGTCCAGGATGTTGGCGCAGCTCGCGTCCGGCCCCTTGCAGGGCGCGGCGCGGCGCACCTGGCCGCGGTGGGTGATCACGCCCTCGGCGAAGAGGAAGCCCAGCGCCAGCTCGGCATCGGAGCCGGGGGTGCGCATGGTGACCGCCACCGTACGCGTCGTTTGTCCCTGAACGTCTCCCTGGACCAGCCGAATCTCCAGCGGCTCCTCGGTCGCCACCTGGTCCGGCCCTTCCTCGGTGCCGCCGGGGCCGATGCGGACGACGAGGGCCTCGGTTTTGCCGGTCTGGGTGAGGCGGGAGGGGCGCATGCGGTTAGCTTCTCACAGCTTCCGCCAGATGCGGGGCCAGAGATCCAGGGCCACCAGGGAGAGCACGAGGGCCTGGAAGTATCGCGCCGGCACTGTAGCCGCCACGTCGGGCGCGAGCCTGCCTGGGAGCCAGAAAAGAAGACCCGCCAGGAGAGCGATGATCCCCAGTCCCCCCGCCACGATCGTGAATCTCCCCCGGGCCGTTTTCGGCGGCTCGAAGGCGGGCCGGGCCAGGAAACAGCCGGCGAGGATGCCGCAGGCGGCGGGGTTCGCGGCTTCCAGGAGAGCCAAGGCCAGGGTGGCGATGCCGACCAGGGGACCCCAGAGCCGGCGGACCGCGAATCTCGGCCGGGGGCCCGTCCAGCTCCCCGCCGCCCAGGCGAAGACCATGCCGAAGACGAAGCCGCCCGTGACGTCGACCGGCATGTGGACGCCGAGGTAGATCCGTGAGAGAGCCACCGCGAAGACGATGGTGAGGGCCGCGATCCACATCCAGGTGCGGTTGTACCGGAAGGCGAAGGCGGGCCAGAAGGTGGCCGCGTTCTGGGCGTGGCCGCTCGGGAAACCGAACCCGCCCCCCGTCCTCCGCGCGGTCTCGGTGGTCACGGCCGCGTCGAGGTCGTAGGGGCGTGGCGTGCCGAAGACCCCCTTCAAGATCTGGTTGGTGACGATGGAGAGCGCCAGCACGATCCCCAGCCGCCGGGCGAACCGGGGATCGACGAGCCAGTGGTAGAGGACCAGCAGGGTCCACAGCGTCACGCTCGCCCCGAGGAAGGTGAGGGTCAGGAACAGGCTGTACGGCCCGATGCCGAAGAGCTGCTGAACCGAGCGAACGATTTCCATGGCGGGGCTAAAAGGCATGCATCTTGCGTTCCCACGCCGGGGGACGAGATCCACTTCAAGCTGTTGGACAAGAAAACGAAGTCGCCCATCCACTATAAACGGGTGAGCGAGGAGAGCGGCAAGGAGGTGGATTGGAACGACACGGTCCGCGGCCGCGAAGAAGCGCAAGAGCGCCTAGAATCCATCGCCATGGCACTCGAGGAATACAAGCGCAAGCGAAACTTCCAGGCCACCCCCGAGCCCGAGGGGAAGGTCAAGGAGTCCGCGGGAAGCTCTTTCGTCATCCAGAAGCACGCGGCGACCCGGCTCCACTACGACTTCCGTCTGGAAATGGACGGGGTGCTGAAGAGCTGGGCCGTGCCGAAGGGACCCAGCCTGGACCCCGCCGAGAAGCGGCTCGCGGTCCACGTGGAGGACCACCCCATCGACTACGGCGGCTTCGAGGGGATCATTCCCAAGGGGCAGTACGGCGGCGGCACGGTGCTGCTCTGGGACCGCGGCACCTGGCACTCCGAGTGGGACCCGGCGGCGTCCTACAAGAAGGGGCACTTCAAGTTCCGTCTGGAGGGGGAGAAGCTCCATGGCGGCTGGCATCTGGTGCGGATGCACGGTCGGCAGGGAGGCGAGAACGGCGAGAACTGGCTGCTGTTCAAGGAGGAGGACGAGTTCGCCGTCCCCGGCAGCGGCGACGGCGTGGTTCGGGAATACCCCGACAGCGTCGAGACCGGCTTGACCATCGAGGAGATCGCCGCCGATCCTGATCGCGTCTGGCAGTCGAACCGGGCCGAGAAGACCGCCAAGACGTCCGCGAAGGCTGCCTCCAAAGAAACGGCCGCGAAGAAGGCCAAGGCCGCTCCGGCCGGCCACGATCCCTCCAAGATCCCGGGCGCCAAAAAGGCCAAGATGCCGGCCGAGATCGAGCCGCAGCTCGCCACCCTGGTCGACGCGGTTCCCCAGGGCGGCGAATGGGTTCACGAGATCAAGTACGACGGCTACCGCGCCCTCTGCCGCATCCAGGACGGCGAGGCCGCCCTCCTCACCCGCGCCGGCAAGGACTGGACGGACCGCTTCCGCTCCGTGGCCCGCGAGGCGGCGGAGCTGCCGGTGAGCGAGGCGATCCTGGACGGCGAGGTCGTGGTTCTGAATCCCGACGGCACCACCAGCTTCCAGGGGCTCCAGAACGCTCTCTCCGAGAACCGGCAGGGCGACCTCGTCTACTTCGCCTTCGATCTCCTGTACCTCGACGGCTACGACCTGAGAAAGGCCACGCTCGCCGACCGCAAGGAGGCCCTCACCCGCCTGCTCGAAGGGCGCCAGGAGGCCGTGCGCCTGGGCGACCACGTGGAGGCCGACGGCGACGCCTTCTACGCCCAGGCCTGCAAGTTCGGCCTGGAGGGGATCATCTGCAAGCGGGCGGACCTCCCCTACCACTCCGGCCGCAACAAGGAGTGGCTCAAGGTGAAGTGCCTCAAGCGGCAGGAATTCGTCATCGCGGGCTTCACCGATCCCGAAGGCTCCCCTCCCTCCCCCTCACCGGGAGAGGAGGGAGAAAGGCAAGGCCGCGGGCCTCAAGAAAGGCCCCAAGCCACCCGTCCGCCCCGTCCCCGAGCCGGCCCCGTTGGGCCGCCAGAGCGGGAGCAAGAAGGAGTCGGAGATCGAGGGGGTCCGCTTCACCAGCCTGGACCGGATCCTCTACCCCGAGCAGGGGCTGACCAAGCTCGACCTCGCCGTCTACTACAGCCGCGTGGCCGAGTGGATCCTCCCCCATCTCAAGGACCGCCCCCTCACCCTCGTGCGCTGCCCCGCGGGCCGGGCCCAGCAGTGCTTCTTCCAGAAGCACGTCAACGACACCGTGCCGGCCGCCATTCACCGGGTCGACGTGGGAGAGGACGAGCCCTACGGCACCCTCGAGCGACGTCAAGGGGCTGCTCTCGCTGGTGCAGATGGGCGTGCTGGAGATCCACGTCTGGGGCGCCCACCGCGACAAGATCGAGCAGCCGGACTACGTGGTCTTCGACCTCGATCCGGACGAGGGGCTCGACTGGGAGCGGGTCGTGGAGGGTGCGCTCCTGGTCCGCGACTTCCTGGGCGAGCTGGGCCTAAAGACCTTCCTCAAGACCACGGGCGGCAAAGGGCTCCACGTGGTGTTCCCGCTCACGAGGCGCGACGGCTGGGACGAGGTGAAGGAGCTCACCAAGACCCTCGCCGAGGCCATCGTCACCGCCCATCCGGACCGCTACACCTCCAAGATCACCAAGTCCAGCCGCAAGGGCCGGGTCTTCATCGACTACCTGCGCAACGGCCGGGGGGCGACCTCCATCTGCGCCTACTCCACCCGCGCCCGGCCGGACGCGCCCGTCTCCGTCCCCCTCTTCTGGGAGGAGCTGGAAACCGGCGTGCGTGGCAACACCTACAACGTCAACAACCTCTTCGAACGCCTGGAGAGCCTCCCCGCCGATCCCTGGGCGGACTTCAACAAGACGCGCCAGTCGATCACGGCGGCGATGAAGAAGGCGGTCGGGAGATGAAGTAGGACCGGAGCCTTGCAAGATACGGAGTCGAACCCACTCAGAGGACTCCGATGAGATTCAAAATCTTGCCCTTGGCTTCCCATCCTCCTCATCGCCGCCACCCTCGCGGGTTGCAACAAAAACGAGCCTCTCCCGCCCGAGGTCAGCCAGCTCCTGCGCACCACGGTGGAGGTGAAGGCCATCCCCGCCTCCATGAAGGACCAGAAGGAGCTTCAGAAGGCGTGGACCGAGATGGCGTCCTTCTACGGCAAGCATGGGTACCAGCCGGTCTGGTTCACGCCCAAGGACCTGCGCCCCCAGGCCGCGGAGCTGATCCAGGCCATCCCGGCCCTCGGAAGCGAAGGCCTCGACGTCCGGCGCTACCAGCCGGCGCGCCTGCAAGGGAAGATCGACGAGATGAAGGAGGTGAAGGATTTCAGCGATCCCCTGGACCAGCGCCGGCTGGTGGACCTGGACGTGGAGCTGACCTACACCTACCTCAGCCTGGCCTCCCACCTCGCCACCGGCCGCCTCCAGCCCGAGAAGCTCCGCGTCGAGTGGTACACCAAGCCGCGCAACGTGGACCTGGACGCCCGGCTGGACCAGGCCCTGGCGGCGGACGACGCCAAGGAGATGGTGGGGATCTTCCGCGGCCTCACTCCGCCGAACCCGGACTACAAGCGCCTGACCCAGGCCCTCGCCCAGTACAAGGCGATCGCGGCCAAGGGGGGCTGGAACACGGTTCCCGAAGGCAAGACCCTGAAGACGGGCGACCGCGACCCGCGCGTGGCGGCGCTCCGCCAGCGGCTCCTTCTACCCGCATCGCCCGCCCCGAACCTCTTCGACGACACCCTCGCCGCCGCCGTCTCCCGCTTCCAGCAGCGCCACGGCCTGGAAGTCACCGGCAAGGTGGGCGAGGAGACCCTGGCCGAGCTGAACGTTCCCGTGGGGGACCGCATCCGGCAGATCCAGGTCAACATGGAGCGCTGGCGCTGGCTGCCGGCCACGTTCGGCGACCGCTACATCGTGGTCAACGTGCCCGAGTTCCGGCTCGACCTCGTGGAAGGGGGCAAGCCGGTCTACACGATGCGGGTCGTGGTGGGCAAAGAGCAGAGCCGCACCCCGGCCTTCAGCGACAAGATGACCTACCTGGAGCTGAACCCCTACTGGAACATCCCGAGCACCATTGCCAACGCGGAGATCTGGCCGAAGGTCGCGGCCGATCCCGGCTACCTGGCCAGCCACGAGATGGAAGTCGCCCCGGGCTCGGACAACCGCCTGCGCCAGCTCCCCGGGACCGCCAATCCCCTGGGCAAGATCAAGTTCATGTTCCCCAACGAATTCGACATCTACCTCCACGACTCCCCAGCCGAGCACCTGTTCAGCCGCACGGAGCGGGATTTCAGTCACGGCTGCATCCGCCTGGAGAAGCCCGTCGAGCTGGCGAACCTCCTCCTCGCGGGGGATCCGAAGTGGACGCCCGAAGCGCTCCAGGCCGCCATCGACTCGGGAGAGCAGAAGACCATCACGCTCGACCGCCCCCTCCCCGTCCACATCCTTTATTGGACCGCCTGGGTGGAGGCGGACGGCACCGTCCAGTTCCGCAAGGACCTCTACGGCCACGATGCCCGGCTCGAAGAGGCCCTGGCCAAAGAGCCGCCGGTGTGGATCGACCTGCCGGCGCTACGGGGAGAGGTCAAAGCCGGGCTGTAGGGTTTTCGTAGAGACGTTCAATCACCAAAGACCCTCAGAGTCGTCCCACGGACCGGGACATCAAGCTCGACACCCGCATCAGGGCGATCGCGGACTTCGAATCCACGATCTCTCCCCGGAACGCCTTCTCGACCGCCTCGGCGAGAGGCATCTTCACGACGGAGAGAACCTCGTGATCCTCCAGGCTCTGGCGGGCGGCCTGGAGGTCGGTCGCGAGGTAGAGCCAGATCTTCTCGTCGGCGAAGCCGGGGGTGGTCCAGATCCAGCCGAGGGGTTGGAGCTTGCCGGGGCGGTAGCCGACTTCCTCCTCGGCTTCGCGGACGGCGCAGGCTTCGGGGGGCTCGCCGTTGTCGAGCTTGCCGGCGGGGATCTCCAGGAGCCAGCCGCCGGTGGCGTAGCGGTACTGGCGGACGAGGAGCACGTTACCGTCGTCCAGGAGGGGGACGACGGCGGCGGCTCCGCGGTGATGGACGAGCTCCAGGTCCGTCTCGCGCCCGTTGGGGAGGCGGACCCGGTCTATGTCGACGTTGAAGGTGCTGCCGCGGTAGATCTCGCGGGTGCCCAGCCGTTCAGCGCTCGAGCGGGTCTCAGTCTCCTCGTCGCTCACCCCTCGACCTTGGCGCCGGTGCCGCGGATCTGGAGGATGCGGAAAGGGCCGTCGCCCACGGTGGAGGCGTCGAAAGGCTTGCCCTGCTCCTCGGCCAAGTGCTGGAGCCAGCCGACGTAGCTGTCACGGTCCATGGGGATCGCCTCGACGACCCCCTCGGCCACGGCGGACTTCCCCTTGGCGTCCACGGGGAAGACGATGACGCCGTCGTCCACCTTGACGCGCAGGCGGGACTTGCCGTCCCCTTCTTCGAGCTCCATCCAGCACCCCTTCATGGGGCAGACGTCCGTGACCTTGCCTTCGATGCGCACGGTCTTGCCCACATAGGCGTCCGGGTCGGCCAGGATCTTGGCGACGGAGGTGGTCTCCGCCTCCTTGACGCCCGCGCCGTAGGTCTGGGTGCCGGCCCACAGGGTGGGGGTGAGGATGGCGAGGCAGGCAAGAAGGAAAAGAGAGAACTTTTTCATGGCGGAAATCCTTTCCGATAGGTCTGGCTGATTCAGTACGGATTGCCGTTTCGACCTCACCCCGGCCCTCTCCTAAAGGAGAGGGAGAAAAACAAACCAGAGCCCCTCTCCTTTAGGAGAGGGGTTGGGGTGAGGTCGCGCGGGCAGGACGCTGCCTACCGTCCGCTCCCCGGCTGCGCCGGCATGATCTGCGTCTCCTCGTACCCGGCCGGGATCTCGAAGGCCGAGGCAGGGACGGTGGCGTTGGCGTCGATCTCCGTCACCTCCATGGAGGTGCGGGTGACGGTGGGCTTGCCCCCCTTCTTGGGGGTGGAGGTGCTGACGGTGACCATCTTCAAGGGGAGCCCCTGGAACTTGCCGCTCTCGGCGGCGATCAGCCGGTCGAACTCGGAGTTGCCCGTCCGCGGCGGCTCGGAGCGCAGCCAGACGCCCATGCCGGCGTCGGTCAGCTTGGTGGTGGCCCAGACCTCCTGCTCGCTCACCACGTCGGTGACGTTGCCCATGCCGAGCACCTTGATGCTCATGGTGTAGCTGGTGCGGTACTTGACGTGCTTGGTGGCCAGGCCGAGGAGGGCGCCGCCGTCTTCCTCGGAGAGCTTGTCCACCTTCAGGTCCGAGAACTGGATCTTGAGCAGCGGCCCCATGCCGTTCATGACGGCGCCCACGGCTCCGAGCATCCCCTGGAGGCTCCATTCGGCGTAGGTCTTCTCCTCGGGGTTGACGAGGTAGAGGGTCTTGCCGCCGTCCTTGGAGATGATGTAGGTGCCCTGCCGGGCCATGGGGTTGCCCTTGCTTTCGACGAAGGCGACCTTGGCGTTGTCGCCCGAGACCCACCCCTCGGCCACGATGTCGGTGGAATTCGACCGGGCGTCCTGGGTCTTGGTGACGGACTTGTAGTGGATGCCGGCGGAACCGGGAACGGCGGCGGCCAGAAAGAGCGCCGCAGCCATGAGGAAAGAAATGAGGGAAACATTGAGCCTTTTCACGACCACACCTCCTTGATGGAGGGCAGATGATGTCGCATTGGCGCCGGAGGTGGCAAGATGAAGGCCCTCAGACCTCCTCCGCGCCGTCCTCCCACTCCTCGTACTCGGCGTCCTCGGCGTCCGCGGGCTCCTCGTCCTCCGGGGGGAGCGGGCTCTCGGCGGGCGGCTCCCGCTGGAGGAACAGCACGGCCAGCGGCGGCAGCGTCAGGGTCAGCGAATGGGTCCGGCCGTGCAGCGGGAACGGCGCGGCTTCGACGCCGCCGTAATTGCCGATGCCGCCCCCACCGTACTCGGCGGCGTCGCTGTTGAGGATTTCCTTCCAGTATCCCCGGCCGGGCACGCCGATGCGGTAGTTCTCGCGCACCACGGGGGCGAAGTTGAAGACCACCACCACCGGCTCGCCCTTGGACTTCCCCCGGCGGAGGAAGGCGATGACGTTGTTCTCGGCGTCGGAGCCGTCGATCCATTCGAAGCCGGCGGGGGCGCAGTCCTGCTCGTGGAGGGCGGGCTCGTTGCGGTAGAGGCGGTTCAAATCCCCCAGCCAGCAGGCGATGCCGGCGTGGGCGGGGTCGTCGAGCAGATGCCAGTCGAGGCTGGACTCATGGTTCCACTCCCGCCACTGCCCCATTTCGGCGCCCATGAAGAGGAGCTTCTTGCCCGGCTGCGCCATCTGGTTGCCCAGGAGGAGGCGCAGGTTGGCGAGCTTCTGCCAGGCGTCCCCGGGCATCTTGTTGGCCAGCGAGCCCTTGCCGTGGACGACCTCGTCGTGGGAGAGGGGGAGGAGGAAGTTCTCGTTGAAGGCGTACATCGACCGGAAGGTGATCTTGTTGTGGTGGAACCGCCGGTGGATGGGGTCGTTGGCCAGGTAGGCCAGGGCGTCGTGCATCCACCCCATGTCCCACTTGTAGCCGAAGCCCAGGCCGCCGATGTAGAGGGGGCGCGAGACCAGGGGCCAGGCGGTGGACTCCTCGGCAATGGAGTGGGTGTCGGGGAAGCTGCCGTAGATCTCCCCGTTCAGGGCGCGCAGGAAGGCGATGGCCTCCAGGTTCTCGCGGCCGCCGTGCTCGTTGGGGATCCACTCGCCCGCCTTCCGCGAATAGTCGAGGTAGAGCATGGAGGCCACGGCGTCCACCCGCAGGGCGTCGGCGTGGTAGGTCTCCAGCCAGAAGGCGGCGCTGCGAGATGAGGAAGCTCCGCACCTCGTTCCGGCCGTAGTTGAAGATGTAGCTCCCCCAGTCGGGATGGAAGCCCTTGCGCGGATCGGCGTGCTCGAAGAGGTGGGTGCCGTCGAAGAAGGCGAGGCCGTGGTCGTCCACCGGGAAGTGGGAGGGGACCCAGTCGAGGATGACGCCGATCCCTTCCTGGTGCAGGTGGTCGATGAGGAACATCAGATCCTGCGGCGTGCCGAAGCGGCTGGTGGGGGCGAAGTAGCCGAGCGACTGGTAGCCCCAGGAGCCGTAGTACGGGTGCTCCATGACGGGGAGCAGCTCGACGTGGGTGAAGCCCAGCTTCTTGACGTGCTCGGCGAGGAGGGGGGCGGTCTCGCGGTAGGTGAGGAAACGGTTGTTTTCTTCCGGATTCCCCTCGTCCAAGACTCTCCGCCAGGAGCCGAGGTGGACCTCGTAGATGGAGATGGGGGCCGTGAGGTCCTGCTTCTCCTTCCGGGCCAGCATCCAGTCCGCGTCCCGCCACGGGTAGTCGAGGTCCCAGACGACCGAGGCGCGCGCCGGCGGCACCTCGGCGTAGAAGGCGAAGGGATCGGCCTTGTCGGACCGGTAGCCGCGGTAGCGGGAGATGACGTGGAACTTGTAGCGCATGCCGGGGGTGACGTCCGGCACGAAGGCCTCCCAGATCCCGGAGGTGCCGCGGGCGGTCATGGGGTTCGCCCGCTTGTCCCAGGCGTTCCAGTCGCCGATCACCGTCATCAGCTCCGGCGTTGGGCGCCCAGACGGCGAACCAGGTCCCCTCGCGCTCGCCGTCGGTGCCGGGGTGGGCGCCGAGCTTCTCGTGGAGACGGTAATGGGTCCCCTCGTTGAAGAGGTAGATGTCTTGATCGGTTATTGGACTGGTTATTGGACTGGTCATTGGGCTAGTTATCGGGCTAGTTATTGGGCTAGTTATTGGACTGGTTATTGGACTGGTTATCGGACTTGGCATCAGGCCGTCCCCTTCTCAGCTCGTCCACCTTCTTCAGAGGCTCCACCACGTCGGCGCGGGTGGAGAATTCCTCGAACGAGAACCTCGCCTTGCGCTGCCAGTTCGGCCGTTCGAGGTGGGTGCCGGGGATGTTCTGGGGCTCGGTCTCCCCCCAGAGATCCTCCAGGTTGACGAGCACCATGCGGGCGGGGCTCGCCGCGAGGTGCTCCAGCCGCTGGCGCAGGACGGCGCCGTCCGTGGCCGCCCCCTTTCCGCGCTCGTCGGGCGGCAGGCTCTCCTCCATGGAGTGGCGGATGGCCGCGCGCCGCTCCCGCTCCTGGCGGGCCTGCTCGGCGTCGAAGAAGCCGAGGCTCTCCAGGTCTTCCACGTCCCGCGCCTGCCGGAAGCCCTGGAAGGTGGGCATGTCGTGGGTGTTGAGGCTGGCCGCCGTCTTGGCCGGGGGCTCGCGCAGCCCCTGGCTGCCGGGCTGGAGCTCGTACTGGACCACGTACATGCCGAGGATCTCGTGGCGGTCCAGCGCCTCGTAGACCTCGCCGGGGACGGTGCCGAGGTTCTCGCCCACGATCATCGCCTTGTGGCGGTGGCTTTCGAGCGACAGCAGGGCGTACAGCTCCTCGGCGGGATAGGTGACGTAGACGCCGTGCGGCCGCGCCCATCCCCCGGGGAACCCAGTACAGCCGGTGGAGCTGCATGACGTGGTCGATGCGCAGGAGCCCGGCGTGCGCCAGGTGGTGGCGCATGCACTCGATCAGGTGGTCGTAGCCGCGCTCGCGCAGGCGGTCGGGCTGGAGGGGCGGGAAGCCCCAGTCCTGCCCCTTGGTGAACAGGGAGTCGGGCGGCGCGCCGGCCGAGGCCTCTTCGGCGAAGAGGTCGCGGGTCGCGCCAGACGTCGTAGGAGCTGCCGTGGACGCCCAGCGGCAGGTCCAGGTAGAGGCCGGGGCCGCGCCGCCGGGCCTCCTTGGCCAGAGCGCGGATCTGCTGCTCGGCGGCCCACTGGGTGTAGAGGTAGTAGCGCCGGTCGTCCTCGTCGCAGTCGGCGGGGGCGAGGGTGCCTTCGCGCAGCCGCTCGGGCCAGAGCTGCCAGGGCTCGCCCCGGCGGTCGCCCACGGCGCGGAAGGCGGCGTAGTCGCCGAGCCTCGCCTTGCCGGCCACGAAGCGCTCCAGCTCCTCCAGCCGCGCGCCGCCGCGGGAGTAGCAGCGCAGAGCGCAGCTCCTCCAGCACCCGGCGCTTCAGGGCCATGAGGCGCGGGTAGTCGACGCGCGGCGCGGCGCGCAGAGCCTCGACCTCGCGCTGGAAGTCCGGCGACTCCACCAGCCGGCGGGCGGCGGCGCAGTCCTCGAACTCCGGCAGCCGGCGCGGGTCGAGGTAGAGCTCGTTCCAGAACAGGCGCGAGGCCGGAGCGTAGGGGCTCGGCTCGCACGGCTCGTCGAGGAAGGCGGCGAGAATGGGCAGGGTGCCCACCATGCCGCCGCCCAGGCCGGCCGTCCATTCCGCCAGGGTCTCCAGGTCCGAGAAGTCGCCCGCGCCCCAGCTGCGGGAGGTGCGCAGGGCGTAGAGCGGCAGGAAGACGCCCCAGAACGGCTTGCCGTCGCCCGCGAAGCAGCGGCTGGGGGCGGAGATCACCAGGGTGTGGGCGCTCCGGCCGCCCTGCTCCACGGTCAGGTGGTGGTAGCCGAAGGGGAGCGGTTCGGGGAGCGACAGCCGCCGCCCCGGGCGGCCGTCGAACCCCTCGGTGCGGGGGAGGGCGTCGAGATCCGCCACCTCGGCGCGCCTCTCGCCCCCTTCGAGGTCGAGGTGCCAGGCGAGCGCGCCGGAGCCCGCGTCTCCCGGGGCCAGCCTCACCTCGATCGAGGGGGCGTGGCCGTCCCAGGCCACCACCACCGGCTCGGCCATGCGGCCGGCCAGCTCTTCGTGCCGCTCGCGCAGCGCGGCGCCGACGTCGGCCATGCCGTCCACCGGTGCCTGGAGGGCGCGCAGAACGCCCAGCAGGGCCTCGGGGCCCGCCTCGACGTAGTTCCCCCAGGCGTCGTCATAGGAAGTCTGGACCCCGTAGGCGCGGGCCAGCAGGAGCAATTCTTCGTGTTCGGTCGGCAATTTCGTCACCCCGGTTTCGGTCCGTCCTCCCCCAGGATCTGGCGGATTCCCTGGAGGGGGATCCGCAGCCAGTCGGGACGGTTGTTCAGCTCGTAGCCCAGCTCGTAGACCGCCTTCTCCAGGAGATAGGAGCCGAGCAGCAGCTCCCTCTCCTCCCAGCCCGGCGGCAGGAACGGCGCGCCCTCGGCCCGCCGCAGGTACGCCCGCAGGAAGGTCGCCGAGACCCAGCGTTCCCAATACAGGGCCCAGCGTTCGAGCGCCGCCAGGGCTTCCGGAGAAGTGGTCCCGGCCGCGGACTCTTCAAACAGCTTCACCCAGGCCGCGTACTGGAAGGAGCGCAGCATGCCGGCGACGTCCCGGAACGGCGAACGCTTCAACCGGCGCTCCGAGAGGGACCGCGACGTCTCGCCCTCGAAGCCGAGGATGACGAAGTCGCGGCCCGTGTAGAGCACCTGCCCCAGATGATAGTCCCCATGGATGCGGATGCGCTCGGCCGTGAGCTTGCGCGAGGTCAGCCGGTGGAAGCGCTCGACGACCCGGTCCTCGGCCGCCAGCACCTCCTCGGCGGACGCCCGCAACGCGTCGGTCAGGGCCGGCAGGCGCTGTTTCAGCTGCCGGAAGCTCTTCTTCGTCAACGAGCGCATGGAATCATACAGCGACCGCTGGTAGAGCTCCGAGAAGGGCTCGGGCGCGAACTCCCGGCCCTGACCCGCAGAGAGGGCGGTGTGCATCTCGGCCGTCCTCTCGCCCAGGAGCTGGATGATCGGCACGTAGGTGCCCAGCCGCTCGAAGTCGTCGGGGCTCATCTCCCTCTGCGCCAGGGAGAGCAGCGAGCCTCCCGGCACGGGCACGGCGGCCGGCTCGCGCCCCCAGGCCGTGGCGATGCGGTCGAAATAACGGCCCAGGGCGTCGAGGGTGTACGACCAGGCGTCCCCCCCTCGTTGGGAATGAACTCCTCCAGGATCCCCAGGGTCATGGGCTCGGTCCGCCGCTCGCGCACCTCCAGGGTGCCGGCCACGCGCGGAGCGTGGGCGAAACCGGCCTGCTCGGTGAGATAGCGGCCGATCTCCAGGCCCGGATTGACCCCCGGCTCCAGCGTGCGGAAGAGCTTGAGGATCAGCCGGTCGCCGAAACGCACCGAGGTATGGTCCGGCCGTCCCGGCAGCAATATTGGCTCCAATACGGGCTCCAGAGCGCCTTGGCCCCGGATCTCAACTAGCGCCGGCAGAGCCGTCCCCACCACCTCGGCCCCCTGCCCCCGGAAACGCCCGTTCCCTTCGATGGCGGCCAGCAGGCCGCTGGTGAAATCCGGATCGCCCATGGGATCGTAGAGCACCCCCGTGCCGGCCGGAGAATCGGACTTCAGCCGTGCCAGGATCCCCTGAACCTCTCCCGCGTCCCAGGCGTCCGCCGCGAACGCCAGGGTCTGGACGAAGACCTCGGGCTCGGCGTCCGCGAAGCTCGCCCGCAGCAGGACGATGGCCCCCTCCGCCAGGGGCACGGCCTCCAGGATCTCGAGCCCCCGGAGGCTCCCGGGTTCCGAACCCGCCGCGCGGGGGTAGAACCTCCAGGAGGACGGCTTCCAGGTCCCGCCGGTGGTCGCCGCTCAGGCAGCTCTCCCAGGAACCCTGAATCCCCATCACGGGGACGAGGGCCGGGCCGGACGGCGCTTCCGCCGGGGCCTTACCCCACTGCCGGCGGCGGTCGATCTCCGCCGGGTCCTGCACGAGGGCGAACCACAGGAAGGCGTGGGGGCTGAGCGTGATGCCGTATCCCGAGGCCCCGATCTTCGGGAACGCCGAACGGCCGAACAACTCGACCGGCGTCAGCCCCGCGAAAGCCGAGAGGTCCAGCTCCGCGGCCTGGGCGAAGCGCGAGAGGTTGGCCACCACCAGCAGCGTCTCGTCCCCATGGCGGCGCAGGAAGGCCAGCACCCGGTGGTTCTCGGGCTGGAGGAACTCGATGGTGCCGCGGCTGAACGCCGGATGGCGCCGCCGCAGGCCGATCAACCGCCGCGTCCACCAGAGGAGCGAGTGGGGGTTCCCCTGCTGCGTCTCGACGTTGACCGCCTCGTAGTGGTAGGTGGGATCGACGATCACCGGCAGGTAGAGCCGCTGCGGGTTGGCCCGCGAGAAGCCGGCGTTCTTGTCCGCGCTCCACTGCATGGGGGTGCGCACGCCGTTGCGGTCGCCCAGGTAGAAGTTGTCGCCCATGCCGATCTCGTCCCCGTAGTAGAGGACGGGCGTGCCCGGGAGCGAGAAGAGGAGCGCGTTGAGCAGCTCGATCCGCCGCCGGTCGTTCCCCAGGAGCGGCGCCAGCCGGCGGCGGATGCCGACGTTGATCCGCTGCTCCTTGTCCGCCGCGTAGACGCGGTACATGTAGTCCCGCTCCTCGTCGGTCACCATCTCCAGCGTCAGCTCGTCGTGGTTCCGCAGGAAGATCGCCCATTGCGCCTTCTCCGGAATCGGCGGCGTCTGCTGGAGGATGTCGATGATCGGGTAGCGGTCCTCCATGCGCACCGCCATGAAGAGGCGCGGCATGACCGGGAAGTGGAACGACATGTGGCATTCGTCCCCCCCGTGGCCGGATCGCCGAAGTAGGCGATCGAGTCCTCCGGCCACTGGTTGGCCTCGGCGAGCAACATGCGGTCGGGGAACTTGGCGTCCACGTGCGCCCGCAGCTTCTTCAAAAAACCATGGGTTTCGGGCAGGTTCTCGTTGTTCGTCCCCTCGCGCTCGAAGAGGTAGGGAATGGCGTCGAGCCGCAGGCCGTCGACCCCCATCTCCATCCAGAAGTCGAGCGCCTTGAACAGCTCCTCCTGAACCAGGGGGTTGTCGAAGTTGAGGTCCGGCTGGTGCGAGAAGAACCGGTGCCAGTAGTAGGCGTTCGCGACCGGGTCCTTGGTCCAGTTCGAGGTCTCGGTGTCGGTGAAGATGATGCGCGTGCCGGCGTACTTGCTGTCCGTGTCGCTCCACACGTAGAAGTCGCGCTCCGGGCTGCCGGCCGGCGCCAGGCGGGCGCGCTGGAACCACGGGTGCTGGTCGGACGTGTGGTTGATCACCAGCTCGGTGATCACCTTCAAGCCCGCGCTTGTGGGCCTCGTCGAGGAAGAGCTTGAAGTCCTCCAGGGTCCCGTAGGCCGGGTGGACGCTCGTGTAGTCCGAGATGTCGTAGCCGTCGTCGCGCCAGGGCGAGGGGTAGAACGGCAGGATCCAGATCGCCGTCACGCCCAGGTCGCGCAGGTAGTCGAGCCGGCCCGTCAGGCCCTGGAAGTCGCCCCGGCCGTCGCCGTCCGAGTCGCAGAAGGCCCGCACGTGGACCTCGTAGATGACCGCATCCTTGTACCAGAGGGAATCGTCTGCCACGGCCTCGAAGCTCTCCTCTCTAGGGATCGGGAGGCGCCGGCCGGCCCACGCGGAACACGTGAGCCGGCACCTGGCGCGGATCGAGCCGGACGAAATTGCGCGATCCGTGCCAGCGGTAGCGGCCGCCCGTCAGCAGGTCGTGCATCGGCACCGCCTCGCCAGGCTTGCCAAGGCTCAACTCGGAGGGATCGAGAGCCACCCAGGCCGACTGCTCGAAGTCCGGGTCCAGGTTCACCGCCATCAGGAGGACGTTGTCCCCAGAGGTCTTGCTGTAGCAGACGATCTGCTCGTTGTCCGTGGCGTGGAAGCGCAGGCCGGCGTCGCTCTGGAGGGCCGGGTTCTCGCGCCGGATGCGGTTGACCAGCCCGATCAGCTCGCCCAGGCTGTCCGCCGGCTCGAGGTCCCAGGGGCGGATCTGGTGGAGCCCGTAGGACGCCCCGAGCGTCGCCGCCAGGATCAGGCGCTGCACGAACACCGCCCGGCCGCCGGCCTCGATGGGCGGGATCGGGTGCTCCGGCGGGTTCGGCCACAGGCTCGGGCGGAGAAAATCCCGCACCGCCGCCAGCTCGCCAAAGACCCGGCGGA
Organism: Thermoanaerobaculaceae bacterium; assembly: GCA_963785165.1. Taxonomy (GTDB): domain Bacteria; phylum Acidobacteriota; class Thermoanaerobaculia; order Multivoradales; family UBA5704; genus DATARR01. Next base: position 186,870 of record CAWAUI010000007.1, read on the forward strand.
TCTCCGAGGCGCCGCCGCTCCAGGGGATCTCCGTACGGGACTGGGTGAACCCCACCTTGGCCAGCCGCCGAGTAATTTTGGGCCGAGGCTTTGGCCGGGGCAGATCCCACGCCAGGAACAACACCTCTGGAAACTCGGCGATCCATCTCTCCCAGGCCGGGAACGGCACACCACCGGGGGCGGCCACGCGGAAGGCCGTCACCCCCTGGCGGACCCAGAAGTCCAGGATCCCTTTCAGATCCTTGCCGTCCGGATAGAGGTCCACCGCCACCTCCAGCCCCCGCCGGCGCACCGCGCCGACCAGCCACCGCGAGTCTTCCCAGGGATCGAGATCCCCCAAGCAGAGGACGTCGAAGCCCATGTCTGCCACGAAGGGAAGCCGCGCCTCGCGCTCCCGCGGCGTGCCGTCGAGCATTTCGTACCAGGAGGAGAAGCCGGCACGCTCGCGGCCCACCCGCACGGCCAGCTCGGGATGGACGGTGGCAATCTCTCCGGTTCCTGCCGCAATCGTATAGAGCCACCGCCCCTCCGCCGTGGGCGTGAATTCACCCCGCCACCGGTCCTCGGGCAGGGCCTCCATCGCCGTCTCGTGCCATTCCGCCTGGGATTCCGGGCGCCAGAGGAGCCGGCACGCGAGAGCCTCCGGACCGTCCGAGAACACGTCGCCCTCGACCACCACCCGCTCCCCCACCGCCCTCTTGACGGGGAACCGGCCGCCGTCGATCTGCGGTGAGACGGCCTCGATGACGATCCGTTCGCTGTCTGCAGGGTCTGGCATGGGTAGATCCTTTCGCCGGGCATGGTTTACCAGACTCGGAGCAGGAGCGACAAATCTAAGGCAGTCAGAGGACTTCGCGGATCCGCCGCTCCAGATCCGCCAACTCAGGGCAAAGCCTGAGGAGGGCGTCGTAGCCTTTGAGGGTCTCTGCCATCAGCCGCTCGCGCCCTTCCCCCGGAGCTTTGGGATCACCATGCCTCCTCAGAAAGGGAAAGAAGACGTTCTCTTTGACGGAGGGATCGTCCCGAACCTCCCGCCAACGCCTCCCCTCCAGGCTTTCACGGTGACCGGCCAGGAGCCAGACCTCGACCTCTTCCTTGGCCGCGCAGCAGAGCAGCCGGACTCCTTGCCGCCTTGCCTCGGATTCCAAGCCCGAAAACTCTGCGCTCCGGTCCTTGCCGTCAGCATCTGGCAGAAACAGGAGAAGATTCATGTGCCGATAGCTGTCAAAGAGCTGATTCCGGAGAAGCGCCTTTGCGTGCTCGTATCCTTTCGGGCTGGGCTCTGGAAGAACGATCACCCGTGCGTTTGCCTTCCCGCAAGCCATCAGCATGCGAGGACCAGAGACTTGAGGATATGACCGTTGTAAGAAGGATCATCAGGGACGACAAGGACATTGAACCAAGGCACGGACTCCATCCACCTCTGAGTGAACAGGTCTCCCACAGAGTGTTCCTGGGCCAACTCGATGAGCCGGGGAATTTCGCTGAGCGGCTTGATGACGGAAGCTCCGGTCTCCTCGTCGCTCTTACAGAAAAACGTAGTCTCGTAATCTTCCTCTCTAAGCCAAGCCAGGACTACAGGAGAGTGCGTTGTAGCGAACACCTGAGGGCCGTCTTCGCTGGACTGCGACTTCAACAGCTCTAGCAATAGACGCGTCCGAGCTGGGTGGATGCCATTTTCGATTTCTTCGATGGTGATTACAGCGGGCATATCCGGCTGAAAAAAAGCCGCCGTCAGTGCTGCGAACCGCAGAGTGCCATCAGAGAGTACAGACGCGGGAAACTCCGTCCCCCCTCTCTCCAAGGCAAACAGCGGCTCTCCTTCAGCACCGTGAAGGATCTTCACCTTGTCTGCTTCCGTTCCGAGGAGATGCTGGAGCCAGGATGTGTAGGCGTACTCGCTATCTGAAGACTTTGTTATCGTCTCGACAACGGACGCGAAATTCTCGCCGGACTCTCCTATCCGGTCGGCCAAATAGACTTGACCGTAACTCCTCAGAATCTCGGGAGAAGGAGAGAGCCTTTGCATATTGCTCAGAACTTTAACGCAAGCCTCTAGCTCCTCCTTTTGATCCTTTTCCAGCCCCAGAAGAGCAGGCCCCAAACTGGGAAGAGCTGGTCTGCCATTTTTATAGTTGCGCTCTACAAAAACTCCAGAGTCAGACCAATTCAGAGTCCCCGGGGTCAAATCAAAAGACTTGGAGTCTATCTTCAAGTTCTCGAACGGTATTGAGCCGCGCTCCGGTGCGACAGATATCGAATAAGAGAAATCATGGGACCCCCGAGGAGCCTTCAGACCAACCCGAAACGTAATGGGATCATCGGACTGAGTTTCCGAAGGTCCCACAAACTTTGCTCTCTTGGTCCCTCCTCGTATCCCTGCCCATACCTCGCTCGTAGAACTTTTGGGTTTTCCGTTAAAGATCTCTCCAATCGTGAACCCATACCCGATCCCTTGCAGAACTCTCAGCGCGTCGAAGAAGTTCGATTTCCCACTCGCGTTGGTGCCTACAAAGAGATTGAGCTTGCCCAGCTTCAGGCGGACCTTCTCAAGGCTCTTGAAGCCCTCGATCTCGATCTCCGTAATCACACGCGCTCCTTGTTTCTAAACAGCCCTGGTATCTTAGCCTTCACTAGGCCGTATCGTGCATAGATAGCATAGGCGCTCTCATGTTCCGCTCCACCTCTCAAGGCCCGATCACCCGCCTCCGCATGGCCTCGACCTTCCTTGGCCGGCCTGTGTACGCGGTCTCCGCCTATGCCTTCGCGGACCTGCTGATCGACACCGGCCCTCCCCAGACGGCGCGGGGAGCTCGTGGAGTGGTGCCGGGGGAGCGCGGTGCGGCGGGTGGTCCTCACTCATCACCATGAGGACCACGTGGGCGGCGCCGCGGCACTTCAGGAGGAGCTGAGGCTCCCGATCCTGGCCCCGGCCACGGCCGTGCCGATCCTGGCCGAAGGGCTGCGGATGCCGCTCTACCGCCGGGCCGTGTGGCGGACCCCACGGCGGTTCCGGGCGGAGCCGCTGGGTGAAACCGTCGAGGGGGAGGGATACCGTCTCCAGGTCATCCCGACGCCGGGCCATGCGGCCACCCACGTCTGCCTGTTCGAGCCCGATCGGCGGTGGCTGTTCTCAGGGGACCTCTACGTGCACGAGCGGGTCCGGTTCCTCCGGCGGATCGAGGACGTCTGGCAGCACATCGACTCCCTGCGGCGGGTGCTGGCCCTGGAACCGGAGGCTGCTGATCTGCGATCACGCGGGCATCCTGGAAAACGCCCAGGAGAAACTGGCGGGCAAGATTCGCTGGTGGGAAGAGCTGGGCGAGAAGGCCCAGGAGCTACAAGGGAGGGGACTCGGGATCGATGAGATCACCCGCCGGCTCCTGGGACGCGAAGGGTTCCTCTCCTGGTTCAGCCTGGGGGATTTCTCTCAGAAGAACCTGATCCGGAAGCTGCTGGACCAGGACATTTCATAGACGGTCTCAGCTCCGCCCCACCGCCCTCTCTTCACGGGACAGCCCCCCTCCCCACCGCCGCACGCCCCCCTCTTGCCGTGGCGGCGGCCTGTCCTGCCGCGACTCCGCCCTCTGCTGCCGGGGCATTCCCCTCTCTTCCCGCGGCAGCGCCCCGCCTTACCGCGGCATTCCCCCCTCTTACCGCGGCAGCCGCCACTCTTGGGAAGGTGCTCCCCCCTCTTGCCGTGCCATCCGGCAAGACAGGGGAGCACCATCCCAAGAAGGGGCGGACCCGCGGCAAGGGAGGGGAGAGACATACCAACGGAGGGAGAGCCCGCGGCAAGAGGGGGGAGACCCATACCAACAGTGGGGGCTGCGTGGGTAAGAGAGGGGAACACCACGGCAAGGAGGGGCGCTGACGCGGGAAGGAGGGGCGCTGACACGGGAAGAGGGGGAGGAGACGCGGCAAGAGAGGGGAGAGGCGCGCGAGCGCCTCCGGGATGCTCGATCCCCGCGTGCAACGTCTCCGAAATGGTACTTGGTTTCTGAGCCCGGAGGGCGTCATACCCCTAGCCCCGGGTGTAACCCGGGGACCTTGGCGCCGCCTGGCTTGGGAAGGAGAATGCCGGGCGCGCCTCGGCGGACGCGCCCGGATCGACCTGGCCGGGCGGGGCTCAGGCCACGACGGCCATGAGCTGATGGACGGCGGTCTCGTCCCCGATCTCCTCGAAACGGCAGGAGAAGTGGCGGAGCACCTTGGGGGCGTAGGTCATGCGCAGGCCCCGGAGGTCGTGGCGCATCTCCCGGATGTCCTCGAGGACTCCGGCCACGTACTCCAGGTGGGAGTTGGTGAAGACGCGGCGGGGGATCGCCAGGCGCACCAGCTCCATGGGGGCCGGGATCAGCTCGCCCGTCTCCGGGTGGTCCTTGCCGAACATCACGCTGCCGATCTCGACACCCCGCACGCCGCCCTCGCGGTAGAGGGCCACGGAGAGCGCCTGCGCCGGGAACTCCCCCTGGCGGGATGTGCGGCAGGAGCTGCTTGGCGTCGATGTAGACGGCGTGGCCGCCGGTCGGCTTCATGATCGGGATCCCCGCCTCGGTGAGCAGGGCGCCGAAGTGCTCCACCTGGCCCACGCGGAAGCGGAGGTAGTTCTCGTCCAGCACCTCGCGCAGGCCGCGGGACACGGCTTCGAGGTCCCGCCCGGCGAGGCCGCCGTAGGTCGGGAAACCCTCGATGACGATGAGCCGCTGCTTCAGGACCTCCAGCAGCTCCTCGTCCCGGGTCGCCAGGAAGCCGCCGATGTTGGCCAGGCCGTCCTTCTTGGCGCTCATGGTGCAGCCGTCGGCGTAGCTGAAGACCTCGCGCACGATCTCGGCGACGGAGCGGTCTCCCTGCCCCGCCTCGCGCGGTCTTGATGAACCAGGCGTTCTCGGCGAAGCGGCAGGCGTCGATGTAGAAGGGGATGTCGAACTCGCGGCAGAGCTCGGCGACGGCCTTGACGTTGGCGAGCGAGACCGGCTGGCCGCCCCCCGAGTTGTTGGTCAGGGTCAGCATGCAGACCGGCACGTCCCGGGCCTTCTCGACGAACAGGCGCCGCAGCCGGTTGACGTCCATGTTCCCCTTGAAGGGGTGGTTGAACTGCGGGTTCCGCCCCTCGGCGATGACCAGGTCGACGGCCACGCCGCCGTTGACCTCGATGTTGGCCCGGGTGGTGTCGAAGTGGCAGTTGTTGGGGATGATCATCCCCGGCCGCGTGAGGATCGTCGAGAACAGGAGGTTCTCCGCCACCCGCCCCTGGTGCACGGGGAGGAAGTGGGGAAAGCCGAAGACGTCGTTGATGGTTTTTTCGAGATTGAAGAAGTTGCGGGCACCGGCGTAGGCTTCGTCCCCTTGCATCATGCCGGCCCACTGCCAGTCGGACATGGCCGAAGTACCCGAGTCGGTGAACATGTCGACGAAAACGGCCTCGGAGGGGATCTTGAAGAGGCTGAATCCGCCCTCCTCCAGGAGGCGCTCGCGCTCCTCACGGGACAGCAGCTCGATCTTTTCGACGACTTTGACACGCCAGGGCTCGGGCAGCGCTCTGCTCATTGATTCTCCCCCTTCATTGGATGCCGCCTCGGGGAGAGGCAGCGAAAAAAAATTGCACTCCATCTATCGCCAGCGCCGTTCGGCCCATGAAGACGATCTGCGCCTGCGTTGAGGTCATAGTGTCTCATCTCCGCAGAAGCGGGACAAGTGCGGAGGAGAAGATTGAGTAGTCCAAATTACAACAATTGTTGTATTTCAAATCACTGAAAGGATCTGACCCCGCGCGATCGGCAGCCCGGGCCTATAATCAGGCCATGGATCCTGAGGTCATCGAGTCCCAGCTTCGCCGGTTCCTGACCGCGAACGCCGGTCGGGAGGGGCTGGCGGCCGCCTACCTCTTCGGCAGCGTGGCCCGTGGGACGGCGGGACCGGGGAGCGACGTGGACGTGGGCGTCCTCTACTCCGAGGACCCTCCCCGGACCTTGAAAGGGTTGGGTCTGGGCCTCGAAGGAGATCTCGAGGCGCTCCTCGAACACCCCGTTCAGGTCGTCGTCCTCAACCGGGCGCCCGTGGAGCTCGTGATGCGGGTTCTTCGAGACGGCCGGCTGCTCGTGGACCCGGACCGCTCCAAGCGAATCCAGTTTGAGGTCCGGTCCCGCAACGAGTTCTGGGATCTGGAGCCGATCCTGCGGCTCTACCGCAGAGTGCCGGAGGGGAGGCCGCTGTGGTAACGGCCAGGCTGCGCACGGTCCGGGCCAGGCTTTAGGGGTACGATGCCGGCGGTATGGCAGCTTCCTCCGCTCCCCTGATCGAGATCCGCAACCTCACCAAGTCCTACGACGAGGCCTACGACGAGGGAAACCGCCAGCGGACGGTCCTCCATGACACCAACCTCACGATCGGCCGGGGGGAGCTGGCGGTGCTGGTCGGGCGGAGCGGATCGGGCAAGTCGACGCTTCTCAACCTGCTTTCCGGCATCGACCAGCCCAGCTCGGGCGAGGTGGTCATCGACGGTGTCATTCTCTCCGCCCTCTCCGAGAGGAACCGGACGCTCTTCCGGCGGGACAACATCGGCTTCGTCTTCCAGTTCTTCAACCTGATCCCCACGCTCACGGTCGAGGAGAACCTCCTCCTTCCCCTGGAGCTCAAGGGCCGGGTGACCCCGGAGCGGCGGCGGGCGGCGCTCGACCTGCTGGCCGAGGTGGGGCTCGACGACCGGGCGCCGAGCTACCCGGACCGCCTCTCCGGGGGCGAGCAGCAGCGGGTGGCGGTGGCCCGTGCCCTGGCCCACGATCCCCTGCTGGTGCTGGCGGACGAGCCCACGGGCAATCTGGATCTCGAAACCGGCCTCCAGGTGCTGGAGCTTCTCGACCGCCTCACCCGCCGGGCCGGCAAGACCATGGTGATGGTCACCCACAGCCCCGAGGTGGTGGGGATCGCGGACCGGGTCTTCCGCGCCGAAGGGGGCCGGCTGGTGGAGAGGGCGGTCCCGTGACCCTCCTCACCCGCTCCAGCCTCCGCTACCTCCTGCGCCATCCCTGGCAATTCGGCCTCGCGGTGCTGGGGGTCGCCCTCGGGGTGGCGGTGGTGGTCTCGATCAACCTCGCCAACGCCAGCGCGAGCCGCGCCTTCGCCCTGTCGAGCGAGGCGGTCACGGGCCGGGCTACGCACCAGGTGGTGGGCGGCCCCGAGGGTCTTCCCGACGAGGTGTTCCGCCGTCTCATCCTGGAGGCCGGCATCGAGCGGGCGGCGCCGGTGGTCGAGGACTACGTCACGGTCCCCCCGCAACCGGGGAAGCCGCCGCGGACGTTCCACCTGCTGGGCGTCGATCCCTTTTCCGAGGCGCCCTTCCGCGAGTATCTGAGCGGCACGCCGGGAGGAGCTGGACGGGGAGACCGGGCCTCAATCGGCCTTGGCCCCCTCCTCACCCGGTCGGGAGCCGGGGTGCTGGCCGCGACCACGGCGGCCGAGATGGGGCTCCGGATCGGGGACTCGTTCCTGGTGAGGGCCGGGGGTGTCAAGAAGAGGATTGAGCTGGCGGGAACGCTGGAGCCCCAGGACGAGAACACCCGCCGCGCGCTCGCGGACCTGCTGGTGCTGGACGTCGCCGCGGCTCAGGAGATCCTGGGGCGGACGGGCAAGCTGGACCGGATCGACTTGATTCTGTCCGAAGGGGATCTGAAGCGCGCCTCCACGGTGCTGCCCCCCGGAGCCCAGATCCTCCCCGCCGCCGGCCGCACGCGGACCACGGAGGAGATGACGCGCGCCTTCCGGCTCAACCTCTCGGCACTCTCACAGCTCGCCCTCATCTGCGGCCTCTTCCTCATCTACAACACCATGACCTTCTCGGTGGTCCAGCGCCGGGGGCTGATCGGCACCCTGCGCGCCCTGGGGGTGACCCGGCGCGAGGTCTTCGCCCTGGTGCTGGGCGAGGCGCTCGGGGTGGCCGTCCTCGGCACGGCCGCGGGAATCGCCGCGGGAGTGCTCCTCGGGCGCGGGCTCGTGCGGCTGGTCACGCAGACGATCAACGACCTCTACTTCGTGGTCTCCGTGCGCGAGCTGTCCATTCCGCCCCTGGTGCTGCTCGAAGGCGTGGCCGTGGGGATCGGCGCCACGCTGCTCGCGGCGCTCGTGCCCGCCCTGGAAGCCACGCAGGCGCCGCCGAGGGCCGTGCTCACCCGCTCGACGCTCGAAGCGCGGCTGCGCCGGGCCCTCCCCCGCGCCACGGCCGCCGGGGTGGGGCTTCTGCTGATCGGCGGCGCGCTCCTGGCGATTCCCGGCAGGAGCCTGGGCCTGAGCTTCGGCGGGCTCTTCGCCGTCATCCTGGGCTTCGCCCTGCTGGCCCCGGGGGCGACCGTCCTTCTCATGCTCCTGCTCCGCCGCCCCCTGGGAGCGCTCTTCGGCGTCCTGGGGCGGATGGCGGCCGGGGGCGTCGTGGCCTCGCTCTCCCGCACGGCGGTGGCCATCGCCGCCCTGGTCATCGCGGTGTCGGTGACCGTGGGGGTCGGGGTGATGATCGACAGCTTCCGCCAGACCGTGGTGCGCTGGCTGGAGAACTCACTCCAGGCGGACGTCTACGCCTCCGTGCCCAGCCGGGCGGGTGGCTTCAGCGGCGGCGATCTCGATCCCCAGGTGGCCCAGAGGGCGGCGGCGCTGCCGGGCGTCCTGCGCGCCAGCCTGATCCGGAGGGTGGAGATTCCCTCGCCCGAAGGCGGAGTCCGCCTGGTCGTGATCGGCACGGATGACCGGGGGATCCGCTCCTTCGAGCTCAAGGACGGCGATCCGGACGAGGTCTGGCCCCGATTCCAGCGGGGCGGGGCCGTGCTGGTCTCCGAGCCGTACGCCTACCGGACCGGCGTGGGCCGGGGCGGCACGGTGCGCCTGCGGACGGACCGGGGGGACCGGGACTTCCCCGTGGCCGGCGTCTACTACGACTACGCCTCGGACCGCGGGCTCGTCCTGATGAGCCGGAAGACCTATCTGGGGAATTGGGACGACCGCGCCCTCTCGGGCTTCGCGCTCGACCTCTCCCCCGAGGCCGATCCGGACCAGGTGGTGAAGCTCCTCCGCGCGACCCTGGGCTCGGAACAGGCGCTGGCGATCCAGTCCACCCGCTCTCTCAAGAAGCTGTCGCTGGAGATCTTCGACCGCACCTTCCTCATCACCGGGGTCCTGCGCCTGTTGGCCGGCCTCGTCGCCTTCATCGGCGTCCTCTCCTCGCTGATGGCGCTCCAGCTCGAGCGTTCCCGCGAGCTGGGAGTGCTGCGGGCGAACGGCCTGACGCCAGGCCAGGTCTGGCAGCTCGTGACCTCCCAGACCGGCCTCATGGGCCTCGCCGCCGGCCTCCTCTCGATCCCCGTGGGCCTGGCCCTCGCCGCCATCATGATCTACGTCGTCAACCGCCGCTCCTTCGGCTGGACGATCCGCATGGAAGTATCGCCCGGCGTCTTCCTCCAGGCCCTGTTCCTCGCTCTGGCGGCCGCCCTCCTCGCCGGCCTCTATCCGGCGTACAAGATGGCGCGGACCAGCCCGGCGCTGGCGTTGCGGGAGGAGTAGCGGATGGGCCGGACGGTCAAGATCGCGATCCTTTTGACAGGCTTGGCTCTCCTTGGCTGCCAGAAACCGGACGGGCTGCCCAAAGCCTCCCTCTCCGTCGCGGACGCCCTGAGCGCGGCGAGCGATTCGGGGTATGCCCGCGCCCTGGAGCCCCGCCCGTTCAGCTTCCCCGCCGATCACGGCCCCCACCCGGAATTCCGCACGGAGTGGTGGTACTACACGGGAAACCTGGAGACGGCCGAGGGACGGCGGTTCGGGTTCCAGCTCACGTTCTTCCGGTCCGCCCTGGCTTCCACGATGCCGGCCCGGGAGTCCGCCTGGGCCACGCGGCAGGCCTGGATGGCCCACTTCACGGTGACGGACGTCCAAAACGGGACGTTCCGGTCGTTCGAGCGCTGGGGCCGGGGGGCGTTGGGGCTCGCGGGGGCCCAGGCGGAGCCGTTCCGGGTCTGGCTGAAGGATTGGGCGGCGGCCGGGGACCCGATGCACCTCAGGGCGTCCGGAGAGGACGTGGAGATCGACCTCACGCTCCAGCAGGGCAAGCCCCCCGTCCTCCAGGGGGACCGGGGGTTGAGCCGGAAGGGTCCGGAGCCGGGGAACGCGTCCTATTACTACTCCCTTCCCCGCATGCCCGCGGCCGGGACCGTCCGCATCGGGAACGGCCGGTTCGCCGTCAACGGCCTCGCCTGGATGGACCGCGAGTGGAGCACCAGCTCGCTCAGCCGGGATCAGGTGGGCTGGGACTGGTTCTCCCTTCAGCTCGCGGACGGCCGGGACCTCATGCTGTACCGGCTGCGGAAAAAGGGTGGAGCGACCGATCCGTTGAGCAGCGGCACCCTGATCGGCCCCACCGGAGAGAGCCGCCCCTTACATGCCGCCGATTTCGAGATCGAAGACCTCGGCGAGTGGCGGAGCCCCCGGAGCGGCGCCCGGTATCCGGCCCGCTGGCGGCTGAGGGTCCCCTCGGCGGGCCTCGACCTCACGGTCCGTCCCGTTCTGGCAGACCAGGAGCTGAGCGTCTCGTTCCTGTACTGGGAAGGCGCTGTAGACGTCGAGGGTACCGATTCGCGCCAAACAGCAAAAGGCCGCGGATACGTCGAGCTGACCGGCTATACGGACGAGGTAAGAACGCCCGCCGCCCGGCGTTGACAGGGTGTGCGCGCTCCTCCTTCAAGCACGCACACGTGACCGGTGCCCGCCGTGAGGGCTGGAGAGTGCCTCCTCATCCTTCGTCCCAGCGGACGGGCACCGGCACGGCTTGATTGTGTCAGATGAGACGAGCTACTTGGCCACTTCGGCCACCTGCCCGGCCGGGCCGTCGCCCTGGCCGTAGTAGGCGAGGATGCCGCTGACCACCGCTTCGGAGACCTTCTGGCGGTAGGCGCGGGTCTGGATGAGCTTGCGGTCCTGGTCGTTGGCCAGGTTGCAGACCTCCAGCAGGATCTTCGAAGGGATCGAGTTGTAGCGCAGCACGGCCGGCACCCACTCGCTGTTGTTGCGAATGATCTTGTCCCGCACCGGCTTGAAGGGGTGCACGGGCAGGCCGCCCTCCTGGAAGGCGGCCACGATCTGCTTGGCAAGCTCGCGCGACAGCCCCTCGCTCTCCGTCCGCTGGTCGCGCGGGAAGGTGACGCTCGGGTTCTCCTGGACCTCCTTGCGCGAGGTGTACACCGCTCCGCTCTTGCTGTAGACGCCGTCCCGCATGTCGGCGGCCGGAATGTAGGCCATGACGCCGCGCAGCGACGGGTGGAGGGAGTCGGCGTGGATGGAGAGGAAGACGACCTTCTGGGGATCCTTCTCCGTCTGGAGGGTCTTCCGGTAGAGGCTGTTGGCCAGGTACCAGCGCAGGTTGACGCCGACCTTGGCGTCCTCGATCGGGTAGGGCGGCGTCGTCAGGACCGAGTGCCCGCGGGAGAACGGCAGGACGTCCACCTCCTGGACGCGGTAGTCGCGGCCGTCGCGGGTGGTGAGGAGGACCCGGGCGTCGGTCTGCTCCTCCAGGACCCGCTTGACCCGCAAGGCCACGTCGTACACGTAGAGGCTCTCCCAGACGCCGCCCAGGCTCGCGCCCGCGTCCTGCCCGCCGTGGCCGGCGTCCAGGATGACGGTGATGCCCGAGAGCCCCCGGGCCTTGACCTGGTTGCTGAACCGGGCGCTCGCGCGCAGGCTCTCCTCGTACTCCTTGCGCTTGGGGTGCCCCTCGGGGAGGAACTCGGGCTGCATCAGGTCGAGCGGCACCTTGATGCGGTAGCCGATGGGGATGTCCGTCACGTCCGGAATGCCGCTGCGCTTGGCGATCTGCGAAGCCAGGGCGTTGACGTCCGCCGCGAACACGCGGCCCGTGAAGCGCACCACCACGGAGGAGTAGAGGGCCTCCCCCGGGCGCAGGCGGTAGATGGCGTACTCGCCGTCCTTGTCCACCCCGTACTCCAGCAGGAAAGGCTTCTCCGCCACCGGCAGCGCCGCCTTGAAGGCGGGAAGCAGCAGCTCCGAGGGAATGGTCACGGACTTCCCCTTGGCCACGTCGTCGTCCAGCAGCTCGTTGTACTCGCGGATGGCGCGGAAGCTCTCGCCCGTGCCCGTGAACCACTCGGCCACCCGCCAGAGGCTTTCGCGCTGGAGCGGCCCCACGCCGCGGGCCTTGTGGAGCCAGCCGTCCGCCTGCCCCTTGTCGTCGGCGAACAGGGCCTTGACCGCCTTGAGCTGCCACTCCTGGGAGAGGAGAGTGAAGGGGACGGCGTAGCGGATGCCGGCGAGCAGGTCCTTGCCGCCGCCGTTGACCGCGGCCACCTGGGTGGCGAGGCGGGCGTCGCCGCACAACCGGCGGGCGAAGGTGGACATCCCCTCGCCGCGCCTGGGGACGGCTTCGACCAGGATCCCCTTGTCCTCGGAGAGGACGGCGACGACCCCTTCTTCGATCGTTACGCGGACCGACTTGCCGGGCGGGGTGATCGCCAAGGCACCCTGGGGAGCCCAGCAGAGCGCCCCCAGCAGGAAGAGAGCTGCGGCGAAACCGACCGCCCGCATCCTCATCCCGCCGCCGCTCCCTTGAAGCTCGGCGCCACCACCCAGCCGACCTCCCGTTCGAAGGCCCGGCAGGCGCGGAACACGGTGGCCTCACCGAAGGGCTTCCCCATCACCTGGAGCGACAGCGGCAGCCCCTGGCCGTCGAGCCCCGAGGGGACGGCCACGGCCGGCAGGCCCACCAGGCTCGCGGGAGTGGTGAAGACGTCGGAGAGATACATGGCGAGCGGGTCGTCCACCTTCTCGCCCAGGGGGAAGGCGGCTGTCGGGCTGGTGGGGGTCACCAGCACGTCCGCGCGCTCCAGGGCCGAGTCGAGCTCATGCCGCATGCGCTCTAGCACGCCCCGTGCCCGGCCGTAGTAGGCGTCGTAGTAGCCGGAGGAGAGGGCGAAGGTGCCGAGCATGATGCGGCGCTTCACCTCGGGGCCGAAGCCCTCGCTGCGGCTGTCGAAGTAGACGCCGGCCAGGCTGTCCGCCTCCTGGGAGCGGTGGCCATAGCGCACGCCGTCGAAACGGGCGAGGTTGGCGCTGGCTTCCGAGGTGGCGATGACGTAGTAGACGGCGATGGCGGCGTCCAGGCTCGGCACCGAGACCTCCACCAGCTCGGCGCCCAGCCGGGCCAGCCGGTCGAGCGACTCGCGCCAGTTGGCGGCGGTGGCACCGCCGAGGCGGGTGGGATCGGCTTCACGGATCACCCCCACGCGCAGCCCGGCAATCCCCTCCTCGATCCCTTCCAGATAGTCGCCCACCGGCTCCTCGGAGCAGGTGGCGTCGCGAGGGTCCGCTCCGGCGATCACTTGGAGGCTCAGGGCGGCGTCGCGCACGGTCCGCGAGATGGGGCCGATCTGATCCGTGGACGAGGCGAAGGCCACGAGGCCGTAGCGGGAGACCCGCCCATAGGTGGGCTTCACCCCCACCAGCCCGCAGAGGGCGGCCGGCTGGCGCACGGAACCGCCGGTGTCCGACCCCAGGGCGAGCGGCACGCCACCCGCGGCCACGGCGGCGGCCGGGCCACCGCTCGATCCGCCGGGCACGGCGGCCAAGTCCCAGGGGTTGCGGGTGGCCTGGTAGGCCGAGTTTTCGCAGGAGGAGCCCATGGCGAATTCGTCCATGTTGGCCCGCCCCACGGGCACGGCACCCGCCGCCAGCAGCCGCTCCACGGCCGTGGCCGTGTACGGGGCAGTGTACCCGGAGAGGATGCGCGAGCCGCAGGTGAGGGCGTGCCCCGCCAGATTCAGGTTGTCCTTGAGAGCCACGGGCACGCCCGCGAGCGGACCGGGGTCCTCGCCGGTCGCCACCCGCCGGTCGACCTCCGCCGCCCGGGCGCGGGCTTCGTCTTCGAACCGCTCCAGGTAGGCCCCCACCAGGGGCTCGACCCGGTCCGTCCGGGCCCGGCAAGACTCCAGCACCTCGGCGGCGGAGACCTCGCCGGCGCGCACCCGGCGGGCGGTCTCCTCCACGGTCAGCTCCCAGAGCTCAGGCATCGCCGCCGTCTCCCCCTGCCGGGGCCTTCACCTCCGGCACCAGCAGGAAGGCGTCCAGGGCCGCCGGAGCGTTGGCCAGGAGCTGCTCGCGAGGGAGGCAATCGGCGGGCCGGTCCTCGGCCTCCCGCACGCCCGCCGAAGCGGCCTCGGGCTCGGCGCCTTCGAAAGCCTGGAGCTGATCGATGTATTCGACGATCGCGGCGAGCTGGCCGGTGAGCTTGGCCTCTTCTTCCGAAGTGAAACGGAGGCGGGCCAGAGCAGAGATTTTCCTTACGTCTTCGTGAGTTAGTGCCATGGCCTTGAAGCAGCAGTTTAGCCCCGCGGAGGCCATGAAGCAATGATTTCGGGAGCCTGGACCCCTACCCCGCGGACCGGGAGAGCACGATCCCCTGCTTGTCCCGCAGGTCGATCAGGAGCTTGCCGCCCGGTTCCGGGGCCGAGGAACGGTCGAGGGTCAGCACGTAGTAGCCGGAAATCGTCTTCGCCAGCGTCCGCGTGGCCAGTTGGGGAAGGCGGAACGTCTTGAGGTAGGTGCCGCCCGTGGCCTCGGCCACGCTTTCCAGCCCCACCTCCAGCGAGTGGTAGTCGGCGCTCGTGACGTCGAGCACGAAGACGCTGGCCTTGGCGGCCCCGAGCGCCCGCACGGCGGGCTTGTAGTCGGGCGTCATCTGCACGCCGTTGCCGCCGAAGCGCCCGAGCCCCCAGCCGAGGTAGATCACCGTCTTCTCACCGGGGAGGGGCTCCAGCGCCCGCGCCATGACCTCCAGGGCCCGCTCCGGGGAAGCGGCCTTGCGGGCCACCGCGGGATCGAGATGAGCCCGGAGCGACACCGGATCGCCCGGCGCCACCTCCCCCTCCGGGCTCCAGAGCATGGCCCGGTCGATGGCCGAGTGGATGCCGGCGCGGTCCGCCGTGAAGTCCTGCCAGAGCTTGAGGTGCGAGTCGTAGGAGACCACGGCCACCCGGTCGGCCGGGTGGAACGTGTCCAGCAGCTCCCGCGTGTAGCGCCGGAGCCGGAGCTGGCCGCTGATGCGGGAGGGATTGAGGTCGGTCTGGACGAAGAAGACCAGGAGCCGGCTCGGGCTCGGTGCCCGAGGGAGAGCGGGAGGAGCCTCCGCGGGCTCCCCTGCCGTTTCCGCGGTCTCCAGGGCCGGCTGGGGCTGGGCGTCCGGCTCCCCCGCGCTGACCCAGTCGAGGCCCGACACGGGGATCTCCGTCTTGCCCACGCGCACCCGGAGGTCTTCCGGCTTCAATCCCAGGATGGGGCGTCCCCAGGTGTCCACCACCCGGATCACCAGGGTGGAAAGGGAGACCGTGATCTCTCCTGCAAAGGACTTCTCAGGCCCCTCGAAGGATTTTTCGGGAGACATTTCCTGGGCCAAGCACGGCAGCCCGCCGGCGAGGAGAAGGACGGCGAGAGAGAGGCGCGCCATTCCGCGATCCATGGGAGTCAGTGTACCATCCGGAAGTGACCCCCCAAGACTTCGGCACTCTTCTCGACCACCCGGTCGTGCGGGCCCTGGCCGCCGCGTGCGGCGACATCCCGTGTCACCTCGTGGGCGGCGTGGTGCGCGACCGGGTCCTGGAGGTGCCGGTCCACGACATTGACGCCGTGGTGGCGGAGCGGGGGCTGGAGATCGCCGAGGCGCTGGCCGCTTCGCTCCCAGCCCGCCTGGTCCTCCTGGGCGGCAAGGATTTCGCCGCCTACCGGCTGGTGGCCGAAGGGATCACGGTGGACCTCTGGGACCGGGCCGGCACCACTCTCCACGAGGATCTCGCGCGGCGCGACTTCACGGTGAATTCCATCGCCCTCGACGCCCGCACCGGCGAGGTCCTCGACCCCTTCGGCGGCCTGGACGACCTGGAGATCCGCATCCTGCGCGCCACCACCCCCAGGAGCTTCTCCGGCGATCCCCTGCGCGTGCTCCGCCTCCCCCGCCTGATGGTGCGCCTGTACGGTTTCGCGGCGGACAGGGACACGGTCGATCTCGCCCGGTGCTCCGCCCGCCAGTTGGCCGACGTGGCGGCCGAGCGGGTGCGGGACGAGCTCAGCCTCCTCTTCGACCACCCCGGGGCCCACCGCGGCCTCGCCCTGCTCGTGTCCATGGAGGTCTATCCGGGCCTCTGGATCGGGCACCCGGGCGAGCCCGGCCTGGCCGGCAGCGGCGCCGCGGTGGCGGAGCTCGAAGCCCTCCCCCGGCGCGTGCGCGACCTGCTCACCCTCGACCCGGACGCCGCGGACCAGGTGGACCCCAAGGCCGCCCGCTTCGCCTCGACCTTCGCCCACCTCCCCCCCTGCCGGGCCGGCCGCGAGCCCGCCGACCTTCTCGCCTTCTTCCGCGACGCGGGCTACATGACCCGCGCGGACGCCGCGGAGGTGGCCACCCTGCTCCAGCTCAGCACCCTCCCCTCCGACGAGAAGGGCCGCCGCCGCTTCCTGAACCACGCCGGACGCCGCTGGCCCACGGCCGCCTGCTACATCGGCGCCGGCGCCCGGGACCTGGCTCTGTGGAAGAACGATCTGCCACCCCTCGTGGACCTCGCCCGGCGGGAGGGCGAGAGCCTCTTCGACCCGCCCCGCCTGCTCACGGGCGAAGAGGTCCGGGGGCTCCTGGGGATACCGCCCGGACCCGAGGTGGGGAGGGCCCTGGCGGCGGTGCACCAGGCGCAGGTGGATGGGAAGATACGGACGAAGGAAGCGGCGGAGAAGCTGCTGCGGGCGGCCTACCGGAAGATCCCCGACCGCTGAGGACCGCTGCCGCCCCCGGACTCGCCGCCCATCAGGCGCTGGTTCAGCTCCTTGATGCGCTCCATGAGCTTGTCGATCTTCTCCTGCGCCTCCTGGCGCAGGCGGGCATAGTCGCCGCGCAGCTTTTCGCGCTCCTGGGAGGCCTCCTGGACGCGGGCCTTGACCTCCTCGATCTGGTCGTCCCGCTGGCGGATGGCGGCGTGGAGACCGGCGATCGCCTCGTCCTTCTCGGCCAGGCGGAGCTTGATCTTCTCCTCCTGCTCCTCGTAGAGGCGCTTGAACTGCTGAAGCTCGACGATCTGCGAAAAATCCGACGTGGTAGGGCTCAACTCGCCTCCTCGCTCCTCGATCAGGGGGAACATCTTGCGGAGCTTCAGGGAAAGGTCTTCCGGGTCGGACGACTGGCGCATGGCCTCGGCATAGGTGATCGTGCCGTGGACCAGCAGCGCCAGCAGCGACTGGTTCATGGACTGCATCCGGTAGTAGCCCACCGAGGACTCCATCTCCTCGTGGATGGCGCTGACCTCGCCCTCCTCGATCATCTTGTTGATCTTGGGCGAGGCGCGCAGGATCTCGAGCGCCGCCACCCGCCCCTGGCCGTCGGCCCGCTCGACCAGCTTCATCGAGACGACTCCCTTGAGGATCTGCGCGAGCTGAGCGCGCACCTGGGGCTGCTGTTCGGACGGGAAGGTGTCGAGGATGCGGTCGACGGTCTGCGGCGCGCTGTTGGTGTGGAGGGTCGAGAAGACCAGGTGCCCGGTCTCGGCCGCCGTGATCACGGTCGACACGGTCTCCGGGTCGCGCATCTCGCCCACCATGATGACGTCCGGGTCCTGCCGCATGGCGTTCCTGAGCGCCTCGGAGAAGGTGCCCGTGTCCGTCCCCACCTCGCGCTGGGAGATGGAGGCCACGTCGTCCGTGAACAGGAACTCCATCGGATCCTCGATGGTGATCACGTGCACGGGCCGGCGCATGCGTGATGTAGCGGATCAGGGCGGCGAGCGAGGTCGACTTGCCGCTGCCCGTGGGACCGGTGACCAGCACCAGGCCCATGGGCATCTCGCAGAACTCCAGCAGCACGGACGGCAGGTCGAGGTCTTCCAGGCTCTTGATCTGGTACGGAATGCGCCGGAAGCAGGCGGCCATGTTTCCCCGCTGCATGTAGATGTTGCAGCGGAAGCGCGCGAGGCCCCGCACGCCGTACCCCGTGTCGACGGACATCTTCTCTTCGAGCTTGGTCTTCTGCCGGGGCGAGAGGATCCCCGTCAGCATCTCGGAGAGCTCGTCCGGCTTGAGCGGCGGCGCCTCGATGGGGATCAGGCGGCCGTTGATGCGCAACAGCGGAGGCCGCGTCGGCTTCAAATGAAGATCCGACGCACCCTTATCCGTCATGAACTTCAGGAGACGATCAAGATCCATGATGAGTGGAGCGCATTGTACAGGAGATGGCGAAAAACGGTATCCCCCGAGCCCTCACCCCCTGGCCCCCTCTCCCGCCCCCTCCCTTCCCCCCGCCCCGGGAGAGGGGGAATTTGACGGGAAGGTTGAAGGCCGTAGGGTGCGCTATGCGCACCATTGAACGTCCTTGAAGGTGCGCACAGCGCACCCTACATCGCTCCGCCGCTTCAACAATCCCCTCTCCCGGGGCGGGGGGAAGGGAGGGGGCGGGAGAGGGGGCCAGGGGGTGAGGGTCCGCCCGCCCTAGAACTTCCGCATCAGGCCCACCACCACGCCCTGCACCCGCACGTCCCGCGCCGGAACGCGGAAGGGTTGCATGGCGGGGTTGGCCGGCTGCAGGCGGACCATGGCGCCCTCGGGGTAGAAGCGCTTGAGCGTTGCCTCGTCCCCGACCAGGGCGACCACCATCTCCCCGGGCTCCGCCCGGTCGCGCCGCAGCACGATCACGTAGTCGCCGTCGTAGATCCCCTCTTCGATCATGGACTCGCCGACCACGCGCAGCACGTAGTGGTCGCCACCGCGCGGCGAGAGCAGGTGGCCCGGCACGGTGACCCGGTCGCTGCCCGAGAGGG
Source organism: Thermoanaerobaculaceae bacterium (assembly GCA_963785165.1). Classification (GTDB taxonomy): domain Bacteria; phylum Acidobacteriota; class Thermoanaerobaculia; order Multivoradales; family UBA5704; genus DATARR01. Next base: position 205,703 of record CAWAUI010000007.1, read on the forward strand.
CCTCGATGGGGCGGCCCGCCGCGATCTGGCCGAAGAAGGGGAGGTCCCGCTCCGAGGTCTCCGCTCCGGGAATGGCGCGGATGAGCTCGATGCCCCGCTTCTGGTTCCAGTCCCGGCGCAGGAAGCCCTTCTGCTGCAGGAGCTTCAGGTGCTTGTAGGCGGTGCCGTACGAGGAGAATCCGAACTTCTCGCAGATCTCCCGGTGCGTTGGAGCGATGCCGCGCTCCCGTCGGTACTCCTGGATGAACTCCAGGATCTGTTTCTGGCGCTCGGTCAGGTAGGACATGGGCGGAAGTATAGGCGGTAACATAGCGTAATGCAAGCGTAGGCGATCGACCTCGTTTCGACCCCCGTTTTGCCCCCCGTTTGATCCCCGTTTTGATGCCGGTCCTCACCCCGGTCCCGGCCCTCGTTCTTGACACTTCGCGACACCCCTCAATACACTGCCGAAGCGCCGGGTGCGATCCCTTCTCCCGTGCTCCACCAGCTTATGACTCCGCACTCGACCCCGGACCTCCCTTTCGAACGCCATACCCTGCCGAACGGGCTGCGGGTGATCCTCCACCAGGATCGCACGCTTCCCCTGGTCGCCGCCAATCTCTGGTACCACGTGGGCTCCAAGAACGAACGGCCGGGCCGCACGGGCTTCGCCCACCTGTTCGAGCACATGCTCTTCCAGGGGAGCGAGCACGTGCGCACCCACGAGCACTTCCGCTTCATCCAGCAGGTGGGCGGAGTGGCCAACGGCTCGACCTGGTACGACCGCACCAACTACTACGAGACCGTGCCCGCCCACCAGCTCGACCTCGCCCTCTGGCTGGAGTCGGACCGCATGGGCTTCTTCCTCCCCGCGCTCACCCAGGAAAACCTGGACACCCAGCGCGACGTGGTGATGAACGAGCGCCGCCAGCGGATCGAGAACCAGCCCTACGGCCGCGCCAGCGAGCGCCTCCACGAGCTGCTCTACCCCGCTCGATCACCCCTACCACTGGCCGGTGATCGGCTACATGGCCGACATCGCCGCCGCCACGCTGGACGAGGTGCGGGCTTTCTTCAAGACCTACTACACCCCCAACAACGGGGTGCTCACCCTGGTGGGCGACTTCGAGCCCAAGGCCGCCCTGGAACGGGTGGAGGCGCTGGTTCGGGGAGATCCCCGCCGGGCCGCCGGTGCCCCCCGTCGATGCCCCGCTCGCCCCCCTGGGCGGCGAGCGGCGCGAGGTGATCCCGGACGACGTGCGCCTCCCCCGCATCTACATCGGCTACCGCTCGCCCGGCTACGGCCGGCGGGGGTGGTACGCGGCGGACCTCCTGGCCGCCGTGCTCACCGGCGGCAAGTCGAGCCCGCTCTACCGGGAGCTGGTGTACGAGCGCCAGATCGCCCAGGACGTCGGCGCCTCCGTCGGCCCCTACGAGGAGCTCGGGGACCTTCATGCTGGTGGCGACCGCCCGGCCGGGCGTCCCGGTCGAGGAGCTGGAGGCGGCCCTGCTGGCGGCCATGGAGCGGGCGGCCACCGTGCCCCCCGACCCGGCCGACCTCGAACGGGCGCGCAACCGCATGCTGACCGACTACTACAGCGCTCTTCAGAAGCTGGACACCCTGGCCGACCTCTTCTCCCAGTTCACGACCTATTTCGACGACCCCGCGGGCGTCTTCCGCGAGGCCCGCCAATACCTCGAGATCGGGCCCCAGGACCTCATGGACTACGCGGCCGGCTGGTGCACCGAGTCCGGGCGGGTCGTGGTCTCCGTCGTGCCGCGGCAGGCGAGCTGATCCCGCATGGCTTCTCCTCAACGGGTTGACCGCTCGGGTCCGCCGCCGTCCGGCGAGATCCGCCCCTTCCGCTTCCCCCCGTTCCTGCGCACGCACCTGCCCAACGGCCTCGCCGTGTCCGCGGCGCGCCTGCCGGACGTCCCCCTGGTGAGCCTGGAGATCGTGGCCCCCGGCGGCGGCCAGTTCGACCCTCCGGGCCAGGAAGGGATCGCCGCCTTGACCGCCGCCCTGCTGGACGAGGGCACGGCCTCCCGCTCGGCCCTGGAGATCGCCGCCGTCGCCGAGCGGCTGGGCGGCTACGTCACCACGGGCGCGGACTGGGACGTGGGCTTTCTCGCCACCGGCCTGCTCGCCGGCTACCGCGCCTCGGGCCTCGAGCTGCTGGCCGAGATCCTCTCCTCGCCCACCTTTCCGGAGGCCGAGGTCGAACGCCTGCGCAAGCAGCGGCGGACCGAGATGCTCCGCCGCCGCCAGGACCCTTCGGCCCTGGCCGACGACCGTTTCGCCCGCGAGGTCTACAAGGGGACCGTCTACTCCCACCCCCTCATCGGGGAGGAGGAGAGCCTGGACCGGCTCGACCGGGAGACGCTGCGGGCCTTCTACCAGGGGCATTACGGGCTCGCCGGCTCGGCCCTCATCGCCGTCGGCGACTTCGATCCGGAAGACCTGCTGCGCGAGGTGGAAGCGCTGTTCTCGGGCAGTGCGGGCCACGGCTTCCTGGCGGTCTCCGGGCCGCCCCCACGGCGCCCCGAGATCCGCCCCGTGGCACCCACGGGCATCGCCGTCCACCTGGTGGACCGCCCCGGCGCCGCCCAGACGGAGCTGCGCGTGGGGCATACCGGGGTCTCCCGCACCCATCCCGACTACATCCCCCTGATCGTGCTCAACACGCTCCTGGGCGGCAAGTTCACCAGCCGCATCAACCTCAACCTGCGGGAACGGCACGGCTACACCTACGGGGCCACCAGCCGCTTCGTGGCCCGCATGGGGCCGGGCCCCTTCGTGGTCAACGCGGCGGTCGCCACCGAGTCCGCCGGCGCCGCGGCCCGCGAGGTGCTCCACGAGCTGCGGGTCATCCGGGAAGGCTTCGTGGAGCCCGCGGAGCTGGCGGAGACCCAGAGCTACATGCGCGGCGTCTTCCCCTATACCGTGCAGACCATCGGCGACCTGGCCAAGCGGCTGGAGACGCTGACCCTGTTCGACTTCCCGGACGATTACTACGTGCGGTACCTCGAAAGGATCGCGGAGGTCACCCGCGAGGAGATCCTGGAGATGGCCCGCCGGCACATCGATCCCGCGCGGGCCGTGGTGGTGGCGGTGGGGCCCGCCGACGTCCTGGAAAAGCAGCTCGAGGGCGTGGGGCCGGTGACCGTCTGGTCTCCGGAAAGAATGGCTCAGACATCTATGCCGGGAACATCTTAGGTTCCCGGTTCACTCTTTTTCTTCTCGGCAGAGCAGATCGATTGCTTTTAACGGTGCCGTCACGGTACCGTAAAGGCATGTTCTATCTCGACTCGATGTCTCTCGGAACCGCCCTTCGGCTTCTCCGTGCCCGCCAGGGCTTGACCCAGGGAGTGGTCGCCACCCGCGCCGGTCTCACCAAGGCGATGCTTTCCTCCTACGAGATCGGCGCCAAGCTCCCGTCGTTCCAGAGTCTGGCCGCCGTCCTCGAAGCGCTGAACCGTGATTTCCACGACCTCCAGGAGGCCCTCGACGAGGTCCGCCAGCGCCTCCCCGACGCCTCGGGCGCGCCGGTCAATCCCCTCTACCTGGGACAGGCCCTGCGGCTCCTGCGGTCGCGCCTCGGCGTCACCCAGGTGTCGATCGCCGAGCGCGCCGGGCTGACCAAGGCCATGCTCTCCTGCTACGAAACCGGCTCGCAGCTCCCCTCCATGCAGAGCCTGGCCTCCACCCTCAAGGCGCTGGGCGGCGACTTCCACCAGCTTCAGGAGGCCCTGGACGAGGTCCGGGCGCAAGATCCCGAAGCCGAGGCGAAGGCCGTGAGGCCCGCGAAAAAACCCCGGAAAAGACGGCAGAAGGCGCTGTCGGAAGCCTAGTTGAGCTGGGCCGTCAGCTGCTGGCTCTTGGAGAGATGGATCTCGAGGCGGCGGGGGCCGCCGGTCTGGATGAACTCCTTGAACATGGCCCCCTTCCCCTTGGGGGTCACGTAGAGGCGGATGCGGGCGCCGGCCGGCACGTCGAACGTATCGGAAAACTCGTAGCCTTCCTGGTTGTTCCGCCGGAACAACCCTCCTCGTTCGAAGTTCTGCCGGGTGACGATCTTCCCGTCCACCCTCACGATCAGGGACGCCTCCACCTCCGACTGGAAATGCACGCGGAGCGAGGCGCTCCTCGCCTCCACCGGGGAGGGCTCGGCCGCCGGCTGCGCCTCGCTCGGGGTGGGCGTGGCGCTCGCCGTCTCCTCCCGGGAAACCGGCACCGCCGGCTCCAGCGGCGCCGTGCGCTGCTTGGCGCGGCGCTGGGCCAGGGCCAGGAGGCCCGCCGCGTCCTTGTTCTGGGGATCGAGGTTCAGCGCCAGGGTCGCCAGGGTGATCGCCTGATCGTATTTGCGGGCCGCCAGCGCCTGCCGCGCGCCGACGAGGTTGTCGGCGACGGCTTTTTCCCGGCTGACCAGGGACTGGTAGTCCTGGGCCTGCCGCTCGGCGGCTTCGCGGAACTGGCGGGCGTTGCCGCTCGGGTCGAGCTGCTCGGCCTGCCGGTAGAGACTGATGGCCGCTTGCCAGCTCCCTCCCCGCAGGGCCGTGTTGCCGTCCGCGATGAGCTTCGCGGCCTGCGCCTGCCGCTCTTGCGGAGTGGCGCCCGGCGTCACGACGACCGGGGGCGGCGGCGCCGGCTTGGGCTTCGACCACCCTCTCACCAGGAACACGAGGGCGCCGCCGAGAAGCACCACCAGGGCCGCGGTGCCCACCCCCACGAGCAGCCAGCGCAGCGACAGCCCCGGCTTGGCCGGCGGAGCAGCGGTCCCCTTCCCGGTCGCCGCCGCCATCACCGAGCCGGTCGGGTTGGTGGCGACCGTGTCCTCCATCGCCAGGCCGGGCGGCGGAGGAGGCGGAGGCAGCAGGGGATCCGGGGAGCCCGAGCCGGTCCCCGAGATTGTTCCCGTTCCAGCGCCCGTTCCCGAGCTGTCTCCCGTTCCCGATCCAGTCCCCGTTCCCGGGCTTGCCCCCGGATCGGCCGGTGCCAGGGCCGGCGGCAGGAACATGGTGGCCGCCAGGCTCTGCGTCTCGTTGAGCTCGTCCGGCGCGGCGGTCACGCCGACGGCGCGGCGCAGGTCGTCCGCCATCTCCCGCGCCCGCTGGTAGCGCCGGGCCGGGTCCTTTTCCAGCGCCCGGGTGAGGATCTTCTCGACCCCCGGCGGCAGCCCCTGGACGTAGTCGCGGGGCGGCGTGAAGTGGTCGTAGACGATGCGGTGGCTCACCACCGTCAGGTTCTCGCCCTGGAACGGCTTGTGGCGGGTGAGCATCTCGTAGAGCACCACGCCCAGGGAGAAGAGGTCGGCCCGGTGGTCCACCTCCTTCCCCTGGATCTGCTCCGGCGCCATGTAGTTGGGCGTGCCGAGGAGCTGACCTTCCTGGGTGAGGTTCGAGCTGTCGAGCCGGGCGATGCCGAAGTCCGTGATCTTCAGCTTGTTGTCCGAGGTGATCAGGATGTTCGCCGGCTTGACGTCCCGGTGGATCACCCGGTTCGAGTGCGCGTAGTCGAGCGCATCCCCCACCTGGGCGATGGCGTCGATCACGAACTGCATCGACAGCGGCTGGTCGCCCTGGAGCAGGAGCTTGAGGTTGGTCCCCCGCACGTACTCCATGGCGATGAAGGCCATTCCCTCATCGCCCGACTCCACCACGTCGTGGATGGTGACGATGTTGGGGTGGGTCAGGATGCCGGCGCTCTGCGCCTCGCGCATGAAGCGGAGCCGGAACTGCTCCATCTCCTGGTCTTTGACGGAATAGCCGATGCGGAACGTCTTGAGCGCCACCAGCCGGCCGATCAGAGGGTCCCGCGCGAGGTAGACCACCCCCATCGCACCCTTGCCGATCTCGTCGACAATTTCGTAGCGGCCGAGCTTGGTCGGTGTCAGGGGGAGCATAGCCAAAGTAGTTGCACGCGACGTCATTCTAGGGGGCAGGCGTTCCCGAGTCAAACGGGAAATCCGCGCCCCCCAGGCGGTAAATGCTGGCAAGTTTTGCACTTAGGCGATGCCCGGCCGGGCAGGATTACAAGAAGGCTTGTGATATATTTGCGCGCCTTGAACATCCCCTGAAGGAGGTCTAAGACCATGCAGGTGGATAGCCCGGACAGGATCCGCAACGTGGCCGTTGCCGGCCACAACGACACCGGCAAGACCACTCTAGTCAGCTCTCTCCTCTTTGCCGGCGGTGTCACGACCCGGTTGAACCGGGTGGAAGACGGCAACACGCTCACCGACTTCGACCACGAAGAGATCGAGCGCAAGATCTCGATCGGCGTGGCCCCCTGCTTCGTCCCCTGGCAACAACACAAGGTCAACCTGCTCGACTGCCCCGGGTACGGCATCTTCTTCGCCGAGACCCAGCAGGGCCTGCGCGCCGCCGACGCCGTGCTCCTCTGCATCAACGGCGTGGCCGGCGTCGAGGTCAACACCGAGCGCATCTGGGACTTCGCCGCGGAGATCGGGCAGCCCCTCCTCTTCAACCTGACCAAGATGGACCGCGAGCGGGCCGACTTCGCCCGCACCCTCGAAGGCCTCCAGAAGCGCTTCGGCCGCGGTGCGCTCCCCGTCCAGATCCCCATCGGCCAGGAAGCCGGCTTTTCCGGTGTCGTCGACCTGGTGGCCCAGAAGGCCTACAGCTTCACCCGCGACGGCAACGGCAAGGCCACTCCCGCGGACATCCCCGCCGCCCTGGCCGACGAGGTCGAGACCCACCGCGCCCGCCTCATCGAGGCCGTGGCCGAGACCGACGACCAGCTGATGGAAGGCTTCTTCGAGACCGGCACCCTCGCCCAGGAAGACCTGGAGGCGGGCCTGCGCCGCGCCGTCGCCCACCGCCAGATCTTCCCGGTGACGCTCTCGGCCGCCGGCCACGGCATCGGCCCCGCGGCGCTCCTCGACTCGCTCCTCGCCCTCGCGCCGTCGCCCCTCCGAGCGCGCCCCCTTCCCCGCCAAGACGGTGGGCGGAGACGACGCGCCGCTCTCCGCCGATCCGGCCGGCCCCCTGGCCGCCCTGGTCTTCAAGACCCTCTCCGACCCCTTCACCGGCAAGATCACCATCCTCCGCGTGGTCTCCGGCACCCTGAACGGCGACTCCACCGTCTACAACAGCCGCGCCGAGGAAGCCGAGCGCCTGGGCCACCTCATGCTCCTCCAGGGCAAGCAGGGCACCCCCGCCGGCCGCCTCATCGCCGGCGACATCGGCGGCGTCGCCAAGCTCAAGGTCACCGTCACCGGCGACACCCTCTGCACCAAGGAACGCCCGCTCCGGCTGGACTGGATCCACGTGGCCGAGCCCGCCATGACCTTCGCCATCGAGCCCAAGTCCAAGGGCGACGAGGAGAAGATCGGCGAGGCCCTGACCCGCCTCATGGACGAGGACCTGGCCTTGAAGGCCGGCCGCGACGCCGAGAGCCACGACCACCTGCTCTCCGGCAACGGCCAGCTCCACATCGAGATCGCCGTCGCCAAGTTGAAGCACCGCTTCCACGTCGACGTGCTCCTCCATCCGCCCAAGGTCCCCTACCGCGAGACCATCCTGAAGCCGGCGGACGGCCACGGGCGGCACAAGAAGCAGAGCGGCGGACGCGGCCAGTTCGCCGACTGCAAGATCAAGATGGAGCCCCTGTCCCGCGGCGAGGACTTCTCCTTCGCCGACGAGATCTTCGGCGGCTCCATCCCCCAGAACTACCGGCCCGCCGTCGAAAAGGGGATCCAGGAGGCCCGCCGCCGCGGCTACCTCGCCGGCTATCCCGTGGTCGACTTCAAGGTCCGCCTGCTCGACGGCCAGTACCACGACGTCGACTCCTCCGAAATGGCGTTCAAGATCGCCGGCTCGCTGGCCTTCAAAGACGCCATGGCCAACGCCAAGCCGACCATCCTGGAGCCGGTGATGAAGGTGGAGATCAACACCACCGAGGAGTTCACCGGCGACATCATGGGCGACCTCTCCCACCGGCGCGGCCGCCCCCAGGGCATGGACGCCGCCATCAACGGCGCCCAGGTCATCAAGGCCCTCGTCCCCATGTCCGAAATGCTGGAGTACGACCGCCACCTGCGCGCCATGACCCAGGGCCGCTCCAGCTTCCACATGGAGTTCGACCACTACGAGGAAGTCCCCCGGCTGGTCCAGGACAAGCTCATCGCCGAGTACCAGAAGCACCGGCAGGAAGAGCACGAGTAGGATCGCTCCCCTCCTCTCCCTGAGGGGAGGGGAGGGTTTCATTCTGTGACTTCGCCGCGATGAAGCCGCCCAAGCCACAGGACAAGCTTGCCCGCGTCGCCTCTGCTCTCCGGCGCCGCCCGAGGAACCGGCCTTCGCCGAAGTCGTGGAGATGATTCAGGCCGCCCGCGGGCAGGCCATGGCGGCCGTCAATACGGCACTGATCGACCTCTACTGGCGGATCGGCGAATACATCTCGCGCAAGCTCGAGTCGGCGGCCTGGGGCGAGGGCGTCGTCGAAGCCCTGGCTCGCTACATCCAGCGGCATCACCCGAACCTCCGAGGGTTCACCCGGCGCAACCTGTTCCGAATGCGGCAGTTCTTCGAGGCCTATAAGGGGCGACGAGAAAGTGTCAGCACTGCTGGCACAATTGCCGTGGACGCATCACCTCATCATCCTGGGACAGGCCAAGCGCCCTGAAGAGCGGGAGTTCTACGTGCGCCTGGCCATTCGCGAGCGATGGGGCAAGCGGGAGTTGGAACGCCAGCTTCGAGTGGCGGCGTTCGAGCGGGCCGTCCTCAGCCCGGCAAAAGTGTCACCGGTGGTGGCACAAATCCACCCCGAGGCGTTGGGCATCTTCAAGGACTCCTACATGGTTGAGTTCCTGGAGCTGCCGCGGGAACACACCGAGAGCGATCTGCATCGCGGCTTGGTGCACAGGTTGAAGGACTTCCTGATCGAATTGGGCCGTGACTTCTGCTTCGTGGGCTCCGAGCACCCCGTGCAGGTCGGGAACCGTGACTTCGCGCTCGACCTCTTGTTCTTCCACCGCGGCCTCAATTGCCTTTGCGCCATCGAGCTCAAAGTGGGCCGCTTCGAGCCGGAGCACCTGGGCAAGCTGAACTTCTATCTGGAAGCCCTCGACCGGGATGTCCGCAAACCGCACGAAGGCCCATCCATCGGCGTGCTGCTCTGTGCGCCAGCAAGGATAGCGAAGTCGTCGAGTACGCTCTCAGCCGCTCGCTCTCGCCAGCGCTGGTCGCCGAGTACCAGACACAGCTTCCAGACAAGGAATTGCTGCAGGCCAAGTTGCATGAGCTCTACGCACTGACCTCCATGGAAACCGAAGAGAATGTGGATTTGTAGGGGCGGCCCTATGTGGCCGCCCTTTGTCTCACCAGCGGTGAGACTTTCTCGCCGCAACTTTTTTTGCACCGCCGCGAGCCCGGAGGGCGTCCTACTTTTAGCCCAGGGTGGAACCCTGGGTGGCGACGCGTGGCCATCGCCAGACGTGTCATCGGACGCGCCATCGCCCCCGTCGCAATTCCCCGGGTTGCACCGGTGGAACCCTGGGTGGGTGTGGGGGACGGCGGTTCGCGACCGGCGGTCACCGGTGGTGGCACAAACCCCCTCCCCCAGTACCCGCTTCCTGCGATCCCGTCTGGCATTCCCCTTGCTTTAATCCTCTTCAGGGGCAATACCTCCCCGACTCCAGGAGAACCTCAATGAAGATCGACAACCTGCAGAAACTCTACGTGGAGGAGCTCCGTGACCTCCACAGCGCCGAACGCCAGATCATCCAGGCCCTTCCCAAAATGATCAAGGGCGCTTCCAGCCCGGACCTCAAGGCCGCGTTCCAAGACCACCTGACCGTTTCCCAGGAGCAGCTCGCCCGGCTCGACCAGATTTTCGACAAGCTCGGCAAAAAGGGGACCGGCAAAAAGTGCAAGGGCATGGAGGGCGTCCTCGCCGAAGGCAAGGAGATGCTCGAGGAAGACATGCCCCCCGAGGTTCTCGATGCCGCCCTCATCTCCGCCGCCCAGCACGTCGAACATTACGAGATGGCGGGCTACGGCACCGTCCGCACCTACGCGGAGCTGCTCGGCGAAACCGAGGCCATGAAGCTCCTCCAGGCCACCCTCAACGAGGAAGGTGATGCCGACAAGAAGCTCACCCAGCTCGCGCAGAGGATCAACGTCGAAGCCGAAGAACCGGTTTCCGTCTAGCTCTCTTTTCGATAGGCCGCCGGGCTGATGGACTCGGGCTTGGCGGCCCTCCCCTTTTCTCTTCAAGCTCGATTCAGTGAAACGAGGGCGCCCATGCGGCGGTTCCTGCGGGAAAACGGTCTCTCCCTTACCATGCTCGGCCTCTTCCTCGTGGCGATGGCCGGCCAGATCGTGACCGGATTCCGCGTCGACGCCGAGGAACAAAAATCACAGGGCAAGGCCGCGCCGGCCTTTAGCGAATACCTCACCAGCGGGCACTTCGTCGAAGCGGTCTTCGAGAACTGGGAGAGCGAGTTCCTGCAGATGACCCTGTACGTATTCCTCACGGCGTTTCTCTTCCAGAAAGGATCGCCCGAGTCGCGTCCGCTGAAGCCCAAGACGTCCCAGGAAAAGGAGCTCCGAGCCACGCCCCAGGCGCCCTGGTCGGTCCGCAAAGGGGGCTTCGTCCTCCAGCTCTACGAGCGATCGTTGAGCCTCGCCCTGCTCCTCCTGTTCCTGCTCTCCTTCGTCCTCCACGCCTGCGGCGGCGCGCGCCTGTACAACCAGGAGCTGGCCCGCCAGGGTGAAAGCGCGGTTTCAACCTGGCAGTACCTGGGCACGGCCCAATTCTGGTTCGAATCTTTTCAAAACTGGCAAAGCGAATTCCTCTCGATCGCCGTGCTCGTGATCCTCTCCATCTTCCTCCGCCAGAAAGGCTCGCCAGAGTCCAAGCCCGTGGACGCTCCCCACAGCGAAACGGCTACCGAAAGCGGTGGTTGATGGGTCCGCCAAGGATTGCCCCCTCCGCGTAGCGCCCCCTGGGACCGTCGGCATCCCTTCTAAATCTCTCCTGTTCGGAGTAGACTTCAGGGCAGGATCCTACGACAGGATGTGAGACGTGCCGCAGTTCGGCGGAAATGACGTTGCATGTCCGTCTAAGAAAGCGACAATCGAGGGACGAGCCCCTCGATGCCGAGATGGTGTCGCTTGCCAGGAGGCTTAATGTGGCACATCAGTGATGATGGAGCTGTTCCTCCCTTACCCAAGGCCCTCTTCCCTGAAGGCCAGGGAGACGGCGATTCTCGAAATATTTTCCACCTCCTGAAACCCGGCTGCTGGATCGTGCGGCTGGATCCGACTCCCGCGGACAACTTCAACCCCTTGAGGAACCTGGGGGCCAACCTCAAGGGTTGGACAGTCAGCTACGTCGGCACGCTGCGGGTCAACCGAGAAAGTGAGGTTTTCCAGGAGGGACTCCGGATGGGTATCCGCGCGAGCGGAGATCTCTACCTCGAACGCCAGGATTGGTCGATCGAGGGACCCTTGACCCCTCCGCCGCTTCCCCAGCCACGCCAGATACCGATCTTCAGGCGCCGGGATTATGCATTTTACTTTACGATCAAGGACATCGAGTGTGATCTGAGGATGGTGACCCTCTCCATCTTTCGTTTCAATCCCAGCGACAACACCTGGGGTCCCGAGGATCTCCTGACGGCCACACTGCAAGATTCTGGCAACGCCCAGAGTCCCGCCGAGAAAAGAACGGATCAACTCTTCTGGTCCGTCAAGAACAACTGCGGGAACCCGGTCGCAACCCTCCGGATGGCATGGATCTCAGAGCATCTCCGCCGGGCGAAGATCGATATCGCCTGCGCCGCGGGGATCACGCCACCCGTCGACAACGGATGTGGCGTGAGAATCCGGGACGTCTACAAGGACATCGGTTGGCAGATCCGTATGCCTGCTCCGGTCGAGGCTCAAGGGCCCGAAGTCTGGCAAGAGAAGGACCTCCACGCCCAGATGCTGGCGCTGCGCCGCGCAGTGGATCTCGACCGAGAATGGGTCTACCACGCCCTAGTCGTGCCGCGGTGGCGGGACAAGGAGGAATATTACTTCGCCAAGATGTACGACGTGGGAGCCATCGACACCAACCTGGTTCCGCGCGAGGGGCTGATGGTCGCGGTCATGGCGAAGTTCCCCAACGACGAACGCTTCGGCTCCGCCCGGGGCCAGCGACTGGGAGATGTGCCGAAGGCCGCCTTCCACGCCCTCCTGCACGAGCTCGGTCACGCCATGGGCCTCGTGCACCGCTTCTACGGTCAGGGCTTCATGCAGGCTATCGTGTTCATCGCCTTTCGGATGAACCCCACGGCCGACCTGCTCAGTGATTCCTCCACCAGTCCAGCGACAGTTCCGCCCAAGGTCTTCCCCGAGACTCTGACCTTCGCCTACGACCCGGACGACGTAATCAGGCTTCGCCACCTTCCGGACATGTGGGTGAGGCCCGGCGGGGCCCCCTTCGAGCAGGGCTACTCAGCCCTTCCCATTCCTGACGCCGATGCCATCACCGACGTCAGCAGCCAACTCGAGCTGACCGCCAAGCCCTTGCGGCGCAAAGTCCCGCTGGGAGCTTCCCGTCAAGCTGCAGTTGCGCTTGACCAACATCACCCAGCGCAACCTGCCGGGACCGGCTCTGCTCAGCATTTCCGATGGCTCGGTGGCCGGCCGCGTCGTCGGACCAGGCGGTCGGGTTCACGTCTTCTCCGGGGCGGCCCCGATCGATTACCTGCCGCCCGAAACGCCCCTCGTTCCCGGCGGTTCTCTCTTTCACGGGGAGACTCTGCTGCGCGGCCCCCGAGGCGCTCTCTTCCCGGAGCCCGGCCGCTACCGCATCGAGGTCGAAGCCGGCTGGGTGGGGCCGGGGGGGATCGCGCGTGTCGACACGGCTTGCGAGGTCGAGATCACGCCGCCGCGCACCCGCCGTCACCGGCGGGTGGCCTGCCAGGCCCTCGCCGCGGAGGGTCTCGCCATTCTGCTGATTTTTCGTCCAGACCCCGGCACCGAGACTCAGCCCGGCAACGAGGCAATCGCCTGGGCGGTCGAGGTGTTGCATAAGGCGCTGGAGACCTCCGAGCTACGTGACAGCTTTGTCTCCATTGAGGCCCGTCGGCTGGGGGAGACCGATCTGCCGGCAGCCGCCCGCTTGATCGAAAAGTCGAGCCTGCTGACGACGAGCGACATCGAGCATCTGCTGACCCTGGCGAGCAAAGCCAAAAGAAAAATCCGTCGGCGTCCGGAGGTCCGGCGCATGATCGAGATCTGCCACGCCAAGGCGCAACGTGCGGTGTGCAGGAACCTCGCGCAACAGTCGCTGCCCGATCAAGCCCGGGATCTCCTGCGGTGCTGCTGAAGGCTCGCTTCTGGTGGGGAGGGGCCGTTGCCGCGGCCCTGTCCGCCGTCCTGCTGGCAGCCTGGCGCGGGCCGGAGCCCGGGGAGGTGCTGCAGGTGCAGTTCTTCAAGCAGGTGGGAGAGCATGAAGCGGTTGAGCTGCTTTCGGGAGACTCGCTCGTTTCGGGAGACGACCTGTACATGACGGTGACGGCACGGGACGCGCTCCATTTGTACGTTGTCAGCGAGGACACCGTCGGCGAGCGGCTGATCATCTACCCCTGCCGGACCTGGGGGCAGAGTCCACGGCTCGCGGCCAACCAACTCTTCAGGCTGCCGGGGCGGGAGTTGTTCTGGCCGGTCCGGTCGGTGACGCCGCGGGAGCGCCTGCTGGTGATCGCCAGCACCCGTCCCATCGATCTCCTCGACGCCGCCTTCACCGCGGCCGAGAGCCCCGAGCCGTGCGCGGTGCCCGTCAGCCGCGAGGCGAGCCGCTGGATCGACGGCCTGGAGAAACCGCCGGCAGGCTTCTCTCTCGACCCGCTCTGGCAGCCCGGGGACCGCAACCCGGAAACCTGGATCTCGACTCTGGATCTGAAAGGAGCCGCGGACCATGGATAGCGCGGCCCGATGGGGACCGGGAGCGACTCTCGTGAGCGGTCTGCTGCTTCTCACGGCAGCGGCCTCAGGCCGCGCGCAGGATCTGCCCGCCGCCGTGGCCGCGCGCCTCGATGCCCTCGGTGCGCTGCCCAAAGGGGAGAAGACGGCCAGCGAGTGCCGTGCGCTTCTGAAACTGATCGATGACGACCGTTCGCTTTCTCCCCGGAAGCAGGCGGGCGCGCTCGACAGGCTGCGCAAGGCCTGCTCGCAGAAGCTGGCGTGGACGGATCCCCTGCAGGAGCTGCTCGCCGGGCGGTCCGTGAGCAGGCGTCGCAGCATAGAGCAGGAAGAGCCAGCAGCTTTCTGCCTGGCGCTTCAGGATCAGGGATACATCGAGCACGTCCATGGACGGATGCGGCAGGCGCATGATCTCTACAAGGAGGCCCTAACGGTAGCCCACCGCTATCATGGGCGCGGTACCATCGACGAGGATGTCGCCGGGGCTCTCGATTCCATAAGCTCACTCCTGCGCGACGCCCCCAAGCTCGATCCCGACCCCTACGCAGCGTGGAAGACAGCGGAACAGTCCCTGCAACTCCGACGCCGAGCAGTACCCTTCCGGCCGGAGAAGGTCGTGACGGCGTTGACAACGCGGGCGCGGGTCGAGGAGCAGAATCCTCCCAGGAGGGCGGACAGGAAAGCACCCAAAACGGCTCTCGAGACGGCGCGGGATACCCTGTACGAGGCGTATCAAATCAGCCAGACGTTGGGACCCGAGCATGCCGCCGAGGCCAGCCGGGTCACTAACAACCTGGGGGAGATCCTGTATCGCCTGGGCGAGTTATCTAAGGCGATCAGCGTCCTTCATGAGACCGAGCGGCTGCGTCAGGATGTTGGAACGAGACAGCCCTCGCGTCTGCTGGCATCCACGCAGCTACTCCTGGGCCAAGTGTACTTCGATTTCGGCGACTATCCGCAGTCTATCGCCTATCACCGTAAGGCGGTGCAAAGCCATGCAGACTGGGCGGGGGAGACAGACCCCTCGCGTTACGGAGGTTCGCTTATTGGCTTGGCCACGGTGCTAGAGGAGGCGGGTCGCTGGGAGGAAGCCCTGGAAATTCAGCAGAGGGCCCTGAAGCTCCGTCAGGACGCGGCTGACCTTGCCGCGACATCACAGCCCGGAGCGGACGGCGAGGCACAGTTGCTTGTTGCCCGCTCCCTCACGCGCCTGGGAGCGCTGCAGGAGCGCATGGGAGACCCGCAGGCCGAGGAGCCTCTCACGCGCGCCCTGGCGATCGAGGAGCGGGTGCTCGGGAATCAGGCCAGAGCCGAACGCGCCGAGACCCTGCTGGAACTCGCCGAGCACTGGTGGGAAGCCGGAAATCCAGAACGCGCGCGCGCCGCAATCGCACGTTGCCTGCGAGATCTCGACGAGATCGGCGACCAAGGAACGCTACGCCTCACAGCCACCGAGCTGTCCGCCCGGGTAGCTGCCGATCCAGCGGTCGGCTTGCAGACGTTAGCAGAGGCGAGCAGCTATGCCGCTAGCCTCTTCGCACCCGACAGTTTCTATCGGGCCGATCTCCTGCAGATCCGCGCCGAACTGCGCTGGCGCCAGCGTGACCGGACCGGCGCACTAGGCGACGCGCTGCTTGCCCAGCGGCTTTCCTTACCCCAAGTGAGAGCCATCGTTCAGGCCTTTCCCCGTGACCAAGCTCTGGTCTTCGCGGCGGACCGCCGCAAAAGCCTCGATCTGGCTCTCCACCTGATGGCTGAGGGCCCACCGGCGGCTCCGAACGCCATCGAACAGGTATGGCAGGTCGCGGCGAGCAGCAGAATGCTGGTGCGCGACGCCGAAATCGACCGGCAGCGACTGCTACGGGCCACGACCGATCCGCAACTGGCGCTGGTGGCGAAGCGGCTGGCTTCCGCGCGCGAGCGCTTCGCCTATCTGCTGGTACAGACTCAGGGAACGAGCGGAACGCAAACCGCCCGACTGCGCGAAGCCCGGCGAGAGTTGCTGAATGCGGAGGAGGCCCTGACTGCCAGAACCGGGCCTCTTCTCCCCGACACACCCGGCGAGCCGTCCATCCAGCAGTTGCGGCGGCGCCTGCCGGCAGGGGCCGCTCTGGTCGCCTTCTCTCAGTATCACCGGTCGACTGGGGGTGACGCCTACCTCGCCTTCGTCCTCCGAAACTCCGAAATTCGCGCCGTGTTCGTGGGTGAGACCATTACCCTCGACTGGCTGGTCCAACAATGGCGCGAAGCGATCCTGAGTCCCAACGCCGATGCCAAGGCACGGTTGCGCGCCGGGCAGGCCCTGCGGAAACGGATCTGGGACCCGATCGTCCCCCTTCTCGCCGACTCCAGAACCGTCTTCGTGGTGCCCGACGGCTCCCTCTACATGGTCCCGCTCTTCGCCCTTCCCGCCCCGGACAGCGGTTACCTGATCGAAAAACGCTGGGCTTTCCACACCCTGACCGCGGAGCGTGACCTCGTTCACAAATTCGCGCCATCCCGCCCCGGTCCATGGCTGGCTCTGGGAGACGTGGACTACGAGCGCGCCGCGGCACTGCCGGTTGCGGACAACGAGTTAGCTCGGGACGTGCTGCGCGGCGGCGATGACGAGGATTTGGCAGCTGCCTGGCGTGGGAACGGTTGTCAGGGAGGCCTTCCCTCCTTCAGAAAGCTGCCCGCCAGCCGGAAGGAGATTCAGGATCTCGATAGGCTCTGGAAGCGGCTTCAGCCGCAGCCCGCAGGAAATCTGGTGCTCACCAAGCTGTCTGGTCCGGAGGCGACCGAGCGCGCCCTTCGGCAAGCTGTCCCCGGGCAACGGGTCGTGCATCTCGCGACCCATGGTTTCGCCATGGTTCGCCGCTGCGGGCCGGCGAAGCCGGCGATCCGCGGCATCGGTGGCCTCTCTCTCGGCAAGGGGCCGAACGCCGCCGAACCGGGACTCTTCGCTGGCTTAGTCCTCGCCGGCGCTAACGAGCGAGGAAAGGCCCTGCGCAGCGATCAGGATGGCATCCTCACCGAGGAGGAGATTCTCAATCTCAATCTGGATGCCGCAGATTGGGTTGTTCTCTCCACCTGTGATAGCGGCCTGGGAACGGTCCAGCCCGGCGAAGGCGTCATCGGAATACTGCGCGCTTTCCAGATCGCGGGAGCGAAAACCGTCATCGTCAGCCTCTGGTCGGTCCACGATGAGGCAGCTCGGGAATGGATGCGAGAGCTTTATCAAGCAAGATTCGAACGGCATCTGTCGACTCTCGAGGCTATGAGGCAGGCGACGCTACGTAGGTTGCAGTTCTATCGCCAGCAAGGTGATGAAAACCCGGCCAACTGGGCAGGATTCGTGGCTAGCGGCCACTGGAAATGAAAGGAGACTATAGATGGACGCATTCATCCAATTCAGGGTGGCAGCCGATGGAAGTTTATCGATCGTGATCCACAAGCTGCTCTGGGATGAGCTGCATAAAAGCGATGCCAACCCCGAGACGGAGGGGGATTTCGTGCGGGTCGCATTAACGAAACTGACAGGAGCAAACCTTAGGGGAGTTACAGCCATTCCAGGGAGCGAGGAATGGCCTTGTCGGCCTACTTTCCAACTCGTCCTAGAGACCTGAGCCATGAGCCTTGGGGCACGCTTGACGTTGCTGTCTAACCGGCTCCTCCATCTGATCCTGATGCCGACGGAGCAGTGCAACTTCCGATGCATGTACTGCTATGAGGATTTCTCGGTTGGCCAGATGGCGCGGCCGGTCGTGGAGGCCGTCAAGGCCCTAATCCAGCGCCGCATTTTCCAGCTGGACGTGCTCTCCCTCGAATGGTTCGGGGGAGAGCCGTTATTGGCTTGGCCGATCATCCAGGAGATCCAGGGTTTCGCTCGTGAATTGGTCCGCGATCACCCCAAGGTGCGGCTGCTCGGCTCCATTACCACCAACGCCTCTCTGCTCACCCGCTGGCGGCTCGATCGGCTGCTCGAGCTCGGAGTCCGGAAATACCAGGTCTCGCTCGATGGCTCCCCGGAAAGCCACGACGCGATGCGCCAGAGCCTAGGAGGAGGAGGCACCTTCCAGGTGGTCTGGCGCAACCTCCTCGCGATGCGTCAGTCTCCCGAGAGCTTCAACGTTCTGTTGCACCTCCACCTCACGAGCGCCAACCTGCCCTCCATCGACGAGCTCCTCGTCCTTCTGGCGCGCGAGATCGGCGGCGATCCCCGGTTCTCGGTAATGTTCAAGCCGATCCGGCGCTGGGGAGGACCGAATGATGCCGAGATTGAGATCCTCCTCCCCGACCGGGAGGAGGAGATCGTAAGCCGTCTCGTGACACGGGCAACCGAGCTCGGGCTGCTGGAGAAGCAGGACGTGATGGGACAACCCGGTATGCTCCCAGGTTGCTATGCCGCGGCCCTGGGCTCCTACGTGGTACGCGCCACCGGCGAGCTCGCCAAATGCACGGTGGCCCTAGCTCACCCCAATAACCGCATCGGGATCCTACGGCCGGACGGTGTCGTTGACCTCGATTCCGTGAAGATGACGGGCTGGCTGCGGGGGGCTCTGAATGGGGAGCCGGATAGTATGGAGTGCCCCATGCAAGGCTGGGCGGATGAGGCCCAGTTAAGGCAAACGGCTCTACCACCCTCGCAACTGGTTCAGATCGGGGGTCTCCGACCCCGGGCTGTTTAACGATCAGACGGTGATTCGCGTGCCGTCGAAGCGGCCAAGCGCCAGCCGGCGAACAGCAGTGACGCTGAGCCTCGGCAAATTCTTGGCCAACCGGCGCGAGTCGATCGCGACACTGGTCGAGCCGAGGAATTGGTTTGTCTTCCCAGGGCATCGGCCTTCGGCCTCAGATGCCCTGGGATCTCGCGCGCCCCTTTGGGCCGCAAAGACCAAGCTGGCAGAGCCGACACGAAGGCCGTGCAGCCTCGCACATGGCGCTTCAAGGCCGAAACGTTGGACGCCTCTTAGGACTCCTATGTCGTCAAGTCTTGGATCCACTCGGGACCCGGCGCTTCATTCTCCCTCAGCAAAATACCGGACCGCCTCCTCGTCATACTCCACCACCCGTTCCCGCCCCCCTTCCTCCCCGCGGACCAACCCCTCCCCCCGCACATATCCGATCGCCCGGTACGTCCGCAGCCGCCGCTCGAACATCCGCGCCAGCATTGCCACCTCACGATCCACGTAGTCGAAGATCCGCACCTCCGACTTCCTCGGATGAAGCCGGTGCAGACGCCCCGTGTACTGCACCAGCGTCCCCTTCCAGGACACCGGCATCGCCAGCATCAGCGTGTCCAGTCGCAGATCGTCGAACCCCTCGCCGATATATCGCCCGGTCGCGAGAACCAGCCTCTCTTCCTCGTCAGGCACAGCGGCCAGCCGGGCTCCCAGCTCGCGCCGCTCCTTTGGCGACATGCCACCCTGAAGAACCACCAGATGACGGACGAACCCTCGCAACTGCTCCGCGAAATATTCGAGATGGTCCCTCCGCTCGGTCAAAAGAATCGGGGAGCGCCCCTCCTCCAGCGCATGGAGCACGTCGTCCAGAATCATGCGGTTCCGCGCCTCATCCGAGGCCAGCGCCGCATAGATCTCCTGGATCTTTGCCTCGGTACCGTCCCCCTTCAGCCGGAACGACGTCTCGCGGATGATCAGCCGGTGCTCGAACGGCCGCCGCGCCGCTTGGCTCTTGGGATTGACGGCGAAGCGAACGGGCCCCAACTGCATCTCGAGAATCGGATGATGCCCATCCCGGCGGTACGGCGTGGCCGTCAAGCCGACCACATACCGGGCCTTCACCTCCGAGAGCACACGTTCGAACGACACCGCCGGGACATGGTGACACTCGTCCACGATCACATGGCCGTACGTCGCGACCAGGTCCTCGACGTTGCCTTTCCTGACCAAGCTCTGGATCATGGCCACATCGAGCCGCCCATTCGGTTTCCTCTTGCCACCGCCGATTTGCCCGATCTCCTTCGCCTCGAGACCCAGAAACATCGAGAGCTGAGCCACCCATTGATCCAGCAGCGGTTGGCGATGGACGAGCACAAGCGTGCTCCGCGCCCGCTTCGCCACGAGGTACGTCCCCAGCACCGTCTTCCCCACCCCAGGCGGCGCGACGAACACGCCGATGTCGTGCCGGAGAAGAGCCTCCGCCGCCCCCTTCTGGCCCCCCGTGAGCTCACCTTTGAACGCGAGTTGGAGAGCCTCACCCTCCTGGCGCTGATCCTCTACCTGGAGCTCCACGCCATGCACACGGAAAAGCTCCTCCAGATCGCCCAGGCACCCCCGGGGCAGCGCAATGTGTTGCGCAAGATCCTCGGCGCAGGCGATCACCCGCGGCGTCATCGCCGTCGAGAGCCGCAGGCTCTGCTTCTTATAGAACTCGGGATTCTGAAATGCGGCAAGACGCTTGATCTCGTTCAGAAGGGGAGAAGGGAGGCCCGCCTTCTCAACGAAGAGGCGCTGCGTGAGCACAGCGCGCACGGCTCGCGGCAGGGGGCCTGAGATGGACAGCTGCCGAGGACGGCCCGATGGCTTGCGCCTCCACGGGGTCGTCTCCTCCTCGTCGGCCGGTTCCGCGATGCGGACGCCGATCACGAGGCCCCGCCGCATCGCCTCCGTCGCGAGATTCTCCATGAAGAAAGGAGCGACCCGCGGCAGAGAGGCGAGATAGCTCCATTGGTCGCCGTAGGCTTGAAACGACGCGTCTATGAACAGGGTATTTCCCTGCTGCCGCGGCTCGTGCTGAAGCGGCAGCGCGATGAGATTTCCGAAACCGCCACGCGGCATCGTGTCCTGGTTGGGGAAGAGACGGTCGTACGACCCCATGCTGAGCTGATGCCGCCGGGACATCGTCTCCGTCAGGAGATAGCACCCCATCTTCCGGGCAAGGCTTGCCACCACCGGAGCCTCGAAGAAAAACCAGCCGTGAGCGCCGTTGCCGGACCGGGAGCGTTCGACGGCCACTGGAACGTCCATTGCCCGGCAGGTCTCGGCGAAGGCTCCCACATCCTCCTGCCAGGACGACTTGTCGAAGTCAATCGCGAGGAACCAGCAGGTGTCATCTTCGAGCAAGGGGTAGACCCCCATGACGTGACGGCCCCTCAGATGGTCGAGCACCACCCGGTCGTCAACGGGCGTAAATGCCTGGTTCGGGCAATCGCTGCACTTGATCCTCGGAAGCTCGCAGACCCCGCGCAAAAATTTGTTCGCACAGGCAGGTGCATAGCCAGCCTTGCCCGTCTTCTTGCTCAGAAACCGCGTCGGGAAGATCTCTTCGCGTCCCCTGAACAGGGCTCGGAAGAGCCGGACTTTCTCTTCTGGAGTCGCTGGCGCACCGACGGCCGCCGCGACCGGCGGAACAGGTTCGGCTGGCTCACCCTGAGAGAGGATCGCCAACTCCATTCGTAAAGCCGCCATCCGCGAACGGGCCACCTCTTGTTGCCGTTCGAGCTCAGCCAGACGTGCTTCTTCCCGGGACAGCTCGGCTAAAAGTTCCTGCTTGCCTGAATTCCTCGACCCAAACAGCATTTCCACCAGCTAATTATAGCCGTAGGACGGGCTCAGTTCACGCCGTCGGCAGCAGACTGTGGACCACGGGGCACGGCGCATTCTCCGGCCCCGGCATCCCGACCGCCCACCCCCGGGGGAAACCCGATTTCCCTCAGGGGCGGGCGGGCGGGGAGCCGGGGAAAACGGTTCGGGAAGGAATCTCAGCCGGTTTCCCCTCGGGACGGGCGGTTGGCCCCGAGGGCCCGACCGCCCGGGAGCTGGGCCGCACCCTCCGCCCCTAGGGGCCAACGGTCCAGCCCGCGGGGAACACCGTCTACCCCGTGGGGAAATTGATTTTCCCCGCGGGGAAACCGGCCTACCCCTCGGGCCCAACCGCCCACCCCGGCTCCCCGACCGCCCGGCCCCCGGGGAAAGGCGTGTTCCCCTCGGGGTTGATCCTTGCGGCCCTCGGGGAAAATCGCCGGGGGAAGCGCTCTGACGCCAGAGGAGAGCTTCGGGAAGACCGGGGATGGGTCCGAGGCCGTCCAGCCCGGGTCCCCTACAGGATCGCCTCCCTGCTATGGCTTCGAGGGCGCGCGGCGGGGGACGCCGCTCCGGTGGCCGGCGTACGGCGGCGGTCCCCGGGGTTGGTGAGGCTTCGACCTTCGCGGTACAATTCCCCCGACTCCGAGCGCCCATCCAGCGGCGCCCGGCTCCTTTTCAGACAAATCACGGGAGATTCAACCTTGATCCAGTCCTCACAATTACGCGTCGGCATGTGCGTCCTCTTCGAAGGCGACGTCTGCCGTGTCATGAGCGCCAGCCACGTGACGCCCGGCAACTTGCGCGGCTTCGTCCAGGCCAAGATGCGGAACCTCAGGAACGGCAACAGCTTCGAGCACCGTTTCGGCTCCACGGAGAAGGTCGAGCGGGCTATTCTCGAAACGCGTCAGATGGAGTACCTCTACTCCGACCCCTCGGGCCACCACTTCATGAACCAGGAAACCTACGAGCAGGTCACCCTGGACGACGAGACCCTGGGCGATTCGATGCTCTATCTGCTGCCCAACACGGTCATCCAGGTCGACTTCCACGAGGAGAACCCGGTGGGCATCGAGCTGCCCAACACGGTCACCCTGGAGATCGTGGAAACCGATCCCAGCATGAAGGGCGCCACCGCCAGCGCCTCCTACAAGCCGGCCAAGATGGAGACGGGGCTCACCGTCATGATCCCCCCCTTCATCGAGGTGGGCACCAAGGTCATCATCGACACGCGCGAAAACAAGTACCTGAGCCGCGCGTGAGCCCCGAGATCCTCATCCTCGGGCTCACCTGGTTCGTGGTCTTCATTTTCTCGACCACGCTCCACGAGGCGGGGCACGCCTGGGCCGCCCACAAGCTGGGGGATTCCACGGCGTACGAGGGGGGGCAGGTCTCCCTCAATCCGATCCCCCACATAAGGCGCGAGCCGGTGGGCATGCTCGTCGTCCCCCTGATCACTCTCTTCGCCAGCCAGGGCCAACGGATGATGGGCTGGGCGAGCGCTCCCTACGATCCCGTGTGGGCCCATGAGTATCCCAAGCGGGCGGCGCTGATGGCCGCCGCCGGACCGGCCGCCAACCTGCTGCTGGCCATCCTCGCGGGGCTTCTGATCCGGGCCGGGGTGTGGACGGGAACCTTCTACGCGCCGGACCAGGCGAGCTTCACGGCGGTCACGGCCGCCGTCGAAGGGAGCTGGGCCACGGGCGCCGTGGGGCCGCTGTCGATCCTCTTCTCGCTCAACATCCTGCTCTTCGCCTTCAACCTGATCCCGTTCCCGCCGCTCGACGGCAGCGCCATTCTGCCGGCCTTGATGGGGGACGCCATGGCCCGGCGCTTCCATGACCTCATTCGCCAGCCGATGTTCTCCCTGCTCGGCCTGTTCGCGGCGTGGCGGTTGTTCCCGATGATCGCCGGCCCCATGCAGACCCTGGCGCTCAACCTGCTCTATCCGGGAGCCGGATACCATTGAAGAGCGCCGCGCCGGCCCTTCTCCTGACCGGCGCGCGGACGTTTTAAAACGCCGCAAATGGCCCTGCTCTCGCCCTGCGTTCTCGTGGTCAAGACGCCTGTCGCCACGCGCAAGCGGGTGGCGGGGCGGCTCGCCCATGTGAGACCGGCGCTGGCGGGCCAGGTGGAGGACGCGGCCCGCGAGCAGGACCGCACCCTCGCGGCCGTCGAGGAGGCCCTGGCGAGGCATGGCATCAAGCCGCTGCGCCTCTCCGTGGACGCCTTCCATGAAAAGGCCGGGCAGGCCCTGGCCGCGGCGAGCCTGGTGATTTCCATCGGCGGCGACGGCACGCTCCTCGCCGCCTCCCAGTGGGTGACCGGCGCGCTCGTCCTCGGCGTCAACTCCGCGCCCCAGGCGAGCATCGGCCACCTCGCCCTGGCCCGGCGGGAGACCTTCGCCGGGATTCTCGAGCGCATCGCGGACGGCACGCTCCAGCCCGTCCCGGTCACCCGCCTGGCCGTGGAGCTGGAGGGCTATCCCGGCCTCCGCCCCGCGCTCAACGACGTCCTGCTGACCCACGCGAGCCCGGCGGCCACGAGCCGCTACCGGCTGACCCTGAAGGATTATTCAGAAGAGCACCGCAGCTCCGGCCTCTGGATCTCGACCGCCACGGGCTCGACCGCCGGCATCCGTTCCGCCGGAGGCCGCCCCATGCCCCTGCGCTCCCGCCGCCTCCAGTTCCGCGCCCGCGAGCCTCTACCGCGAAGCCGGCGGACCCGCCAACCTCGCGAGCGGCTTCCTCCCGCCCGGCACCGAGCTGGCCGTCGAAAGCTCCATGGAGCACGGGAGCCTCTTCCTCGACGGCTCGCGGCGCGAATACGCCTTCCCCTTCGGAGCCCGGGCGGTCTTCCGGGCGGCCCCGGAGCCGCTGCGGCTGTTCGCGGATCCGGGGCGGTGGCGCTAGGAGCAAGATTTCTAAATTCGTACCAGGTTTCTGAGCCCGGAGGGCGTCATACCCCTAGCCCCGGGTGTGAACCCGGGGACCGCGAGGATGACACCAATACCGCCCAGGGCTCACGGCCTGGGCTACGATCTGGCGCCCTAACGGGCTCAGAAACCAGGAAGCATCGAGATACGCGACCAGCGGACCGGTATAACCCTCAGCGGAGAATCCGGAAGCTCCCAACCAGCTCGCGCAGAACCTTTTCCTCCGCCGGCCACTGATCCGCGGGTACGCCCGGGTAGACCTGGACCGAGAACTGTCGCCCGCCCCCCCGGTCACAGAGCCAACCCAGGTTATGGAGCAAGCGATCGCCCGTTCGGGATTCCGTCTCCATCTCCAGGCACTTCAGGCCCTCCACTTTGACGATCTTGTTGCTGAGCACTTTTTCCCGGGGATCCTTGTGAGCCGCGACGACTTTCTGCAAAGCTTCCAGGGAAACGGGAACCGGGTAGATCTTCTCGTGAATCCGTAGACGCCATTCTCCCGTCGGGCGGGTGAGGGTCAGCTCGAAGCCGGCGTCGCCCTGATAGGGCTCATAGCGCCAGAGGTACACCTTCCAGTCGGTCGAGGGAAGGACGATCGAGAACCCGTCGTCCTTGGCGATCAAGGTCCGGCCATCCGGAGCGAGAAGCTCCCTTCCGTTCTCAATGCGCTCTTCCGCCGCCGCGAGAAGCAGGGGAATGAGGAGGACGAGAATTCCGAGGACTCCAGAGCGTCTCATGTCTGGCACCTCCCGCTCACCGCACCGCGGCGAGATCGAAGTGAGGATTCTCGATGATACCAAACCGGTTCCCGAACGGATCCTGGACCGAGGCGACCTTGATCCCTCCGCCGACTTCGGTGACGGGCTCGATCGGGACTCCCGCCCAGCTCGACCAGCCGCGCGAAGGCTTCGTCGGCGCTGGTCACGCCCCAGAGCGGCTGGGGTCCGGAGACGCCGGGCTGGCCGTCCGGGATCAGCCCCAGCTCGAAGCCGCCCACCGTGAAGCCGACGTAGAACGGTTCATCGAAGTACGGCGGCCGGTCCAGCACCTTCGTGTACCAGGCCTTGGCTTGTTCGAGATCCGATACGGGGTAGATGGCAGTCCGCAGGCCGAGAATCATCGTGATGCCTCCCTCAGTTTTGAGGCAAGGATACCGTCATACCTGAACGACCGCACGGTACAGCTCCGCCAGCGCGGCTCGGATGGCTTGAGAAACCAGGGGGGACGCCACCATGCCATCCTCCCCGAGGTTGGCGCTCAGCAGGGAGATGCTGACCGACGCGGGCTCGACGATCACGGCGGACATCGTCTCGAGAGTCTCCCGCAACGCCGAGTCCGCGTGATGGGCCCGGGGTGACGCATTGAGGACGGCGACGGGCTTGTAGACGAAGGCTTCGAATCCGACCAGCCAATCCAGCAGGTTCTTGATCGTGCCGGTGACCCCGTGGGCATACTCGGGACTGGCGATGAGCAGCGCGTCCGACGCCACCACCGCAGCGTAAAGCGCGGTGACCTCCCGGGGCAGATCTGCCTCCAGATCCGGATTGAAGAGCGGCAGGCTGCCAACGCCCGCGAGAACGGTGACTTCCACCTCAGGCGGTGCCAGCCGGGCCGCCGCCCGCAAGAGCGCGGAGTTGATGGAAGCCGCCCTCAGGCTGCCGGAGATGGCGAGGACTTTCATGAGGATTCCCCCTTCAGCGCGACAGCGCCAATCCTACCTCTCGCGATCAGGGCGGGGGGATCTCCGGCAACCGGCGCAGGTTCTCAATGAAGCTCTTCTCGTCAAAGGGCGTCCCCTGGAGCATGCCGCGGGTCATCTCGCGGGCGATGAGAAGCCCGATCATCCGCCGTACGTGCTCGGGGGAGTAGCCTTCGGCCAGCAGCCTTTCAAACGTCTCCCGGGCTTCCGGCGGGTCGCTCTCGGTGATCTGGCGATTGACCATCTCCATGAAGGTGGCGTGGAGCACCGGATCGTGGCGGGCGGCCTCCTCCCCAAAGGCCGGCTCATAGGCCTCGCCGAGAGCAGAGCGCCGGTCTTCGTCGAAGCTCTTGGCCACCCGGTACTCCGCCAGGTCCGAGAACCCCTGTTCGCGCAGGTGATCGCGGAAGCGCTCGGGAGAAGGAGGGAGAGAAGGATCGCCGAACCCGAGAGCGATCTCGCCATTGGCCGCGTCCAGGGCGGCTTCCTTGGTCGGGAGCTGCTGCCTCCGGCGGTGGACGATCCAAAGCACATCGGGCGCACCCTTCCCGGCGATCTGGCAGGTGATGGCTGGAAAAAAACCGAGCCCGTCACCGGCTGCGCCCGGAACGTACTGGAGGTTGATTTTCTTGTCTTCGCCTCGGCTCTTCATCACTTTGAGGATACACGGCCTCACTCCGCGAGGACTTCGGCCGCCGAAGAGGCCAGGGCGGCTCGGCGCACCCAGCGATCCAACCGATCGTGGTCGTCACAGCGCAAGATATCCTCCCGCTGGGACGGGCTGACGGCGATGCCGCGGGCCTCTAGAACCTGGAGAATGGTCTTCGACTTCCCCATGACCACTCCTCGGGCTTCTCCCTCGCTCCTGGCTACGGCTTCCCGCTTCCGGATCGTCGGATCGCCCTGGGCGGCCAGCGCCTCGACGACGGCCTGGTTCGCTGCCGCCGCATCGAGCAATGCAGCCACCTTCAGCGGCACCTTGAGGCAGGGGTCTTCGATGAGAGCGGACGGGTCCAGGACGCGCCAGCTCCGGCTTTCGGGAGACCACTCGCCAACACGCCGCTCGCCTTTGACGAAGATCGCGAAGATCCTCCGCACCCCCCGCCGGTGCATCCTCAGGGCTTTTTCCGCAACGTACTGCTCGGTCTGCTCCGAGACCACCTCGAAGGCAATCTCTTCCAGGTGGCGGGAGCCGGTCCGCGGGTCGATCTCGTCTTTGTACACGCAGGCATCGCTGGCGAAATCCGAATCGGTGTCGACGCGGGTCAAGAGATCCGCCGCCCCGACGTACCCGGGGGCGATATGGGGCTCCAGGACGTAGTCGAGCTTGAATTGCCGGGTGGCGTGAGGTTCTTTGGCTGGAGAGGCCACCACCCGCCGGCCGCCGATGATCTCGTCGCGCGTCACCTCGGGCTCGACCAGATGCTCGTCGAGCGGCGGGAAGGAGCGCCCCGGCAACCGTAGAGCCGGTCCTGAGGCACCAGGGGCCTTGAGGCTATAGCCGGAACGTTGGTCTTCCATGCTCAACATCTTAGCAGAGCACCCGCGTGTGGACAAAGGTCTCGGGGAGCGAAACTTGTTCCGGATATCGAGCTTGGGGCCGATAATGGCAATCCAAGACCGCGCGGTGTAGCTCCGCCAGCGAGGCCCGGAAGGGTCGGCCTAATTCAGCCCATAGAGCTCGACCTCGGCCTTCTTGCCGAGGATGGTCTGGGCGTCATACCAGAATTCAACGCTCCGGATGGACCGGTCGCGCCCCTCGATGTCGATGACGCGGGTTTCGCCACCGGCGGGAATGGTGTGGCGCAGCTCCACGTCCTGCACGCCACCGTTCGAAAAATGAATCTTCATGTCGCGAAACTGAACGGCGTGTCCTTTGACACGAATTTTGAGGGATCGGAAAGTTCCTTGGCCGGCGGCGGCGATGGTGTCGTGATCCACCCCGTCCGTGACCGAACGCTGGCCGAGGAGCTCCCAGCCGACACGGCGCCGACGGGCCGCGGAGGCATCGGTGGCTACGAAGATTTGAGCAACAACGAGAAACGCGAGCCCAAAGCAGGCCAGTTTGGTTCTCATGAGTCTGTGTCTCCTTTCATGCCCTATTCTAGAACCCGGAGACCGCGGTTTTCCTGCGGGTGAATCTCCGTCATGGAGGTCTTTGGAATGCAGGTACGTCGCATGGCTCTCCTGGGGCCGTTTCCAGCCCAGGGAAGAAGGGGCTGCAGACGATCTACTACCGGTTCGTCGCCGATGGCGGCCGGCGCTCTCGTTGCGGCTCTGGCCTTGATGGCCGGAGTGGCCTGGGTGCCGGGCAGCCCTCTTCTGGCCACGACCGAGACCGCCCCGGCGCCGGTCTCGATCGATCCGCCGGCCCCGCCGGGCTCCAACCTTCCAGCGCTGGCCGTTGAGGGACCGACGACTTTCAGCAAGGAGCACGAGGTTCTTTTGACGTGGCTCGAGCCCCGGGGACGGCTGCGGTTTTCCCGCCTCTCGAGAGGCTCCTGGAGCCCGCCGGTAACCATCGCCGAGCAGGTTTCGGCGCCCGACCCGGCGGATGCGCCGTCTCTGACGGTGATCGAAACGCGGGGGGTGCGCCGCACTCTCATCGCGCGCACCGGGGACACCGTCTCCCGGTCCGGCGACGGCGGGCGGAGCTGGACCCGCCTGCCGGCACCGGCCCTCCCTTTCGCCTCGTTCGCCGGCGGGGAAGAGGGAGCGTACGCGTTCTGGCTGGGAACCGGGGAGGACGGCGCCGCGAAGCTCCTGGGCACCCGCGTCCTGGCCGGGGAAACGCTCCTCGATCCCCGGGTCTCGGCCGGCGCGGGCACCGCGGCGGCCATGACCTGGGACGGCCCGGTCGTGGTGTACCAGGGCTGGAGCGCCGCGGAGGCCCGGGAGATCGCCATCGTTCGCCGCCAGGAGGGCCGGTGGACCGACCCGCGCCCCATCCACCGTGAGGACTGGCGCCCGGCCGGGACGGGGCTTCACGTGGCCGCCTGGCAGCGCCAGGTGGCCGTCGCGTGGCCCGCCCAGGCGGCGCAGTCCTCGCAGGCACCGGGCGGCTCTCGGCTGGCCGTGGCCTTCTCCAGCGACGCGGGCAGGACGTTCGGCGCTCCCGTCGAGGTGGCCGCAACGGAGGACGGTCCTGCCCCGGCGGGTCCCGTGGCGCTGGTCCTCGACGGCGATGGCCAGGCCCTGGTCCTGTGGGCAGCCGGGGCCACCCTCAACCTGGCCCGTGTTTCCCCCGACGGCAGGCAAGGTCCGGCGCTCGCCGTCGCAAAAGCCCCGGCGGTGGGCATTCCCCAGATCGTCCAGGCCGGAGGCCAGGTGGCCGTGGCCTGGACCGAAGGCGCACACGTGCATGCGGTGGCGGTTCCGCTCGCCGCCATCCCGCCGCTGCGCAGCCGTCCCTTGGCTCAGGCCGTGGCCGCCGAAAAAGTCCCCGCCGAGACCTACACGGGGCGGGGCCGGGTGGGAGATCCCGTCCCGGGCTTCGCGCTCGCCTCTCTCCAAGGGGAAAAGGTTTCTCTCGCCTCTCTGCACGGCCAGCCCGTGCTCCTCAACCTGTGGGCGACCTGGTGCCTGCCTTGTCTCCGGGAAATGCCCGACCTGGCCGCGCTCCAGGAGCGTTTTGGCGAAAAGGGTCTCGTGGTGGTGGGATTGAACGTCGATGCCGCGGACGCCCTGGACAAGGTGCGTACGTTCGTTGCCGAGCGGAAGATTCCGTTCACCGTCTGGCTCGATCCCGGGATGCGCGTCTCCAGCGCCCTTCGCGTGCAGGCCCTGCCGGCGAGCTTCGTGATCGATCGTGAAGGAAAAATCGTCCTGCGCCGGGACGAGGCGATCACGGCCGGCGACCTCGAGCTCGAGACCGCGATCGGCCGTGCGCTGACAGACCTCTAGAATCCTGCTTTCGCTTCCTTTGTTTCCTTGGCTTCGCTGGGCCCGAACGCCAGCCGGAGCAGCCACTTCTTGCAGTCTGGAGCAAAGAGCTCATGCCGCGGCTCCTTGCGCAGGAGGGAGGTCACGCGGGTCACGGCCGTGGCCAGGCGGGAATCGAGCAGGGCCTGGGCCTCGGCGGGTTCCACGTCGGCTCCGCGGCCGGCACGGAAGGACTCCCGGAGGCCGGCGACCTCCTCGGCCGCGGCCGTCGTGAAATCTTTGGCCGCGGCCTCCTCGAAGCCCAGGTATTGAACGGTTTTCTCGACCACCTTGCCGCGATATTCGGCGACCGAGATCCGGTCGCTACGTTCCCAGGTCTGGAGCTCCTCGATTTCGCGCCAGAGATGCTTGTGGTCGCGGACGTCCACCATCTTCAGGCCGGGAATGCCGGGTTTGAGCTCCGGGGCCTGGGCCGTCTCTTCCGCGGCGGCCCCGTGGGCAACGAGGATGGCCGCAATGAGGAAAACGATCGTCTCGAGCCTTCTCACGGCGGGTTTCCTCCTTCTCCCGGAAGGTGCCCGATGGTGCCTTCCGAGCCCGGCTCGGGGGCCATCCACACGAGCAGGCGGGCGATCTGTCTGGGATCCGAGAGGGACGGCACCGCGCCCCACCACTGCTTGGGCTCGTTGCCCATCTTCACGGTCCCGATGTGATTGGTGAGGTCGGCGTCGAGCAGCCGGGTCACTCCAGGCGAACCCCAGGTTCTGGCGCAGAGCCTCCAGATCCTCGGGATTACCGGTGAGGAACAGCCACCCCGGGCCGACGCCGAACCGCTTCGCGTAGTCCGCCAGCGCTTCCGGCGAGTCTTTCTCCGGCTCGAGCGTCAGCGAGTAGAACCACACGTCTTTGCCCATCCGGTCGCCCAACAATTTTTGAACCTTCACGAGGTTCTGGGTGACGCCCGGTCAGCGTTCCTTGCAGGTGGCGTACATGAAGTTGATCATGACGATCTTCCCCTCGAGAAGGTCGTCATAGAAACGGACGGTTTTTCCTTCGTGGGTCTTCAGCACCACGTTCGGAAAGCGGTCCGCGAAGGAGCTGGACCTCCCGCTTACCCTTGCTTCCTGCGCCTCGGCAACGGCCGGAGCCGCCGCCGCCGCCAGGATGGCGGCGACGGCGGCCACGAAACCGATCGCGGCGAAGGAAGCCTTTTTCTCAAGGCTCTTCGACGCATGCAACGTCATGGTCTACGACCTCCCAGAGAAGCATCATGGCGTGGTCTTCGTGCACGGTGTTGTGGCAGTGCATGGGATATTCGTTCAACCAGTCGCGATGTCTCATCGTCAGGGTGACTGAATCTCCAGGGCGCAGCAGCGCCACGTCCTTGCGCATCCGTTCGAAGTCCGGCGGCGTCGCGCCGTCGCGGAGCTCGAACTGGTGCTCCTCCAGGTGAATGTGAAGAGGGTGCTCCCAGTCGCGGGAGGCGTTGACGAGGGTCCACCGCTCGGCGGTGCCCCGTTTGACCTGGAAGCGCGGCAGGAAGTCGAAAAGCTGGCCGTTGATCGTCCAGCCACCGGCCTGGTTGTCAAAGGTGAAGGTGCGCTCGCAGGCGACCTCGCTCTCCGGAATGACCGGCTTCTCGCGCATGACCGCCGGGATACGGCTGGGGTCTTCGACCGGCCCGCCCACCACCCGGAACTGCAGAACCTTCATCGCGTAGGCGGACGTCATGGGAGCGAAGATACCGGTACGCCCCTTGCCGCTCGTCTGGTCGGCGATGTTCATCAGGTTGATCCGGTCGCCGCGCCGGAACTTGCTGAAGTCGATGATGACGTCGTACCGCTCGGCGGGGCTGATGGTCATGCTGTCGACGGTCACGGGTTTGTTCAGGAGGTTGCCGTCGTTGCCGAGGATGACGATGTCCGCCGCGGCTTCGTCGCTCGCGCACTCCACGCCGTCGCCGCCGACCGGGCAGGTCTTGAACGTGAAGATGCGAGACGGCCCGTTGACGACGATGCGGAACCGGTACTTGCGCCGCAGGACGTTCTTGTAAGGGGTGACCGCGCCGTTGACCACGGTGTGCTCGCCGAGGAAGCCGTCGAGGTTGAACGGATCGAACTCGACCTTGTGGGTGATGGGATCGAAACGTTTGTCCGACACCGCGAGCACCACGTCGAACGGACCGCTGGGCAGGTGGAAGGCCGCCGGATTGCGGTCTCGTTCGTTGCCCGAGTCCCGGTTGTCGAAGGCCAGGAAGTTGCCGACGAGGCCTTTGTAAGTATTCTGCGCCGTGAAGTCGGGGCGGTGGTCGTGATACCACAGTTGCCCGAGCACCTCGCGGGGATCACCTCCCGCCGGAGACATCGCGTAGTGGTGGTCCATGTACCGGCCCCGGTCGAAGAACATCAGCGGGCCGCCGTCACTCTCCGGCGCGGAATGGAAGTTGTGGAGGTGCGTGCTGATCTGGGGGATGCCGAACCCGTCGTTGCCCGGGAAACCGGCCGGCAGGTTGTTGTGGATCCGGACCAGGATCGGCTGGCCGTAGCTCTCGCGGAACGTCGGCCCGGGGCTGAACGTCTGGCCGGCCCGATTGCCGTATCCCCAGAGGGTCGACGGCTGCATCAGGTCCGGGTGGTAGAGGTGCTGGAAAGCCCGCGCGTACATCTCGTAGAGCTTGACCGGCGGGAACTGGGCAAACTTCTGGATCGCCCGGTCGGGAGGCCGGTTGGCACCGGGTTCTCCGGGGTAGAGATTGCAGCCGTCCGCCGGGTCACTGGCGGGCGGGCGCTCCGCCTTGCAGTTGTCGTTCGGATCCACCGGCGGGAAAAGGAACGGGACCCGGACCACTTGGTCGGCATCGGGCGGAGTGGGAGCTGCTGAACGAAAGGCTCCAAGGCGAGCCTGGGGACCTCGCAGGCCTCACCGGTGAGGCGCAGGCACTCGAAGTTCTGGAGAATGTCGTCGTCAATCGTCGGAACGGCAACGGCGTCAGCAGACACAGACCCCGCACGGGGGTCGATGAGGATCGGTCAGACAACGAAAGGAGGCCCATCCAAAGCCTCGTTCTGAGCCGTCAACGGGTTGTCGGGACGGGCCGGGTTGCCGAAGCCGTCATCCTGCCGGCGGGTGTGCACCGTGACGCAGACCTGCCCGCCCGCGGCCGGTGCCACGCCCGGAATGTCGTTGCGGGGATCGGGGTTCGGCAGCCCGTGCGCGCCCGGGAGCTGGTTGGCGAGCACGACCGGCGTTGGCCCCCTGGCCCGCGGTCAGGTCGGGCCCGGCGACGTCCAGGATCTCGCGGACGCGCTTGAAGACGGGGGTGCCGTCGGTGTCCAGGCCGTTGCGGGCCGCGAGCTCCGTCATCTTCGCCTGGCACTGGGGCGTGTGGACGTCCGGGCCGTCCCAGGTCACGAACACGATGCGCCAGAGCTGGAGCGGGTTGGACGTCAGATAGCCCTTGCCGGTGTCGAAGATGTTGTCCTGCCGCCGGTTGCACGGGCCAGGATCGAGGAGGTCGCCCGAGACCGGAGACCCGGCGCAACCGGCCACCGGGTTCGGTCCCGCCACCGTCCGCGGGAACAGGAAGACGAAGGAACGGTTGGTCAAATCCTTCGTCTGCTGGCTCAGGAATGCGCTCTCGAAGAAAAAGGCCGGCGGGTCGGGATAGAAGAGCATTTCGCCCGCGGCGTTCGTCCCCATGTTGTGAATTCGAATCCGAGTGTCGTCAATGAACCGGCTGTCCGGCGAAATTCCCGGGGCGACGAAAGCGTCCCCCACGCCGCGGTAGAACGCGCCGAAGCGGCTGGGACCCGCCGCTCCGTTCTCCTGGTTCCTCATTTCCTGTGCGTTGATCCCGTTTGCGGCGTAGAAGGCATCCGAGAACTGGAAACCCGGGCCTCGCCCCACCTCCGAGCCGCTTTGCGGGAAGTCCGCTTCGCCGGGAGCGTGTACGTCCCCGCCGATCGAGTTTTGTGCCAACGCGGCGCCGCCCGCGCCCAGCACCCAGGCCAGGCTGCCGGCAGCCAACGGGACTGCCGCGCACCTCCAAATGAACCGTCTCATTCCAAGCCTCCTCCCTCGTTTCCGGCCCGGACCACCCGGGCCGGGCCTCCTCAAATCAAGAGACGGGTCTCCAAGGACTGCCGGAGCCTCGTCTTTGCGCTGTTGGTTCGGGTCTTGACCGTCCCGAGCGGGATCCCGGTGGCCTCGGCGATCTCGGTCTGGGTCATGCCGCGGAACAAGGCCAGGACCAGGACCTGCCGCTGCTCAGGGGACAGCTCGCGGAAGGCTCTCCTCACCCGCCGGCGCCAGGCAGGGAACAGCTCCCGGCCGTGGACCTCCGGCTGAGCGCAGGGCTCTCGCCAGGGTTGCTGGACCATGGCGAGAAGGCGGACCCGGTGATGGCGCAACCGGTCGATGGCGCGCCGCTGGGTCATGGTGGAAATCCAGCCCGGGACGCTGCCTCTCCGCGGGTCATACAGGAGAGCGCGCTGCCAGACCTTCCACAAAACGTCCTGGAAGACTTCCTCGGCTTCGCCCGCGTCGTAGAGGATGCGGAAGGCTTCCGCCTTGATCTTCTGGGAATACCGCCGGCTCAGCTCCTCCAGGGCCGCCGAGCCGCCGGCGGCGATCTGCGAGAGGAGAGCGGTGTCGGCCGTGGCGCTGTTGATCGTGGAGCCAAGTCCCATGCCCCGTTCTTTGCCGGGGGGCCGGGATTGGTTACAGGGAAGGGCGTGGGTGGAGGCGCAGCCGGCCGAAGGCCCACCCGCTCATGGCGGCTGCGGCGGTGAGAGCCGCCACCGCTCCCCCATGAACGAGGAGCGTGTGGCTCAACGCGGTGGAGGGGCAGGTCAGGTGGAGGGCGGCGTCGGCCAGCAGACCGACACCGAACGCACCGGCGACCGCCGCGAACACGGGCCTCAGGGGATAGGCCCGAACCAGGAGAAGGCCCAGGAGGAGCATCGCGGGAACGGCAACCAGGAGCTCGCGGGAAAAACACTCCGGCACGCCTCTGCCGGCCATGGCCTCTCTCATCATGGGCATTCCCCCCTCGGGGGCTCCGGCGGCCAGCCCTTCGGCGAGCAACACCAGGAGGAGCGGCATACCGAACAGTACGGCCATTCGCAGAGGCGGCCTGGCGCCCAGCCCCGGGATCCCCTCCCGCATCGCGAGGAGCACCAGCGCGGCGCCGGCCGCGACCCGGATCAGGGCCGGCAGCCAGAGCAGGACGGGGCCCAGGCTCTGGCGGTCTGGCCGCAGCCCCCTGCCCCAGAGACCGAGGAAGAGAGCCGCCGTGGCCAAGGCGGCAAGGATGACGAAAAACGCCCGCAACCCGGTGGGCAGTACGGGCCGGACGGGCTTCGCCTCCCGCCTCAGCGCCTCCCGGACGGCGGCCGGAAGCGGCGGCGATGAACCCGGAATCCCCATTGAGCTCTTCAGTCATGGTCTTTTTTTCTCGTCTTTCGGGTTGTCCTGGCCGCCGGCGCCGCCGAACCAGCCGCGAAGCAGGAGGCGCGCCCGGTGAAGCCGTACCTTGACCGCTCCGGGCGTGGCTCCCATGAGACGCCCGATCTCGACCGACGTAAGGCCTTCGACATGGGCCAGCCGTATCGCTTCCTTCTGCTCTGGAGGGAGCCTCCCGATGGCGCGGGCGAGCCGGCGGCGGCCCAGAACGTCAGACTCCGGCCCCGCCGCCGCATTTCCGGGCTCCGGAAATTCCTCGACCTGGACTTCCCGCCCGCTCTTTCGCCGCCGCCGCCGGCCTGCCATGAGCGCCACATGGCGGGCAATGGCAAAGAGCCAGGGCTGGAAAGGAAGATCCCGCCTGTAGGTCCGGCGGGCACGGTGGACCTGCAGATAGACCTCCTGAACCAGGTCCGAGCGGTCGGACGCTTCGGCGTGGCGGGCGAAGTATCGCTCCACCTCCCCAACGGTCTCGCGGTAGATCTCCTCAAATGCTTCAAGGTCTCCTGCCTGGTAGCGGGCCATCAGGTCCGGCAAGCGGTCGTGCCCTGAAGAGGTCATCGACCTCCTATAATACGTCGACCGCCGAGTCCTCGGTTCGAAGCTTCCGGCGCAAATTTTTATCGCCAACAGGATGCCAGCCGTGCCGGGCTCCGGTCTACCGGGTGTCCGCCAGACCGCCGCCAAACTTCCGGTAGGTGAATTTCTTCGTGATGCTCTTGAGCGGCTTGCCGTCCACCTCCGCATAGGGATAGACGAAATAGTTCAGCGGATCGCCCTGCTGGCGGGGCTCCAGCTTCAGGTCGCGGCCCACGGTGAGCTGCACCCTGTGCTCGTCGAGGGCGCCGAAGAAGTACTCCTTTTTGCCGGGGTTCTTCCAGGCCTCGGAGGCGTCGACAGGGACCCAGCCGAAGCCGGCGAGATAGAACTCGGCCCAGCAGTGATAGCCGCCGATTTCCCCCTGCTCCTGGTCAGCGGGGATGGGGAAGCCGATCGAGAACCTGGCCGGGATGCCCGCGGCGCGGCTCAGGCCGGTGAACAGAGCGTGGAAGTCGGTGCAGTTGCCGCGCTTGGCGTCGCAGGCCCAGTAGATGTCGCCGTTCCCCCAGCCCGTGCCGCTCTTGTCGTAGCTCATGGTTTTGACCACGTAGTCATAGATGGCCCGGGCCTTCTCGAGCGGGGTCTGCTGGTTCGCCGTGACCTCCAGGGCGAGCTTTCTGATCCGCTCGTCGAGGGGAACGAGCTTCTCGGGCTTCAGCCAGCGCGCCGTCTCGGGGGTAAGCTTCAGGTTCTTTCCCCCTCGTTCGTCTTTTGGAAAGTCCTTGTGGACGTACTCCTGCCGTTCGACGGCGAAGATGAGGCTGAGCTCGACCGGCTGCTCCGGATTCTCGATGACGAAGTGGAGCATCGAGTTGCCTGAGATCTCTTCCTTGTAGACCTTGGCGGGAACCGGCGTGTTGACGCGGATGTCCGAGATCCTCTGGTGCTCGTCACTCTGAGGATAGGGCACCCAGACCTCCACCTTCTTCGCTCCCCGCGGGATCTCTGCGACCTTGGCGGTGTAGCTCAGCTCGAAGCTGCGCTTGCGCAGGGGGACGGTTTCAGCCATCGCAATGCTTGCGGCCATGACTGTGGCCAACGCGAGGATGGCGGCCAGGGCCGCCGGTTTTGACGGAGCCGTCATAGGGATTCTCCTTGGGGTGCGGACGCCTTCCCGTGTTCAGCTCTTTGCCGGCAGAGCGGAAAGGGTTACAGGGAAGGAATTCGAAGCGCACGGCCCAGGCTATGGCTGGAAGGGAGATTCCTCGGCCTCTTTTGGTGGTGACGGCGGCGCCATCCCCGGCTGGTAGAGCACCGGGCGGCCGGCCTTCTCCTTCGCGTCCGCGACGATCCGCCGCACGTCCGCCAGGAGCGGCCGCGAGCTTGCCGGGATCGACGGCCGGCGCGCGCGATCACTCAGCGAGGACTGCCAGGAGCTTGCGGGCGTCGTAGACGATGCCGTCTTTGATGGTGTACTTGACGCCGCCGACGCGGACGACTTCGTTCTTGGCGGTGACCTTGATGGCTCCGGTGCCGTAGAGGGAGCCCAGGTTCTCGAGCGGGTTCTGCTCGACCACCACGAGGTCCGCGAGCTTGCCGGGCTCGATGGAGCCGATCTCCTTGTCCAATTCCAGGGCTTCCGCTCCTTCGAGGGTGGCGGAACGGATCACTTCCAGCGGGTGGAAGCCGGCCTCGCGGAGCAGCTCGAGCTCGCGGATGTAGTCGAAGCCGTACAGCTTGTAGATGTAGCCGCTGTCGGAGCCGGTGGTGACCCGGCCGCCGCGGTTCTTGTATTCGTTGATGAAGGTCATCCAGAGGCGGTAGTTGTTCTTCCAGTCCACCTCGTTCTCGGTGGTCCAGTAGAACCAGTAGGAGCCGTGGGATTCGCGGCTGGGAGCGTAGAAGTCCCAGAGCGAGGGGAGGGTATATTCGTCGTGCCACTCGGCCCGGCGGGCGCGCGTGAGGTCGCGGCTGGCCTCGTAGATGGTGAGCGTGGGGTCGAGGGTGAAGTCGAGGGCGAGGAGCTCGTCCATGACCTCGTTCCACTTCTTGGAGTAGGGAGGGGCGGCCTGCTTCCAAAGGCGGCCGGCCTGGCCGAAGCGGTGGGACTCGTCGGCGTAGTTGTAGTCGAGCGGGTAGTCCTGGAGGGTGCGGTCGTCGAACAGCGCCTCGGGGAGGCCGTACCAGTGCTCCATGGAGGTGAGGCCCCAGCGGGCAGAGGTGAGGACGTTGACGCGGGCGACGTCCATCTGCGCGTGGTGGCAGGCGCTGCGCAGCCCCTTCTTCTTGATCTCGTCGAGGGCGGCCTCCATGATGTCCGGCCGGTAGCCGAAGAACTTGACGCCGTCGGCGCCCTTGGCGGCCATGTCGTCCACCCACTTGCGGGCTTCCTCGGGCTTGGTGAAGGGGTCTTCGCGCTCGGAGCCGAAGAAGACGTAGGCCTCGATGCGCGGGGCGGTGATCTCGTTTTTGGCGCTCCGGGCCTTTTCCATGAGCGTCCAGTCGACGCCATTGCCGCTGCCGGGGTCACGGACGGTGGTGATGCCGTGCCCCATCCAGAGCTTGAAGACGTATTCGGCCGGCGTGCCCTGTTCCTTGCCGCCGATGTGGCCGTGCATGTCGATGAAGCCGGGGAGCACGTAGAGGCCCGTGAGGTCGATCTCGCGATCCCCCTCTTCCGCTTTGGGGCGCTTGGTGGGATCGGGCTCGACGCCGGGGTTGCCGGCGGAGGCGATCTGGACGATGCGATTTTTTTCGATGACGATGTCGACGGGGCCGACGGGCGGGGCGCCGGTGCCGTTGATCAGCGTGGCGCCGCGCAGAATGAGGCGCTGGAAGGGGCCTTCGCCCTCGCCTGCCGCGCGGGGGGGCGCCTCGAGGATCGACTCGTCCTCCTTCTTCTTTTCCTTCTCCACTTTCTTCTCTGGAGCCGCTCCCACGGCCGTGCCGAAGGCAAGCAGCAAAGCGATGCCGAGAACGAATGCCCTGGTCGTCATGTCCGGCTCCTCAAAGGTCGCGCCATCCTCTCAGAAGGAGGAAGGAGCGGCAAGAGCGGAGGGAGTCGAGGTAAGATGGGGAACCCCGATCCAGGATGAGTCAGCAATCCATGGCCTCGCCGTCTTCGTTCAACGTCACCTGTCCCGGGTGCGGCACGAGGCTGCGCTTTGCCGTGGTGGCGCAGATGCCGCCGCGGCTGCGCATCCAGTGCTCGTCGTGCAAGACGACGTTCGGCGTGCGGCGGCCGGGGGTGGAGCCGTCCCCGGCCTCGGTCTCCACCACGGGATCGATTACAGGGCCGCTTGGCGAGGTGCCGCCCACCTACATCGCCTTCCCCGTGGCGAGCAGTCCTTCTTCCCTGGGCGGTTCCCAGACGGGAACCAGCGGGACGATCGGCGTTTCCGTCACGGGGCCGCGCCCCGGACCACCGGCCAACGCGCCTGCCTTCGAGCCGGAGGCGGCCATCGCCGGGCGCTACCGGGTGGTGCGCTTCATCGCGCGCGGCGGCATGGGCGAGGTCTACGAGGTGGAGGACCAGGAGCTCAAGGAGCGGGTGGCCTTGAAGACGGTGCGGCCGGAAGCGGCGCGGGACGCCCTCTCGATCGACCGGTTCAAGCGGGAGATCCAGCTCGCCCGCAAGGTGACGCACCCCAACGTCTGCCGGATCTTCGACGTGGGGTCTTCCGGGGAGACGGTCTTCCTCACCATGGAGCTGCTGCCGGGCGAGACGCTGGCGCAGCGGCTGCGGCGAGCCGGTCCGATGTCCACGGAGGAGGCGATGCCCCTGGCGCGCCAGATCCTCGAAGCCTTGGACGCCGCCCACCAAGCCGGAGTGATCCACCGGGACTTGAAGCCCGGCAACGTGATGCTGGTGGAGCGCCAGGGAGGGAAAGTTGGGCTGCGGGCCGTGGTGACGGACTTCGGGCTCGCCCGCCTGGAGGCCGGCGCCGAGTCTCCCGGCCACGCGCTCACCCTGACGGCCGCCGCCGCGGTGGTCGGCACACCCGCCTACCTGGCGCCGGAGCAGGTGGAGGGGAGCGAGATCACGGCGGCCACGGACCTCTATGCCCTGGGCATCGTGCTCTACGAAATGCTCACGGGCACGGTGCCGTTCCTCGGGGAGAACGCCCTCTCGACCGCGGTGAAGCGGTTGCGGGAGGCGCCCGTGCCGCCGCGGACCCACGTCCCGGGCATCGACGAGCGCTGGGAGGCGGCCATCCTCCGGTGCCTGGAGCGGGATCCGGCGGCCCGTTTCCAATCCGCGCCCGAGATCCTCCGCGCCCTGACGGCGGAGAAGGCGGAGCCGCCACGACCGGTCCCGCCCGTCCAGGTTCCTTCGACTCCGGCTCCTGCCCCGCCCAAGGCGCCAAAACCGCTGAAACCGCTGAAACCGCCGAAGAAGAAAAGCGGCCTGAAAATCGCAGCCCTCGCGGCCCTCATCCTGCTGTCGCTCGGCGTGACCTACTACCGGTACGTGGACTGGCGCTCCCGGCAGGCGGCCGACGTGGGACGCCTGGCCCTGCCGGCCATGGCGGACGTCACGCCCCGCAGGTCCGTGGCCGTGCTCGGCTTCAAGAACCTTTCCGGCCAGCCGGGCACGGCGTGGCTGTCGCCGGCGCTGGCCGAGATGCTCTCGACCGAGCTGGCGGCCGGCGGCGGGGTGCGGGTGGTGGCCGGCGAGAACGTGGCCCGGGCCAAGGTGGAGCTCAAGCTGGCGACGGATGCCGATCTCGCCCGGGACACCCTGGGCCGCGTCCGGTCTCTCCTGGGAGCGGACGCCGTGCTGCTGGGTTCTTACGTGGTGGTGGACGATCCCGCCGGGCGGCGCATCCGGCTCGACCTCCACCTCCAGGACACGTCGGCGGGCGAGACCACGGCCAGGGTGACCGAGGCGGGTGAGGAACGGAAGCTCTTCGACCTCGTCTCGCGGGTGGGCCGGAAGCTGCGCCACGAGCTGGGAGTGGAAGAGCTGGAAGGCGGAGAGTCCGGCGAGGTGCGGGCCGCCCTGCCCGCCAGCCCGGAGGCCGCTCGCCTCTACGCCGAGGGGTTGGAACGCCTTCGGTTGTTCGACCTCGTGGGCGCCCGCGACCTCCTCACGCGGGCCGTGGCGGCCGAGCCCGGCAATGCGCTCTGCCACTCCGCGCTGGCCACGGCCTGGGGGGCCCTGGGCTACGACGGGCGCTCGCGTGACGAGGCCAAGGCGGCCTTCGACCTTGCGGGGCACCTCCCCCGGGAGGAGAAGCTGCTCATCGAGGGGCGCTACCGTGAGGCCACGCAGGACTGGGGCCGCGCCATTCAGACCTACTGGCAGCTCTGGACTCTCTTCCCCGACAGCCTGGACCACGGCCTCCGGCTGGCCGCCGCGCAGACCGCCGCCGGCCGGGTGGAAGACGCGCTGGCGACCACCGGAGCCTTGCGCACGCTGCCGCCGCCCTCCCGGGACGACCCGCGGATCGACCTCGCCGAGGCCACGGCGGCCGGCGCCCGTGCCGACTTCAAGCGCCAGCGGACGGTCGCGGCCCAGGCGGCGGCCAAGAGCATGAAGCAGGGGGCCCCTCTCATGGCCGCGCGGGCCAAGCTTCTGGAGTGCCGAGCCCTGAGGAACCTGGGGAAACCCAACGACGCGCTCTTTGCCTGCGAGGAAGGGCGCAAGCTGCACGCGGAATCCGGGGACCGCGGCGGAGTGGCCGAAGCGCTCACCCATGCCGCCAACGTCTTCTTCGACCGCGGCGACCTGCCGGGCGCTCTCAAGCTCTATGAGCAGTCCCTCGTCACCTACCGGGAAATCGGCAACCGGGGGGCCGAGGCCGGCGCCCTCAACAACATCGCGGTGGTGCTCAAGACCCAGGGCGACCTGGACCGGGCGCGCCAGCTCTACGAGGAGGTGCTCGCCGTCACCCGCGAGACCGGCAGCCGCAATGGCGAGGCGTACGCCCTCAACAACCTCGCGGGCGTGCTGGTGCGGCGAGGCGAGCTCGACGAGGCGGCGAAGCTGCTCGAAGCCTCGCTCGAGATCCGGCGTGAGCAGCAGGACCGGGGAGGCGAAGCCTACGCCCTGGACAACCTCGGCGTGGCGCTGCGCCGCAAGGGGGATCTCGCCGGAGCTCGCCGGCGCCACGAGGAGGCCCTCGCCATTAGGCGCCAGATCGGCCAGAAGATCGGCGAGGTGACCTCGCTCAACAACCTGGGCGGTGTCCTCCTCGACCAGGGGGATCTGGGCGCGGCGAGGCAAAGCTTCGAAACCGCGCTCGCCCTGGGCCGGCAGACCGGCAACAAGAGCGCCGCCGCCCATGCCCTGTTCGGCCTCGGCGAGGTGCTGGCCCGCGAGGGGAAGTCCGAAGAGGCCCGCAAGCTCCACGAGGAAGCCCTCGGCGTGCGCACCCAGCTCGGTGAAAGAGCCGCCTTGGCCGAGAGCCGCCTTGCCCTGGCCGCCGTGCTGCTCAAGGCCGACGCGGGCCGGTCGGGAGAGCTCGCCCGCGCCGCCGCCCAGGAATTCGGCCAGCAGGGCGCCGCGAGTGGAGAGGCCACGGCGCTCGCTCTTGCCGCGCAGGCCGCCCAGGCCGGCGGTGACGCCGGCGCGGCCCGTGTGGCCATCGACCGCGCGAAAGGCTTGCTCACGGGGAAGGATCAGGATCTCAAGGCACGCCTGACCGTTGCTCTTACGTCCGCC
This sequence comes from Thermoanaerobaculaceae bacterium, assembly GCA_963785165.1. Lineage (GTDB taxonomy): Bacteria > Acidobacteriota > Thermoanaerobaculia > Multivoradales > UBA5704 > DATARR01. The sequence goes on from CAWAUI010000007.1 coordinate 248,332, forward strand.
CGGCTGGGACGGGAGAAGAACCCGGGCGCGGTCTTGCGCGACGTCGCCGCTCAGGCCGGCCAGGCAGGGCTCCTGGAGCTTCGCCAGCAGGCGGAGCGGGCCCTGGCCGAAAGGTCAGGAGCCTGAGCCAGGCCTGATCGTGGCGGTCAAAGCCTCGACGTCCGCCCCGCTCTCCCGGGCCTTCTTCAGAGCCTCCTCCAACTCCACCTTGTGTTGGGTCTCGCGGGCGGCGATGGCCAGGAGAAGATACCCTTCGCTGCTGTAGAGGTCACCGTCCCGGAGCCCCTTCCGGAGCCGCTGGAAGGCCTTCGCATAGTCTCCGCGGCGCACGTCGATCCGGGACTGCAGGACCATGAACTCCTCGGCGTCCTCATACATGCGCTCGGCCTTGTCCAAGGCGTCCGCCGCTTCCCGGTCTCTTCCCTGCTCCAGGTACAGGCGTGCACGGGACAGCTCGATCCGGGCGTTCATCACCCGCCGCGCGAATTGCAGGTTCTGGTAGTACACCGTCTCTCCCTGGTCCGGCGGAGGCTCTTCGGCGGCCAGCGCCCGCTCATAGAGAGCGGCGGCCTCGTCGTACCGGCCCGCCGCCGCGGCCTTGACACCCTGGAAGGTGAGCATCCGCTTGGGGTGCCGGTTCTCGTCGAAGAACCGGCCGAAGGCCTTGGCCTTGCGGTCCAGCCAGAACGCCTTCGGCTCCTGCTCGACGCCGATGGCGAACTCCGTCGACTCCCCCTTGACCAGGATGTTCCCCCGCACGGTCGAGTTGGCGCCGTCCTTCCCCTTCCCTTTGGCCTGCTTGGGATCGTAGACGGCGATCTCGACCGGCACCACCAGGGCGGACTGCTTGACGTCGATCTGCTGGACCGATTCACGGGCCACGTCGAACATCCCCTGGGAGGTCTTCACGACCTTGTAACGGTACCGGTTGGGCGTCTCCTGCCGCGCCGCGCCCTTCACCGTCCAGCCGCTCCCCTTCTTCTCGAACTGGTAGCTGTACAGCACCTCCGGCAGGCCTGTGCCATAGACGAACTGGGCGGCGAAAGGCTTGAGATCGGTCGCCGTGATGCGCTCGATGAGCGAGAAGAAGTCCTCCGTGGAAATCGTCCCCCGGCCCGCCACCTTGACGATCTGCTTCAGCACCTTGGGGAAGTTGTCCTCTCCCAGGGTACGGGCCAGCATGTCGAGCACCACCGCGCCCTTGCGGTAGACGATCGCCTCGTAAGCCGAGGTCGAGCGGCTGGAGAACAGCCGGCCGCCCAGGACCACGGGTCCGATGGACTCCAACGGCCGACCGTCCGGCAAGGTCGCGGTCAGGTCCCCCTGCCATCCCGCGGTCAGGTCCACGCCGGAGAGGGGACTGTCTTTCAGCTTCTCCCTGGCAAACAGGAGCGCCGCATAGCTCGCCATGGCCTCGCTGATCCACTGGTCCCGGTAGCCGGTCCAGCCGACCTGGTTGCCCCACCACTGGTGCGCGATCTCGTGGGCGACCACCAACCGGCGGTCCGGCAGTCCGAAGAAGCGGTTCCACATCCCCAGGTCGTTCAACACCAGGTCCGACAGCGTCACGAAGCCGAGCATCCCCTGGGAGAAGCCGCGGGCGGCCGTGGTCACCGTCAGGTCGTCCAGCGGGTAGGGGCCGAACGTCTCCTCGTAGAACTGGAGGGAGTCGGTCACGGCCTTGATAACGTCGTCCTTGACGCCCCGCCCCGTAAGGGTGGTGCCGGTGCCGAACGCGAACCGGACCTCCACGTGCCCCGCCCGCACCGTCTCCACCTTGAAGCGGCCCACCTCGAAGGAGAAGCCCAGCGAGGGGACGTCCAGGGCACGCCGCTCCCAGCGCCGGCCGTCCTTCTCGCCTCCCTCCATCCGCCGCCCGCTGGAAACCAGCTCGAATCCCGTGGGCCAGTGAAAGGTCACGTCGTAGGCGGCCCGGTCGGTCTGCCCCGTATGGGGATACCAGCCCAGCGTGTCGACCAGGGTGTACAGGTTCCAGTCCTTCGCCACGGGGCGCCCCGAGTACTCGACCACCACGGCAGCCGTGCCACCCGACGGCGGGGCTTCGGGGAGGACTACCAGGAGATCCCCCTTGTCCCGCTGGAAGAAGAGTGGAGCCCCGGCGGGATCGGTCACCCGGGTGACCTCGAAGTCGCTCGACAGGTAGAAGGCCACGGCACGCGAGCCCGAGACGACCGGCTCGAGATCGACGCGGGCCTTGCCGGAGAGGCGCAGGTCGCGCTCGGCGAAGTCGACGTCCAGAGTGTACTTTTTCGGCTCGAACGCGGGCGCTCCGGGAATGGCCTTCCCCTCGGCGTTCCGGAGGGACGTGGAGATCCAGGTATCCCAGTCTCCGAGATCCTCGAGCTCCAGGCCGAGGGCACGCCCCTTCTTCTGCTCGCGGGAGATCTGCTTGATCAGCTTGCGCTTCTCCCTCTCCGTGGCGTCCAGGGGGACGAAGTGCCCCAGAGTCACCTGCTCCCGCCCGCCGGGCTCCACGAAGTAGAAGAAATCGCCGCGCTCCCCGCCACGGAAGAAAGACGCGAAGTATCCGGAGGACACGGGATCCTGCAAGGCGTCGAGCAGAAGGCCACGGTCCACGTTCATGTACTCCCGCTCCCCCCGCTTCTTCCAGTCCTTGTAGAGGGCCTCGGCTCGACCGAGAAGCTCCGCGTCCGGCTGCGCCGCGGGCTTGCGCAGCATCGCCGCCACCGCCGCGTCGAGGCCGATCACGAAGACCGCCTCCTTGAATTCCTCGTCGAGCCGGGACGCACCCGTGAACAGCTCCAGCTGGCCGGCTTCAATGGCGTCCGGCGGCTCGACCTCGATGCGCCCCTTGCCGAGGAAGACCATCTCAGCCGTGCTGCCACCCACTGCCGTCGCGGGAATCAGCACGCCGTCGTCGAGACGGAGCGTGCCGGGGCCCATGGCGAGCTTGACGTTCTTGAGCGACACGGCCCGGGAGACGTCGAGCTTGGACGCCACGATGTCGGCCTGAATCCGGGCCGGGTCCGGCGGCGCGGCGGAAGCGGCGGCCGTCCAGAGCAAAAACAGCGGGAGGAGAAGACTGCGCATGAGGAGCTCCTTGGCTGCGGAATTCACTATTGAATGGGCTCAGATCCCCAAACGTTTCGGTGCTCTCCTCGGCGCGACGATCGCCATGCCCAGGGCCGCCGACAAGGCGAGGAGGGCTCCAAGGTCGAACGCCGCGGTCGATCCCCAGCGGTCCCAGAGGGTGCCGAAGAGGAGCGAGGCGGGCAGCGCACCCAACCCGATCGCCAGGTTGTACCAGCCGAAGGCGGCTCCCCGGCGCTCCGGAGCCACCAGATCCGCCACCAGCGCCTTCTCCACTCCCTCGGTGAGCCCGAAGTAGATCCCGTAGACCGCGAAGAGGGCCCACGCCTGCCACTGCGCGGAAGAGCGTCCAAAAGCGAAATAGACGGCGGCGTAGAGGAACCAGCCCGCCACGATGAGCGGTTTCCGGCCGAGCCGGTCCGAGAGGATGCCGCCGGGCGTGCTGGAGACGGCCTTGACCACGTGCAGCATGGCCCACAGGATGGGTATCAGGGCCGGTACGACGCCGAGCTGGCCCGCCCGCAACAGCAGAAAGGCGTCCGTCGAGTTGCCCAGCGTGAAGAGGAAGAGGACCCCCAGGTAGGCCCAGAAGCGGCGCCCGAGGGGTACCTTCAAGTCGAGCCCCTTCCCCTCCCTGTCCGGAGCCGGGCGGGGAATCTCCCGGACGCCGAACAGGAGCATGGCGACGGCGAGAGCCCCGGGGATCGCCGTCAGCAGGAAGACCGTCCGGAGATCGAGCCCCGCCCAGCGCAACAGGAGGAAGGCGACGAGAGGACCGAACACGGCCCCGGCGTGGTCGGCGGAGCGGTGGAAGCCGAACGCCCGGCCGCGGATCTCCGGATCCACCGAGTCGGCGATGAGAGCGTCGCGCGGCGCGCCGCGGATCCCCTTGCCGAGCCGGTCCGTGACGCGGATGGCCAGCACCTGGGACGCCGACTGGGCGAGCCCGATGAACGGTCGGACGATCGAGGCGAGGGCGTAGCCGGCGAGCACCAGGGGCTTGCGCCGGGAAGCGCGGTCGGACCACCAGCCGCTCGCCAGCTTCAGCAAGGCCGCCACCGACTCGGCCGCGCCCTCGATGGTCCCCACGGCGGTGGCGCTCGCCCCCAGCACCGTGGCCAGGAAGATGGGCAGGAGCGGGTACGTCATGTCGCTCGCGAAATCGGTCAGAAAGCTGACCGCGGCGAGCGCCAGGACGTTGCGGCCGAGCTTGAGGCGTGGGTGATCGGGAGCGGAGGGTTCCACGTACCCTGGATTTTACCCTGGATCCCAAAAAGAAACGGCCGGCGCTCTCGCACCGGCCGTTCTCAATTTTCTCTGAAGAGAGGCCTGCTCAGACGCTCTTCTTGGGGGACGAGACCTGGGCCCGGCCCTCTTTCTTGGTCGAGACCTTCTTCGCCTCCTTGGGCTCGCGCTTGGGCTTGGCCTCAGACTTGGGCTGCTCCTTCTTCGGAGCGGCCTTCTTCTTGGCCTTCTTCTCATCAGCCGGCGGCTCGGGAGCCGCGGCCTCGGCGCGCTCGACCAGCTCGAGCACCGCCATCTCGGCGCCGTCGCCCTGCCGGGGTCCCAGCTTGACGATGCGCAGGTAGCCGCCCGGACGCTCCGTGAAGCGCGGAGCGATCTCGTCGAACACCTTCTTGACGAGATCGCGCTTGAGAATCCAGCGCAGCACCCAGCGGCGGTCGTGCATGGTGCCGTGCTTGCCGTGGGTGATCACCTTCTCGGCGATCGGACGCAGCTCCTTGGCCTTGGGGAGAGTGGTGACGATCTTCTCCTTCTCCACCAGGGACTGGAGCTGGTTCCGGAACAGGGCCTCCCGGTGAGAGGAGGTCCGCCCCAGCTTTCTGCCTTTGACTGCGTGACGCATTGATCTCTCTCCTTAGGCCGAGGCACTGGCGGCAGGCCGCTCCGGCACTTCCATGCCGAGAGAGAGGCCCAGCTTGTCGAGGACTTCCTGCACTTCCTCGAGCGACTTCTTGCCGAAGTTCTTGGTCTCCAACATGTCCTTCTCGGTCCGGCGCACGAGGTCGCGGAGCGTGTGGATGTTGGCGTTCTTGAGCGAGTTCGCCGAGCGAACCGAGAGGTCGAGCTCGTCGATGTTCTTGGCCAGCAGGGCGTCGAGACCCGCGAGCTCTTCGCGGCCCAGCTCACCGCCGTCGTGGCGCAGGCTCTCCTCGGTCTGGATGAAGATGCCGAGGTGGTCCTTGAGCAGCATGGAGGCGAGCGAAATCGCCTCTTCGGGGCGGACCGTGCCGTTGGTCCAGACTTCGAGGATCAGGCGCTCGTAGTCGGTGGTCTGGCCCAGGCGGGCCGCCTCGACCCGGTAGTTGACCCGGCGGACGGGGCTGTGGGCCGAGTCGACCGGGATCCAGCCGATGCCCATGGACTCGTCGAAGTTGCGGTCGGCCGAGACGTAGCCGCGGCCGCGCTTGACCTGGGCCTGGAGCTTGAGCCGCCCCTCTTCGTTGACCGTGGCGATGTGGACGTTCGGGTCCACGATCTCGATCTGCGGATCCTCGCCCATCTGGCCGGCCGTCACGGCACCCGGGCCCCCGAAATCGATCGAGAGCACCTTGGAGTCCTCCGCGTGGAGGGTGATCGGCACCTGCTTCAGGTTGAGGATGATGTCCGTCACGTCCTCCTGGACGCCAGGGATCGAGGAGAACTCGTGGAGCACGCCCTCGATGTTGATCGCGGTGATGGCCGCGCCCTCGATCGAGGAGAGCAGGCAACGCCTCAGGGCATTGCCGATGGTCGTGGCGAAGCCCCGCTCGAACGGCTGGGCCGTGAACCGGCCGTACGTCCCAGTCAGGGTCTCGGTATCGACGTCAACGCGCTTGGGGCGCTGAAAACCTTTCCAAAGCATAATGAGAGCTCCTTCCCTGCGGTTTCGCTCGTGCGTCAACGGCTGTAGAGCTCGACGATGAGCTGCTCCTGGATCGGGAGCTTGATGTCCTCCCGCACCGGCAGCCGGAGCACCTTGCCGGTCGTGTTCTCCGCGTCGAGCTCCAGCCAGTCCGGGACGCCGCGGCCGCGCGCCGTCTCGACGCTCGAGCGGATCAGCGGATTCTTGCGGCTGGCCTCCTTGACGGAGACCGTCTGCCCCGCCTTCACCTGGAAGGAGGGGATGGTGATCTTGCGGCCGTCCACCTGCACGTGGCCGTGGCGGACGAACTGCCGCGCCTGCGCCCGCGACGCCGCGAAGCCCAGGCTGTAGACGACGTTGTCGAGGCGCCGCTCGAGCATCACGAGGAGGTTCTCGCCCGTGATCCCCTTCTTGCGGTCGGCCTCGAAGAAATAGTTGCGGAACTGGGCCTCGAGCACGCCGTAGATGCGCTTGACCTTCTGCTTCTCACGGAGCTGCAGCCCATAACCGAGCGTCCGGCGTCCGCGCCGCGTGCCATGCTGGCCGGGCGGGAAATTGCGGCGCTCGACGGCGCACTTCTCCTTGAAGCAGCGGTCTCCCTTCAGGAACAGCTTCATCCGCTCGCGGCGGCAGAGCCGGCAAACGGGTCCTGTATATCTTGCCACTGGATCTCTCCTTGACCTGACGTCCTCTCCCCGAGGCTACGGGGACTTCAACTTGGGAAGACGCGCGAGGAGCCCCGGCACACCCGGGGCCCAAGTACGCTCGGCGATTCCGAGAAACTGTCCGCGCCGGCGCCCGGTGCGCCGGCGATCAGACGCGGCGGCGCTTGCGCGGCCGGCAGCCGTTGTGCGGGATGGGCGTCACGTCCTTGATGGACTTGACCTCGATGCCCGCGGCCTGGAGGGCGCGCACCGCGGACTCGCGCCCCGCGCCCGGTCCCTTGACCATCACGTCCACGCTCCGCACGCCGGCGTCCTTGGCGCTGTTGCCGGCGTTCTGCGCCGCCACCTGGGCCGCGAAGGGAGTGCCCTTGCGCGAGCCTTTGAAGCCGATCCTTCCGGCCGACGACCAGGAGAGGACGTTGCCCTCCGGATCGGAGATCGAAACGATCGTGTTGTTGAAGGTCGCCTGAATGTGCGCGACGCCGTGAGGCACGTTGCGCCGCTCCTTCTTCTTGGCTCCCTTCCGGTCCTTCTTGCCTTCCGCTTTGGCCATCTCGTCTCCGTTCCCTGTTTACTTCTTGGTCGCCTTCTTCTTGCCCGCCACGGCGCCGCGGCGCGGTCCCTTGCGGGTGCGGGAGTTGGTCTGCGTCCGCTGGCCCCGCACGGGCAGGCCCCGGCGGTGGCGGACGCCACGGTAGCAACCGATCTCCATCAGCCGCTTGATGTTCTGGCTGACCTCCTTGCGCAGGTCACCCTCCACCCGGCCCTCGTCCGTGATGACCTTACGGATCCGGCGCGCCTCGTCCTCGGTCAGATCCCGGACCTTGGTGACTTCCGGCACCTCGGCCTTGGCCAGGATGTCCTGCGACCGCGAGCGGCCGATCCCGTAAATGTAGGTGAGCCCGATCCAGACCTGCTTGTTCTGTGGCAGGTCGACTCCTGCGATACGTGCCATTGGCGACTCCCTATCCCTGACGCTGCTTGTGTTTCGGGTTCTCGCAGATCACCCGCACGACGCCCTTCCTCCGGACGACTTTGCACTTCGGGCAGATCCGCTTGACCGACGAACGTACTTTCATGTCGACTTCCTTTCCCGGCTTCCCAAACGCCTACTTCAGACGGTAGACGATGCGGCCCCGGTTGAGGTCGTAGGGTGACAGCTCGACGAGCACCCGGTCGCCGGGCAGGATCCGGATGAAATGCTTGCGCATCTTTCCGGAAATGTGCGCCAGAACCTGGTGTTTGTTGCCATTCATCTCCACCTCGACGCGAAACATCGCGTTGGGGAGCGGCTCCACCACCACCGCCTCGACCTCGATCGCCTCTTCTTTCGTGGACAAACGTCCTTCCTCTCTCCTAGGGCCCGGCATTAGATCCGGTCCGTGCCCAGCACCCGGGCACCCGTGCGGGGTGACCGCCACCGAGAACTCGAAGTGGGCCGACAGCGACCCATCTTCCGTGCGCGCCGTCCAGCCATCGGCGTCCATCTTGACGCCGCTCTTGCCGGCGTTGACCATCGGCTCGATCGCCAGCACCATCCCCGGCTTCAGCTTCGGCCCCTTGCCGGGCTCGCCGAAGTTGGGCACCTGCGGGTCCTCGTGCAGCGAGGTCCCCACGCCGTGCCCCGTGAACTCCCGCACCACCGAGTAGCCGTGGCTCTCGGCGTGGCGCTGAACCGCCCAACCGATGTCCTGGACCCGCCCACCCGGCCGCACCTGGGCGACCGCGAGGCGTAGCGCCTCTTCCGTCACCTTGAGCAACTGCCGCGCCTCGTCGCTGACCTCGCCCACGGCGAAGGTCCGGGCCGCGTCACCGCAGTAGCCCTTGTAGAAGACACCGCAATCGATCCCCACGATGTCCCCGTCACGAAGCGGAACGTCGCCCGGGATGCCATGCACGATGACGTCGTTGACCGAGATGCACAACGTCGCCGGATAGCCCCGGTAGTGCAGAAAGGCCGGGACTCCTCCGGCGTCACGAATGACGCGCTCGGCGAGACGGTCCAGCTCCCGCGACGTCACACCCGGGGCGATCCGAGCCCCCACCGCGTCCAGTACGTCGTGGACGATCCGGTTGGCCCGGTCCATCAGCTCGATCTCGCCCGGGGTCTTGAGCACCGCGGCCATCAAGAGAGCCCGCCCTCGGCGTGAAAGAGTCCGGACATTTCGGCCGTAACCTCTTCGACCGGACGGTTCCCGTCGATCTCGCGGAGCAGACCGCGCTCTCCATAATAACCGATCAGGGGCGCGGTTTTTTCCCGGTACAGCCGCAAGCGCTCCCGAATCACGTCTTCCTTGTCGTCGGCGCGTCCGCGCAGCAGGGCCCGGCGCACCAGCTCGTCCTCGGGGACGTCCACCAAGAGCACCGCGTCGAGCCCGCAGCCGGCTTCCCGCAGGATGGCCGCCAGCGTCTCCGCCTGCGGCAGGGTCCGCGGATAGCCGTCGAGCAGGAAACCGTCGCAGGCGTCGGGCTTGGCCAGCCGCTCGCGCACCACGTCGGCCATGGTGGCATCGTCCACCAGGGCTCCCGAGGCCATGATTCCCTGGACCTTGCGGCCCAGCTCGGACCCGTCCGCCACCGCTTCCCTCAACATGTCCCCCGTCGAGATGGCGGGAACGCCCAGGCCGCTCGCAGAGCACCTGGGCCTGAGTCCCCTTGCCGGCACCGGGCGGCCCCAACAGCACCACCCGCGCTCCACGCTCCTCAACCCCGTCGCCCACGGATCCGGCCCCGCTTCATGAAGCCTTCGTAGTTGCGCATCACGAGCTGGCTCTCGATCTGCTGAATCGTGTCCATGGCCACGCCGACCACGATCAGCAGCGAGGTGCCGCCGAAGTAGAACTGGATGCCCAGGCCTTCCCGGAACCAGGCCGGGAAGAACCCGGCGATGCGCGGCCCGATCAAGGGCAGCCCGCCCACGTGGATACCGGTGAGCAGGAACTCCGGCAGCACGGTGACGGCCGCCAGGTAGACCGCGCCTACCAGCGTCAGCCGGGTGAGGATCCGGTCGATGTACTCCGCCGTCCGCTTGCCGGGGCGGATGCCGGGGATGAACCCGCCGTACTTCCGCATGTTCTCCGCCAGGTCGGTCGGGTTGAAGATGATCGACACGTAGAAGTACGAGAAGAAGATGATCGTGAGAACCTGGAGGAGCGTAGTAGATCGGCTGGCCGTATGCGACGTAGTTGGCCACCCGCTGCACGCCCTCGTTCTGGATCAGGCCCGCGATCACCGTCGGCACCGTCACCACGGAGGAGGCGAAGATCACCGGGATGACGCCGCCCGTGTTGACCCGCAGCGGCAGATAGGTGCTCTGGCCGCCGTAGACCCGCCGGCCCACCACGCGCTTGGCGTACTGGACGGGGATACGGCGCTGCGCCCTCTCCATGTAGACGATGAAGGCGACGACCAGCACCATGAACACCAGCAGCGGGATCAGGGCGAGCACGCTCAGGTTCCCCTGCTGCACGCTGCCGATCGTACTGCCGACGGCGGGCACCAGGCCCACCACGATGCCGGCGAAGATGATGAGCGAGATCCCGTTGCCGATCCCTCGCTCGCTGATCTGCTCGCCCAGCCACATGACGAAAGCCGTGCCGGTGGTGAGCGTGATCACGGTCAGGGCCCGGAAGCCCCAGCCCGGCGCGGGCACCAGGGGGGCACCGCCCGGCGTCGTCATCTTCTCCAGCCAGATGGCGATGCCCGTGCCCTGGATGATCGAGATGACCACCGTGCCGTAGCGGGTGTACTGGGTGATCTTGCGCCGCCCCAGCTCGCCCTCCTTGGAGAGCTTCTCGAGGTACGGCCAGACCACCGTCAGCAGCTGCAGGATGATCGACGCCGTGATGTAGGGCATGATCCCCAGCGCGAATACCGCGATCTTCTGCAGGCTCCCACCCGTGAAGGTGTTGATGAACCCGAGGAACGTTCCCTGGGCCGCCCGCATGAACTCGAGGAGGGCCTGGGGATCGACACCCGGGGTCGGGATATGGCAGCCGATCCGATATACCGCCAGCAGTCCGAACGTGAACAGCACCCGCTTGCGCAGGTCCGGGATCGCGAAGATATTGCGGAAGCTGTCAATCACGCCTGAAGCTCCTCACAGCTGCCGCCCGCGGCTTCGATCTTCTCGCGGGCCGACTTGCTGAACTTGTCGGCGACGACGCGCAGGGCTTTCCCGATCTCGCCGTCCCCGAGCACCTTGACCTTCTTGCCGGAGCGGACCAGGCCATGCCCGGCCAGCACCTCGGGCGTTACGTCGCCCTCGAGCTCGGCGAGCTGGGAGAGGTTCACCACCGCGTACTCCACTTTCCAGATGTTGGTGAAGCCGCGCTTGGGGACCCGGCGGACGAGCGGCATCTGGCCGCCCTCGAAACCGGGCCGGCTGCTGTAGCCGGTGCGGGACTTCTGCCCCTTTTCGCCGCGGCCGGCGGTCTTGCCGAGGCCGGAGCCGGGACCGCGCCCAACCCGCTTCTTGGAATGCTTGCTCCCCTTGGCGGGGGACAGCTCGTGCAGCTTCATGATTCCTCGACCTCCAGCAGGTACCCGACCTTCGCAATCATGCCGCGGACGGCGGGGGTGTCGAGGCGCTCGACCTCATGGCCGATCCGGCGCAGGCCGAGCCCCTTGACCACCTCGCGGTGCGTGCGCATGGTGCCGATCACGCTCTTGACTTGGCGGATCCTGATCGTCTTGTTGTCAGCCATCTCTCTATATACCTCGGTCTGTCCCTCGGTCTGTTCCTCGATCTGTTCCTCGATCAGGCGCCGGCCTCGGCCGGTGCCTCCTGCTCGGTGGCGGTGACTGCGGGTGCCGGCGCGGGAGCCGCGGGAATGGCCGCGGGTGCCGCGGAAGCCGCGGAAACCGGCCTGCGGGCGGTCAGCCCTCGCGCCGCCAGCGCGTCTTGATCGCTGCGCAGGCTGAGCAGCGCCGCGAAGGTCGCCTTCACCACGTTGTGGGGATTGGTCGAGCCCAAGCGACTTGGTCAGGATGTCCTGGATGCCCGCGGTCTCCACCACCGCGCGGACCGGTCCGCCCGCGATCACGCCCGTGCCTTCGGAGGCCGGCTTCAGGAGCACCCGGCCGGCGCCGAAGACGCCGAGCGCCTCGTGCGGGATCGAGGTGCCCTTGACCGGCACCTGGACCATGTTCCGCTTGGCGATCTCGATCCCCTTGCGGATCGCCATGGGCACCTCCTTCGCCTTGCCGGCGCCGTAGCCCACGCGGCCGTTGCCGTCCCCGATCACCACCAGGGCGGAGAAAGAGAAGTTCTTGCCTCCCTTGACCACCTTGGTCACCCGGTTGATGTGGACGACCTGCTCGAAAAATTCGCTCTCGCGTTCGAAGTCCCTGGCCAAGCTCGTCTCCTTCGCCTAGCGCGGCAAGCCTGCCGCGCCCCTTGAATTACCTAGAATTGCAGACCTTTTTCGCGGGCCGCCTCGGCCAGCGCCTGGACGTGGCCGTGGTAGACGTAGCCGCCGCGGTCGAAGACCACCTTGTCGACGCCCTGTTCCTTGGCGCGCGCAGCCACCAGCTCGCCCACCAGCTTGGCCGCGGCCTTGCTGGAGGTCGACGTGCCGAGCTGCTCGCGCAGCGCCGGATCGGCCGAGCTCGCGGCCACCAGGGTCGTCCCCTTGTCGTCGTCGATCACCTGCGCGTAGATGAAACGCAGACTCTTGTAGACCGACAGCCGCGGGCGCTCCGGGTGCCGCGCACGCGCTTCCTCACCCGCAGGTGGGCGCGCTCGCGGCGCTCCCGCTTGCCTTTCATACGCTTCGTGATATCGCTCATCGCGTCCCCTGATAGGTCCTCATTTACTTGCCGCCGGCCTTGCCGACCTTGCGGCGCAGGACCTCGTCGGTGTACTTGATGCCCTTCCCCTTGTAGGGGTCGGGCCGGCGCAGGCCGCGGATCTCGGCCGCCACCTGCCCTACCTTCTGACGGTCGGCACCGGAGATGGTCACCCGGTTCGCCTTGGCGTCGTGCTCGATCTTGATCCCCTCGGGGATGTTGAAGAGCACCGGATGGGAGTAACCAAGAGCGAACTGCACCTGATTCCCCTTGACCTCGGCGCGGTAGCCCACGCCCACGATGTCGAGCTGCTTGACGAAGCCGGCCGACACTCCCTGCACCGCATTGGCGAGCAGGGCCCGCAGCAGGCCGTGGTGCGAACGCTCGGGCCCGGCGTCGCCGGGACGCGTGACGGTGACCTCGCCGTCCTTGACCTCCACCGGGTACCCGGGAAAGAGCGCCTGCTCCACCCGGCCCTTGGGGCCCTCGGCCACGAACAACCCGTCCCGGACCTCGATCTTGGTCCCGCTGGGTACGGGAATCGGCATTCTTCCAATCCGCGACATAGACTCTCTCCTACAGATCTCTACCAGACTTGGCAGAGCAGCTCGCCGCCCACCCGGCGCTCTCGCGCCTCGGAGTCGGTCAGCAGTCCCTGCGACGTGGAGACGATCCCGATGCCCAGGCCGTTCCGGACCGGCTGGATCTCGTCCGCCTTGCGGTAGACCCGGCGGCCCGGCCGGCTCACCCTCTGGAGGTATGAAATGGCCGGCACGCCCTCGGCGCTGTAGCGCAGGAAGATCCGCAAGGTCCCCACGGGCACCCCTTCGATCTCCCGGAAATTCTTGATGAAGCCCTCGTCCTTCAGGAGCTTGCAGACTTCCAGCTTGAGCTTGGAAGCCGGCACGTCCAGCCGGTCGTGCTTGGCAATCTGCGCGTTACGGATCCGGCTCAGCAGATCCGCAATCGGGTCGGTCATGCTCATTGCGTTGTCTCTCCTCGCTTCGCTCGGGCTTGGGCCTTTACCAGCTCGCCTTGATGACGCCGGGCAGGTAGCCCTGGAGGGCCAGGTCCCGCAGATGAATGCGGCACAGGCCGAACTTACGGTAGAACCCCCGGGACCGGCCGCACAGGCGGCAACGGTTGCGGTGCCGGATCTCGTACTTCAGCTTCTTCTTCTCTTTCGCGATCTTCGCCGTGGTCGCCACCGAAGCCTCCTAGCGCGTGAACGGCATGCCGAGCTCGCGCAGCATGATACAGAGCGCGCTCGTCGTTGCCGGCCGTCGTCACGATCGTGATGTTCATCCCCTTGGGCCGCTCGACCTTGTTGTAGTCGACCTCGGGGAAGATCAGGTGGTCCCGGACGCCCATCGTGTAGTTGCCGCGGCCGTCGAAGCTCTTGCTCGGCACGCCGCGGAAGTCGCGCACGCGGGGGAGGGCGATGCTGATCAGCCGGTCCAGGAACTCCCACATCCGGTTGCCCCGGAGCGTCACCCGGCGCCGATCGGCATTCCCTGGCGCAGCTTGAAGGCGGCGATGGACTTCTGGGCCCGGGTGATCGTCGGGCGCTGGCCGGCCAGCGCCGCCAGCTCCTCGACCGCGTCGTCCAGGATCTTGATGTTCTGGATCGCCTCGCCCACGCCCATGTTGAGCGAGATCTTCTCGATCCTCGGCACCGCCATGATGTTGTCGATGCCGAACTCCTTCTGGATCTTGGGCACGACTTCCTCGGCATACCGCGTTTTCAGGCGCGGCACGTAGCCCTCGGGAGTCGGCCGCACCGGCCCGGACGGGGCCGCAGCGGCCTTCGCCTTGCCACCCTTGGTGTCTTTGGTGTCCTTGTTCTTCGCCATGTTCTACTCGCCTCGCGCGCCTAGCCGAAAGTGGCGCCGCAGTTCTTGCACACCCGCACGCCCCGCCCGTCCTCGAGCCGGCGCCGGCCCATCCGGGACGCCTTGCCGCACTCCGGGCAGATCACCTTCAGGTTGGAGATCTGGATCGGCGCCTCACGCTCGAGGATACCGCCCTGGACCCCCTTGTTCGGGTTCGGCCGCGTGTGCCGCTTGATCATGTTCACGCGCTCGACGATCGCCTTGCCCTCGGTGGCAAGAACCCGCAGGACCCGGCCGCGGGCGCCGCGGTCCTTGCCCGTCGTGACGAGCACCTGGTCGTTCTTCTTGACGTTCACCTTGTGCATCTCTAGATGACCTCCGGCGCCAGGGAGACGATCTTCATGAACCGCTTCTCGCGCAGCTCGCGGGCCACCGGTCCGAACACGCGCGTGCCGATCGGCTCGCCCGCGTCGTTGACCAGGACCGCCGAGTTCGTGTCGAAGCGGATGTAGCTGCCATCCTTGCGCCGCTGCTCCTTGGCGGTGCGCACGATGACCGCCTTGACCACCGCCCCCTTCTTCACCGTGCCGTCGGGCGCCGCTTCTTTGACCGAAGCGGTGATCACGTCACCCAGCCGGCCGTACTGGCCCGCCGAGCCGCCGCGCAGGTGGATGCAGGCGATCTTCTTCGCCCCTGAGTTGTCCGCCACGTCGAGAATCGTTCCCATCTGGATCATGGTCTACCCCTTGGTCTTCCCTACTGAGCCCGCTTCACGATCTCGCGGACCCGCCAGCGCTTGGTCTTCGAAAGCGGACGGCAGGAGACGATCTCCACCACGTCGCCGACGTTGCACTGGTTCTCCTCGTCGTGGGCATGGAATTTCTTGGTCTTCTTCATGTACCGGTGGTAGAGCCGGTGCGTCACCGTCTGCTCGACGACGACCACCACCGTCTTGTCCATCTTGTTGCTCACCACCCGGCCCACCTTGACCTGCCGGTGCCCCTTTTCGGAGGCCGCCGCCACGTCCTGCTGCGCCGTCTGTGCCATCTCTGCCGTGTCAGCCATGTCTTTCTCTGCTCCTAGCTCTGACCGCGCTTTTCGCGCAGGATGGTCAGCACCCGCGCCAGGTCCTTGCGCACCTGGCGCACGCGGGCCGGCTTTTCGAGCTGGCCGGTGACCTTCTGCAGGCGCAGGGCGAAGAGCTGTTCGGACAGATCGCGCTCCTTGTCCTGCAGCTCCTCCAACGTCTGATCGCGCATTTGTGAAGCCTTCATCGTCTTACCTCAGCTCTTCCTGGCGGGTGATGAACCGCGTCTTGATCGGCAGCTTGTGCGACGCGAGCCGCATCGCCTGCTCGGCCACGTCCGCGGGCACGCCCTCGAGCTCGTAGAGGATCCTCGCCGGCTTCACCACGGCAACCCACTCTTCCGGATTGCCTTTGCCCTTGCCCATACGGGTTTCGAGCGGCTTCTTGGTGATCGGCTTGTCGGGGAACACCCGGATCCAGACCTTGCCGCCGCGCTTGACGTGGCGGGAGATGGCGATACGGGCCGCTTCGATCTGCCGCGCCGTCACCCAGCCCACCTCCAGCGCCTGGAGGGCATAGTCACCGAAGGCGATATAGCTGCCTCCCTTGGCCATTCCCTTGCGCCGGCCGCGCTGCTGTTTCCTGTACTTGACCTTCTTCGGCATCAACATGGCTTAAATTCTCCCGAGCCTCAAGCCGACGCGCGGCGGCCCTTCTCCTTGAGGAGGTCTCCCTTGTAGACCCAGACCTTGACCCCGATCTTGCCGTAGGTCGTGCCCGCCTCGGCGAAGCCGTAGTCGATGTCCGCCTTGAGGGTGTGGAGCGGCAGCCGCCCCTCCTGGTACCACTCGGAGCGCGCGATCTCCGCGCCGCCCAGGCGCCCGCCGACCATGATCTTGATTCCCTTGGCGCCGAACCGGAAGGCCGATTCCATGGCCTTCTTCATCGCCCGGCGGAAGGAGACGCGGCGTTCGAGCTGACCCGCGATCGACTCGGCCACCAGTTGGGCGTCGAGCTCCGGCCGCTGGATCTCCTGGA
Source organism: Thermoanaerobaculaceae bacterium (assembly GCA_963785165.1). Taxonomy (GTDB): domain Bacteria; phylum Acidobacteriota; class Thermoanaerobaculia; order Multivoradales; family UBA5704; genus DATARR01. Next base: position 264,622 of record CAWAUI010000007.1, read on the forward strand.
TGTTGATGTGCACCTCGCGGCCCATCTCCTTCTGCAGCTCGTCGCGCAGCTTGTCGACCTCCGCACCCCGGCGGCCGATGATGATGCCCGGCCGCGACGTGTAGATCGTGACGCGCAGCTTGTCGGCCGCCCGCTCGATGTCGATCTCCGACACGCCGGCGTGGCCGAGACGGCTCTTCAGGCGCTTCCTGAGCTTCAGATCCTCGTGCAGGGTGTCGGCGTAGTTGGCGTCGCCATACCAGCGCGAGTGCCAGGTCTTGTTGTAGACGAGCCGGAACCCGTACGGGTGCGTTTTCTGACCCACGTTCGTCGTCCTCTCTCTACTTTTTCCCGGCACCCTTTTGGGTGTCGAGCTTGATCGTGATGTGGCTCTGCCGCCGTAAGATCCGGAACGCCCGGCCCATCGGCGCGGGACGCACCCGCTTGGCCATCGGCCCGCCGTCGACGAAGATCTCCTTGACGTAGAGCCGGTCCACGTCCAGGTGGTCCTCCCGGTTCTCCGCGTTGGCGATCGCCGACTTCAGGCACTTCTGTACGTGCCGGGCCGCCGCCTTGTGAGTGACCTCCAGGAGGTTCACCGCATCCTGGACACCCCTGCCCCGGATCAGATCCGCCACCAGGCGCATCTTTTGCGCCGAGCCCGGGGCGTAGCGAAGCCGCGCTGTCACTTCCATCGTCTCGCTCCTCTCTCCGCCCCCTACCGGGGACGGGCCCCCTTCTCGACCTTCTTGCCGCTGTGGCCCCGGAACGTGCGAGTCATCGCGAACTCGCCGAGCTTGTGGCCCACCATGTTCTCGCTGACGTACACCGGGATGAACTTGGCTCCGTTGTGCACCGCGATCGTGTGACCGACCATCTCCGGGATCACCGTCGAGCGGCGCGACCACGTCTTGATCACCCGCTTCTCGCCCCGGTCGTTCATCGCCGCCACCTTGTCCGCAAGGTGGTCGTCGATGAAGTAACCCTTCTTGAGGGAACGCGACATGGCTCTCGCTCCTTACTTCTGGTTCCGGCGGCGGACGATCATGCCGTCCGTGCGCTTGTTGTTGCGGGTCTTGTAGCCCTTGGTCGGCACGCCCCAGGGGGTCGTGGGATGGCGGCCGCCGGAGGTCCGGCCCTCGCCGCCGCCCATCGGGTGGTCGACCGGGTTCATCGTCACGCCGCGGTTGTGCGGCTTCCAGCCCAGCCAGCGGTTACGGCCGGCCTTGCCGATGGACACGTTCTCGTGCTCCAGGTTGCCCACCTGGCCGACGGTGGCGTAGCACTCGACGTGCACCCGCCGCACCTCGCCCGAAGGGAGCTTGACCTGGGCCCAGCCGCCCTCGCGGGCCATGAGCTGGGCGCCGGCGCCGGCGCTGCGCACCATCTGGCCGCCCTTGCCGATCTTCAGCTCGATGTTGTGGACCATCGTGCCGAGCGGGATGCGCTTGAGCGGCAGGGCGTTGCCGAGGTTGACCTCGGCGGCTCTCGCCCGACATCACCTTGGCGCCCACCTTCAGGCCGTCCGGCCAGAGGATGTACCGCTTCTCGCCGTCCGCGTAGTGCAGCAGGGCGATGCGGGCCGAGCGGTTGGGATCGTATTCGACCGAGGCGACCTTCGCCGGCACGCCGTGCTTGTCGCGCTTGAAGTCGATGATCCGGTAGCGCTGCTTGTGGCCGCCGCCCCGCCACCAGGACGTGAGCTGGCCGCGGTTGTTGCGTCCGCCCGTCCGGCTCTTGCCCTCGGTGAGGGACTTCTCGGGCGTGGACCGCGTGATCTCGTCGAACGTCAGGTGCGTCTGGAAACGGCTCGACGCATTGACCGGTTTTCTTTGTTTGATCGCCATCTCTTACATCCCCTCGAAGAACTCGATCGGCTTTTCACCCTCGACCAGCCGCACGTAGGCCTTTTTCCAGTCGGGACGGCGCCCGACGAAACGGCCCTGCCGGCGCACCTTGCCGTGGACGTTGGCGATTCGCACTTCGGCGACCTTGACCTTGAACTGGGTCTCCACGGCACGCTTGACCTGAATCTTGTTCGCGCCCCGCGCCACCTCGAAAGCGATGACGTTTTTCTCGTCGCGCAGCTCGGTGGACTTCTCCGTGATCAGCGGGCGGCGGATGATCTCCTGCACTCTCATTTCGCCAGCACCTCCACCAGGCGGGCGAGGGCGTCCTCGCTGACCACCAGGAACGAGCGGTCCACCACGTCGTAGACGTTGACCGCCAGCGGATCGACCGTCTTCAGCGCCTTGACGTTGCGCGATGCCAGGACAGGTTGCGGTTGTCCTGGCTGTCGACCAGGAGGGCCTTGCCGGCGATCCCGAGCTTGCCCAGGCGCGCCATCAGATCCTTGGTCTTGTGGCTGCCGAGCTCGAGACCGTCGAGGACGACGATCGACTGCTCGGCGAGCTTCTGGGACAGCGCGGACTTGAGCGCGTTCTTCTTCTCGCGGCGCGAGAGATCCTTCGCGTGGCTGTGGGGGACCGGGCCGTGCACCGTGCCGCCCTTGCGCCACTTGGGGTTCCGGATGTCCTCGGTACGGGCGCGGCCGGTGCCCTTCTGGCGCCAGAGCTTCTTGCCCGAGCCCGAGACCTCGGAGCGGTTCTTCACCTTGTGGGTGCCGCGCCGCAGGCCCGCGAGGTAGGCCTGGACCGCCTCGTGGATCAGGTGCTGCTTGTACGGGTACCCGAACATCTCCTCCGGGCAGCTCGATCTCGCGCACCTGCTGGTTGTCGAAATTCTTGACCGTAATTTTCATCTGCTTGATCCCCAGCGCGCTCTGCGCTTAGCCCCGCTTCGCCCGCCGGATCGCCAGGTATCCGGTCTTGCGACCCGGGCACGGCGCCGCGCACGTAGATCAGGTTCTGCTCGGCGTCGATCTTGACGATCTGGAGGTTCTTCACCGTCACCCGGTCGCCGCCCATCCGGCCGGTTCCCCGCATGCCGGGGAACACCCGGGACGGGTAGGCCGACGAGCCGATCGAGCCCGGAGCCCGGTGGAACATCGAGCCGTGGCCGCCCTGGCCGCCGCGCGAAGTTGTGACGCTTCATGACGCCCTGAAAGCCCTTGCCCTTGCTGGTGCCGACGACGTCCACCCACTCGCTTCTCTTCGAAGATCGTGGCCTTCACCTCGTCGCCCGCCTTGAGGTCGCCAGATCGCCGGCAGCGCCGCCGGTCGCGCGGAATTCCTCAACGTGCCGTACCGGCGCCACGCCGGCCTTCTGGAAGTGGCCGGCCTGCGGCTTCTTCACCTTGGCCGGCTTCTCTTCCACCAGACCGATCTGGACCGCCTCATAGCCGTCCACGGCCGACCGTCTTCCTCTGAACCACGAGGCACGGCCCGGCCTGGATCACCGTCACCGGGATCGCGGTCCCGTCTTCGACGTAGATCTGGGTCATGCCCAACTTCCGTCCCAGGATGCCTTCCATCGCCGTTCCCTCGTCTACTTTCCGAACGCCTTGATCTCGACGTCCACGCCGGCCGGCAGTTCCAGCTTCATCAGCGCGTCAACCGTCTGACTGCGTGGGCTCGAAGATGTCGAGCAGCCGCTTGTGCGTGCGGATCTCGAACTGCTCCCGCGACTTCTTGTCGACGTGCGGCGAGCGGTTCACCGTGTACCGCGAGATGTGGGTGGGCAGCGGAATCGGCCCCACCACCCGCGCGCCGGTGCGCCGCGCGGTGTCCACGATCTCGTGCGTCGACGTGTCCAGGATACGGTAGTCGAACGCTTTCAGGCGGATTCGGATCTTCTCGTTGACCATGACCTCTGCCCCTTATGCACCAGAAAAACGATTCAGCCTTGTGGGCTACGCGATGATGTCGGTGACGGTGCCGGCGCCGACCGTGCGGCCGCCTTCGCGGATGGCGAAGCGGACGCCCTTCTCCATCGCGATCGGAGCGATCAGCTCCACCTCGAGGTTCACGTTGTCGCCCGGCATCACCATCTCCGTGCCTTCCGGCAGCTTCGCGACACCCGTCACGTCCGTCGTACGGAAGTAGAACTGCGGACGGTAGCCGTTGAAGAACGGCGTGTGACGGCCGCCCTCTTCCTTCGTCAGCACGTACACCTCGCCCTTGAACTTGGTGTGCGGCTTGATCGAGCCCGGCTTCGCCAGCACCTGGCCGCGCTCCACGTCGTCCTTCTTCGTGCCACGCAGCAGAACGCCGATGTTGTCGCCCGCCTGGCCCTGGTCGAGCAGCTTCTTGAACATCTCGACGCCGGTCACGATCGTCTTCACCGTCGGACGGATGCCGACGATCTCGCACTTCGTCGCCCACCTTCACGATTCCGCGCTCCACACGGCCGGTCACCACCGTGCCGCGGCCCGAGATCGAGAAGATGTCTTCGATCGGCATCAGGAACTCCTTGTCGATCGCGCGCTCCGGCAGCGGAATGTAGCTGTCCACCGCGTCGATCAGCTCGATGATCTTCTTGCCCCACTCGCTGTCCGCCGTCGCCGTTCTCCAGCGCCCTGCAGCGCCGAGCCCCGGATGATCGGAATGTCGTCGCCCGGGAAGTCGTAGCGACGACAGCAGCTCGCGCAGCTCCAGCTCGACCAGGTCCAGAAGCTCCGGATCGTCGACCATGTCGCACTTGTTCATGAACACCACCATGGACGGCACGCCCACCTGCCGGGCCAGCAGGATGTGCTCCCGCGTCTGCGGCATCGGGCCGTCGGCCGCCGACACCACCAGGATCGCGCCGTCCATCTGCGCCGCGCCGGTGATCATGTTCTTCACGTAGTCGGCGTGGCCCGGGCAGTCGACGTGCGCGTAGTGGCGCTTCTCGCTCTGGTACTCCACGTGCGCCGTCGCGATCGTGATGCCGCGCTCGCGCTCTTCCGGAGCCTTGTCGATCTGGTCGAAGGCCACGAAGCTCGCCAGACCCTTCGACGCGAGGACTCGCGTGATCGCCGCCGTCAGGGTCGTCTTGCCGTGGTCGACGTGACCGATCGTGCCCGACGTTGACGTGCGGCTTCGAACGCTCGAACTTTTCCTTGCCCATGATCTCTCCTCGGTCTCTCGTATCGCCGACGGTACCCGGCCGGCTAGCCGGCGGCCTTGGCCACGATCTCTTCGCTGACGTTCTTGGGGGCCTGCTCGTAGGCGGCGAACTGCATGGTGTAGTTGGCGCGCCCCTGCGACATCGAGCGCAGGTCGGTCGCGTAGCCGAACATCTCCGACAGCGGCACCTTGCACGTGATCACCTGGGCGTTGCCGCGCGCCTCCATGCGACTGGATGCGGCCGCGGCGCGAGGTGATGTCGCCGATGACCTCGCCCATGTAGTCCTCGGGCGTGACCACCTCGACCGCCATGATGGGCTCCATCAGCACCGGCCGCGCCCGCTTGCAGGCGTCCTGGAACGCCATCGAGCCGGCGATCTTGAACGCGATCTCCGACGAGTCGACGTCGTGGTAGCTGCCGTCGTAGAGGTCGACCTCGACGCCCGTGCACGGGAAGCCCGCGAGCGGACCCGTCTCCAGCGCTTCCTTGATCCCCTGCTCGATCGGCTTGATGAATTCCTTGGGGATCGATGCCGCCGACGATCTTGTTGTTGAAGATGAAGTCCGCTTCCGTCGTCGGCCGCATGCGGATCTTGGCGTGGCCGTACTGGCCGCGACCGCCGGTCTGGCGCACGAACCGGCCCTCGCCCTCGGCCTCCTGGCGTGATGGTCTCCTTGTAGGCCACCTGCGGCTTGCCGACGTTGGCGCCGACGTTGAACTCGCGCACCAGGCGGTCGGTGATGATCTCGAGGTGCAGCTCGCCCATGCCGGAGATCAGCGTCTGGCCCGTGTCCTTGTCCGTGTGGACGCGGAAGGTCGGATCTTCCTGCATCAGCTTGGCGAGCGCCATGCCCAGCTTCTCCTGGTCGGCCTTGGTCTTGGGCTCGATCGAGACCGCGATCACCGGCTCCGGGAAGCTCATCGCCTCCAGCACCACCGGGTGCTTGGGGTCGCAGATCGTGTCGCCGGTGGTGACGTTCTTCAAACCCACCGCCGCCGCGATGTCGCCCGCCCACACCTCGCTGATCTCCTCGCGCTTGTTGGCGTGCATCTTGAGCAGGCGGCCGATGCGCTCGTTGCTGTCCCTCTTGGCGTTGAGCACCGACTGTGCCCGACTCGATGTGCCCGGAGTAGACCCGGAAGAACACCAGCTGGCCGACGTACGGGTCGGTCATGATCTTGAACACCAGGGCCGCGAACGGCTCGCTGTCGTCCGGCCGGCGCACCACCGGCTTCTCCGTGTCGGGGTCCATGCCCTCGATCGGCGGGACGTCGAGCGGCGAGGGCAGGTAGTCGACCACCGCGTCGAGCAGCGGCTGGACGCCCTTGTTCTTGAAGGCGCTGCCGCAGATCACCGGCTGCACCTGGTTGGCGATCGTCGCCCGGCGCAGCGCGGCCTTGAGCTCGTCGTTGGAGACCTCCTCACCGGAGAGGTACTTCTCCAGGAGCTGGTCGTCCGTCTCGGAGATCGCCTCGACCATCTGCCTCGCGCATCTTGTGCGCCACGTCGCAGATAGCTCCTCGGGGATGTCGACCAGCTCGTAGTCGGCGCCCATGGTCTCGTCCTGTAGAAGATCCCCTTCATCTCGATCAGGTCGATGATCCCCTTGAACTGGTCCTCGCGGCCCCAGGGAAGCTGGATCACCACCGGGTTGGCGGCGAGGCGCGTGCGCATCATCGACACCGTGCGGTCGAAGTCGGCGCCGATGCGGTCCATCTTGTTGACGAACGCGATGCGCGGCACCCGGTAGCGGTCGGCCTGGCGCCAGACCGTCTCCGACTGCGGCTCGACACCGGCCACCGAGTCGAACACCGCCACCGCGCCGTCGAGGACGCGCAGCGACCGCTCCACCTCGGCCGTGAAGTCCACGTGGCCGGGGGTGTCGATGATGTTGATCCGGTGGTGCCTCGTTCCAGAAGCAGGTCGTCGCGGCCGACGTGATCGTGATGCCGCGCTCCTGCTCCTGCACCATCCAGTCCATGGTGGCAGTACCCTCGTGCACCTCACCGATCTTGTAGTTCACACCGGTGTAGAAGAGGATGCGCTCGGTCGTCGTCGTCTTACCGGCATCGATGTGCGCCATGATGCCGATGTTGCGCGTGTCTTTGAGTGCTGATTGCCTAGCCATGGTCTGACTTCTTTCCGCCTTGCTCTCGTCTTTGCTCTATGACCAGCTTACCACCGGTAATGGGCGAAAGCCTTGTTGGCCTCGGCCATGCGGTGCGTGTCGTCCTTCTTCTTGATGGCGCCGCCGCGGTTCTCGGCCGCGTCCAGCAGCTCGCCGGCCAGCCGGGCGCGCATCGTCTTCTCGCCGCGCGCCATGGCCGTCTTGATGATCCAGCGCATCGACAGCGCCAGCTTGCGGGAGGGGCGAACCTCGACGGGGACCTGGTAGGTCGAGCCGCCGACGCGCCGGGACTTCACCTCGACCGCGGGCTTGACGTTCTCGATGGCCTTCTTGAAGACCTTCATCGGATCGTCGCTGGTCTTGCGCGCGAATGGCCTCGAGGGCATCGTACAGGATGCGCTCGGCCACCGACTTCTTGCCGTCCTTCATCACCACGTTGACGAACTTGGTCGACGAGCTGCGAGTTGTACAGCGGATCCGGCAGGATCTCGCGCTTCGGAACTTCTCTACGCCTGGGCATGTCTTCTTCCTCGCCTGTCGTATCTCAAGAGTCAAGACTTCGGCCGCTTGGCACCGTACTTCGAACGGCCCTGGCGGCGCTTGACCACGCCGACCGCGTCGAGCGTGCCGCGAATCACGTGGTAACGGACGCCCGGGAGATCCTTCACACGGCCACCGCGGATCAGCACGATCGAGTGCTCCTGCAGGTTGTGGCCTTCGCCCGGGATGTAGGTGGTCACCTCGATGCCGTTGGTGAGCCGAACGCGCGCGACCTTGCGCAGCGCCGAGTTCGGCTTCTTGGGCGTCTGGGTGTACACGCGAACGCAGACCCCGCGCTTCTGCGGCGACGCCTGCAGCGCCGGGCTCTTCGTCTTGGTCTCAATGCGCTCGCGTCCTTTGCGCACCAATTGATGAATCGTAGGCATGCGTCCAGATCTCCTCGACCCGATTTGTTTCCCGTGTGTCTTCGCGAAGCGGCGACACCGTCGGCACCCATTCGAAGATGGGTCCGATGGCCCACACTCCGGCCCCGAACGGTGTTCAGGGTTGATTGTCTTCGGCTTGAAGACGAATTGTCTTCCGCTGAGACCAGCCGCCCCCGTCCCAGGCGGGACCATCGGCGGCGAAACCCGCAGAGCCTAACTCAGAAGCTGCGCGTCCGTCAACACTTTCGCGGACCTATCTTCGCGGACAAACGCGCTGAGACCTTTTCAAGGTCAGCCAAGCGGGAAGCGCACTATACTCCGCAGCCCCAAACTTCGCAAGCCGGCGGTTTGAGCCCCGCATTCCTGAGGAAGCGGGAGTCACCTTCCGGCCCAACCGGGCTTCGTGGCGAAGCATACAACAGGGCTGAGGGAAAAAGCTATTCCCCCCCCTCCAGGCAGCGATTCCGCAGTCCTCGTAGAGAGGTTGGGGAAAGCTAAGTGTGGCGGGTCTTTGGGGGCTAATTCCTTCTCCAAGAGATTGGGGAGCAGATTCGTATTCGCAAGGGGAGTGCTTGGGGAGCGGGTTTCTGGTATATTTGCCGTATGGCAGAGAATCCTCCCCGCCTCTCTCGCACCCAAATGAGCGAGCAGGAGCGGCACCTGCGCTCCCAACTGGTCCAACTTCTCAGCGGCGTCGGCTTCCTGCGGGCGACCCTCAATCCGCGCCAGAAGGTCTGCGGCAAGTCCCGCTGCCGGTGTGCCCGCGGCGAGAAGCACTCGGCTTTGTATGTCGTGGCCAGCGAGGACGGCAAGCTTCACCAACTCTTTGTTCCCCACTCTCTGGAGCCGCAGGTCCGCCAGTGGGTGGCTTCCTATCAGCGCATCCGCGAGTTGCTCGAGGAGTTATCCCGGTTGTACTGGGACAAGCTGTCCCGCAGGGAGCCCTAGCCATCCTAAGACGCCTGCTGAGTTGGGCCGAAAAAGTAGCTGCGTTGGGTTCGCGGCTTGATCGCCTCACGGATGCGCGCTCGCAACCCAGGATTGCCACCCCTGTCATCGTCCGCAGCTTGTTGGTGACGATCGTCGCTCGCCTGGGCAGTCTCAATGCCGCTGAGCAAACGCGCTCCAGTTTGTTCTGGCGGCGCTTTTTGCGCGATGCGCTGCCGAGTGCCGACACCCTTGGCCGCGTCGCCGCCCAGATGGATCCCGATCCGCTGCGCGAATCCTTGCTGGACCTCTATACCGACCTCAAGCGCAACAAGGCCCTGCCCCCGCCCTGGCACGGGCTGATGGCTTTGGTGGTCGATGGCCATGAATCGCACTCCACCGAGCAGCGCCACTGCCCGGCTTGTCTGGAGCGCAGGATTTCCACCGCTCGCGGTGAGCACGTCCAGTACTACCACCGCCACGTCACGGCCATGCTCTTGGGCTGGGACTTTCCGATCCTGCTCGACGCCGAACCCCAAAAGCTCGGCGAGGATGAGGTCGCGACGGCCCTGCGTCTGCTCGAACGGCTGCTCGGCCGCTTTCCACGAGCCTTCGACGTGGTCCTCGGCGATGCCTTGTACACGGACCCTCGCCTGTACAACTTCCTGCTCGACCGCGGCAAAGATGTCCTCACCGTGTTAAAAAACGAGAACCGCGATCTGCTCACGGATGCCCGCGCCCTGTTCGAGACCGACTCGCCCCAGCGCTCCACCGAGGGCTCCACCACCCGGGAGGTCTGGGACCTTCAGGGCTTCACGACCTGGCCCCAGGTTCGCCAGCCGGTGCGCGTGGTACGCAGCCGAGAAACCACCACTACCCGCCGCCAACTCGACGGCCAACTCCATGACCAAGAAGCGGATTGGGTGTGGGTGACTACCCTATCGACCCACCGGGCCAGTCTCCCAGCGGTGGTTGACCTCGGCCATGCCCGCTGGAGCATCGAGAATCAAGGCTTCAACGAGACGACCAACCGCTGGGCCGCCGATCACGTCTACAAACACCACCCCACCGCCATCCTGATCTTCTGTCTGATGACCATGCTGGCCTTCAACCTCTTCTACGCCTTCTTCCACCGCAACCTCCAGCCCGCCTACCGCAAACGCCACAGCGCTCAACACGTCGCCCGCTGTCTGGCTAGTGAGCTCTATCAGGGTTTGGCGGAAAATCGCGCTCCGCCCTCCTGAGGACCATCCCGGCATCTTGGCTCTCCCCGGCTCTCCCCTGTCGCCGGGCTGGGATCCGACTTGCTCGCCGCCACCGCAGCCCTGGAAACCCCCGGTTCGCCCTCTGAAACAAACCCCTCGCGGCCCCAAGGCGCGCTCCGCAAAGCCCAACTGGGCCTACCCGAAAGCGCCCGGCCTCCGCAACAGGGGCCAAAACCAACAACCATGGGCTCCCGGACGGCCAAGCTGCGGAATCGCTGCCCTCCAGGGTCCCTACTCCCCGAACGGCGCCCAGATGTTCTTCACCTGAATCGCCTGGCGCAGAAACTCCTCACCAGCGCCCTGCTCCGAATCGGTCCAGTCGCGGGGATGGCCGTAGCTGACCCAGGTGCGTTTGAGGTTGCCGGTGGAGCCGCGTTCGACGGCGGCACTCCCTTCGCGGGTGCCGAAGTACCAGAGGGCGTCCACGTCGTCGTGAGCGGCGAGGACGGCCGCGAGGGCGTCGCGGCTTCCGGTGACGATGTTGATGACGCCGGCCGGCACGTCCGAGGTGTCGAAGACCTGGTAGAGATCCGTGGCGGCCAGCGGCCAGCGCTCGGAGGGGATGGCCACCACGGCGTTCCCCATGGCGACCGCCGGGGCCACGGTGGCAGACGAAGGCGAGGAGGGGACACTCGTCCGGGCAGGCGATGCCCAGGGTGCCGATGGGCTCGTGGACGGCGAAGGTGAAGTTGCGCAGCGGCGTGGCCTGGACGGTGCCGGCGTACTTGTCCGCCCAGGCGGCGTAGGTGAAGAGGCGCTCGACGGAGAGGTCCACCTCGGAGCCGCCGGAGCCAAGACCGGTCAGGGCGTCGAGCCGGCGGGCCATCTCCTCCCGGCGGGCGGCGAGGTTCTCGGCGGTGTAGTAGAGGATCTGCGCCCGCAGATGGGCCGTGGCCTTCGCCCAGCCGGGAGCGGCCTTGCGGGCGGCCTCGACGGCGTTGCGGACGTCCTTGCGGTTGCCCTCCCCCACCTCTCCGATCAGCTCGCCGTCGGGTCCCAGGATCTTGCGGCTGGCCTCGCCGTCCGGCCGGGTCTGCTTGCCGCCGATGTACAGCTTGGCCGTGCGGTCGATGGGCGGCAGGCCGGACAACTCGGAGATCTTCAGTGGACCACTCGTGCGTGTCTTCCAGGTCTCGGGGACTTCTTCAGCGGCGGAGACCCGCTCCTCGGACTCGCTGCCACCCGCCGCCTTCTTGGCCTCCACCTGCCAGCGGGGCTGGACGTACTCCCAGAGCCCTTCCTTGCCGCCTTCGCGCCCGAAGCCGCTCTCGCGGTAGCCGCCGAAGCCGGAGGCGGCGTCGAAGAGGTTGGTGCTGTTGATCCACACCGTGCCGGCCTTGATCTTGGCGGCGAGGTCGAGCGCGAGGTTGACGTTCTCCGTCCAGACGCTCGCGGCCAGGCCGTAGCGGGTGTTGTTCGCCAGCTCGATGGCCTCTTCGGGCGTGCGGAAGGTCATGGCCACGAGCACCGGGCCGAAGATCTCGACCTGGGCGATGGTGGCCGACGGGGACACGTCCGGTGAACAGGGTCGGCGGATAGAACCAGCCCTCGCGCGGGCAGCTCCAGGACGGCTGCCAGAGCTTGGCGCCCTCCTCGACCCCCTGGCGCACCAGCCGCTCGATGCGCTCGAGCTGCACGGGCGCGATGATGGCGCCGATGTCGATGGCCTTGTCGCGGGGATCGCCCACGCGCAGGGTCTCCATGCGGGCGCGCAGCTTGGCGTAGAGCGCCTCGGCCACGCCCTCCTGGACGAGGAGGCGCGAGCCGGCGCAGCAGACCTCCCCCTGGTTGAACCAGATGGCGTCCACCACCCCCTCGACGGCGCCGTCGAGGTCCGCGTCGTCGAACACCAGGAAGGGCGACTTGCCGCCCAGCTCCAGGGAGAGCTTCTTGCCCGTGCCCGCCGTGGCCTCGCGGAGGATGCGCCCCACCTCGGTCGAGCCGGTGAAGGCGATCTTGTCGATCCCGGGATGGCGGACGATCAGCTCGCCCGTCCTGCCGTCGCCCGTGAGGATGTTGACCACCCCCGGCGGCAGGCCGGAGTCGCGGCAGATCTCGGCGAAGGCGAACGCCGTGAGCGGTGTGAATTCGGCCGGCTTGAGCACCACCGTGTTCCCCATGGCGAGCGCCGGCGCGATCTTCCAGGCCAGCATCAGCAGGGGGAAGTTCCAGGGGATGATCTGCCCCGCGACCCCCAGGGGTACCTGGCCGGGAAGCTCGCGCTCCATGAGCTGGGCCCAGCCGGCGTGGTGGTAGAAGTGCCGGGCCACCAGCGGCACGTCGAGATCCCGCGTCTCGCGGATGGGCTTGCCGTTGTCCAGCGTCTCCAGGACGGCCAGCAGGCGGGCGTTCTTCTGGATGTGGCGGGCGAGGGCGTAGAGATGCCGGGCGCGGCCATGGCAGCCGAGGTCCCACCAGGAGGATTGAGCCGCCCGGGCCGCCGCCACCGCGGCGTCCACCTCGGCGGCACCGCACCAGGCCACGCGGGCGAGGGGCTTGGCCGTGGCGGGGTTCAGGGTGTCGAACCACCCGCCCCTATCCTCGGCAATATTCGGCCGGCGGAAGGAGCCGCCGATGAAGGGGAGGACTTCCCCACCGCGCGCCTCGATCCAGGCCAGGGCGGCATCGGCGCTCTCGGGAGCGGGGCCGTACTCCAGGGTCTCAAAGATATCGGCGATCGTGGCGGTCGAAGCCATGCAACCCCTCTCAGGCCATGGGATGGCGGAAAGCCGCCGAGTAGCGGCCGGTCACGTGGTGCTCCAGCTGGCGCTCGATGTCGCCCAGGAGGCTGGAGGCGCCGATGCGGAAGAGGGCGGGGCGCATCCAGGCGCCGCCCAGCTCTTCCTTCATCAGGGACAGCCAGTCCGTGGACTGTTTGGCGGTCGAGATCCCGCCCGCCGGTTTGAAGCCGACGCGGTGGCCGGTGCGCTCCAGGTAGTCGCGGATGGCCCGCACCATGACGAGCGAGACCGGCAGCGTGGCGTTGACCTTCTCCTTGCCGGTGGAGGTCTTGATGAAGTCGGCGCCGGCCATCATCGCCACCCGGCTCGCCCGCGCCACGTTGCGCAGGGTGCCGAGCTCGCCCGTGGCGAGAATGGTTTTGAGATGGGCCGGCCCGCAGGCCTCGCGGAAGGCGCGCACCTCGTCGTACAGGGCCTGCCAGTCACCGGTCAGCACGTGGGCGCGGCTGATGACGATGTCGATCTCCTCGGCGCCCGCCGCCACGGAAGCGCGGATCTCGGCGAGCCGCTGCGGGAAGGGGTTGAGGCCGGCCGGGAAGCCCGCCGACACGGCGCAGACCGGGACCCCGGAGCCCGCCAGGGCCTCGCGGGCGGTCTCGATCATGCCGTGGTAGACGCAGACGGAAGCGACCCGCAGGTCCAGGTGCCCCACGCCCAGCGCCTCCAGGAGGTCCCGCCGCACGGGCTGGCGCGCCTTGGCACAGAGCCGGCGCACGCGCCCCGGGGTGTCGTCCCCGGCGAGGGTCGTCAGGTCCATGCAGGTGACGGCCCGCAGGTACCAGGCGGCCTGCCACTCCTTCTTGACCGTGCGGCGCTTGGTCAGGGTGGCGGCGCGGCGCTCGGCCGCGCTGGTGTTCACCCGCACCTCGCGGACCCAGTCGAGCTCCAGCGAGGTTCCGGGGTTGCGCTCCGGAGGATGGGCGGACGGAGCGGGCGGCGGGGGTGGCGCCGCGGGGGACCGTTTCGGAAGGTCTTGCACGGCCATGGCTCAGGGCTCCCTCAATATTTCCCTCAATAGCTCCCTCAAAAGAGGGAGCTTAGCACTGCCTTACTGACCGGTCACCGCATGGCGGTTGCGGAAGCGCACCCGGCCCAGCTCCACGCCCGTGTAGTAGTGGGTGAGGATCTCGCGGTAGGTGTGGCCGCGCTGGGCCATGCCGTAGGAGCCCACCTGGCACATGCCGACGCCGTGGCCGAAGCCCTTGCCGGTGAACAGCCAGCCGGCGCGCTGGTTCTTGGGCTCCAGGCGCTTGGCGGTGAACAGGGTGTCGGGCACGTCGAGCGTCCAGCGCACGGCCAGGCCTTCCACGTCGACCTTCTGGTCGCCGTCACCCTGAATGCGGATCTTGCCCACCCGGCCGGACGCGCCGCGCGAGAGGATCTCGAAGCTCTGGAAGCCGAGGCCCGGGAAGCGGGTGTTCACCTGGGCCGCGATCTGGGCGTCGGTGCGGAACCGGGTCCAGGAGCTGTACGGGCTGCTGCGGTCGAAGGCCACGCCGTCGAGGTCGATCTCCTGGGTGGCGGCCACGATGCGGTCCTCCTGCCAGAACAGCGTCAGGTGGTCGCCGGGCACCATGGTGAGGGCCGAGCTGTAGAGGCCGCTCGCCCTCGGGCCGGAAGGTGGCGAGGCCCGCCGGCAGGGTGTAGACCTTGTCCTCCTTGCCGGAGCGGACGGCGAGCTGGCCGTCCTTGACGGAGAGGAACGAGGCGTCCTCCCGGCGTACCACCTGGAGAAGCTCGGCGAGGGCGAGAAGCATCCGCTCGACCTCGTCCTCGTCCAGCGGCTGGTCCAGGGGCCCGTTCAGAAGGCCGCTCTTGATGAGGTAGGCCGCGCTGCGCCGGTCCTCCTCGCTCCAGTCCCGCGGCGGATCGTTGAGCAGATAGGTGACGTCCTCGGGAGCCACGAAGAGCCGGGCGTCGAGCGCCAGATCGAAGGCCGAGGAGACGTAGCGCTGCACCTCGCGCCGGTCGAGCGAGGCGAGCCGCTGCTGGGGGGCGGGCAGGCCGGCGAGGAGGGCCAGGTGCTCCAGGCGGGCCCCGAGGGTGCCCGCGGGCGAGGCCACGGCGGCCGGCGGCAGCAGGCGGCGGGTCAGGCCGGCCGGGAAGGGCACGCCCGGAGCGAGGTCCCCCTCGATCCGCACCACTCCCACTTCCATGCAGGGCACGCCCTTCAGATAGTCCCCCTCCTTGAGAGGGAAGACGACTCCCACGTCTTCCGTATGGCCGCCGCAGGTGGAGCTGTAGAGGGCGTCCACCAACTCCCCCTTGTAGAGGAGCACCTGCCCGGCCGTCTCGGAGATCGCGCGGTCCGAGAGCGGGTGCTCCACGTTCATGCCGCCGTACACCTGGCAGCGGGGGGTGGCGCAGATGTCGTACCCCTCGCGGGCGAACTCGCCGAGGTTGCGCAGGGCGTAGGTGCGGGCCGCCACGGTCTGGGCCTTGAGAGCCTCGAGCTGATTGTAGAGCTCCGGCCCCATCTCGCTCGGCACCACGCCCCGCAGGTAGTCCTCCACGGAGAGCTCGTTGATGAGGTTGAGCGCTCCGCGGTCGTTCAGGTAGACCAGGACCCGCCCCCGGTAGCGCTTGCCCGCGCACCCGTACGCTGGGATTGCCCACGGGCGACACGGAGAGCCAGCGGCCGGGGTACGTCGCCGTGGCCTGCCCCAGGGTGATCCGCAGGGCCGGCTCGGTGACGCTGCCGCCCTCGTTCACCACGAAGGCGCCGGTGACGCCGATGGCCCCGAGGCGCCGCAGGTCGGCCTCCGCGGCCTCGCGCGTGGCGTAGTGGCCGACGCGCACCCGGTAGAGGTCGATGCCGGCGTCGAAGTAGGCCTCCCCCGGCTGGCCCGAGTCCCGCGCCAGGCGCCGGGCCAGGTTCTGGGCCTGCCGCTCGTCGCGCAGCGCCGCCACCTGGAGGCGGTAGTACCCCTTCTGCGAGGTGCCGGCGGCGGGCTCGACCTTGAGCGAGGTGGCCACGGTGAGTGCCTGGTCTTCCAGCGACACGTCCAGCGGCTCCTCGCAGCAGGGGAATGTCACGGAATCGAGGTCGCTCGCGAGCCCCACCTTGAGCAGCAGGGGCTGGGCCGGCTCGGGCTCCGGCTCAGGGGCCACGGGCTCCTTCGGAGTCACCGGTACGGTGGGAGCGGGAGCCGGCTGCGGTTGCACCGGCGGAGCCTTGGGAGGCTGGGGACGGGTCGCCGGAGGCTTCTTGGGCGCCGTGCGCGGCGGCCGCTTGGGGCCACAACCCGGGAGAAAGACCAGGAGCAGGAGGCAGAGGATGGGGAAAAACTTCGAATTCACGCGGTCTGCACCTCGGGTTTGCGGCGGATCTCGGCGAGCGTCTCACTGCGGACCAGGGCGACCAGGGAGCCGGCCAGGACCATGGTGAGCAGTGTACTGGGGAGCGACTGCAGGAGGAACAGGATCAGGCGGACCAGGGCGCGCCAACCGGGGGCCTCGGAGAGCAGCGAATCGGCGGCGGCGGCCAGCGGCAGGAAAACGATCGAAAGGCCGGCCCCGATCCCCAGGAACAGGGCGAAGAGGAGGGTCACGGCCCCCAGGCGCCGGCCCAGCACGCGCAGCCCCCGGCGGGCCGCCGCGCGCACGCCCGAGCCCTCGCGGGGGAGATCCGCCTGGGCCACCTGGAACCAGAGGCCGAGCACCAGCGCCAGGAACGCCAGCGGCAGCACTCCGCCGCAGCCGATGCCGAACGCCGCCGGGGCCCCCCACCGGCCACCCCCGATCCCCAGGAAGATCAGCCACGACAGGACCGCCATACCCAGGGCCGCCGCCAGCGTCCAGAGCAGCACCCGCACGCCCAGGAACCGCCAGACGTACGACCCGCCCCAGCCGCAGAAATCGCGCAGGCTGAAGGTGCGGAAGAGGAGGCGGTGGCGCCTGGCTCCCGGCAAGGCTTGGCGCTCGCCCGAGGCCAGGATGCCGAAAGAGCCGGCCTGGAAGAAGCAGTGCAGCAGGAGCGTCAACAACCAGACCGCCGCCATGGCGACCAGCCCCATCCCCAGGCCCGGACGCAGCCCCGCCGCCAGGCGGCGCAGAACCTCTTCGGTCCCCCGGACGGCAAAGACGTCGATTCCCGCCACCACGAGCGGCAGCACGACGCCCACCGCCAGCAGAGCCAGAACGAGGAACGAGCCGAGCCACTGGATCACCACCAGCTCCCAGTTGGCCGACAGGTTGCTCCACCCCCGGCGCAGGCAGTCGGCGGCGGAGAGCCTCATCGCATGTGGGCCCCGTGCACCGCGTGCTCGCGCCGGAAGTCCTCCGCCGCGTCGAGCACCACCGGGTGGGCCATCTCATAGAGGCGGCTGACCAGCATGGGCGACAGGCGGCCGGACAGAAGCCCCGCCTCCTCGCGGACCGGCTCCGTGTCGGCGCCGCGGTCGAGGGCGTTCCGGGGCACGAGGGTGGTCCGACCCGCCACCCGCACCGGCGCCTTCCTCACGGCCTCCTCGTCCAGCCGGTAGTTGGTGGTGAAGAGGGTCGGCAGCCGCCGGGTGTAGCGGGAGTTGATGATCAGGTAGAGGATGTCCCGCACCCAGGCCGTGGGTTGCTGGGCGCCGAGCTCGTCGAGGACGAGGAAGGGGATCTGGGACAGCGGGTCCAGCACCTGCCGCTTGGTCTCGGGAGAGTCCGCGTCGAAGGTGGACTGGAGCTGGTGGATCAGCGAGGTGAACTCGACGAACCGCGCCCGCAGGTGGTACCGCTCGATCAGCTCGTTCAGGATGGCCACCGCCAGATGGGTCTTGCCCACGCCCGGCGGCCCCACGAAGAGGAGGCCCGACTGCCGGTACCCCGTGCCCTCCTGGAGAAATCCGTCCACGTAGTCCTGGGCGGCCTTGCGGGCCCCGGCGAGCTGGGGGTCCAGGCGCGATTTCGAGCTGGAGACGTGGAAGTTGGTGAGCCGGCAGTGCCGGTAGCGGGCCGGGATGCCGGCCGACGCGATCAGCCGCGGCAGAACGTCACGGTCGCGGCAATCGCAGGGGCGCGCGGTACCTGCCCGTCCGTCCGCGACGACAATCCACCCACGGCCGCCGCAATCGGGGCAGGGCTCTTCAAATCCTTCGACCGGCACAGGGGAATCGTAGCATGTGCCCTCACCTCCCCGGCCCTCCTCTCCCGGCCCTCCGCCCGCCCTTCCGGGGAGAGGAGGGAGAAAGAGGATAGAAATTCTTTTCTTCTTTCCCCTCTCCCCGGCAGGGGTGGGAGGAGGGCCGGGAGAGGGGCCAGGGGTGAGGGGTTCGAAAAGGGGATCAATTCAGCGGAGCTTGCTGAGCGGCCCGCTGTGGATCCGGACCAGGGCATGCTGGCGCCCCGGGTCGGCCGCCCGGCGCTCCTCGGCTTGGCGCCGGACGAATTCGAGCAGGCGGTCCACCTCGCCCTGCATCTTCTCCATCTGCTCGCGCATGTTGAGGATGACCTCGACCCCCGCCAGATTGACCCCCAGGTCGCGGGTCAGGGTGAGGATGATCTCCAGCCGGCGGATGGCTTCCTCGTCGTAGAGGCGGGTGTTGCCGGCGCTGCGCGTGGGCTTGATGAGCCCTTCCCGCTCGTACAGCCGCAGGGTCTGGGGATGGATGGCGTAGCGCTCCGCGATGACGCTGATCATCACGTACTTCTGGTCGGGCTTGCGGCGGACGGCCATCAGCGGGACTCCTCCGGATTGGCCGCCTCGGTCTTTGGGGTCTCGGTCTTTGGTATCTCGGTGATCTCGACCTGCGTGGCGCCGCCCTCCAGCTTCGGGATGAGGACGCGCAGGACACCCTGCTCGAACGCGGCGCTGATGCCGTCGGCGTCGACGGGAGCCCCCAGGTCGAAGGTGCGGCGGAAGGGGCCGTAGCTGCGCTCCATGCGGAGGAAGCTGTGGTTCTCCCCCAGGGGGTGGCGGCGGCCGGAAAGCTCCAGCCGCCGGTCCCTGACTTGAAGCTGGATGTCGTCACGCCGGACTCCGGGGAGCTCGGCGAAGAGGAGGTAGGCGTCCTCGACTTCGAGGACGTCCACGGAGGGAGCCCACGTACCCGGCAGGCCCCCTTCGCGGTCCTCGTAGTCGGAGGTGACCAGCGCCTGCTCAAAGAGGCTGTTGATGCGGTCCTGGATGCGGGACAGCTCTTCGAGGTAGATCTTTTTGAGCGGCGCCATGGTTTACCCCCGTGTTGCGTGGTACGGCCTACTTCTCGACGATTTATTTCTCGACGTATTCGGCGTCGATGACCTCGTCGGCCGAGCCGGCACCGGCCGCGCCGGGTCCGCCGCCGGGTCCGCCGGCGGGGCCACCCGGGCCACCGGGAGCCGCGCCGCCCTGCTGCTGGCTGTACATCACTTCCGCCAGCTTGTGGGAGGCCTTGGTCAGGCGCTCGGCGGCCTGCTCCATCTCGGCCGCGTTCTCGCTCTCCAGGTTCTTCCTGGCCTCGGCCAAGGCCTGCTCGAGCTGCACCCTTCTCCGCCGGACCGAGCTTCTCCTTGTGCTCCTCGTACGTCTTCTCGGTGGAGTAGATCAAACCGTCGAGCTTGTTGCGAGCCTCCACCTGCCGGCGGCGCTCCTGGTCCTCGCTCTGGTGCGACTCGGCTTCCTTGACCATGCGGTCGATGTCGTTGTCGGTCAGGCCGCTCGACGCCGTGATGGTGATCTTCTGCTCCTTGCCCGTGCCGAGATCCTTGGCCGAGACGTGGACGATGCCGTTGGCGTCGATGTCGAAGGCCACCTCGACCTGCGGCACGCCGCGGGGCGCCGAGGGGATGCCCACCAGGTGGAACTTGCCGAGCGTGCGGTTGTCCCGCGCCATCGGGCGCTCGCCCTGGAGCACGTGCACCTCGACCGACGTCTGGTTGTCCGCCGCGGTCGAGAAGATCTCGCTCTTGCGCGTCGGGATCGTCGTGTTGCGCTCGATCAGCTTGGTGAACACGCCGCCCAGGGTCTCGATGCCGAGCGAGAGCGGAGTCACGTCGAGCAGCAGCACGTCCTTGACGTCGCCCGCCAGCACGCCGCCCTGGATGGCCGCGCCGATCGCCACCACCTCGTCCGGGTTGACGCCCTTGTGGGGCTCCTTGCCGAAGAAGTCCTTGACCAGCTTCTGGATCGCCGGCATGCGGGTCTGGCCGCCCACCAGCACGACCTCGTCGATGTCCTTGGCGTCGATCCCCGCGTCCTTGATGGCCTGCCGGCAGGGGGCGATCGAGCGCTGGACCAGGTCGTCCACCAGCTGCTCCAGCTTCGGCCGGGTGAGCCGCACGTTCATGTGCTTCGGCCCGGAGGCGTCGGCAGTGATGAACGGCAGGTTGATGTCCGTCTCCTGCGCCGAGGAAAGCTCGATCTTGGCCTTCTCGGCGGCCTCCTTCAGGCGCTGGATGGCCATCGGGTCGTTGCCGAGGTCGATCCCCTGGTCCTTCTTGAACTCTTCGAGCAGCCACTCGATGATCCGCTGGTCGATGTTGTCGCCGCCCAGGTGGGTGTCGCCGTTGGTGGACTTCACCTCGACCACGCCCTCGCCCACCTCGAGGATCGAGATGTCGAAGGTGCCGCCGCCGAAGTCGTAGACGGCGATCGTCTGGTCCTTCTTCTTGTCCAGGCCGTAGGCGAGCGCCGCCGCCGTCGGCTCGTTGACCAGCCGCTCGACGGTCAGGCCGGCGATGCGCCCGGCGTCCTTGGTGGCCTGCCGCTGGGCGTCGTTGAAGTAGGCGGGCACGGTGATCACCGCGCGCTCCACCTTCTCGCCCAGGTAGTCCTCGGCCGCCTGCTTGAGCTTGCCCAGGATCATCGCCGAGATCTCGGGGGGCGAGTACTTCTTCCCCTCCACGGAGACGCGGACGTCGCCGTTCTCCGCCCGCTCGATCTGGTACGGCACCATCTTCATCTCTTCGCTGACTTCGTCGTGCTTGCGCCCCATGAACCGCTTGATCGAGAAGACGGTGTTCTTGGGGTTGGTGACGGACTGCCGCTTGGCGACCTGCCCGACGAGCCGCTCGCCGCTCTTGGTGAAACCGACCACCGACGGGGTCGTCCGGTTCCCCTCGGCATTGGGGACGACCTTGGCCTCCCCGCCTTCCATGACAGCGACCACGCTGTTCGTGGTACCCAGGTCGATGCCAATGATCTTGCTCATGGGTGCTCCTCCTCAGGATCTCGGAATTACAGGCGCGCTCGCCGCCTGGATCTATAGTGTAAGAAGCTTAGTGGCGCGATGTCAATTTCGGCCACACCATGTTTGACAAGATTGGACGCAGATTTATTCCGCCCCTCACCTCCCTGGCCCCTCTCTCCCGGCCCTCCTCCCACCCGCCGGGGAGAGAGGGGAAGAACAGCAAAAACAGTTTTCATTTCTCCCTCCTCTCCTTGGAGGGGCGGGCGGCGGGCCGGGAGAGGAGGGCCGGGGAGGTGAGGGCCTAATCCAGCCTAATCCAGGAGGACCAGCGGCTGGGCGTCCGTCGCGGGGGTGACGTCCAGGAACTCGGGATCGAGGAGGAAGTTGCCGGTGATCGCCTCGGTGGTCCCGAAGTCGGGGACGGGCTTGCCGTCTTCCACCGGCTCCAGGGTGTAGCTCTCCTCGCTCGCCTCGTATTGCAGAGGCCGGCCCTGCGGATCCCTGAGATCCTCCGGAGAGAGCATGCCGGCGGCGACCAGGTCCCGCAGGCTGTCGGGGAAGCTCCCCTTGAGCAGGAACCAGGTCTTGGCGGCGTGGTCGATCTTCAAATCCAGGGCGGTCCGCTGCTCGCGGGCCAGATCCTTGCGCTCCCGTTCCTGCCAGGGGTAGGGGAAGAGGAGCGAGCCGGGGGCGCGGACCAGAGCCGCCACCACCAGGGCCGCGAACAGCAGGGCCAGCGTGCGGCCCACCCAACCCAGGCGGCGGGGCGCGGTGGGCCGGGCCTCCACCCTCATCTTGCGGTACGGGCCGATCGTATCGTCGAGGGACGGTGCCACCGGAGCCGGCGCGGGCCGGGGCACGGCCTGGAGGCGGGGGGCCGGAGCCGGCGGCATCGACAGCGCGGGCGGCGCGGGGGGCACGGCCGGCAGGACGGGAGCGATGGAGACGGCGGGGGCGGCAGGCGCCGCGGGAGCCACCGGAGCCGGCTTGGGCACCGCGACCGGCCGCGAGGGCGGCGGCTCAGCCGGGCCCGGCGCGGCGTGGATCAGCAGCTCCTCGACCGAGATGGGGTTGAAGCCTTCCTCGTAGGAGACCTCGTCGCCGCTGTAGAACTTGAAATCCCCCTGGCGCCATTGCAGGAGCTGCTCGAGCAGCCGCCAGGTCTGGAGCCGGAGCGCCTCCAGAACCTGGGCGCGCTCGACGTAGCGCCGCTCCACAAGAAGGTCGATCAGCCGGCCTCCCGCGGACTGGTGCTCCGCGGCGGCCCGGGCGAGGTCCGGAGCGCTGATCATCCCTTCCTTGTGGAGGATCTGGGACAGCCCATCCTCCAGCGTCTGATTGAGGGCGTCCGCAGCCACGATGCGGCCGTTCAGGAAGGAGATGGCGACGATGTCCTGCAGACCCTGGACGGTCAGGATGCCGGTCTTCCTCTGCTGGGAGACCATCTGCAGAATCTCCGGAAGCTTGAAGAGGTCTAGGGTACCCTCGACTGCCATGCGTGCAGGCCCTCGCGGCGGCTAAACTTCGTCGCGCAGCTCCCGCCGGAGCCGCACCCCGAAGTAGAGCGCCAAGCCCGGGATCGCGATGATCCAGGACAAGAGTGTGCCCGGATCATACCTCCAAGGGACGCGAACTCCGAACAGGCCCAGGAACGGGAGCAGCAGGAGGGCCGTAGGCAGCAGGATCGCGAGGTAGGACTTCCCCCCCTCCCCGATCTCCGCCGAGGCCACACCCGGCAGCAGGACCCGGCCCCAGCGGTCGAAAGCGCCCTCGGGGAACACCTCGGCGGAGCTCTCCCCGGATCCCGGGGAACGCCGGACCAGGTGCAAGGCCAGCGACACCAGGACGAAGCTCACCGCCACCAGCACCGCGAGGCCCCGGCGCAGAAGGTTGGCGCCGGCCGAACGCGCGGTGCCGCCGCCCAGGCCCTGGCGCAACTGGCGCCGGATCTCCGGGATGCGGGCCATGCCGCCCGGCACCGTCACCACCCGCTGCTGCGCGTTCGCCATCCAGGAGTTGACGCGCGCGAGATCGATCTCCTGGGCCTTGCGCAGGGCGATCTTCTGCTCGTCGAACAGGTACGACTCCGAGTAGGCCTGGCTCAGGTTGTACTGGACGGCGGCGTTGCCCGGATCCGCCGCGGCCGCCTTCTGGAAGCTCTGGATGGCGCCGCCGAAGTCCCCCTTGAGGAAGGAGTAGGCCCCCAGGTTGATCAGGGCCGAGGTGTTCTCCGGCTCCTCTTCGAGCACCTGCCGGTAGAGCGAGCGGGCGAGGTCCCACTGCCCCAGCGAGCGGTGGACGTCCGCCAGCAGGTGCTTGACCGCCACGCTGTCCGGCAGCACCGAGCGCAGCACCCCCAGGTCCGAGAACAGGTTGCCGTAGAGCCGGTGCTCCTCCAGGCTCTGCATGGCCAGGACGGGCGGCGAAAGCGCCACGGCCACCCTCTGCCGCTGGGTGTCGAGCACCAGCGGCGTGACGCCCACCAGCAGCCAGAGGGCCACCAGCACGGCACGCTCGCTCCCCGAGGCGTAGCCCCAGAAGAGGACCGACCAGTAGAGCGGCAGCCAGATGAAACCGTGGGGGAGCAGCACGGGCCACAGCAGCGCCACGAAGGCGAGGACCAGGGCAACTCCCCGCGGCAGCTTGCGGCCGAAGAGGCCCGTCAGGTCCTGAAACAGGGTGGTCCCCTTGGTCAGCATCTGGACGGCGACGAACAGGCCGCCGGCCACCAGCAGGAGGATGACGCACCAGACCAGGAGATTGAGGAAGCCGAGATAGCGCTCGAGCGGCGGCTTGAGCATGCGCGGATAGGCGCGCAGGCGGGCGGCGGCGGCGCCCGCCCAGTCGCCCTGGAGCCTTGCCACGGTGGACTCGGCGAAAGCCGTCTCGGGCCGGCCGGGATCGAACCGCTCGGCCGCCCGGAGAGCCCAGTGGGCGCGCGCGAAGTCCTTCTGCCGGGCCGCCTGCACCGCCCGCGCGACCGCCGCCGCCGAGAGGTCCGGCAGGCTCTTCATGTTGAGCTGCCGGGCGGTCTCCAGCAGGCCGTCGACCGCCTGCTCGGCCTCCTGCGCATTGTTCTGGACGATCCACTGCAGCCACTGCTCTTCGATCTGCTTGAGCGTCTGGCGCACCCCGGGCGTCATCTCGACCCCCGTCACCTGGGGGGAAGACACGTCCTGGGCGCCCGCCGCCGCGGCAGCGGCGAGCAGGAGCCCCAGCACGCAGGCCGCGAGCCTTCCGGGCGCTGGTCCGGGCGTGGATCCGGATCTATTCTCTCGTCTTCTGGACATAGCGGACGCGCATCCGGTACAGCAGATCCTCCAAAAAGTCCGACTCCTGGGCCGTCAGGTTGGCGGCCGTCTTCTGCCGCAGCACGTCGAGGAGGTCGATGTAGAAACGCGCCGTCTCCAGGTTCGTCGCCTCCTGGCCGTCCGGGAGCACGGCGTCCCCGAGGTAGACCGGGACCGGTTCGGCCAGCATGGCCACGAGGTCGTAGAAGCTGGGTCCGCCCAGCTCCGGCGGCAGCTCCGGCATCTCCAAGCGCGCCGAAGGGCCCGGCTCGGGGGCGGGCCGCGGCGGCTCCGGTTGCGGTGCCACCTCCGGGGCTGGCGCCTCTACGGGAGCCGGCGCCGCTTCCTTCGCCGCGGTCGATTTTTCTTCGAGGACACGGTACTCTTCCCGCAGCGCGCCGTCCGGCATGAACATCCGCTTATCGGTGACCTTGAGCTCTTTCTCTCTCGTTCGACACTTCGCCTCCAGAATGCTGATTCATGATGCCTGAGAAGCCCGATCTCCAGAAACTCGTCGATCTCGTCGCCCGCCTCCGCGCGCCCGGCGGCTGCCCCTGGGACCGCGAGCAGACCCTGCCGGACCTCCGCGCCTATCTCCTGGAAGAGGCGCACGAGCTGGCCGGGGCCATCGACGCCGGCGACTGGCAGGAGCTGGGCGAGGAGCTGGGAGACATGCTGTTCCAGGTCGCCTTCATCGGCCGGCTCGCCGAGGAAGCGGGTGCCTTCAGCCTCTCACAGGTCATCGACGGCGTCTACAAGAAGATGGTGGAACGCCACCCTCACGTCTTCGGCGACGAGGTTCTGGCCGACTCCGAGGCCGTGCGCCAGGCCTGGGAGCGCCGGAAGCTCCAGAAGGAGCCCAAACGGCAGTCGCTCTTCTCGGGAGTCCCCGCCTCGCTCCCCGCCCTCCTCGCCTCCTACCGCCTGACCCAGAAGGCGGCCGGCGTGGGCTTCGACTGGCCAGACGCCCAGGCCGTGCTCGCCAAGGCCGACGAGGAGATCGCCGAGGTGCGCGAAGCCCTCGCCCAGGGCGACAAGGACGCCGTCCGCGAAGAGGTGGGAGACCTCCTCTTCACCCTCGCCAACCTCGCCCGCAAGCTCGACGTCGACCCGGAAGCCGCCCTCGCCGGCACCAACCGCAAGTTCCGGCACCGCTTCGCCAAAATCGAAGAAGGCTTGGCCGCCCGGGGGAAGACGGCGGCGGAGGCGACGCTGGAAGAGATGGACGAGCTGTGGGAAGCGGCGAAGGGGCCCTAATTCAGTGTGGGCGAGCAGTCGTTGAGGTCCGGAAAGGAAACGTTGTAGCGGATTGGTTGCCCACCAAGAAGGCCGATTCCGTTAGATCAGGCTGAGCTTGCCGCCTGAGGGAGAATGCTGCAAAGCGTTCATTTCCTAGCTTAGTTCTACTTTGTCAGACTGTGTACCTGGCCGCGCCCCCGCCCGGGCATAAATGCCTGGGCTAGGCAAAAGAAGCCGGCTAAAGCCGACTCCAGAATCAGGAAGGCGATTGAGTCCCCTTCAGGGGGCTTCTTTAACTTAGACCGGGCATTTATGCCCGGGCGGGGGCGCGGCCAGGGTAAACGTTCGAGAGCAAGGCACAGTCTGACAAAGTAAGAATTAAGCTGTCACCAACTCCCGAACGCTCCAAGAGCCCGCCCCCCTAGCCGCCCCTAGCCGGGTGAATCTCCCGCCCCAGATCAACCCTTCACGGGGCGGTATCCTCCGGCCCCGCCCCGCTCGGCATCTCCGGGAGGCCTCCAGTCCCGGGCTCACCGCCCCGCACATACACCGACTCCTGGGACGCCTTGCCCTCCCGCACGGCCCGAATCTCCCCGGCATCCCGCAGCCGCCGCAGGGTCACCGAGACGGCCCGTGCGCTGACCGCCCGGCGCAGGTGCTCCCGGTACCGGCGGTTGACCTCCGCGGCCACCCGCGCGGCCCCGAACGCCTCGCCCTCTCCCATCCGGTCCACCACCCGCGAGACCAACTTGCTCACCATGATCCGCCGGCCGATGAGATCGCGCAGATCGTCCGCCTCCTCCACCGGCTCCGGAGAAGCAACCGCCCCACTCTCCTGGGCCAGATCCGCCGCGGCGAGGGCCGTCACCTTGAAGGCCTCCAAATGCTCCCTGACCTTCTGGAGCTCCGCCACGTGGAAGGCGTTCTGCTCCCTGTGATGGACCTCCTGCTGCGCGTGGAACGCGGCCCGCTCCTCATGCAGCTTCAGCCGCTCCTCCAGCTTCCTGAAAATCTCCGCCACGGACAGCTGCGTGCTCATACTCCCTCCTCCTGAAACCCGATGGCCTCACCGCGCACCCATCTCGCGGCAAGTCGCGGCAAAATCCATCCCCTTGCATCAAACCCCGTGGAAGGTCGCAACAATATCACCACACCGAAGCCGTTGCCTCCCCGTGCCAGAAAATAAGAGCCGGAGTTGCAGCAAGATGGCACCAAGCCAAGCCAACATCCCGCCAAACTGCCGCAAGATCCAGACCCGCCACGCTCCACCTCCAAAGTATCGCATCAATCTCGGTGCAGAATGAGAGCCGATGAATCCAAGGAGCCGCAAGATACCAAGGTCTCGCTGCAATTCAGAAAGAAGTCGCCCCTTCTTGCGTCGATGTAGGTTCAATCTTCCTCCATGCCGCCCCTCTCGGCCTCATCTTGCAGCATCATGCATCCATTTTGCGTCATCGCAGAGAGATCTCGCCTCAGATAGGACCATCTCGCGGCAAAATACGGAGACTTTGATGCAACATACCGGCCTGTCCTCGGGCAATCCCCACGAAAACTCCAGACACGAGGGGATCATGCGGCAAAATTCTCAGGCAAGG
This sequence comes from Thermoanaerobaculaceae bacterium, assembly GCA_963785165.1. GTDB lineage: Bacteria > Acidobacteriota > Thermoanaerobaculia > Multivoradales > UBA5704 > DATARR01. The sequence goes on from CAWAUI010000007.1 coordinate 291,819, forward strand.
GAGCAAAGTCTGGAGGTGTCGCTGCAAAATAGGGAGATCTTGCTGCCATGTCTGGAGATATGCAGGAGTTGGAGCTCTCCGCGCGGCACTTTCCTCTCCTCTTGCGGCATTTCCGTTCCTCTTGCGGCACTGTGGGCCACCCTTGCGATCCTGCCGGGCCAAGCCTCGAGGGGTTGCGGCGCCGCCAACCCGGCAGATTCAAGCCTGGAGCTACGTCCCTTGAACCTCGTCCCGTGCTTCTTCCTTTGGCCTCGCCGGCGCTTCCTGTCTGACAGAAGCCGCCACCTGGATCGGCCGCGAGCCCGGAGGGCGTCCTACCCGTAGCCCAGGGTGCAACCCTGGGTGGCGGGCGGAGCCCGTGCCGGCGAGATCCGCCTCGTAGATCCGGGCAACGGACAGGTCTACCCTCCCTACGCCTTGGCGCGGAAATATCCCCGGGCCGCCGCCAATTGGGGATGGCAATACCTTTCCGGCCCCCGGCCTTTCCCGAGATCCGACCACCATGATCTATACACATGTGCTCAATCGTGGAGGCCGAGGAGTGAAAAGTCCCCTGGATGCTCTGGCATAGCGACGGAGCCCTGTTTATGACGGATAACGCTCCCTGCTCCGGAGCCTCCTGGCGGCTTTTCCGTCAGACGAAGCCGCAAACCGCTGCCGGATAAAGGCTCGCGAGTCTCCCGATACGGTCATGTAACTCCCACCGCCCTCGCCGTCCCCCAGGCCTCTTCCTGGCGCCATGCCGTCGTTCTTGACGAAGCCCAAGAAGGGGAGTAAAGTTAAGCATCATGTAAATGAGTAGCTTGCGCCGTTCCTGGTGTAGAGACTATGTCTGTCTGTAAGTAAGCCTGGATGGAGAGGCCGGAAGGGTAATCCAAAAGGTTATGCGAGAAACAGCCGTGTTAAGGGGATGCTCATGCCGTACAATGTCTTCTTGAGCTACTCGTGGCTCCAGAGTGCTGAGCGTCGTGCTCTTCAAGCAGAGATCGGCCGGATTAAATCCGTGAAAGTCCTTGTAGACAAATCTGATATCGCACCAGGAGAGCCTGTCCACGCGCGGATATTGCAGATGATAGATGCCGCCGATTGCGTGATAGTGCTGCTGACTGATGAGGGGCTGCAATCGCATGAAGTTATGGATGAAATCAGTCGCAGCCATGATCGCGGTAAATTTATAATACCAATCGTTGCCAAAGGGGTAAAGTTGGAGGCCTTGCCCTGGTATGTGCGGGACCTTAATTGGATAAAATATGATAACCGCAATTTTGATGAGGTCGTAGAGGCGCTGGTTCGCGCAGTCAGCATGCAGGCAAATCCAATAGACAATCCCACTGTAGAATTTCCTGAGCGCTTGCAGACGCTCATTGATTCAGGTGTGCGTTTTATTGATATACCTATGTCGAAGCCTCACCGCTCGCTGCGGCTCACCTTTATTTATTGCGAGCTTAGGATGCGGGAGACTGGGCAATGCTTTGTATTCCGTGCTTCGAGGGCCACAAAAATAGGTCGCGCAGCAGGATACCTTGCGAAGATATTGCTTCCGCACTTCCGGCGCGAGTCCTATGATTGGACTTTTGTTTACAATGAAAGGTTGCTGCCTGGGCACCATACACTGGAGACCGCCGGTATTCGGGACGGAGACTTTATATACCTAGAAGGGGATCATAGGGCCCCACGGCCTCGCCCATGTTGAAAAGATTATACATGGCTCTAGCAGATACAGAACAAATGCAACACTTAATAAAAAGGGTACAGGCAAAGTCTTCAGCCGGAAAAGTTATTGGAGGAGCCCGCAGAACCCCACGCTGCACCGGACGGCAACCGCGCTCTGCGGCGCATTTGCCGCACGGTGGCCTCTAGGGAGTTAGGCGATTTCAGAATGCGTCCTGAATTCTCCGAGTTCTCGTATGGGTTCGCGCTTACGCAGGAGATCTGTGATCTCTTTGCTGATAGGCTGTATGCGCCTGCGTTTCCCTCCCTCCTCGCAGAGGGGCAGACTGGTGGAGGCTATGACGTCTTCATTCCCGATGCTGCAATCTTTCTTCAGTTCAAGGTCAGTGACCGATTGACTACCCGTGCCGCTAAGGAGAGTTCTCTTCTAGGAGTTCCCTACTTCCATGCACACCTTCATCGCCGCAACCACTCTGACCAGCATGAACTCATGTTACAGTTAGAAAATTCTAGCAATCTTGCGTTCTACATAGCCCCAGCCTTTACGACCAACTTCGACTTCAACCAAAATTATTCAGCTCGCACCGTCGCGGTCGAATCGACGTTCTTTGCTCCCAGCGAAATCGGCCCTCTCCTTGATGACGATCCGCACTATGTGGTATTCAGGAATGCCGGTAGTGGAATTCGATTCTGTAGTGAGCCGCGACCGATTAGGGCATTTACAGTCGAACAGATTCTTTCCCACCCAAAATTGTCTGCTAAGCCAGAGATTGCAGCCTCTCGCGAAGCGGGAACACTGGTAACATTCTCTCAACGTTTGACTGATGAGATGCTCGATATCTATATGTCGGTAACGGGGAAGCCAATAGGTTCACGCGAGGCGCGAGAAGTCAATCCCGTACAACGAGCCGCGGCCTTGGCGCAAGTTCTCTTCGATTGTCAACTTGTTTTCGCAGGGTCGCCTATCCCGGGGCCTCAACCGGACGTCACCGCTGGCGCGGTGCCGCACGGTTAGGCCCGAAGCGTTGGCCGTCAGCTGTCAAGCCCGGCAGCGTTGAACGACTGCAATAGGACAAATTTAAGGAGAATGTCATGACACGTCTTATCAGAGCTAGCCTCGTGAGAATAGCGAAATTTATATGCCTTTTCGTGACGTTCCTATTGCTTCCTCCGCAAGCACTGGCCCAGGAGGATGGAATCTTAACGGTCGATCTTAACGATCTCCAGTATGCAGAGTGCTCGTTCGATAGGGTTGACTCGAGGACCAAGCGAGCGGTAATATCGGAAATAATCGCCGGAGATCTTTCTCTTAATCTCGCGGACCCTGTTGTCGAGTCTCAAGTTGAAGTATACTTTGCACAGCCCTGTACCGGAACTTGGATTTCTCCCTATGTCTATAGTGTACCGCCTTCGAACCCTCCGCTGGGGGCTGCGCTCGGAAGAAAGGTCCTTGGCAAGTTTAGAGGAAAGTCAAAGGAAACAGGAGTGAGTGAAGACAGCGCGGAACCTGCCCGGCCAGACGTTCTATTAGTCGGCTCATTTGATGGCCTGAGAAAACCGGGGCAGGAACAATACGAGCTTGGCTTCATCAGGTTTCAGTCCAGCGGTAATCGCTCCGCCAAGCAAGCATTTACGACATTCTTGCTAAAGGCAAAATTTAGTCTTGGCCGGGGGGAGCGCGAAGCAAACCGCAACTGCGGCCATGTCGGTGCCCCTCAATGGCTTCGGAGTTGTGACCATCAGGGAAAACGCTGGCAAGAAATGCTGACGACAGAAGGCGTTTTAGGCGTCCCCACAGTTTCTCTCCACAGACCAGGCGCGCTGTATCCTGCTGTCGTCCTCCTATCGACTGATCCGGCAGTATATGTCCGTCTAGAGTATGCGACATCGGAGCAGCCTGACGTTGGTTACCCCGATCGTATTATGAATAAGAAGGCGCCTAGAGCTATAGTTCTCGTCGCTCAAAGCGCAGATTTGCTTGCCAAACATCTAACACCAGAATTCCGAGAGGATCTTATACCCCAGAGGTCGAACCCTGAAGCCAATTCCTCAGATGTCTTTTGGGAAACGACGCTTGCAATAGGTAAAGCGATCGCTCTCGATTATTTAGCGGAAAGCCTCTTCGAGGAGACCATCATTGCTAGGCCCGAAGGTTCAGTGGTTTTAAGCCGTGGATTTACGAAGCTTCTCGGATGTGCCGTAGAAGGAACTGCCGGGAGCCTGAGTGAGGATCCTGTAAAAGGCGCCGTGTTGGCCGAAGCTGTTGGAAGCATGGTGCAGAACAGGAAATTTTCTTTAACTGCGGTCGCAGAGCAAGCTTCGGTTAATTTGCTGACCGCGCACCTGCGTGAAACAGGAGGTGCCGATGCAGCCGCGCTTCTTGAGTCGGCCGCGTTTTTATCATGCATGATGAAGTAACGGTTGAGCCGCGTCTCGGCACCTTCACTGCGCCGAACGCGGCGACCCAGGTACGCAGCGGCCTATTTCCCCAATCAACGGGGCGACGGAACGGGCGAGGGGCGCAAGCCCCGATGGGGGGCGGGGCACGTTGGATACCTCGATCTCCGCTTTGGCTCGTTGCCAACTCATGCCTCAGGGTGTACCATTTATCTAGTTTAACAAGGGCGAAGGCCGCATGTGCATATTGAACTCTGCCGAAGAGGTCGGCGGTCAAGGTGGGCAGCGTTCCGAGGTCCAAGCGAAAGGGGCCCGGCGGCCAACCCCGGTCGGTCGAGCGGCCGACTGACGTCGCCGCTCACCCCTACGCCGTTATGCGGCAGGCATAGAAGAGGATTCATTACAAGGAAACAAGAAGGAGGTTAACCATGATCGCCGCAGAAGTACAGCCTAAACCTAAGCCCAAGGCTGCCCCGAAAGAGGATAAATACCTCGCATTTCGTGAGAAGGTATTCCTTGGTGGCTTAGGTGCTCTTACCCCAATTGTTGTCAACTTGCTGGTAATTGATTTAGAGCGCGTATTTTCAAATATAACTATTATTGTGGCCCTTTCTTACTTCTTGCGAGTCCTGACGCTATTCTATCTGGGAGGGATAGTTGCCTTTTTGCATAGAGATGAACAAGATCGGCTAAAGCTATTTGAACTAGGAATTGTTGCTCCAGCGCTCATTACTGCATTGTTGAATGCTTCCTACGCAACTCAAGCGAATAAAGCCCAAGTGAGCCCTGCGCCAGAAGGGAAGCAATCTCACTACAGCGCTCCCGCGGTCTCATTTGATATCATCGCCACTGCATATGCTGGCGAGAATCCAGGCCAGATTGCAGCAACTCCTTCGAATCCTCTTCCGACCTTCTCTGCACCTGCGGAAACCACCTCAGAGCAGATCCTCCGAGGTTTCCTTGGAACAACAAGTGGCAGAGTTTGGTTCGTAGTTGTGGGCTCCTACTCCTCTCTCGACAATGCTCGACAATATGCAGCACATATAAACAAATCCCAGAAAGGTCTCAATGCAGAGACCTACGCCCCCTACGACACGCCCTACTACGCTGTGGTAGTAGGGGCGAATCTATCCCTTAAGGAGGCGACTCAGCTGCGTAATAAAGTGCGCCAGACAGGTATTGCAAAAGATGTGTACATCAAGCGAGGACCTGATCCAACCTAAACCTCTTTGTTGACTGAGGTCGCATAACCCTTATGAGGCCCCCGCTTGTCAAGGAGTAGAGGTGCCATAGGAGCTGCTCTTTTGGGCAGCCCGAGTCAAAGATCACGATAGGGTCCAGATGATCGCCTCTGTCTTAGTTTCCGCGCGGCGCAGGGACTGCCTGCACCAAACACCTATCGAGGCTCAGCCGCCGCGAAGCGGCGGTGCGGGCCCGCAGGCCCGCGGCTCTAGAAACAAATTCGTACCCTCATGCCGTCCCATTCAAAGAGTTGACTTGTGGACCCGAAGATCCCAGTCAGTTGTCCGCGGGCTCGGGGGAGGGGCAGAGCAGTCACCTTTGATCCTTCGTAATCTTGATGGAAAAGCGGAGCGGGAACGGGTGTCCAATCCCAGCGATACGCTGCCAGGCCTGTTGACCAGGGATCCTGAGTGCGCTCTTCGGCGCATGGGCTTGCCCAAAGGTGAAGTCCTTGACGGTCTGGCCCGTAGGGCTCGAGTTAGTCGGCGGGCTCACCCGTTCCCCTCCTTAAACAGCTTGCCTCAATCGTACGGGCGCGGTTTTGGCACCTGCTCCCTTCCTTACCTGAAAAGAGCTGAGCGGGTCGAGCGTTCCTGGATCGATCGCCGGTTCTGGTTGATGCTCGAGCGTGCTGGAAGCGCCGGATCTGCCCGTCTGTTGTCTTTCCTCTTCGCCGGCCACGAATCGCTGCAAGTCGAAGGGCTTGTTCCGCAGAAGCATGTAGTAGACAGATCGGCCGAGTTTGGCCGCCAGAATGCTGAGTGCCTTTCCCTTGCCGTGATTCTTTTCCAACCGAGCGAAGTATTTTTGCCCTATAGGGTTGCAGCGCAGGAAGAGGGCGGCCGCTTCGGAGAAGGCCCACTTGAGATGGACGTTGCCCATCTTGCCGCCCGTCTTCTTTTTCGTCTTACCGGCGGACTCATGGGTACCCTTGACCAGGCGAGCGTACGAGATAAATTCCTGGACTCGGGGAAAACGGCTGAGGTCGTGAATCTCATAGAGCAGGGTCAGCGAGAGGATCTCTCCAATGCCGGGGATGGAGCGAAGAAGGTAGAACTCCCGGTTGCGGTCCTTGCGGACCTCGTGAATCAGGTAGAGCCTCCATGTCCCGGATGACCTGGTCGTAGCCGTCGAGCAGAGCGACGTCGGCGGCAATGGACATCTGAACGGTGTCGTCGTCGAAGTGCGCGACGATGGCGCCCCGGTCCTTGGCCTTGTCGGGTCGTTCCTCCAAGGTGGGCAGGTTGTACTGGGTGTTGGTGTTCTTGATGTGAGCGAGCAACTCGCCGCGCTTTCTGGCGAAGAACAGGCGCCGGCGCAGCAGGTCACGAGTAGCCCGCATTTGTCGGGGATAGACATAGGCATAGGGAAGGTTGCCGCCGCGCAGCAAGGCGGCGATCTTGTAAGAGTCGAGCCGGTCGTTCTTCGTCTTGCCGCCGTGGATGGCTTTCATGTAGAGAGCGTGGCCGAGGACGAACTCGATCCCTTGCTCGCTGCACAGGTCGGCGACCCAGTACCAGCAGACCAGGCACTCGACGGCGACGACCAGACCCTCTCTGTAGGGTGCGAGGGCCTTCAAGAGTTGCTCTGCTTCACAGGGCAGCTTCCGGTGGACCAGGGTGTTGCCCTGCTGGTCCAAGATGCAGAGATAGAGGCTGCGAGCATGAAGATCGATACCGCAGTAATGAACATGTTGTCGGGTGTAGAATCTCATCGAGGCCTCCTTTCTTGGTCTTCCCAGCCAACAGCCTACCGTGGTGGTAGGCTGAAGGGGGCCTCAAATCAGTATCCAAGCGGCTCAAGCGGACGGCTGCCGCATTCTCTGCTGGAGGTGGTAGAATAATAGGTGTTGCCGTACCGTAGCATTAGTGGCAAAGGCGGCCCGCTCGCTTAGGGCCAAAACGTTAGGCCGCACAGAACACCGTCTGTGGCGCGCGCAGTACCGCGGGAAGACCATCCGACCCGCAAGACTTGTCGTCCAAGGTCGGCAGGGTTCGCCAAGCCACCACAACGGCAGCGCCACTGGTAACATATACAGTATGAGCGCAGACAACCTTGTAGTCTCCCTGTTCGCTGGTGCGGGCGGCTTCTCGTTCGGCTTCTCGCAGGCCGGTCTGAAGCCACGCTTCGGAGCAGAGATTGATCGCGACGCCTGCCGAAGCTACGAAGCGAACGTGGGTAGCCCGTGCCATCAGGTCGACCTAGGAACCATCGAACCAACTTCCGTCAAGGCGCTGGCAGGCGGTGAACGACCGTTCATCGTCATCGGTGGGCCCCCGTGCCAAGGGTTCAGCACCGCTGGTCCACGCAACGCCACCGACCCTCGCAACAGGCTAATCTTCAACTACTTAGCCATCGTTGAGGAGTTGGCGCCACGTTGGTTCATTTTTGAGAACGTCGAGGGCCTACTGACCTCCGGGAGCGGCCAAGACTTAGCGCGACTCGTCCGAGAGTTTGTTGGCCTTGGGTACTCCGTACGCTTGCAAAAAGTCAACTTGGCTGCCTACGGCGTACCTCAGACGCGGAAGCGAGTGTTGATCATCGGCAACCGATTGGGAGTGGACTTCGACTTCCCGTGCGAGATGTTCTCCTACGACAGCGGTAAAGCCAGGAAGGAGTCGAGCCTGCCAATGGCACCGACTCTGGATGAGGCTCTAGCTGGTCTGGGGCCTCCGTCAGTGGACAAGTCACAGCTTTCGCCCTACTCCTCGGCAAGTCCGATGAACGCATTTGACGAGGTCATGCGAAGAGGGAATCCCTCGCCAGCAGTAACCCAACACTTTCTTGGGTCAGACACAGCCGAAAAGCCTCAGATTGAACTGCTGGGACCTGGCCAGACAATGAAAGATCTACCCTCGGAACTTTGGCACGCCAGCTTCAAACGTCGGGCGAATCGACGAGTAGCTGACGGAACACCAACGGAGAAGCGCGGGGGAGCGCCATCTGGAATTAAGCGGCTGCGCGGCAACCTCCAGTCGTTGACGATAACTGGCGCAGCGGCCCGCGAGTTCATTCACCCACGCGAACATCGCCCACTTACCATTCGCGAATGCGCACGGGTCCAGACCTTTCCAGATCACTATCAATGGGAAGGAAATAGCGCAAGCGTAATTCAGCAGATCGGCAATGCGGTGCCCCCAATTGCCGCTAGCGTACTGGCGAAACACATTCAAAAGCTAGATGGTCAGTTCGGCTCTGACCTACAGCATGAACGACGCGAGATCGTTCCGAAGTTGCTCGGCTTTGTCTTGACAGAAGCGTCCGGAATGAGCCCCGCACTAAAAAATACTCAGTCCTTACTCGCAGGAATGCATCAAGGGAGTTTCGCTTTTGAATAGCACTAAGCCGCGGCGCCTCACCGCAGAACGATCCCAACAACTCACAAAACTACTCACGATCAGCAAGACGGCAACGATGAACGCCGTAATGGCACCAGCAGAGATTGCCCGAGTCATCGCTGTAGTCTGCGCAGATATCGAAAAGACGGAGGAAGTGGCCTCCGCATTCCCGCAGTTTTGGAGTGAAATTGCGCCCGACTCAGACTACTATTCGTTGCGCTCGGAATGGTTTGCATCACCGGCGCCTACGGTTTCCTCGTTTGACGTCGTCAACCTCCTAGAATTTGGAGAATCGCTTGATGATGATTTTCTGACCTACTTAAAGTGCCTGACCGAGCTTCATAAGCGTCGCCGCAAGTATGGTCTGATTCTGCAACGACAACCGTTGCCAACAATGGTTCAAGTCTCCCCTCGCTCACTCATGGAGTATGGGCCTGACTTTCCGCCAGAAGCTTTGGCATCATGGCTGACTTGGAGAAAGTTCTTCTACGATCTGGACAATCGCTCCGCTCAAGAAACTGGATATCTTTTTGAGCCGATCCTGGCATCTGCCATTGGCGGTGAGCCTAAGTCATCGCGAGAAAAAGTCGTCCGGCGCAGCGCAGATAACTCAAAGGGACGACAGGTCGATTGCTGGAAGGTACTGCCAGATGGAACGGCGCTAGCGTACGAACTGAAGCTTCGCGTAACCATCGCAGCGAGCGGCCAAGGCCGATTTGCCGAAGAACTCTCGTTTGCTGACGACTGCCGCCAGTCCGGCGCAAAGCCCATCCTCGTTGTGCTTGACCCGACCGAGAACAACAAGCTGACCGAGCTTCAAGCAGCGTTTCGGCATCATGGCGGCGAGGCATATGTCGGCGACGATGCCTGGAGTCACCTAGAAGACGAAGCCGGGCCAACGATGGCCAACTTCATCGAAAAGTATGTACGAAGACCGGTAAGCGAGATTTCCGCTTTCGAGACTGCACTTGCCGATGACCCAACACGACGAGGACTGGTTCTGCTCGATCTTGCGGCGGGCTTGAGCGGCTCCCGAATGTCAATCCGACTGGGCAATCACGAACATACGATTGAACGGAACGAGGATCCAAGCCTTGCCGCTGACGAACCAGAAGACGAATGAGGTCTGGCAACGAGCCGAGCACAGTCTTATAGGTAAAGCGCGAGCGGAATCCCGCGTGCGGCCTAACCCAAGGTTGGCAGGTTGTACTGGGTGTTGGTGTTCTTGATATGGGCCAGCAACTCGCCGCGCTTCCTGGCGAAGAACAGGCGCCGGCGCAGCAGGTCACGAGTAGCCCGCATCTGTCGGGGATAGACATAGGCATAGGGAAGGTTGCCGCCGCGCAGCAAGGCGGCGATCTTGTAGGAGTCGAGCCGGTCGTTCTTCGTCTTGCCGCCGTGGATGGCCTTCATGTAAAGAGCGTGGCCGAGGACGAACTCGATCCCCTGCTCGCTGCACAGGTCGGCGACCCAGTACCAGCAGAACAGACACTCGACGGCGACGACCAAGTCCTCTCTGTAAGGGGCGAGGGCCTTCAGAAGCTGCTCTGCTTCACAGGGCATCTTCCGGTGGACCAGGGTGTTGCCCTGCTGGTCCAAGATGCAGAGATAGAGGCTGCGAGCATGAAGATCGATAGCGCAGTAATGAACATGTTGTCGGGTGTAGAATCTCATCGAGGCCTCCTTTCTTGGTCTTCCCAGCCAACAGCCTACCGTGGTGGCAGGCTGAAGGGGGCCTCAAATCAGTATCCAAGCGGCTCCAGCGGACGGCTGGCGCCGCGCGCTGCGCCGCCCCAGCGTTGGCCGCCTCGAGGAAAGGGGCGGTTAAGGTGCAAGGCGGCCTTTGGAGAGGCTTCCCTCTCACCGGAGGGGTAATGAGACGATTCCTGACCGCGCTGATCGCGCTGATCGCGGTGGCTTGGTGCTCCAGGAGCGAGGCTACGAATTACGGGTGCGAGCTTTTCCTGTACTCCCATGTCAACTTCAAGTACTGCTCGAATTACTGCCGGCGCAGTGACGTGAAGATGCTCTACTACTCGGGCTTGATGGAGGCCCTCAACGCCCACATCGATCGCCGGTTGCAGGAGGGAGCACTGCAGGCGAAGAAGTTCGAGATTATTTTCAGCGACCCGTTCGCCGACATGCCAGCGCCCGTGGTGGAGATCACCCAAAACCGGAAGGGTTACCACATTACCTCCCGCGACGCCGGGGACCTCAACCTCCGTCATCTCGTACGCGTTGCTGACTACTTCACGTCGAGAAACTGGAAGCCCTTTTCCTGCTGCGACAGATATATCAAGGTCACCCCAGCGGACATCCGGAGGAGGTTCGGCCGCATCCTGGACCGCGAAGTGGGCGATCCCAATGTGAGCTTCTTTGACGGGCGACGCTCGATCGTGCTTGAGTTGGATGATCTCCAATTGGTTTACGAAAACGATCGCCTTTTCTTTTTACTGGCAGGGAAACGGCTCGACTTGGAACCCGAGGATCCCGTACCGGTCAAGGTGGGTAACCGCTATCTTTTCGGTAGCAAGGACTTCTTCCATGTCTTCGAGAAGGATCTGGAACTTCGGCGAAGGCCAAAGGCAAAGTTGTGGTCGGAATGGGAGTGTAGTGAACCTTTTCGGGCTAAGGGCTATAGGAAGTGGGTCAACCTCGGATGTGGCGAAGGGGGAGCACGGCTCAGCTACTCCTACGACGAGAACCGCTTGTATGAGGTGGCTGCACCCGAGAAATACTATCAGCCCCGCTGTGGCGACGAGCCAGACTACTACGGGGTGCATCCGAATCCACTACGAGTAATACGAGATACTGGCTCAGGCGTTAGGTGAAGGTATGCACATCGAACTGCGGCGAGGAGTTCGGCGGCCAGGCTGCTCCAGCGGACCAGAAAGCTCCGCTTCTTGGCCGCTGAGGCGCATCAGCGTTCGGCGGCAGCTTGCAGGGAGTTTCTCTGCGACGGCAAGCAACTGGCAATGGGTTAAGAGGAGGCGACACCATGAGATGGGACAGGCTACATCTGACAGCGACTCCCGAGCCGATGCGCCGAACTATCCCTGGGCTGCTTGTTTTTCTTGGGGTCTGCTGGAGCGCTGCGTCCGCCACAACCCTACCTCTATCTCCGCCTTGTATGATTGAGGCACTGCTGTCTTGCCCATCCCATACCCATGACCCGCAGGAAGCCCGGCCATGGAAGCGCCCTCAAAATCGCTGGGTTGCGCAGTCGGGAGCCCCTAACCACTCGGTCCAGGACATCCTTGTAACTGAAGGGAGCCCGATCACCATCGAAGGTAAATTCACTTACGGCGATCTCTCCAAGGACCTCGAACGCGACACGATCCTCGGTTTCCTAAACACCCAGGGGGGCTGGATTTCCTTGGGGGAGAAGACCACCGACGATGACGGGCGAGCCCGGTTCACTGTCGCATCGCCGCTAAGTATCGGCGTGTATGACGTACAGTTGGAGGTCGCAGGAGATGCAAGTGTCGCGGAGGCCAGGCTGTGGGTTCTGCCACGAGGGACACATCTCACCATATTTGATATCGACGGCACGCTGACGACAAGAGATGAAGAGATTGTAAGGGACGTCAAAGCTGATCTTTTTTTTCCACTTCTCCGCAAGGAGTATGTCCCCGCGGCGTACCCTGGCGCCGCTTCGCTGACCACGGCACAGGTGACCCGCAGATATGTGAACGTGTATTTGACGGGCCGGCCCTACTGGCTCGCGAAGACGACGCGCATGTGGCTGAAATCCCTGGGTTTCGCTCCGGGGGTTCTCCATGTGACGGACTCCAACAAAGAAGCGGTTCCCAAACAGCGAGGAGTGGGCGCTTTCAAGCTCAAATTCCTCAAGAAGCTGGTCGACGCGGGCTTTGTCATGGATGTCGCCTACGGCAATGCGAAGACGGACATCTATGCGTACCTCGGAGCGGGCTTGCCGCCCGACGCAGTTTGGATCATTGGTCAATACGGTGGAGCAGGCGGCACTCACAAGGTGAAAGAATCCTGGGAGGAGCAGGTGCGGGAGGTCAACTTGCTCTCCTCCATCTCTCAGCCTTGGCAATAAAGGACCGCGACGGCTTCCCGATCAACCGGCGCACTGGAACCAAGAGGCTGCTGAGCCCTTCCAGATCTTTTCTCGAGAGATGCTGCTCCAGGCGCGCTCATTGCACCGCAGCCGCAGCTTTCACCGTCACCTCCCGCAACATGTCCTCCAGATACGGCAGGACGTTCTTCGCCACGATCTCCTGCCCTTCCGCCGTGGGATGAATCCCGTCGGACTGGTTGAGCGCACGGTCGCCGCCGACGCCTTCGAGGAGGAAGGGAACGAGGGGGACGTTCAGGTCCTTCGCGATGGCGGTGTAGATGCCTTCGAACTGGCGGGTGTAGTCCGGCCCGTAGTTCGGGGGCATCTTCATGCCGAGGAGGAGGACGCGGGCGCCGGACGGCCTGGGCGCGGCGGACGATCTCGCGCAGGTTCTTCTCGGCCTGCTCGACCGGCAGGCCGCGCAGGCCGTCGTTGCCTCCCAGGGCCACGACCACCACGTCCGGGTGCTGGCCGAGGAGCCAGCCGATGCGGGAGAGGCCGCCGGCCGTGGTGTCGCCGGAGACGCCGGCGTTCAGGACGCGGACGGGCGATCCCTCTTCCTGAAGATCCTTCTCCAGGAGGGCGGGATAGGCCTCGCCTTCGTCCAGGCCGAGGCCGGCGGTGAGGCTGTCGCCCAGGAAGACGACCAGGGGGCGTGCCAGGAGCGGCCGGAGCGGCGCGGCCGCGCGGCGGGCGCCGGGGCGCTGATAGGCGGCCGGTTGGGCTCGGGGACCGGCTCGTCGGCAGCCTGCGGTCCGCAGGCTCCCGCTATGGGAATAAGGGCTGTGAAAGCCAGGGTTGCCAGAGTTCGCCACATAGTGGAAAGAAAACCGGAACCCCAGCGTCTTATTTCCGAAGCCCGCTTATGCCTCCCATGACCGCGCCACGAATCGAAATCCGCCAGCTCACCCGCAAGCTCCCCTCCGGCGACCGGGAGCTGACCATTCTCGACCGGGATCGACCTCGCGATCCAGCCCGGCGAGTTCACGGCCGTGCTCGGCCCTTCGGGCAGCGGCAAGTCGACCCTGCTCGCCTTGATGGCGGGGCTCGACCGCCCCACGTCCGGCGAGGTGCTGATCGACGGCACGCCGATCCAGGCGATGTCGGAGGACCAGCTCGCCCTGCTGCGGCGCCACAAGATCGGCTTCGTCTTCCAGAGCTTCCAGCTCCTGGGCAACCTGACGGCGCGGGAGAACGTGCTGCTCCCCATCGAGCTGGTCGGCCAGCCCGATCCCGGCGGCCGGGCGGACGAGCTGCTGGCCGCCGTGGGCCTCGGCGACCGCGGCCACCACTACCCGAGCCAGCTCTCGGGCGGCGAGCAGCAGCGGGTGGCCCTGGCCCGCGCCTTCGCCGCCCGGCCCGCCGATCCTGCTGGCCGACGAGCCCACCGGCAACCTGGACGGCGCCACCGGCCGGCGGATCCTGGAGCTGCTCACCGAGCTGCGCCGCCGCGAGGGGACGACCCTGGTGCTGGTGACCCACGACCCCGCCGTGGCCGCGCTGGCCGACCGCCAGATCCACCTGCGCGACGGCCGGGTGGAGCGCGGAGATCTCGGCCCTCGCCGTTCCAGAGCCCGCCGGGGCCACGGCGTGAGCCCGGGCTTCTTCTTCCGCACCCTGCTGCGCGAGTCGCGCGGCTCCCGGGGCCGGCTGCTGTTCTTCGTCGCCTGCCTGGCCGTGGGCGTCTCCGCCGTGGTGGCGGTCGCGGGGCTCTCCGCGAGCCTGAACGACGGCATCCGCCGCGAGGCCCGCCAGCTCCTCGCGGCCGACCTCGTGGTGCGGGGCAACCAGCCGATCCCCACGGACCTGGGCAAGGCCCTCGCGCCGTTCCCGGGCACCCTGCGCACCGACGTCCGGGAGACGGTGACGGTGGCCTCGGCGCCCGCCCGGGGACGGCAGGACCGGCCCCAGCCAGCTCGTCGAGCTGAAGGTGGTGGACGGCACCTATCCGTTCTACGGCAAGCTCGAGCTCTCCCCCGCGCGCCCGCTGGCGGAGCTGCTCAGCTCCGCGACACCGCCGTGGTGGGCTCGGAGCTGCTGGCGCGGCTGGGGCTGCAGGGTGGGCGAGGACATCCTCGATCGGCGGCCAGCCGTTCCGCATCGCCGGCCTCGTGGTCTCCGAGCCGGACCGGGTCGGCATCTCGCTCACGCTCGGGCCGCGGGTCTTCCTCTCGGGCGCCGGGCTTCAGCCGCACGGCGCTCGAAGGGCGCGGGAGCCGCGTCGAGCTACCGCACCCTCTTCCGGCTGCCGGACGCGACCACGGGCACCGGGCTCGAATCGGCGGCCGAGCGCGGCTGCGCGAGCTGCTGCCCGAGGGCGAGTTCTACCGCGTCGAGACCTACCGCGAGGCCCAGCCGGCGCTGCGCGAGAACCTCGGCGCGGGTCGAGCGCTTCCTCGGGCTCGTGGCCCTGCTCTCGCTGTTCGTGGGCGGCATCGGCGTGGCCCAGAGCGTGCGGGCCTGGCTCGCCGGCCGGCTGGACGCCATCGCCGTGCTCAAGTGCCTGGGGCTGCGCCCGCGCGAGATCTTCCCCCTGTACCTCGGGCAGACCGCTGCTCCTGGGCCTCGCCGGCAGCGCCGTGGGGATCGTGGCCGGCGCCGCCGTGCAGCTCGTGCTGCCGCGCCTCTTCCCGGACCTGATCCCCGCCGAGCTGATCAACCCCTGGCAGCCCGGCGCCCTGCTCCGCGGCCTGGCCCTGGGCGTCGGCGTGGCCCTGCTGTTCAGCCTGCCGCCGCTCTCCGCCGTGCTGCGGGTGCCGCCGGCCCGCGTGCTGCGGCGCGACGCCGAGCCGCTCCCCAGCCACCGCTGGGTGACGGCGGCCACGGCGCTGATCCTGGCGCCTGGGCGTCTGGGGCATGGCCACGCTCCAGTCCGGCTCGCCGGCTCCTGGGCGGCCAGTTCACGGGCGGCGTGGCCGTGGTGACGGCCGCGCTGGCCGGCGCGGCGTTCCTGGTGACCCGCGGCGTGCGCCGACTTCCGCGCGATTTCTTCCCGGCGCGGGCCAGCCTCTGGCTGCGCCACGGCCTCGCCGCCCTGGCCCGGCCGGGCGCCGGGGCCGGCAGCGCCATCGTGGCCCTCGGGCTCGGCGTGCTGGTGGTGCTCGGCATGTCGCTCGTGGAGCGCCGCCTCGCGAGCCAGCTCTCGGCCGAGCTCCCCACGGACGCCCCCAGCGTCTTCCTGGTCGACGTCCAGCCGGACCAGTGGCCGGGCGTCGAACGCATCCTGCGCCAGGGGGGCGCCCGGGGCATCGAGTCGGTGCCGGTGGTCATGGCCCGCGTCTCCGCCATCGACGGCGTCCGGGCCGAGGATCTCGTCCAGCCCCAACCGGTTGGCGAGCGCCGGGCTGGCGGAGATCGGGAAGACCGGGACCGGAGACGAGAGAGCCGGGGTGGCGACGGCCGCCGCTGGGCGCTCACCCGCGAGCAGCGCCTCACCTACATGAAGGATCTGCCGAAGGACAACGAGATCGTCGAGGGCGCGCTGTGGAGCGATCCCCGGCAGGCCGAGGTGAGCGTCGAGCAGGAGTTCGCGGACGACATCGGGGTCAAGCTCGGCTCCACGCTCCGCTTCGACGTCCAGGGCGTGCCCCTCGAGCTCGTGGTCACCAGCCTGCGGACGGTCGACTGGCAGACCTTCGGCATCAACTTCTTCCTGGTGGTCGAGCCCGGGGTGCTGGAGCAGGCGCCGCAGCAGCGGCTGGCCGTGGCCCGCCTCCCCAAGGGCGGCGAGCAGAGGGTGCAGGACCAGCTCGCCGCCAACTACCCCAACGTCACCCTGCTGCGCATCCGCGAGATCCTGGAGAAGATCCTCAAGGTGCTGGGGCGGATCGGCCTCGGCATCCGCTTCCTGGGCGGCTTCACGGTGGTCGGCGGGAGTCGCCATCCTGGCCGGGGCGATCAGCGCGGGCTCGGCCCGGCGCGGGCGCGAGGTGGCGCTGCTCAAGACGCTCGGCATGACCCGCCGGGGGGTCGCGGCCACGTTCGCCGTGGAGTACGCCCTGATCGGCCTGGTCGCGGGGGTGATCGGCACCCTCGGCGGCACGGCGCTCGCCTGGGGGGTGGTCACCCGCGGCTTCGAGATCCCCTGGAAATTCGATCCCCTGGTGCTGACGGTCGCCCTGGCCGCCAGCGTCGTCCTGACCGTGGCCGCCGGCCTCGCCGCCAGCTACCGGGCTCTGGAACGGCGGCCGATCGAGGTTCTCCGGGCTGAGTAGGGTGCGCTGTGCGCACCAGGAAACCCGGAAGGTGCGCGCAGCGCACCCTACTCGTCGTCGGAACGGGTCAGCAGATAGCTGACGGGGACGAACTCGTACCCTTCGGCCTTGGCCTTGGGGACCTCTCGCGCCAGGGCGGCGAGGGTCTCGGGGTGGGGATGGCCGATGGCGATGGCGGCGCCGCGGGTGCGCGCCAGCCCGAGGAGGCGCTGGAACTGGATCTCGATGGCTTCCGGCGTGGGGTCGCCGTCCAGGAAGACCTGCCGCTCGGCGGCCGGGAGGCCCAGCTCGCGGGCCACCTTGTAGCCCACGCTGTCGGCGCTGGTGCGGGAGTCGAGGAAGAACAGGTGGCGCCCGGCGAGCAGGCGGAGCACCGCCGTCATGGGACCCTCCTCTTCCGACAGCTTGGACCCCATGTGGTTGTTGACGCCCACGGCGCCCGGCACGGCGCGCAGGGCGGCCACGGTCCGGTCCTCGAGCTCCGCGTCGCTCAGCCCCTCCACCAGCGCCCCCGGCCCGGGGTTCTCGCCGTTCTTCGGCTGCATGGGGAGGTGCAGGAGGATCTCCGCATTCCGCTTGCGCAGCTCGGCGACCACCGCGGGCGTCTCCTCCTGGTACGGGAGGACGGAGTAGGTCACCGGCACCCCCAGGGCGAGGAGCGGCCGCAGCTCCTCGACGGTAGTTCCCAGGTCGTCGATCACCAGGGCCACGCGGACCCCCGTGACGGGTCCCTCCGGAGGCGCCGCCACGGTGTGGACGGGCTGGTTCGCGGGCTCGACGTGGTCCGAGTAGACGGCCTGGGGACGGGCCGGGGTCTCCCTCCGGTGCTCCTTGGGCGGCGCCGTCGCGGCTTCCGCACGCCCCGCGGGCTCCTCCCGGCGGGAGGACGGCGGGGCGGACCCTTGACGGTAGAGGTACAGGACTCCGGCTCCCACCAGGAGACCCAGCAGGAACAGCCAGAAGCCCGAGGGGCCTCGGGAGGACGAACGGCGCTTTGCCATGGGAAGCGAGCGCGGGGGCGGACCTGGACGGCGGGTCCGCCCGCGGGGGCTCATCAGGCGGCCTTGGCCTCGGACTGGACTTCCTGGCCCAGGATCCGTTGGACGCCCCGGCGAAGGATGATGTCGCCGAGCGGCGTGTCCTTCTCCAGGTAGGTGCGGCTGCGCTCGTCCACCAGGAGGTCCGGCTTCAGCGCCTCGTTGAGGGGCTTCTTGTCCGGCCCGGTGTAGAACGCCTCGGTGAACAGCAGGCGGCCGCCGGTGGACAGCTCGGCCGCGCCCTGCCGGCCGGCGTGCCCGAAGGTGCGCTCGCCCACCAGCTCGGCCTTCTCCTTCTGCCGCAGCACGGTGGCGAAGACCTCGGCGGCGCCCAGGGTGCCCCGGTCGACCAGGATCACCGTCTTCCCCTGCCACACCGGCTTCTCGTCGGCGCGGAAGGCCTGGAGCTCCTCGGCCCGCTTGGTGAGCGCACCGAGGTCGCCGGTGGTGAACAGCTTGGCGGCGGCGTAGGCGGCCTCGGACTGCCCCGAGGAGACGCCCCGCAGGTCGATGAGCAGCTTGTCCTTGACCCGGCCGGGCGTCTTCGTCAGGGCCGCCTTGATCTCCGCGGCGGTCGTGTCGTCGAAGGTCGGGATGCGCAGCATGGGCACGCCCTCGACCTCCTCCAGGCTCACCGGCGGCGGATCGAAGGCCTTCAGGTCGAACGCGATCTGCTGCGGCTCGCCGACCCGGATCAGCTCCATGGCGATCTTGGTGCCGGGCTTCTCGGCCAGCAGCTCCTGGATCTCCCAGAGCGGCATCGTGCGGGTCGAACGGTCGTTCGACCTTGGCCACGATGTCGCCGGGCTTGACGCCGGCTTCACCCGCCGGGCTCCCCTTCTCCACGGCCACCACGTAGGCGATCCCCCGCTCCTTGAGCAGGGTCAGGCCGCTGTAGCGCTTGCCCACGGACTGGGCCTGGAGGAAGCCCGAGACGTGGGTCGCCGGCACGTAGAGGGAGAAGGGATCGAGCGCGTCGGTGGTGCCGTCGAGCGCGCCGGCCATCAGCGTGTCCATGTCCGGCTGGTCGACGTAGGCCTGGCGCACCAGGCCGAGGGTCTCGCTGAACACCGACAGGTATTTGTAGAGGGAGTCGTCCTCGGCCTGCGCCTGGCTGGTGTCAGCCGCCCGCAGCAGCGTGGCCGCGAGCAGAGGGAAGACGAGAATGGCGGAGAGGAGGAAGAAGAAAATGCGACTGCGGCTCATAGTACCCCTTACCGTAACCAACCCAGGGGGTCCTCGGGACGGTTCTCGACCCGGATCTCGAAGTAGAGCTTGTCCGAAGCGAGCCCCACTGCGTCCCCCAAAGATAACATATCTTCCTTCCCCACCCGCAGGGCCGAGAGCCCGGCGTAGAGCGTGAACACCCGGCCCGGGTGCTGCACGATGACCGTGTTGCCGTACCCCTGGAACGGCGCCGCGTAGAGCACCTTGCCCGCGAACACGGCCTGGACCTCGGCGCCCGGGGCCACGGCCAGGTCCACGCCGTTGTGGGGGACCTTGGTCTTGTAGCGGGGGTCGAGGATCTGCCCGAACCCCTCCGTCACCTTCCCCTCGGCGGGCCAGTCGAGGACGCCGCGGAACTGCTGCATGGGGGTGCCGGCGGGATTGCCGGGGGTGCGGCCGTAGAGGAAGTCGAGGAAGTTGGCGAGCTTGCGCTCGCGGTCGGCCAGCTCGGCCGTGCGCGTGGTGAGGGTCCAGCTTCTCCCGCTCGACCCGGGCCAGGAGGGCCGCCTTGTGCTGCCGCACGGCCACCAGCTGCTGGCGGCGGACCCGTTCATTGGCGATCCACCGCTCCGCCACCTCGCGGCGGGCCAGGAGCTGGCCGCGCTCGCGCTCGAGGCCGGTGCGCGCCTGCTGGTAGCGGTCGATGGCCGCACGGTCGCGCCGGGCGAGGTAGCGCATCAGCCGGATGCGAGGGGAGGAGCCGGCCGTCCGGCTTCGAGGACGAGGAACAGCCGGAAGTACCCCTGCCGGCCCAGCCGGTAGAGGGCCGAGAGGCGCCGGCGCAGGCCCGTCCGCGAGGCTTCGAGGGCGCCCTGGAGCCGGCTCACCTCCATCTCCCCTTCCGCCACCCGCCGGGCCGCGAGATCGCGCGCCGCCCCGGCCTCGGCCAGGCGGGCCTCCTGGAGGGAGAGCTCGACCTCGACCGCCTGAAGCTCCCCCTGAAGGCCCGTCTGCCGGCGCCGAGCCTCCGCGAGGCGGGTGGTCAGGCGGGCGATCTCGGAGCGGAGGCTCGCCAGCTCCTGCTCGCGGGAGGGTTTCTGCTGGGCGGGAAGCGGGACGGCAATCCCGATCAGGAGGAAAATTGCGGCTGCGATCTGGGGACGCACCGGGATTTATCGCCCCGGCGCCGTCTTCGCCCCTCCACCCTTGCCGCCACCCCGCAAGGCCTCGAAGAGGAAGGAGAGCTCGTCGGCCGCCTCCTCGATCTTCTTGGAGGTCGGCTTGCCGGCGCCGTGGCCGGCCCGGGTCTCGATGCGGATCAGCACCGGCGTCGGCGCCCGCCTGCGCCGTCCTGCAGCGCGGCCGCGAACTTGAAGCTGTGCGCCGGGCACCACGCGGTCGTCGTGGTCGGCGGTGGTGATCAGCGTCGGCCGGATAGCGCGGTCCCCGGCTTGAGGTTGTGGTAGCGGCGAGTAGGCGTAGAGCGCCTTGAACTCCTCCGGGTCGTCCGGCGAGCCGTAGTCGGACGACCCAGGCCCAGCCGATGGTGAACTTGTGGAAGCGCAGCATGTCCAGCACGCCGACCGCCGGCAGCACGGCGCCGAAGAGGTCGGGCCGCTGGGTCATGCACGGCGCCGACCAGCAGGCCGCCGTTGCTGCAGCCGCCGCGATGGCGAGCTTGCCGGCGCGAGGTGTAGCTCGTTGGCGATCAGCCACTCGGCCGCGGCGATGAAGTCGTCGAAGACGTTCTGCTTCTTGCAGCTTGCGTGCCCGGCCTGGTGCCACTCCTCGCCGTACTCGCCGCCGCCGCGCAGGTTGGCCACGGCGTAGACGCCGCCCCGCTCCATCCACGACCAGGTTGGTCGACGCGAGAAGGCGGGCGTCAGCGAGATGTTGAAGCCGCCGTAGCCGTAGAGGCAGCGTCGGGTTCGTGCCGTCCAGCTTCAGCCCCTTCTTGTGGGTGAGGAACATCGGCACCCGCGTGCCGTCCTTGCTGGCGTAGAAGACCTGCTCGCGTCTCGTAGTGCGTCGGGGTCGAAGTCGACCTTGCGGCTGGCGGAAGACGCGTGCTCTCGCCGGTCGTCGACGTCGTAGCGGTAGATCGTCGCCGGGGTGGTGAAGCTGGTGAAGGCGTAGAAGGTCTCGCGTGTCGCTCGCGCTTGCCGCCGAAGCCGCCGGCCGTGCCGAGGCCGGGCAGCGTCGACCTCGCGCAGCGAGCTTGCCGTCGAGGTCGAAGACCCGCACCTGCGTGTGGGCGTCCTTCAGGTACTGGGCGACGAAGCTGTCGCCGACGACGCTGACGCCCTGCGAGCGTCTCCGTCGGCCTGCGGGATCACCTCCCGCCAGTGCTCGCGCGCCGGGTCGCGCGACGTCGATCGCGATCACGCCGCCCGCGCGGCGCGTCCAGGTCGGTCTGGAACCAGAAGACCGGGCCGTCGTTGCCGACGAAGCTGTAGTCGGCGTCGAAGTCGTCGAGCAGCTCGACCACCGGCGCGCCGCGGGCTTCGCGAGATCCTGGTAGAAGATGCCGTTCTCGGTCTCGGTCCCCTTCCAGACGTGGATGACGAGGTAGCGGCCGTCGTCGGTGACCGTCGGCGCCGAAGCCCCACTCCTTCTGGTCGGGCCGCTCGTAGACGAGCACGTCCTCCGCCTGCGGCGTGCCGAGCCGGTGGTAGTAGAGCTTCTGGTAGTAGTTGGCCTCCTCCAGCGCGGCGCCCGTCCTTGGGCTCGTCGTAGCGGCTGTAGAAGAAGCCCTTGCCGTCCTGGGTCCAGGCGGCGCCGGAGAACTTGACCCAGCTGCAGGTCGGTCCGGCAGGTCCTGGCCGGTCTCGACGTCGCGCACCCGCCACTCCTGCCAGTCCGAGCCGCCGGCGGCGAGGCCGTAGGCCAGGTAGCTTGCCGTCCTCGCTGACGCTGACGCCGGCGAGGGCGACGGTGCCGTCCGCCGACAGCGTGTTGGGGTCGAGCAGCGACCCGCGGCTCGCCGTCGAGCGTGTCCGGCCGGTAGAGCACGTTCTGGTTCTGCAGGCCGTCGTTCCGGGCGAAGAAGTAGCGGCCGCCCTGCGCGGACGGGGACGCCGTAGCGCTCGTAGTTCCACAGCTCGGTCAGCCGCTCGCGGATCGCGCTCGCGCTCGGGGATCGCGCCGCAGGTAGGCCGAAGGTGAGCTTGTTCTGGGCCTCGACCCAGGCGCGGGTCTCCGGCGCGTCGACGTCCTCCAGCCAGCGGTAGGGGTCGGCGACCTTGACGCCGTGGTAGTCGTCGACCTGCTCGCCCCGCGGCCGACGTCCGGATAGGCGATCCGCTCGCCGACTCCGCGGCTTCGGAGCCGGACTGGTTCGGAGCGGGATGATCGACCGGCGACGTGTGCATCTGCATGGGGGCCTCGGCATTCTCCGCGACGACCGGCGCCGCCGCCAGAGCGAGCAGGGCCAGAACGATCCGCCTCGACATCAAGGATCTCCTTCTTCTATGGGTGCGGCTGCCACCGATTTCGGGCCAAGGTTCATAGATAGCCCAGAGAGCGCAGGCTCTCCAGGTACTCCGCGCTCTCGCCGCCCCGGGGAGCCGGCCGCCGCGGCTCGCCGTATCCTGCCACGGCGACCGGCGGCGGCGCCCAGCGGCAGCCCGCGGGCGGCGCCGGCAGCTCGCGCGCTCTGGGGCAGCCCCAGGGCGCGCAGCAGGGCCGAGGCCACGGCTTCAGGCGTCGGCGGCCGGACCGCCCCGGCCGGCACGCAACCCTGCGCGGCGCCAGAGGATCACCCGCCCTTCGCCTCCCGCCTGGCGCCGGCCCGGGATCGAGCACCACGGCCACCGTGCCGACGCCTTCCAGGGAACGGGCCAGCAGCCGGTCGGCCGGCCAGCTCGGTGCGCACCAGGTCGCGCGAAGGCCACGTCGCCCCCGCGCCAGCCGTCCGCGGCGATGTCGAGGCCGGGCAGGTAGAGGGCGGCGGCCCGCGGCGGCCGCTCCCGCTGGTGAGACCATGGGCGAACACCGCGCGGTAGAACCGGTCGGGCAGGAGGGCGCGCTGGCGCACCGCGGCCGCCTCGGCGGGCGGCAGGGCGGCCGCGAGCCGGGGATCGGGACCCTCAGCAGACCGGCGGTCCCCGCAATCGAGGCGAGCGCCGCCATCTTGGGCACGGAGCCGAGTCCGGAGCCACCGCGCCCTCGGCCTTCTCTTGCAGGAGCTGGTAGGCGCCGTGCGCCACCACCAGCCCGGGGACCGGCTCCGGCCGGGAAGGTGGCCCACCAGTTCACGGCCAGCGACGGCTCGCCGCCACGCGACGCGAGCTCCCAGACCGTGAAGGCGCGCCGCCGGTTGGCGAGGAGCGGCCGGTACTCGGCGAGCCCGAGCGGCACCGCGACGCCGCTCCACCAGGCCGCGCAGCGGGCCGTTGCGGGCGAGCGGCGTCTTCACCCCGAGGGGGCAGAAAGCTGTCGAGCGAGGCGACGCCGTGGTCCGGACCCGGCGATCGCCGGTGGCGACCGCCGTCCAGAACGACGCCGGCGGCTCGGCCTTGCGCCCGTAGGTGAGGATCCGCCCCTCCCGGCGCCAGCCGGCCCAGCGCCGGCAGCTCGCCCAGGGCCAGCAGGTAGTCGACCTCCCGGGGAGCACGCCGTCGATCCCCAGCAGCAGCACCCGGTCGCCCGGCGCCTTGGGCAGCGCCGCCGGAGTCTGCACGGGCGCCCTGCGCGGCGGAGCCGCCAGGACCACGGCCGGCAGCGTCAGCAAGGCGATGCGCGGAAAGAATGGCGAGTCCCAGCCAGCGGCGCGAGAAGAGGCGGCCCAGCGGCGCCTCCTCGGTGAAGCGGATGGCGAGCGTCAGCAGCCCCTGGTAGACCAGCTTGATCAGCACGTAGACGATGAGCGGCGTGGCGAGCCCCAGGATCACCACGTACGGCAGCCGGCCCTTCCGCCAGCACCTCCTGGCCGACGCGCCAGCGCGAAGGCCAAGAGCCCCGCGCCCCGCCGCCAGGGCCGCCACCAGCGACAGCGT
This sequence comes from Thermoanaerobaculaceae bacterium, assembly GCA_963785165.1. Classification (GTDB taxonomy): domain Bacteria; phylum Acidobacteriota; class Thermoanaerobaculia; order Multivoradales; family UBA5704; genus DATARR01. The sequence continues at coordinate 315,969 of CAWAUI010000007.1, forward strand.
CTCGATGCGCCGCACGTGGTAGAGCCGGATGGCCAGCAGGATCACCCCGCAGAGCGCCAGGAAGGCGAGGCCGGTAACGGGGAGATCGGCGGGAACAGGTGGAGGAACAGGACGCCCAGGTCGAGCGGGCTCGCCGCCAGGTTGCCGTTGGCCACCGCCAGCGCCAGGGCGAGCACGAGGGCCAGGGCCAGGCCGGCGAGAAGCCCCACCTTGGCCGTCAGCAGCAACAGGGTCCGCGCCGGCTGGCGGGCCCGCAGCGCGTCCTGCAGCAGGAAGCGCTCGAACCCGTGATCGAGGTAGCCGAGCCGGCGCAGCTCGGAGCGGACCTCTTCGAGGTCGTGGTGACTGGGGCGGGGCGTCATCGGGAGTAGTGTACCCCTACCCCCTGAGGAGGAGCTGTTCCGGCCAGCGCAAGGACAGAAAGGACCCCAAGGACAACAAAGGCCCTTGACGTCCTTTTCGTCCTTGCTGTCCTTTTCGTCCTTTCCCTCCTTGCTTTCCAACGACCCTCAGCGGGACCGATACTGAACAAACCGCGCGAGCTCCCGCAGCGGCTCGGCCTTGCGGCCCAGAGGGGCCAAGCGAATCGACGGCGAAGCCGAGCAGCTCGGCGGCCAGGGCCTGGGCGCCCGGCGACGCCGAGGAGCTTCACGAAGGTGACCTTCCCCGTCGTCCTTGCCCGTGTCCTTGCCGGTCTCCTCCGGGGTGCCGAGGACGTCGAGCAGGTCGTCCGAGATCTGGAAGGCGAGCCCCAGGTTCTTGGCGAAGCGGGCGATCACCTCGAGGTCGCGGCGGCGGGCGTCGGCCGCCATGGCCCCCAGCTCGCCGGCGGCCATGAAGAGGGCGCCGGTCTTGTGGCTGTGGATGTACTCCAGCACGTCGAGGTTCATCTCCTCGGGGCTGGGCGAGGAGGTCGAGCGCCTGGCCGCCGATCAGCCCGTCGCTGCCGATGGCCGCCGCCAGGTGGTGGACCATGTCCTCGGTGGTGTAGCGGCGCAGCGAGAGGCGGTGGTGCGCCTCGGCCACCAGGGCGTAGGCGCGGTTGAGCAGCCCCAGGGCGGCGAGCAGGGCCACGTTCTCGCCGAAGGCCCGGTGGACCGTGGGCCGGCCGCGCCGCAGGGCGGCGTCGTCCATGGACGGCAGGTCGTCCAGCATCAGCGAGCAGGCGTGCACCATCTCGACGGCGCAGGCGAGGTCGAGCACCGGCTCCGAGCGCGGCGCCGAAGAGGTCGGCCACCACCAGGGTGAGCACCGGCCGCACCCGCTTGCCCGGCCCCGGTCAGGGCGTAGTGCATGGCCTGGTGCACCGGCTCGGGCCGCTGCCGTGGGGGGCGGCAGGAGCTCGGGCAGCCGGCGGTTCACCCGCGCGGCCCAGGCCGCCAGCGGGCCGGCCAGGCGACGCGGGGTGAGCAGCCTGGGAGGAGGCTCGGGTCAGAAGGAGGCGATGGCCTCGTCCTCGCTGTCGTAGACGTCGAAGACGGTGATGAGCTGGGTGATGGTGAGGATGTCCGTCGACCTTGGCCGGCAGGTTGATCAGCTTCAGCTTGGCGCCCCGGTTGGTCGCCGTGGTGTAGGCGCTCACCAGCTCGCCGACGCCGGAGGAGTCGATGGTCGAGACCTCCTCGAGGTTGATCAGGATCTTCTTGGCGCCCGCTGTCCACCACCTGCGTGCATCGCGTTGCGCAGCTGCACGTCGCCCGAGCCGATGGTGATCTTGCCCTTCAGGTCCAGGATCGTCACGTCGTCGGCCTGTCGCTCGCTTACGTCCATTCTTCGGTTCCCTCCTCTATTCGTGGTCTGGAGTCCGGCCTGCGGCCCGGCGATCCGCTTGCGCAGCGTCACCACGGTGCCGCCGCCGGGGCCGGAGCCGTACTGAATTTCGTCCATGAAGCTCTTCATGTAGAAGATGCCGCGTCCGTTCGGGCTGCAGCAGGTTCTCCGGCGCCAGGGGATCGCCGAGGTGCGACGGGTCGAACCCCACCCCTTCGTCCTCGACCTGGATCACCAGATCGTCGCCCTCGAGCCGCCAGGTCCACGTGGACCTGCTTCGCCGGATTCTGCTCGTTGCCGTGCTTGATCGCGTTGGCGACGGCCTCGCGGACCGCCACGTCCACCCAGTGCCGGGAGTCCTCGTCCAGGCCCAGCCGCTCGAGGCAGTCGCGCAGCACGACCTGGACCAGCTCGATGTTCTCGAACCGGCTCCCGATGGCGAGATGGAAGCGGTGATTCCTCGGGCATCCGTGCGGTCGCCTGCAATCCGCACGTTCTGGCGGAGTCTACCAGATCGGCCAGCGCCAGGATCGCCGCCGCCGTCTTGGCCCCCGTCGCCTCGATCATCTTCGAGCACGCCGGGCACGATGACCAGGAGCTGGATGCCGTCGAAGAAGCACGTGCGCCGCGATGGCCGGCCAGATGTTCTGCCGCCACTTCACCAGCAGCGCGTAGATCAGCGACAGCGATCGCGATGCCGATCAGCATGAACGGCTGGCCGTAGGAGAGGTGGGCGAGGGCGAAGAGCGCCGGTCGACAGCACGATGCCCATCCGCGGCTGCAGGAAGCCGCGGAAGAAGGTCTCCTCCACCACCCCGGCCGACAGGCTGATCAGCACCCGCACCAGCGATGGGCAGCCCGGCGATGAACGGCACCATGGCCGGCGGCTGCTGGGGCAGCGACGTCCTCGCCCCCCAGCGCCCAGATCACCCCGGCCGACCCCCATCAAGGCCAGCAGCACCGCCATCCAGGCCGCGATGCCCGAGCACCACGCCGAGCCCGATCTCCCGCCGGACGTTCGGCGCCTGCGAAGCCGAGCTGCGCCGCGAGCTGGGCGCCGAAGAGAGCGGCGGCGGCGGCGGCGGCTCGGGGACTCCCTCAAAAAAATCGTCCGCGCCATCCGTCCGTGCCACGTCCGTGCCTGTCCGTGCCCCGTCCGTGTCCGTCCGAGTCACCACGCCGGCATACCCCAGCAGGAACCACGCCCCGAGCGTCGCCAGCATCAGGAAGTGCAGCGCGAAGAGCTGGGGCGTCGCCGATCTGCGAGAGGTCCGTCTCCACCGCCAGGCCGAGGCTCCCCAGGGGCGCGAACACCCCGAGCGCCAGCAGGCCCGCCAGCGCCGCGCCAGCGAGCGCCGGCGCCAGGGCACCCGGAATCCCGGCGGCAGGAAGCCGCGGACGGGCGCACGGCGGTCGAGCAGGAACGACACGCCGATCCCCAGGACCAGGGGCACGGCCACGCGCAGGATCTGTTCGGGAGCGTCCATTCAACCCTTGAGAGTTTTAGCCCTTGAGCTTCATCAGGTAGCCGCGCACCATGGTGAGCACCGTGTTGATCCGCTGCATCTTGCGCTGCCGCAGCTGGACGGCCGGCTGGTCGTCCAGCGCCGGCTGGTCGCCGCGCAGCTCGCGCAGGTAGCGGTCCAGCTCGAACACCACCTGGTTGAGGTCGGCCCGGGTCATGGTCTTGAAGGTACGCTCGGTCACCAGGAGGTAGCCTTCTCCCACGTCCCTCGCCATCGCGTATGCGCTGCCCCCGGGGAATCCCATAGGCGGGGGATCATATCCGACAGTGATATCATCCCGAACGCGGACCCCTCAATCCGCGCAACCTCAGATTCAGAAGACTCAGATATTTCCGCCCGCAAGCTCAGAGCGTGTAGAAGGAGGATATTCCCTTGAGCCGCTTCCCAGGCGTCGATCTGCTGGAGCTGGACGCGCTCCTCACCGAAGAGGAGCGTCTGGTGCGCGACACCGTGCGCGCTTTCGTGGACGACAAAGTCAAGCCGATCATCGAGGAGTGCCACCGCGACGGCCGCACTCCTCTGGAGCTGGTGCCCGAGATGGGCGCCCTGAACCTGTTCGGCGCCAGCCTCTCCGAATACGGCCTGCCCGGCCTCGGCGGCGTCGCCTACGGCCTCATCATGCAGGAGCTGGAGCGCGGCGACTCCGGCCTGCGCAGCTTCGTCTCCGTGCAGAGCTCGCTCGTCATGTACCCGATCTACACCTTCGGCTCCAAGGAGCAGAAGGACCGCTGGATCCCCGCCCTCGCCACGGGCGAAGCCATCGGCTGCTTCGGCCTGACCGAGCCCGACTTCGGCTCCAACCCCGGCGGCATGCGCACCTACGCCAAGAAGGTGGGCAACGACTGGGTGCTGAACGGCTCCAAGCAGTGGATCACCAACGGCACCCTGGCCGACGTCGCCGTGGTGTGGGCCAAGACCGACGACGGCGTCCGCGGCTTCCTGGTCGAGAAGGGCACCCCGGGCTTCACCTCGTCGGACCAGCACGGCAAGTTCTCGCTGCGCGCCTCCACCACCTCGGAGCTCGGCTTCCACGACTGCCGCATCCCGGCGGACGCCATGCTCCCCGGCACCACGGGCCTCAAGAACGCCCTCATGTGCCTGAACCAGGCGCGCTACGGCATCGCCTGGGGCGGCGTCGGCAGTGCCATGGAGACCTATTACACGGCCCTCACCTATGCCAAGGAGCGGATGCAGTTCGGCGGCCAGCCCATCGCCTGCCACCAGCTCGTCCAGGAGAAGCTCGCCTGGATGGCCACCGAGATCAGCAAGGCCCAGCTCCTCGCCTTCCAGCTCGGGAAGCTCAAGGACAACGGCCGCTTGAAGCACTGGCAGATCTCCATGGGCAAGCGCAACAACGTCTGGCTCGCCCGCGAGTGCGCCAAGCTCTCCCGCGAGATCCTGGGCGCCAACGGCATCGTGGACGACTACCCGGTCATCCGCCACATGCTGAACATCGAGTCGGTCTACACCTACGAGGGCACCCACGACATCCACGCCCTGATCATCGGCGAGGCCATCACGGGCATCCCGGCGTACAACGCGCCCGAGCGCACCGTCAGCGCCAAGGAACAGGCCGTGCTCGCCGGGACCGCCGGGGGCACTCGCTGATGCCCGTCGTCATGGACTCCCTCCTCGAGCAGGGTTTCATCCGCGTCACCGAGCAGGCGGCCATCGCGGCCGCCAAGACCATGGGCTTCGGGCAGCGGAAGTACTCCGACCAGGTCGCCGTCGAAGCCATGCGGCGGGAGATGGACTCCCTCCAGATGGACGGCCGCGTGGTCATCGGCGAGGGCGAGCGCGACAAGGCCCCCATGCTCTTCGTGGGCGAGGAGCTGGGCGCCCAGCGCGGCAAGCACGGCGCCGTCCAGGTCGACATCGCCGTCGATCCCCTCGAAGGGACCAACCTCTGCGCCACCGGCTCGCCGGACTCCATCGCCGTGCTCGCCGCCGCCGAGCGCGGCGGCCTGCTCCACGCCCCCGACGTCTACATGGAGAAGATCGTCGTGGGCCCCACGGCCCGCGGCACCATCCACATCGACGCCCCGGTGGCCGAAAACCTGCGCAACATCGCCGCCGCCTTCGAGCGGCGGGTGAGCGACCTGACCGTCGTGGTGCTCGACCGCCCGCGCCATGAGCAGCTCATCGCCGACATCCGGGCGGCCGGCTCGCGCATCCGCCTCATCTCGGACGGCGACCTCTCGGCCGGCATCTCCGCCGCCGTCCGCGGCACCGGCGTCCACGCCGTCATGGGCATCGGCGGCGCTCCCGAGGGGGTCATCACCGCCGCGGCCATGCGCTGCCTGGGCGGCGAGATCCAGGCCCGCTTCAAGCCCAACGACTCGGACGAGGAGAAGAAAGAGGCCCAGTTCGAGCGCCTGACCGCCTTGGGCTTCCACGACGTCTCCAAGATCTACAAGACCGAGGACCTGGCGCCGGGCGACGAGATCCTCTTCAGCTCCTCCGGCGTCACCGACGGCGAGCTCCTGCGCGGCGTCCGCTTCTTCGGCGGCGGCTCGCGCACCTCCACCCTCTTCATGTCGCTCTCGCGCAAGATCATCCGCTTCGTGGACACCATCCACCGCGAGCAGGTGACGACGCCGGTACGGTTCCTGTAGGAGAGGTCTCAGGTGGCGGCGTGGGTCCTTCTGCCGGCGTAGCGCCCCTGGGACCGCCGGCATCCCTGCCGGCCTGACTAACTCCGTTTTTTCCAATCCAGGGCTGGCGGTCTGTTGCAACGCGGCCGGCTCCCAACGCCCTGGATTAAAATCCAGGGCTACCGACGGTGGTCCCTGGCGGGACCGCACTGGAAAGAGGGCCGGCAGGGATGCCGGCGGTCCCAGGGGCGCTACGCCGGCAGGCACCCGGGGGCTAGGGGTCTGGCGCCTGCCGGGCTCAGAGACCTCAGGAGGCGAGCCGCTCCAACAGCGCCTCCTGAGCCAGGCTATTGATGCTTTTGCCCTCCGCCTCGGCGGCGAGGGCAAGCCTTTCGTGCAGCTCAGGAGGGATTCGCAGGTTGAACTTGCCCGAGAAGCTGCGGCGAGGCTCGATGCCCTTTTCCTTGCACACCTCGAGGAAGACGTTGAGCGAATTCCTGAACTCCTGCCGAAGCTCCGCCGGATCCTTGCCATAGAAGTCAGCACCACCGCTGAGGCCCAAGATCTCCCCTCGAAAGAGGTCTAGGTCTTCGTCGTACTCGATCCTGGCGTGATACCCGTCGACGGTCATCATGTTCATGGCTCAACTCCGTGTTGTTCCAACCACTTGCGGATGCTCGCCACCGCGCCCTTGTCGGTGTCTGGAGAGGGATGGGGCCGGTGAAACACCCGGACCTCCCCAAACAGCACAGCGGCCACGCGGCTACCTTCTCGCTCGCTGATCTCAGCGCCCAAGTCGATGAGCAACGCTTCGATATCGCGCCACTTGATGCTCCCACTCGGGGGATGGGCGAAGATCAGCTCAAGCGTCCGTTGGTGCTTCCGCTTCACGGCCGAATGGTACTACAAAGAGGTACTACCTGTAAGTGGAACGCTTGCGGCTCGTTGTTCTTCCCCTCTGCCGTCGCGTGGTAGTCTGCCAGAAGAACTGCGAAGAAAGAGACAACCATGATCAAGCCGGACCGCTGGATCCGAGAATGGGGAATGAACGGAGGGGTCACCCCCTTCGAGGAAGGGCAGGTCAACTCCGCGAGCTACGACGTGCGGGTCTCCGACCACTGGATCTGCCCCACCCGCGACCCGGAGGAATTCCGAGCCCCCCACGTCAAGCTCTTCCCCGGCGAGGTCGTGCTCGCCTCCACCATGGAGTACGTCCGCATTCCGAGGAACGTCGCCTGTGACCTCAAGCTCAAATCCACTCTCGGCCGGCTCTGGATCAACCACTCGCTCGCCGGTTGGTGCGATCCCGGGTTCGAGGGTGAGATCACCCTGGAGCTGCAGAACCTGGGACCCCAGCCTTTCGTGCTCGAAGCGGGCAGAAGAATTGCACAACTCATCTTCATCGCCATGGAGTCCGAACCGGAAGTCGCGTACGGCGAACCGGGCTCCACAAGCCACTATCAGGGGCAAAGGGGGACCACTCCGGCCCGAAGATGAGGTTTTCTCCCGATGTGGAGCGCAGCCCAGGCCATCTCCCAGTATTCGCATAGCACTATAATCGGCCCTGTCATCATGGGCATCGTCGGGAACCTAAGAACGATGCAGCTCGAAGAGCTGCTCCAGTGGCTGTCCCAAAGCAAGAAGAATGGGACGCTGGAGATCGTTCATGGCCCGGTCGAAAAGAAAATCTTCTTCAAAGACGGACTGATCCTCTCCTCCGCTTCCAACAAGCCCGAAGAGTACCTGGGGCACTTCCTGGTCAGCCACGGGCTCATCAACGAGTCGCAGCTCGGCAAGGCCATCGACTCCCAGCAACAGACCCGCATGCTCCTGGGCATGATCCTGGTCAACAACGGCGCCCTCTCCGAGCAGGAGCTTCTCCCGAATGCTCCGCCTCAAGGCCGAGGAGAGCATCTACGACGTCTTCGCCTGGCCCGAGGGGGACTTCCGCTTCCTCGACGACATCCTTCCCGAGAGCGCCATGGTGCCCATGCGGATGGACGTCACCGGCATCGTCATGGAGGGGGTCCAGCGGGTCGACGAATGGCGGCGCATCCGCCGGGTGATCCCCCATGAACGGATGATCCCCGTGGCCGTGGTGGACCTCGCCACCGTGCCGGACCTCGGGCCGGGAGGCCAGCGCATCCTGGAGATGGTGGACGACGAACGCACCATCGAGGAAATCCGCCTCCTCACCCACGCCACCGAATTCCAGATCTCCAAACTGTTCTTCGACCAGTGGCAGTACGGCCACGTCAAGCTGGTCAAGCTGCGGGGGACCGGCGACGCGCCTCCCTCCTCCAGCTTCGCCACCTCCGCCAGACCCGCCGCGGGCGGCCCGCCCACCGGCGAAGCGCTGCTGGCGGCCGGCCGTGCGTTCCTGGAGAAAGGGGAGCTCGAGCCCGCCTTGCGCCACCTGCGGGCCGCGCGCTCCCTGGAGCCCGACGATCCCGAGGCCAGCAACGCGCTCACCCAAGCCGAGAAGGCCATCCGCGAGCAGATCGACCGCGCCGGCGTCTCCCTGGGCTCCATCCCCCAGGTGACCGCCACCATGGAGCAGCTCACCTCCTCCAAGCTCTCCCCCCAGGAGGGCTTCATGCTCACCCGCATCAACGGCACCTACGACATCCAGTCCATCCTCAAGATCACGCCCATGCAGCAGCTCGACGCCCTCATGCTCTTCTGGAAGCTGGCGACCGGCGGCTACATCAAGCTGGCGCCGCCCCGCAGCCGGGCGGGCGGGCGGTAAGTGGGCCGGCAGCCGAAGTCAACCTGGCAATGCCTGTCGTTCGCAGAATCAAGCCCGCCAAAAAGCCGAAGCGGCGGCGGTGGATCATCCTGCTGGTCCTCGCGATCGTTCTGGTGGTCGTGGGGAGCTTCGTCATCCGCCCTTTCTGGCGCCTGTCGGGGCAGTTCAACGAGATCACGTTCCGGCAACCTTCGCGGCTGTATGCGCGGACGACGGTGTTGACGGAGGGGCGGAACTATCCTCCGGATCTCCTGATCGAGAACCTTTCGGGAGAGGGATACCGCGAGGACACCACGTCTCCGGAGCTTCCAGCCGGGCGCTTCCGGCGCCTGAAGCGGGGGCTTGCAGTCCACCAGCGAAGCTTCCCGCTGCCCGATGGCAGCATGGGGGGCGGCGTCCTGGTGATTGCGTACAAGGGGAGCCGGGTGGCGGGCCTGAATCTCGACGGCGAGCGGGTGGAGTCGGTGTTCCTCGATCCGCCTCTTCTGGCCGCGTATTACGGGCCGGACAACCAGGAGCGGCGGCCGGTGACGCTGGACCAGGTCTCCCCCAACCTGATCGCCGCGGTGACGGCCGCCGAGGACGCCAATTTCTACCGGCATGCGGGGTTTTCGCTCTCCGGCATTCTGCGCGCGCTGTGGGTGAACCTGCGGGGCGGCGAGGTGCGGCAGGGCGGCAGCACGCTGACGCAGCAGCTGGTCAAGAATCTCTATCTCACCCATGAGCGGACGTTGGGGCGGAAGAGCCAGGAGCTGATCCTCGCGGTGCTGCTGGAGGCCCGGTACGAGAAGAAGCAGATTCTGGAGGCCTATCTCAACGAAATCTATCTGGGCGGCAGCGGCGGCGTCTCCCTGCTGGGGGTGGGTGCCGCGTCGCGGGCGTATTTCGGCAAGGACGCCGGGCAGCTCGACCTCGCGGAGGCGGCGACGATCGCGGGGGTGATCCGCTCTCCGGCCAATTATTCGCCGCTGGCTCATCCCGAACGGGCCAAGGAGCGGCGGGACTGGGTTCTGGGGCGGATGGGGGAGCTGAAGCTGGCCACGCCGGAGCAGGTGGCGGCGGCGATCGAGGTCCCCCTGAACGTGGCTCCGGAGCCGGTGGTGCGGCGGCGCGCGCCTTACTTCGCCAACTCGGCGGCTCTGGAGGCATCGCGCCGGTTCGGGATCGAGGATCTGGAGGATGGCGGCTACGTGCTCTTCTCCACGCTCGACTGGGCCAGTCAGAAGGCCGCGCAGGAGGCGGTGGACTGGGGGTTGAAGGCGGCCGAGAAGGGGTATCAGAAGGGGCACAAGGGAGTCGGGCCGCTCCAGGCCGCGCTGGTTTCGATGGACCCGCAGACTGGGGGCATTCTCACCTATCTGGGCGGCCGGGGGTACGACGCCAGCCAGTTCGACCGCGTGGGGCAGGCGCAGCGGCAGGTGGGAAGCGCGTTCAAGCCGGTCGTCTACGCGGCGGCGTTCGAGGCGGGGCTCGCGAAGCCATCGTCGTTCCTGGAGGATGAGCCGCTCACGGTGCAGACGGCGGGGCAGGCCTGGAGCCCGAAGAACGACGACGGGAGCTTTCACGGCTGGATCAGCGTGCGGACGGCGCTCGAGAAGAGCTACAACCCGGCGACCACGCGGCTGGCGCTCCAGGTGGGGATGCGGCGGGTGGTGCGGCTGGCGCAGGACATGGGGATTACGACGCCGATGCAGCCGTACCCGTCGATGGCGCTGGGGGCGGCCTCCATTGCTCCGCTGGAGCTGGCGACGGTGTACTCGACGCTGGCGAGCGGGGGCTCGCGGCCACCGCTCCACGAGGTGGAGTCCGTGCTGGACCGCTACGGCAAGCCGGTCGAGGGGGCGCCGCTGCCGAAGCCGGTGCGGGTGATCTCGGCGCAGACGGCCTACATGGTGACTTCGCTGCTCGAAGGGGTGCTCCAGCGCGGCACGGCGGCCGGCGCCGCGCGGGGAATCTCCGGCGAGGTGGCGGGCAAGACGGGGACCACGAACAAGCAGCGGGACAGCTGGTTCGCGGGGTATGCGCCGGACCGGGTGACGATCGTCTGGGTTGGCTACGACGACAACTCGCGGACGCGCCTCTCCGGCGCCCGGGCCGCGCTGCCGATCTGGGTCCGCTTCATGGCTAAGGTCACCCCGCCCGGCGGCTACTCGACGTTCCCGCAGCCGGCCGGCCTGAGCACGGCCCTGGTCGATCCCACGACCGGCCTGCTCGCCACGGAGTTCTGCCCCACCACGCTGACGGAGATCTTCCGCGCGGGCGAAGTCCCCACCGAGGTCTGCAACCGCCACCAGACGTGGGAAGACGGGCAGATGGCCGAGATGGCTGAGATGTCCGACGCTCCGGAAGGCGAGGGAGAGGCGGCGGTGGAGGGCGAAGCGGAGCCGGCGGAAGAACGGGCCGAGAAACGGCATCCGTTCCGGCGGTGGTTGAAGCGGGTGTTCGGGAGCGAGGACGAGAAGAAACGGGAACGGGAGCGCGAGGCGGAAGAGGGGGAGGGCGGGGAGCGGCCGCCGGGGTGAGGCCACCGAAGCCCTCACCCCCCGCGAATTTACACCCCGACGTTCGCGTTATGATGTCCGGCTCCGCGCCTCGGGTGCGGCGCCGGAATCCATAATAGATGCTCAAGAAGAATCTCTCCATCCAGGTCGAGAGGGCCCGCACCCACAACCTGAAAGGGATCGACTGCCGGGTACCGCACCAGGCGGTGACGGTCGTGACCGGCCCTTCGGGCGCGGGGAAGTCCTCGCTCGCCTTTGACACCATCTTCGCCGAAGGGCAGCGCCGCTTCGTCGAGTCGATGTCCACCTATGCGCGGCAGTTCCTCGACCAGATGGAACGGCCGCCCGTGGACGCCATCCACAACATTCTGCCGGCGGTGGCCCTGGAGGCCAAGAACGCGGTGCGCAATGCCCGTTCCACGGTGGGCACGATCACCGAGACGCTGGACGTGATGCGCCTCCTCTTCACCCATCTGGGGGAGATCGGCTGCCCCAACGGTCATGGGCCGGCCCGCAGCCTACGCGCCGGAGGAGGCAGCGGTGGAGCTGATCGCGGGCGCCGTGGGTGAGTCCGTTCCTCCTGGTCGTCCGCCTGCCGCGGCCCAAGAAAGGGGCGGACGCGGCGCTCGCCGAGCTGATCCGCCAGGGCTTCCAGCGCCGGCTGCAGAAGGACGAGGTGATCCGCATGGAGCCCGGCGAGACGCTGGCCCGGCAGTGGCGAAGCTCGATCCCCTGCCCCTCGTTCTCGGCCGTTTCTCGGCCAAGCCGGAGTCGGCAGGCCCGCATCCTCGACACCCTGGAGCAGGCCTACAAGATGAACGGCGGCCGGGTGGAGGCTCGCGGAGCGGCGCCGGGAGGGCCCGTGCGGCTGTACAGCCGGGAGCTGTCCTGCCCGGTCTGCGGCGAGGTGGTGCGGCGGCCCACGCCGGCCCTGTTCTCGTTCAACTCGCCGCTCGGCGCCTGCCCGACCTGCCAGGGCTTCGGCCGGGTGATCGGGGTGGACCGCGACGCGGGTGATCCCCGATCCCCGGCGCACGCTTTCGGAGCGCCCCATCGCGCCCTGGAACACGCCGGCCTACGAGGAGCTGTACGACCAGCTCTCTCCGCCGCCTGCAAGAAGAAGAAAATCCCCTTGAACGTGCCGTGGGGCGATCTGCCGGAGAAGGACCGCGAGTGGATCTGGAGCGGCTCCGGAAACTTCGTCAGCCTGGACGAGTTCTTCGAGCTGGCTCGAAGGGCGCACCTACAAGGTCCACGTGCGCGTGCTGCTGGCCCGCTACCGCGCCTACAACGTCTGCCCGGACTGCGGCGGCACCCGGCTCCAGCCCGAGGCGCTGGCGGTGACGCTCGCGGGGAAGACCGTGCCGGACCTCGCCGCCCTGAGCATCGAGCAGCTTCGCGCCTGGCTCCGCGACCAGCCGTGGACGCCCCGGCAGCGGGAGGTGGCGGGGTATCTGTTCGACGAGCTGCGCGGAGCGGGTCGAGGTGCTCCACCGCGTGGGGCTCGACTATCTGACCCTGGACCGCCAGGCCCGCACGCTCTCGGGCGGCGAGACGCAGCGGATCCACCTCGCCGCCGCCCTGGGCTCCGGGCTCACCAGCACCCTTTACGTGCTGGACGAGCCCACCATCGGCCTCCATTCGCAAGACAGCGAGAAGCTCCTCTCCCTGCTGCGCGACCTCGCGGCCCGGGGCAACACGGTGCTGGTGGTGGAGCACGACCGCACGCTCATCCGCGGCGCCGACCACGTGATCGACCTCGGGCCGGCCGCGGGCGAGCGGGGCGGCGAGGTGGTGGCGGAGGGGACGATCGACGAGATCCTGGCCCACGAGGAGTCGCTGACCGGCCGCTACCTGCGGGAGCGCCCGCCGACCCAGGCCCGCCGGCACGTGGCCCGGTTCCGCCGCGAGCAGGGGTGGGAGACGCTCTCCGAGGAGATCTCGCGGCCCTGCCCCGCATCTCGATCCGCGGCGCCCGCGCCCACAATCTCAAGAACGTGGACGTGGACATCCCCCTGGGAGCCATGGTGGCCGTGACGGGCGTCTCCGGCTCGGGCAAGTCGACGCTGATCGAAAACGTGCTCTACGGCACCTACCAGCGCTCGCGGGGCGTGGTGGACGTCGATCCCGGCGAGGTCGGCAGCCTGGAAGGGCTCGAGGGGCTGGAGGACGTGACGCTGGTGGACCAGCGCCCCCTGGGGCGGTCCAGCCGGTCGAACCCGGTGACCTACATCAAGGCCTACGACGAGATCCGCAAGCTCTTCGCGGCCACGGCGGACGCCAAGGTGCGGCGGATCACCTCGGCCCACTTCTCCTTCAACATGGAGCACGGGCGCTGCCCGACCTGCCAGGGCACGGGCGTCACCGAGGTGGACATGCAGTTCATGGCCCCGGTGACCGTGGTCTGCGAGACCTGCCAGGGGCACCGGTTCCAGCCGGAGGTGCTGGCCGTCCGCTACCACGGCAAGAACATCTCCGAGGTGCTGGACCTGACGATCGAGACCGCCCTGGAGTTTTTCGCCGACCAGAAGCGGCTGTCCAAGCGCCTGCGCATGCTGCTGGACGTGGGCCTGGGCTACCTGCGGCTGGGCCAGCCGACCTCGACGCTTTCGGGTGGCGAGGCGCAGCGGCTGAAGCTCGCGAGCTTCCTCGACCGGCCCGGCGGCGGAGGGGAAGCGCCTCTTCCTCTTCGACGAGCCCACGACCGGCCTGCATCTCGCGGACATCGACCTCCTCTACCACACCCTCCGCCGGCTCGTGCAGCGGGGCGACGGCGTGGTGGTGGTGGAGCACAGCCCGGACCTGATCGCCCGCTGCGACTGGATTCGTCGACCTCGGCCCCGGCGGCGGCGTCCACGGCGGCGAGATCCTCTACTCGGGTCCCCTGGAAGGCTTCCTGGACCATGGCGAGGGCCCCACGGCGGAGGAGCTGCGGCGGCATCTGCGGTGGCGCGGAGGCGGCAGGAACGACTGCGCCGCCAGGGTGAGGTTTCCGCCGCGTCTCCGTGTTCTCGGCGCGGATCGCGTGTTCTCGGAAGCGAAGACCAAGTTGCGGCGAGCGAAATGGGGCCGCTAGGATGGGCAATTGACGATGGAAGCCACGATGACAGCCCCCGTTCGATCCGAGACTCCGCGTGCTCCGTCCAGCAGCCTGCTCTGGTGGGTGGGGACGTTCGCGGGCGCCTTCCTGGGGTGCGTGCTGCTGTTCGCCGTCTGGGCCAAGATGCTGGATCCCACGGCCTTCGCGGACCAGATCCGGCTGGAGAAGCTGGACTTCCTCCTCTCCGCCCAGGCCGTGGCCCTGATCGCGCTGGCGCTGGAGGCCGGGCTCGGCCTCGCGCTGCTCTTCGGCGTTCGCCGCAACTGGGTGCTCATCCCCGCCACGCTGCTGGTGGCCTTCTTCCTCTTCCTCACCGGCCGGGCCTGGTAGCTCACGGCTCATGGCCTGCGCAGCGAGGCCGAGGCTTGCGGCTGCTTCGGCAACCTGGTGCAGCGCACGCCGGCCCAGGCGTTCTGGCAGGATCTCCTCCTGCTCGTCCCCGCCCTGCTGCTGGCGTTCGTGGGCCGCGACCCGCGCGGGCACCGCTTCCCGCCGGTCCGCACGGCCCTGGCCCTGGTGGGGGCCGTGGCGGTCCTGATCTTCGCCTGGAAGGCCCCGGAGCTGCCGCTCGACGACCTGGCGACGCGGTTGCGCCCGGGCGTTCAGATCGACGAGATCTGCGCCGGCGCGGAAGCCGAGAAGGTCTGCCTCGGCTCCATCCTCCCCGAGGCGGGCGAGGGCGAGCATCTCGTCGTCATGGCCAAGCTGGACTCCCCGGAGCTGACGAAGTCCGTCGACGCCTTGAACGTCTACGCCGGCAAGGCCGACAATCCAACTCTCTGGCTGCTCGCCGCCTCGACGCCCGAGGAAGAGCGGGCCTTCTTCTGGAAGTGGGGTCCGGCCTTCCAGATCCGCCAGGCGCCGCCCGCGCTGCTGCGCCCGCTCTACCGGCGGCTGCCGCGCGCCTTCGAGGTGCAGGACGGCCGGGTGGTGCGTACGTTTGCCGGCATGCCGCCGCTCGCGGCAAGCCCGAATTGAATTGACCCCGTTTTCTTAAAGAGCTCTTCTCAAAGAGGTCCTCGAACATGATGCACAAGAGATCCGCGCTTTCTGCCGCCGCTCTGGCGCTCGCCCTGCTGGCTGCCGTCGCGCCTGCGGTCCAATCCCAGGGCGTCCCCTCCGACAGCGTCCTCCGGGGCTTTCAGCCC
The DNA here is from genome assembly GCA_963785165.1 of Thermoanaerobaculaceae bacterium. Lineage (GTDB taxonomy): Bacteria > Acidobacteriota > Thermoanaerobaculia > Multivoradales > UBA5704 > DATARR01. The sequence goes on from CAWAUI010000007.1 coordinate 331,357, forward strand.
ATGGGGGACTACCTGCTGATCGTCAACGGCAAACCCGTGGCCGGCGAGATCTATCAGAGCGAGATGCCCGCCGTGCTGGTCATCAGCTCCTCCATGGCGTCGCCCATCCTGCTCACGCCGCGGGCCGGCACCGTCCAGACGGTGCCCATCATGAAGATCGCCAAGCAGAAGGACGGCTCCGTGGATCTGCTCGCCGACGCCGTGCTCGGCACCGTGGGACCGTTCCAGCAGAGCGGCGACAACGTGAGCTTCAACTACCAGGGCAAGAGCGTCAGCCTGAACCCCAAGCCGCCGCTGGTCGGCCGCCACGCATCGCAGGCGCTCACGACGCACAACCCCTCGTACGCGCGCACGGCGTCGACCTACAAGCCGAACGGCGCGGCGATGGCCTCGCTGAAGAAGGCCAAGCCGGCGGTGGTCCGGGTCTACTTCGGCTCGTGGTGCCCCCACTGCCGCCAGCACGTGCCCTTCATGCTCAAAATCGAGGAGCAGCTCAAGGGATCGCAGGTGAAATTCGAGTACTTCGGCCTCAAGAAGCCGCCAGAAGGCTGGAACGACCCCGAGATCAAGAAGCTGAACGTGCGGGGCGTGCCGACCGGCATCGTCTACATGGGCGGCAAGGAAGTCGGCCGCATTACGGGCGAGGGCTGGGACGCCCCCGAGCTTCAGCTCAACAGAATCCTTTACGGCCAGAAGGCGGCGAAGGGCGGGAAATAGGATCGTCCCTCCGCATGGGCGGTTCTGCCCTGCGACCTCACCCCCAACCCCTCTCCTAAAGGAGAGGGGAGAAAAAGCCCGAACGCCAATTTTAAGCCCCTCTCCTTTAGGAGAGGGGTTGGGGGTGAGGTCGATACGGCGAGGATGTGGGAGAAGCCAAGACCTCCAGCGGATTGATCCCCCCGTTGTGCCACAGGGCGTCCGGCGACTGCAGCTCGCCGGCCGCGGCGCAACGGGAAATCCCCAGCTCCGCCAGCCTCGGCTCCAGGGCCCAGGCGTCTTCCCCCGCCAGCGCGGCTCCCTGAAGCCGCCCCCGCCAGGGCTCCAATAGAGCCGGGAGCCGAGAAAGATCTTCCAGGGGATGGACCCGCACCGTCCGCAGCCCGGGCGACGGCCGCAGCTCCGGGTTGGGATCGACGATCACCGTCCCCTGCCGGATGGGGAGATCCGTCTGCCAGAGCCCATGCATCTCCGCCTCCAGGCGCACGTGCTGGACGGCGGCGGCCTGGGTGCGCGGGGCCGGGCCGGGCGGCCAGCGCCGGGCCATGTCGTCGAGAGCGAGGCCGAGCCGCTCCCCCAGGGCCGCCGCGTCTCCCGCCGTGTAGACCGCCGTCACCGAGAGGCAACCCCGTTGATCGAAGAGGGCGATGTCCCGCACCAGCACCTCGGCCGCGTCGCGGGGATCCACGCCGGAGCCGATCACCGCCAGGCTGGTCTTGGGGCCGTAGCCGGTCACCTTCCCCGGCGCCCGCCGCTCCAGATCCACCAGGGCCTTGGCCTCGCCATAGGCCAGGATCGTTCCAACGCCGGCCAGCACCGGCTCCTCCAGCGCGGTCTCTCCCCCCGGCCAGGCCGCGGCGGCCACAGCGCCCGCCAGGCGGGGCTCCCGGCGGGCCAGGGCGGCCAGGAAGGAGGGGGCGAAAAGCGGCTCGGCGGAAGGGGACTTGAGCAGGACGGGACGGCGCAGGAGCAGGGCCGGCAACAGGGGCTGGACGGCCAGGGCCGGCAGGTTCGAGGCGAGGATGGCCAGGACGGGCCGGTCGTCCGCCGCCTTCCTTCCGTGCACCCGGGCCAGGAGAGCCGCCGCCGAATCCCGCCGCACCCCGCCGAGAACCGCGTCGAGCCCGGCCGTCAATCCTTCCCGTGACAAGCCGCAAAGCCGGGCGAGGGGTGGATCGAGAGCCCGCCGTTCGAGGGAGGTATGCCGTAGGAACGTCGCAACGGTATCTCCCCAGGCGGCAAGCAGATCCTCATCCGGAATCTCCCGCAGGGCCGCCGCCCCTTCCCGAAGCGCGGCGACCACGCGTCCCAGCATCTCGGGGGTCCAGCGCGCAGAGGTGTAGCGCACGGGCTTCTCCACCGCCCGGAAATGCGGTGTCACCGACGGTGGAAGAAAGGCGTCTCGAAGCATACAAAGGATTATGATGCGCTAACGTTGAAAGGAATCGCTTGCGAGCCACCGTCAGCCATTTCGAAATCCCCGCGCAGGACATGGAGCGCGCGGCCCGCTTCTACCGCGAAGTCTTCGGCTGGAGCGTCGAGCGCCTCCCCTGGGAAGGCTATCCTTATTTCAAGGTCCGCGGCTCGGCCGGAGAAGGGCAGAAGGATGGGATCGAAGGCGGCCTCCTGCCGGCGGACGTTGCCGCGACGGATCATCCCCTCCTCGTCCTCCACATCACGGAGGCTGATCTGGAGGATTGCCTGCGGAAGATCGAGGACGCCGGAGGCCGGATCGACCGGCCCGCGGAGGACGTTGGAGGCATGGGCCGCTTTGCTCGCTTCCGTGATTCCGAGGGGAACCTGATGGGGTTGTGGCAGGCGGGAGGCTGACGACCTCAACGTCCCGTCAGCTCCTCCACCACCAGTGAGCAGCCCCGCAGCTCCGCTCCGGCGGCACGGCCCAGGAGGCGAAAGCCCTCCCCCTCCGCCACGCCCAGATCCTCCGTCAACAGGTGGACGGCCGAGCCCAGGTTGGCCAGGTCAAAGATCGTGACGAGGCCGGGAGCGCCCGTGGGGACCTCCTCCAGCGTCTCGGGATCGAGGAGCCGGACCCGCATCCAGGGAGGGGCCACGAAGAGATCGGGATCGCCTCCGAGCAGCACCTCCGTGTAGCACTGGCTGGTCAGCTCGGTCATGCCGTACTCGCGGACCACGAAGTCGGGGGGTACGCCGAGCCATTCGTGGGTCCGCGCGAGAAGATCCGTGCGGGTCAGCTCCGTCGTCTTCCCCTTGAAGCCCCCGGTCTCAAAGATGGCCGAGCCGGCGGGCAGCCGGAACTTGAGCCCCAGGCGGTCCGCCAGCGCGTCCAGCCACTGGGCCAGGGCCAGGGCCGTGGCGAGCACCAGCACGGGACGCCCCTCCCGCTGGCGGGAACCAGCCCACGAGCGGGCCTTCGCGGCCTCGACGCCCCGCGGCCCGAAAGCCGTCAAGCTGTCCGGGCTCCCATACCGCGCCAGGATGTGGTCGGCCATGAAGGAGAGGCTCGAATCCGGAAGCTGCTCCCGCGTGGGGATCAGCGACAGGATCGGCAGCGGCCCGCCATACGGCAGGCAGAAGCGCGGAAACGACGCGTCGATGACCTGGCGGTAGAGGTCCGGAAAAGGCTGGTGATGGACGCTCCGCTGCTCCGTCCCCTCCGTCGTCCCGCTGCTGCGGAAGATCTCGATGGCGGGCGCCGAGGCGAGCGTCAACGTCTTGAAAGCGGCGGCCGGCACCGGTGGCACCCGGCGCCAGTCCGTCACCGTCTCCGGAGTCGCGCCCCGCCCCGCGCAGAGACGGCGGTAGGGCTCGATCCGCTCGAACTGCCAAGCGAAGGCGGCAAGGGCCAGGTCTTCGAAGGAGTCGGAACCAGGCGCCGTGAGGAATCGGGAAACGCGCTCGACGATCACGGTGCGGATTCTGTCATAGGACGGCCGGAGGGGAATTCTGGTAAAGTACGCCGGTCTCTAAAGACCAGACCCGGAGCTCCATCGACATGGCATTCCCCTACGACAAGAAGATCGAGATCGACAAGCCGCCGCGCCCGAAACCGCCGAAGCAGGTGGCCGTCATCGACCAGACGGGGTGCACGGGTTGCGAGGCCTGCATCTCCTTCTGCCCCGTGGACTGCATCGAGATCGTCCCCGGTCCCGAGTTCCGCGACTTCATGAAGCTCGTGGAGGTGGATCTCGAGCGCTGCATCGGCTGCCAGCTCTGCGCCCGGTACTGCCCGTGGGAGACGATCGACATGTGGGGCTACGAGGAAGGGCTCGGCCTCGCGCCCGAGAAGACGGTGCGCTCCCTGATCTACTCCTACGATCCGGAGACCATGCACGAAGCCGCCGAGTCCCGCCCCAGGGCCTGATCCGGCGGTCCACCCGCAGGATTGGCCTTCCCCGCGGGTTTCAGGAAACGAGTGGCGACCGATACCGTAACGGCGGCAGCCGTGGACGCCGGCTGGCAGGCTCTCGCGAGAGCCGCCGCCGGGGATGCGGATGCCTTCGCCTCGGTCGTTCAAACCCACGAGGAGCGCCTGCTCCGCCTCTGCGAGCGCCTGCTGGGCGACCGGGAGGAATCCCGCGACGCCGCCCAGGAGGTCTTCCTCAAGGCCTACCGCAAGGCCGGCGAGGCCCGCCCCCAGGGCTTGGTCTACACCTGGCTCTACCGCATCGCCGTCAACCATTGCCTGAACAAGCTGCGCCGGCGCCGGCTGGTGCGGTTCCTGCGTTGGGAAGACCCGGAGGACCGGGACGTTCCGGCCTTCGATCCACCCGACGGCGCGGCCGGTCCTGACGCGGCGCTGGAGTCCCGCCGCCGCTGGCGGGCGGCGCGGCGAATCATCGAAAAGCTGCCCGAGAACCAGCGGACGGTGCTGGTGCTGGTCCGGTTCGAGGGACTTTCCTACAAGCAGACGGCGGAGGTCCTGGGGATCACCGAGGGCGCCGTCGAGAGCCGCCTCGTCCGGGCCATGCGCCGGCTCGAAGCGGCGCAGGATTCCGAGGTCTCAGGGGTTTCACCCAAAGAGAGGACATCATGAAACGCGGTACCGAATACGACCTGATGCGGCTCTTGAACGGCGAGCTGCCTCCGGACGACGCCCGGGCCCTCCGGGAACGGCTGTGGAGCGAGCCCGAGTTGGCGGCAGCCTTCCGCCGGCTGGAGCGGACGTGGCGGGGCCTGGAGCCGCCGCCGGTCTCGCCCGTGCCGCCCGGTTTTTCGGGCCGGGTCCTGGCCAACGTCAGGCGCCAGTCCTCTCCAGGGTCGCTCTCCTGGTCGTCCGCTCCCGGCTGGGTGCGCGCCGCGGCGGCCGCCGCGCTGGTGGCGGGCGCCGCGCTCGGTATCGGCGTCGGGCGGAGCCTGCCGGCGCCGGAGCCCCGCCCCTTGGCGGTCGCGGAAGTGGCCTCGACGAACCCCATCTCCTCGGACTCCCCGGTCGAGGATGAAGACGACAGCCTGGCCGGCATCTACTGGAGCCTCGTCGAGGACACCACCACCGCCTCCGAGGAGGCGATGCCATGAAGAGCTGGTGGCTGGTGATCGCCCTGCTCCTCTCGATCGGGCTCAACGTGGGCATTCTCGCCGCCATCTCGGCCCGGCGGAACCCGCCGGCCGGGCCTCCGGAGCGGGATCAGGAGGTGGAGGCGGGACCGAGGCCCGAGGACGGCGACCTCGCGAGGCCCGAGCCCGGCAATCCTGTCAACGATCCGGTCAATAATCCCATTAATAATCCCGTCCCCGCCCTGCCCCGGCTCGCGGACCGGCTGCGGCTGGAGGGGGAGGAGCGGCGGAAGTTCATCGACATCCAGTGGAACCTCTTCCAGGAGACCACCCGGCTCCGCCTCCAGCGGGGTGAGATCCAACGCGAGCTGAAGCGGGAGCTGACCCGGGAGGAGACCGACCGGAAGCGGGTGGATGCCCTGCTCGCCGAGTCTGCCCGCAACCATGACGCCATGGAACGGGCCCTGGTCAACAGCATACTGTCCAGCCGCGCGCTGCTGGGCCCCGAGCAGGAAAGAGAGTACCTCCGCTTCGTCGGCCGGCTCCGGGTTCCCAACCCGGGTCTGGGTTTCCAGGGTCAGGGTCCCGGCGACGGCCAGGGGCCGCCCAACCGGAACCGTCCGTTCCAGGACCGCTTGGACCGTCTGGACCGTATGAGGCAGCGGCGGATGATGCGGCAGGAGGGGTTCCCGGAAGGGCCGCCGCCTTAGGTGCCTGTCCTCGGTGCCGAGCCGCGAGCCCGGAGGGCGTCCTACTTCTAGCCCAGGGTGGAACCCTGGGGTGGAACCCTGGGGTGGAAACGGCACGGCCTCCACACCGTCCCGTCAATGATCTCGCTGTCCCGTCAATGATCCTGAATTTATGGCGATCTCCGCCTCGCCACCCAGGGTTCCACCCTGGGCTACAAGTAGGACGCCCTCCGGGCTCGCGGCTACGCTAAAGACGCAGTCTCACGCCCATATCAAGCCCCTATTTCGCCGGCGTCCACCGGCTTCGCCGCCCTCACCTCGGCCACCTTCTTCTGGATCTCCTGGAGAGCCTCTCGGGGTAACAGGAGGACCGTCGGCCGGCCGCTGGCCCGGGCGGGCACGCCTTCCGGCAGCGGGGGGTAGACCGTCAACGTCTCCTCCGCCTTCTCCTTCCCCTTGAGGGTGAAGGTGAAGAGGGGCTTGCCGAGGCGCAGGGCCTGGGCTTCCTGGGTGGCCAGCAGGCGGTCGGCCTTGGCTCCGGCGATGGCGGTGAGGAGGTCGGAGACCGGGAGGAAGGAGATCAGCGTGTCGCCCCGCTTCCAGTCCGTGTCCGCGCGGGTGAGCTCGAAGGAGGCCTTGCCGTCGTTCACCGTGGCGGACTCGACGTCGAAGACTTCCATGGAGGAGAGCTGATGGGCCCGCCAGTCCGCCGGGACGCGGCGGGTGGCTTCGGCCAGGCGGGTGCGGGCCTGGAAGACGGTGTCTCCCACCTTGGCCCAGGTCAGCTCGCCCGCCGTCTGCCCTTCGGGGGCCGCTTCGCCGGTCACGGGGGCTCCCAGCTCGATCCGCTCCGGCTTCGGCTGCCCCTTCACGGCCACTTCGATCACCTCGCGCGGCGGGGCCAACCCCAGCTCGGCGAGCGACAGGGAGCCTTCGGCGAACTGCTCGGCGGTGAGGCCTTCCAGGTCCGAGAGCAGGCCGTCCACGGCCTCGCGGTCGGCCCGGTCGGCGGCCGGGGCGGGCTGCTCGATCCAGAAGCCGTTCGGCCGCTTCGCGAGAACCACCGGACCGGCTTCCGCCCCTCTCAAGGTGATCCGCTCGATGGCGTCCTGCTCGCCGTGGAACATCCGCCGGTCCCGCCACTCGGCGGCGTCCTTGTCGACCTCGTTCAGGATGGTGTCGGCCACCACGTAGGCGTCCTTCTCCCCCTGGAGGCCGGCGATGAGGAAGCCCCCGGTGGGCACCGCGGCGCCGAGTTGGAGCACCTTCTCGCCGTCCTGGGTCCGGAGGGTCACGGTGGCCCGGGGCTTGTTCAGGCCCACGTCCTTGCGGTCCACGTCTTCCAGGGTGCGGGTCCGCTCCAGGGAGACGATGGAGCTCAGCAGCTGGTCCACCGCGAAGGTGTCCGCCCGGGCCTTGAAGGGCTCCAGGATCTGCCACTCGACGTCCGGCGGGCCGCCACCTCCTCGTCCTCCGCGTCCTTCTTCGGTGGAGGCGTGCCGGTCCTCTCCAGGCGGATGCGCCCCCAAGAGCCTTTGACGGTGATGGCCGTGACATCGTCCTTCTCCACCTTGAGAACCTGCTTGTCGAGCTTCACCCGCTCCTCGCTCGACGGCAGCTCCCGCTCGTAGAACCAGATGAAGGCGCCCAGCCCGAGGACGGCGGCGAGCAGGATCAGCAGGGTGCGCGGCTTCATCGCCTACCTCCTCCGCCGGCGGAAGAACACCACCGTGCCGGCGACGACCGACAGGACGGGAAGCGCCAGCGCCAGGAGCACGATCATCCAGAATTCCTCGGACGTCAGCGTGAGCTTGACCTGCTCCGTCTTCTTGGGCGGAATCCCCAGCAGGGCCTCGCGCTCCACCAGCCAGTTGAGCGAGTTGGCCAGCAGGATGGCGTTGGGGGCGTTGGCCTCCAGGAGCTGGTTGGCGCCGAAGTCCGAGTCGCCGAGCACGATCAGGCGCATGGGCCGCTTGCCGGGCGCGGTGGCCCCGCTCTCGGCCACGGCGCCGAGCGAGACCGGGCCGGCCACGTCCGCCGGGTCGCGCTGCACCCGCCCGAGGTCCGCGAGGTTGGTCTCGCCCCACCCTTCGGGCGTGGTGCGCACCAGCGCCGCGACCTTGATCCCCGGGGCGCTCCCCGCCGACACCGAGCGGACGACGCTCATGAGCACCGGCACGCCGGCTTCTGAAAGGGCGCGGGTCGCGGGATGGTTGCCGTAGTCCTTGGTGAAGATCGTCTCCGGGCCGAACATGGGGAGCGTGCTGGCGGGGTCGACCACGATGTCCTGCCCCACCTTGATGCCGTAGCGGCCGAGCCACCCTTCGAGCCCGGTGTTGACGAGCCCCGAGCCCGGCGTGGGGCCGGGGTGGGATCGAGCAGCACCAGCATCCGCCCGCCGTTGTTCAGGTAGGTGGACAGGGCGTCCAGCTCCGGCTGGACGAAGCTCGCCCTGGGGCCGGCGATGACCACCAGGTCCGTCCCCGCGGGCACCCCGGGCTTACCCAGCGAGGCCCACTCCGCCAGCTCGAAGTTGTCGTTCCCCAGGAGCTTCTGCGCGCCGGCGAAGCCCTGCGCGCCTTGGTCGTCGAGCGAGTGCTCGCCGTGGCCGGTGGTGAATAGGATCTTGGGCTTGCGCCCCTCGGAGAGCTGGAGGATGGCGGTGGTGAAGAGCTGCTCGCCCTTGAACCCCGTCATGCGCGGCGCGCCGGTGGTCTGGACGGTGCTGAAGTCGAGCTCGGCCAGGTCGTTGCTGTCGATCACCCGCTTGTCGTTGCCGCTCTCGACCACCACGCCGGTGGTTGCCATGCCGTATTTCTGGACCAGCTGCTGGGCCTCCAGCGGCTTCCTCTGGGGGTCGACGACGCGCACGTGCACCCGGGTCGAGGCGGCGCCGTAGCGGGCCAGCAGCTCCGTGGTGGGCTCGTAGATCTCCCCCTGCTGGTCGGGCGAGAGGAAGACCACGAAGTCGACGTCCTTCTTCAGGTCCTCGAGCACGTTGCGCGTCTTCTCCGACAGGCTGTAGAGCTCGGTCGCCGTCCAGTCGAAGCGCTTGTAGTACTTCCAGCCGAAGTAGTTGACGATCAGGAGCAGGGCCGCGAGCAGGAGCACGCCGGCCGAGAGCGTGCCGGTCCTGACGAGTTGGCGGCGATCTTTCATCTCAGGCATCACGTCATCTCCACTTCTTGTCTTCGAGAGCCCGGCTGGCCAGGGTCAGGAAGAACAGGGTGCCCGAAACGTAGAAGACGATCCGCCGGGTATCCACGATCCCCCGCGAGAATTCGTCGATGTGATTCCAGACGGTCACGTAGTCGAGCGTCTTCTTGAGCAGGTCGTTGGTGGTCATCGAGCCGAAGACGCTGACCAGGAAGAGGAGCAGGATCAGGGCGACCGTCATCATGGCCGCCAGGAGCTGGCTCTTCGTGGTGGCCGAGGCGAAGACGCCGATCGACACCAGGAGCGATCCGATGAGCAGGATCCCCAGGTAGCCCGAGCCCACCGGCCCCCAGTCCACCTTCTCGTAGAAGCTGATGCTCAGGGCGTAGACCACCGTGGGCAGCCAGAGGAAGGCGTAGAAGGTGAGCGCCGCCAGGAACTTGCCGGCCACCACCTGCCCCTCGGTGACCGGCGCCGTCATCAGCACCTCGATCGACCCCGAGCGCAGCTCCTCGCTGAGGAGCCGCATGGTCAGGACCGGGATGATGAGCAGCAGCATCAGCCACGTCGTCTGGAAGAAGAACCCCAGCGGCGGCCCGCCCCCGGAGGCCGGGTTGTTCAGCTGGCTCACCAAGATGATGAAGATGACCCCGCTCACCAGCAGGAAGAAGCAGAGCACCACGTAGGCGAGCGGCGCGAAGAAGAACGCCCGCAGCTCGCGGCGGAAAGTCGCGAGGACTCCGTTCACGAAACCACCTCCTGAGACGATTCCTGGGGTACCTGGGATTCCTGAGGTTCCTGAGCCGCGTCATGGGTCGTCAGGCGCACGAAGATGTCCTCCAGAGTCGCGCCGCGCTCACGGGTCAGCTCGAGCAGCACCCAGCCGCTCTCGACGGCCGCCCGGAACACCTCCTCGCGGGGATCGCTGCCGCGCTCGCACTCCAGCGAGTACGCACCCTCGCCGGCCGGGCGCACGCCGGTCACGCCGGGAATGCGGGCGAGCGCCTCGGCGGCGGGAGGGTTCCCCTTGAGCGCCAGCCGCACGCCGGGCGCGCCGATCCAGCTCTCCCGCAGGCTCTCGGGCGTCCCCTCGGCGATCACCCGGCCGCGGTCGATGATCACCACCCGGTCGCACAGCAGCTCGACCTCCGGGAGGATGTGGGTGGAAAGGAGGAGCGTGTGCTCCTTGCCCAGCTCGCGGATCAGCTCGCGGATGGAGATGATCTGCCGGGGGTCGAGCCCCACCGTGGGCTCGTCCAGCACCAGCACGCGCGGGTTGTGGAGAATGGCGGTCGCCAGGCCCACCCGCTGGCGGTACCCCTTGGAGAGGGTGCCGATGATCTGGTGCCGCACGTCCGAAAGCAGGCAGCGCTCCAGGGTGAGGGGGATCGCCTGGCGCAGGTCGAGCCGGGAAAGCCCCTCCAGCCGGGCGCGGTAGGCCAGGTACTCGTCCACCCGCATCTCGGTGTAGAGGGCCACGTTCTCCGGCAGGTAGCCCAGCTGCCGCCGCGCCTCGCGGGGGGCGTCGAACAGATCCTTGCCGGCCACCGTGACCCGGCCGCTGGTGGGCGGCAGGAAGCCGGTGATCATGCGGATGGTGGTCGTCTTGCCCGCGCCGTTGGGGCCCAGGATCCCCACGATCTCCCCCTCGTTGACCGAAAAGGAGATGCCGTCGACGGCCGTAAAGTCGCCATACCGGCGGCTCAGGTTCTGCGCTTCAATCATGGAGCCTCCTCGAAAACCATGGGCATGCTCGGGTCGGCACGGAGCTTCAGCAAAAGGAATGCCGTTCGGCAATCATCCTCAAAAGCCTGCCTCAAGCCTGAAAAACCGGGGAATTCACCTGCGATCGGTGCCGGGGCGACGTCGAGCCCGTGCCACTTTGGCGCCGGAGCCAATGCTATCCTGTTCTTCATGGCAGACAAAGACAAGGCATCCGGTATGAAGTCCGCGTACGAGCTGGCTCTGGAGCGGATGGAAAAGCAGGGGATCGAACGTCCCCGCGAAGAAGATTTCAGCGCCGAGCTCAAGGAGAAGATGGCCGAAGCGAGGCGCAAGGCCGAAGCGAAGACCGCCGAGCTCGAGATCCTCCACAAGAACCGCTTGAAGACGATGATGGACCCGGTCAAGCGGCAGGAAGAGGAAGACGACTACATCCGCGAGCGCCGCCGGATCGAGGAAGACCGGGACCGGAAGATCGAGGAGCTGCGGAAGGGGTAGGCCGCCCTTCGATCTTCGCGATCTTACTGCCAACGCGCAGACGCGAGCCCGGAGGGCGCCATACCCCTAGCCCCGGGTGGAACCCGGGGACCCCGAGGGCTCGCCGCCACGCCGTGGCGTAGCCCCTACCCCCGCCCAAACACCTCCCGGAACCGCCGCAGAGCCTCGTTGCTCCCGCAGATGTAGACCGCGTCCTCGGCCTGGAACCGGAATCCCGGGCCCAGCTCCGCGACCACGTCGTCCCCCCTCTCGACCGCCACCACCGAGCAGCCGGTCTTCTCGCGGATGCCGAGATCGGCGGGGTTGCGGCCGGTGAGGCCGTCCGGTGCGACCTTCAGGATCTTGAGCTGCGGATCGATCGCCACCGACTCCTGGCCCAGGAGCTTCTTGGCGAGCATCTGGCCGGAGACCTGGCTGATCGAGAGGGCGAAGTCGGCACCGGCGCGGTGGATGCGCTCCACGTTCTCGGCCTGGTTGACGCGGGCGATCACCGGCACCTCGGGCGCGAGATCCTTGAGGATGACGGTGGCGAACAGGGTGGAGCTGTCCGTGTCCAGGGCCAGGATGACGGCCTGGGCATCCTTGACGCCCGCCGCCTCCAGCGCCTTGACGTCCAGCACGTCGCCCACCTGGTCCACCTCCGGACCGGGGCGGCGGTCGATCAGCCGGACCTCCTCTCCCACGGCCTTGAGCAGCTCGGCCACCTTGCGGCCCACCTCGCCACCGCCGCCCACCACGAAGGGTCCCTCACGGCGCAGGGCGACGGTGCCGCCGGCCAGGTCGTGGAGGCGGTCGATGCTCTCCTGGCTGCCCACGACGACCAGGATCCCCTCCGGCGCCATGCGCAGGCCCGAGCCGTCCGGCACCAGCAGCTCGCCACCGACCCACTGGCCGATGACGGTGGCCCCCGTACGCGCGCCGATGGCCGTCTCGTCGAGCGTGTGGCCGGCGAGCGGGCTCGCGGGCTGGATGCGGATCTCGGCCACGTGCAGCTTGCGGCCGAGCTGTTGGACGCCCGCCGCCTGCGGGTTGATGCGGAGGGACGCGCGGGCGGCGAGGGCGGCGCCGAGGATGTGACGGGGGGTGAAGACGGCGGTGGCGCCGGCGAGCATCATGGGGCGGCGGTGGAACGGCTCCTCGACCAGGGCCAGGATGGTGGCGCGAAAGCCGAGCTGCCGGGCCGACAGGATCATGGCGGCGTTCTCGTCATCCGTGCCGTTGGCGATGATCGCGCGGGCGTTGGCCAGCCGGGCCGCCGTCAGCGCTCCGCCGGCCAGGGCCCGATGGACGACCTTGACGCCGCTTTCGAACAGCCGCCGGGCCTGCGGCTCATCCTCTTCCAGCACGAGGGTGGGCACGCCGGCCGCCGCCAGCTCCTGGAGCAGGGTCTCGACGCCCGGGCCGTAGCGGTAGACCAGGACGTGCCCGGTGAGCCCCTTCTCCGCCTCCTGGGGGAGGCGGATCTCGAACCGCTCTTCGAGGAACGGAATGAGGTAGATCGGGAAGATCAGAAACACCAGGAAGACGCCCAGAAACTGGACGAACGCCACCAGCAGCACCATGACCGGATGGTTCCACCGGGAGTCCGCGCCATAGCCCGTGGTGGAGAGCGTCTCGGCAGACCACTCCAGGCTCTGCCAGAAGTTGCGGGGCTTCCCTTCGAGCGCCCCCATCCCCCATTGATAGAGCAGCGCCGACGCCAGCACCGTGAGGAGCAGGCCGAGAATGAGAAGAACCAACCGCCGCTGGGAGCGCCGCATAGACGGATTCTATGGCGTCCCCTCCCTTCGCGTGCCATTCCCCCTCCTTCCCGCGCCACATCCCACTGCTCCCGCGCCAGCGCCCCCTCTTGCCGCGCCTCAGCCCATCAGGGGTACGGCTCTCCCCTTTGCCGGTACGGGTCTCCCCTCTCTTACCGCGAGCCCTACCCCTGCTGGTACGGGTCTCCCCTCTCTTACCGCGAGCCCTCCCTTCGCTGGTACGGGTCGCCCCTCTCTTATCGCGGGGCGTACCCCTCCTGCCGCGGCTCTCCCCCTTCTTACCCGGACGCTCCCCTGTCTTGCCGAATGGCGCGGCAGGAGGGGGGAATGGCGCGGCAGGACGGGGAGCACCCGCGGGAGTCTTGCCGGGAGGCGCAGAGACCTTGCCGAAAGGCGCGGAGGCGTTGCCGAATCTCGCGGCAGCCTTGCCGGGCACGGCCGGCGGCTTCCCCGGAGCCGCGGAATCAGTACGGCATGTCGTCTTCGTCGAGCCCGAAGTGATGTCCGAGCTCGTGGACCACGGTGTCGCGGATCTCGCGGATGACCTGGCGGCGGTTCTCGCAGCCGCGCAGGATGGGGCCACGGTAGATGAAGACGCGGTCGGGCATGGCGCCCTGGTAGAAGGTGTCGCGGTCGGCCAGGGGGACGCCCTGGTAGAGGCCGAACAGCTCCTCGTCCGGCTCCATCCCCAGGGCCTCCAGATCCTCGGGATCCGGCTCGTCCTCCACCATCACGGCGACGTTCTCCAGCAGGTCGGCAAACTCCTCGGGCAGCCCGGCCAGGGCCTGTTCCACCAGGGAATCGAACTCTTCGGGAGGGATGCGCATGGCTCCATAGACTACAATTCCTGGGCCATGTCCGTCCGCCTCGACAAGTGGCTCCATGTGGCCCGCGTGTACAAGACCCGCACCCAGGCGACCCACGCCGTGGATTTGAACCGCGTGCGGGTCAACGGCCAGGTCTCCAAGCCCCACCGCAACCTCGTGATCGGCGACCGGATCGAGGTCCAGATCGGGGATTGGAACCGCGTGCTGATCGTCAAGGAGCTGCGGGAAAAGCCGGTGTCCAAGGAAGAGGCACGGACGCTCTTCGAGGACCTGAGCCCGCCGCGCCCCGAGGCCGATCCTCTCCAGAGGCTTCTGCGCCGCCCGCCCGTCGTGCGCGAGCGGGGCGCCGGCCGCCCCACCAAGAAGGAACGGCGGGACATGGACCGCTGGGAAGATCCCGACGACCTCCTGAAGCTCTGAGAAGCGAAAAAATTGGGTGCGGGCCTGAAGAGATTTTTCAAACCCGCACCCCATCGGAGGAAATGCGCTCAGGATAGATTCGCTTCAATGTTCTGTCAATATTCTGTCCACTCTTCAGAGCTGGAGTTTTCTTGACAGTCCCTAGACCCGCTGGTACTCTTCGGCGTAATGTCAGCCTCCAAACCGAGCTCCACCCTGCGCCATCCCATTGGCGTCGTCGCCCGCCGTACGGGCTTGAAGCCGGACCTGATCCGGGCCTGGGAACGGCGCTACGGAGCGGTGGCGCCGGGCCGGACGGACACGCGGCGGCGGTTCTATTCGGATGAGGACGTCGAGCGCCTTCTCCTGCTGCGCCGGGTGGTGAGCACCGGCCGCGGGATCAGCCAGGTCGCGGGGCTGTCGAACGAAGAGCTGCAGGCCGTAATCGACACGGAGCCGGAGCCGGCGCCTTCCGCCTCCGCCGCACCCGCCCCCGCGAAGCCGGCGGGTGAGCTGGCCGAGCTGGCCGAGATAGCCGAGGGCCTCCTGGCCCGCTGCCTCGCGGCGGCCCAGCGGCTCGACGTCCGCGACCTCGAAAGCCAGCTCGACCGCGCCTCTGTGGCCTTAAGCCGGACGAGCGTGATCGAGAAGCTCCTGGTGCCGCTGATGCAGCGCATCGGCGAGCTCTGGCACCAGGGGACCCTGCGCCCCATCCACGAGCACATGGCCTCCTCGGTGGTGCGCTCTTTCCTGGGCGGCATGCACGGCTACGGCACGGAGGTCTCCGCCCCGCACGTGGTGGTCACCACGCCGCCGCGCCAGCACCACGAGCTGGGCGCCCTGCTGGCCGCCGCCACCGCCGCGGGCGAGAGCTGGCAGGTGACCTACCTGGGGCCGGAGCTGCCGCCGGAGGAGATCGCCGCCGCCGCCCTGCAGAAAGGCGCCCGGGCCGTGGCCCTGAGCATCACCTATCCGCCGGACGACCCCCTGCTGGTGGACGACCTGCGGCGGCTCCGCCGGCTGTTGGACAACAGCACGGCCCTGGTAGTGGGTGGCCGCTCCTCTCAGGCCTACGGCGCGGTGCTCCAGGAGATCGGCGCGCGCCACATTGGCGATCTCGCGGACTTCCGGCGGGTGCTCCAGGCCCTGCGCTCCACACCTGGACAATAAATATAGACACAACCTTGACAGTCAGCTTAGCCGTCCTCTAAGATCCGGCCGTTCCGACGAGGAAGAACCGCAAGAGCCCTAGCCGGCCCCCGGCAGGCGCCTTCCTCGAATCAATCCCCCAGGAACTCGCCGATCGGGGCCAGCGCCTCGCTGTGGTCGCAGAAGATCTTGAAGACCACCATGATGGGCACCGCGAGGACGGCGCCCGTAATCCCCCAGAGCCACCCCCAGAACGTCAGGCCGAGGAAGATCACCACCGGGTTGAGCGTCAGCCGGCGGCCCAGGATCATGGGCGTGAGGAAGTAGCTCTCCACCAGGTTCAGGCCGATGAAGGCGCCCGGCGCCATCAGGGACTGCCCCAGCGTGTCGAAAGTGACGAAGCCCACCATCGCCAGGATGCCGATCATCAGGAGCCCCCCCAGGTAGGGGATGTAGTTGGTGACCGCCGCGAGCACGCCCCAGAGAAGCGGGTTGGGCAGGCCGATGAGCGACATGATCCCCCACACCGCCAGCCCCAAGAGGACGTTGATGAAGGTGATGGTGGCGAGGTAGGCCGAGACCTCCGTCTCGATCTGGCGGGCGATCTCCACGGCCCGCTTCTTGTCCGCCAGACTGGGCAGCACCCGGATCATCTTGCGCAGGAACATGTCCCCCGAGGCCAGCAGGAAGTAGAGCAGGATGATCATCACCAGGCCGTTCGAGATGAAGTCCGTGGCCTGGCTGACCATCCGCTCCCCCAGCGACTCCGCCTGCACCGCCACCTGCGTGGGCTGCCGGCCGCCTCCGACCCGGGTCATTTTCTCCATCTGCTCCGTGGCCTTGCTCACCGTCTGCACCGGCTTCTTGAAGTCGCGCAGCTTGGCTTCCACCTTGCGCAGGGTCCGGGGAGCCTGCGACGCCCACTCGTAGGCAGGGCCGGAGAGCCCGTAGACGCCCCAGCCGAGGAGCCCCAGGAAGCCGAAGACCACCACCGCCGAGCCCAGCCCTTCGGGGATGTGCAATTTTTTCAGCCAGCGGACCACGGGGCTCAGCAGGAAGGCCAGAAGGACGGCGAGGATGATCGGCAGGAAGAAGGCGCGGGCAAGGTAGAGCGTGTAGAAGGCGGCCAGGATGAAGAGGCCCGACAGGGCCAGCGACTTGACGCCGAACGGCCCCTGGAGGAGGTCGCGCAGCTTCTTGATGTCGGGACGAGGACGCTCCTCTTCGGAAGCGTCCTTCCGGATGGGATCCAGCATGCGGACCTCGCGCGCCCGCCAGGCGGGCAGAAAGTTGGATTCTACCGGGCGCGCCGTCCGTTCAGGCCCGCCGGACGAGGCCCAGGACCAGCGAGGCCACGAAGATGACCAGGAACACCACGAACAGGAGCTTGGCGATCCCCGCCGCCCCCGTGGCAAGGCCCCCGAAGCCGAGCACGGCCGCGATCAATGCCACGATCAGAAAGATCAACGCCCATCGCAACATGGAATGGGTCCTCCTAGAAGAAAAGGGGAAAACCCAGAGGCACACGATGGAGTAAGACCTGGATGTCATCGCCTCTGGTACCTTAGATTAAAGCAAGGTGTGTGCCAGCAGCCTCCCCCATCCGCACCCCACCGGCCTCACAGAAGAGGCCGCGGTCGTCGGTGCGGAGGAGGAGGGCTTTCATCGGGAGGCTTCCATGGCTCGGTTACCCTGTGCACACAGCTTGCCGGGCTCCTGCACAAAGGACCCCAAGGACGGAAAGGACATCAAAGTCTTTGTCCCTGAATTGCTTTTGGGGTCCTAGACGTCCTTTTCGTCCTTCCTGTCCTTTGCTTCTCAGGCCCGCTACACGAACAGCCGGAGCTGCGCGACCCGCTCCCGCACCAGGTTGGACGCCGTGACCCCCAGCAGCCGGACCGGCCGGGAGCGCGCGTCGGTGCGGCGCAGGAGATCCTTGGCGCAGTCGGCGATGGTGGGCGGCGTCGTCCACCGGCACCGGGAAGGTCCGCGAGCGGGTCAGGGTGGTGAAGTCCGACGTAGCGCACCTTGAGCGTCACCGTGCAGCCGGCGAGCCCGCGGCGGGCCAGGGACGTCGGCCACCTCGGCGGCCATGCGGTCGAGCTCCTCCTCCATCGCGGTCGAGGTCCGTCAGGTCCGTCGGCGTAGGTGTTCTCCGTGCCCAGGCTCTTGCGCTCGCTGTGGGTCTCGACCGGCCGGTCGTCGATGCCGCGGGCGAACTCGAAGAGGAGGCGGCCGTGCTTGGCCGAAGCGGCCGGTCAGGACTCTCGAGCTCCACGGCGCCGCAGCTCGGCCACCGTCGTGCACCCCCAGCTCGGCGAGCGCGCGCTCGGTGGCCGGCCCCACGCCGTGCAGCCGGCGCACGGGCAGCGGATCGAGGAAGGCCTGCACCTTGTGCGGCGGCACCACGGTCAGGCCGTCCGGCTTGTCGAAGTCCGAGGCGATCTTGGCGATCAGCCGGTTCGGCCCGACGCCCACGCTCACCGTCAGACCGCCGCTCCTCGCGCACCCGGCGCCGGATCTCCTTCGCGACCGCCGTGGCGCGTGCCCAGGCTCCCCCAGGTGCTCGGTGACGTCCAGGTAGGCCTCGTCGATCGACACCGCCTGCACCAGCGGCGTGATCTCGCGGTAGATGGCGAAGATCTTCTCCGACTCCGGCGGTAGCGGCGGAAGTCGGGGGGGATGAAGATCAGCCTCCGGGCAGAGCCGCACGGCGCCCGCGAGGACGGCATGGCCGAGTGGACGCCGAAGCGGCGCGCCTCGTAGCTCGCCGCCGCCACCACGCCCCGCGCTCTCCGGCCGGCCGCCGATCACCACCGGCTTGCCGCGCGAGCGACGGGTCGTCCCGCATGTGGACGGCCGCGTAGAAGCAGTCCATGTCGCAGTGCAGGATGCGGCGGCGGCTCGGTTCCGGCTCTTGCTCCGGTCGCACGAACGTTAGCTTAGCTCGAAAACCGCCGCATTTGCGCCTTCTGCCCGCTTTGTCCCGCCAAAGCAGGCTCTCGCTGCCCGCAAGTGGAACGGCTCAGGCCGGAGACGGTAAAATAGGCGGTGCTTCCGCCAACAGATTGAATACAGGATGAGCCTTACTCCTCTCTTCAGATACCCGGCGCCTCCCCGGTTGCTCCTCCTGTTGCTCGCCCTGCTCCTCTGCGGGGAGAACGGCACGGCCTCCGTGCCCCTTCCCCTTCCCCTGGATGGCCGGACTCCGGAACGGGCGATCGGTGCGAGACAAACCCAGGCCTACGAGGTGGAGATGGAGGCCGGGCAGTTCCTGCGCGTCCGGGTCCAGGAGGACGGGGCCGACCTGGCCCTGCGGCTGCTCGACCCACACGGGAATCCCGTGGCCCTGGCCGACAGCCTGACCCGCGGGAGGTCGACCGCGTTCGAGGATCTCGCCGCCGTGGTGGCAACCGGCGGCTCTTTTCAGCTCCAGATCCTCGCCGGCAAGGCCGGAACGGAGCGCTACGTGCTTCAGACCGAGGGGCCGCGGGTCCCGCGGGGCGAGGACCTGAAACGCGCGGAGGCGGTGGCGGCGACCTGGCGGGGCCTGCTGGAGCCCGGGACGGCGGACGCCGCCACTCGCACCCGGACCCTGGAAACGGCTCTCGCGCTCTGGCAGAGCCTCCACGAGACCCCCAAGGTCGCCGAAACCTTCTTCGCCCTCGGGCTCACCCACACCGCCGAGGGCGACCTGGAGGCGGCGGTCCAGAGCTACCGGCAGGCGGCCGGGCTCTGGGGCGGGACGGTCGGCGGGCTCCTCCACGCCAATGCGCTGACCAATCTGGGGCGCGCCCTCAGGCGGACCAGCCGGCCGGCGGAGGCTCGAACCGCCCACCGGGAAGCTCTCCGGCTCGCGAAGGAGGGAGGCGACTACGATCTCCAGGCCGAAAACCTTGAATACCTGGGCCTCCTGGAGAGAGAGGCCGGCGACATCCGCAAAAGCCTCGACCTCCAGATCCAGGCGGCCGATCTGGCCCACAAGGGAGGAAACCTGGGCCGTGAGGCTCGCCTCCTCAGCAATCTGGCGGGAGTCTTCGACCAGCTCGGCGAGCCTCAGAAGGCGCTCACCTACTACCAACGAGGTCCTGGAGCTGGCCCGGGCCAGCCCAGAGAAAGGCGCCGAGCTGGTCCACTTGAACAACATGGGCGACATGTACCGGACCTTGGGCGAGTGGGACAAGGCCGTGGAGCTCTTCGAGCGTGCCGAGACGCTCACCCGTTCGGCGGAAACGCCGGAGGAACGGGCCAAGATCCTGATCAACCTGGCGTTCGCCTACCGGCGCCACCTGGGGCGGTCGGAGCAGGCGCGAACCCTGCTCGAGGAGGCGTTGCGGCTGGGGCGGGAGACCGGCTCCACCGAGGCTCAGAGCTTCGCCCTCATGAACCTGTCGTCCCTGGAGCTGGAGCTGGGGAACCCGGTCCCGGCGGTCCGCCACGCGCGGGAAGCGGTGGCCCTGGGCGGCACGCCCGAGCGGGAGATGCTCTCCCGCTACGCCCTGGGCCGATCCCTGCGAGAGCTGCCCGACCTCGCCGGGGCACGGGCCGAGCTGGAGAAGGCGTTGGGGCTCGCCCGCGGCCGGTCCGACGGCCCTATCGAGGCCCAATGCCTCCTGGCGCTCGCGCGGGTCTTCCGGGACCTGGGCGACCCGGCCACCGCCCTCTCTCATCTCCAGAGGGCGATCGAGCTGATCGAGTCCCGCCGCGAGGGCGTGATCAGCCCGGAGCTGCGGACGTCCTTCCTGGCCTCCAAGCAGGATTACTACGAGCTGCAGGTGGATAGCCTGATGGCGCTCCATACCGCGAGGCCTACCGAGGGTTTCGCGGCCGACGCCCTGCGCAGGAACGAACAGGCGCGCGCCCGCGGCCTTTTGGAGATCCTCGGCGAGGCGGGCGCTGACATCCGCCTGGGCGCCAGCCCTGCCCTGATTGCCCGGGAGCAGGAGGCCCGGCAGGAGCTGGATGCGCCGGGACTGGTACCGCCGGGCGCTGCTGGCAGACGGCGCCACCGAGGCCCGGCAGGCCGAGGCCGAGCAGCGGCTCCGCGAAGCCCTGGACGCCTATGAGCAGGTGCAGGTCGAGCTGCGGGAAGGAAACCCCCGCTACGCTGCCCTGACGGAGCCCCAGCCGCTGGACGCCGCCGGGATCCAACGCCAGATCCTGGACGGCAAGGCGGTGCTCCTGGAGTACGCGCTCGGCTCCAGCCGGAGCTTCCTCTGGGTGGTGGGACCGGACTCGCTGCGGAGCTTCGAGCTGCCCGCGCGCGACCTTATCGAAAAGGCGGCCCGCGAGTATTACGAGCTGCTGACCGTGCGCAACAACCGCCGCCCGGGCGAGACCCTGCCGGCCTGGAAACGGCGGATCGCGGACGCCGACGCGCGGAGCGGACCGGCGGGGCGCAAGCTTGCGGAGATGATCCTCCAGCCCGCCGAGCCCTTCCTGGGGGACCGTACCCTGCTGGTGGTGGCCGACGGCGCCCTGCAGTACATCCCTTTCGCCGCCCTGCCGCTCCCCTCGACGGGGGAGCCTCTCGCCACCCGGCACGAGGTGGTGAGCCTCCCCTCGGCCTCGGCGCTCGCGGTGATCCGGCGGGAGACCGGAGAGCGCGCCCGGGCTCCACGGGCGCTCGCCGTGTTCGCGGATCCGGTCTTTCAGGAGGACGACGGCCGGTTCCCGTCCCGCAGGCCTCAGGGCAAAGGACCGAAAGGGCCGGAGCCGCTCACCCGCGGAGACGAGCGGATCGACCTCTCCGCTTTCCGGCGGCTCGTGTTCGCGCAGAAAGAGGCGGACACCATCGCGGCCCTCCTGCCGCCTGCCGAGGTCTTCAAGGCCGCCGGCTTCGCGGCCTCCCGAAGCACCGTCGAGACCGCCGGCCTGGAGGCCTATCGCAACGTGCACTTCGCCACCCATGGGGTGGTCGACAGCCGCCGGCCCGAGCTTTCCGGCCTCGTCCTGTCCCTCTACAACGACAAGGGAGAACGCCAGGATGGTTTCCTGCGGCTCAACCACATCTACAATCTCCGGCTCGACGCCGACCTCGTCGTGCTCTCGGCCTGCCGGACGGCGCTGGGCAAAGAAATCCGGGGCGAGGGGCTGGTCGGGCTGACGCGCGGCTTCATGTACGCCGGGGCCGCCCGCGTGCTCGCGAGCCTCTGGAGCGTCGAGGACCGGGCCACGGCGGAGCTGATGGGGAGCTTCTATCGCGGCATGATCCGCGACGGGCTCTCCCCCGCCGCCGCCCTGCGCAAGGCACAGCTCGAAATGGCCAAATCCCCCTACCACAGCTCCCCCTACTACTGGGCCGGCTTCTCCCTCCAGGGAGAGTGGAGGTGACGGCGGAGGAGCTCGAAGCCCTGCTCGCGCAGCTCGGGCCCGACCGCGAGCAGGCGGGCGCGCGCTACGAGATTATCCGCCGCAAGCTCGTGCGCCTCTTCGAGTGGCGGGGCTGCGACGGCCCGGAAGACCTGGCCGACGAAGCCATCAACCGCGTCGCCCGCCGCCTCGCCGAAGGGACCGAGATCAAGTCGAGCGACCCTTACGGCTACTTCTGCGGCGTCGCCCACCTGGTCTACAAGGAAGTCCTCCGCCGCTCCTCGCGGCAACACCGTGCTCTCGAAAGCGGCGACTGGCCGCCGCCGGTCTACGTCCCGGAGGAGGAAGAGCCGTTCGACCGCCGGCTGGAGTGCCTGCGCTCCTGCCTGGCCGGCGTCCCCCAGGACCAGCGGGACCTGCTCCTGCGCTACCATCAGGGCGAGAACAACATCCGCAACCGGAAGGCCCTGGCGAGCGAGCTCGGGGTCCCCTTGAACGCCCTGCGCATCCGCGTCCACCGGGTGCGCCGCAAGGTGGAAGCCTGCGTCCACGCCTGTCTGAAACCGCCTGTCTGAAACAACTGCCGGCCGGCAGGTGAAACGTTTTCACTGCACCGGTCACCCCAGATGAGATTGGAAGAGGGGAGGCCTGGAACGCCATGACACTGAATCCGAACACCGACGAGCTGCTCCGCAGCTATCTCCTGGGAGACCTCCCGGGGCTGGAGGCTGAACGCCTCGAACAGCGCCTCCTGGCCGACGACGACCTCTTCGACCTCATGGAAGCCCTGGAAGCCGAGCTCCTCGCCGCCGCCAGCCGGGGAGAGCTCGCCCCTGCGGAGAGGGAACGGGTCCTGCGCAGGCTCGCGTCCTCTCCGGAGGGGCGGGAGCGCCTGGCGCTCGCCCGTTCCCTGAATGCCCTTGCGGATCGGAGAAGGCTTCGGAGGGGACCGTGGTGCCGTTCCGGCGCCGCGAGCCCCACCCCAAGCCGGTGCGCCATTGGACGGCCCTGGCGGCTGCGGCGCTCCTCGCGCTGGTGGGCCTCGTCTGGTTCACCCAGCGGACGCCCCAGGGCGGAGACTCCCCTCCCGTGATCGCCTTCGAGACCCCGGCCCCGGCGAGACCGGCCCAGCCGCCGCCGGCCGTGGCTCCCGTGGCCCCTCCCAAAGACCGCCTGGCGGACAAACAAGAGGAGACTCCCCCCGTCCGGAAGCCCGAGCCCGTGAGGGCGGTGCTCCAGATCGCCCTGACCACGCTGCGCGGCGCCGGGGAGGAGGCCGAGCCGTTCCCCCTGCCCGCCAACACGGAGGTGGCCGAGATCCAGGTCGACGTCGAGGGGCTGACCGGCCCCTTCCAAGCCGCCATGCGCGGCAAGGACGGGGACACCCTGTGGGAGGGGAAAGACCTGAAGGCGACGAAGAAGGGAACGCTGCTCGTGCTCGAAGTTCCCGCGAAGGGCTTGGTGCCGGGCCGCTACGAGGTCGCCGTCACCGCGGGTTCCGATCCCGAGGTGACCCAGGAGATCGAAGTGATCCGGCAGGACGGGTAATTCACTGCTCTGTCACCCCGCCGGTTCGGCCGGCCGGGTTTTTTGGGAGGACTCTTCCATGGAAATCGTCAACGAAACCGATCAGACCGCACGCGTCCGGATCTCGGGAGGAGGATCCGGGACAGGCCCTGAGAAAGGGGAGGAGTGCGAGGACACGTCCAAGTGGCCGTCGCTCCCTCCCAGGGGCCGGATGAGCCATAAGCCGCTTCCCCCAGGGCCCTGGACGGTCTACTTCGACGTCAACGGCCGGCGGGTTGTCACCCAGACGCGCTCGGACTCCGGCAAGGTGACGCTGGCTCCGGCCGGGGCCAATTTCCTGGCCAGGGCTGACTAGCGCGGCCCGGGATTCTCTCTTCAACAAAACCCGGGGCGGCTCTCGAGGGCTTGCCCCGGGATTGTCCCGGTAGATGCAGGGAAATGTTTTCGGTCCGGCCGTCACTACCAGTGGAGTCCACCATGGCCGAAACCCAGCGCGCCCCCCGACCCTACGCTTCGCCGGTCCGCCAACGGCCGGCGGCGAAGCCCCGCCCTCGGCATCCGGGGCAGCCCGCCGCCCGTCCTGTCACGCCTTCCCGCCCCCCACTGGACGCCACGATGGATCTGCGTCCCCCGGAGCCCGTGAAGGTGCCGCCGCCGGCAGAAGCGCGCCCCGCTCCGGTGCCTCGAACCTCCTCGGAGCGGGGATTGCTGACCGTCATCGTGCTCGGGCTCGGCCTGAACGCGGCCGTGCTGCTGTTCGACTCCGGCCTGACCCGCGCCGACGTCCTCCTGGGCTCGACCGTGCTCCTGGCCGGCATCGTCCTGCTCGCCACCCTGGAGATCTGCCGGCGCGGCGGCTCCAACCCCCCGATGAGCGGTTGAGCGGCTAGCCGCCACCCCCGGCGCCGGCGTGGATGCCGCCCTCGGTCTGCCCCCACGGATCGAGCGCCTCGGCCAGCTCGGCCGGCGGCAGCACGTTCTTCTCGACGCACAGCTCGCGCACCGTCCTGCCCGTCCGCACCGACTCCTTGGCGATCTCGGCCGCCGCGTCGTAGCCGATCTTCGGCACCAGCGAGGTCACCATGGCGAGCGACTGCTCCACCAGCTCCTCGCAGCGCTCGCGGTTGGCCTCGATGCCGTCGACGCACTTCTCGGCCAGCAGCCGCGAGGCGTTCCCCAGGATCTCGATCGACTGCAGCAGGTCGTAGGCGATGAGGGGCATCATCACGTTCAGCTCGAAGACCCCGGACATGCCGGCGATCGTGATCGTCGGCGTCGTTGCCCACCACCTGGGCCGCCACCATCAACACCGACTCGGGGATGACGGGATTGACCTTGCCCGGCATGATCGAGCTGCCCGGCTGGAGGCTGGGGATGGAGATCTCGCCGATGCCGCACCGGGGGCCGGAGGCCAGCCAGCGGATGTCGTTGGCGATCTTGGTCAGAGAGACGGCGATCGTCTTCAAAACCCCCGAAGTCTCCACGGCGGCGTCCTTGCCCGCCATGGCCTCGAAGCGGTTGGGCGCCGGCACGAACGGGCAGCCCGTCTTCTCCGCCAGCCGGGCGATCACCTTGGCGGCGAAATCAGGGTGGGCGTTCAAGCCCGTGCCCACCGCCGTGCCGCCCAGAGGCAGCTCGGCCAGGCGCGGCTTGACCGACTCCAACCGGGCCAGCGCGTTGCGCACCTGCTGGGCGTAGCCCGAAAACTCCTGCCCCAGCCGCACCGGTACGGCGTCCTGGAGATGGGTGCGGCCGATCTTGACCACCCGTTCGAACTCTTCCGCCTTCCTCTGGAGCGACTCGGCCAGGCGCTGAAGCGCCGGGCTCCAGCTCCCGGACCACCGCGAGGTAGGCCGAGACGTGGATGGCCGTGGGGATGACGTCGTTGCTCGACTGGCCGTTGTTGACGTGGTCGTTGGGATGGACCTTCTTCGAGCCGATAGCCTTCGAGCCCAGCGTGCCGCCGAGGATCTCGATCGCCCGGTTGGCCAGCACCTCGTTGGCGTTCATGTTGGTCGAGGTGGCCGAGCCGGTCTGGAAGACGTCGAGGGGGAACTGGGCCTCGTGGTTGCCGTCGATGACCTCCTGGGCCGCGTGCTGAATGGCCCGGGCGACGTCCTCGGGCACCAGCCCCAGCTCCTGGTTCACCGCCGCCGCCTCGCCCTTGATCATCGCGACCGCGGCGATGAACCGCTTGGGGAGCGTCAGCCCCGAGACCGGGAAGTTGCGGCGCGCCCGCTCCGTCTGGGCGCCGTAATACGCCCCGGCCGGGACTTCGATCTCGCCGAGGCTGTCTTTTTCAATGCGCGTATCTGCCATGGGGTTCTCCTGATTCGAAGGGATGGGGAGGCGCGGTATCGCCGGCCCCCGCCGGTATCGTATCGAAGATCAGGAGTGTGGGGAGGCGCTTGGCAGGGCACGGGTGTTCGCCGCGTCCGTGGTCAGGCAATACCGGCCCAGGCTGACCACCGTCGTCACCACCGTGGCGGCGAAGAACAGGGTCAGCACCAGGACCGCGAGGAGGCGCAGCCGCGGAGAGTACCGCCGGGGAGAGGCAACGAAGTCCGGCTCGGTTTCCAGGATTCCAATGGGATTGACGCGGGGAGGCTCCATGGAATGGATTCTACCCGAACGTCCTCAGGTGCCGAGCTCCTGGTCCACGGACGCAACGGTCAGGTCTTCCGAAGCGTGGACTCACCATGCCACCTCAGCGAGCAGACCATCCGGAAGGTGGTGCGCGAGCTCGCGCAGGCTGAGCCGGCCAGCGTGCAGAAACTGTGGCTTAGCCGTACAATACGACCTGACGACCGAGACCCCATCAGGCGACTGATCTGGGTGTAATCGGAAGAGGTTCTCATATGGATATCGTGAATGACACTGGCCAAGATGCGAAAGTCAGGGTTGCTGGTGGAGGTGGCGGCGGGGCTCCTCAGGGTCGTCCTTTCGATGACCAGGAAGCCACAGGTTGGCCCGTGCTCCCCTCAGGCAGCATTCTCCACCACGCACCACTCTCCCCCGGCCCTTGGACGGTCTGTTTCGTTGTGAACGGTCGCCGTGTCGTCACCGAAACCCGCTCGGCGTCCAGCATCGTCAGGCTAACTCCGGCAGGCCGCACTTTCAAGGTCGAGGTGGGCTAAGCTTCACGTGATGCCGACCGGCAGGCCCCTCCGCTGCAAGGCATCAGCCGAATCGCGATCACGACCTCCGAGGGACTGCGTGCCTTGAATCGGCCTGAGTCGCGGGGCTGACCGATCCGCTCGACAGCCACCTTGCGCATGGCTCCAGGGCGACCCGGCCCTGAGACGGCCGGGCAGTTCGAGGTCGAGAACCAGGGACATCGAAGCGCGTGCCTCTGGATCCTCGGGGCGGCTTGCCTTCGGTTCCTCGAGGATCGGATCACGCGGCAGCGAGCGTATCCGGAATACTGCGTAGCCGGACATGGGCAGCGATGCCATCATGGGACAGATCGAGGAGACAGAGCCATGATGCCTACTGCGGATCCGCCAGACGCGATCTGCGCCGAGCTCGAGCGGCCGTTTCGAGGAACAGAAGATTTTTCGGGCATCAGGACGGAGAGCCAGGCGCCTTGGACAATCCCGGTGAGGACATCCTTCGGTCTCCTGATCCGAACCGCTTTTCGCCGCTTGAGAGGTAATCTGGATGGGGCGAAAGCCGATCTGGCAGCAGCCTTGGAGATTGCTGAACGTGGCTCCATGCGCCTCCATGCCTGCGACGCCCATCTTGAAGGATCGCGCCTTTGCCTCCAACAAGGGAATGGCGAGGCCGCTCGCCATCACCTCGCCCAGGCAAGGAAGCTCGTCAATGAGACAGGGTACCGGCGGCGAGATCGAGAGGTGTCATACCTGGAAAGGAAGACTTCGACGGCATCGATTCCGCCGACATCAACAGATCTGTTGACAACAAGTTTGTCGAGTCCGCCAAGCCTGCCCAAGGGCTGAGAGTTCTTAGTTTTCTACCCGCATCGCCTGAAGCGGCCGCACGCTCAACCCGTCCTTCCGCAGCGCCTCGATCCCTTCCGCCGCCGCCATGGCTCCGGAGAGGGTGGTGATGCAGGGGACGTCGTACTTGAGCGCCGTGCGGCGGATGGCGCCGTCGTCCTCGTGCGACTCGCGGCCCAGCGGGGTGTTGATCACCAGGGCGATCTCGCCGTTGATCAGGTGGTCCACCACGTGCGGGCGCGCTTCGTGGACCTTGAGGACGGTGCGCACGGTGAGGCCCTGCTCGCGCAGGTAGCCGGCGGTGCCGGCGGTCGCCGCCAGCTCGAAGCCGAGGTCGGCGAGGCGCCTCGCCACCGGCAGCAGGCCGGGCTTGTCGCGGTCGTGGACGGAGAGGAAGGCCGTGCCTTCGAGCGGCAGCTCGTGCCCCGCCCCCAGCCAGGCCTTGGCGAAGGCGCTGCCGAAGGAGGTCTCGCTCTGCGCCCATGACCTCGCCCGTGGACTTCATCTCGGGCCCCAGGATGGGATCGACGCCCGGGAAGCGGCGGAAGGGGAAGACCGGCGCCTTGACGAAGACCCCCGGCACCTTCGGCTCCTCGGTGAAGCCGAGCTCCGCCAGGGTCTTGCCCGCCATCGCCCCGACCGCGATCTTGACCAGGGGCATCCCCACGGCCTTGGCGATGAAGGGCACCGTGCGGGAGGCCCGCGGGTTCACCTCCAGGACGTAGATCTTGCCGTCCTTGAGGGCGAACTGCACGTTCATCAGGCCCACCACGCCCAGGCGCAGGGCCAGGCGGCGGGCGATGTCGCGCATGCGGTCCTGGTCCTCCTGGGAGACCTTGTAGGGCGGCAGCACGGCCACCGAGTCGCCGGAGTGGATGCCGGCCTCCTCGATGTGCTGGAGGATGCCCGCCACCACGGCGGTCCGGCCGTCGCACAGCAGGTCGAGATCGACCTCGAAGGCGTCTTCCAGGAAGCGGTCGAGCAGCACCGGGTGGCCCGGCGAGACGGCCGCGGCCTCCAGCATGTAGCGCTCGAGGGTCGAGTCGTCGTAGACCACGGCCATGGCCCGGCCGCCCAGCACGTAGCTCGGCCGCACCACCACGGGGAAGCCGATCCGCCGCGCCACCTCCACGGCTTCGGCGAGCGACGTGGCCGTGCCGTTCTCCGGCTGCAGGATCCCCTCCTCCGCCAGCAGGTCGCCGAAGCGGCCGCGGTCCTCGGCGAGGTCGATGGCGTCCGGCGAGGTGCCCCAGATCGGCACGCCCGCCGCGGCCAGGCCCCGGGCCAGCTTGAGCGGCGTCTGGCCGCCGAGCTGCACGATGACCCCCTCGGGCTTCTCGCGGTCCAGGACGGCCAGCACGTGCTCCAGGGTGAGCGGCTCGAAGTAGAGGCGGTCCGAGGTGTCGTAGTCGGTCGAGACGGTCTCGGGGTTGCAGTTGACCATCACCGTCTCGAACCCCATGTCGCGCAGGGCGAAGGCGGCGTGCACGCAGCAGTAGTCGAACTCGATCCCCTGGCCGATGCGGTTGGGGCCGGAGCCCAGGATGACCACCTTGCGCCGGTCGTCCGGCTCGCTCTCGTCCTCCTGCCCCCAGGTCGAGTAGATGTAGGGGGTGGTGGCCGGGAACTCGGCGGCGCAGGTGTCCACCCGCTTGTAGACCCGTTCGAGCCCCATCCTGGCGCGGGCGGCGGCCAGATCCTTCTCCGGGCAGTTGAGCAGGCCGGCGATGCGGGCATCGGTCAGGCCGAAGGCCTTGGCGGTGCGCAGCAGCGTCTTGGGCGCCGAGGCCAGGTCCCAGCAGGCAAGCTCGGCCTCCAGCTCGACGATCTCGGCGATCTCGCGCAGGAACCAGGGGTCGATGTGCGAGACCTCCGAGACCTCCTCCGGCGTCCACCCCTGGCGCAGGGCGGCGAAGACGGCGAACAGGCGCTCCCAGTTGGGGGTCGAGAGCCGGCTGCCGCAGCCTCACGGGGTCGGAGATCCGCCGCTCGCGCGAGGCGGCGCCGTCGAGCTCCAGGGCGGAGAGCCCCTTCATGAGGGCCTCCTTGAAGGTGGCCCCCATGGCCATGACCTCGCCCACGGACTTCATGGAGGTGCCGAGGGTGGTGGAGGTGTCGGGGAACTTCTCGAACGCCCAGCGGGGGATCTTCACCACCGTGTAGTCGAGCGTCGGCTCGAAGGCCGCGAAGGTCTTCCCCGTGATGTCGTTGGGGATCTCGTCGAGCGTGTAGCCGACCGCCAGGAGCGCCGCGATCTTGGCGATGGGAAAGCCGGTGGCCTTGGACGCCAGGGCCGAGCTGCGGGAGACGCGCGGGTTCATCTCGATCACCACCCGCTCGCCCGTCTTCGGATCCACGGCGAACTGGATGTTGGAGCCGCCCGTGGCGACGCCCACGCGCCGGATCACCTTGAAGGCGTCGTCGCGCATGTCCTGGTACTCGCGGTCGGAGAGGGTCTGCTGGGGCGCCACCGTGATCGAGTCGCCGGTGTGCACGCCCATGGCGTCGAAGTTCTCGACCGAGCAGACGACGATGGCGTTGTCCGCCACGTCGCGCATCACCTCCAGCTCGAACTCCTTCCAGCCCAGCACCGACTGCTCGATGAGCACGCGGCCGGCGGGGCTCGCGTGGAGGGCCGAGGCCACCACCTCCTCGAGCTCGTCCCGGTTGTAGGCCACGCCGCCGCCTTCGCCGCCCAAGGTGAAGCTGGGGCGGATGATGACCGGGTAGCCGACCTCGCCCACGATCTCGCGGGCTTCCTCCAGGCTGCCGGCGTAGCCGCTCTGGGGGACCTTGAGCCCCATCTCTTCCATGGCCTGCTTGAAGAGAAGCCGGTCCTCGCCCAGCCGCAGGGCGTCGATGCTCGCCCCCAGCACCTCGACGCCGTAGCGCTCCAGGGCGCCCCGCTCGGAAAGCGCGATGGCCAGGTTGATCCCGGTCTGGCCGCCCACCGTGGGCAGCAGGGCGTCCGGCCGTTCCCGCTCCAGGATCTTCTCGACCACCTCGGGCACGAGCGGCTCGACGTAGGTGGCGTCCGAAAACTCCGGGTCGGTCATGATGGTCGCCGGGTTGGAGTTGACCAGCACCACGCGGAAGCCCTCGCGCTTCAGGACGCGGCAGGCCTGCGTACCGGAATAGTCGAACTCGCAGGCCTGACCGATGACGATCGGCCCCGAGCCAAGGACGAGGATGGAGTGAAGATCGGTCCGTCTGGGCATGGTGGCCGCGAAGCATACACGAACCCTCACCCCCTGCCCTGGCCCCCTCTCCCGCCCCCTCCCTTCCCCCCTCACCGGGAGAGGGGGCCAGGGAGTGAGGGTTCGTCTGGCACGAACCTCGCACGACGTTCCGGCCATGAACAAAGACAACCTCGAACGGCTTCACATGCTCCTCCAGGGGCACGAAGGGATGCTGGAAGAGAAGCGGCTGCGGCCCGAAGGCGTCCTGCGCAGGAACGACCCGTTCCGGGAGCAGTTCAGCCAGGCGGTACGGTCGGTCATCATGCCCGTCCTCGAAGAGATCAAGGACGTCATGGTGGGCAAGGTGGAGTCCGCCTCCATCTTCCACCGCTCGACGGCCGCCGGCCTCAAGGTGAAGCTCGACCGCTGGGAGGACTACGACCGCTCGCTCCACTTCTTCGGCGACGACGCCACCCAGGTGGTCAAGATCACCCATGAGGGGATCGGCTTCGGGCTGCTCTCGGCCAAGGTGCCCCTCGCCCAGCTGGACGCCGGGCTCGTGGAGGAGGAAGCCATGAAGTTCCTCAAGCGCCTGTTCGGCCAGGAGCAGCTCCGCCGGCCGGCCGGCGCCTCCCCGCAGCCCCTTCGGCCCCCGGCGCCGGCCGGCTACGAATTCATCCGCGTCTGAGCGCGGCGACTGCGCGTGCGCGCCTGAAAAAAAAGAGGGGACCCCCGCGCGGAGTCCCCGATCAGCCAACAACTTGAAAAATCTTGGTTGGAAAAGATTCTTAGTACAGATCCTGGATGGCCGCCTTGTCGTCCGCCTTGATGGCGGCGGGGCCGTTGTTGCAGGCCGAGACGGTCGGGTACATCGTGGCGCCCGCGACGTTGCTGTGGCCGAGGCCCAGAACGTGGCCGACCTCGTGGACCATGATCCCCTCGATGTAGTACTCGGCCGAGCAGCCGTCCGGCTCGGCGGTCGAGGAGAGCTTGTTCTTGGTATTGGTCACGATGTCGGCGTCGGTGATGGTGCTGCCCGAGTAGTAGCCGGTGAACGTGGCCGCCAGGCAGCTGCCGTTGCAGGCGTGGATGGGATCGCGGAAGTTGAGCATGACGTTGCCGTCGCCCAGAGTGAAGCTCGCCACGGAGCCCTTCACGGCGTTGACGCGGGTGCCGGTGCCGGCGCCGTTCCAGGCCGAATTGGAGTTGAGGGCGTTGACCACCGCGGTGGCGCCGCCGTCGCTGTCGGTGACCGTCGCGTTGCCGCGGTTGTCGACCGTGATGGTGGGCGGGCTGGCCCACGAGCGCCGGGGGCTCAGGAGGACGTAGGCCGAGGCGGAGCTCACGATGAGCGCGCCGAGGACGAGGAAGACCGGGATCGATGCCTTGCGATTCATGGTTCTCTTACCTCTCTCCGGAAGGGCTAGTTGGCGGCACGGCCGGAGCTGGGACGCTCGACCTCGGACCGGATCATGTTCTTGAACGTGTCGAGACGCAGGGCCTTGGGCGCCGCCACCGGGCGGCCGTCGCGGCCGAGCAGCGTCACGCCACCCTCCACGGTCGGCACGGCCATCTGGACGCCCTTGTCCAGAACGATCCGCCACTGGCCCTGACGGTAACCCGTCACCTCGGCCGTCTCGTTGGCGTTCTGGAGGAACAGGACCACGTGATCGTTGACGGCCATCTTCGGAAAGCCATGGGCCTCGACCGTATAGCCGTCCACGGTGCCGCCGAACGTCCGCACCTTCACCACGGTGGGGGCGTTGCCGCGGATCTTCTCTTCGACCTGCACCAGGATCTCACTCATGATGACGCGCCCTTCCTGGCCCCAG
Organism: Thermoanaerobaculaceae bacterium; assembly: GCA_963785165.1. Taxonomy (GTDB): domain Bacteria; phylum Acidobacteriota; class Thermoanaerobaculia; order Multivoradales; family UBA5704; genus DATARR01. Next base: position 363,559 of record CAWAUI010000007.1, read on the forward strand.
AACGAGCTCACCTTGAGCACACGCCCCTGGATCACCGCGTCCGACTGAGACACCAGCTCCTGGCGGCTCAGGGCGATGAAGGTCGACGCTCCTGCCGGGACGGCCGCCAGCACGGCCAACAACACCAGACTCAATGCGACGAGACGCTTCATGTAACTCCTCCTTTAAGGAGATTCGTGGACCCACTCCATGAGCCCTTCCTCAAGGGCAAGGAGGGTGCCAACCCGTGCAGGGGGTTGCCGGACTGCTTCAACACTTTGGAAACAGAAGTCTTGAGGGATCCGGACGCTCCCGTTCTCCGGCAGGCGGGTCAAAGGTGGGGCCGTGGCAGCCGGGTCTGTTTTGACGCCGGGTCCAAAAATGACCCGACCCGCGTAGGACTCTCGGCGGGCTTGAGACAAGAGGGCTTTCCGCCTCCCCGTCAGAACCGAAATCCACGGGGCACAAGGAAAAAACCATGGGTTGCCCAATTAGCCCCACGGGTTACAAACCCTAACCCGTGGGTTACGCGGCGTAACCCATGGGTTACGCGGTCCAATCCGCGGGTTATGCGGCTTAACCCGTGATCTATGCGGCATAACCCACGGGTCGCACAACAAAACCCGCGGGTTGCACAACAAAACCCACGGGTCGCGCCGCAGGACCCACGGGTTTCGGCGCAGGACCCACGGGGCCAGTGGCGCGACCCTCTTCCCCGGCAAAAAATGCCACTCTTCAGGTCTGGCGGCCCCCCGCCCGGCCACGGAGGCCGGGAAAGCGCGGCCGCCGGAGAGGAGAATCTTTCCATGCATCGAGCAATCCGATCCCTGGTCCTGACCCTGGTCCTGCTGCTCCTCGCATCCGGAGCCGTCCAGGCCCGTCCCCTGCGTGCCCGTCCGTCCGCCGGCCTGCTCGGCGAGGTCTGGTCCTGGGTGTCTTCGTACCTCGGGCTCTGGAGCAAGGAAGGAGGCATGATGGACCCCGACGGCCTCGAATCCGGCGGCACCATGGACCCCGACGGCCGCAAGGAAGGAGGCACGATGGATCCCAACGGCCACCAGTGGCAGGCGCCCTCTCCCGGCTCCACGTCGGACTCCGGAAGCACCATGGATCCCAACGGCTGAAACCCGTTTCGGTTCTCAGATTTCTTGACGCCGGTTCCGGAAACCGGCGTTTTTCTTTTGTCCGCGTGGCCCAAATCGGGGCTCTGCGGCAACTCTTCTGATGAGAGGATGCTATTCTTCCTTCAATGGAGCGACCCATTGACTCCTGTGAAGAGATCCTCGGCCGGCTCTTTGCCGTCCTCCCCGCGGTGTTCAACGCCTACCGCGTGCCGGAGGAGCGGGCACGGAAGATCGTCGAGGAGGCCTGCTTCATCCTCATCGCCAAGCGGCGGCTGAGGCACGAGGACCCGGAAGGATGGCTGTTGCGGACCATCATCGAGCGCTGCCGGCGCCCGGCAAAGGAGAGAACCTTTGAAGATCCACCCGAATGAGCAGGCCCTGGAAGAGCTTCTGCTGTCCCTGAATGACAGGCAGAGGTCGGTGGTGCAACATCTCGGTTGGTGCGGAACCTGCCGGTCGAGGCTCGTGTACCTTCCGCGGCCCCAACCCTCCGAAACGGAAGCCCCGGCCAGCTATGAGAACGCCGCTCTGGCAGAGAGCCGCCGGGCCGTCTCGGCATGGCAGGCTGCCATGGAAAGAGAGCGGGACGAGGCGCCAGGCCTGTTCATGGAGCTGCTCGGTCAGCCGGCCGGGGACCGGGACCGTCTCGTGGACGAACAGCCGAGATTCCAGACCTGGGGCGTTTACGAGCTCCTGGTGGAGCGGAGCCTGGAATCGACCCCTCGCGACCCGGAATTCGGCGAGCAACTCGGGCTCCTGGCGCTCCGCCTGGCTGGCCACCTCGACTCGGAGCGCTACGGTGCCGAGCGCATCACGGACCTCCAGGCCCGCGCCTGGGCCTTCGTGGGCAATGCCTGCCGGCTTCGATTCGACTTCGAGGGTGCAGAAGAAGCCTTTGGGCGGTCCTACTCCTTGCTTAAGAAGGGAACTCGAGACGGCCTGGAGCGGGCGATCCACTTAGATTTGAAGGCCTCCCTCCGCCGGGCGCAACGCCGGTTCGATGAGGCTTTAAGCCTTCTGAGACGTGCGATTGACCTCTTCCTCAGCTACGGCGAGAGGCACAGGGCAGGACGCTCTCTCATGAACATCTCTATTGTTCACTATCATGCAGGAGATCCTGAAGCCGCTGTGCCGGTACTCCATCAGTGCCTCCCCATGCTGGATCCTGAGCGGGATCCTCGGCTACTTCTCTGCGCCCGCCATAATCTGATCTTTTACCTTGCCGAGGCTCGGACACTCTCCGGAGGCCCAGCGGCTCTATCGTGAAACCCGCCATCTCTACCGCAGCTTCAACGAGCCCTGGGTCCAGAACCGCCGCAAATGGGTCCGGGGGAAAATCGCCCGAGGCCTTGGCCAGACGGGACAAGCCGAGATCCAGCTGACGGCGGCCCGGGACGGCTTCCTCGCCGAGGGCATCCCCTACGACACGGCCCTGGTCTCCCTGGAGCTGGCCCACCTTTATGCCGAACAGGGGCGGGCGGAAGACCTGAAACGGATTTCGGCCGAGATGCTGCCCATCTTCGCCTCCCGGCACATTCACCGGGAAGCCTTGGCGGCTCTGGCCTTCTTCCAGCACGCCGTGGAGACGGAAAAGGTGACGGCGGAGCTGGTGGCGCAGGTCGCCGTCTACCTGCGCCGGGCCGAGGGAGACGCGGAGCTGCGCTGGTCAGAACCGCCAGTCGAGAACCAGCCGGCTGGGTGATGCAATCGGTTGCCATGAATTGTTCCCGTGTCCCCTCCGACGGAGACGTCCCGCCGTCCCCGTGGTGTCCGAAGGGATATCGTGGACGGTAAGGGAACGTCTCTACAGGCCCGTTGTGCCGAAGCCAACGATGAGGTTCTGGGGGCGTTTCCTCGATATCCCCGTAACCTCAAATGTTTGCAACGGCAACACCGTCCCGTAGAGACGCCCCAGTCCTCAACCACAGCCCTCTCCGGGGGCACCGCCGTCGGGGCGTCTCTTCGAAGGGTAGATCGGGCCGATCCGCCTCACCCTCATGAAGACCCCGAGATGGGTGGAAGGGTATGGCATTTATGCCCGGACGGGGACGCAGCCGCTCAGGTTATAGTCACAGACATGCCCGACAAGCTGCCCAACGTTCATCCTGGCGACGTTCTCCTCAAAGAGTTCCTGGAGCCCATGGGAATCAGCCAGAACCGCTTGGCGCGGGAGATCAGCGTGCCGCCCAGGAGGGTCAATGAGATCGTCCTCGGCAAACGGGCCGTCACGTCGGATACCGCTCTTCGCTTCGCCCGCTACTTCGGCACGTCGGAGCGATTCTGGTTGGGTCTTCAGGTGGATTTCGACCTCGAAGAGGCCAGACGGTCTCTCTCGGATCGCCTCGACCGCGAGGTCAAGCCTCTGGCTTCGGCCGCTTGAGCCAGGATCCCGTGTCCCCCAACACCCTCCACCCCCGCCTCCGCGTCCTGCACGGCGACCAGATCGCCCTCGGACCCGGCAAGGCCGACCTGCTTTCGGCCATCGAGAACGCCGGCACCCTGGCCGAGGCCGCCAAGGCCCTCGGCATGTCCTACATGCGGGCGTGGAAGCTCCTCCAGACCATGAACGCCTGTTTCAAGGAGCCGCTCGTTTCGACGGCCCGTGGCGGCTCGGAGCATGGCCGCGCCGCGCTGACCGAGACCGGCAAGGCCGTGCTGAACCTCTACCGGCGCATGGAAAAGGAAGCGCGGGGCTCCATGGAAGGGGCCTGGCGGGAGATGGAGAGATATCTGGCGGATTGAGCCTCGCCCAATCCTCGACATACTTGACGGAATATAACGCCATTGCTAGCCTCTCCCCGAACCGAGGAGGAGAGGAGCATGCGCTCAAGTCTTATCGCTGGGCTCGCCCTTGGGCTGGGCCTGCCAGTTCTGGCCGGCGCGCAGTCGCTGGGCACCCTCAAGCCGGCGGGCAAGGAGCCCACCCTGGCCATCGGCGGCCTGCTCCAGATCCAGTTTGACGGCGGGGATCGGGGGGACAGCCGCTTCACCAACGACAACGACCGGTTCTACCTCCGCCGGGCGCGCCTCAACGCCACGGGAAAGTTCCTGGAGGAATTCGACTTCCGGCTGGAGATGGACCTTGCCGGCAGCATCTCGAACACCTCCGCCCTGCGGGCGCAGATGACGGACGGCTTCATCACCTGGAACCGCTATCCGGAAGCCAACGTCCGGGTGGGGCAGCTCAAGACCCCCTTCGGCTTCGAGCAGCTCTACGGCGACCCGCGCCTCTACACGATCGAACGCAGCCTCGCCAACGACCGCCTGACCTTGAGCCGGCAAATCGGCACCCAGGTGGCCGGCGAGTTCCTGGAGAAGCGCTTCACCTACGCCTTCGGCGCCTTCAACGGCAACAGCGTCAACAACAACTTCAACGACGACGACCGTTTCCTCAGCGTCGGCCGGATCGTGGCGCGTGCCCTGGCAGGGGAAGCTGGGCTCCACCTCCGCGACCTGGTCGGTGGGCGCCAACGGCTTCTCCTCGAAGGACGCCAACGTCCCCCTCTCGGACCTGGGGCTGGACTCCACGCCGGCAACCGCCGACCGGGACGGCATCTTCTCCGGCGAACGGCGGGGCACGGGATTGGACACCCAGCTCATCGCCGGTCCCTTTGAATTCTGGGTCGAGTACCTGAGCGTCCATTTCGAGCCGGACTCCCGGGTGCCGAGGCCCAGCTTCGACGCCGGCGGCGGCTACGTGCAGGCGTCCTACTTCATCCTCCCCAACCGCCTTCAGGCCGTCGCGAAGTACGAGACGTTCGATCCCAATACCAAGAGGGACGAGGACGAGACGGACACCGTGACCCTGGGGGCCAGCTACTACCTCAAGGGGCACGACCTCAAGCTGATGCTCAACTACCTGCGGACCGACGCGCCGGCTCCGGCGGAGTCCCAGGACAAGGTCATCGCCCGTCTGCAGGTGGTTTTCTGAGAGCTCTGGCTGAGAACCCTGGAGGAAACGAGATGAGATCCAGAACGCTTCGAATCCTTTCCCTCCTCGCCCTGGCGCTGGCGCTCGTGGCCCCGGTGGCCCCGGTGGCCCCGGCCGGCGCCGCGGAGATCCAGGTCTTCGCCGCCGCCAGCCTGACCGATGCCCTCCAGGAGATCGCCGCCACCTACGAGAAGGAGACGGGCGACAAGGTGCTGCTCAACCTCGCGGCCTCGAGCGCGCTCGCCCGGCAGATCCAGGAAGGCGCCCCGGCGGACCTCTTCTTCTCCGCCGACGAGGCCAAGATGGACTCCCTCGAAAAAGGGGGGCTGGTGCTCGCAGGGGACCCGCAAGAGCCTGCTTTCGAACACCCTGGTGGTCGTGGTGCCTTCAGACTCCAATCTGACGATCGGCTCCGCCAAGGACCTCGCGACCTCCAAGGTCCGGGCGCTGGCGCTGGCCGAGCCGCAGAGCGTGCCGGCGGGCATCTACGCCAAGGAGTACCTGCGGTCGGTCAAGCTCTGGGGCAAGGTCATCGACAAGGTGGTGCCCACGGAGAACGTCCGCGCGGCCCTGGCCGCCGTGGAGTCGGGCAACGTGGAAGCCGGAATCGTCTACAAGACCGATGCCCGGATCTCCCGGAAAGTGAAGATCGCCTTCGAGGTGCCGGCCGCCGAAGGGCCGAAAATTTCGTATCCTCTCGCCGTCATGGCGCAGTCCAAACAGAAGGAGGCGGCCCGGAAGCTCCTGGCCTATCTCCAGACGGCGGCCGCCCTGGACGTCTTCCGGCGCTACGGCTTCCTGATCAACACCCGCTAGGTCTTTCAAGGATGCCCACGGACGAGGTCTGGATCGTCGCGTTCACCGCCGGAGTGGCGGCGCTCGCGACGCTCCTCATCCTGCCGTTCGGTGTGCTCATCGCCTGGTTCATGGCCCGGCACCGGTTCCCGGGCAAAGCCCTGGTCGAGACGGTCCTGACCCTGCCGCTGGTCATGCCGCCGGTCGCCACGGGCCTGATCCTGCTCAAGCTGCTGGGGCGCCGGGGGCCGGTCGGTGGCCCCCTTCACGAGCAATTCGGCCTGGATATCGTCTTCACCTGGCGCGGGGTGGTGGCGGCCATGGCCGTCATGTCGTTCCCGCTGCTGGTGCGCACGGCGCGGGTGGCCTTCGAACGGGTCGATCCCCTGCTGGAGAAGAGCGCGCGCACCCTGGGGGCCGGGCGGGCGCGGGTGTTCTTCCGGGTGACCCTGCCGCTCGCGAGCGGCGGAGTGGCGGGCGGCACCCTGCTCGGGTTCGCCCGGGCGCTGGGGGAGTTCGGCGCCACCGTCCTCGTGGCGGGCAACATTCCGGGCCGCACCACCACGCTGCCGGTCGCCATCTACAACCTGGTTCAGCTCGGCAAGGACGGCGACGCCTTCCGCCTCCTCGCCTGGTCCGTGGCCCTCGCCTTCGCGGCAGTCTGGCTGAGCGAGGCGTTCGTACGGCGCACGGCCTCACCCTCCGGCTCCCTCTCCTGAGGGAGAGGGAGGGGCGGGGGTGAGGTCGACCGCTGGGATTCCTACCGGGTCCCTCCGTTGGGATCGATCCCGCTCCCCTGGGTGTCCCGAGGCGGCGGCGCGGGCTCCGTCTGGAGGACCACGCCGGTGGTCGTCCCACCCGCCTTCTCGAACCGGGCATTGGGATGGCGGGCCGCCGTGTCGGGTTTCCCGGGCACGAGACCGAAGCTCTCCAGCCAGGACAAGGCGCGGGCCATCCAGACGGACGGAACCGGGACGGCCTGGGACGGTGCGGGGAGGGCGAGAGAAAGCGCGGTCAACAAGGCGACCGCCAGGCTGCATCGAGATCGCTGAGACATCTGGACCTCCTTCAATGCGGAGCGAGCCGGCACCGTCATGGCTCCGGCCACCCCGCGAAAAACATCTCTGGGCAACCGGTGCTGCAAGTCACCAGAACCGGGGCACGTCGCGGCGGGTTTCTTGAAAGTGTACCTGGACCAGGAGAGCGGAGCGTACTCTAGCGGCAACCCGGACGGTCCAGATCGAGCTCCACGAGAGCTGCCGCGACCTCGCGCAAAAGGTCGCCGTCCCCCTCCTCCACGCCGAGGTCGGACATCTCGGCCGTCACGTCGCGCACGACGCTGCTCAGGAGGTCTTCCGGGGGATAGGCCAGCAGCGGAGGCGCGGCCCGGAAGGGCCGGATTCCGGACGCCACCGTCTCCCGCAGGAAGCCGGCGTAGCCCTGCGCCGACCCTGCCAGTGAGTGGTGAGCCGCCATGTGGCGGGCGGCGTTCTCGCCCATCCGCCGGCGCAGCGGCTCGTCCCGGGCCAGGCGGCGGAGGTAGGCCAGGAGCAGATCCTCCTCCGTGTCGTCCAGGTCCACCTTGGCGCAGGCGTCGTCCGGAATCTCGGCGAACGAGCCGGTGTCGTTCACCACCAGCGGCTTGCCCATGCCCAGCAGGCGGATCACCGTGCCCGAGGTCTCCCCCGCCGTGGGGTGGCGCAGGTTCACCGCCACGTCGCACGCCTGCATGTAGAGCAGGAAACGGTCGAAGCTCCAGCCGGCCCGTGATAGTCACTCCCTCGCGCATTTCGGGCGTGAAAAGCCGCTCGAAGTCGAAGTGCGGCGAAACCTCGCCCACGATGAAGAGGCGGGCCTCCGGGATCTCCTTGCGGAGCCGGGCGAAGGCCGCGAGGAGCACTCCGGGGCGCTTGGACGCGGTGAGGAACCCGAACGTGGCCACGGCGAAATCCCCGGGTGCGATCCCCACCGCCGCCCGCGCCTCCTCGAACGAGGTTCCGGGGTCGTCTCCAAGGCTCAGATGATGAGGCACCACCGCCATCCGGGCGAGGGGACGGCTCGCCAGCACCCGGCCGCGGGTGAATTGGTTGTGGACGATCACACCCAGGCTCGAATCCACGGCCCGCTCGAACAGGGGATAGCTCCAGGGATCGAGCGGCACCCCCGTGGCCAGGCACCGCCGGGCCATGGCCTCGCCCGTCTGCCCATAGGCGTAGCGCATCTCGCGCGCATACCCTTCCGCGTCCCCGGAAAACAGCGTGAGGTCGCGCACCAGGTGGTGGATCACGTACTCATGGAGCACCAGCACGCCGGGGTGCTCCAACAGGCTCCGGTAGACGCCCGAGTGGTAGTCCCGGTTGTTCCCCAGCTGATAGACCACCGTGTCGAACCGCCCCTGGGCGAGCAGGCCCGGCAGCGCCTTGTGGCCATGGACCGGAAAGCGCCCCGCCAGCGCCGCCTCGGGCCGGAACCCCTCGTCCACGATCAGCTCGATCTCGCAATCGCTTCCAAAAGATCCAGCGAGAGCCGGCAACAGCTCCGCGCTGTAGTCGGCGATCCCCGACTTCATGGGCGGCAGGGGGCTGTACCAGGCGATGCGCATGACGTTCGGTCTCTTCACTGGTACCACGTACTGCGTAGGGTGCGCTGTGCGCACCAAGAACGGTTATGGTGCGCAGAGCGCACCCTACGGATCTAGTCTTCCCGTTCCCAGAAATCCGGATACACCGTCACGAACCCCGCCTCGTTCACCGGCAGCTCGCGGACGAACTGGCCGCCCGCGCTCTCATAGCGGTAGCGATCCTCGCCAATCCGCCGGTAGACCTGTTCGAGCGGTTCGAGCTGAAAGCTCGGGACCGACTCGCCGCTCAGGGGTTGCCCTCTTTCAGACCCGCCACGGCCGCGGCCAGGGCCGGGCGCATCTCGGCGGGCTCGCCGGCGTGGAATCCCAAGTCCCGCAGCAGGCCGTCTTCCAGCCCATAGATCCAGGCGTGGACGGTGAGCGGCTGGCCGCGCCTCCAGGCGTCCTGCACGACGGTGGTCTCGCAGACGTGCACCGCCTGCTCCAGCACGTTGAGCTCGCAGAGACGGTCGATGCGGGCCTCGGCGTCCCGGGCGGCGTCGAGGAGGGGCTGGTGCTTGCTCTGTACGTCCTGCACGTGGCGCAGCCAGTTCTCGATCAGCCCGAGCTTCGCGTCTTCCAAAGCCGCCCGCACACCGCCGCAGCCGTAGTGGCCGCAGACGATGACGTGCCGCACCCGCAGCACGTCGACGGCGAACTGGATCACCGACAGGCAGTTGAGGTCCGTGTGGACGACCACGTTCGCCACGTTCCGGTGGACGAAGATCTCGCCCGGCAGCACGTCGACGATCTCGTTGGCGGGCACACGGCTGTCGGAGCAGCCGATCCATAGATATTCCGGGGCTTGCTGGGCCGCCAAGCGCGCGAAGAAGTCCGGCTGGCGCGCGATCACGCCCGCCGCCCAGCGCCGATTCCTCTCGAAGAGATCCGCCAGCTCGTTCATGCCACCTCACCGGTAAGGCCCGATCCGGGCGGCGTGAGTATATCCGCGCCACTCCCCTCTCTTTCTTCGGGAGCCTCGTGGATTCGCTCCCGGGACTCAGATCCAGCCAAAAGCTCCACACAAAGCTCCTGCCGGGGAATTCGGGTAAGCTTTTGGGCGCAGACACCGGGGAGGCCGCATGAAACGTCCCGCTCCTCTCATCGTCATTGTCCTGGTCCTGGCCGGGCTCGTGTCGCTGGCGGCGTCGGCTCCGGCCTGGGCGCTGCCGCAGAAGGAGCCCTGGATCGAGCTGCGGACGGCGAATTTCACGCTGTTCAGCAACGCGCCGGAGAAGACCGTCCGGCGGGTCGGCGAGGATCTCGAACGGCTGCGCGACGCCCTGTCGCAGCTCGTGCCCGGGCTCGCCCTGGGCTCCCCTTCTCCCACCTACATCTTCGTCTTCAAGGACGAGGAATCGTTCAAGCCCTACCAGCGGACCTACGAGAGCCAGGCGCTCCTGTCGGGCGGCTACTTTCTCGCCCGGCCGCTCGCCAACTATGTGGCGGTCTTCGTCTTCGCCAACTACCACGACCAGCACCGCGGGGAGCGGCTGGTGATCTATCACGAATATATCCACAACGTGCTGCGCAACAATTATGCGAGCCTGCCGCTGTGGTTCCACGAAGGGCTCGCCGAGTACTACAGCACGTTCGAGGTGGGCAAGGACGCGGCGCGCATCGGCCTGCCCATCCCGGAGCACATCCAATGGCTGCGGAAGAACCCGCTGATCCCCCTGGCCAGCCTGTTCGCGGTCGACGAGAAGGCGCGGGACTACAACGAGGCCACCCGGCGCGGCGGCTTCTACGCCCAGTCCTGGGCGCTCGTCCACTACCTGATCTCGGGGAGCCCGGAACGCCGCCTCCAGGCGATCGAATCCCTCCGCCTGGCCCAGCAGGGCCTTCCCCCCGATCAGATCTTCAAGCGCGCGTTCGGAACGGATTCCGCGGCGCTGGAGCGTGAGCTGGGCAAGTACGTCAAGAGCTACCTCTTCTCCACCACGGCCAACACCACGCGCGTGCCTCTGCGCACGGAAGCGAACCTTGCCATGGCGGTGGTCCCCATGGCCTGGACGGACGTGCTCTACCGCCTGGGGGACCTGCTGGCGAACCTCGGCTCCGAGCAGACGCCCGCCGCCGCCGAGTATTTCCGGGCGGTCCTCGCCGAACAGCCGAACCATGGTCCCGCCCTGGCCGGGCTCGGCCATCTCGAAGAGCTTGCCGACCGCCCGGAGGCCGCCGGCCCCTGGTATGAGAAGGCCGCCCGGGCCGCGCCCGAGGATTTTCTCGTGCAGTACCGCTACGGGATGAACCTGATCGAAAACCCGGGGGCCGATTCCTTGCTCAAGGCGCGGGAGGCGCTGCGGAAAGCCGTCCGCCTGCGCCCGGACATCGGCGAGGCGTGGGCCCGGCTCGGCTATACCTATCAGGTCGCCAACGAGCTGCCTCCCGAGGCGGTCCAGGCCATGGAAACGGCCCACCGCCTCCTCCCCTCGCACATGGACGTGGCCCACAACCTGGCCGTCGCCTATGCCCGTACCGGCCAGCGGGAGAAGGCCCAGGCCCTGATCGACGGCGTGCTCGCGCCCCGCGCCGATCCCGAGATGGTCGCCAACGCCCGCGAGGCCCTGGTGGACGAGGATTATGCCCAGGCCGAGGAGCTGATCTCCCAGAGCAAGCTCGACGAGGCCCTCCTCCTTCTCGGCGAGCTCCGGGAACGGACCAGCCTCTCCAGCCGCAAGGCCGACATCACGGACCGCATCGCCGAAATCCGCGAGGCCCAGAGCTACAACCGCTTCGTGGACGGCTACAACCAGGCGGTCGACCTCGCCAACCGGGGGGACGTGAAGGGGGCCCTCGCCATCCTGGAGCCCTTGATCGAGACCACGCAAGACTCCACGCAGGTCGAACGCGCCCGCACCCTGGCCGCGCGCCTCCAGAAGCCGGAGAAGAAACGCTCCGGGAAGAAGCCGCACGCCCTCTGACACAGGCCTGCTGACACGCCTGACACGCTGACACGTTTCTGACAGATGGAACCGCGGATTCGCGTCCTAACCGTAAATTCTTTGTTCTCAGCGGTTTGTCGTTCGTCCTCCCATGGCACACGCCTTGCGAAGGAAGGGAGACGACAACAAGAGCTGCGACGTAACTCCCCTTATCCCCGGTGGTGCAGCCATCGGGGCTTTTTTTGTTTCTTCCTTGCCTGAACAGCGAGACCGCCGCTAAACTGTTCTCCACATGACTGAGCCGATGTCCGGCCTTACCGCCGAATTGCCGCTGTGGGACGAGCCCGGCACGGCAGGCGAACGGCGCAGGCAGCCCCGGGCGAGAATCCCCGCCCTGACGATCCTCTACCATCCCGATTTGAGTCGTGTGGGCGAGCGCGCCCTCCTGCAACCGTTGATGGAAGGGCGCACCGCGCACCTCTCGCGCCTGGAGCCGGGCTTCGCGCCGCCGGGCCAGGGGGACCGCCATCCACTGGGCGACCGCCACCTCAGCCGCTCGCCTCTGCGCTTGAGCCGGGGGGGCGACGGCGGCGTCCAGATCTCGGCGGCGGAGACCCGCACGCGCGTTCTGGCGGACGGTTTGCCGGTCCAGGAAGGGCGCTCGTTCCCGAGCCGCGACCTCGAGCGCGGCGTCGTGCTGGAGCTGGCGGACCGGGTGGTGCTGCTTCTCCACCACTTCCCTTCCCACCCGGTGCAGGCGCCCGAGGGGTTCGGCCTGATCGGGGAGAGCGAAGCCATTCTGCGCGTACGGGCCGACGTCCGCCGGGTGGCCGACCTCGAAGTCCCCGTGCTCCTGCGCGGCGAGACCGGCACGGGCAAGGAGCTCGTGGCCCGCGCCATCCACCAGGCGAGCCGGCGCCCCAACGGCCCCTGCCTGTGCGTCAACATGGGAGCGATTCCCGGCTCGCTCGCGGTTTCCGAGCTGTTCGGCGCGGCACGGGGAGCGTTCACGGGATCGGTGCGCGACACCACGGGCTACTTCCAGCGCGCCCACGGCGGCACTCTCTTCCTGGACGAGATCGGCGAGGCGCCGCCCGAGGTGCAGGTGATGCTGCTGCGCGTCCTGGAAACCGGCGAGATCCAGCGGGTGGGGGGGATGGAGTCCCAGCGCGTGGACGTGCGGCTGATCGCGGCCACGGACGCCAACCTGGAGCAGGCCATCGACGACGGCCGTTTCCGCGCGCCCCTGCTCCACCGCCTGGCGGGTTACGAGATCCTGGTGCCGCCCCTGCGCGAGCGGCGGGACGATTTCGGCCGCCTCCTCTTCCATTTCCTGCGCGAGGAATTGCGGTCGATCGGCGAGGAGCACCGGCTGTTGCCCTCCCCGGATGACGCGCCGCCCTGGATGCCCCCTTCGGTGGTGGCCCGGCTCGCGCGCCACGGCTGGCCCGGCAACGTCCGCCAGCTCCGCAACGCCGCGCGCCAGATCGCCATTTCCAGCCGCGCCTCGGACACCGTCGAGATCGGCCCGCAGATCGAAAAGCTCCTGCGCGAGGCCGCGCCGCCGGCCGGTCCGGACGCCAGTCCTTCCCCCCCCACGGCGGTGGAGCCCGCCCTCCGCAAGCGGGCCGAGGCCCAGGCCTACCGCTCCCCCGGTGAGGTCACGGAGGAGGAGGCCCGGGAAGCCCTGCGCGCCTGCCGCTGGGAAGTGAAACCCGCCGCCGAGCACCTCGGCATCTCCAGGCCCTCGCTCTATCTGTTGATCGAAAAATTCGCTTCGATCCGCACCGCCGCCGACCTCACCCGCGCCGAGATCCTGGAAGCCCACGCGGACTGCGGCGGCGACCTCGACGCCATGGCCGACCGCCTGGAGGTCTCGAAGCGGGGCCTCCGGCAACGGATGTCGCAGCTCGGGATGGGGTGAGGGGCGGGGTCGGTTCAGGGCTCGCGTGTGTAAACCGCCTCGACCGCCAAGTCCTCGCGCCCGCCCTCGGGCCAGAGATTGAACATCACCACCTTGAGCGGCTCACCTTCGTCCACCGTAGCTTCTTCCGCAGTAATCTCGATCTTCCAGCCCCAATCGGGACCGGGAGGAGCCTCGTACGAGCCCAGCAGGGAAACGGTGGGGCCGGACGGCTCGAGCCCCTGGAGCACCATGACCTTGCTGCCGACGTGAAACGTGTCGATCCAGTGGCAGGTGACGAGCTCCGCCTTCTTCTGGAAACCGATCAACAGCGAGCCTTCCTGCGGCTTGCCCTGATGGCTCCAGGTGTAGTCCAGCCGGACGAACCGGCCGCCGAGGACCGGTACCACGGCGAGGGTGGACGGCGTCGTCTCGGGCGCCATGTGTTCCGGGTCCTGCAACATGTTGGTGCCGCTCCAGTTGCCGGCGCAGGCGATCAAAGCTTCAAGAATGCTCATCGAAAACCTCCTTGGATCAGACCCGTTCAGACCATTACGGAGCGAGCCCGCAAGAGCGGCCCGGCGAGGGATTCGTCTCCTTCGATCGTAACCTTTTCCCGCGCGGACTCCGGCGGCAGCGCGTTGTAGAAGAGGCGCCAGACGGCCGGGGGATCCACGGTCACCCACGTGGCCGGACGGTCCGCTTCGCCGCGATACAGGCCCTACCGCCCACCCTCCCGCGCCAACGTCCACGCCCAGCCGGAATCTCCCGGAACGATCAATGCCACCGCCGTGCCCTCCGGGGCTTCCACGTCCCGGTACGCATGCGGCAGGGCGCGGACGGAGAAATCGAACACCGCGCCGCGACGTCTCGAACCCGCCAGGCTCCCGCGACCGTGGGGCGTTCCCAGTCCTCCGCAGAAAGGCCACGCAGAAGGGTGATCAATTCTTCGTGAAGAGGAGCGAACAGGTCCGCAACATAACGGGGCGGGAGGGGGTCGAGGCCGGGCATCGGGGGTGAAGGATATCAGCACCCGGTGCCCTCCTCCCGCGAGGAGGGCACCCGTTGAATCAAGGCCTACTGGGCGCGGCCGCGCACCGCCCGGATGCGGGCCGTGCCGTTCTTGAACGACGGATACAGGCCGCCGTAGTTGTCCACGAGCCAGGCCGAATTGTTGAACCCCACCCGCGACGTCGAGGTCCAGTAGGAGACCTGGAGCGTGCAGCTGCCGGTCAACACGGTCGCGCCGGGTACGCAGTTGTTGTTGAACGCCGCCGGCACCGCCCACTGGTTCTGGAAGTCCGCGATGCTCAGCAGCTCCCTTGCGTTCGGGGCGCGCCAGTCCTGGGTCCCGCCGAAGGCGGCCGCGTTGACGTCCTCCAGCCAATCCCAGACCGTTTCGTCGGCGCCGTTGCCGGACCACCAGTAGATGTTGTCCTTGTCGTGCAACCCGAAGTCATCGCTCTTCTTCTCCCACACGAGCTTCGTGTTGTTGTCGGTGATCGTGCCGTTGCCGTTGTCCGTGAAGCTCAAGGCCGCTCCGGCTTGCACCGTGCCGTCGTCCGGCACCGCGACCGCTCCAGGAATTCCATCGTTCTTGTTCGCCATGTAGGCCGTGGTCTGCCCCGTGGCCGGGAACGAGGAGGAGCCGCCCCGCACCGCCCGCACCCTGGGCGCGGAAGCCTTGTCGTAAGGGTACAGAAGGCCTTCGTAGAAATTCACGCCCCAGGCCATGCCCGTGCTCCGGGCCCACGTGGTCGACGTCCAGTAGTTGCTCACGGCGGTGCAGCTGCCGGTCAGAACCGTGGCGCCCGCAACGCAGTTGGTGTTGAACGCGCCCGAGGTCATCGGCGGCGACGGGCTGTTCTCGAAATTCACCAGCGTCTGGAGGCTCCTTGGCGTTCGGAATGCGCCAGTCGCCGTACCCCGCGAAGCCGGTGCCGCCTTCGGCGTTGACGTCGTCGAGCCAGTCCCAGACCGTCTCCTGGGAGCCCATTCCGGACCAGTAGTAACCATTGTCCTTGTCGTGGAGCCCGCCGTTGTCCCCCTTCTTCTCCCACATGAGGCCGGTGTTGTTGTCGGTGATCGTACCGTCACCGTTGTCGGTGTAGCTGAGCGGCATGCCCGCCCGCATCGTGCCGTCGTCCATCACCGAGACCGGTCCGGTGATCCCGTCCTTCTTGTCCGCGGTGTACGGGGTGGTCTGCCCGGTGGCCGGAAACCCGAGGGCTCCGGAAGCGCTCGCCCCGGCCAGGGCCAGCGTCGCGGTTGCGATCATGGACAGCGCAAGCAGTTTTCCAGGATTCATTGTCGTTTTCCTCGTTTTGCTCGGAAAAAAATGGTTGTCGTAGAAGGCCGCGCCGCCCGGAGAGGGCGGCGCCTGCCGATCGGTGTGGATGCGAGGGGAGGATTTTCAGTGGCCGTCCCGGACGATCAACGTGTAGTCGACCCCGGTCACCTGGCCGCCGTTGACCATGCGGAAGCTGAGGAGATGCCGGCCCTTCTTGAGCGCCTTCAGGTACAGGAAGTACCCGTCGGCCACCGTGGGGGTGCGGTCTCCCGGCGCGAGCCCGAGGTCCGTGAGAAAGGAGGGGCTGGGAACTTCGAGAGTGAAGCCGCCGGGCGCGCTCTGGGTGCGGAAGGCGAGGAGATCGCCGATGGGCTCGCCGTCCAGAGTGGCCTCGAAGGAGACGTTGGGAGCCACGGGGACGCCGCTGCTGACGTCGCAGCGCACCTTGTCCACGGTCGTGGCCATTGCCAGGCAGGCGCTGCCCGCCTCCGGGAACTCCGGCGCGAAGCTCACGAACGCTCCGCCCAGGGACACGAAGATCCCCTTGCCGGCAGGCACTTCACAGGTCCGCTCGGCGACGTCCTCGAAGGTCGAGGCCAGGAACCACACCCGCCCCTGCTGGTTCAGGTCACAGAACCGGCCGTCGGGATCGAGCGCCGGGTTGGTGGCGAGAGGCTCGAGGGTGAACCACTGGGTCCACTCGTTGACCAGCTTGTTATACGTCTTGCCCAGGTACTCCGCGCCTGGCTCGACGACTTTGCTCGCGACCAGGGCATCGTCGGCGAACGCCGCGCCCGCCGTCAGAAGACCGATCACCATCACCGCGCTCTGGAAAGCCTTGTTCAGTTTCATATCCTTCTCCTTATGAGTTTCGTTCGGTTTAAAGCCGCGGCCTCCAAGGCCGCGGCGTTCGTTACACTTGTTGAATCGGAAAGCGGGGAGAAAAGACGACAGGGTTGCTTACGCGGCGGACAAGGACGCCACGACCTGCTCGAGGAGCGCGATCAGGGTCGCGACGTTGGAGCCCTGCGCCTGAGCGTCCTGCAGCCGGGAGATGGCCTGGTTCAGGAAGGCGATGGCCGCTTGATTCTGGCCGGCCCGGATTTTGTTCAGCGCCCCGTTGTTGCCATTTGGATTGCCGGCCAGCGCCTTGCGCGCCTTGTCGAGATCCTTGAGGACACCGGAATTCGTGGTGCCCGCGATCACGGCGTCCAGCAGGGGCAGGATTTCCTCGACGGCCTGCTGAGGGGAGACCACGCGCAGGGACGACGTACCGGCTCCCACGCCGCCGTCGTCGTCGGCCACCGAGAGGGCCACGGCGTGGGTGCCCGCGAGGGTGTAGCGATGAGTGTGGGACACGGCGCCCGTCCCATCGCCGAAAGCCTCGTCGAAGGTCGTAAAGGTGGCCTGGGTTTCCACCGAGCCGTCGCCCCAGGCGATCGTCGCGGTTTGATGATCGAGCACGCCTGGATCGCTAAAGCCTGTACCGGCAATCACCGGCACCTTGGTCAGAACGAAAGGCACGTCGACGTTGATCAAATGCCCTGCGCTGTCGGTGATCCGAAGCGGCGTCAGTTGGGGCGCCACGTTGCGGATGGTGACTGTGACGGCCGCCTCCCCCACCGGACCGCCGGAGGGATGCTGCGCCCGCGCCGGAATGGAGTCCACTTGCGGCCCCTCGACGGCATGGAAGGAGACGGGCGAGCCCGCCGACTCGTAGCTCCCGTTGCGGTCCAGATCCCACCTCAGAGCAAACGGCGTGGCGTAGTACTGATCGCAGTTGTCGAGGAAGTCCACCGCGTCCAGCTCCTGATCGAGATCGTCCGTGCCGCCGTCGTTCAGCACGTTGGCGAGATCGTTGTCCTGGTGCAACAGACCGTCGCCCACGAGGGTCAACGCTTCGTCCAGCGTGCCCTGGTGAAAATCCATGGCGAACATCGAGCAACCGGCGGGCGCATACCACTTCCAGGACCGCGCCTTGTCGTTCAAGGTGATGAGGGTGGGAGGTGTCGGCGGATTGGTCGGCGGAGGCACGATCACCCGCGGCTCCAGCGCGGCGAAGTTGTCGAAGTCGTCGAGATCGTAATCCTTGTAATCCACGACCGGATACAGGCCGTCAAAGTCCGTGTCGTTGAAGAGCTGGATCCACGCCCGGGTGATCGGTGGCTCGGCGGAGCCGGTGAGGCTCACGTTGCTCCCTTCATCCACTTCGTACGGGCCGCTGTTCACCACGGCTCGTGGCAGCAGCGTGGGGCTCCCTTCGCGCACCATGTCGCGGTGCCGCCACTCGCCCGCCTTGACGGTGCCGCCGGGGCCGTCGTTGTCGTGCTCGGTGGCGTAGAAAATCAGCTCGCCGCTGGGGGTGACGTGAAAACCGGTCGCCGCCGCGGTATTGGCGAGCGTCGTCCCGCCGGTGCTCGGGATGGGGGAGATGCGCTGGCCGTGATAGCGGAACGTCAGGTGGACGTCCTCGCCCGGCGCGAAGTTCTTCGTGTCGGAATGGACGAGATAGAGATCGATCCGGTCCCGGTCGCTCGCGAACGGATTCGGGGTGCCCCGCGCGCCCGCCATGTACAGGTCGCCGTCGATGTTCCCCTCGCGCAGGAATTGGAAGGTTTGATGGGAGTCTTCGACCTCCGGCACCGTCGTTTCCCTCACGAATTCCCAATCGAGATTCGGGCTCGAGAGGTCTCCGATCGTGGAGCGGTAGAAGTAGATGGGATCTTCCTCGTCGAATCCGCCCTTGACCGCCATCAGGTACAGCCCGCCGGGCAGCGGCGTGACGCCGAGCCCATCCGCGCCTTGGAGCGGTTTGCTGTCCGGATCGTCCGCCGGCCCGTCCATGGGCGCGAACTGGCTCCGGAAGGCGGGGTCTTCCGGATCGCTCACGTCGAAGAAAAAGATCGCCGTCGGGTGAGGCGCCACGTCGTACGTGGGATCAGGAATCGGAGGAAGCGGGAACTGGGGGGTGGAATTCGGATTGGGAATCGTCGGCCGCTTCGGAGTCTCGGCCGCCATGGCCAGCATGTGGCCGACCAGCTGCATGCCGCCGGGATGCTGATACACGCGCTGCACGGGCCCCGGGCCTTCGCCATTGCGGAAGACGAGGCCCGGCCGTTTCGCCGGATCCGGATCAGCCGGGTCACCGCCGACGACCGTGAAGAAGATGGTGGCCACGTCCTCCGCGGGCGGCTGCGTCTGGTCCACGTGAACGCCCTTGCGCAGGCGGTTGCTCCGCAGGCGCTCGCCGTCCTTGTCGCGGGACCCCATCCGGAAAACGATCAGGTTGCCATTGCGGGTCTCGCCCGGGGAGTCGTCGCAGACGAGCTCGTCCGGCAGCCCGGGGATCGACGGCGTATTGCCGCTGCGGGTGACGAGGAAAAACGGCGTGCCGTCCGCCCCATCCACCCGCGTGATGGCCTGATAATGCCGGCACATGCTCGGGTTCGGCGTGGTGCCGCGGTGGAATCCAATCGGATCCGCGTATTGGGTCAGAGCCCGGAATTGCTCGTAGACGTTGGGCACGAACCGCATGCCGTCGGGCCGGTCGCTCTGCTGAGCGCCGGCGGCGCCGGACGGCAAAATGAGCAGCGACGCGAGCGCCGCGGCTTTCCAGAAAGTCTGTGGTTTCATGATGGATCTCCGTGGTACGGATTGGCGCTGCTGTCCTTGCAGGGCAGCGGCGTTCGTACACTGGAGAGATCGGATTTGGCGGGGAAAAGGCGACAGGGAACCTCACCCCAACCCCTCTCCTACAGGAGAGGGGCTTTGAATGCCTCCCAGGGTTGCACCCTGGGCTACGGGTAGGACGCCCTCCGGGCTCAGGGTTCAGACGAGTTTCAGGGACGTGGTATTACAGGAGT
Organism: Thermoanaerobaculaceae bacterium; assembly: GCA_963785165.1. Taxonomy (GTDB): domain Bacteria; phylum Acidobacteriota; class Thermoanaerobaculia; order Multivoradales; family UBA5704; genus DATARR01. The sequence continues at coordinate 382,949 of CAWAUI010000007.1, forward strand.
GGGGCTTTGAATCGCGCCGCCTTGCCGGGCAGGCCCCAGGCCTCGTAGAGCCTGGCGAGGCGGGCGAGATTTTCGCGGGCCTCACGGCTCTCCAGGCTTTCGGAGCCGGGCGTCACCCGGAGAAGCTCGAAGGCACGGAGCAGGTGGGTCTCGGCTTCGCCGAAGCGGGAAAGCCTCGTATAGACATCCCCGAGAAGGCTCAGAGTCACGCCCAGACGCCAGTCCCCGGTGCCGGGAACGGCTGCTTTCTGCTGGATTCCAAGCGCATGGCGCAGGAGCGGCTCCGCGGCGGCGGGACGGGCCTGGTCGAGGTAAACGCGTGCGAGCCCCACTTCCTGGCGGGCCACGGCCGGGTGATCGACTCCCAGGGCCGGCCGGGAGATCGCCAGGGCCTCTTCGTTTCTCGCCGCCGCCTCGGCCAGCTTGCCCTGGAGCCGCAGGGCGCCCGCGAGGTTGGCCAGGCGCTGTGCGTTGATGGGGTGCTCTCGCCCCAGGCTGGCCCAGCCAATGGCGAGCGCCTCGCGGAGCATCGCTTCGGCGGCTTCGTGATCACCGCGTTCGTTGACGGTCAGGGCCAGGTTGGCGAGCGCCGTGCCGACGTCCGGGTGCTTCGGGCCGCTCGACTTTCGCAGGACCTCCAGGGTCTCTCGAAACAGGGCTTCGGCGCCGGCACGGTCACCCTTCTGCCGCAGGAGAAGACCCAGATCGCTCATGCTGGTCGCCGTTTCGTGATCGTAGGGGCCGAGCACTTTGCGGCGAATCGCCAGGGCAGAACGGAAGCGCGCCTCAGCCTCGTCCAAGCGGCCCTGGTCGAAGAGCACCCGGCCGAGCTCGCTGTACGTCACGGCGACTTCTGGATGGACCTCGCCGAGAATCTTCCGCCGCAACGCGAGCGCCTCTTCGAGAGCTGCACGGGCGGCGCCGAGCTCAGCCTTCTCGCAGCGGGCGGTGCCGAGGTCGTTCAGGCTCTGGGCCAGCTCACGGCTCGGTCCCAGGGTCCGGCGTCCGAGGTCTACGGCTTGTTCAAGAAGCGGCAGAGCCTGATCGTAATCTCCCCGCCGGTGGTAGATCCGGCCGAGAAGGGTGAGCACCTCGCGTTGCAGCTCCGGCCGCGTGGCGAGATCCTTCCGTGCCCGGCTCGCGCCCGCATCCAGCAGGCTCCGTACGGTAGGCTCGCCGCGGCCCACCTTGTAGGGGTCGGCCTGGCTCAACAGGCCGGTCAGAAAGCTGTTCATGCGGGCCGCCCGGTCCCGTTCATCCGCGAGCCGGGTGCCGTAAAACCCCACGACCGCGGCCAGAGCCACAGCCGCCACCCCGGCGGCCGCCAGGATCCGCGCATGGCGGCGCGAGAACTTCCGTGCCCGGTAGACGAGGGAGTCACAGCGGGCAACAATCGGCTCCTCGGCAAGGTAGCGGCGCAGGTCTTCCGCCAGGGCGGTGACGGACGCGTAGCGCTCTTCCGGCCGCTTTTTCAGGGCCTTGGCGACGATGATCTCGAGGTCGCCCCGCAGCTCGCGCCGCAGGCGGGGGTCGTGCGTCCCTTCGGAAAGGCGGCCGGGCTCCCTCTCCAGAATCGCCCGGATGCAGAAAGGCCGGCGACGCTTCGGGATTTCCCATCGGGTGGCGGCCGGCGAGGAGAAAATAGAGCAAACCGCCGAGGGCGTACACGTCCGTGGCCGTGGTCACGCAGTCGCCCGTGACCTGCTCGGGCGCGGCGTAGGCGGGCGTGAAAACGCGCCCCGCCTCCCGCGTCAATTGGGTTGGAACCCCGTCCCCGGCCTCGCCTTCGAGGAGCTTGGCGATGCCGAAGTCGAGCAGCTTCACCCGCCCGTCTTTCGAAACCATGACGTTCGAGGGTTTCAAATCTCGGTGGACCACGAGGTTCGCGTGGGCGTGCGCCACGGCGGCGAGCACGTCGAGAAAAAGCCGCACGCGGGCCGGGACGTCGAGCGCCCGCTCGTCGCACCAGCGGTCGATCGGCTCCCCCTCGACATACTCCAGCACCAGGTACGGCTGGCCAGCCCCGGAAATGCCGGCGTCGATCAATTGCGCGATGTTCGGGTGTTTCAAGCGCGCGAGGATCGTGCCCTCGCGGCGAAAACGGGAGGCTCCGGCGGCGTCCAGAAACGCGGCGGAGAGCAGCTTGACCGCGGCCATCCCCTCGAAATGGCCGTCGTTTCGCCGCGCCAGCCAGACGCTCCCCATCCCCCCGGCGCCGAGGGGCTCCAACAGCTCATAGGCGCCGAAGACCTGCCCCACGAGGCGGGGCTCGGGGAGCAGATCCTGCGCGTCGTGCTCCAGGTATTTTTCGTCGCGCAGAGCCCGCTCTTCGCCCAGAAGCAGCGCGAGGTCGGCGGCGAGCGAAGGCTTTTCGCCCGCGAGGGCCAGGAGATAGCGCTGCCGCGCGCCCCCGGAGAGATCGAGCACCTGATCGAGATGGGGGCTGGCAAGCCGCCACCGCGCGCTTTTCAATGGAAGATCCCCGCGCCCCCTGCGCCCCCCTCGGTCAGCGAATGGCGAAGATAGATCCGCGCCTTGTCCCAATGCCGTTGCACCGTGCGCTCGCTCACCCCGCGGAGGCTCGCGATCTCGCCGAAGGTAAAGCCGCAGAAAAACTTGAGGTCCACGACGTGCGCGATCTCCGGCTCCACGGCGGCCAGCTCGTCGAGCGCCTGGCCGAGCCGCTCCATCTCCCCGGCCTCGCCGTCCAGGGCCGCGCCACCCACGTCCTTGCCGTCGATCGAGGTGAGCTCGAAGCCACCGCCGCGCTTCCGGGCCTGGCGGCGGCGCAGGCCGTCGATGATCAGTCCGCGCATCACCCGCGCCGCATAGCCGAGAAACCGGGCGCGATCGGGAAAGGCCATTCCCTCGCGCCGCGCGATGTCCAGATACGCCTCATGGAGAAGGCTGGTGGCGCCGAGCGCGGCGCCCGGACCGGACCGCGCCAGCTCGCGGCGGGCCACACCGCGAAGATCCCGGTAAAGCGCCGCGAACAAGGCCTCGGAGGCTTGGCCATCGCCGCGATGGGCACCATCAGAGGAAGGGGTCAGAGTCGAGAGAAGGTGTTCCATCCGAAGGGGAACGAACGTGAGGGGGATTTCCCCTCACCTCGGCCCAAGCAAAGGCATCAACGGCTTGGGCCTCAAACCGACGAGGGATTGAACCCGGTGTTGTGGCGTCTCGACCGGTTGAGCGGGCTCGGTAAGGTCTGCCCTTCGAGGAGACGCCCCGGCGTTGGTGGACCCGGACAATGCCCGGTTGAGGACTGGGACGTCTACGGCACGGTGTAGCCGAATTTCAGCGGCGAGGTTTCGGGGGTGTTTTTGAAACGCCCCCAGGTACCTCTTCTTAGCGCTGGGGCGATTGAACCCGGTGTTGTGGCGTCTCGACCGGTGGAACGGGCTCGGTAAGGTCTGCCCTTCGAGGAGACGCCCCGGCGTTGGTGGACCCGGACAATGCCCGGTAGAGGACTGGGGCGTCTCTACGGCACGGTGTAGCCGATTTTCAGCGGAGAGGTTTCGGGGGTGTTTTTGAAACGCCCCCAGGTACCTCTTCTTGGCGCTGGGGCATGGCGGTACCGTAGAGACGGCCCAGTCCTCTACCGACGCCGTCTGCCGCTGCACCGTCGGCGGGCCGTCTCCGGGAAGGCAAAGCCTGACCGGGCCAAGGCGCACAGACTGAACGCCAATACCCCTAATCCCACAATACAGATCAGGGCAGTTCCAACAAAAGCGTCCGGGTATTGCGCGTCATCTGGTGGAGGGGGTCGCAATCCCACAATACAGATCAGGGCAGTTCCAACAGTGCCATGAAGGCCCTCCAATTCTGCTGCTGGGATGAAGTCGCAATCCCACAATACAGATCAGGGCAGTTCCAACAGTGGCGACTCTATCTCGTTTCGAACCAGCGGGTTAGGAGGCCTGTTCCTGTTACCCCCTCCAGGAGACCTTCGCCGGAGGTCCGGAGAGGCCTTCGAAGAGGCTCGGTCTCGAGGGTAAACCCTTGTGGAGCTTGAGGTTACGGCCCGAGCTGTTACCTCCCCGCCAAAAGGGCGTTTTTGCGCTGGCATGCTTCTTGTCTGGCATGGCTTTTGCCCGCCGGTCACTTCAGTTGTCAAAGAAGGTCAGGCCGTCAGTTTACGCTCAAGGCCCGGTGTCTTCAAGGGCCAGCCGCAAGGCTCGGACCCTGTGGGGGCGCCATTTCATTCAAAGCGGAGGAAGTTGGGCCGGCAGGGATGCCGGCGGCCCCAGGGAGAGAGGATTCCGGGCGGTTCGGGAGCCGGGACCAGCCTCTTTCCCCTTGGGGCTGGCGGTTGGCCCCTCGGGGCGAGGAGGTGGCCCCGAAGGGCCGAGGAGGTGGCCCCAAGGGGCGAGGAGGTGGCCCCGAGGGGCGAGGAGGTGGCCCCGAGGGGCGAGCGGTTGAGGAGAAGGGCTGAACCGTTCGCCCCAAGGGGCGAGGGGTTGGGGAACGGGGGAGAACCGTCCAGAGCTTGGGGCGGGCGGTTCAGCCGCCGGGGCCAACCGCCCGCCCCGCGGGGAAAACGGCTGGCCCCGGCTCCCGAACCGTCCAGAATTCGTCCGCGGAGGCTGGGGAGGGGGGGCCAACCGTCTCAATTGCCTCTCGGCTCGATCTTCAGAGACCCGCGGGGTAGCGCGTATCCACGTTGGCCGCCGAGTTGACCAGCTCCTTGGCCGCCGTGACGTACGGAAGCAGGGAGACGAGGCCTCCCTTGACCAGCTTGAGCTTGCCGCGGATGAGGCCCGGGATGGGCTCCAGGTCGTGGTCGAGCACCCGCTTCCAGGTTGGCGGGTCGGCGCTGATGACGTAGTGGGCCTTCTCGACGTCGCCCGGCTCAACGGCACGGGCGTCGCGGCAATCTCCCTCGAAGAGGTCGAGGAAGACGGAGCGCTCCGGCAGGCCAAGCTTGGCGTCGGCCTTCATGGTGAGGATCATGGGCCATTGCCAGGTGCGGGCGGCCTTGCGGTAGTCCTCATTGGCGCGGATCTGGTCCCCGCAGGCGACGGCCCACTCGTGGGTGAACATTTCGTAGGACATGAGAAGCCTCCCTCGTTTCCCCGGAAGCTTATACCCGGCCCCGGCCGGCGGCCCCATCCCGGCGGGTGGGGGCCAGGGGACAGTCAGGAAAGTGGGCGTCCCCAACGCCGGTGGGCCGACTATAATCTCAGCAATCCTTCCAGAAACGGGAAGCGGAGCGTCCCGTCCGTCCATGCCTGAGGAAAGGAGTCTCCATGAGCCCACAGGACTTCGAGAACCCCCAGCCGGCGGGGGAGGCCTTCGTGCCGACGCCGGACTGGCTGCGCAACAATCTTCCCGCTCCCATCAGCGGCCGGTGGGAAGGGGAGATGACCTCCCCCACCGGCGGGCGTGATCTGCTCGACATGCGGATCGACGTCGACCTGCGCCACGACAGCTCGCCCATTCTCAACCGCGTCAGCGGCGACTTCTACCAGGTCAACCGGCTGAACCTGCCGGGCCAGCCGCCCCGCATCTGGAAGGTGTACCAGGAGTCCTGGATCGTCAACATGCCGGTGCTTCAATGGACCTCGACCTCGCTGCTGATCACCGGCACGGTGCGGTTCTGGAAGGCCATCCACCCTCCGACCGACTTCTCCATCCGGATCGCCTGGGACATCTCGCGCGGCCTGGAGCCGGCCGAGGTCAGCTTCAGCCCCCAGGGCGGCGTACCCATGGCCTACAGTTGCGTCAAGCGCTCCGACGCCTTCCGCGAGCTGAACATGGAAGTCGCCGTCTGCCGGTCGGTCAACCAGCCGCCGCTGCTGCCGGCCTATGACACCGGGCTCCACGCGGACCAGCCCGCCGACGTCGCCAGAAGGACGCTCACCATCGAGACCGCCTATCGGGAGGCCGGGGTGCTGGTCACCATCCGCCCCGAGCACGTCGAGATCGACGACACCGCGCGCGCCGGCCAAGGCTGGTCCGACGCCGAGCTCCACCACGCCATGGAGACTCATTTCAGCCAGCACGGCGGCGCCTGGCCCAAGTGGGAGATGTGGGGCGTTCTGGCCGGCACCTACGAGAAGCCCACGGTGGGCGGCATCATGTTCGACGCCTCGGCGGTCTTCGGCGGCACCGGCCAGTCGCCCGAGCGCCAGGGCTTCGCCGTCTTCCGCAACCATTCGTGGTTCAACTCGCTGGTGGACGGCACCCCCTCCACGCCCCAGCAGGCCGAGGCGGCGCGGAAATACCTCTACACCTGGGTACACGAGGCCGGGCACGCCTTCAACTTCCTCCATTCGTGGGACAAGAACCGGCCGGACGCCCTCTCGTGGATGAACTACGACTGGAAGTACGACTCCAGGAACGGCGCCCGCAACTTCTGGCGCAACTTCCGCTTCCGCTTCGACGACGAGGAGCTGATCCACCTGCGCCACGGCGACCGGGCCGCCGTCATCATGGGCGGCGACCCCTGGGCCTCCGGCGGCCAGGCCGAGGGGCCGCCGGGCTCCGAGTACCTGGAGGCCCCGCCGGGCGCCATGTCCCAGGTGGAGGGCGACGTGCCCATCGAGGTGCTCGTCCGCTCCCAGGGCTTCTTCGAGTTCATGGAGCCCGTGCTGCTCGAGCTGCGCCTGCGCAACCTGCTCACGGACCTGCCGCTCAACCTCGACACGCGCCTCAACCCCGAGTACGGCGGCGTGACCTTCTACATCCGCCGGCCCGACGGCCGCATCGTGGAGTACGCGCCGGTCACCTGCAAAGTCGCCGAGTCGCGCGTGGACACCCTGGCCCAGGCCACGTCCGCGGAGGGGAAGGAGCGCTATAGCGAGATGGTCTTCCTCTCCTATGGCAAATACGGCTTCTACGTGGACGAGCCGGGCGAATACTGGGTGCGGGCGCTCTACCACGGGCCGGGCGACGTGCTGATCCCCTCGAACATCCACCGCCTGCGCGTGGGGAACCCCAAGAGCCAGGAGCAGGACGTGAAGGCCCAGGACTTCTTCAGCTACCAGGTGGGCATGAGCCTCTACCTCTTCGGCTCGCAGTCTCCCCTGCTCTCCGACGGCCGCGCGGTGATCGAGGACCTGGCGGACCGCTACCAGGATTCCATGCTCGGCGTGCGGCTCGGCTCGGCGCTCGCCAACAGCCTCATCAAACCCTTCTATGGATTGAAAGACGGGCACCTGAAGCTGCTCGAAAAGGCCGATCCCAAGGAGGCCCTGAAGCTCGTGACGCCCGCCGTCGACGTGCTGCGCAAGGATTCGAGACGGGCTCTCAACCTGACCTACCGCAACCTCGCCGTGCGCCAGGCGACCCTCCAGGCCGAAGCCGGGCAGGTGGCACAAGCCCGCACGGTGCTTTCAGGGCTCGCCAAGGACCTGGAAAAGAGAGGCGTCAACCCGCCGCAGATCGCGGCCCTGCAGACTCTCGCGGATGAAATCACGGGTGGCGAGGCGCCGGCACCCGCGCCGAAACCCAAGGCTACGCGTAGCCGAAAGGCTCCGGGTACGGCAAAAGGTTGATCTCCCCGCCGCTCAGGGAGACGCCCAGGTAGGGCGTCTCCTCCGGGCGGACTTCCACTTTTTTTGAAAGGTTTTTGGCGGGCACGGCGATCTCCACCGCCGCCGTGCCCGCGGGGACCTCCACCTCCAGGGAATCCGCCAGCCCGAGCATCCGCTTGGTGCGCACTCCCCCGCGCCGGGCGGCCTCCTTGCCGTCCACCCGCACCACCACCTCTTCACCTTCGAAGCCTTCCTGGAGATCGATCGTCAGCGTGGGCATGAAGCGTTCCCTCGCGGCCAGTATAGCCGCGAGGGAAGAAATCGGCAGGGGCGGAGGAAATCTTGGGTTACCAACCCACGGGGGCACAGCTGCTCACGCCCTGACCCGAGGCGTGGCCGGGGCTCGACTGGCGGAGGAAGGGCAACGGCTGCCCCGCCGGCAACGGAGGCGTCACGAGATCGGCGTAGACCTCGTAATCCGCCTCCACACGCGGCCCCGAGGCCGGGTCGAGCCCGATGTAGCGGTCGATCTCCATGTTGGAGATCCCGATCTCCAGGCTGGCGCCGTCCTTGGGTGTCAACACGAGCTCCGAGTGGGTCGTCCGGCCGTTGCGGCGGGCCGTCATCTCGAAGATCACCTTGCTCCCAAAGTCGACCTCCAGCTCGAACGAAACCGCGACCCGCTGGCTGAAGCCGGAATTCTCCGAGCCGACCATGGTGAAGGCGAGATCCGTCAGCTCGCGCGTCTTGAGCCGCCCTTCCGTCAGCTCCACCCGGGCCAGCACGGGCTGGTTCGAGGCGGGGACGGTGTTCTGAAGCACCGGGTTCAGGGTCCGGCCCGGAAAGGCATCCCCGACCGTGGCCATCCACCAGAGCGTCTCCTGATCCTCCGGGCTCATCACCGTGGCCGCGGGATCGAGCGGCCGGGCCATCGAAAGCCGCAACGCATCGCTTTTCATGCCACGGCCGTCGAGCGAGATCTTCAGATCCTCTCCGTTCAACACGCAGACTCCCTTGGTCATCTTCCCCGAGCCGTCCGGCAGGCAATGGAAATCCGCCAAGCGGGTGCTCTCCGGGCTCCAATCCCTGAGATCGAATTCCAGCATCGGGAAATGCTGATCGAGCACCTCGGGCTTGAGATTCGATTGATTCCTCAAAGCCCGGGCCCGGGTGAGCCGCTGAAGCAGGACCGTGGCCTTCTTCGGCAGCGTCCCCGACGTCTTGCTGAGCGGCGGATCGAAAACGAACGTACAAAGTCCCGAGAATGACAGGCGAAGCATTGACATGACAATTTCTCCCCTAATGATTGCCGCCGGCACTGGCGCCGATCACTTCAAAAGCGGCCCAGGCCTTTGGCGATTTGTAATCCTTCGTCCCGAGCATCTTGAGCTGGGCGTTGCGCAAGGCAACGACCGGGTCGACCCCCGGCTTCAATTCGTCATAGAAAAATCTGAACAGCTGAGCGGTCGCCTTGTCATCCACGCTCCAGAGGCTCGCCACCACCGTTGGCGCACCGGCGGCGAGGAAGGCCCGGGCGAGGCTGGTCACCCCTTCGCCTCCGGCTACATACTCATTACCCGTGTCGCAAGCCGCCAAGACGACGAAACGAGTATCCTTCAGCTTAAGGGAATAGATCTCCCGAGCCGTGAGCGATCCGTTGTCACCTTTGTCGCCCTTCCCACTGGGAGCAAGCACGAGCCTGGAAAGCAGGCTGTTGACCGGATCGATGACGGCGTGGCCGGAGAATTGGATCCACTCCGCCTGCGGTGCTTTGGCCAAGAATGCGACTTTGGTTGCCTTCTCCCCTTCCAGCAACGGTGCATCCGTCAAATCTTTCAGGTGCCGAGCTTCCACTGCTTCTTCCGGGGGAGAAACCAAGGCCGCGTTTCTGGGATCGTCGTGGTCGATTGCGGGATTTCCCACGATCAATCCGCGGGACCTATCCCATGCCCCTCGGGCACTCTTCCGCTCCAGCAAGTTGACATACAGGGTTGCGCTGGGTGCTACACTGATTGGATAGCGCTGCATTAAAAAACTCTGTGAGCTGTCTCGCAGGGAGTTGAACGGTACCCAGTGAAGGGCCTTGTCAGGGATGAAAACAAGCCTTTCTTCCTCTGGTACCGTCGATAACCAGGGAAGGACAAGAAGCTTGAACAGCTCGTTCGAAGCCTTTTCGCCCTCCACTGACTCAAAGTCACGAGACCGCGCCACCACGCCTTCAAGCTCTTCCCGTCCGATCGGCTGCGTGATGAACTGTTCGCCCTCCCCGTTACGACGCAACGTCCAGATCAGGACACGATCCTGAAGCACTGAATACTGCGCCAGCGTTACACCTTCGGGCAGCCGCCGCCGGACCTCCTCAAGAGGCAGAGACTGAGGCTCCGAGTCCAGGAGCAGCTTGGTCTCATCCTCAAGGCCAGTCCAGAGCATTGATGCGCTGCCTGGAAGGATTCGGGTGCGGGCACGATCGGCATAGGCGAACGCTTGCTCCTTGTTTCCCTGATCTGCCTGGAGGTCCACAAGCTCATCGAACAGAGAGTCCGTTTCTTCGAGTAGGGCGAGGCGCAGGTCTTCCTGGTCAAGCTTGGCTCCCATCGTCTCATACACCGACAGCGCAGCTTTGAAGTCCTCCTCGGCTTCTCCGGTCATGTTGGCGTTACGGTACGCCCGCCCTCGGGCAAGGAGAGTCCACAGCTTAAAAACGGCATTCCTTTCCTCCTGATACGTAGGCAGAGCTGAGGTTAAGAGAGCAGCAGCGACACCAGGGCTCTCCTTCTCGAGCATCATGCCTCGGATCAAGCTCAGGTCCGCCAACCGCCGAGGCCGCTGTTTGCCAGCTACTTTGCCAATGAGTTGCTCGGCTTCTCTTAACGAAGCCAGAGCCGCCGATTCGTCGCCTTCACGGTGCTGGAAAAGGGCGAGCCAGGTCAGAGCCTCGACCTTTGACAGTTCATTTTTCGCGCTCCTGCTCGCTTGCCGCACCCGCTCTTTCTGGAAGACTAGAGCCGCCTCGTCAAAGCCATCCTGCAAAGCGGCATTTCCGGCGATCATGTAAACTGCTGACACCTTGTCTGGATCGCGCAGTTCGGGAGTGGCGCGCAACGCACGATAGATACTGGCCCACCCTTCGTTTCTGCGCCCCCGCGACATCAGGACGTCTCCCAGCCGGCAGTTGATGTTAGCGGCGTTCTCGTTTTCACCGATGTCCTCGAAAAATTTCAAGGACGTTTTCAGATCCACGATCCCTTCCTGCGTCTTTCCCAACGTCGCCTCGGCCATTCCTTTGATCCAGTAGATGTGCGCAGAAGCGCCTGGTAGGGCGAGGATTCGGAGGCCACGAAGCGTCGACGAAGCTTCTCTGCGCCGTCACGGTTGCCGAATAGTTCCCAGCGATGTAATCGTTGCTTACCAGATAGAAATCTGCCCGCCAAGCTAGCGCACATTGCGCTCGCCGAAGAGCTTCACTTGCCGCCGCGAGTTTGTCAGCAGCAAGCCCCGTCTGGCGGTCCCGATAGTTCTGGTAACCCTCGCGGAAGTCGATTGCGCCCTGGGCTATCTCATTGAGGTTGGTTACGGTCCTGCCTCCTGGCCTTGACGATCGCGGTGACGGAATCCAGGACCAGACGATCGCCACTCGTGGACGCCAGGGCCTCTCCAATGGAACGCAGCACCTTCAGATGGGCCTTGGCGATCTGGGACTTTCCGGCCAGCACCGCCTCTCCCCAGTCTCCGAAGAGTTGTTGTTCCGCATACTCCCGGGCCGCTTGGCGATACCGTTCCACGATGTCCCTCACGTGGCGACGTCTTCACGGAAAGCAGCTCTCGTAGCACCTCCCGCCGTTCACTCCACACGGTGATAGCGTCAGTATGAGACTCTGCTTCCCCAGTCTCTGGAAGGCTTCTTTCGCCCAGCCGCTGTCACCGTCGACGTCAGCTCTCTTGCCAAGCTTCCTGCGCCGCATCCGGCATGAACAGGTTCTCCAACGCCAAGGCCTTGTTGAAATACGGCTCCGGCAGGCTCTCGTCCGCCTGGATGGCACGGGTGGAGCTCCGTAGGCCCTCAGGAGATCTCGCGGGTCGTCTCCATCCCTGCAGCGCTGAAGATAGCGGCGGCGAGGTCGTTCCAGCGCCCGCCGCGTCCAGGGGGGATCCTTGCGTACCTTTCGTATCTTGGATGACGAGGCGTTCAGCCCCTCTGGCCGCAGCTCGGCAAGAAGCCGTCCCCGGGGGGCCTGGAGATCTGCCTCTCTGAAGCGGTTAGCTTTGCCCGAGATGTAGGCGCTGCTATCCGTCAGGCGGGCCTCCACAGGCCGCGTCTCAATCAGCTCCAACTGGCTGACCAGGCCCACCGAGGCACTCGCCAGCCCCAGGGACAGCACTACAGCCCGCCCCTTCATCGTCCCCTCGTCGGTACAGACAGCATGGCTACCTCCAGGATGGATTCCCGCATGGTAGCAAACAGGGCCGGCAAGTAAGAAAGAAAGGGCCAGAGCGATGGTGTTCATGGGCGTTGCCTCCTCGGTTCGTGTACGTCCGAATGGACGGACTGGAAATCTTTTTTCCGGGGCGGGAAGACGCCACTTAGTTCCGTCCATAGAGGCGAAAGCGGGCTCAACCGGGAGGACAAAATGGCCACCGTGAATACCAGCAAGTTGCAGTTGAGAATTGTCACGAAGAAGGAGGACCGCCAGTACGATCCCCACCTTCAGGAAGAAAGGCAAAGGAAATCTTCCGGCCAGACGCTGGACGTGATCGCAAAGCTCGAGGATCGCGACCAGGCTGTCGAGGGGCTCGAGATCTCCCGCAAGCCTGGAAAAGGACAGGTCGTCACGGGCACAGTTGCCGTGGACGAGATCGACAAGGTCCGCGGCCACGCCAACGTGCTGAGCCTCAAGGCCGCGACCGAGCTCCACCTCTGCCTCTACAACTCCGTGCCGGCCATTCACTGCGATCCGGAGTCCCTGTTCCTGGGCTCGAAAAACGGCAATGAAACCTTTCCGGGGCTCGACGGCTCGGGGGTGGTGATCGGCATCGTGGACGTGGGGTGTGATTTTCGCCACAAGAATTTCCGCCACGGCAACATGACCCGGATCCACTGCATCTGGGATCAATCCGCGAAAACGGGGGCAAGTCCTGACGGCTTCGACTACGGCCGGGAGATCACGGCCGAAGAGATCAATCACGCGTTACGGTTTGGGGACGCGGGAGCCTACACGGCCCTGGGCTATGCTCCGCCGATCGCCGCGCACGGCACCCACGTGATGGACATCGCGGCCGGCAACGGCCGGGAAGACGCGCTCTTCGGCGGCAGGCCGAGCCCGCCCAGCCCCGTGGAGGTGTGCCATCCGGGGGTCGCGCCGAACGCCACGCTCGTCTTCGTCCAGCTGAAATCCCACCCCGAGGGCTTCCTTGGCAACTCCCGGGAGCTTCTCGAGGCCGTCGAATACATCTTCGAGAAGGCCGACCAGCTCGACATGCCGGCGGTCGTCAACCTGAGCCTCGCCACCTCGGGCGGTCCCCACGACGGCTCGACGCTGGTGGAGCAGGGCTTCGAGAGCCTGCTCGCCGAAAAGCCCGGAAGGGCGATCGTGGTGGCGGCCGGCAATTCCCGCCTGCAGCGGAGCCACACCGCCGGCACGGCCGCCTCCGGCCAGCCGGCCACGATCCGCTGGCACACCGACCCCGGCAAGGCGAGGAGCGAAATGGAGGTCTGGTACCCCGGCACGGAGGGGGATGGCGGCCTCGCCGTGCGGCTCCGGACGCCCGACGGCGTCACCCTCCCCCAGACGATCCGGCTGGGAGAGACCTGGGACCTCTATGAGAGCGACCGGGACGACGCGGCGCGGCTCGGGCGGATCAGCCACCGGGAGAAGGACCCCAACAATGGAGACCACCAGATCGACGTCCGCCTGCCTCATCTGGATGGAAAGGGTTTCGACGGCCGGCCGTGGGAGATCGAGCTTGCCACGGAGGGCGCCGGTATTTCTTTCCATGCCTGGATCGAGCAGGATGACCTCGGCCGGTCCCGGTTCGAGGACTGGGTGGAATCCCACACGCTCAGCTCGATCGCCTGCGGCAAAAACCTGATCACCGTGGGAGCGTTCGACACCGCGGAACGCGAGAGCCTGCGGCTCCCCTACGAGGCCGCCGCCTGCGGGCCGACCCGGCACTGCGCCACTTTCCCGGAAATCCAACAGAAACCCGAGGTGTGCGCTCCGGGAGTCGCGGTGGTGGCCGCACGGGCCCACGGCGGCGTCACCGTCATGTCCGGCACCAGCATGGCGGCCGCCCACGTGACCGGATTGACGGCGCTCCTCTTCCAACTGGCCCAGAGGGCCGGCCGGGGCCGCCTCACAATCGAGGAGACCCGGGCCGCTCTCTCTCAGGGGAACGTGGACGCGAAGGAGGTTCTGAGATCGGTTTTTGATCTGGAGAGGAGGACGAACCTGGAAAAGAGAGCGGCCTAATCCATGGGGGGCCTACTCCATGGGAGGATGATACGCGAGCGTCCCGCCCACCCAGGTCTTTTCGCGGTTGAAGTCGACGCCCATCATCTTGCCCTTGCCGAGGCGGACGAGGTTGTTGACGAGGCGGGGGCGGTCTTTCCAGATGAACATCATGCGGACTTCGGCGCGTGCGGGCTCGTCGGGCGTTTCGACGGCGGGCTCGTACGAAACCTTTTTCTGGAGGATGTAGTTTTCCGGATCTTCGAGGTTCCGCAGGCGCTCGGGCGTGGGGCTCATCTCGACGCCCAGGCCGGCGAAGGAGAAGAGGGGTTTCAGCACGTACTGGTCGAGATCCACGGGCAGCTCTTCGAGGGTCGAAACGAACCAGGCGGGCGGGCAGAAGCGGCTGTGGATGAAGGGGAGGGAAAACTTGCTGATCTTCAGGTACCAGTTCGGATGCCCGACCCAGGTGACGTCCAGCTCGCGGCGGAAGATATGGGAGAGGTCGATCCCCTTCCGTTCCAATTCGTCGAAGATCACCCGGTTGTAGATCCGCTCGATCGGCACCTCGTGCTTACCCTTGGGACCGCCCGGATAATAAAGCCGGCCGCCGCGCTCGATCACGTCACGGGCGTTGACGGTCTTGATCCCCGTGAGCTGTTCGGTGACGCAAAAATCGATCCTCGTCTTCTGATTCTCGGGATCGATCTCCAGAAGGATCACGTTTTCGGGAGCGCAATCGCCCACGATGACGTCGCGCAGCACGGCCGGGTAGGTGTCCGGGTCGAGGCCGCTGAAGTAGGGGGTGTACCCCTCCGGCACGGCCGGGAAGTGCGCGCGCAGCTCCTTTTCGAGCAGCCACTGGAAGCCGTAGAGCGAGGGGAAGCCCTGAAGCTCGATGAGGCGCGGGGTCAGGCGGCCGTCTTCGCCGCGGACGATGGCGAAATCGACCTGGAAGAAGGCCGGGTGCCCTTCGTCTCCCGGCACGTGCAGCTCCGGGGGCACGGCGCGCTCGGCGATCTTCAAGTAGTCGGCGGACGTCACGGCTGCCAACACCTCGTGAGCGGCCTCGACCAACTCGCGGGTGAGATCCTCGGGGAGGAAGATGGGGGTCTCGGCGACGCGAAAGCCGGGGGGGCAGCCCGCGTCCTGGTCCAGGTCGCGGAGCAGGGACTCGTAGCGCTCCTGGGTGAAGGAGGCGTTGAAGGCACGTCGGACGTCGGGGATCATAGGCGGGCGATTCTATCCCAGGGACATGGTATCTTCGGGTTCCAGATCATGAGCCTGCCACCGTTCAAAACGGTCGAGGTCCTCGACTCGATCGCCGAGGTCTTGTCCCCGTACCTGGGGAAGCTGATGGCCCGCGCCTCGGCGGGGGCGCATTTCAAGGATCTCGCCATCGAGGGAGACCGGGTGGACCGCCAGAAGGTGGACGCCCTGGTGGAGCGGGTGGGCAAGGGGCTCAACCTTTTCCTGGGGCGGGACAAGTCGAAGGTGGTGGTGGAAGAGATACGCCGCGCGATCGATCGCTTGGTAGGAGCCTCATGACGACGTCCTCTCGATCCACTCGCTTCCGTTGGACGCTCCCCCTGCTCGGGCTGACCCTGCTGGTGGCCGCCCCGTTCGCGGTGGAGATGCTCCTGCCCGGAACGACCCCACCGCGCACCCTGCTGTGGATCGGCGGCCCGGGCAAGCTCCTCCTTCTGCTGGCCGCCACGGTGCTGGCCTGGCGCAACCTCGCGGCCTTCGAGCGGGGCACGCGCGCCCGCTCCGCCTGGCTCCTTCTCTTCACCGGCCTCGCCCTGTTCTCCATGGGGCAGGCGGGCCTCGTCGCCAACCAGCTCACGCAGAACCAGGCGGTCTTCTTTCCCTCGCCCTCGGACGTCCTGTTCCTGCTCTCCTACCCGGCCTTCATCGCCGCCTTGGTGGTGTTCCTCAAGGCGTATGCCGAAAGCGGATTCCCCATCGGCGATCCCATGGGCCGGCGGACTTTGGCGGGAGTGACGGCGCTCCTCGGCGCCGCCGTGGCCGCGGGCGTGCTGCGTCCCGTGCTGCTCTCCGATGCCCCAGACGTGGAAAAGGCCCTGAACGCGGCCTACACGCTGCTCGATCTGGCCCTGTTGATCCCGACGGTCCTCCTGCTGCGCATCACTCTGCGCTTCCCGGGCGGGGCCGTCTGGCGGATCTGGATGGCGATCCTGGGTGGGTTCGTGGCCATCTGCGCGGGGGACATCCTGTTCGCCTACTCGACGGCGATGGGGATGGCGCGCCTCGATTCCCTGGTCGATCTGGCCTATGTGCTGGGCTACGGCGGCCTCGCGCTGGGCATGTCGTACCAGCGCGAGCTGCTGGCCTGATCGCCGGAGCCCGTTTTTTCTCCTTTTTTTGATCCAGACGGCTCGCTTTGGGCCGGAAAAGCACCTCTTAGGAGTAGGGATCATCCCATTCTGCTGAACCGCGGTGCATCTTTTCCACAGAGGAGAATCGTTATGAGCTTGAGAAGTATCCGCCTGAGGTTCTGGCCCTTGGCCGTGGCCTGCATCCTCGCAACGCTGTGCGGCTTGCAATCGCGGCCTGTTGCCGCTCAGTCGGCGAGCTCCGCCCTGGTCGGCAGCACCCGGGACGGCGGCGGCACGCCGCTGCCCGGCGTGACCATCAACGCCACCAACAAGGAAACGGGGCTCGAGCGCACCACTGTCACCGGGAGTGATGGCGCCTTCCGGCTCCCCTCGCTGCCGGTCGGCGTCTACACCGTCACCGCCGAGCTGGACGGCTTTGCTACCGTCACCGTCGAGTCGGTCAAGCTCAGCGTGGCGACCGAGCGGGCGCTGGAGTTCAGCATGAGCGCGTCCAGTGTCGAGGAGTCGATCACCGTGGTCGACGACGCGCCCCTGGTGCAGACCTCGCCCTCCATCGGCACCGTGGTCTCTCAGAACGAGCTCGAGAACCTGCCGCTCAACGGCCGGCAGTTCGCCAACCTGGCGACCCTCGCGCCGGGGACGTCGCTCAGCGTCAACAGCGACCCCACCAAGCCGGGGCAGCAGACGATCGCGCTCAACGGCGGCGCCGGCCGCAACGTCAGCTACATCATCGACGGCGGCGACAACGCCGACGACACGATCGGCGGCGCGCTCCAGAACTTCAACCTCGAGAGCGTGCAGGAGTTCAAAATCCAGACCCAGCAGTACAAGGCCGAGTACGGCCGCTCGAGCGGCGGTGTCCTGTCGGTGGTCACCAAGAGCGGCACCAACCAGTTCGCCGGCAGCGCCTACGGCTTCTATCGCGACAAGGGCCTGAATACCGAGACCGAAACCGAGAAGATTTCGGGTGCGGGCAAGCAGGACTATGAGCGCAGGCAGTTTGGGGCTTCGCTGGGGGGTCCGATCGTCAAGGACAAGGTGCACTTCTTCGCCACCTGGGAGAAGACCGAGCGCGACACCTTGTACACCATCTCCACGGAAGGCACCCTGCCCGACCTCGACGGCCAGTCGGTTCCCGTGCCGTTCACCGACGAGCTCGGCACGGCCAAGGCGACGTACGACATCTCGGCCCGGCAGTACCTCCAGGTGCGTTACGGCTATCAGAAGAACGCCGACAAATACGGCGCCTCCCCGTTGACCGCGCCCTCGGCCCTGGGCACCATCGCCAACGACTATTCCTCCGTGCTGGCCGGCCACACCTGGCAGGCCGGCGCCGGCGCCCTCAACGAATTGGTGATCCAGTACACCAAGTTCGAGAACTCGATCACCGCGGACTCGAGCTCCCCCGCCATCGTCTATCCCTCGGGGGCGCGGACCGGACAGAACCCCAATACGCCGCAGGCCACGCGGCAGACGAAAAAGCAGCTCAAGGACGACTTCTCCTGGTCCCAGGAGATCGGCCCCAGCCGCCACGACTTCAAGGTGGGCGTCAACTACGTGGACGTGCCGACCCTGATGGCCGACTCCTCGACCGGGCTCAGCGGAGCCTACACCCTGCTGACGGACCAGCCGGGCTCTCCGGTGGTGGACATCACGTTCTTCGGCGGCTTCGCCGGCGCGAGCCTGCCCATGAAGCAGTACAGCGGCTACCTTCAGGACGATTGGGCGGTGCGAGACCGGCTGACGCTCAACCTCGGGCTCCGCTACGACTACTGGGATGGTTTCGACATTGATCAGCGATCGAACCCCATCTGGCAAGCCCTATCCACCCAGACCCGCTTCAACGAGTACTACCTGCGGGACTTCCAGGGCGGCGGCGCCGGAACACTCGAGAACGACTCCGACAACTACGCCCCCCGGCTCGGCTTCACCTACGACCTCAAGGGGGATGGCCGCCACCTGCTGCGGGGCGGCTGGGGAATCTATTACGACTTCCCCTATACCAACGCGACCATTCTCTTCCCCGCCTTCGCCGTGCAGTCCGACTACGGGACCAGCTACAACTTCCAGGACCCCGCCGGCATCCGCAATCCGGACGGCACCTTCTTCCAGCCGGGCCAGACGCTGCCGCCGAGCCAGCTTCCCGGCGCCGCGGTCTTCCCGCCGACCGCCGTCGCCTCGCCAACGCTGTCGACCCCCCAGTCGACCCAGGCTTCGCTGGGCTACTCGGTCCAGGTGAACAACTGGCTGGGCCTGAATTTCGAGGCCGTCAGCATCGACTACTCGCACATCCCTTATTCATTCCCGGGCAACCCGTTCCTCGACGCCAACGGCAAACCTCAGGCGACCCGCCGTTTTCCTCAGTTCGGCGCCTTCCGCATCTGGGCCGGCAACGGCAAGGCTTCGTATGACGGCGCCAATCTGGGGGTTCGCGTCCGCTTCGCCAAAGTCGAGCTCCAGGGCTTCTACACCTACTCCAAGGCCGAGGGGAACGTGCTGGCCGGCGCCGACGACTTCCGCATCTACAACGTGGGCTTGCAGCCCGACCTCGGCGGACGCGTCCGCGGCGGCGTGACGGCCGATCCCTTGAATCCGCTCTGCGACGCCTGCTTCGGCCCCCTGTTCACCGACGCGCGGCACCGCATCACGTTCGGAGGAACCTACCGGGGGCCCTGGGGGCTCGACCTCTCGGGGATCTTCCGCTATGCCTCGGCGACACCCTATACGCCCTTCTACGACCGCGACATCAACGGCGACCGCCTGCGCCTCGACCTCGGGCCGGGCACGGGGATCTCGCACGTCAACTCCGGCCGTACGCACGATTTCTCTCAGCTCGACCTCCGGCTGGCCAAGGAGTTTCACATCGGCTCCCTGGCCTCCGTCGAGCTGATCGGCGAGGTCTTCAACGTCTTCAACGCGAAGAACCCTTCCGGCTACATCAACGTCTTCGACGCCCAGGGGAACCCCGTCGGCAAGAAGCCGACTCTCTACGCGGGCGATCCGCTCCAGGGCGAGCAGCGCCTGGCGCAGCTCGGGCTGCGGGTGCGTTTCTAGAGAATTGCCGCCACGTTGCCGTGGCGACCTCACCCCAACCCCTCTCCTAAAAGGAGAGGGGCTTTTCGAATTTCTTTCCCTCCCTCTCCTTTTAGGAGAGGGAGCCGGAGGGTGAGGTTCCGAGGTCCAGACCCTGGTGGGTTTCCTGGACGATGAGGTCCACCACGGCCTTGATGTCGTTCGTCTGCTGGTAGACGGCGATCTGCCGGTCGGCCCCGGTGCCGTTGCGCAGGATCTCGCTGGATGTAGTCGATCTCCTCGCGGCTCCCGAGCTCGTCCACCACGTCGTCGACGAACTCCAGCAGCTCGTGGATCAGGGACGCGCACTCCACCTCTTCCTGCTTGCCGAAATCGATCAGCTTGCCGGAGATGCCGTAGCGCGCGGCCCGCCACTTGTTCTCGTTGATCAGCAGCCGCCGGTAGAGGCGGAAACCGAGGTTCTTCCGGATCAGCTTGTAGAGCTTGACCGTGACCGCCTGGATGAGGGCCGCGAGCGCGATCGTCTCGTCGACCCGCATCGGCACGTCGCAGATCCGGAACTCCAGGGTGTCGAAGAACGGGTGCAGGCGGATGTCCCACCAGATCTTCTTGGCGTTGTCGATGCACCGCGTCTTGATCAGCAGCTTGATGTAGTTCTCGTACTCCGAATAGACTCTGGAAGTGGTCCGGAATGCCGGTGCGCGGGAAGCGGTCGAAGACCTTGCTGCGGTAGGACTTGAAGCCCGGTGTTGCGGCCCTGCCAGAACGGCGAGTTGGTGGACAGGGCGAAGATGTGCGGCAGGAAGTAGCGGGCCGCGTTCATGATGTGGATCGCCATCTCGCGGTCCTCGATGCCGACATGGACGTGGAGGCCGAAGATCAGGTTGGCCCGCGCGACCTGCTGCAGGTCGTCGACGATCTCCTTGTAGCGCGGGTGCTCGGTGATCAGCTGGTCCTTCCAGTGGGCGAACGGGTGGGTGCCCGCCGCCGCGATGGTCAGGCCGTTGCGCCGCGCCAGCTTCGCCAGGTTGCTGCGCAGGGAGAGCACCTCGCGGCGGGCTTCCTGGATGTCCTGCGCAGATGTTGGTCCCCACCTCGATGACCGACTGGTGGAGCTCGGGCTTCAACTGATCCTGAGCAGTGTGCCTGCTCGTCGTCCAGGAGATGCTGGACGTGGGAGCGCAGGTCGCGCGTCTCCGGGTCGATGAGCTGGAACTCTTCTTCGATCCCCAGCGTGAACAGCTTCGGCGTCGGCCATGGATCTCATCTACCTTTCGGGCTCGTCGGTCTCCGTCTCGCGGCTGCGGCGCGGCGGACGAACTCGCCCCAGCGCAGGTTGTCTCCGCCGTCGACGTGGGCCTGCGCCGGCGGATCGCCATGTTGGCCGCCGCCTCGACGATCCACGTCGAAGTTGTCCTCGCCGATCGAATTGACGTCGGCGTCCGGCGCCGGGTTGCAGAAGTCGATGGCGTAGGGAATGCCGTCGCGCACCGCCATCTCCACGGTGTTGAAGTCGTAGCCCAGCGCACTGGTTGAGCGCCAGCACGTCGTCGTGCACCTTCTGCGAGCAGGGCCGGGTCGCACCGGCGGGCCGTCCCGCACGTAGCGCAGGTGGAAGCGGCTGCGCGCGGGTCGTACTGCATGATGTGGATGTCCTGGCAGTCGATCGAGTAGCAGCGGAAGTACTCCTTGAAGATGATCTCCTCCTGGAGCATCATCACGAGCTGGCCGGTCTCGTGGTAGGCGCGGAAGAACTCCTCGGGATTCTCCACCCGGTAGACGTTCTTCCAGCCGCCGCCCGCGAAGGGCTTGAAGAAGGCCGGGAAGCCGATGTAGTCGAAGATCCCTTCCCAGTCGAGCGGATAGGCCAGGTTGCGGAACGACTTCGGACCGGTGTCCGGCGGCGGCTCGTGTGAGGGCAGGAGCACCGTCTTGGGCACGGCCACGCCGATCTTGGTGGCCAGGCAGTTGTTGAAGAACTTCTCGTCGGCGCTCCACCAGAAGGGGTTGTTGACCACGGCCGTGCCGTTGAGCGCGGCGTTCTTCAGATAGGCGCGGTAGAAGGGCACGTCCTGCGAGATGCGGTCGATGATGACCGCGTATCCCGAGGGCTCGCCCTGGATCAGCTTCTCGATGCGGACCGGCTCGGCGACGACGCCGTCCACCTTCTTTGCGTTCACCCGGTCGATGAAGGCCCAGGGGAAGGTGTCCTCCTGCCCGAACAGGATTCCGACTTTCTTCATGCGTGTTCCTCCCGTTTTCCACAGACGGCGGAACAGTACCACAGGGTCTGCGCAGGGAAGACGGGGCATGGTAGGATCGCGGTTCAGGAGATCTCCATGCGGATCTATACGGCAATCATCGAAAAGTGCCCTGAGACCGGGCTCTATGTCGGCCATGTACCCGGGTTTCCCGGCGCCCACAGCCAAGCGGAAAGCCTCGACGAGCTCAACGCCAATCTACGCGAGGTCATCGAGATGCTTCTGGAGGACGGCGAGCCTGCCCTCGAAGGCGAGTTCGTGGGCACCCAAACCGTCCTGGTCGCCTGATCGTGGGCAAGCATCCGGTCCTCAAGCCCCGGGAAGTCATCGAGATCCTGACCTCCTTTGGATTCGAGAAGGTCCGCCAGCGCGGCTCCCACAAGCAGTTCCGCCATCCGGACGGCCGCTTCACCACCGTTCCCGACCATCGAGGGCGCGACATCTCCCCCATCCTCCTGAACAAGATCGCCAAAGACATCGGTCTTACGGTCGAGCAGTTTCTCAAAGATCGGATTGACGGCTAAATACGCTCGGGCATTGACATCTTCCGCCCTCTACCCCAACATATAGTTGTGTCAAGGGTCCACGCCTCCTCCTGGGAGTGACGTGGCGGCTCTGGTGAGGCTTGGGCGGCCTAGGAGCTGGGCGGGCTGGGACCCGCCAATGATGGATTCGCCCAGGAAGGAGGTGGTCCAGTGAACGAAGGTAATCACGGTTCTGTGGAGGTGGCGTCCTCATAACGAGGAGTCTCCACAAAGTCCGTGGCACATGGACGGGGAACCCTCTGAGGGGAACCCAACGCCACCGAGACGGACCCTTAAACCCCCGGTTGCCGCAAGGCTCCGGGGGTTTTCGTTTATGGGCTTGACAAAATAGCACGACCGTTCGTATCTTTCCTTCATGGGCAAGGGCGCCGACACCCGTGAACGCATCCTGGAGCAGGCCGTGCGCCTCGCGAGCCGGGATGGACTGGAAGGGTTGACGATCGGCACGTTGTCCTCAGAGCTTGGCCTCTCCAAAAGCGGCCTCTTCGCCCACTTCGGATCCAAAGACGAGCTTCAGCTCCAGGTGCTCCAGGCCGCCGTCGAGCGGTTCGAGGAACTGGTGATCCGCGCGGCCCTCAAGGTGCCGCGCGGCGAGCCCCGCATCCGCGCCCTGTTTGAGCACTGGCTCGTCTGGGCAGACCAGGAGGCCCTGCCGGGCGGCTGCCCCATCGTCGCCGCTTCCGTGGAGTTCGACGACCGTCCAGGTCCCCAGCGGGAGTTTCTCGCCGCGTCCCACCGCCGCCGCTTCGACTTCATGGCCAAGGCGGCACGGCTCGCCATCGAAGCCGGCCACTTTCGGGCGGACATCGATCCCGAACAGCTCGCCTTCGAAATGGACGCCATCGTCCTTGGCCATCACCATACCCACCGCATGCTCCGTGATCCAAAAGCCCGTGAGCGTGCCCGCGTTGCTTTCGAGCGGATTCTCGCTTTCTGCCGAACCTGAAGCCCTGCTCCCATGGACTCAACGGGACGTGTATCCATCCAAAAATAGAACGATCGTTCGCACTATAGGAGACTTCGCCATGACCGAAGCTTTCATCCTCGACGCCGTCCGCACCCCGCGAGGCCGCGGCAAGGCCGGCAAGGGAGCGTTGTCCGGTGTCCATCCGCAGGAGCTGCTGGCGCAGGCGCTCAACCACCTGGCCGCCAAGAGCGGCGTCAATACCCAGGACGTCGACGACGTCATCGCCGGCTGCGTCTCCCAGGCGGGCGAGCAGGGAGCGAACATCGCCCGCAACGCCGTGCTCGCGGCGGGCTGGCCCCTGGAGGTGGCGGGTACGTCCGTGAACCGCTTCTGCGGCTCGGGCCTCCAGGCCATCAACTTCGCGGCCATGGGCGTGATGTCCGGCCTGCAACGGGTCGTGGTGGCCGGCGGCGTCGAGAGCATGTCGCGCATCCCCATGGGCTCGGACGGCGCGGGCCAGGATGGCGACAACCACCAGCTCCGGGAGCGCATCTACCAGGTCCCCCAGGGGATCAGCGCGGACCTGATCGCCACGATCGAGGGGATCTCCCGTGAGGAGCTCGACGCCTTCGCCCTCCATTCCCAGCAGAAGGCGGCGGTGGCCCAGCAGGAAGGGCGCTTCGGCGGCAGCCTCTTCCCCGTGAACGACCCTGCGACCGGCGCCGTGCTGCTGGAAAAGGACGAGCACCCGCGGCCGGACACCACCGCGGAAGGCCTGGCGACGCTCGCACCCGCCTTCGTGGGGATGGGGCAGAAATACGACGCCGTCGCCCTGGAGCGCTACCCCGAGGCCGGCGAGATCCGGCACGTCCACACGGCCGGCAACTCGAGCGGCATCGTGGACGGCGCGGCGGCCGTGCTGCTCGCCTCGCGGGAGTACGTGAAGACCAACGGCCTCAAGCCCCGGGCGCGCATCCGGGCGATGGCGACCGTCGGCTCCGAGCCGGTGATCATGCTGACGGCGCCCGCTCCGGCCTCCCGGAAGGCGCTGGCCCAGGCCGGCATGGCGGCGGGCGACATCGACCTCTGGGAGATCAACGAGGCCTTCGCGGTGGTGCCGCTCCAGACCATCCGCAGCCTGGGCATCGATCCCGAGCGGGTGAACGTCAACGGCGGCGCCATCGCCCTCGGCCATCCGCTGGGCGCGACCGGCGCCATGCTGCTCGGCACGGCGCTCGACGAGCTCGAACGGCGGGGGCTCGGCACGGCCCTCATCACCCTCTGCATCGGCGGCGGCCAGGGGATCGCCACGATCATTGAACGAGTCTGAGTAGAAAGGAGAGTTGCCATGGGCCCGAGGCCCGGGTAACTTGTGGTGGTAACGATGCCCGGCTACGGGGCTGGCAGAGCGTTCACGGTAACCACGGTGCCGCAGAAGACCCCCGCCGGGCAGTTTCTTCCAGGCGCTCCGGCGAGCCCGATCCTTCCATCCCTCGAAAGAGCGACGGAGAAACCTCTCCTGGCACCTTGGAAGAAGCTTCGGAGATACTGAGGCGGGCTCCAGGTTTCACCCTGGCGCGACAGCCGGTACGCCGCGCCACAATTGTCGTCGCCGCGGGTGCAGTCCGTCGAGAAGGCCCCGACCAGCGCCGCGAGCCCGTCTGAAGAGAGGCTCACGGCACTCCCAAACTGGTCCCCACTGCTCCCGCCGGTGATTTTCTGCACCTCTGTCCAAGCTCCGGCACTCTGAGCGAACGCGTAGACAGCCCCTGGATACGGGGAGTCATCCGACGCCTCTCCAGGTGCACCGATCAGAGCGCTCGTCCCGTCCACGGACAGGTCCACCGTGCCGAAAAAGGCCAAGGGGTGTGGATCGGACGGGATCAGCTCTGCCCGCTCGCTCCACACTCCCCCACTCCGGGTGAAGACGTAGGCCGAGCCGCAAGTGAAGCTTCCCGCACATTGGGTTCCCGTGGCTCCGATGAGAGCCATGCTCCCATCGGCCGAGAGGTCGAGGGAGCCGCCAAAGGATCTGGCCTTGGGATTGGAGGGCCTCAGGGTGCCTTCGGAGCTCCAGGTCCCGCCCGCGCTGCGCCGGTAGACGAAGGCCGCTCCGATGCAGTCTCCTCCCGGACAGTTGTTCATCTGGCCGATCAGGGCCGTCGAGCCGTCCTCCGAGAGGGCGACCGACCAGCCGAAATTGGAATCGAAGTCGGAGACCGTTTCAATCCCGAAACGGGCCTCCTGGACCCACCCTCCGGCCTGGTGGACGAACAGGAAGGCCGCCCCGCAGTGGAGCGGCGGCGGGAGGGGCGGAGGAGGACCGGGGCACCGGGCGTTCGGATGCGCCACGAGCGCAATCATCCCGTCCCCGGAGATGGCGGCGTCGTGGCCGAATCCAGCCTCCAAGGGAGCAGGAACGGGAAGCCGGGAATCCAGCTCCCACACCCCTCCGGCGGTGCGGCTGAAAACGTACGCCCTGCCCTGCCCACGGGCCCCTACGATGGCTCGGTCTCCGCTGGGCGACATCGCGGCCGACCAGCCGTAGGACCCGGCAGCCTGCGGATCCGGCGGAGGCAGTTGGGAAAAAGTGAACCCCTGACCGCTGGCCCTTTCAGCAGCGGCGGTAGCAAGAACAAAAATCAAGCATGGGCCGGTCAGGCGGCGTCTCATCCTCTTCAGCATCGGCTCCCCTCGGCGAACAACCTCTTGAGGAGCTGGATCTGCCCCGCGTGGTAGACGTCGTGATGAGCCACGCCGAGGATCAAGTCCAGGAAGCTCCTCTTGCTCCCCTGGGGAACCGTCTCCAGGTCGCCGTCGGAAAGGGAGGCCACGGCCTGGCGGAGGTCTTGGTGGATGGCTCCGAGAACCTGGAGGTCCGCCTTCCAGGCACGCTCGCCGGCCTCTCCCTCGGGCCGGGGAAGCCAGTTGCTCCCTTTGAGCGGGAAGCGGATCTCCGGGCGCAGCCGGTGGAGGACGGAGTACTTCCAGTAGGCGCAGTGCACCGCGATCTCCCAGACGTTGTGCCGGGACGGCTCCGGCCGCCAGGCCGCCTGCCCGGCGGAGACGCCCCGCAGCGAGCCGCGGAGCACCGGGCCGTGCCAGGACTTGTGGCCATAGCCCTGGTCGAGGTTGCGGAGAAGGATCTGGATGCCGGGATTTTCCATGGCTGGGGCCTCAGGATGCACAAGCTTATCGTAGGATCTTGGAAGGAGACCTCCGTTGCCGGGCGGGACGATTCTGGAGGTGCGGGCCTGATTTCGAAACCCGAATCCAGTGGATCGGGCGCAAAAACTTTCTGCTCAGGCTCCGAATCCAGTGGATCCGCCGGAGAAAGCACTCGATTCCGTTCCAGATCCAGTGGATCTGGTCCGGAATCTCGAGAGTCTGCCTTGAATCCACTGGAGTCTCGTCCCGATCCACTGGATTCTGGGCCCGATCCACTGGAAGCGGTGCCAGATCCACTGGAAGCGATGCCAGATCTCGCGCTGCCGGACACGAAAACGGAGATCAGGCAAAACGGATTCTCAATGGGCCGGAGGGTCAATACCTCGGGTCAGTACGCTTGGCGCAACGGGCCGGTCTTGGCCTTGAGCAGGACGTCGACGCGGCGGTTCTTCTGCCGCCCCCAGGCGGTCTCGTTGCCCGCCACCGGGGCGGTCTCACCAAAGCCGATCGCGGTCGTGCGGTCCGCGTCGACTCCCTGGTTGATCAGATAGCCCTCCACCGAGCGGGCACGCCGTTCGGAGAGGTACTGGTTGGTCTCCTCGGTGCCCCGGGAGTCCGTGTGCCCCTGAACCACGACGGCCGTCTTGCGGTAGTCGTTGACCACGTCGGCCACCTGCGTGAGGGTGTCCCGGCCGTCCCGGTCGAGAGCCGACGAACCGGAGGCGAAGAGGACGTCCGAGTCGAAGTGCACGAGGAGGGTGTCCTCGCCCATCCGCTCGACGGTGGTGCCGGGGATGTGGGCCAGGCGCTCCTGCTGGCGGTCCATGTAGGCGCCGATGGCGCCGCCCACGACGCCGCCGATGGCCGCGCCGGCCAGGATCTCGTCCGCCTCGTGCTTCCCCTTGACGTACGCGCCGGCCGCGCCGAGGACGGCACCGATGCCGGCGCCCTTCCAGGTCCGGTCCCGCCGGGTCGTCCGCTGGGCCTCGGCGGGAGCTGCCGCCGTACCCAGGAAAAGAACCGCCGTCAGGGTGAGGGCGAGGATCGCTTGCTGTCGTTTCTGGTGGAACATCTCCGTCTCCTTTCGAGTCGTCTCCAAGCAGGAAAACCAGGTCAGCGACGACTCCCGCCTCTCTCTTGGTACAAAGCCGGTGCCAGGGCATTCGACCTCATGCATATGCAACCGCATCTCTTTTCTCAAGAGAGGTTTACGCGGGATTTCCAGAAGAGAGGTGAGCCCTAGGATCGTCCTCGGGAGAGGACAATCAGGAAGCCGGGGAAGGGCGGTGACGGCAGGGTGACGGAAGAACGTCACGTCCGTGTCCCGCTTCCTGTTCCGGGGTACACTATGGGTCTGAACCGGTTCAAAGATGTTGAGTTTGATGTAGGGGGGGCGATGAGGTACCAACTGGTATCCAGTCGCAGATCTTTTGAAACTTATTTTGGAGAGGAGAGATGTCATGAACCGTTCCCGTACTTTGGTGGCTGTCGTCTCGAGTGTCGTCTTGCTTGCCCTCGCCACGCCTGCTTTGGAGGCGCGGCCTCTCGCCAAACCGCAGGTTTCCGCCGGTGCCGTGGGAAGTGACTGGCTGAGCGCGGCATGGGGCTGGCTTGCCCAGGCCCTGCGGATTTCTCCCCCGGCGCCGTCCGCCCGGCAGGAGAAGATCCAATCGACAGGCACGGGCGGCACGGGGACAGGCATGAGAGCCCTTCCCAATGGTGGTCCCTTGACTGGATCGTGCATCGACCCCAACGGCTGCGAAGCCGGGGGTGGAGGCATCTAGTCTTATAGGGGTTGAATCGGGCCGCCCGCCTCTTTCTTGCGCGGGCGGCCCTTGAGCTGGCCTGTTTCCGGGAGGTATGAGCTATGTTGCAAGATCATCCGATGGTCGAGGAATTTGAAAGCTTCCTTAGAGATGCGTCTCGACCGGGTCACGCAGCGCGCAACGCAAGGATCCTTCGCCACCTGCTGGCCGCCTGTTCCGTCTGCCGGGATCGCTTGGACGCGGTCGGATGGACGGGCGATCGCCTGGAACGTCTCGTCTATCTCCCGGGCGGGACCTCCAGGGAGTCCCTGGTATCCAGGAAGGGCGGATTTGACTATGGCCGGGCCTTCAGCAGGGCCGAGCAGGCGATCGATGATTTCCTGACCGCGGCGCCGGCTCCGTCCGTCGCTCCCGAGGTGTTGCTGGAAGACCTCGACAAGGCTCCGCGCCATCTCCAAATCGTCCGGGTGGAAGGGGGGGAGCGGTTCGCCAGCCCCCGCCTGGCCCAAATTCTCATGGAACGCAGCCATGACGCCCGCTACGCGGATCCGGAGGCGATGCTGCATTGGGCCGAGGTGGCCCGCAGCGTGGCCACCCGTTGCTCTCCGGAAGCTCTGGGCAGTGCCGCCCGGCTCGCGGACCTGCGGGCCCGGGCCTGGAGCCAGTACGGCAACGCCCTCCGTGTCGCCGGCCGGCTGCGCGACTCGGAGGAGGCGATGATCACCGCTCAGGGCTATCTCAAGACGGGGACCGGCGACCCCGCTCTGAGAGCCAAGCTGTGCGAGCAGATCGCGTCTCTCCACACCTTCCAACGGCGTTTCGACGCGGCCATCGCCACCCTCAACGAAGCGGTCGAGATCTACCGGCAGATTGGCGAGACCCACGCTCTCGCCCGGACGCTGGTGCAGGAAGCGATCGCCTGCCTCTACGCGGGCCTGGCGGAGAACGCCGTGGTGCTGCTCAACCGCGCGATTCCGCTCATCGACCACGAAGAGGATCCGCACCTGCTGCTCGCGGCCTGCCACAACCTGGTGAGGTGCTACATCGACCTCGACCAGCCCGAGCAGGCGCTGTCGATCTACTCGGAAACCCGGAACCTCTACAAGGAGTTCGACGACAGCC
The DNA here is from genome assembly GCA_963785165.1 of Thermoanaerobaculaceae bacterium. Classification (GTDB taxonomy): domain Bacteria; phylum Acidobacteriota; class Thermoanaerobaculia; order Multivoradales; family UBA5704; genus DATARR01. Next base: position 412,035 of record CAWAUI010000007.1, read on the forward strand.
TCATCTTGTTGCGGGCGGGCTGGCAGGAAGGACAGCTTTTGCGGGATCTCGGCCATCTGCGGGCGGCCGAATCGGCGCTCCTCCGCGCCCAGGCGGGCTTCATGGAGCGTGGCCTGATGTACGAGGTCGCCGTTGTCTGCCTCGATTTGGCGGCCCTTTACGTGAAGCTCAAGGCCATTGAGGATCTCAGGCAGACGGTGACGGCGACGATCCCAATCTTCCGGGCTCTTCACGTCGACCGGGAGGCGCTGGCCTCCCTGCTCCAGCTCCAGCAGGTCGCCGACCAGGAACAGCAGGCTCTGGCCCTCATCCGGTTCCTCAGCGCCCGGATCGAGCCGCTCGCCAAGAGCGGAGACGACCTCAAGTGACCAGGAAACGGCGCCGGCCGCTTCAGCCGGAACCGGCGCCGTCTTTCTCGCTCTCGAGGGGCGTAGCCAAAGTTGTCACGTTTTCCTCGGTTCCCACACCCATCTCCTATAGAGTCGTATCCAATTTGACTTTTATTTCGCGAGCGGCCGGTCCGCATCGGACCCGTTCCGTCTTGCTTGGTGAGGAGATGGCCATGACCCGCGTTTCCCGTTCACGTCGTATATTCGCATCGGCAATCGTCCTGTCCCTGACCATGATCCCCATGGCCGGTGCCCGTCCCCTGGAGAGGCCGGCGGCTGTTGAGTCCGAAGGGGCTTTCACCGCGGCTCTTCATTGGGTGGAGGATCTCTTCAGCTTCCGGCGCCCCGGTCCGGCCGCTCATGGCCGGCGCGCCGGACAGCCGGCGGTTCAGCAGAAAGAAGGATCCTCCACGAACGGCGGCTCCTGTATTGATCCCGTCGGGCGTCCGAGCCCCTGGTGCTTTGTCTAGAGTCCTCTCCTGACGTCTCGATGTCTTGATGTTTTTTGCAGTGGCAGCTGGGAGGTAGACGATGCTCTCGAACCATCCGACTCTTGAAGACCTTGAGATTTTTCTGCGAGGTGCCTCCCGGTCCGCTTCAACCCAGAACGCGCAGATCATGCGCCATTTCCTCGCCGACTGCCCTGTTTGCCGGCAGCGCCTTGGAGCGGCCGGCTGGGGGCCAAAGCGCCTGGCCCGGATCTTTGATCCTCCACTGGAGGAGACGGTCTCTCAGGAGCCCGTGGCACCCCCTGCTGCGGGCGGGTACGACTACAGCCGCGCGTTCGCCGTGGCAGAGAGGGCTGTTTCCGCCTTCCTGCGGCCCGATTCACCGGCCGATGAGGCCCCAAATCTCGTGCTCGCCCGCCTCAACGGCCTGCCCGCGGAGATTCAAGCCCAGGAAGTAGCCAACCAGCCGTTCGTTCAGCCGGCGGTGATCCGGGCCCTCATCGACCGCAGCCATGACGCCCGGTACCGGGATGCCGAAGAGATGCTCCACTTGGCCAACCTGGCGCGGATTGCCGCCGATGCCTCGACCAGCCCGGACACCCTGGGTGAGGTGCGGCTGAGCGACCTTCGGGCGCGGGCCTGGGGGCAGTACGGCAACGCCCTGCGGGTCCTCGGCAGGCCTCGCGAAGCGCAAGAAGCACTGATCCTTGCCCTCCGCCACCGCCAGGCCGGCACCGGCGATCCCATGCTCCGCGCCTGGCTGCTGGAGCGGCTCACTCCCCTCGCCATTTTTCAGGGCTCCCTGGACGACGCGGTCGAGCGGTGTGAAGAGGCGGGCTACATCTACCAGCAGTTGGGCGAACGGCATCTCCTCGCCAGCACGATGGTTCAGAAGGCCATTGCCGAGACGTACGCCGGTAAGTCGGAAAGCGCGGTCCAGACCCTCAACCAGGCGATTCCCCTGATCGACAAGGAAGAGGACCCTCATATCCTGCTGGCCGCCTGCCACAACCTGATCCGCTGCTACATCGACCTCGACCAGCCCGAGCAGGCTCTCCTGCTCTACTCGGAGACCCACGAGCTCTACAAAGAGTTCAACGATCCCCTGATCCTCCTGCGGGCGGCCTGGCAGGAGGGGCAGATCCTCCGGGATCTCGGCCATCTGCGGGCCGCCGAGGCGGCCCTGCTGCGCGCCCGCCGTGGCTACGTGGACAGGAAGATGTCCTATGAGGCGGCACTCGTCTCCCTCGAGCTCGCGACCGTGTACGTGAAGTTGGGGCTCGTCGAGGAGCTCAAGAGCACGGTGACCGCCACGATCCCGATCTTCCACGCCTTGCGCGTCAAGCTCGAAACCCTGGCTTCCCTGCTGCAGCTCCGGCAGATCGCCGACCAGGAGCAGCAGGCCTTGGAGCTGATCCGGATTTTGAGCGCGCAGATCGAGCCCCTGCCCAAAGTCCGGCCGATCGCGTAGAGCGCCTTTTGGCGCACCCGAGGTCGCTTAGCGGTATCATAATTCTCCGGATTGGGACTCGCCGCCCTCCGCGTCGAGCCCAAGACGGAATACCGCCGTGGAAACTCATCCAACCGCAGAGGACTTCGAGCGCTTTCTACAAGCCAGCCCCCATCCCAGCGATGCGGGCCAGAATGCCCAGATCGTGCACCATCTTTTGAAGAACTGCGTGGTCTGCCGTGCAACGCTGGGCGGGCTGCGCGGAGGTCGGACCCTCCTTCCCCGTCTTCTCGAGATCCCTGAACCAGAAACCGTCGAGCCCGGGGAATCGAGGCCCGCCAAGTCTTACAACTACGACTGGGCCTTCGCGCGGACGGAGCGTGCCCTCTCAGCCGCCCTCACGCACGGTGTCTCAGCTCCAGCATTGCCTAAGCTCTTGGCGGAGCTTGCCCGGCTGTCGGACGGCGAACAGATCCGGCGCGTAACTTCAGGAGGACGTTTTGCCGATCCCGAGCTGATTCAATGCCTGGTAGACCGTAGTCACGCGGCACGCTTCCAAGGCACAAAGAAGACCCTTCACTTGGCGACCTTGGCACGCCTGGCAGCGGAGGCTTGTACCGTAGAGGCCGCAGGAGGGGCAGCGCAGTTGGCGGATCTTCAAGCCGAAGGGTGGCGAGCCTTCGGCAATGCGCAACGAATCTGTGGGGACTGGATGCAGGCAGAGGTCGCGTTTCGTATTGCTCGCCAGAAATACGATGAAGGCACCGGAGCGCCTTTAATATTAGCCATCATGCTCGCGCAGATGAGCTTCTCTGCGGGCCTCCCGTAACGAATTCTCGGAAGCCATTCGATTGACCGAAGAGGCCGGCAGAATCTATCGTGAGTTGGGGAACGACCATCTCCTGGCTGGCACGATGGTTCAGAAGGCCGTCTTCCTCCTTTACTCTGATGAGGTCGAACGCGCTATCGATCTTTTCCAGCAATCTATCCCCCTAATAGACCGGGAAGAAGAGCCTCAGATCTTCCTGGCCGCTTACCACAACCTGGCCCGCTGTCATATCGCCCTCGGCCAGCCCGAGGAGGCCTTATCTCTGTTCGTGGAGGCCAGACCTCTATACCAACAATGCAAGGATCCGCTCATCCTGCTGCGGGCGACCTGGCAGGAAGGACAGCTTCTGAGGGAGATCGGTCATCTCGAAAGCGCCGAATCGGCGCTGTTGCGTGCCCGAGAAGGCTTTACCGAACAGGGACTGGCTTATGAGACGGCGATGGTCAGCCTCGATCTCGCGGACGTCTATGCCAAAGGAGGAAGGACGAGGGATCTGCGCCGAACGGTCAGGGAAGCCATGCCCATCTTCCGCTCGTTGCGGGTGGGCCGCGAGGTTCTCGCCTCCCTGCTGCACCTGCGAGCGGCGGCGGGCCTGGAGGCAGTCGAAGAAGGGGGGACGGGAGAGGGGGCACCCATCAGTGCCCCTCCTCCTTCCAAAGGCGCCGCCGAGTGATGGCGTTCTTGACCACGCGGAGGCTGCGGTCGAAGCGACGGTCCAAGACCCCTCCCAGAGAGTCGTTGCCGGCTAGAACGGGAGCGTCCCGTTCGCCCAGGGACTCGCGAGGATCGAAGCCGTAGAGCCAGGCGAAGAAGTCGGTGGGGGTCGTACCCAGGACGGGCAGGACGTCAAGTACGTCTTCGAAGCTCAGGCGCAGGTGCCCCTCCAGCAGGGCGGGCAGGCGGCCCGGCTCCCAGTCGAGACGCTTCTCGAGATGCTCGAGCGGCAGGCCGCTCTGGACGATCAGCTCACGCAGCAAGCCGGCGATGCGCCGTTCCTCGGGGTGCAAAGGCATGTCAGGGCTCGGACTTCTTCGTATTTTACGTGAATTCTGGCGATCAGGCCAGGCTCGATGTGTTGAAGGGTGCATCGGTTGGGAGGAGCGTAGCGTATCATCCCGGCCCAGGTCTTTTGCCATGGCGCGTCTTCCTACTCTACGTCTTCTCGCCCTCCCGTGGACAGATACCGTCGCGGGGCTGGACCGATGCCTGGACCGCGGCGTCCGGGGGCTGGTGCTCGCCGCCCTCGGGCTCGTGGCCGGGTGGTGGGTCTACGTGCCCGTCCATGAGCTTCTCCACGCCGCGGCGTGCGTGGCCACGGGAGGCGAGGTGTCGCGCCTGGAAATCGACCGCCTCTATGGCGGGAGCTTGCTGGCGCGGGTCTTTCCGTTCGTCGTGCCGGCGAGCGAGTACGCGGGGCGCCTCTCGGGGTTCGATACGCGGGGGAGCGACTGGATCTATCTGGCGACCGATTTCGGCCCCTTCCTGCTGACCCTGTTTCCCGGGGTCTGGCTCCTGAGGCGGGCCGCCGCGGCGCGCCGGCCTGCTCTCTTCGGAGCGGCCCTGCCCTTCGCCCTGGCGCCGTTCCTGTCGCTCCAGGGCGACGCCTACGAGATCGGATCGATCCTGGTGACGCGCCTGCCGCCCTGGACCGCGGCCGGCATGCGGGACCTCCTGCGGGGGGACGACCTGTTCAAGAAGATGGAAGAGCTGTCGGCTCTCGCCGGCGCTCCGTGGGGCGGCGCCGTGCTGGCAATTCTCATCGGAGTGGCCTGGGCTTTTCTGACGTACGGGCTGGGAAGCCTGATCGCCCGCCGGCTCGGCGCGCCCGCCCCCTGATCTGAGTACAATCCGGGGCATGGCAACCGAGACCAAGACCGATCTGCCCGCCTCCGCCGCCTCAAAACCCGCAGACCCGGAGCGGCAGACGTCCTCCGAGATCCCGATCCAGCCGTACTACCGGCCGGCCGACGTCGCGGCCATCCCCTACGAGGAGCGGGTGGGCGATCCGGGGCGGTTCCCCTACACCCGCGGGCTCTATCCGGAGATGTACCGGAAGCGGCACTGGACCATGCGCCAGTATGCCGGCTACTCCTCGGCCGCGGAGTCGAACCAGCGCTACCGGTACCTGCTCTCGCAGGGGACGACGGGCCTGTCGGTGGCGTTCGACCTGCCGACCCAGATCGGCTACGACTCGGATCGCGCCCATCGCCCGCGGCGAGGTGGGCCGCGTGGGCGTGGCCATCGACTCGATCGAGGACATGCGGCGGCTGTTCGACGGCATCCCCCTGGACCGGGTGACGACCTCGATGACGATCAATGCCACGGCGGCCATTCTCCTGTCGCTTTACCTGGTGGTGGCCGAGGAGCAGGGGGTTTCGTGGGACAAGGTCGGCGGCACGGTGCAGAACGACATCCTGAAGGAGTACGCGGCCCGCGGCACCTACATCTATCCGCCCGGGCCGTCGCTCAAGCTGGTGACGGACATCATCGCCTTCTGCGCCGACCGGGTGCCGAAGTGGAACACGATCTCGATCTCGGGCTACCACATGCGCGAGGCCGGCTCGACGGCCGTGCAGGAGGTGGCCTTCACGCTCGCCAACGGTCTGGCCTACGTGCAGGCGGCCCTCGACCGCGGGCTCGGCATCGACGGCTTCGCCCAGCGCCTGTCGTTCTTCTTCAACGCCCACAACAACTTCCTCGAAGAGGTGGCGAAGTTCCGGGCGGCCCGGCGGCTGTGGGCGGAGCTGGTCCGGGAGCGCTTCGCTCCCCAGGATCCCCGGTCTCTCTGGATGCGCTTCCACACGCAGACGGCGGGCTCGACGCTCACGGCCCAGCAGCCGATGAACAACGTGGTGCGGGTGGCGATCCAGGCCTTGGCGGCGGTGTGCGGCGGCACGCAGTCGCTCCACACGAACTCGCTCGACGAGGCGCTCGGCCTTCCCACGGAAGACGGCGGCACGGGTGGCCCTCAGGACCCAGCAGGTGATCGCCAACGAGAGCGGCGTGGCGGACGTGGCCGATCCCCTCGGCGGCTCCTACGTGGTGGAGGCGTGGACGGACGAGATCGTCCAGAGGGCACGGGACTACATCCGCCGCATCGACGAGATGGGCGGCGCCCTCGCGGCCCTGGAGGGAGGCTTCCAGCAGCGGGAGATCGCCGAGGCCGCCTACCGCTACCAGATGGCGGTCGAAGAGAAGCGGGAGGTCGTGGTGGGCGTCAACGCCTATCAGGCCGAGGAGGAGCTGCCCACGGCGGTTCTGCGCATCGATCCCGCCGCCGAGCGCGATCAGGTGGACCGCCTCCGGGCCCTGCGCGAGCGCCGGGACGCCGGCCGCGCGGCCTCTTCCCTCCGCGACCTGACGGCCGGCGCCCGCGAGGACCGCAACCTGATGCCCCAGATCCTCGGCTGCGTACGGGCCGAGGTCACCCTGGGCGAGATCTCGGACGCGCTTCGGCAGGTCTACGGGGAGTACCGGGAGGCGGGGCTGGACTGAGCCAACCTCTTTTCTTCTTTTCTTCTCCCCTCTTCCCCCATCCCCCGCCCCGGCATACAATCCGCCGACACGTGCTTTAATTAGCCGGGAGAGAACCCAGCGGGGAAAGAACGCGCGCCGGACGGTGTCGCCGCCCGGTTGACTTTCCCATTTTGTCATGAAGAGTCGAACAATTCAGTTACCGGGAGGGGCGTACCCGAGAGATCTTCTGCTCGCGGCCGCCGAAGAGGCCGGGCGTGCGCCCGACCTCGCCCTGGCTTTCCTGCCGCCCGGGGAGGAGCTGCGCGGCACCTTGGCCGCCATGAGCTCGGCTTGGCCGGATGCCCTGCGCTTCGGCTGCGAGGCGGTGACGCAGATCGCGGGCCGCGGCCTGACCCAGCAGGGGACCATTCAGCTCTTCTGGCTCGACAACCCCCTCCACCATGCCGCGGTCGAGGTGGTCCCGGGAACCTTCGGCGAGCCGCCCTCCTCCCGGCGGGTGGAGTCCATCGCCCGCCGCATCGGCGGGTCCGACGGCGCCCTGATCCTGGCGGACGGCCTGCGCTTCCCCACCGAGCGGTTCCTCGCCGAGCTGAGGCGAACCCTGGCCACCATGCCGCCGTTGATCGCGGGCGGCTTGGCGTCTCAGAGCGAGCCGGTGAGCCGCGCCGGCGCCCGGGTTTTCCTGGGCGACCGGGTGCTTCCTTCGGCTTGCCTGGTGGTGACCCTCCACGGCATCTCCATGCGGGTGGAGGTGGTGCGCGGCTGGAGCCCGGCGTCTCCGGTCTATACGGTGACGCGGGCCGAGGGGCCGGTGGTGTTCGAGATCGACGGCGGACCGGCGGCGCAGTGGTACCGGCGCTTCTTCGTGGTGGCCGGGGAGCTGGCTCCCCTCCCCCTCTCGGCCCGGCGCTACCCGCTGATCATCGAAGGGCCGAGCCCGGAACGCCAGGGTCTCTACCGCAGCATGCGAAGCTTCGACGAGCCGTCCGGCGCCGTCACCTACCGGGGCGAGATCGAGACGGGGGACCAGGTACGGCTGGGGATCGGCAACGGCCTTTCGCTCGTGCAGACGGCGGGGGAGCTGCCGGCCGGCCCGGCGCCGCAAGCGGCCCTCCTCTTCTCCGGCGTGGGGCGCGAGGCGGTGATGGACGAGCTGGCCGGCCGGGAGGTGGCCGCCCTCCACGAGGCGCTGGGCGGCGCCGCGCTCTCGGGCTTCTTCGGCTTCGGGGAGATCGGCCCCACGCCGCGCGGCAACCTCGCCTTCTACAACCAGACGGCCATGCTGGTGCTGCTCCACGAGGAGACGGCATGAAGAATGGCCCCTTCGAGCTCGACAACGCCATCCTCCGGAACCTGCTGATGCAGACCACCGGCGCCTACGAGCGGCAGATGGCCGAGCTGTTCGCCGAAAAGGAGCTGGCCCAGGTGACTTTGGCCTCGATCGGCGACGGCGTGCTGGCCACCGACGAGCACGGGGGCGTCAAGTACCTGAACCCGGTGGCCGAGAAGCTCACCGGCTGGGAGCGCTGCGAAGCCCTGGGCCGGCCGCTGCCGGAGATCTTCCACCTGACCGAGCCGGCGGGAGGGCGGGAGATCGGCGAGGCTCCTGCGCCACTGCCTGGAAGAGGGGCGCGGCTTCCGCCTCGCCGAGCGCATCACGCTCGAACGGCGCGACGGCCGGCGCTACGCCGTCGAGAGCACCTGCACCCCCATCCGTGCCGTGGACGGCCGCATCATCGGCGCCGTGCTGGTGTTCCAGGACGTGTCGGACAAGCGCCTGATGGCCCTCCAGCTCGCCCACCAGGCGACCCACGACGAGCTGACGGGCCTGCTCAACCGCCAGGCCTTCGACGGCCACCTCCAGCGGGCGCTCGAGGAAGCCCGCAGCCTCTCGAACACCCACGCCCTCTGCTACCTGGACCTCGACCAGTTCAAGCTGGTCAACGACACTTGCGGCCACCTGGCGGGCGACGAGCTCCTCTGCCGGGTCACCGGCCTGCTCCAGGACTCGATGCGCGACTCGGACCTCGTGGCCCGCTTGGGCGGCGACGAGTTCGGCGTGCTCCTGACCCGCTGCACGCTCGACGGGGCGGAGCGACTGGTGAACGACGTCCACCGCGCCCTGCGGGAGTTCCGCTTCCACTGGCGCGACAAGACCTTCGCCGTGGGGGCCTCGATCGGCCTCGTGCCGATCACCCGCGACTTCCGCACCGTGGCCCACCTCCTCTCGGCGGCCGACCACGCCTGCTACGTGGCCAAGGAGAAGGGGCGCAACCGCGTGCAGGTCTACCAGGAGGACGACGCCACCTTCGTGCGCCGCCACGGCGAGATGAGCTGGGTGGTGCGCATTCAGCAGACCCTGGAGCAGAACCGCTTCCGCCTGTTCTCGCAGCAGATCCAGCCGCTCTCCCCCGGCGTGCCGCCCGGCCTCTACTTCGAGGTGCTGCTGCGCATGGTGGAGGACGACGGCCGCATTCACCTGCCGAGCGACTTCATTCGCGCCGCCGAACGCTACGGGTTGATGCGGGCGATCGACCGCTGGGTGATCCGCCACTCGATCGAGACCCTGATGAGCCAGCCGCCGCCGTTCCTCGACCTGCTCCAGCTCTGCTCCCTCAACCTCTCGGCGGTGTCGCTGGGGGACGAGGAGCTCCTCGGATTCGTGGAGGAGGAGATCGAGTCCTCGGGGGTCCCGGCGCACAAGCTCTGCTTCGAGATCACGGAGACGGCGGCGATCGAGAACCTCCCCCAGGCCCAGGAGCTTCTCACCCGGCTGACGGCCAGGGGCGTCCGCTTCGCGCTCGACGATTTCGGCACGGGCATGTCCTCCTACAGCTACCTCAAGGATCTGCCGTTCGCGTTCCTCAAGATCGACGGCAAGTTCATCAAGGACATCGTCACCGATCCGCTCGACCGGGCCATGGTGGAGTCCATCAACCAGGTGGGGCACGTGATGGGCATTCAGACGGTCGCGGAAGGGGTGACGAGCTCCGCCGTGGTCGAGCGCCTGCGCTCCCTGGGAGTCGATTTCGCCCAGGGGAACTGGATCAGCCCGCCCCGCCCCCTGGGAGGCAGCCTCGCCGGAGAGTCAAAAATTGGTGACACGGCGCGGCTCTCCCTGTAGGATGTTGCCGCTCTAAGGAGACCTCATGCCGGAACGTAGCGCCGCGACCCCGAGCCGCAACGAGGAAGCCTCGACAGGGTTCATCCGCGAGCTGGGACTGCTCGACTCGACCATGATCGTGGCCGGGTCGATGATCGGCTCCGGTATCTTCATCGTTCCGGCAGACATCGCCCGCCAGGTGGGATCGGCTGGCTGGCTGCTCATGGTCTGGGTGGTGACGGGCCTGCTGACGGTGGCCGCCGCCCTCTCCTACGGCGAGCTGGCGGCCATGATGCCCAAGGCAGGCGGCCAGTACGTTTACCTGCGCGAGTCGTACTCCCCTCTCTGGGGCTTCCTTTACGGTTGGACGCTGTTCCTGGTGATCCAGACGGGCACCATCGCCGCCGTGGCCGTGGGCTTCGCCCGCTTCCTCGGCGTGCTGGCCCCCTCGATCTCGCCGACGTCCTGGATCATCCCGCCGATCGACCTCACGGAGAAGTACGCGATCAGCCTCTCGGTGCAGCAACTGGTCGGCATCCTCCTGATCGTCTTCCTCACCTGGCTCAACACCCGCGGCATCCACCTCGGCAAGATCATCCAGAACACCTTCACTTCGGCCAAGACCCTGTCGCTCATCGCCCTGATCCTCCTGGGGATCCTGGCCGGCCGGAACGCCGAGGCGATCTCGGCCAACTTCACGGACTTCTGGACACCCCGCGACGTGGGCACCATCCGGCCCGACCTGCCGGTCGCCGCGCCCATCGCGGCCACGGCCGGGGCCTTTGGCCTGTTCATTGCCTTCTGCGTGGCCCAGGTGGGCTCGCTGTTCTCGTCCGACGCCTGGAACAACATCACCTTCACGGCCGGCGAGGTCAAGAACCCCAAGCGGAACATCCCGCTGTCCCTGGCTTTCGGCACCCTGCTGGTGATCGGGCTCTACCTCCTGGCGAACGTGGCCTACCTGTGCACCCTGCCGCTCCATGCCATCCAGACCGCACCGGACGACCGGGTGGCCACGGCGGCCCTGCAGGTGATCTTCGGGCCGGCCGGTGCCACCATCATGGCGATCGCCATCATCATCTCGACCTTCGGCTGCAACAACGGCCTGATCCTGGCGGGCGCCCGGGTGTCCTACGCCATGGCCCGCGACGGCCTGTTCTTCCGGCGCACCGGGACGCTCAACACGAAGCACGTGCCGTCCTTCGCGCTGATCCTCCAGGGCCTCTGGGCCTCCTTCCTGGTGCTCCCCCGCACCCGGCTCACCGGCGAGGACGGGGTGGTGACCTACGGCAACCTGTACAGCACCCTGCTCGACTACGTGGTGTTCGCCGTGCTGATCTTCTACGTGCTGACGATCGCCGGCCTGTTCGTCCTGCGGCGCAAGCGGCCCGAGGCGGAGCGCCCCTACAAGGCGTTCGGCTACCCGCTGGTGCCGGCGCTCTACATCGTGACCGCCACGGCGATCGCGCTCGTGCTGCTCGTTTACAAGACGGAGACGAGCCTGCCGGGCCTGGTCATCGTGCTGGTCGGCGTTCCCGTGTATTTCGCCTGGCGCAAGCTGGGTTCCCCTGGACCCGCTCCGGCGGGCAACACGAGGGCATAACTTCTGGAGGTCTAAGACACCGTGGCGAACCAATTTTTTGCCAGAAAACCGCTCGAGATGCTCCTCGAGGAGATGAAGGGGGAGAACCGGCTCCGCCGTGTCCTCGGCCCGGTTCAGCTCTCCGCCCTGGGAGTCGGGGCCATCATCGGCGCCGGCATCTTCGTGGCGACCGGCGAGGCGGCTCACAACATCGCCGGCCCGGCCCTGATGCTGTCCTACGTCGTCGCCGGCATCACCTGCATCTTCGCCGCGCTCTGCTACGCGGAATTCGCCTCGATGGTGCCGGTCGCCGGCTCGGCCTACACCTATGCCTACGCCACGATGGGCGAGCTGTTCGCCTGGATCATCGGCTGGGACCTCGTCCTCGAATACGCGGTGGGGAGCGCAACGGTCGCCAACGGCTGGTCCGGATACTTCCAAAGCGTCCTCGCGAAGACCGGGTTTTCACTTGCCGAAGTTTCTGCAGGAGGCGCCGATCCGCTATGACGCGGCGACCGGCGACTTCGTCTCGACCGGCTCGTTCTTCAACCTGCCCGCGGTTCTCGTCGTCATCGTCGTCACCGCCGTGCTGGTGAAGGGAATCTCCGAGAGCGCCAGCTTCAACGCCACCATGGTGGGCATCAAGCTGGCCGCCGTGCTGTTCGTCATCGGCGTCGGCGCCTTCTACGTCGACCCGGCGAACTGGCATCCCTTCGCTCCGTATGGCTGGACGGGCCTGAGCTTCTTCGGCCATCACGTCGCGGGCCAGGCCGATGCGGGTGGCACACCTCTCGGCATGCTGGCCGGTGCGGCCATCATCTTCTTCGCCTACATCGGCTTCGACTCGGTCTCCACCCACACCGAGGAGGCGAAGAATCCGCAGCGCGACGTGCCGATCGGCATCATCGCCTCGCTGCTCATCTGCACCGTCCTCTACATCGCGGTGGTGGCCGTGCTCACGGGCATGGTCAAGTACAACCAGATCGACGTCGCGGCGGGCGTGAGCGACGCCTTCAAGCAGCAGGGGCTCGGCATCGCGGAGGTGATCATCGCCATCGCGGGTGTCGCCGGCATCACCTCGGTGCTCCTGGTCATGATGCTCTCCGGGCCCCGCGTCTTCCTCGCCATGGCCCGCGACGGCCTGGTCCCCAAGGGCTTCTTCGGCGAGGTCCACCCGAAGTTCCGGACGCCCCACAAGTCGACGATCCTGATCGGGGTCTTCGTCTGCGTGCTCACCGGCTTCCTGCCCCTGGGCTTCCTGCTCCACCTGACGAACATCGGCACCCTGTTCGCGTTCGTCATCGTCTGCGCGGCGGTCCTCATCATGCGGAAGAAGTACCCCAACGCCGAGCGCCCCTTCCGCTGCCCCTGGGTGCCGGTGGTTCCCGTCCTCGGCATCCTCTGCTGCCTGATGCTGATGTTCTCGCTGCCGGCCGACAACTGGTGGCGGCTGGCCGGCTGGCTCGCGATCGGCATGCTGATCTACCTGTTCTACGGGCGCAGGCACAGCGTCATGGCCAAATACGACGCCGCCCAGCGGGCGATGAGAAAGTAAGCTTCAGGCAAAAAAAGACCCCGCCTCGGCGGGGTTTTGGAGGAGGGAGGTTTGGAGAGGGAGAGTGCGTGTCCAGAGCTGTCCGTCTCCATTCCTGTATACGGCAAGAGGCGCCGGAGTGTTTGGACCCCGGCGCCTCGCTTCGGTAAGATCCCCCACCGATGAAGGTCGCCACCTGGAACGTCAACTCGATCCGCTCGCGCGTCGAGCGGGTCGCCGCCTGGACGGAACGCGAACGCCCCGACGTGCTCTGCTTCCAGGAGATCAAGACCACCGACGACGGCTTCCCCTTCGACGTCTTCACCGGCCTCGGCTACCAGTCGGCAGTCTTTGGGCAGAAAACCTACAACGGGGTCGCCATCCTCTCGCGGCACCCCTTGGCGGACCTCGCGATCAACCTGCCGGGCGACGAGCCGGACGCACCCCGGCGGCTGATCGCGGCCACGGTCAATGCCACGGTCAATAAGGTCCGCATCGTCAACGTCTACGTGCCCAACGGCCAGTCGCCCGAGAGCGAGAAGTTCGTTTACAAGATGGACTGGCTGGCGCGCCTGCAGGACTTCCTCGACACCACGGCCAAGCCCACGGGCGCCTTGCTCCTTCTGGGCGACTTCAACATCGCGCCCGAGGAGCGGGACGTCCGCTACCCGGACCTCTGGCGAGGCAAAATCCACTTCCACCCCAAGGAGCACGAGGCGCTCGCCCGCATCACCTCCTGGGGCCTGCACGACCTGCTGCGCAAGCACCACGAGGAGGGGGGCCTCTACTCCTGGTGGGACTACCGCCAGCTCGCCTTCCAGAAGAACAACGGCCTGCGGATCGACCTCATCCTGGGTACCGCGAAGATGTTGAAGCGGTGCACGGGCGTTGAGATCCACCGCGACGAGCGCAAGGGGGAATCCCCCTCGGATCACGTGCCCGTGGTGGCTGAATTCGAGGAACCCTGACAAGTCCTGGGGACCGTAGCCCCCGGAGCCTCACGCTTCCTTCGTCTCCTTGTCACCACCTGGGGGCACCTGTATCGTTGTGACCCCGATGAGCCACGTCCGCCGTCTGCTCGCGCTGGCAGGTCTTGCCCTGTCGGCTTCCCCGGCCTGGGCCGGTGCCCCGGCAGCGCCCGTCACGCTGGTCTCGCCCCGCCCCGGGGCGGCTCTGGTGGCAGGCGCCGAGGCGTTCCTCGAATGGGCACCCACCGAGCCGTCCGCGGGGCTCCCGGGCGTCGAGGAGTGGGAGGCGTTCCTGAGCCTCGACGGCGGGAAGACCTACCCGGTCCGGATCACGCCCCACCTCGACCAGGATCTCCGGCGCGTCCGCTGGCGGGTGCCGGGCCTGCCCACTGCCGACGCCCGCCTCCTGCTGCGCCTGGGTGACGAGCAGCACCGGGAGACGGCCTTTGAGCTCCCTCACCGGTTCTCGATCGCCCCGGCCCCGGCGCCCGGAATGGAACCGCCGCCCTTCGTATTGGCCACCGTGGCCGCCGCCAAGGGCGAGCCGGCCCTCCCGGGCCAGGCGGGAGTCGTGGCCTGGGTAGAGGGCTCCCGGCGCGGCGGCGCCTGGCGGCAGAAGGTGGCGCCGCCCCCATTGGCGTTGGAAGCCCAGGTCAGCCTGCCTTCCGGTCATTCCGAAACGGCCGTGCCCGAAGCGCAGGAAGGTCCCGAGGAGTCCATGGTCCAGGCCGCCGGCGTGGTGAGCCCGGCACTCCCCTCCGGAGACTCCGGCCCGCTCCGCCGGCCGGCCGTCCTCCCCCCTTCTCGCTTTCGACATCCTCCTCCTGACGCAGCGGCAGAACGAATAGACGAGACCGGCCGTCCCGACGCCGACGACGCCGAGCTGTCTTGAACCGTTGCTGACCCCTGCCCCCGAGCAGGAGGAGATCCGTATGTTTTCGAAATCCGCACTCTCTGCGGCAACCGCAACCGCGATGTTTGCCGCTGCCTTGGGATTCTCTCTGCCCGCTCGCGCGCAGGAGCCCGTCCCCACCGTCACTGAAACCCTGCAGGTGACTGCCACCCGGTTGCCGGAGGACGTCGAAGCCGTTCCGGCCTCCATCACCGTCATCAGCGGCGAGGAGATCGAGGCCCTCGGCGCCACCGACCTGCCTTCGGCGCTGGCTCTCGCCGCCGGCATCTCGATCGCCCCGGGCGGTGATGGAGGCCCGGCCGGCTCCGTGCCCGAGATCTGGGGCTTGCGCGAGCTCGACGCCTTCCTGCTGGTGGTCGACGGGGTGCCCTGGGGCGGCGCCTTCAACCCCGCCCTGCCCAGCGTCGACCTGACCAACGTCGAGCGCATCGAGGTGCTCCGGGGCGCGGCGCCCGTGATGTACGGCGCCACCTCGTTCGTGGGTGTGATCCACGTCCTCCACCGCCAGGCCGGTGCGGCCGGACGCTCGGCCCACCTGTGGGGCGGCAACTACAGCAGCGGCGGCGCCTCCTTCTCCGCGCCCCTGCCCGGCTCGGACCACTTCCGCCAGTCGCTCACGGTGGACGGCGAAAAGCAGGGGTTCAAGGACGACCGCACCGGCTTCGAGCGCGGCCACGTGCTCTACCGCTCAACGTTCGACGCCGCCGGGGGGAGCTTCCGGTTCGACTTCGACGGCTCGGTGGTGGACCAGGATCCCGCGAGCCCTCACGTCCGCTCGGGGCGCGTCCTTTCGCCGCTCAATCCCCTGGACGCCAATTACAACCCGCGCGACGCCAAGATCGACGAGAACCGGCTGCACTTCGTGACGGGCTACGACCGGGCCCTGGCCGGCGGCTCCTGGGCCACCGCCCTCTCCTTCACCCACTCGGAGCGCGACACGATCCGCGGCTTCCTGACCGGCCTGTCGAATTCCTCCCCCAACGCCCGGGGGTATGAGCAGGATCTGTCGATCGACGACGTCTACCTGGACAGCCACGTCGCCTGGAAGCTCTCCCCGGCCTTCAACCTGGTCGTCGGCTTCGACCATCTCTACGGCAAGGCGGTGGCGGACGCCGAGACGTTCAGCTACTTCGCACCGCTCTCGGGCTCGAACGCGCCTTCGAGCTGCCGGCCTGTCCCGCGACATGGGGTTCGACGTGGAAGACGAGCGCAATTTCTCCGGTCTCTATGCCCAGGCGAAGTGGAATCCGGTGCCCCGCCTGCACTTCCAGGTGGGCGCGCGCCTGAACCGTACGGACGAGGACCGCGAGGCCGGCGAGGAAGAGCTGGGCGGCTCCGGCCCGGGCGAAGAGGAAGAGGAGGGGAAGCAGACCCGCGAGATCACCCGCGGCAGCGGCACCTTCGGCGTCAGCTGGCTCGCCTGGGGCACCGACTCCAACGGCGTCTGGCTGTTCGGCGACTACCGCACCACCTACAAGCCCGCGGCCATCGACTTCGGCCCCAAGGCCGAGGCGGAGATCCTGAAGCCGGAGGACGCCGACAGCTACGAGTTCGGCATCAAGAGCCGCCTGGCCAACGGCCGGTTCGAGTGGGAGCTCACCGGGTTCAGCATGGACTTCGACAATCTGGTCGTCGCCCAGTCGGTCAACGGCCTGCCGCGCCTGGTGAACGCCGGCTCGGAGCGCTTCCGGGGTGCGGAGCTCGAGGCCAAGGGGCGCCTCCTTTCCGCTCTGCGCTGGCAGGCGGCGTACGCCTGGCACGACGCCAAGTTCCGCGACTACGTTCAGGACTTCGACGGCGTGGCCACCCGGCTCGACGGCAACCGCCTGGAGATGTCGGCCCGCAAGCTGGCCTCGGCCGGCCTGATCTACGCCCCGGCCCAGGGCTTCACCGGCTTCGTGCTGGCCAACTACGTGGGCGAGCGCTTCCTCAACAAGCGCAACACGGCCCTGGCTCCCGACTACACCACCTGGGATGCCGGTGTCGGCTACCGCTTCGGCACCTGGGAGATTCGTCTGAACGGTGAGAACCTGGACGACTCCCGGCCGCCGGTGGCCGAGAGCGAATTGGGCGACGCCCAGTACTACCGCCTGCCCGCCCGTACGTTCCGGCTGGGCCTCGGCGTGCGGTTTTAAGGCGCCGCAGCTCTTCTACGCCGCCGTCTCCGCCTCGACCGGCTCCGGGGCGGGGACGGCGTTGATCTTCTCTTTCAGCGCGGCGTACTTGCCGTCCAGAGTCTCGAAGATCCCCGCGATCTGCTCCAGGCGCTGGTCGAGGTCCATCGTCCAGTGCTCGTTCTTGAGCGGCTCGAGCTTGAGGCCGTTCAGGCGGTAGGAGAGGGCGTCGAAGCGCATGGGGATGGCGCCCACGTGGATCTTGGCCGAGAGGATCTCGGCGCCCTCCTCCAGGTAGTGGAACAGCTCGTTGAGGACGGCCCCGGCGAGGGTCACCCGCGCCTCCCGGGTGGCCAGGCGGACGCTCCCCGACTCCGGCTCCACCATGACGTCCTGCTCGTCGAGCAGGGCGCGGAGGAACCGGCAGCCGAGCACGGACTGCCCCGGCTCCTTGGGGATGACGAGGTCGCTCATCTCCTCCACCTCGGGCGCCTCGTCCAGCCAGGGGGCCTTGAACTCCCCCTCGACGCCGGCATGGCGCAGCAGGGTCAGCACCGTGCCGAGCCAGGCCTTGGCCGTGCTGGCCACGTAGAGAAGGGTGCCGTCGATGCAGCACTCGACGATCTGGGTGCGCGGCGCCTGGCGCATGGCACTCTCGGCCTCGGCCAGCTCGCGCAGCTTCTTGCGGGTCTTGGGGCCCACGAACGTCTTGCCGGTCACCTCCATCTCGGTCTTGACCAGCTCCTTCATCCGCTCCTTGACCGCGGTGGCGTCCGGGCGGACCCGGTCCACCCGCACGCGGAAGGCGTAGCGCCCCTGGGCCACCTCGTAGGGTGCCTCCAGCTCGAAGGGGACGACGCCGATCCGCTCGCGCACCTCCGAGCCCGGCTCGATCTCCCAGAAACGGGCACGCTCGAAGTCCGGCCCCTCCTGGGGCACCACGACGTTGAAGCGGGTGACGGCGACGGTTCCGCTCAAAAGACCCATCTCGAAAACCTCCCGGTGACTGCCGGCAAAAGCCGGAGAAAGAGGGGGGATCTTAGCCGATCGGCGGGCGGTTGGGGGGAGGCTCGGCCGGCGGGACGGGCGGCTGGGTGGGATCGGCCGGCGCGGGGTCCGCCTTGGTGCCGTCGTTCTTGACGCCGTCCTCCTCGGTGCCGGCCTCGGCCTTCTTCTCGACGATCTCCACGTCGTCGACCTCCACGTCTTCGACCTCTACGTCTTCGACCTGGAGATCCTCGACGGCAGTGTTGTCTTCGGCCAAGTCTTCCTCGACGATCTCGCCTTCCTGGGGCTCAGTGATCTCGGAAACGACCTCGTCCCCGCCCGATTCATAGACCTGGACCGATTCCACCTCGGTTTCGGAAGGCACGGCGACTTCCTCATCGAGGAGATCCATACCGCCGCCGGCATCCCCTAGATCCATGGTGAAGACATGGCCGATGTCGGACTCGACGTACAGATCCTCGACCATCTCGTTCGAGACCACGAACTCCTCGGGGGCGTCGTCCTTGATGTAGGGGGCGTTGGCCTCCCATTCACCGCGGACCTCGCTGGTGGTGATCAGGGAGTTCAGGTAGGACTCCAGGTTCGCCGGAGCCAGCCCGATCCTCTCCGCCTCGCCCCGGAAACGGTCGATCTCCGCGGTGGTCACGGGATCGTTCCGCCGCTGGGCATGCTCCCGCAGAGCCCGCAAGCTCTCGGCGAACCGCCGCTGAGCCCTCTGGAGGCGCTGGAGCTGGCGCTGCTCGGCTTCGCTGAGGCCCCCTCCCTGGCGCAGGCGCACACCCTCGCGGCCGAAGTTGGCCCGCAGCATTCGGTACGACGAGGAGGCGATGCGCAGGTTCCGGGAGGCGTCGGCGTTCTTGACGCCCGTGCGCGCCCAGGCCACCCGCAGGGCTCCGAGATCGGTGCTCCCCTGATCGAGGAGAGTGAAGAACTCCGCGTCCCGCTTGGCCAGGGAACCCTCGATCATCACCATCCGGATCCGCAAGCCGTTGAGGGTGCTCCAGAAAAGGGACGCTTTGGGATCCTTGGGGTCGAGAGCGCCCTTCCCCCCCGCTGCCTCCACCAGGTCTCCGAGAGCCGTGTCCACGGTCCGCACGAGTTGGCGGGCCGTGACATGTCGAGACTCCGCGGCGAGGCCGCGCGCGGCGAAAAGGAGGAGGACGGCGGTGATGCAGAATCTACCCATGGGCTGCGGACTCCAAAGCTTCCAGGCGAACGCTTCCAAGCGAAGAGGTCTCCGAGGAGCGGCTTCCCTGAACAATGATACGCATCGCGGACTATGGGCGTCCAAGGCGGCCTCTTGCGGCCACCATCACGGTGCTCATGGCGGGCAGCTTCCAGCGGATCCGGCCCGTGTCCGGAACCCGGACCACCGTGCTCTGCCCGAGGACGGGCTCGAGAGCCGCATCCGGGGCGAGGATCTTCGAGACGTCCACCGTCACCTCCACCGGCTCGGCCGCGAGGTTCACCCCCACCAAAACGGTCTCCTCGGGCGTCACCTTGGCCAGGACGAGCTGGCTCTTTTCGGCGAGCAGGGAGACCCGGGCGCCCCGCGCGAGGGCAGGGTGCTCGCGGCGCGCCTGGAGGGCCAGCTTGACGGGGTCCAGGATGGCTGGATTCAGGATCTTCCAGGGCATGGGGATGCGGCCGGCGTCCGTGAACCCGGCCTGGGGCGCCACGTGGGACAGGCCGGTCTCGGTGCCGTAGTAGATCGCAATGGGGCCACTCAGGCTGGCGAGGAAGCCCACGGCGGCCGTGAGCCGCTCCGGCCGCCCGCCCCAGGCCAGGAAGCGCGCCAGGTCGTGGTTGTCCAGGAACCGCGTGGCGTGCGCGCCCGGCCCGTAGAGGGACTCCGTCTTCTGGAGCCAGGCCTCCAGGTCCGACGCGGGCCGGCCCTGGGCAAACACGCCGGTCAATACGCTCTGCATGGGGAAATCGAACAAGGAATCGAGCTGCGGGCGGCCGTCCACTCTCTCGAAATAGGTGGCGACGTCCTGTGCGTTCTTCTCCGGCGCCCCGGCGTCGATCCACGCCTCGCCCAGGAGGAAGGCGCCCGGTTTGGCCTTCTTGACGTCCGCGTAGAGCTCGGCCCAGAAGTCGTGAGGGACGCCGCGCACGTAGTCCAGGCGGAGGCCGTCCACGTCCTCCTGGGTCAGCCAATAGAGCGCCACGTTCTTCAGGAACTGCCGGGTCGGGGCGTGGCCGAAGTCCCAGTAGCGGTAGTTGGATCCCCAGCCGTCCCAGACCTTTTCGGCCTCCTGCCGGCCGGTGGTGTTGCGCGGACGGAGCTTGCCGGGGTCGCCGGCCCCCCGGTCGTAGGAGGCGCTGGCATGGTTGAGCGCCACGTCCAGCATCACGCGCATCCCTCGGCCATGGAGCTCCTTGACCAACTTCCGGAAGAGGTCGAGCGAGGCCGCGGGATCGTTGGGCACGGCCACGGCGCCGCCGATCTGGTAGTAGTTGGTGGCGTCGTAGCCGTGGGAGGAGCGGGCCGCGAACACCGGCGAGAGCCAGACGGTGTTGACCCCCAGCGCCTGGAGGTGGTCCACGTGCTCCAGAACCCCCTGCAGGTCGCCGCCGGCATAGTTGGGATGCTTCCAGCCGGTGATCTCGCCGTCGTTCGCCGGGCTGCCGTTGGCGAACATCTCCACCGTGACCTGGTAGAGGACCCAGTCGTCGTAGGGGCCGGGAGGGTCTTGAGCCGCGCCAAGGTGCGGGCAGGCGAGGAACAGGAGGACGGCGAGGGCGGGGCGCAGGCGGATCAGGGACATCATTCCGCGAAATCCAGCAGCAACTCGGTCCACATTTTCCCCGCGATGCCGTCGCGGGTGGCGTGGACGAACCGTGCCTTGAAGGCAGCCTCCCGGGCGATGTCGTTGAAGCCCAGGCCGGAGTTGTCGCCCTCGCGGATCTGGGCGTCGATCACCCTCCCGGTCTCGTCCACCAGCACGCCGACGCGGACGGTGACCTTGCGGCCGCTCCCCCGGGCCGCCTCCGGATAGGCGTAAGAGGGGAGGTCGTGGATCTCCGGCGGCTCGACACCGGGCTGGTTGCCGCGGATGAGATCCCCCAGCTTCATGGCTTCGAGCGGCTCCGCGGGCGGCGGCGCGGCTTCTTCAGGAGGAGGCACCCGGGGCTTGGAGGCGGGCTCGGCCCTGGGAGGAGCCGGCTTGGCCGTCTCCTCGACAGAGGGGGGGACTGACACGGACGGCATGGACGCCACGGACGCCTCCGGGCTCGGTTCCGCCGGAGCGGCCGTTGAAACATCGGTCACGGGCTGAGATGGGGGCTCAGCGGGTGCCGGTCGGCGGGACGACCACCAGAACCCTCCCCCTCCCAGCGCCGCGAGCAGCAGGGCGCCCACCGCGATCCAGACGATCCGGGAGCGGTCCGGCTTTGCCGCGGCCGCCGCGGCCCGCAGGGGTGGCGCCGGAGCCGGCACCTCGGGCTCCGTGGCTCTCCCGACCCGCAGGGGGCGCGAGGCCCAGGTGGCGTCCAGATCCTCGGCGGGCGTGACGCGGCGGGTCGGTTCGGACGGCGGCGGGGTGATGGCGACGGTCGCAGGGTTCTCCCGGATCGCAGGGACCACCGGGGCCTGGACCGGGAACGGCACGACCTGGCCTCCCGGTACCCCCAGGGTCCGGAGGGTGGACTCGCCCGTGATCGTGCCCGTGGGCGGAGTCCTGACCAGGCCGAACTCGAAATCGAGCCGGTCCTGGATGGACCCGGAAGGCTCCGCCGGGACGGCTCCGGTCCCCGGCGCCAGAGGAACGAGGACGCCCCAGACGCTCTCCAGATCCTGGGTGGTGAGCGGGAAGCGGTCCTGGAGCAAGGTCAGCTCCCAGATGAAGTCCTCGGCGCTCGCCATGCGCTCTTCCGGCTTCTTGGCCAGCGACTTGAGCACGACGGCGCGCAGCTCCGGCGGCACCCGGCCGCCCGGATCCGTCTCGTCGAAGCCGACCGGCGGCCGGAACAGGTGCCCCGCCATGAGGGCCGTGGGATCGCTGCCGGTGACCGGCGAGCGGCCCGTGAGCAGCTCGTAGAGCACCACGCCGAAGGAGTAGAGGTCGCTCCGGGCGTCCCAGGCGCCGCCGCCGAACCGCTCCGGCGAGCCGTAGCGCGGCTTGCCCAGAAACACGCCGGTGGTGGTGAGCCCACCCTGCCCTTCCAGAGTCTTGGCGATCCCCAGGTCGATCAGCTTGACCAGGGGGTGGCCGTCGACGTCGCGGGTGAGCATCAGGTTGTCCGGCGAGACGTCGCGGTGGACGATCCTGTGGCGGTGGAGGTAGCCCAGGGCCTTGAGCGACTGGCGGGCGATTTCGATGGTCAGGGAGATCGGCAGCGGGCCGTAGCCGCTCAGCACTTCGAGCAGGTTCCAGCCGTCGATGTGCTCCATGACGATGAACGCCTGCCCGCCGGTGACGGCGAAGTCGTGGAGCACGGCCACGTTGGGATGGCGCAGCTTGATGGCCGCCTTGGCCTCGCTCAGGAAGCGGTTCGCCGCCTCCCCCGCCTCGCTCGAGCCGTCGGCCTGAGACCGGATGACCTTGATGACGCGGATCTCGTCCAGCAGGCGGTGGCGCACCTTGTAGATGGCACCCATGCCGCCCTCGCGCATCTTGCCGAGGATCTCGTACTTGCCGTCGATGTGCTCATCAAGGAGCGCCACGCGCACCAACCTTCCGGGCTCACGGGGGGAGCCGTGCTGTTCTGGGCAACCCCTCTAGTGTAGCAGGAACGCTATTCCACGAACTCCAGGATGACCTCCGTCCACATCTTTCCGGGGATGTCATACCGGGTGGCGGGCTGGAACGGAATACGTTTCGCCACCGCGATCGCCGTTTCCGCGAAGCCGAATTCTTCGGGCGCGCCTTCGCGGACGCGGGCGTCGATCACCCGGCCGCGCTCGTCCACCAGCACGGCCAGCCGGACGTCGGGCCGCAGGCCCGTGCCCCGGGCGTCGGAGGGATAGGAGTAGCGGGGAAAATCCAGCGGCACCGGCTGCTCGACGCCCGGCCCCGGCTTGAGCAGATCACGGCGCGGGGAGCCCTCCTCCCAGACGGGCGGCAGGCGTTTGGCGAGGACGGGGGCCGGCGCGGACGCCGCAGGCTTCGGGCTGGCCTCCTCGACGACGACCGGCGCGGGAGCCCGGGACGGCTCGGGTTTCCGGGGCTTGGGAGCCGGAGCGGGCGCCGCCGGTGCGGGGACGGGAGGGGGTTCCGGCGCCACCACCTCCTCCGCCAGGGTGAGATCCTCCTGGGCAGGCTCGGCCTCGGGAGCGTCCTCCGCTTCTTCGGCCGGAACCACCGACTCAACCACCGGAGGGATCACCTGGGGGCGTACCGGCGCCGCCACATTCTGGGGATCCCGGGGCACGGCAGCCCACTCCGGAGGATCGGGCTCGGGCCACCAGAACCCGCGGGCAAGGACGAACAGCGCCAGCACGGCCGCCATCGAGACCGCCAGCCGGAAGAGCAACGACCAGCCCTCCGCGGAATCCGGCCGGGTGGTGACCGAGGGGACGGGGGCGGACTCCATGGGGACGGCCTCTTCCAGGGGCTCGTACACCAGCCCCGGTCCCGGTTCTCCGGGCGGACGGGACGGACCTCCCCAGGTCACTTCATCGACCTGGGAAGCCTCCGCCGCGAGAGGTGCGGCGAGTGCCAGGGGCAAGGCCCCGGACCGGGTCGTGTCCGGCTCCGGAGCCCGCAGATAGAGGCCCTGCGAGCTCTCCTCCACCCCCTCCTCCAAAGCGTCCCCGGCAACCGCCGCCGAGGCCTGGGGACCGAAGACCTGCTCGATCTCCTCGCCGGACACGGGATACCGGGCCTGGATCTCCTGAAGAACCTGAGAGAAATCCTCCGCCGTGGGGACGCGGTCTTCCGGCCGCTTCTCCAGGGCGCCGCCCAGCAGGATCGCCCGCAGGTCGTGTGGAATCCGCCCCTCGGGATCGCTCTCCTCGAAGCTGAGGGGCGGATGCTGGAGGTGGCCCGCCATGAGCGACAGCGCGTCGTGCCCGGAGATCGGGCACCGCCCCGTCAACAGCTCGTAGAGGACGACGCCAAACGAGTAAAGGTCGCTCCGCTCGTCCACCGGCGCCTCCCCGAACTGCTCGGGCGAGGCGTACCGGGGCTTGCCCAGGAAGACCCCGGTCTCCGTGGCCCTGGAGCCGTCCTCCAGGGCCTTGGCGATCCCCAGGTCGATGAGCTTGACGAGAGGCAGGCCGTCCGAGTCCCGCGTCAACATCAGGTTGTCTGGCGAGATGTCGCGGTGGACGATGCGGTGGCGGTGGAGGCAGCCGAGAGCCTTCAGCCCCTGCCGGCCGATCTCCAGGCCCAGCGACAGCGGCGGCGGTCCCAGCCGGCGGAGCAGCTCGCGGAGCGTCCAGCCATCGATGAATTCGCTGACCAGGTAGGCGTCGCCGTCTTCATCCACGGCGAAGTCGTGGAGCACGGCGAGGTTCGGGTGCCGCAGCCGGCTCGCCACCCGTGCCTCGCGGAGGAACCGGGCCTGCGCCTCCTCGGTCCCGAGGGCCCAAGAGCGCAGCACCTTGAGAGCGCGGATTTCGTCCAACAGGCGGTGCCGCGCCTTGTACACGGCGCCCATGCCACCCTGGCGGAGCTTTTCGAGGATCTCGTACTTCTCTTCCATCGATCCGCGCAGACGCGCCATGGCCCCTCCTTTCAGACAGAATCCATACTACCAGGATCGACTACCAGGATCGTCGGGAGGCTCAATCCGACAGGAGAAGCGGGCGCGGCCCGCGAAGCCGTGTCTGCCGGGAACGCCTTTCGAAGAGGCGGATCTGGAGAAGCTCGCGGTCCGCGTGGTCGATCGTCCGCTCCAGCCTCTCGTTGCCGTGCCGGGCGGCCCAGCCCACGGAGAACGGCGGGACCCCCTCCTCGGCCGCGGTCGAGCGCAGGCGCTGCCCCACCTCGGCCACGAAGCGCGCCGGAGCCCCCAGGAGCAGGAGCAGGAACTCGTCTCCCCCCATGCGCACCACGGCGTCCTCGCTGCGGGCGTTCCGCTGAAGGAAGCGGCTGACTTTGATCAGTGCCTCGTCACCCGCCTGGTGGCCCAGCTCGTCGTTGAGCTCCTTGAAGTTGTCCACGTCCACCACGATCGTCCCCCAGGTCGAGAAGCTGCCGAGCCGCTTCTGGACCTCCTGGAGGTACCGGCGGTTGTAGCACCCCGTCAGGGGATCGAGGAGGCTCTGCTGCTGGAACCGGCTTTCGAGCAGCTTGCGCTGGGTGATGTCGACGAGGATGCCGTGGAAGACCACCTCGCCCGTCTCGGGATCGCGGACGGAATGGCAGGTGTCGAGCACGACCCTCTCCTGCCCGTCCGGACGGCGAAGGACCAGCTCGAGCTCCCGAACGGCCCCCTCGCGGGCCAGCCGCTCCTTCTCCTCGATCCGCTGGGCGGGATCGGCAAACAGCTCCTGCGCCTGGTAGCTGCGCAGCTCCTCCACGGACGAAACGCCGAAGATCTCCAGGCAAGCGGGGTTGGCGTCCAGGATCTCACCTCGAAGGTTGGTGATGTACACACCCTCCTGGAGCTTCTCAATGAACAACCGGAGTGTCTCCGGATCCTTCAGACTGCTGTAGCGTCCTTGGGGCATTGGGGTCTTTCTGCGCGAGATGAAAAGGCTCGCACCAAGTCGCACTACTCTCTTTGAGCAAGATTGGGGCCATTGTGACGAAATTCATAGTCTTGACGGCATGGGGCATGGGTGTGTACCTTGGGTGTGTAACGTAGCTTTGAAGGGGAGTAGGGATGGCAACCAGGGTTCAAGTCATACTGGAAGAAGAAGAGAAGGCGCTTTTTCAGCATCGGGCTCGGATCGAGGGACTCTCGCTCAGCGCGTGGTTGCGCAGAGCGGGCCAAGAGCTGCTGGTGGAACACCGGAAGAGGGCAACCCGATCGGATCTGGCTGCTTTCTTCAAGGCCTGTGACGCCCGAGAGCAAGGCACGGAGCCGGACTGGGAAGAGCATCTGAAGACCATCGAGAGATCGAAGGGCTCTGGAGCCGCCGAGGCTTGATCTTCGTCGACACCAACGTCTTCATGTATGCGGTAGGCCGCCCGCATCCTTTGCAGGCGGAGGCCCGGCTGTTTTTTGATCAAAGCCTGGCAGCGAGTCGCAAGCTCGTAACCTCGGCAGAAGTCCTCCAGGAGCTGCTTCACGCCTATCTTCCCGTCCAACGCCTGCCCACGCTTGACGCGGCATTGGCTCTCGTCGATGCCTGTATCTCCTCGATCTGGGCTGTTGAGGCCGAGGACGTCCAGCTCGCCCGGGTTCTCTTTGATCGCTTCCCTACCCTCAACGCCCGCGATCTCCTCCACCTGGCCTGCTGTAAAAGGCGAGGTGCGCAGACCGTCAAAACCTTTGACAGGCCTTTCAACGGAGCGCTCCCTTTCCTGATCCCTCCTCCTCTACCGTTTCCGTAGGAATCCAAGGCCTTCCGGCCGCGTTACCGTGGGCGAGGAGGAACCCTGGATGAGCCGATCCGCAGTCGCCGGTCTAGCGTTGTCCTTGCTGTTTTCCGCCCTGGCCGCGGAGGCCCAAACCCCTGCCGCCTCAAACTGCCAGAGCGTGCGCGAGGTGGATCCGGACACCCACGTGGTAATTCAGAAGACCCGCCTCACCCCGGAGCCCGACAGCTTCGATCCCATGCTCCTCTGGACCTCGGACGAGCCCACCTCCATCACCTTCGTGGTGGTCGGCAACGGCGCCATCGTGAGGTACCCCACGTGTTACGCCCTGACTCTCTTCGCGGATGGCCGGACCGTGGCCCTGGGGCAGACGGATCACAAGGCGGAGACCAGCGCCTCCCGGTCCGTCGAGTACATGACCGCCGACCTCACCCTGGCCGAGGCCCAGCGCCTCGCCTCGGCCAAGACGGTGACCTTCAAGATCTGCAACGACGAAAAACCGGTGAGCGAGGACTTCCTCTGCCAGGCCCGCGACGTGCTGAAGACGGCCGCCGCGTGGAAGAAAGCTCCGCCGGCAAAGAAGTGAGCCCGGCAGGGCGTCCTACCCGTAGCCCAGGGTGGAACCCTGGGTGGGCGGGCGTCCCTGACGCCCGTTGCGTGCCCGTTGTCGTCGTTCCCAGGCCGCCGCATCGTTCCCAGGCCGCCGCATCGTTCCCAGGGTTTCACCCTGGGCTACAAGTAGGACGCCCTCCGGGCTCGCGTTTGCGCCGGGTTTTTGGGCCGGAGTTATCGCCGGGTCCTACACCCCAAAGTACCGGGCATCCGGGTGGTGGAGCACCATCGCCGACACGCTCGCCTCGGGATCCATCATGTCCCCTTCCGTCAGATGGACCCCGATCTCCTCGGGCCGGAGCGCCTTGAACAGCTCGCGCTGGAAGGCGAGGTCCGGGCAGGCGGGGTAACCGAAGCTGTAGCGCTTGCCGCGGTAGCGGGCGGAAAGCTTGTCTTCGACCGGCAGGTCCGCGGGATCGGGGAAGCCCCAGCGCTTTCTCAGGCAGGCGTGGAGCCACTCGGCGGCGGCTTCGGCGGTCTCCAGGGCCAGGGCCGCGAAGGCGTGGCTCTTCAGGTACTCGCCGGCGTTCTTCCAGGCCTCCACCCTCTCCCGCACGCCCTCGCCCGCCGTGGTGACGAAGAGGGCGACGTGGTCCCCGGGCAGGACGTAGTCGGCCAAGCTGAGGCCGCCTTCGCGGGCCTGGCGCGGGAAATCCCAGGAGGCCGCGATCGCCCCCGTCTCGGGACAGCGCAGGGTGATGCGGTTGCTGTCCGCCTCGGCGGGGAAGAAGCGCCAGACGGCCTTCGCCTTGATTCCTCCCTGGCGGGCGACGTCCTTGAGGCCGTCCATCACGGCTTCGAGCTTGGCGAGCTTGGGATCCCCTTCCTCCCGCAGGCGCTTGACGGCACCCTTGAGGCCGAGGTGCTTGCCGTAGACCATCTGGGGGTTCAGATACTCCCAGACCTCGTCGAGGTCGAGCTCGGTCACGTGCCGGTCGAGGTCCGGAGGATGGGGAACGAGGACGTCCCGCCGCACCTCGGCCGCCGCGTTCCGGCCGGGCTCCACGGCCTCGGCGGCCTCGACGGCGGCGTCGGCGGTATCCGTGGAGATCAGCTCGGCCACCTCCCGCTCCAGGCCGGGGCGGCTGGCGGGGTCGAGCAGCCTCTCGACCAGCTTCAAGCCGTGCATGGCGTCCTTGGCGTAGGTGCAGAGGCCGGTGTAGGCCTGGGCGATCTTGCGGTGGGTGAAGCGCCGGGTGAGAGCCGCGCCGCCCACGAGAAGGGGGGTGTCGATCCCCACCGCCGCCAAGTCCCCCGCCGTGAGCACCATCTGCTGGGCACTCTTGACCAGCAGCCCCGAGAGGCCGATGACGTCCGGCCGGTGCTCGCGGATGGACTGGATCAGCCGCTCGGAGGGAACCTTGATCCCCAGGTTCACCACCGTGAAGCCGTTGTTGGAGAGGATGATGTCCACCAGGTTCTTGCCGATGTCGTGGACGTCGCCCTTGACGGTCGCGAGCAGCACCTTCCCCCGGGAGCTGCCGCCCTCGGTCTTCTCCATGTGCGGCTCGAGGTAGGCGACCGCCGCCTTCATCACCTCGGCGCTCTGGAGCACCTCGGCCACGATGAGCTGGTTGTCGTTGAACAGCCGGCCCACCTCGCTCATGCCGGTCATCAGGGGGCCGTTGATGATGTCGAGCGGATTGGGCCAGCGGGCGTCCGCGAGCGCCTGCGCAAGATCCTCCTCCAGGCCGGTCTTGCTCCCCTCCACCACGGCGCGCGCGATGCGCTGCTCCAGCGGCAGATCGGCGCGCGGCTTGGCGGCGCCCCCCCGGTCGCCCGGCCCCGGAAATGGGCGGCGAAGGCCTCCACGGCCCGGGTGCCCGCCTCGACGTCGCCCAGCGGCAGGAAGATCAGCGCCTCGGCGAGGTCCCGCTCCTCCTGGGGGATGTCGGCGTAGCGCGCCAGCCGCTCGGTGTTGACGATGGCCGCGTCGAGCCCCGCCTTGGTGGCATGGTAGAGGAAGACCGAATTGAGCACCTCGCGGCCGGCGTTGGGCAGGCCGAAGCTGACGTTCGAGACGCCGAGGATGGTCTTGGAGTCCGGAAACAGCTCCTTGACCGCCCGCACCCCCTCGATGGTCTGCGCCGCCGAGCCCAGGTAGTTGGCGTCGCCCGTGCCGCAGGGGAAGACGAGCGGATCCCACCACACGTCCTCGGGCGCCACCCCCATCTCCTCGACCAGGATCTGGAAGCTCCGGCGCGCCACCTCCACCTTGCGCTCCACGTCCACCGCCATCCCCTTCTCGTCGATCAGCCCCACCACCAGGGCCGAGCCGAAGCGCTTGGCGAGCGGCACCACCTTCTGGAAGCGGCTCAGGCCGTCTTCCAGGTTGATCGAGTTGAGGATCGACTTCCCCTGGCAGTACGTGAGCGCCCGCTCCATGACGGCGGCGTCCGTCGAGTCGATCATCAGCGGCGCCTTGACCAGCCGGATGAGCCGGTCGAGGAACGCCTCCACATCCCCGATTTCGTCGCGGTCCGGATCCTGGAGGCAGACGTCGAGGATCTGGCCGCCGGCCTTCACCTGCGCCCGCCCCACCTCCGCCGCCGCCTCGTGCTGGCCGGCCTGGATGAGCTGCTTGAACTTGCGGCTGCCGAGCACGTTGGTGCGCTCGCCCACGAGGATGGGCCGCTGGGCCTCGGACAGCTCGACGGCCTCGAGGCCGGAGACGAGGCTCCGCCGGTGATGGGGAATCGCCCGCGGCCTCCGCCCCTGGACCAGCTTCACGAGAGCCGTCACGTGCCCCGAGCTCGTGCCGCAGCAGCCGCCCACGACGTTCAGCCAGCCGGCATCGAGGAAGCGGGTGAAGACGCGCTCGAAGACGTCCGGCCCCTCGGTGTAACACCCGTCCTCGTTCGGCAGGCCGGCGTTGGGGACGCAGGCCACGCGGGTGCGGCAGATCTCGGAGAGCGTGCGCACGTGGTCCGTCATCAGGTCCGGGCCGGTGGCGCAGTTGAGGCCCACGTACAAGAGGTCGGCATGAAGGAGGGAGACGGCGAGCGCCTCCGCGTCCTGCCCGCCGAGCATGGTGCCGGTGGTCTCGATGGTGGCCGAGACGGCGACCGGGATCTTCCAACCCGCCTGGGCGAAAGCCTGCTCGATGCCGATCAGCCCGGCTTTGATGTTGCGCGTGTCCTGGGCCGTCTCCAGGAGCAGGTAGTCGGCGCCGCCCGCCATCAATCCCAGGGCCTGGACGCGGAAGGTCTCGGTGAGCCCCTCGAAGGTGATGCCACCCGTCACGGAGATGGCCTTGGTGGTCGGCCCCATGGAGCCGCAGACGAAGCGGGGCTTCTCCGGCGTCGAATGGCGGGCGCAGGCGCCGCGGGCGATGGCAGCCGACAGGCGGTTCAGCTCGTAGGCTTGATCGGACAGGCCGTATTCGCCGAGCACCAGGGGGGTGCCGCCGAAGGAGTTGGTCTCCACGACGTCGCACCCCACCGAGAGATACCCCTCGTGGACGCCGTCCACCACGTCCGGCCGGGTGGCGCAGAGGTTCTCGTTGCACCCCTCGAGATCGGGACCGCCGAAGTCGTCCGCCGTCAGGACGACGCCCTGGAGCGCCGTGCCCGTGGCGCCGTCGAGCACCAGGATGCGCTCGGCAAGAGCGGCCAACAGCAGGGCGGTGCGCTCGTCCACATCGGCGGGACGCGGGGGAAACGGGACGTCGTAGACCGGATCGCTCACTCTCTCTCCTCCTTCGGCCAATACCTTCGAGAAATATCCTTGAGGCAATAATCCATGCAAACGCGAAAAAGCCCGGCTCGTATGCATCACGAGACGGGCTTTCCGCTCCGGACACTTAATTGTCACCAGGGGCGACCGCATCCTCGCCGATCAGCGAGAGGGCACCTTGGGTGTCCGTCCCAGGTTGCCGAGCCCGGCCAATGCCGAGCCGCTCGTAATGCAGAAAGGAGGATAACGACAGAGGGCGGGAGATGTCAAAGGGCAGGCCTCAGCCCATATGCCAACGCTCTCCCTTTCCAGGTGCCGGGCTGTGAGCCCGGCAGGGCGTCCTACTCGTAGCCCAGGGTGAAACCCTGGGAACGAGACGGCGGGAACGGGATGGTCTTGCCAGGCCGGATCCCACCCAGGGTTGCACCCTGGGCTACGAGTAGGACGCCCTCCGGGCTCCCGGCGACTCGAAATCAAGGATCTTGAGTGTTGAGGAGAGCCCGCGGAAACACCTCCCCGCGGGCTCCACCCCACCGCTCAGTTCTCGATCGTGGTCTTCGTGTAGGAACCGCAGTTGTTGGTGCCGGCACAGCCCGGGGCGGCGGAGCAGCCCGCGGAGCAGAGCGCGCTGCCCCCGCAGTCCCAGCTGGCGGGACACGTGCCGTTGCAGGAGGCCGTGGCGCCGCCGCCGACTTTGGCGAGGCCGTTCGAGTCCAACACCCGCAGAGTCTCCCGATTAAGAACGAGCTTTTTCATTTTCTTCAACTGTCGTCTCCTTTCTGAAAAAGAATCATGTACCCGATACTCCCAGGTGCATCTTCTGAAGGAGAAGGGGACAGTAGTGCTACTCGCCGGCCAGCACCGTCCCGAACAGGCGTTCCGAGCAACCCAATTCATCCGATAGCTGCTCGCGGGCGATGACGATCCAGCGGCCGTGAGGCAGGCTGGCGACGGCAGCCCCGTTGACGGAGAACTGCTCCTGGCCCGTGATCGCCAGCGGCGTGCCCCGCGGGACTCCCTGGTCGTCGAGCTCCTGCGCGAAGAGCCCGGCATGGCGAGGCTCACCGGTCAGGGCCTGGAAAAGGAGGAGGTAGCCGCCGTCCGGGGAAGCCGCCAGGTCCACCACGCTCGTGGTTCCATTGTCTCCGCCGATTCCAGGAACCAGGGTGGGGCCGAACACCTGCCCGTTCACCACGGCCCGGGTATAGGTCGCCGATTCTCCGGTGCTCGTATTGGTGGTGACTCTGGCCGCCACCGCGAAGCTGGTGCCGCTGCGGGCCGCGAGCGCGTACGCGTCCAACCGGCCCGTAAATGGCAAGTTGACGGGGCTTCCAACGGGCGCGCCCGCCGAGCTCAGCCGGCGGGCCACCAGTCCGGTGAACCGCTCACAAGTGCTGTAGACGGCCACGAAGGTATCGTTCGGCAGCCGCTCGACCCTCAGGCCTCCGCCGGCGCCCGGGGGGGACGCTCCGCGGTTGACGCGGCTGTCGGAGGAGAGGTTCTGATTGAGGACCGTGATGCGGCGAGCCAGAAGCCCCTGGCTGAAGCAACTGCCGGAGCCGAAGAGCGGCGGCTCGCCACGGAACAGAAGAGAGTCACCCTTGGCCGCGGGCACGAGCTGCCCGAAGTTGGAAGCCCGTCGGCGGGTGGGCGGGATCACCTTGCGCCCCTCCACGTCGAGCGCGAGCCGGTAGGCTCCCACGGGGTCGTCCGGAAAGTCGCCGGTGTCCGATACGTTCAGCGCGAGCTCGTAGCGGTCGGCCCACGTGCCCTGGATGTCGAAAACGTTGAGCCCACCGTGCAAGAACAACAGGTTCCGCTGCGGGCTGGGCTGCAGGTTGCGCGCGAAGCGCCGGCCCTTCACCGCGAAAGCCTCGCCGTCATCGACCCAGACGACCTCGAAGGCCCCCTTGGGGGTGGCAATCACCTCGACCTCGGTGGCGGAGGAGCAGAATTCCGGGCTGGAGATCTCCAGGGGAGAGCCTACGGGAGCCAGCTCCGCCAGTGCCGGCATGGGCAGGAGGAGGGCGAGGAGGGCGGCGGAGCGGATTCGGTGGTTGTGCATTGAAGCTCTCTCCTTTTTTCTCTAGTTCCTAGTTCCCTTTGTAGACGGTCCCGAACAGGCGCTCACGGCAGGCTGATCCATTCCGCTGCTCCCGCGCGACGACGAGCCAGCGGCCGTTCGGCAAGTTGGCGACCGAGCCGCCACCGGCGAACCGGCCCCGGGTCACCGCCAACGCCGCGCCTCGCGGCACGCCCCGGGCGTCGAGCTCCTGGGCGAAGAGGGCGGGGCTCTGGGGATTTCCGGCAGCTCCCTGGAAGAGAAGGAGGTAACCGCCGGACGGCGAAGCCGCCAGGTCGACCACCCCGCCGATGCCGGTGACCCCGGCGGTGAGGGGGATGCGGGTGGGCCCGAAAACCTGCCCGTTCACCACGCCCCGTGTATAGGCGCCTGACACGCTCGGGTTCGCGTTGTCGGAAACCATGGCGGCCACCGCGAAGTTGGTGGCGTTCCGGGCCGCGAGCACGAGGTTACCGCCCGCGAAGCTCCCCACCCGGCCCGGCATGGGCAGGTTGATGGGATCGCCCACGGGGGCGCCGGAGGCTCTCAAACGGCGGGCCACCAAGCCGAGAAAACCGTCGCAGGTGTCGTAAACAGCGAGGAAGGTGTCGTTCGCCAGGCGGTCCACCGCGAGATAGCTGACGGTCCAGCCCGGGGCCGTGCCGGTGACGAGGCCGTCGGAGGAGAGAGGCTGGCCGTTCGGGTCAATGCGGCGGGCCAGGAGCCCCTCGCTCCGGCACGTGGGAGGGCCGGTGAGCGGCGGCGCGGCGAGGAACAGCAGCGAGTCACCGTTCGACGCGGGTGCGAGCAGGGCGAAGCCGGCGGCCCGCCGGAGAGTGGCCGGGAGCACCGGATTTCCCTCCATGTCGAGCGCGAGCCGGTGAGCCTGCAAGGGCTCGTCTGGAAAGTTGTCGGTGTCGAGCCCGTTCAAGGCGAGCTCGTAACGGTTGGTCCACGTGCCCAGGACGTCGAGGACGTCGGTGCCGCCGCGGCGCACGGGCAGCAGGGCCGCCGGCGGGCCGGACGGCTGCAGGTTGCGCGTGAAGCGCCGGCCCTTGACGGCGAAATCCCCGCTGTCATCCACCCAGACGACCTCGAAGGCGCCCTGCGGGGTGGCGGTGACCTCCACCTCCTTGGAGAACGAGCAGTGTCGTGAGCTGGCGATCTCCAGGGGGGAGCCCACCGGACGCAGCGCGGCCTGAGCGGGCCACGGCAGAAGGAGGGCGAGGAGGATCAAAGAGAGGGGGCGGTTTCGCAAAGAAGTTCTCCTTTTCTCAAAGATGCGCTATCAGCATATCATTGCCCGCTTCCCCGCTCTTGCACATTCTTGCTGTTTTTTCTCGGAAGATCCCGAGAGGGAGGAGCGTCCCGGAGCGATTTCCGGGCCACCCGGAGCCCTTCCCTGGAGACCCGGCCATATAATTTTACGACTCCCCCATATAGCCGTGCCCCCGGGGAAGACCGGGAAGGGTTGCCCCCATATATCCTTGGGCTGTCCCTATATAGACTTGCCCCCGCCCATGACTCCCGCATCACCCGGCTATATATTTTCCCCGCCCACCCATATAGCCGCCATCTCCGGCAACACTCCCGCGATACCTCCCAAGGAGGGGGAACACCGCGGGAAGAGAGGGCGGCGCCGCGGCTATATAGCCAACTGACAAAGCTATATGGGCTTGCCCCCCGGCGCTCCTTACGGAGAGCCCGGCCATATAAAGACGCCAGGTTTTTATGGGTCCGGGTCCGCGCGAAAGCCCGGGCACACCCGCACGGGCAAGGGCGGGTAGCGCGGGAAGCGGGGATCGGTCTCGGAAAGGCCGCAGCGGACGAACACGCTGCGGGGGGAAGCGGCGATCCGCAGGTGCAGGCAGGCGGCGCAGAGGCCCGGAGGCGCGGGAAGGCGGGCGAGAAGGAGGCGATCCTTGCCTTCCATCTACTCCGCCTGGTGCCGGGCCAGGGCTTCCTCGGCCAGCTTGCCCTGGGCGAGGGCTTCCACCTTGGCGGTGGGCCCCAAGAGGAGGAGCAGGTCGCCGGCCTCCAGAGCCGTGTCCGCGGCGGGAACGACGGCTTCCTCGCCCGTCTTGCCGCAGCGGCGGATCTCCATCACGCGGGCGCCGAGAACCTGCGGCAGCCGCGCCTCGGCCAGCGTTTTCCCCACCAGCTCTTCCGGCACGGGGACCAGACGGAGGGAAAAGTCGGGGGGGATCTCCACGTACTGCCGGGTCTGCGCGTCCTGGCTGGAGACGAAGGTGGCGAGGAGCGCCGGGCGGCCGAGCACCTCCTGGGCGTAGACGGCCAGCAGGTCGCGCTTGGCGATGACGCCCAGGAAAGTGTTGTCCGCGTCCACCACCGGCAGCCGCTCGAAGTCGCTGTGGGCGAAGATCTCCGTGGCCCGGTGCAGGCGCTCCTCCTTCCTCAGCACCTGCTCGACGGGGACCATCAGGTCGAAGGCCACCACGGCGGTCATGATCTCCGGATGCTCCAGGGCGGACTTGATGTCGTGGAGCGAGACGGCGCCCAGGAGCTTCCCTTCCTCCCCCACCACGAACAGCCGCTGGCGGCGGGTGGCGAGGAACTTCTGCACCACGTCACCGTACGAGTCGGCCGGCCGCAGGGTGCTGGGATCGGCCCGCGACAGCGTCTCCGCCTCGAGGCCGGCGAGCACGGCCTCCTCCATGCGCCAGGGGAGGTCGACGCCCCGGCCGCGCAACCCCTCGGTGTAGATGGAGTACGGCCGCAGCCGCTTGGCGAGGGTGCTCGCCACGATGGCGGCCACCATGACCGGCAGGATGATGTCGTAGTTGCCCGTGAATTCGAAGAGGATGAGGATGGCGCTGATCGGCGCGTGGCTCGTGCCCGCCATGACCGCCGCCATGCCCACGGCGGCATAGGCCCCATACGGCGAGGCGAGATGCGGCCACAGCGAGTGGGCCCAGTACCCATAGGCCGCTCCCACCAGGGCGCCGAAGGCGAGCGAGGGCGTGAACAGCCCCCCCGAGCCGCCGCTTCCCCGCGTGAGCGCCGTGGCCGCCAGCTTGATCACCGCGAGGCCCAGGAGGAAGAGGATGGTGAATTCCTGCGGCAGGGCCAGGCGCACGGGGAGCTTCAGATCCCCCGCCAGGGCCATGTTGATGAGGCCGTACCCCCTCCCCAGGGCATACGGCACGTAGAGGCCGACGACGCCCAGGAGCGCCATGCCCACCACCGGCTGGAACGGCCGCGGCAGGAGCTTCATCTTGGAGAGCTTCTTGAAGGCGATGCCGCCCCAGCTCACCCCGATCATGAACGCCACCGAGGCGAAGGCGCCCACGATCCCCAGCCCCAGGTAGAGCAGCATCTCCCAGCCGCTCGACAGCACGTAGTCGGGCGCGGCGTAGAGCGGCTCGTTGCCCGTGAGGGAGCGGGCGATGAGGGTGGCGATGACCGAGGAGGCCACGATGGGGCCGAAGATCTCCAGGGCGAAATTGCCCAGGATGACCTCCATGGCGAAGAGCGTGCCGCCGATGGGGATGTTGTAGGTGGCCGCGAGGCCCGCCGCGGCGCCGCACCCCACGAGGATCTTCAGCCGGTGAGGCGGCAGCTCCAGCCGCTGCCCCATCCACGAGGAGGCCATGGCGCCCAGCCGGATCATGGGGCCCTCGCGGCCGAGCGAGCCGCCGCTGCCCACCGTCACCACGGCGGCGAGAGCGTTGATCAGCACGGGCCGCGGCGAGATCTTGCCGCCGGAGAGGGCCACGGACTCGATCAGCATGGCCATCCCCTCGCCGCTCGCCTCCCCCTTCATCCGCCGCCGGCTGAGCCAGAGAAGGAGGCCGATGACCACACCGCCCCCGGCCGGGGCCGCCACCACAACCCAGCGCGGAACCTTGGGGATGACGGCGAACAAGTCGCCCGGCGCCCCCCAGAGCACCCGCTGGACGAGGCCGATGAGGAAGTCGGTGGCGACGCCCAGCAGGCCGCCGAGAATGCCGACCAGGCCGATGAGGAGGAAGAAGAGGCGGTCTTCGCGGTTGGCGAGCCCGAAGCGCCGGGCCAGGGTGAAGTCCAGGGAGCGGACCCAGTCCCTGACGCGGTGCAGACGAGCCCCGGATCCCGCCTCGCGCTTCGCCATGGCCCGTGAATCTATCAGGCGAAGGTCGCTGAAAAATCTACGGGCCTAAACTGCGGTTCCATAAACATGCGCACTCATGTATACTGGCCCTTCGAGGCCGCCATGAAAGTGGTGGCCAAGACCTTCCGGGGGTCCGCCGGCGCGCGTCCGCCGCCGGTTTGTTTGGATCCCCACGGCGGACGTCACGCCCCGCGGCACCAACCTTCCATCCGCGGCATCGACCGCGCGCCAGCAACCCGAGGGGACCGGAAACGGTCCCCTTCGCCTTTTGTGGGGGTTTGGTTGGAAGGACGGACACGGACAGAGCACGGACGGGCAGGGACGATGGGATAGGGAGGTCTTCCCCCTGGGACCGCCGGCATCCCTGCCGGCCTGCTTACTCCGTTTTTCTTTCCCAGCGCTCTGCCCCCACCAGCCGGACCAGCCGGTCGAGGGCGCTTTCGAGCGCGGCCCGCCGACCCTTGCTCTCCTTGACGCCCGGCTCCCACCAGAGGGCCTGCACCTCCAGGACTCCGCGGTCGCGGTGGAGCTTGGGGTCGAACCGGCCCACCAGCCTTTCGCCTTCCAGAATGGGCATCACGTAGTAGCCGTGCTGGCGCAGGTGCCCGGGCACGAAGGCCTCGAAGCGGTAATCGAAGCCGAAGAGGCGGAGGGTGCGCTTGCGGTCGCGCAGGATGGGATCGAAGGGTGCGAGCAGGCGGATCCTCGGCGGGGCCGGCGGCAGGGCGGCGGCGCGGGCTTCCCAGTCGGGCACCGCCCAGGCGGCGCGGGGCTTGGAGCCGTCCACGGCCTCGGCCAGGACGTCCACGATCTCTCCCGCGGCGGCGGCCCGGAGGCCCCAGGCCTTGATGTCCTCGATGGAGACGGCGTGCCAGAAGCCGGCGATCTCGCTCGCGGTGGCGATCCCCAACCGTTCCAGGGCCGAACGGCAGGCCCAGTCCAGGTGCTCCTCGCCGCTCGGCGGCGGCGCGGCGTGGGCTTCGGGGTAGACGCGGGACGCGAGGTCATAGACCTTGTGGAAGCTCGACCGCCGGGCCACCGCCAATTCCCCCGTGCGCCAGAGATATTCGAGGGCCGCCTTCTGGGGTTTCCATCCCCACCAAGTCTTGTCGGTGCCGGCCGGGCGCTCGTCCTCGAAGTCCTTGGCCATCAGCGGACCCTCGTGCGTGACGCGCTCAAGCACGTGGGCGAAGACCTTCCGCGGCTCCGGCCCCACCCGCTCCAGCCACCAGGGGTGCTCGAGAACCTTTTTGCGGTAGCGCTCGAAGCGGGGCTTCCAGTAGCGGTACCAAGCCGTGGGAATGGCCGAGGCGTCGTGCGTCCAATGCTCGAAGAGCCGGCGGTCGCGTTCCAGCAGGCGTTCCAGGAGCTTTGGGCGGTACCCCTGAATTCGGGCCGCCAGCGTCAGGTGATGGGCTCGCTCCACGATGTTGATCGAGTCGACCTGGACGAAGCCGATCCGCTCGATGAGCTCCTGGACGCCGTCCGGCGTGGCCCTGGCGCGGGGATCGTCGAGCAATCCCTGGGCGCCCAGAAGCAGGCGGCGGGCCATGTCGGTGGGGACGGTGGGGAGGACGGGTTTCATGGCGGAGAGAGGATAGCCTGTCTCCGGTTTTATCTCCGTTCGAGCGACCGCTGCATCAGCAGATCCTGGCTCGGCCGCGGCTCCTCGCCCTTCCCCGGCCGGCGCTGGACGTAGCTGCCGTCCGGCTTCATGTCCCAGGCCTTGACGTTGTCGGAGAGCTGGAGGTCCAGGATGGCCTTGACCTCTTCGCGCAGGCGGGGGTCCTCGATGGGCACCGCCGCCTCCACGCGGGCGTCG
This sequence comes from Thermoanaerobaculaceae bacterium, assembly GCA_963785165.1. GTDB lineage: Bacteria > Acidobacteriota > Thermoanaerobaculia > Multivoradales > UBA5704 > DATARR01. The sequence goes on from CAWAUI010000007.1 coordinate 450,568, forward strand.
AGGTTGCGCGACATCCAGTCCGCCGAGCCGATGTAGGTACTCCGGGCTGCCGGCGTTGGCGAAGTGGAAGATGCGGGCGTGCTCCAGGAAGCGGCCGACGATGCTGATCACCCGGATCGTCTCGCTGCGGCCGGGCACGCCCGGGCGCAGGCGGCAGATGCCGCGCACGATGAGGTCGATCTCCACCCCCGCGGCCGAGGCCTCGTAGAGGGCGTCGATCATCTGCCGGTCGTCGAGCGCGTTCATCTTGGCGACGAGGCGCCCGCCCCGCCCGGCCTTCTGGTGCTCCACCTCGCGGGCGATCATCTCGAGGAAGCGCTGGCGCATGGTGAACGGCGCCACCAGGAGCTTCTTGAACCGCGGCCGGTAGACGAAGCCGGTCAAGGCGTTGAAGAGCTGGGCCACGTCCTGGGCGATCTCCTGGTCGCAGGTGAAGAGCCCTAAGTCGGTGTAGAGCTTCGCCGTCTCGGGGTTGTAGTTGCCGGTGGCGATGTGGACGTAGCAGCGCAGCGAATCCTTCTCCTGGCGCACCACGAGGGCAATTTTCGCGTGGGTTTTCAGGCCCACCAGGCCGTAGCAGACGTGGGCGCCCACCTTCTCCAGGGCCTCGGCCCACTCGATGTTGGCCGCCTCGTCGAAGCGCGCCTTGATCTCCACCGTGACGGCGATCTGCTTGCGGCTCTCCGCCGCCCGGATCAGCGCCTGCATGTTGGGCGACTCCGCCGAGGTGCGGTAGAGGGTCTGTTTGATGGCGAGCACGGCCGGATCGGCCGCCGCCGTCTCGACGAAACGCTGCACGCTGGAGGCGAAGGAGTCGTAGGGGTGGTGGACCAGGACGTCGGCGGCGGCCACGGCGTTGAACAGCTCGGTGGCCTCGTCCAGCTCCTGGTGGGCGAAGCAGGGATGGGGCATCGGCGTCCAGGGGCGGTACTTGAGGGAGGGCAGGGGGAGCTGCCCGGCGAGACCCATCAGGTCCCTCAGGGCGAGCGGGCCGTCGAGCTCGAAGATCTCCTGGCCGGTGACCTCCAGCTCCGCGGCCAGCAGGTCGAGCATCCACCGGGGCATCCCCTTGGCCACCTCCAGCCGCACGATGGTGGCGAAGCGGCGCTCCCGCAGCTCCTCCTGGATGACCTCCAGCAGATCCTCGGCCGTCTCTTCGTTGCGCTGTACGTCGGCGTTGCGGGTCACCCGGAAGGGGTGGGACTCGACGGCCTCCATGCCGGGGAAGAGCTGGTCGAGGTTGTGGGCGATGACCTCCTCCAGGGGCACGAAGCGGAGGGTCTTGGGGATCTGGATCCAGCGCGGCAGGAGCTGCGGGGCCTTCACCCGGGCGAAGCGGGGCTCGGCGCCTTGCGGGTCGCCCGGGGACCGGAGGCCCACGGCGAGCGACAGGCTGACGTTGGAGATGAAGGGGAACGGGTGGGCGGGATCGACGGCCAGGGGCGTCAGGACCGGGAAGATCCGCCGCTCGAACTCCTCCGTGAGGTGGCGCCGCTCGCTCGCCTTGCAGCTCGTCCCAGCTACAGATCTCCACCCCGTGCTGGCGCAGGGCCGGCAGGATCTCGCCGCCCAGGAGCCGCCGCTGGCGCGCCACCAGGGGGCGTACCACGGCGTCGATCTTGGCCAGCTGCTGGCGCGGGGTGACGCCCTCGCCGCTGTCACTGCTGATCTCACGGACGTTGCTGGCGACCTGCTGCTTCAAGCCGCCCACCCGCTTCATGAAGAACTCGTCGAGGTTGGAGTCGAAGATGGCGACGAACTTCAGGCGCTCGATCAGCGGGTTGTCGGCGCTCTCGGCCTCGTGCAGCACCCGGGTGTTGAACTCCAGCCAGGAGAAGCTCGCGGTTGAGAAGGGGCGGTGGACTGTCCGCCGGAATCTCTCCCGACACTTGGGCGGGCGCTTCGAGCGGCTCGATTCGTTTGGGCTCGGACACGGCAAAATTGTGACATATCTGGAAAATCCCCTCCATGACCACCGTGTGACAACTCGAGAGGGCCGGTTCCCCTTAAGATCTCCAGATGACTGAACGGCTGGCGGCGATCGACATCGGCTCCAACTCCATCCACATGGTGGTGGCCGAGACCACGCCGGGCGGCGGCTACCGCCTGCTCGGCCGCGAGCGGGAGATGGTCCGCCTCGGCAAGACCGGCCTGCGCGAGGGCGCTCTGTCCGAGAGCGCCATGCGCGACGGCCTGGAAGCGTTGGCCCGGATGACCACCATCGCCCGCCTGAAAGGCGCCGAACGGCTGGTGGCGGTGGCCACCAGCGCCGTGCGCGAATCGGCCAACGGCGCGGACTTCCTGGCCCGGGTCAAGGCGCTCACCGGGCTCGACGTCCAACTCCTCACCGGCGTCGAGGAGGGCCGGCTCATCTACCGCGCCGTGCGCGAGGTGGTGGATCTGGGGGCTGGCACCGCGGCAACCGCGGCCATCGCCGACATCGGCGGCGGCAGCACGGAGTGGATCGCCACCCGCGGCGGCGAGGTCGAGCAGGTGGTGAGCCTCGCCCTCGGCTCCCTGCGCTGCTCGGCGGACCTCAAAGGCGATCCGCCCACCGCCGCCTCGGTCGAGCGCCTGCGGCGGCGCATCCAGAAGCGCCTCGGCGAGGTCATTCCCAAGGGTCCCGTGGACCGGCTCGTGGCCACCTCCGGCACGGCGGACACCTGCGCGGACCTCATCGACCACTTCGCCGCCCGTACCTCCCGGGAGGCTCTCCGGCGTGCTCCGCGAGGTGCGCGCCAAGGATCTCGCCGCCCTCATCGACCGGCTCCGCCTCCTGAAGCGGCGCCAGATCGCCGACCTGCCGGCCGTGGGCGGCCCCCGCTCGGAGAGCCTGCTGGCCGGTGCCCTCCTCCTCCAGGAGCTGGTGGCCCAAGCAGGCGTCGACCGCTTCCAGGTTTGCGACCGCGCCCTGCGCGAGGGGCTGATGCTGGCCACCCTGAACCAGACCCTGCCGGCCGCCCCCGACCCTCGCGACCAGCGGCGCCGCCAGGTGCTCCAGCTCGCCGAGAGGGCGGAAACCGTCTACCGGCACAATCTCCAGACCGCCCGCCTGGCCCTGCGCCTGTTCGACGTCACCGCCTCCGTCCACGGCCTCGGCGGGCGCGAGCGCGAATGGCTCGAATACGCCGCCCTGCTCCATGACATCGGCTACTCCGTCCACTACCGGGGGCACCACAAGCACGCCTACTACCTCATCACCAACGCCGTGCTCGACGCCTTCGACCAGCGGGAGGTCGAGATCATCGCCCTGGTCGCCCGCTACCACCGGGGCTCCTTCCCCAAGGCGCGGCCGAACGCGAGCGACCCCGCTCTGGCCGTCCTCAAGCCCTGGCAGCAGCGCACCATCCGCAAGCTCGCCACCCTGCTGCGCCTGGCCGATGCGCTCGACCGCACCCATGCCTCCCGCATCGAGGAGATCTACGGCTCCATCCGCGGCCGCAAGGTCACCCTGGAGGCTCGTCTCCCGCTACGCCGTGGACCTGGAGCTGGAGTCCGCCCGCGAGCATGGGCGCTTCTTTGAGAAAATCTTTGATTGCTCCCTGAAATTGCGCCAGGGGCTGGAGGCCGCGGAGGGGTGAGTAAATTTCACTTTTACAACCCCTTGTAAGAAATTTCCTACCCTTGGAAGGCTTACCCGCCTACTCCGCACGGGCCTAAATAGCGCTGTCACAGCGATTTAACAGCACTCTCACAAGGCGTTCACATCGTTTCTGTGGAAAACTCTCCAACCACCTGGGAGCGGCACTCGGGCGGAAGAAAGCGGACGGACAGAAACACAATGTTTTCAATCAGTTGCGCTGCTTGCACAGCGCTCTGGTCAAAGAGGGCAAAGAGCGGGAGAAGCGGCTTCCAGCGTGGCTTTCCACCCCTTTTTCCGCAGGGTTTTCCGCAGTCTCTGTGGAAGACTCCATGGTAGCCTCCAGACCATGGCACGCGACCGGATCCTGCTCATCGAAGACGAGCCCGACATTGCCGAGGTTCTGGAGTACAACCTCCAGAAGGAAGGATTCGACGTCGAAGTCGCCCGCCGCGGCGACGCCGGCCTCGAAGCCATCCGCCGCGAGGCTCCGGACCTCGTTCTGCTCGACCTGATGCTCCCCGGCATCGACGGGCTGGAGCTGACCCGCATGCTCAAGCGCGACGCGGCCACCTCCGGGCTCCCCATCGTGATGCTCACCGCCCGCGGCGAGGAGCTGGACCGCATCGTGGGCCTGGAGCTGGGGGCGGACGACTACATCAGCAAGCCCTTCAGCCCCCGCGAGGTCATTTTGCGGATCAAGGCCGTGCTCCGCCGGTTTCAGCACGAGGAGGCCCCTCCGCAGGATCTCATCGAGGCCGGCGGCATTCAGCTCGACGTCTCCGGCCACCAGCTCCGCGTGCGCGGCAAGGAGATGCCGCTGACGGCGACCGAGTTCCGCCTGCTCCGCCTGCTCCTGGAGCGGGGCGGCCGGGTGCAGACGCGCGGCCAGCTCCTCACGGACGTCTGGGGCTACGCCGAAGACATCGACAGCCGCACCGTGGACACCCACATCCGCCGCCTGCGCCGCAAGCTCGGCCCCGAAGCCGACCGCATCGAGACCGTCATCGGCGTCGGCTACCGCCTGAGGCCCTGATCCGGTGCTCGGCCTCCCTCCGAAGCTGCGGCTCGCTCCCCTCTGGCCGGCGCTGGCCGCCGTGATCACGGCCACGGCTCTCCTCTGGGCCCTGCTGCCGAGCCTTCTCGAGCGCACCGCCTCCGTTCAGCTCTTCGACATGCTGGACCTGCTCGCCCCCATCGCCCGCGAAAAGCTGGCCGAGCCGGGGGCCGATCCCGAGCGCTGGGCCGTGCAGCTCGCGGCCGACAGCGGCATCCGGGTGACCCTCATCGGCGCCGACGGCGTGGTGGTGGCCGACAGCTCGGTCGAGCCCGAGAAGGTGGGCGCCATGGAGAACCACTTGGGCCGCCCCGAGGTCCGGACCGCCTTCGCCACCGGCCGGGGCATGAGCGTGCGGGAGAGCGCCACCACCGGCCGCCTCTACGTCTACGTGGCCCGCACCCTGAGCGGCCCCCAGGGGGAGCCGCTGGTGCTCCGCCTGGCCGAGCCGCTCGAACAGTTGAGCGCCCTGCGGGGCCGGCTGGCGGCGGCCATGGCCCTGGCCGCGCTCGCCGCCGGCATCGCCATCCTCTTCACCTCCCTGTGGCTCGACCGGCAGCTCTTCCAGCCCCTGTCGCGCCTCATCACCGGTGCCCAGGAGCTCGCCATCGGCCGCGCCGCCCGCGTCGAGGTGCCCGAGGAGGACGAGCTGGCCGCCCTGGCCCTCGCCTTGAACCGCCTCGCCGCCACGGCCGAGGAGCAGTTCCAGGCCGTGAGCACGGAGCGCGACCACCTGCGCGAGATCCTCGCCAGCATGGCCGAGGGAGTCCTCGTGGTGGGCCCGGACGGCCGCTCCGTGATGATCAACCCGGCCTTCCACCATCTCTTCGATCTGGCGGGCGACTTCACCGGCCGGCCGGTCCTCGAGATCATCCGCCAGCCCGCGCTCGCCCGGCTGGTGGAAGACACCCTGCGCCTGGGCGAGCCCCAGAGCGTGCAGATCGAGCTGGCCCTGCCCGACCGGCGCACCCTGCTCCTCGCCAGCGCCGCCCTCTCCCGGGGCGAGCGGGGCGCCGTGGTGGCCGTGCGCGACACCACCGAGCTGACCCGCGTGGCCGACATGCGGCGCGACTTCGTGGCCAACGTCTCGCACGAGCTCAAGACCCCGCTCGCCGCCATCCGCGGCTTCGCCGAGACCCTGCGCGACGGCGCCCTCGACGAGCCGCCCACCGCCCGCCGCTTCACCGAGCGCATCCTCAGCCAGTGCCGGCGCCTCCAGGAGCTGCTGGACGACCTCCTCACCCTCTCTCGCCTGGAAGGGCTCGCCCCCTCCCTGGAGCGCGAGACCGTGGACCTGGGCGCCGTCATCCGCCGCGCCGCCGAGCTGTTCTCCGCCGCCGCCCGCGAAAAGCACATCGAGATCCAGATCGACGGCCAGCCCATCCCCCCTCTCCTCGGCGATCCGGACGGCCTGGAGCGGCTGGTCTTGAACCTCCTGGACAATGCCATCAAGTACAACCGGCCCGACGGCAAGGTCACCATCACCCTCGCCCAGGCCGGCCGCGAGCTGGTCCTCGAAGTCACGGACACCGGCATCGGCATCCCCGCCGAGTCCATCCCCCGCCTCTTCGAGCGCTTCTACCGGGTCGACAAAGGGCGCGCCCGCGAGGAAGGCGGCACCGGACTCGGCCTCGCCATCGTCAAGCACGTGGCCCAGGCCCACGGCGGGCAGGTGGAAGTCGAAAGCCGCGTCGGCCGAGGCTCGACGTTCCGGGTGCGGTTACCGATCGAGGACTGAGTCGGCGGTCCTGAGAACTGAGCCCGGCAGGGCGTCCTACTCGTAGCCCAGGGTGCAACCCTGGGTGGGCGGCGGACGCCGCAGGACCCACCGTCCCGCGATCCTGAAATCCGTCTCAATTACGACCCCAATCCCGTCCCCAACACGTCCCAGGGTTGCACCCTGGGCTACGGGTAGGACGCCCTGCCGGGCTCCCGGTTCAGCCGTTGGCAGCAATTCACATCTGCCGAAACATCGCGGTCCCCCACACGTTCCCTCCTTCAACGGAGGGACTTGCGATGAACTGGAAACCCGATCCGATCCTGCGCGTGCTCCTCGCATGGACGGCTTTGACGACTTTGACCTTCTGGCTGCCTTTCGTGCGCAGCCTCATGGATGGCGATACCTATGAATGGGGTTTCGCCGGCTTCAGCGGCCACGGCCTCCACGGAGATCTCTGGCTGCCGCTGCTCGGTGTGACCCTGGCATTGTCGATCCGCTGGCTTGGATGGCGCGGAGCCCGGATGCCGTTCCATGCCCTGCTCCTCCTCTGGGTGGTTCCCCTCGGCGCCGGCGCCACCTGGCTGTCCATCAAGCAGGCGGATGATTTCCGGTTCAAGGGAGACACCCTGGGAATCGACGTCTCCCTGGTTCCGGTCGGCATCCTCCTCTTCGGCGGCTCGCCCTCTTCTGGGTGATCCGGGACCTGCGCTCGGGGCGGCGGCGTGAGGCTCTGGCCTGGACTCGGACGAACAAGGGCTGGGGATGGACCCTGATCTCTCTGCTCCCTATCCAATTCGTCCTCCTCCGCTTCGGCCAGCCGCATGGCACCACGGATCAGATCGGCGTCGTCCTGACGATCCTCCAGTGGCTGATGGTTGGCGCGGCGCTTCGGCCGTACACTCCGCGGACCGAAGAGTGCGGTCCGCGGGGCGTTCCAGGGCTCCAGCCCTCGCTTTGAGCGTTGTTGCGAGTCCCGCCCCTGGCGGGAGGGCGGGATTACCTGCACGATCGGGCATCCTGCTCAAGGAGAAAAGAGTGGTGGCGGGGGTTGAGTCCCCGCCAGTTCGGCGCCTCATACGGCGATTGGAGACTTTGCCAGTTCCGCTTTCTTCACGGCAAGTTCTGCGTCTTCTTGCCGGAAGTCTAGGTCGTGGGCGACCGTCAGATGGAAGATGGCACTGTCATAGTCACTGTTGAGCAGGAAGGACTGCCCCAGACAAAAATGCAGGCCTGCGTGAGCTTCGATCTGATAGCGGTCAGAACCCTCACTCAATGGCTCGCTCTCGACGAGCGTCAAGGCCTCACTCAGGAACCGGTGCAAACGATGGCGATCTTCGGAACTCTTTGGTTTATAGGAAGGCCGAGTGGCCTCTTTAGGGAAGCAAGCCGAGGCGATGGCACTCCAGGTCTCAGGAGTGGGTTCGAGACTGAGCATCTTTTCCCATTGCTCCATGGCCTGCGGCCAATCTGTGAGCGCCGCGTACACCTGCCCAAGCACGAGGAGTTCAGGAGCACCTTGAGGATTCCAAGCCACTGCTTTCTCTGCAAAGGTCAAAGCGTTCCTTAGGAGACTTTCGCGGCGCATACGCTGCCCGGCTTCATCTCTTGGTCGAAGAACCTCCGGAAGATCCGCAGCTTCAAGATAAGCCTCAGCTAGCTGGCGAAATATGCCCTCACGGCGGTACTGCAAACCGTGCTGCTCCTCCTTGAGTAGGCCGCGAGCCTCCTCTATCAGCCTGACACGGTTGAGGGTCCTCCTCGAGGTCGGACGACCCTCAACTTGCAGGCAGTCGGCAAGCCGGAACAGAACCCGGGCCCTCAACCAGTTGATATCCTCGGCGCGGTTTTTGAACCATTCCCTCAAGGCCTTATCGTCAAGGTCTCCAGATTCAAGCATCGGAATACCGAGGGCGTGCCGGAACCCGAAAACTGCCAATTTGGCGCTCGCCGCCTTTGGTTCCCGCTGGCGGCTTGCACGCTCATTATCGCCTGTCGCTTCCGCCTGAATACGCGCCAGCGTGGCATTCAGGGCGACCAGCTCTCGCATGAGATCCTTGGTAGAGCGATCTCCCGTGGCCTGAGGGATCAGGGCTAGGGCTTCGACCATGGATTTCAACCTGGCGTCAAAACGGTTCCCGTCCGGGAAAGAACGAAGAGGCTTGAAGACGGAATCCAAGAGCTCATTTAGCGAGGTTTCCTCCCAGGGCCTACTCGTCAGTTGATCGAGGGAATAGGCATAGGCTTCTTCGACCTTCCTCTGATACTCGGCCTCCATTTCGTAGACAGGTCTTTTGAGAATGCAACGGACACCTAGCAGATAGAAACTAAGTACAGCTCGGCCTTCGTCATCAAGAGCCTCGTCATAAATCCGGGAGAAAGCAGCCTCGGAGTCTTGCCACTTTTCCATATTGTAAAGTATCCGGCCCAACTGGAAGGCCAGCCAGGACGTATCTTCGCCAAGGCTAAACGCCTGTCGAAGAAGACCGCACGCCCGGCTCGACCGCTGCGCCTGAGCAGAGGCGATCGCAAGATTTGTCAAGCAAAGACTCGCGATCTTCCGGTTCTTCTGGACAAGAGCAGGCCGGCCCGACCACGTGACGCGGAACAGATTCCGCCACGCTAGGGCCGTAGCAATCGAACACTTAACAAGACTACGCTTCCATACTGGATCGCCGTCTTCAGGCTGGGCGTCACCATCCACACTCGCGGACTTGACCTGAGCAAGAGCGAGAAGGTTCCAGACCTCGGGATTGTCCGCCTGGATGCGCAAGGCATTCTCACAGTGGCGGAGCGCATTCAAGGGTCGTCCACCCAAAGCCCTGAGAGTGGCCATCCCAAAGAATGCATCAACCGCATCCGGTGCCTCCGCCAAGGCTCTCCGGAGAGAGGCCTCTTCCGCGCTCTCCAGGCCAAGCTCGCGGTAGACGACACCCAAGTTGCAATGGCAGCGGGCGAAAGATGTGTCTTCGCTGAGAGCCTGAAGAAATTCCTTTTCCGCTCGGCGGAGTTGAAAAACCTTCATCCTTTCTGTCCTCTGAGTCTCCCGGTAAGCACGTAACCCCTCTGTGAAGTGGTATATCGCCTGCCAGCGCGGCGAACCACTAGGCACCAGACTCGTGAAGATCCGGCAGGCCAACAGGCGAACCAGCCGGTTGAGGAGAGCACGCTCCTTGGCTTTCAGCCCGGTTTTCGCCTTGTCTTCTTCCTCCAACTCTTCCTCCTCCCGACCATCCTTATCAAGAGTCGCCTGAATGCTTTTTAGGTTGCTCATATCAACCTGCCAGCTCTCCGACCACTCGCCACCGCTGATCTCGGCGAAAAGCGTGAATCCGCTGCCGTCTCGCTGCACACTACCTGTAATCCGGGGACCGCGCAGTAGCATCCCAAAAGCCGAAAGGATGGCTCCAATCGGTACACGCACTGCCCCGACGCTCAGAGTGGCATCGGGTCCTATAGCTTCCTTGAAAACAGCGCCCACGTCCTCGACGCTCATGGAAAGCGGCGTAAACTCACCTTGACGTTCCGGCAGAACCTCATCCATGTTTTCGTAGAGGCTTCGCATGCGCGCCAACTCGTGCTGGAGTCGAACGGCCAAGCCAGTACCGATACCTTCAAGATCATTGTCCTGCTTAGACTCTACAAACGGCTGGATCACTATCCTCCGGTGCACCCTGAAAGCTCCATAGAGCAGGACCAGGATCACACAGCAGGCCACAACGGGCAGCAGAAAGGCGTGAGACAAACTCTTGAGGCTTTCGAACCGAAAAAGCTCTGCAATCAGGCTCATGGCGACAATAGCGAGAAGGGAAACTAGAAATATATCTCGGTACCGAACCGATGGGTTTCCCAGAGCCTTCGCTACCCTCCAAGCCACCCTCCGGAACAGCGGGCTGAACCACGGAGTGAGACCCGAGCTCAAAGAGAACCCCAGAAACGCTAGAGTCGTAACCCACAGGCCCATCGCGAGTAGATGGAAGACATCCGGAGCCTGCCATACGGTTTTGGTCACCCAGCCAAGCCCGGCAAGCCCAGCGAGGCAAGCCAAACCACCAAGGGCCTGAATCACGTGGCGTAGAGCAAACGCCCACTCCAAAGTCCTCTTTTTATGAAGGCTGGGGTCCCCGGGGCTTTTCCCCCGAAGTCGGAAGAATCTCTCGATGTGGGCGACCCAGGACGGCAACTCTCTCAGCACGACGGCCAAGGCCAAAACGATCCCGGCAGCCACGAGGTGGAATCGATAGGTTTCGAAGAACTGGTTCAGGAAATCATGGGCGAACATAATCAGCCCTCCCTGCCCTCAGCATTCGACTAATCCAGAATTCAAGCGACGCTCCACAGGGTGGCTCGGGATCACACCGTTGGGTGGCAAGTCAGAACGAAACGTCTCGCCTTCCGGTGCGTACAGACCCTATGAAACCCACAGCCGCCGGCCTGCTGCTCCTGACGCTCCTCCCCGCCCTGGCCTCCGCCCAGGAGCCCGCCAAGATCCAGCAGCTCGAGACCCGCCTCGACGCCCTGCGCAAGGAACACCACATCCCTGGTCTCGCCGCCGCGATCGTCCAGGACCAGAAGCAGGTCTGGTCCAAGGGCTATGGGTACGCCTATCTGGATGACGAGGTGCGGATGACGCCGGACACGCCGTTCTGGATCGCGTCGGTCACCAAGACGTTCGTCGGCCTGCTGTTCCTTCAACTGGAGGCGGAGGGGCGGCTCAGCCTGGACGAGCCCATCAGCGTCGTTCCGGAGTGGAAGGAGTTCTGCCAGGACTTCAGCGCGTCCGGCATCATCTTCGGCAAGGACCTCCGGTGCGACGCGAGGATCACGCTGGAGAACATCCTCCATCACAACGTCAACGGCGAGCCGGGCACCCGGTTCCTCTACAACCCCTTCATGTATTCACGGCTGTCGCGCTACCTGGAGCACAAGGCCGGCAAGCCGGTCTCCGGGGTGGAGGGGCGGCAGAATCGAGCTCGCCCAGCTCGTCGAGAGCCACATCCTGGGTCCGGCCGGGATGAAGCGGACGATGTCGAGCCAATGGCAGCGCGAGAAGGCGCTGGTATTCTTCGACCTCGCCCAGGGGTATGGCCTGGAGGAGGACGAATTCGTCCGGCGTCCCCGGCCCGAACGGGAGCTCGCCGGGGGTGCCGGCATCGTCTCGACCGTCGAGGATCTCGCCCGCTACGACGTCGCGCTCGACACGGGGAAGCTCGGCTCCCCGGCGCTGATGAAGAAGCTCTTCACCCCCTCCAAGGCTCCGGACAGCTCGGATCTCCCCTATGCCTACGGCTGGTTCGTCCAGAAGTACCGGGGCGAGACGCTCTACTGGCACGGGGGGTGGGACGAGGAGGCGGGCTTCTCCGCCCTGCTGCTCAAGGTCCCGGCGCGGCACTTGACGCTCATCCTCCTCGCCAACGGCGAGGGTCTCTGGTGGGGCAACGCCCTGGACAAGGCGGAGGTCGAGAAGTCGCCGTTCGCCCAGCTGTTTTTCGAGACGTTCGTCTTCGGCTCAGGCAAGAAAAACAGCGCGACCCAATAGTTCCACGTCTTTTTCTACTGGGTCCGCCGCTCTTTCCACTGGGTCCGTGGATTTGTCCGATGGGTCCGGAGTTTTTCCACTGGGTCGCTCCCGTTTTCCAATGGGTTCGGGATTTTTTCTGGTGGAAAACCGGAGCGACCCAATAGGTCCCGGCGATTTCTACTGGGTTTTGGGCCTTGTTGGCCTTGTCACCCTTCCGCAACCGGGTTGACACGGCCGCATCAGGCCCATCCGCCAGGATTCCTCCTAGGAATCCCGCATGCCCAGCGAGCCTGCCCTCTCCGTCTTCCGGCCGTCCACCGGCGCCCTGCGCGCGGAGTGGCCGGAGCTCTCCGGCACCCTGCGCCGTGCCGCCCTGCGGGCCGTGGTGCTCACCTTCGGCCGGCTGGTCACGGTGGACGGGGCCGAGCGGCTGGCCCGGCTGCCGGAGCCGGCGATCTTCGCGCTCAACCACAGCAACGCCCTGGAGGCGGTGCTCGCACCCTGCGTCCTGATCCACCTGCGCCGTGGGCGCCTGCTCCACTTCCTGGCGGACTGGATGTACGTGCACGCGCCGGTCCTGGGGTGGCTGATCCGGCAGTGTGAGCCCATCCCCGTCTACACCAAGCCGGCCCGCTGGCGGATCGGCGAGGCCTTTCGGCTGGAGCGCAGGCGCCAGCCCGTCGTCGACGCCTGCCTCGCACGGCTGGCGGCGGGCGGCAGCCTGGGGATTTTCCCCGAAGGGACGCGCAACTCCGACCCCTCCCGCCTGGGCAAGGGGCGCGCCGGCCTGGGCGAGATCGTCCTGCGCTCCGGGGTGCCGGTGGTGCCGGTGGGTCTCCACTACCCCGCGGCTGGACGGTTGGGACGCGTGCCGCGCATTGGCCGGCTCGTGCTGCGCATCGGCGAGCCGATGACGTTCCAGGCGGACCAGGACCGGCGGGACATCGTTTCCCGCGTGATGGACGCGCTTCAGGAGCTTAGCCAAAGGAGATCAGAATGAGAGAGATCACGGTCAGGAAGATCGTCACGGCCGAGGACCGCGAGCGCGGGCTCGCCGTCGTCGAGGCCGTCTACCTGCAGGAAAAGCGGTGGATCCAGAGCGCGGGGTCGGAGATCCCCGGAGAGGCCCCGGCTCGCCCGGACCAGTCCTGGTTCCTGGTCTCGGTAGGCCAGGAGCCGGCGGGCGTCATCCGCCTGGTCTACGATCCGCCGCTCGACCTGCCCGCCGAATACGGCGTCACCCTGGAGCCGGGAGTGGACATCGACGGCCTGCGCCGCCAGGGGCGCTTCGTGGACATCGGACGGTTCATGATCGTGCCGCGCCACAGGCGCAACATCCGGGTGGTGCTGCGCCTGATGCGGGCGGCCATCCTGGAGGTGGTCGAGCGCGGCTACACCCACTTCCTGACCGACGTCTTCGAGGACGATCCTCATTCGCCCCTGCGCTTCCACACCCAGGTGCTCGGGTTCGAGCGGATCGCCACCCACCGTTACGGCGAGCTGGCGTGCGCGAGCTCGCGCATCCTCCTGATCCTCGACATCGCCCGCGCCTACAAGCGCCTCAAGGAGCGGGACAACAAGGTCTGGCGGGAGCTGGGCGAGGGGATCGCCAGCCGGATTCCCGCCTTGACGGCCTGATGGCCTTAGCGGCATGACTCCCCTGCCGGCCCTCCCAACGGGCGCGGGGGCGCCTCCGTACAATCCTGGAAAAGGGTTGTATACGATGCGCCTGCCTTTTGAACCTACTCCTTCGGCGCCGGCCGTGAACGGCGGGCGCTTCCTGGTCGTCGCCTTCCACGATCTCGCGCCGCACACGCAGCTCCCCTGCCAGGAGCTGCTGCTCCAGCTGGCCGAGCTCGGCGTTCCTCGGGCCTCTCTGCTGGTGAGCCCTGGCGGACGGGGAACGGACCTGCCTTTCTTCACCCGCTGGCTGCGCACGGCGGCGGACGCCGGCCACGAGGTCTGCCGGGAGGGAGATCCGGAGACGCCGTGGCGGACGGCGCCCTCCGTGTCGTTCAGCGTGGACAGCCTCTGGCACCGCCTGGCCTCTCCCCTGATGGGCCGCCTCCGCTTCGCCGCCGCCCGCCAGGCTCCCGTGCTGCGGATCGCGGTCCACCCGGACGACCTCTACGAGCAGGGCGTGCGCCGGACCCTGGTGGCGTTGCTGCGCAAAGCGCTCCGGGACCGCATTCCGGTCACCTACGCCGAGCTGGCCGAGCGCGCCGCGGAGAGGAATTAGACGCCTCGCCGCTGTCACAGATGTGACGGCAATCTGTCACACCCGGGCTGCCAATTCGGGGAGCTCAAGGGGTAAGATGCGGCAACGAAAGGGATCTCCGCCATGGCCATTGAACGACGACTGGATCAGGACCTCGACCGCGTACGCCAAGCCCTCCTCAGGATGGGGGGGATGGTGGAGGGCATGGTCGCCAAGGCGACGCAGTCCCTGCTCGACCGCGACAATCAGCTTTCCGACCAGGTGATCGAGGACGACAACGACGTCGACCATCTGGAGATCGAGATCGACGAGGCCTGCCATCTCCTGCTCGGCACCCGGCAGCCGACGGCGGTCGACCTCCGCTTCCTGGTCGCCGTGATGAAGATCAACAGCGACCTCGAGCGCATCGGCGACTCGGCGGTGAACATCGCCCAGTCGGTGCTGCAGCTCAACGACCACCCGCCCCTCAAGCCCTATATCGACCTGCCGCACCTTTCCGAGCTCGTCCAGGCCATGGTGCGCAAGAGCCTCGACGCCTTCGTGAACCGGGACACCGAGCTGGCCACCGAGGTCTGCCAGTCGGACGACGCGGTGGACGGCCTCTACAAGCAGCTCTTCCGCGAGCTGCTGACCTACATGATCGAGGACCCCAAGACCGTGAGCCGGGCCCTCCACCTGCTCCTCATCTCGCGGAACCTGGAACGCATCGCGGACCATGCCACGAACATCGCCGAGGACGTCATCTATTACGTGGAAGGGCGCGACATCCGGCACCAACACGAGGTCGCGTCCCGGAAGGTGGAGTGAAGGGCGCAACGAGCCCTTCAGGCTGCTCCCGCAGGATCAGCCCCGCTCCTCGAGGGGGAACCAGTGCCGCGTACGGTTGCAGACGTTGCACACCGAGAGCATCACCGGGACCTCCACCAGCACGCCTACGATCGTCACCAGAGCCGCGCCCGATTCCGGGCCGAAGAGGACGATGGCCGTGGCCACGGCAAGCTCGAAGAAATTGCTGGCGCCAATGAGCGCACCGGGAGCCGCGATCTTGTGGGGCACGCGAAGGAGCTTCATGAGCCCGTAGGTCAACCCGGAGTTGAAGTAGACCTGCACGAGGAGCGGTATGGCGATGAGGAGCACGTGCAGGGGCCTGCCCGTCAAGTTGTCCGCCTGGAAGGCGAAGATGAGGACCAGCGTGGCAAGGAGCGCCAGGATCGTGAGTGGGTGGAAGAACGCCACGTACTTCGTCTCGAACCAGGCTTGCCCCTTGGCCCGGACGAGCAGGTAGCGGCTCAAGCTCCCGAGGACGAGCGGGATGACGATGAAGATCCCGACACTGTAGAGGAGCACGGCGAATGGCACCGAGAGGTTGCTCGCGCCGGCCACCAGGAACCCCACGATCGGGGCAAAGAGCACCAGCATGAGAAGGTCGTTGACCGACACCTGAACGAGAGTGTAGGCAGGGTCGCCGTCCGTGAGGTACGACCAAACGAAAACCATGGCGGTGCAGGGCGCCGCCGCCAGGATGATGGCGCCGGCGATGTACTGGTCCGCCAGCTCCGGCCCAATCCACGCCGCGAACACATGGCGGAAAAAGACATAGGCGATGAGCGCCATGGAGAAAGGCTTCACCGCCCAGTTGACGAAGAGCGTCACCAGGAGGCCCTTCGGCTGCTTGCGGACCCCCGCGACGCTGCGGAAGTCGATCTTGAGCATCATCGGATAAATCATCAGCCAGATGAGCACGGCGATGAGCACGTTGATCTGGCTTCCCTCACCGAATTCGAAACGCCGGAGAGCGTCAACGGCCTCCGGCCAAGCCTTTCCCAGGATCACTCCCACGGCCATGCAGAGGCCGACCCACAGGGTGAGATAGCGCTCGAAGAAGCTCAGGCGTTTGCTGGTCATGGCGGTTCTTATCCCCGGTTCCGTTGGAGCAGTGCAAGCAGGTAGCGAATGCGCGTCAGCAGGTCGTCAGCCGCCCTCTGAAAGGCGGCCGCCCGTGCCTTCTCGTCTCCTTCGGCGCTCGAAGGGTCCGGGATGCTCCAGTGGATGCGCTCGGGCGCACCGGGGAAGACGGGACAGGTCTCGCGGGCGTTGTCGCAGACGGTGATCACGTAGTCGAACCGCTGGTCCGCAAATTCGTCCAGGTGCTTCGAGCGCTGGCCGCTGATGTCGATCCCCCGCGCCGCCATGGTCTCGACCGCCAGCGGATGCACCCGCGTCACCTCGGTCCCGCCGCTGTGCACCTCGACTTTGTCCCCCGCCATCTGCCGCAGGATCCCCTCCGCCATCTGGGAGCGCGCACTGTTGTGGGTGCAGAGGAAGAGCACACGTACCCGCCTCCCGGCTTCCGCCAGCTGCAGGCCCTGGAGGGTCTCCGGTTGCTCCCCGAGCCCGGGATGGAGCGCTTCGCCCGTGCTCATCAGCATCCCCCGCAGCCGGTCCAGGTCCAGGCTGTAGTAGACGTCGCGCCCATCCGCGGCGCTGCGCCTCTCGCGGACGATGGCCTGGTCCCGCAGCTTCCGGAGATGGTAGGAGACGAGGTTCTGCGGCTGTTGGAGAGCCCCGACCAGCTCTTGAACGCGCCGGTCGCTGAAGGCCAGAGCTTCCAGGAGCTTCCAGCGCTGCTCATGGGCCAGGAGCTTGAGGAACGGAGGGAATCCAGAGATCGTCGCTTCCATGATGCAGCAATATATTTTGATGCAATATAGATTGCAAGCTCCGCGGCCCACCCCCCGGCACGGGCGCGGCAACCGGGCCACACACGGCGGGAGGGTTTATCGCGCGGGCCTCCTTGCGGCCCATCTTTCCGCCCTAGACTGCGGGTGGAGGAATCATGAGAGCCCTGGCGATCCAACCCCCCGTCTCCCGCTCCCCGTGGCCCGGCATGGTGGCCGCGGCGGTTCTGTGGCTCACGGCCTACCGGCTGCTCCGGCCGTTCTGGGACTGGGTGGTCTTCGGCGCCCTGGGCCTCACACCAGGGATGAGGGGGAGCGAGGCCCTTCACTTCTTTCTCTACGACACGGCCAAGATCCTGCTCCTGCTGGCGGCGATCATTTTCGCCATGGCCGTGCTGCGGAGCTTCTTCAGCCTGGAGCGAACCCGGAGCCTGCTCGGCGGCCGGCGGGAGGGGGTCGGCAACGTGGCGGCGGCCGGGCTCGGCGTGGTCACGCCGTTCTGCTCATGCAGCGCGGTCCCCGCCTTCATCGGCTTCGTGGGGGCCGGCGTGCCTCTGGGGGTCACGTTCAGCTTCCTGATCGCGAGCCCCATGGTCAACGAGGTCGCGCTCGTGCTCCTCTACGGGATGTTCGGCTGGAAGGTGTCCCTCCTCTACGTCTCCACGGGGCTGGTGCTGGCCGTGGGCGCCGGGCTCGTGCTGGGACGGATGCGCCTGGAAAAGTGGGTGGAGCCCTTCGTGTACCAGGTGCAGGTGGGCGGCGTCGCCCTCGATCCTTCCGAGGGGCTCTCCTGGGAGCAGCGCTTCGCCATCGGCCGCTCCGAGGTGCGTGCGATCCTGGTCCGCATCTGGCCCTACCTGCTCGTCGGCATCGCCCTCGGTGCGGCGATCCATGGCTGGGTGCCGGAGTCGTTCTTCCTGCGCTGGGCCGGCCCCGGCCAGCCGCTCGCGGTGCCGGCGGCGGTGGCCCTGGGGATCCCCCTTTACTCCAACGCGGCGGGGATCCTGCCGGTCGTCGAGGCGCTCCACGCCAAGGGGGTGGCCATGGGCACCCTCCTCGCCTTCATGATGGCCGTGGTGGCCCTGTCGCTCCCCGAGATGATCCTGCTGCGCCGAGTGCTCAAGCCCCGGCTCATCGCCCTCTACGTAGCCATCGTGGGCCTGGGCATCCTGCTCACGGGGTACCTCTTCAACGCCGTCCTGTGAAGCGGCGGGAGACCGGTCATGAACATCAAGGTCCTGGGAATGGGCTGCGCCAATTGCAAGCGCCTGAAGGAAAACGTCAACCGCGCCGTCTACGATCTCGGCCTGGACGCCCAGGTCGAGGAGGTCACGGACTTCCAGGCCATCCTGGCCTACGGCGTCAGCAGCACGCCGGCCCTGGTGGTGGACGAAAAGGTCGTATCCGCCGGCCGTGTACCGGACGCCGGCCAGGTCCGGTCCCTGCTGGTTAGCCGAACCGGCCCGTGATGTAGTCCTCGGTCTGCTTCTTGATCGGGTTGATGAAGATCTTCTCGGTGTGGCCGTACTCGATCAGCTCGCCCAGATAGAGGAAGGCGGTGTAGTCGGAGACGCGGGAGGCCTGCTGCATGTTGTGGGTGACGATGACCTGGGTGTACTGGGTCTTCAGGTCCTGCATCAGCTCCTCGATGCGGGCCGTGGCGATGGGGTCGAGGGCGGAGCAGGGCTCGTCGAGCAGGATGACCTCGGGCTCGACGGCGATCGCGCGGGCGATGCAGAGGCGCTGCTGCTGGCCGCCGGAGAGGCCGAGGGCGCTGTCGTCCAGCCGGTCCTTGACCTCGTCCCACAGGGCGGCGCCGCGCAGGCTCTTCTCGACGATCTCGTCCAGATCCCGCTTCTTGTTGATCCCCTGGATGCGGCAGCCGTAGGCGACGTTCTCGTAGATCGACTTGGGGAAGGGGTTCGACTTCTGGAACACCATGCCGATGCGCTTGCGCAGGGCGTTGATGTCGAGCTGCGGGTCGTAGATGCTGCCGTCCTCGAAGCGGATGTCGCCTTCGGTGCGCACGCCGTCGATCAGGTCGTTCAGCCGGTTGATGCAGCGCAGCAGCGTCGACTTGCCGCAGCCGGAGGGGCCGATGAAGGCGGTGATCTGCTTGTCCGGGATCTTCATCGAGATCTCCTTCAGCGCCTGCTTCTCGCCGTACCAGAGCGAGAGGTTCTCGATGCTGAGGATCGGATTGTCGATCTTCGGGTCGAGGGCCGGGTCGTGGCCGGGCTGGGCCTGGGTGCCGGGCGCCGGCGGCCGGGCGCTTGCGAGCTGGGGCTCTACCATGGTCATTTCGCTCTCTTCTCGGAATCAACGGGCTTCTTAGACCGCGCTCCCGGCGTACTTGCGCCGCAGGTGGTTGCGCAGGGAGATGGCCACCAGATTCATCACGGTCACCACCACGATCAGCAGCAAAGCCGTGGCGAACACCAGCGGCGTCGTGGCCTCGACGTTGGGGCTCTGGAATCCGACGTCGTAGATGTGGAAGCCGAGGTGCATGAATTTGCGTTCCAGGTGGACGAAGGGTGGCTTGCCGTCCACCGGCAGCGCCGGGGCGAGCTTCACCATGCCCACGATCATCAGCGGCGCCACCTCGCCGGCGGCGCGCGCCATGGCGAGGATCATGCCGGTGAGGATGCCCGGCGCCGCCGCCGGCAGCACCACGCGGCGGATGGTCTCGAACTTGGTGGCCCCGAGAGCCAGCGAGCCCTCGCGCACGATGCGCGGCACCGCCGCCAGCCCCTCCTCGGTGGCCACGATGACCACCGGCACGGTGAGCAGCGCGAGCGTCAGGGCGCGCCCACAGGATGCCGCCGGTGCCGAAGGTGGGCGTGGGCAGCGCCTCGGGATAGAAGAGGCGGTCGATGGAGCCGCCGAGCAGGTAGACGAAGAAGCCGAGGCCGAAGACGCCGAAGACGATCGACGGCACGCCGGCCAGGTTGTTGACGGCGATCCGCACCATCCGCACCAGCACCCCCTGCTTGGCGTACTCGCGCAGGTAGAGGGCGGCGAGCACGCCGAGGGGCGCCACGGCGAAAGACATGAGGAAGACCATCATCACCGTGCCGAAGATGGCCGGGAAGATGCCGCCCTCGGTGTTCGACTCGCGGGGGTCGCCGCTGACGAACTCCCAGCCCCGCTGCGCGTAGAGCCGGAGCTTGTCCAGCCCGCCCAGGCCGTTGGGCCGGAGGGCGTGCACGACGGTGCCGACGGCCATCTCCTTGCTCTCGCCCGCGGCCGTCTTCATGACCAGGGTCTCGGCCTGGAACCGCTCGCGCATCTGCGACAGGCGGTCGGCGAGCCCCTGGTACTCGGCCTCGCGCTCGGCGAGAGCGCGGGCGATCGCGGCCTCGCGGCGGCGCTTCTCCGCGGCCGGAGGATTCTCGAGGTCGAGCTTCTTGAGGTCGAGGCGAAGACGCTCGATCTGGTAGTTGACGTCGCCGATCGCCCCCTTCTCCAGGTCTTCGATGGCCTCCAGCTCTTCCCTCTTCTTCTCGTGGAGAGGGCCGAACGCCCGCCAGACGGCCTCGGGCCCCGTGGCCAGCACCTCCGCGCCCCGGCGCAGCTCGGCCATGGTGCCGTAGAAGTTGCCCCACTCCAGGCGCTCCAGCATCACCACACCCTTGGGGAGCGAGCGACCGGCGATGTCCTTGGCGTCGATCCAGACGAAATCGAGCCCGCCGACGTCGCGGTTGCCGACCTTGAGGCGCAGCCGGTCGATGGCGGCGGCGGCGCGCGATCCCGTCTCCACGGGAACCTGCTCCACTTCCCAGATCTCGCCCAGGACTTTGCGGCCGTCCTTCAGCGTGAGCTCCACCAGATCCTTCTGCCAGAAGTAGCCCAGGCCGTTGTAGGCCAGCAGCACCAGGATGGAGACGACGAGCAGGAGGTTGAAGGCGAGGGCGCCGCCGCACAGCCAGGTGAGGGCCTGCCCCACGGCGCCCGCCCGGCGCCGGTAGCCGCCGGAGGACGCGGCGGCGGTCCGGGAGCCTTCGCGGGCCGCGGCCGGGGTGCGCTGCGCCAGGGCCGCCAGGGAGGACATCTTCGAAGGAGAAGGTCTCATGGGGGGCGGCCTCCTAGAGCTGCGAGTACCGTTCGCGCAGGCGCTGCCGCACGAGCTCCGCCACGGTGTTGATGAGGAAGGTCATGACGAACAGCAGGAGGGCCGCCAGGAACAGGGTGCGGTAGAGCGTGCCTCCCTGGGGCGCCTCCGGAATCTCGACGGCGATGTTGGCCGAGAGCGTGCGGAAGCCGTTGAACGGGTTCCAGCTCATGATCGGCGTGTTGCCGGTGGCCATGAGCACGATCATGGTCTCGCCCACGGCGCGGCCGAAGCCGATCATGATGGCCGAGAAGATGCCCGGCGACGCCGTGGGCAGCACGACGCGGGTCACCGTCTGCCAGCGGTCCGCGCCCAGGGCGAGGGAGCCGGCCACCAGGTTGCCCGGGACGTTCGAGAAGGCGTCCTCGGCGATGGCGAAGATGATCGGGATGACCGCGAAGCCCATGGCGAGCCCCACCACCACGGCGTTGCGCTGGTCGTACCCCAGGCCCGTCACGCGCAGCAGCCAGGCCTGGAAGTCGCCGCCGAAGGCCAGCCTCTCGAAGCCTGGCGAGAGCTGGAAGCAGAGGCCAGATGCCCGCCGCCAGCACGAAGACGAACAGCAGCGCCTCCGTGCCCAGCGGGAAGCGGCCGCGGAAGGCCCGCGGCAGCCGGGTCCACAGGAAGCCCGCCAGCAGCACCAGAAGCGGCAGCAGAACCAGGGCCAGGGCCAGGGCCGGCACCGCCCGCTCGATCCGCGGCGCGAGCCAGAGGCCGGCCAGGAAGCCCAGCACCACGCTGGGGAGCGAGGCCATGATCTCGATCATGCGGCTTGAGGTAGCGCTTGTAACTGGGGTGCATGAACTGGGAGGTGTACATGGCCCCCAGGACGCCCAGCGGGATCGCCAGCAGCAGCGAGTAGAAGGTCCCCTTGAGGGTGCCGGTGAGCAGGGGCGTCAGGGAGAGCTTGGGCTCGAAGTCGTCCGTGCCGCCCGTGGACTGCCAGACGTATTCGGGCTTCTCGTACCCCTCGTACCAGACCTTGCCGAAGAGCGACCGCCAGGTGGTCTCCGGGTGGGGGTTGTCGATGGCGATCTCCGCCACCTGCGCCCCCTGAGCACCGGCCCCCGCCAGGTAGGCGCCGTCCCCCTTGGGCGTATACGCGAGCGCGGTTCCGCCGGCCACCGGCGCGGGTCCGGTCCACAGGGTACGGTCGTTGGTCGCGAAGTAGAGGCCCAGCCGGTCGCCGCCGGACGCCAGGAAGCCCTTGTCGCGCGACGACGGGGCGATCAGCCGCACGGGGCCGGGAAGGCGGGGAAACTCGTGGATGCGTGTCAGGCTTCACGGTTTCGTCCGGCTGCCGGACGGGGATCCAGACGGAGAGCGCGCCGTTCGCCTGCCCCACCACCAGCGAGCGGGCGCCCAGCAGCAGGTGGAGCGCGGTGACCGGGGACCCGGCGTCCGACCGCCCGCGGCTCGCCCGGCTGGCCGTCCTCGAGCGGCCAGCGCAGAAGGCCGCCGCTGGCCATGCCGGCGTAGAGGGTCTTCTGGTCCGGATCGATCACCATGGCCGTGACCTTGCCGGGGATCTCGGCCTCGGCCCGGCTCAGGGTCTCGGTGGACTCGCCGGTGAATTCGTTCTGCTCGACGGCCCGCCGCACCACGGCCAGCTTGCCGTCCGCCAGCACCGCGGCCGCCAGGGCGCCGCCCTCCTCGTCGAGCTGGCCGGCGAAAGCGGCAAGCGGCCGGTGTTGCGGATCCACCTCCAGCACCACGGGCGGCGAGCCGTCGGGGGTCACCACCCGGTCCTGCCCCGTGAACGTGACCTCGAAGGCCATGCGCTTGAGCAGGACCCGGCCGTCGTCCGTGGCGGCGGCGAAGACCCGGCTCTCCGGCGGCACGCTCGCGCCGCGCAGATGCGAGGCGGCCGGCAGCAGATCGGCGGAGTAGACCACCTTGCCGTTGTTCTTGCCGTCCTCCAGGCGGACCACCCGCACCCGGCCGCGATCGTCCAGGGTCGCCATGTGGGTGCGGTGCTCGTCCACCAGCATCGCGCTGATGCGGCCGGGACCGGCGATCGCCACCTTGCGCACCGGCTCCACCTTGGCGGGGAACACCAGCGGCAGGACCTCGATCAGGATGAAGATCAGGATCCCCAGGATGCTCGCGATGATGGCGATGCCGCCGGCCGAGACGAGCCAGCGGGCCGCGCGGTCCGCGAACAGCCGGCGCCTGGAGGTAGTTTTCGCCATCTCTGGAGCTTCTCCCAAAAACAGGCTTCAAGGGAACGGAAGCCCGGCGGCGCAGCGCCACCGGGCCCGGCGGACCGGCACAATCCTACTGGAGCTTCGCCAGCTCTTCCTGGACGATCTTGTTGGGCAGCGGAATGAAGCCGTCCTTGACCACCGTCTGCTGGCCCTGCTGCGAGAGCACGAACTTGACGAACTCGCGGACCAGCGGGTCGGCCGGCTTGTTGGGAGCCTTGTTGACGTAGACATACAGGAAGCGCGCCAGCGGGTACTTGCCCGAGAGGATGTTCTCCGAGCTGTCGTCGAACGCAGCCGCCCGTCTTGGCCGCGAGCGGCACCGCCCGCACGCCGGAGGTCTTGTAGCCGATGCCGCTGTAGCCGATGGCGAACTTGTCCTCGGCCACACCCTGCACCACCGAGGCCGAGCCCGGCTGCTCCTTGACCGTGTCCTTGTAGTCGCCCTTGCAGAGCGCGTGCTCCTTGAAGTAGCCATAGGTGCCCGAGGCCGAGTTGCGGCCGTAGAGGCTGATCGGCTGGCTCGCCCAGGAGCCTTCGGTCAAGCCGGCCTGGCCCCAGGTGTTGATCGCCTTGCCGCCGCAGGCGCGCCCCTTGGAGAAGATGCCGTCCACCTGCTGCATGCGTCAGCACTTGACCGGGTTGTCCTTGTTGACGAACACCGCCAGGCCGTCGACCGCCACGCGGATCGCGGTCGGCTTGTAGCCGTACTTCTTCTCGAAGGCGTCGATCTCCTCGGCCTTCATCGGGCGGCTCATGGGGCCGAGCTGCGCGGTGCCCTGGATCATCGCCGGCGGCGCCGTCGAGGAGCCCTTGCCCTCGATCTGGATGCGGATGTTCGGGTACTCCTTCTTGGAACCCTCGGCCCACAGCGTCATCAGGTTGTTGAGGGTGTCCGAGCCGACCGAGCTCAGGCTTGCCGGAGACGCCGCTGGTCTTCTGATAAGACCCGATCCCCGCATCGACCTTGACCGCCTGGGCCGACAGCACGCCAGTCCCCGCGACCGCAGCGACCGCGGCCAGAGCCAAGGATGCCACCATGCGATTGCGCTTCATCGCTCTCTCCTTATCCATAAGTTGATTACGCTTGTCATCGGAGCGGACCGTCGCCGGTCCACGAGCGAGACTTTCGCAAAAGCGTTTGTCAGCCGGCCTACCAACATGTGACAGCCGCGTGACAACCGCCGGGCCCTGATTTCGTGATTCCCCCAAAAAAGGCTGTCGCAGGGCTGTCACAAGGCCGTCGCGCCGTCGTTCAGGCCGGTGCCTATGCTCTGGGCAATTCGTTGAGAGTGTGCTTCGCCGGAGCACGGCTGGATTGTGCGAAGGCGATCTCTAAGCTTGAAGCTCAATTACCCAAAGGAGAGCAGGATGCGCAGATCAGCCATTTTCAAGGCGGGGCTCTTGGCGCTCGTCTTGGCGCTGTCGGCCGCCGCCGCCGCTACGGCGCAGGTGACGGGCCTCTACTACCAGGAGGTTGAGAAGGAAGGACGGATCTACGTCTTCAACACGCCCGAGAAGCTACCAGTCCTGGGAGCAGACCGGCGACATGGGCGTCGCCATCACCCTCATCGGCCGCGGCCCCAATGGCGAGACCGTGGTCGCCGAGAACGACACCGCCGCCGACCTCTACTTCTTCAAGCACAACCTGCCGGGCTACGACCGGCCCACGCCCGAAGCCCGCCGTGCCGGCCTTCGACGTGAGCTGGAAGGACGGCAAGACCACCATCAAGAACAAGAACGCCGAGCTCAGCCTCTCCAACCGCGTCCAGATCCGCTTCACCGAGGAGATGCCGGAGGTGGGTGACGACAAGGGCTCCTTCCGCATCCGCCGCGCCAAGACCAAGTTCGAAGGCTGGGCCTACACCAAGAACCTCACCTACGAGCTGCAGCTCAACTGGGCCGACAGCGCCAACGTCCTCGAGGACGCCGTCGTCAACTACGACTTCACCAAGGGCAAGAAGCTCTTCCAGCTCAAGGCCGGCCAGTTCAAGGTGCCCTTCGGCCGCCAGGAGCTGACCTCCTCGGGCTCTCAGCAGTTCGTCGACCGCGCCGCCGTCTCCAACACCTTCGCCCGCGGCCGTGACATCGGCATCCAGCTCTGGGGCACCCCCCTCGCGGGACAAGTCGACTGGCGCTTCGGTATCTTCAACGGCAACGGCCGCACCGTGTCCGCGCAACGACAATGACAAGTACCAGTACAACGCCCGCCTCACCTTCCAGCCCTTCGGCGACGTGAAGTACTCCGAGAGCGACTTCGAGAGCACTGACCGGCCGCTCTTCGCGATCTCCGGCCAGTGGGAGTCCAACGACCGCCAAGGCGCCACCACCAGCAACGACATCGACCGCGAGATCGTGGGCGGCGACGTGGTCTTCAAGTACAAGGGCCTCTCCCTCTACGGCGAGCATCTACGAGGCTACGGACGACCCGGAGACGGGCCGTCGACTTGGACCTCCGGGGCTACATCGCCCAGGCCGGCTACTTCATCGTCCGCAACAAGCTCGAGATCGCCGCCCGCTTCGCCCAGCTCGACCCCAATAAAGACATCGACGACAACGAGCAGGAAGAGCGGGGCCTCGTGCTCAACTACTTCTTCAGCAAGCACCCGAACAAGCTCCAGCTCGACTACCGCCAGCTCGAGAACAAGGCCACGGACCGGCAGGACGACGAGATCCGCCTCCAGTACCAGATCATCTTCTGAAGCTGATTCCCAGCCGGAACAAGGAAGGCCGCCCGGGAAACCGGGCGGCCTTTTTCATTGGAGGCTCAGGCTGACCGCCGCCCCTGCGGCCGTGGTAGAAGTTGTAGCGACCCTGGCGGCCGGCCGGTGCCTGCCCACAAAGGGGCCAGGGTCAGCTCCCCGTCAGCATCCGCCCCAGGAGCAGGCCGAGGCCGCCCGCCGCGAGGCAGGCCGCGAGCGTCCCGCCCACGTTGGCCGCGCCGAGCAGCCATTCGTCCCGCAGGAACAGCTCGATCGTCTCGAAATTGAAGGTGGAGTACGTGGTGAAGCCGCCCATGACCCCCGTCGTGAGGGCCAACCCCAACGTCGGAGCCATCAGGTCCGTCGTCCGCGCGACCTGCATGAGCACCCCTAGAAAGAACGACCCGATGACGTTGACCGCCAGCGTCCACCAGGGGAAACCCGGCCCCGCCGTCCGCAGGATCCAACCCGAGAGCAGATACCGCGCCCCGGTCCCCGCCGCTCCGCCGAGGCAGATCCAGAGGAAGCGTGTCATGAGGGGGATTGTATGACGGGAGGCGTGGGCCGGCGGTCCCGGCGCCCGTGACAGCATCCACACCACGGCTCCCATGACCGTGGACTGCGTGGTACGCTCCCCCGCCGCGTGTTCCTCCTGACGAAGCCCGCCCCGAAACGGATCGAGCGGTTCCTGGCTCTCCAGCGAAACCGGACGTTCTCGTATCGTGAGACCGCCTATACCCGCAAGGGCGCTCCGCCGGGGTATCAGGTCGATCACAACCGCGTTCAGATCGGGGAAGGGCGGGCGGCGTTCGCGCGGGCGGTCGAGGCGCTCCGCAACTGGAAAATGTTCGATCTCGGCTGGGTCTCGGCCCACCCCCCGACCGCCCCGATCGAGCCCGGCACCACCGTGGCCATCCGTGTGCGGCACTTCGGGTTCTGGTCCCTCAATGCCTGCCGGATCGTCTACAAGATCGACGACGAGGGTCCCGTCGTCCGCTTCGGCTTCGCCTACGGCACGCTGCCGGACCACGCCGAACGGGGAGAAGAACGCTTCACGGTGGAATGGCACCATGACGACGGCGCCGTGTGGTACGACATCTACGCCTTCTCCAAACCGAACCACCCCCTGGTCAAGCTCGCCAGTCCCGTGACCCGGGCGCTCCAGAAGCGCTTCGCGAGGGATTCCATGAAGGCCATGGGCAAGGCCGCGGCGGCTCAGTGGCCGGGGGCGAAATAAGCAAGGACGTCAAGGACGAAAGGGACATCAAGGATTCAGGAAGGACGAGGGAGCTCTGATGTCCTTGAGAGTCCTTAAGGTCCTTGGAGTCCTTGTGCGTTTTTCCGGCAGGCCCCTACACCTCCACCGGCACCGCCCCCGCCCCCCGCTCCCCCCGTAGCTTCACCAGCGCCGAGAACGCCAGGTACAGCGCGAGCAGGATCAGCAGCCGCGGCCGCGAGGCCGTTGAGCAGCTCGACGTCGAAGCCGTGGCGTCGCCTGGAGGTTCGCCCAGGTCAGCTTGCCGAGCGCCCAGAGGGTGATCGTCAGGACGAAGATCATGGGGTAGAGGGTGAAGGCGATGCGGCTTGCGGGCCTGGTGGAGCCAGACGGTGATGGAGAGGAGCGTCAGGGCGGCCAGGAGCTGGTTCGAGGCGCCGAAGAGGGTCCAGAACTTCTGCCACATCCCCTCGCCCGCGAAGGAGAGGAGGAGCGCCGGCACGGCCACCGTCAGCAGCGTCGCCGCCCACGGCGCCCGACGCGGCCGCGCCAGCCGAGCAGCTCCTGGAGCGAGGTAGCGGCCCAGGCGCGTGCGAGACGTCGAGGGTGTCGAAGACGAAGGTCGAGAACGCCATGGCGCCGAAGGTGATGGCGAAGGGCGAGGTTCTCCTTGCCGATCAGGAGGGTCAGGAACTCGCCGATGCCGTTGCCGTAGATCGTGCCCGGCGCCAGGCCCTGGAGCTTGTCCGAGCGACGATCATCACCGTCACCAGCGCGATCAGGGCCACGAAGCCCTCGGCCAGCATGGCGCCGTAGCCCACGGGCTGGAGGTGCGACTCGCGGTCCACCTGCTTCGAGGTGGTGCCCGAGCAGACCAGGCCGTGGAAGCCCGAGCAGGCGCCGCAGGCGATGGTGACGAAGAGGAAGGGGAAGAGGGTCCCGGTCATCCCCCCGACGTCCCAGCTCTTGAAGGCCGGCTGCTGGATCTCGTAGCCGCCGAAGAAGACGCCGATGACGCCCAGGGCGAGGGCGGCGTAGAGCACGAAGCCGCCCAGGTAGCCGCGCGGCTGGAGCAGGGCCCAGACCGGCACCACCGAGGCGACGGCGCAGTAGGCCAGGATGAGCAGGCCCCAGGTGTGGGCGTCGAAGACCAGGAGCGTCGAGACGTAGGTGCCCACCCAGGCCGAGGCGAAGGCGGCCGGCACGAAGATCACCGTGACCAGCCACAGGGGCGGGTTCCACACCTTCTGGACGATGCCCAGGATCACCGAAAGCAGCAGGTAGAGGACGCTCGCCGCGGCCACGGCGCCGCCCGGGTGGAAGCTGTGGGCGCCGGCCTGGAGCTCCTCGGTGCCCACCACGAAGCTGCGGGCCGTGATGTCCGCGAAGGCCATGATGACGTAGATGAGGGCGATCCAGATGAAGGCCATCATGGCGAGCCCGGCCTTGCGCCCCAGGTGCTCGCCGGCGATCTCGGCGATCGAGGTGGCGCCGTGCCGCACGGAGGCGGTGAGGCTGGAGAAGTCGTGGACGGCGCCGATCAAGCACGACGCCGAGGGCGATCCACAGCAGGCACGGCAGCCAGCCGAAGGCCTGGCAGGCGATGATCGGCCCGGCGATCGGCCCGGCCGCCGCGATGGCCGAGAAGTGCTGGGCGAAGAGGTAGAACGGGCGCGTGGGGACGAAGTCGACGCCGTCCTCGAATCGGTGGGCCGGCGTCGGGCGGCTGTCGTCGAGAGCGAACTGGCGCGCCACCCAGCCGCCGTAGAGGCGGTAGGCGGCGGAGAGGAGGATCACGAAACCCAGGGCCAGCAGAGCGAGGCTCATCGCGATCCTCCGTCTTTCTTCCTTCTAAGCCGTGCGCCCGCTGCTGCGGTTTCCGGTCTCCAAGGCCATGCCGGCGATCCCCAGGACCAGGCCGGTGCCGATGAGCAGGAGGCCGTACAAGGCCCGGGAATGATCCCCGGACGCCGCGTTCCCCGCCTCTTCCAGCAGCCGGCCGAGCCCCGCGTCGTGCGGGATGGTGAAGAGGCCGACGGCGGTGAGCAGGAATCCGAGCGAGGCCACCTTGAGGGGGCCGGAGGTCCGCGAAGGCCGGCCCAGGCGCTGGCCGATGAGGCTGCGGCTGTAGCCGTAGGCGCTGTAGATGGCGAAGCCCAGCACCAGCCAGCCGATGAACCGCCACCACGAGGCCGGCGGCAGGTAGAACATCAGGAACAGGCAGGAGCCCACCCCCAGGAGCGGCAGCAGCCAGGGGCCGAAGGGCACGCGGAACGGCCGCGGCCGGTTCGGGTCCGTGAAGCGCAGGATGGGGATGCCGATGCACACCAGCACGAAGGCGAACAGCGTGCCGATGTTGGTCAGGTCGACCATCTCGTCGATGCTGGCGAAGGCCGCAGACGCCACCGACCAGCGACGCCGGTGAGGATGGTGGTGACGTGCGGCGTGCGGAAGCGCGGGTGGACCTTGGCGAACGACGGGGGAAGCAGGCCGTCGCGGGCCATGGAGAAGAAGATGCGCGGCTGGCCGAGCTGGAAGACGAGCAGCACGGCGGTGTGGGCGATGACCGAGCCGAGGGCCACGATGGCCGTGGCCCAGGTCGGCCTCGGGCGCCACGTGCTGCAAGGCCATGGTGAGCGGCTCGGCCTGCTCGGTCGCCAGGCGCGTCTTGAGCTCGGCGTAGGGGATGATGCCGGTGAAGACCGCGGCCACGACCACGTAGAGCATGGTGCAGACGATCAGCGAGGCGATGATGCCGATCGGCAGGTCGCGCTTCGGGTTCCGGGTCTCCTCGGCCACCGTCGAGACGGCGTCGAAGCCGATGTAGGCGAAGAAGACGATGGCCGCGCCGGCGCAGGTCCCCGCCCAGCCGTTGGGCTGGAACGGGATCCAGTTGGCCGGCATCTGGGCGGGCGAAACGTAGCTCAGGGCCACCACCACGAAGAAGATGAGCACGAGGATCTTGACCACCACCATGCCGGCGTTGAAGCGGGCCGACTCGCGGATGCCCGAGACCAGGACGACGGTGATGAGCGCGACGATGCCGACGGCGAGGAGGTTGAAGACGATCGGGATGCCGAAGACGTGCGGCGCGCTCTCGTAGCAGGCCCGGGATCTTGGCCGCCGTCCGGTAGTCGGTGGCCAGCCAGTAGCGGGAAGTGGATCCCGAGGCTCTCGAGCAGGGTGCTGGAAGTAGTTGGCCCAGCTGATCGCCACCGCGACGTTGCCGACGGCGTACTCGATGATCAGGTCCCAGCCGATGATCCAGGCGACGAGCTCGCCCAGCGTGGCGTAGGAGTAGGTGTAGGCCGAGCCGGAGATCGGCACCATGGAGGCGAACTCGGCGTAGCAGAGGGCGGTGAAGGCGCAGACGACGGCGGTGATGACGAACGAGAGCATCAGCGACGGGCCGGCGCCGGGGCGGTGCGGCGTCGCCCGCGGCGGCGGTGCCGATCGTGGCGAAGATGCCGGCGCCGATGATCGCGCCGATCCCCAGCAGGGTGACCTGGAGCGCGCCCAGGTCGCGGCGCAGCGAGGTCCCGCTCTCGGCCGCCGCCATGATGTCGTCCAGCTTCTTGGTCTGGAAGATGCCTCGGAGCAAGCAGGGCCTCCCCTTCTGTCGGTAAAAATGTGCCGGCGGAGTGTGACATGGCAGGGGGGAGGGGTCAACGGCGGCGGCCGTTTCGCCCCGGACCCTCACCCCCTGGCCCCCTCTCCCGGTGAGGGGGGAAGGGAGGGGGCGGGAGAGGGGGCCAGGGGGTGAGGGTCCGGGGCGAAACGGCCCGATTTGTGTTCGGCGCCTGTTTTCCTCTAGCATTCCGCCCGCCTCATGGCCAGGAAAAAGCTGCCGCTCCACACCAAGATCCTGATTGGCGGACTCGTTGGCGTCGCCGGGGGGATCCTCGCCCACTTCCTGGTGGGCGACGCTCCGGGGCTCGCGGCGTTCATCAAGTACGTCACCCTCCCTCTCGGGCAGATCTTCCTGCGCCTGCTCTTCATGCTGGTGATCCCGCTGATCTTCTCGGCGCTGGTGCTGGGCGTCGCCGGCATGGGCGACCCCCGGGCGCTGGGCCGGATCGGCCTCAAGTCCCTGGTCTACACGGTGGTGGTCTCGGCGATCGCCGTCTTCATCGGCGTCACCCTGGTGAACGTGCTGCGGCCTGGCGACGGGATCTCGCCGGAGGTGCGGGAGCGGCTGCAGCGCAACGCTCCGCCCGGCGCGGCGCCCGCGGCCACACCGGCCACCGGAGCCACGGCCGCCGCCGCGTCTTCCGAGAAGAGCGCCATCGACCTGATCGTCGAGATCGTCCCGCGGAACCCGGTCAAGTCGGCCGCGGACGGGGACTTCCTGGGGATCATGTTCTTTTCGCTGATGATCGGCCTCGGCGTGGCCCTCGTCCGCACTCCGGCCACGCAGACGTTTCCAGGACGCGGTCGAGGGGCTGCTCGACGTCAGCATGCGGCTGATCGACGTGGTGCTCGGCTTCGCGCCCATCGGCGTGGCCGCCCTGCTCTTCAACCTCACGGCCCAGCTCGGCTACGAGATCCTGGGGCAGCTCGCGAGCTACGTGGGGACGGTGCTCCTGGCCCTCTCGATCCACCAGTTCGTGGTCTATTCGCTGGCCGTCAAGCTCCTGGGCGGCATGAGCCCGCTGAAGTTCTTCAAGGGGATCCAGGAGGCCATGGTGACCGCCTTCTCGACCTCGTCGAGCAACGCGACCCTGCCGACGGCGCTGCGGGTGGCCGAGGAGGAGCTGCACCTGCCGCCCAGCGTCAGCCGGTTCGTGCTGACCATCGGGGCGACCATGAACCAGAACGGCACCGCCCTCTTCGAGGGGGTCACCGTGCTGTTCCTGGCCCAGTTCTACGGCATCCAGCTCAGTTTGACCCAGCAGCTCACGGTGGTCATCATCTGCATCCTGGGCGGCATCGGCACGGCGGGTGTACCCTCGGGGTCGATCCCGGTGATCGCCATGATCCTGGGGCTGGTGGGCGTGCCGGCGGAAGGGATCGGCCTGATCCTCGGGGTCGACCGCTTTCTCGACATGTGCCGGACGGTGCTCAACGTGAGCGGCGATCTGGCCGCGGCGGTGGTGGTCTCGCGCGGCGAGGGTCCCGTCCCGTCATCCACGGCGGTGGCGTGAGCGTAGACCGGAAGCGCAGGAAGAGCGCGAAGAGCGCAGGAAATGTTGAAGCCGGAACAACTGTTGCATTGACACCGACTTAAGGTGGTGGTATCGAGGGCGCGTCCCCTCCGTTCGGCCACCTTTCCGTCGGGCCCAGGTCTTCGGGAACTCTTTTCGACTTGCCCCCTTCTAAGTGGTGGAGAGGTGACTATGCAGAGACTTTTGATCCTTCCCGTCGCAGCCCTCCTCGTGCTGCCGGCCGTCGGCTGCGACAAGGTGCAGGCCCGGGCGGAGCTGAAGAAGGGCAACTGCGTACTACCAGCAGGAGTCAGTACGCCAAAGCGCTGGATCATTTCAAGAAGGGGATGGAGCTGGACCCGGACGCCACGTTCGCCTGGCGCTCGGTCGGCCTCTCCGCCCTCGCCCTGTACAGGCCGGGCGACAATGATCCGAGGAACACCGAGTACGCCGACACGGCGGTCGACGCCTTCGAGAAGTACCTGGCCGACCACCCGGACGACGACAAGGTCGGAGGACTACCTCCTCTCGACCTACGTCAACGCCAGCAAGTTCGACGAGGCCCTGGGCTTCATCGACCAGCGGCTGGCGGACAAGCCGCAGGAGTCGGCCAAGCTCAACGGCTACAAGATCCGCATCCTGACCCAGGCCGGGCGCCTCGACCAGGCGTTCCAGCTCGCCGCACAATCGACGGGCGACGACCGGGCCGAGGCGCTCTACTCGATCGCCGTCTCCGCCTGGGACAAGTCCTTCCACGATCCCGGGACCATGGACTTCGACGCCAAGAACCGGCTCGTGGACATCGGGCTCGACGCGATCAAGAAGTCGTACGAAGCCAAGAAGGACTCCCTCGAGACCATGGTCTACTACAATCTGCTCCTCCGCGAGAAGGCCAAGCTCGAGCTCGACGAGACGAAGCGTGCCGCAATCATCGCCGAGGCCGACGGCTGGCAGAAGAAGGCCCTCGAGCTCCGCAAGAAGAGCCACTGCGCAAGCGGCGCAGGCCCCTGCCAACACCTGAAGAAACATAGGTGCAACCATGTTCGAGAACTCTCTGCATCGATCTGGACAAGGAGCAACAAGCGCGGTGTCCGCTGGTGGCTGATGCCGGTGGCGCTCGTCATCCATCTGGTGGCGCGGCGGCGCGCTCCTCTTTGCGCAGTACTGGAACGTGCCGAGGTGGCGGAGCCGCCGATCAACGTCGTGTTCATCAGCGCGGCTGCCCCCGCCGCCGCCGCCGCCGCCTCCTCCGCCGCCGGCCGCGGCCCAAGCCGCAGGCGCAGCAGGAGGTCCCCAAGGAGATCCCCAAGATCATCCCGAACGAGCCGGTGCAGCCGGTCGAGATTCCGGACAAGATGCCGGAGGCGTCCAGCGTGCCCGAGACCGTCGCCGAGGGCGGCGTCGAGGGCGGCGTCGAAGGCGGCGTGGTCGGCGGTGTCGTCGGCGGCGTGGCCGGCGGTGTCGTCGGCGGTGTCGTCGGTGGCGTCGTCGGCGGCACGCCGGGCGGTGTCCCGGGCGGCGTGGTCGACGACGCGCCGCTGCGGGTCGGCGGCGCCGTCACCCGGCCGGAGATCATCACGCGGGTCAAGCCGGTCTACACCGAGCTGGCCCGCAAGGCCCGCGTCACGGGCACGGTGATCGTCGAGGCGATCATCGACGAGCGACGGCAACGTCACCAACGTCCGCGTGCTCAAGGGCCTGCCGATGGGCCTGGACCGTTCCGCGGTGGACGCGGTGCAGAGGTGGAAGTTCAAGCCGGCCAGCCTTGCAGGGCAAGCCGGTCAAGGTCTATTACGCTCTGACGGTCAACTTCCAGGTGCAGTGAGCGCCTAGTCTTTAAGACGAAAAGGAGAAGCGCATGGATCTGAATCCTCTTGTCCTCTGGGAACAGATGACCATCCTCAACAAGGGTGTGATCATCATTCTGATCGTTCTGTCGATCTGGTCGCTCTACGTCACCGTCGAGCGCGCTGATCGTCTTCAGCAAGGCGCGCAAGCAGTCGCTCGCGTTCGCCAAGCTGGCGACCGAGCACCTCAAGAACGACCGGCCGCAGGCGGCCATCGACGCCGCCATGAAGTTCCCCCAGAGCCACCTGGCCCGCGTCGTCGCGGCCGGCCTGCAGTCGTTCCAGTACGAGAGCCAGACCAGCCCGCTCTCCGAGCAGGAGGTCGTCGAGGCCGCCAGCCGCGCCGTCGAGCGCGCCACGCTGCTCACCACCTCGGACTTCAAGCGCGGCATCGGCTCGCTGGCGACGATCGCCACCATCACCCCCTTCATCGGCCTGTTCGGCACCGTGATCGGCATCATCAACGCCTTCCACGGCATGGCGCTCACCGGCTCGGGCGGTATCGGCGCGGTGTCGGCCGGTATCGCCGAGGCGCTCGTCGCCACCGCCATCGGGTCTTGGCGTGGCCATTCCGGCCGCCTGGATGTTCAACTACTTCACCAACAAGCTCGAGCGGTTGCAGATCGAGATGTCCAACTCTTCCTCCGAGCTGGTCGACTTCTTCATGAAGCGCCAGAGGAGCAAGCATGCTGCCTAAGCACAACAAGCACAACCTCGTCGCGGAGGTCAAGGGAGACATCAACGTCACTCCGCTGGTCGACGTGTGCCTGGTGCTGCTGATCATCTTCATGGTCGTCACCCCCATGCTCCAGCAGGGCGTGGACGTGGCGCTACCGGAGACGAAGAATCCGGACAAGATCCCGGAGAACCAGAAGCAGCTCAGCCTCGCCATGAAAGCGGACGGCAACGTCTTCGTGGGGCAGAACTGGGTGCCGGACGACAACCTGAAGGCCGCTCTCGAGGAGATTCACTCCTCGAATCCTGACAAGGACGTGGTCATCAAGGCCGACCGGCGGCTCAAGTACAAGCAGGTCCGCAAGCTGATGCAGATGGTCAACGAGGCCGGCTTCAGCCGCGTGGGCCTGGTCACCGACAAGGACAAGGGCGCGGCGTAAGGCGCCCCGAAGGAGTCAACACCATGGCAATGAACGTTGGCGCATCGGGTGGCGTCAAGAGCGACATCAACATCACGCCTATGGTCGACGTGATGCTGGTGCTGCTGATCATCTTCATGATCTCCGTGCCGCTCCTCCAGATGGGCTACGCCGTCCAGGTGCCGCCGAAGGTCGAGAGCGCGGCACCCCCGCCGCAGATGAACGACCAGGTCATCGTGCGGATGGATGCCCAGGGGCAGGCCTACATCAACAAGGCCCTGATCCCCGGGACCAGTTCCCCGGCCGTCTCCGCGAGGCGCTCACCGGGCGCCAGAGCAAGGTGGTGTTCTTCGCCGCCGACGGCGAGTTGGAATACGACAAGGTCGCGGACTTCATGGACGAATGCCGCGACAGCGGTGCCGAGAACCTCGGTATCGTGTTCGACGACATGCGCGTCGGCAGCGGGGCGGCCCCCTCCGGCGCTCCGTAAAGAACAGCAAGACAGCTCAGCGCTTCTCCACGCCCCCCTTGCTCCTCCCGGAGCGAGGGGGTTCGTCTTTTCAGGCGTCTTTCAGAGATTTTTCAGGAGGAGACGCCCGGGGGCTTCCGGAAGGCGTGGCGGATGCGGCCCAGGAGCTGGTTCACGGGGTTCTGGCGGTCCAGGAACGGCAGCACCGGCAGGCTCCGGATGCCGAGCTCGCGGTACAGGACCAACAGCTCCGGGTGGTGGGGGTCGATCTTCAGGCCGCCCAGGACGGCCCGCACGGCCTTGCGGCGGTCCCGGGCCAGCAGGCAGGTGCGAGCCAGGTTCACGTAGTTCTCCACCTCGTAGAACTCCACCTTGATGGAGTGCTGGCAGAGCTTCAGGCCCTCGTCGACGCGCTTCTGGCAGAGAGCGATGCCGTAGCCCAGGTAGGAGTAGAACACTCCCGGAAGGTCCGAGGACTCCCCCCCCTCGGCGAGCTTCCCCAGGTACCGCAGACCCTCATTCCAATCCCCCCGGCGGCAACACTCGATCCCGAGCTTCAACGAGCTCGTCATCAGTAGACTCACAGCCATGTTGGGCCACCTCTGGTTGGACTACCTCTAATAATAGCTGAATGTATATAAAACTCCCGCCAGGTTCAAGCCCCAGCCTGCCTCTGGCCATGGTAAAGTAAATTCCCCTTTCAAAGGACCGTAGGCGATGAGCAACCGAGAGAGCCCGTCCGCGCGCGAGATCCAGGATCTGACGGATCTGGCGCGGCGCTTCTCCGAGAGCGGCAGGCACGAAGAGGCGGCGGATCTCCTTCTGCTGGCCCTGCGGCTGGAGCCCAAGAACCTGAGCGTCAAGCTGGGCCTGGCCGAGATCCGCAAGCGCCAGCAGCAGAACCGGGGCGGCACGGGCTCGCGCAGCCTGCGCGACGTGCTGCGCGAGGGCTTCCGGCGCAACGCCATCGACGCCGCCCATTTCCTGGGGCTCGCCCACCTTTACGCCGAAAAGGGAGAAAACGCCCGGGCCATCGAGTGCCTGGAGGTGGCGAAGGCCAAAGACCTGGCCAATCCGGCCAACCACAAGCTCCACGGCAAGCTCCTCTTCCGGCGGCGCGACTACGACGGCGCGGTGGAGGAATTCGGGCGCGCCCTGCGCTTCAACCCCTTCGACCGCGAGACCGCCGAGAGCCTGGGGCGGACCGAGTACGAGCGCAAGAAGTTCGAGGAGGCCCTGGGCGCCACCGTGCACGCCTTCCTGTTGGTCAACGACGGCGACGAAGAGGGAGTCCGGCGGCTGCGGCGGCGGATCCAGACTCTGAAGCAGATTCTGGGCTGGGGGAACCGCGAGCTCGGGCAGGTCTTCCGCGAACGCCAGGAGCTGGTGCACACGGCCTTCGAGCGGCTGGAGTGGCAGCGCGAGCGTTTCCTGGAACAGGGGGGAATGCCCGGCGCGAACCTGTCGATCACGGCGCCCCTGCCCAAGAAGCGGGACACCGGCGGCCAGCTCGACCTCGCCTCCCGCCTGCGGCGGCTCAAGCCCCTCGCCCACTTCTCCGACGAGCAGATCTTCCGCCTCACCCAGGCCGTCCACGAGGAGATCCACGACGTGGGGAACCTCATCTTCGGCCACCGCAGCCAGGGGCGCGACCTCTACATGCTGGAACGGGGGGAGATCACGGCCCAGCGCACCACCACCTACGGCACCTTCTCGCTGGGCGTGGTCGAGCCGGGCGACTTCTTCGGCGAGACGGGCTTCATCACCGCCCAGGAGCGCAATTCCGACGCCCTGGCCGCCGGGCCGAGCCAGGTCTTCCGGCTGGAGGCCGACGCCGTGGACCTCCTGATCGAGGGGTCGCCGGAGATAGGCGTGCAGATCTACTGGTCGCTCTGGCACAGCCTGGCGCGCAAGCTGCGGGCCACCAACGACCAGCTCAAGACCTTCTTCTCCAACGAGTCCATGCCGGAGAACTTCCTGCGCCTGCAGAAAGCAGCCCACGGGGCCGGTAGGCGCCGTCACGGTGGAGCCCTCGGACAAGATCCGCCTGTTCCGCGAGCAAGGGCTGTCGCGCCGGGAGCTGATGACCCTCGCCACCTTCTCCCGCGAGAAGCGCTTCACGACCGGCGCCTCCATCTTCCAGGAAGGGGACGACGGTTCGGAGATGTACATCGTCCTCGAAGGCCGGGCCATGATCTCCAAGTTCATCCCCGGCGCGGGCGAGGAGGCCCTGGCGATCCTCGAACGGGGCGATTTCTTCGGCGAGATGTCGCTCATCGACGGCGAGCCCCGCTCCGCCGACGCCCGCGCCCACGCCGGCCCGCTGACCGTGCTGGCGCTCGACCAGGGGACCGTCCGCGAGGTCCTCGCCATGGACCCCCACGCCGCTCTCGAGTTCCTTCAGCTCCTCTGCCGCCTGGTCGCCAACCGCCTACGCGAGATCGACGAGAAGGTCATCGGCTGGCGGATCATGTCCGGCGAACGCAACGAGAGCGTGTCGGCGTAAGGCGCGCTTTGCGCACCTTCGAGGCGTTTATGGTGCGCGTAGCGCACCCTACTCGTAGCGCAGGGCCGACGACGGATCGACCCGCGCCGCCCGCCAGGCCGGGGCGAAGCAGGCCAGGAGCGTCACCAGCAGGGCGAAGCCCACGACCGCCAGCACGTCCCGCGGCTCGACCCGGAAGGGGACGGAGCTGATGAAGTAGATGGCCGCCACGTCCGGGTCGAAGCGGATCAGCTCGAAGGTGGTGAGCACCCAGCAGACGGCCCAGCCCACCGCCACTCCGAGGAGAGTGCCGAAGGCGCCCAGAAACCCGCCGTAGACGAGAAAGACGAGGCGCAGCTTGTCCGGCCGCAGGCCCAAGGCGCCCAGCAGGCCGATGTCACGCATCCTCTCGCGCACCAACACCACCAGGGTCGAGGCGACGTTGAAGGTGGAGACGAGGACGATCAGCCCCAGCACCAGGAACAGGGCCACCTGCTGGAGCTGGAGCGCCGTGAACAGCTCGCGGTTGAGCTGGCGCCAGTCGGTGACCACGAAGTCGGGCTCCAGCACCTCCGTGGCGGCCTCGGCGACGCGCGGCGCCTCCTCCGGGTTCGTGACGGTGAATTCGAGGAGGTCGGTGGCGGCCTGGGCACCCATCAACCGCTCGACCAGCGAACGGTCGGTCACCACCCAGCTGCGGTCGAACTCGGCAAAGCCCGTGGCGAAAGTGCCGGAAACGTGGAGGCTCTGGTAGCGGAAGCGCGGCCGCCCCTCGCCGAACCCCAGGGCCACCAGGCGCAACACGTCCCCCTCCTTGGCTCCGAGCTTGTCCGCCAGGTCCTTGCCCAGGACGGCCGAGGGGATCCCTTCCGGCGTGGGCCGGAGCTGGGCGGCCGTGGCCGTGAGCTGGCCGCCTCCCGGGTCTACCCCGCGCAGAATGACTTCCAACCCCTCCGCGCGCCGTCCGCCCGAGAGAGAGCCCTGGCCGTAGGCCACGCGGCCGACCTTCTCGACACCGGGGATGGCCAGGAGGGCTCGTTCCTTGGCGGGAGGCAGGAGGCCTCCCTCGCCGCCTACCGGGTAGGCGATCACGGCGGCGTTCCCTCGCACGAGCTTGTTCTGGAGGTCTTCGCGGTAACCCGTCATCAACCCCATGGCGATGATCATGGCCATCACCCCCAGGGCCGTCGACGAGCAGGGCCGCCCGCGCCGTGCCGTCCAGCAGCCGGCTGCGCCGGCCGCGCAGGAAGCGCCAAGCGATGACCCATGGGAGAGGGCCGGCGAGAAGCCTCGTGTCCCCCCCTACCGGCAAGGGGGAAGGAGGCGATTCGTCATCATTTGATCTCAAAGGGTAACTCCCTGGCCCGGGGACCCAGATCGGGGCCGCTTCCGGAAACGAGCATTCGAGGATAGCGCAGAAGGGGGCTGGCCGCCGTGGCGCTCGAACGGCCGCCATGGCGCTGATTGGCGTTCCTCCGGGGTTGCCGCCTGGCATGTTGCCCGGCGAGGCAACGGTACAGTCTAGGGTTTGCTCCGGTCACAGCCCGTCGAGGTTGCCGAAGAGCGGCCGGGCACCCGGGGGGAGCGTCATCTCCAGGCTCTGCTCCGCCACGCCGCCGTCCCAGGCCGTGTCGCAGAGGAGGGTGCCGCCGCGCAGGAGGCAAGGCTCGGCATGGCCGTCGCGGTCCAGGTC
Organism: Thermoanaerobaculaceae bacterium; assembly: GCA_963785165.1. Taxonomy (GTDB): domain Bacteria; phylum Acidobacteriota; class Thermoanaerobaculia; order Multivoradales; family UBA5704; genus DATARR01. The sequence continues at coordinate 490,304 of CAWAUI010000007.1, forward strand.
GCCGAGGGTGGGCAGGTCGGCCGGTCCACCGAAGGCCAGGCGGATCACGGCTCCCTGCCGCGTCTTGCACAGCCACTGGCCCTGGTCGAAGAGGCATAGGTCGTCCTTGCCGTCGCCATCGAGATCGCCGAGCAGCGGGATCTCCGTGCCGCCGCCGAGGACGACGGTGGTCTCCGCCCGGCCGCCGTCATGGCCGGTATCGCAGAGAAGGCGCCGCTTCCGCTTCACGCACGGCTCGGCGCGGCCGTCGCCGTCCACGTCACCTAGCAGGGGGGCGTCGCCGGCCAGTCCGAAGTTGACCGCGGCCTCGGCGGGAGCGCCCTCGTGATCGAGATCGCACCGGAACCGGCCCGCCCGCCAAGCGCAGACGTCCTCGCGGCCATCGCCGTCCCAGTCCCCCAGAAGGGTCACCTCGCCCACCCGTCCGCCGAAGTAGACGTCGAGCTCGGGCGTGCCGCCGGTGCGGCCGGTGTCGCACAGGAGACGGGGGCCAGCTACGGCGCAGGGCTCCTGGCCGGGGGAGGCGGCGAAGCGGCGGGCGTAGATGTCGGTGAGGCTTCCCGGGTCTCCTGGATCGGTTTCGTAGGAACTGGTCCACCCGAGAAAGATCGTGCCATTGGGGACCAAAGAGAGGCTTGGCAAGGTCTGCTCGTTCCGTCGTTCCTGGTTGACGAGCACGTCATTGGCTACCGGGGTGCCGTTAGCACGAAACAGGCGCATCATGACGTCCCAAACCGCCACTCCGTTGTTCACGATCACTGGAAAGAAGCTCTGCCAGGTCACGGCGAAGCTGCCGTCCTCATCCGTCGCCACCCGGGGGACTCGTTGAGCTGATTTTGTAATGGAGTTTACACGGAATTCTGAACCGACCGGTTGCCCATTGGCTGAGAAGCGTTGGGCGTAGATTCCCTCAAAGTCGCCATCTTGAGCTTCGCTTTGCCAGACCACGATGGACCGCCCGTCAGGCGCGACGGCCACTTGGGGGTGCTCCTGCTTGCCGGGGAGGAAGGTGTTGACACGGACCTCAGGCCCCAAGGGATCGCCCGTGGCCGAGGAGAAGCGGCGCATGCAGACATCTGAATCGTCCGGCGATTCTTTTGGAGCTCGCACGAAGACGACGGTCAGGCGTCCTTGGTCATCGATGGCGAGGCTACTGGGATTGGGAAGGACTTCGTTTCTGGAGGAATCAGTACTGACGCGGATCGGCGGTCGGAGGGACCGACCCGCCTCGTCGACCAGGTAGAGGAAAACTTTAAAGGAGCAGTGGAAGCAATCCGGATCCACAGGCGTAATCTGACCACGAGAGAGAAGGGCATATCCATTTGGTATACGGACGGCTGCCAGAGTACTAGTGTAATCAGGAAGACGGTAGGGCAGCTCGATCAGATCACTCTGTGAGCTCAGAGCTTCGTCGAAGACCTGGAACACCGGTGAGCGGTGGCCGTCGGGAAAATTCTTGTCCATGAAGACGGTGAAGCCTTCGGGCAGGGCGACCATAGAACCGGGCTCGGCTCGATCGACGGTCAGGATGTCCCTTTCGGCAAGAGGAGATCCATCGGGCGCGAAAACTTTTGCGGAAACCCGGCTTTCCGAGGGAGGGTAGGCACCGAGCCACGGGAAGCTACAGACGCCCCGCGGGTTACAAGCCACAGGCCAAGCGAACTGGAACGAGTCGATCTCCGAGTTAACTCTCAGCTCGCCACCGAGCGGAGTCTGGGCGGAGGCAGAGCCCCAGCCCAGACTTGCGACGACCAGGGCAAGAATGGCAGGCCGGCAACGGTCATAGGGCTTCATACGTCTGTTAATCCGCTCCTTCAATCACGGTCTGCGGACCGGCAAGCCGGCCCATAGCGTCGAATTGCTGCAGGAACTGGCCGTGAGACCGGTTCGGCAGATCTTGAGCTGCCCACCGTACGGAGAAGTCGCCCTGAGCCGAGACCACGAGGTCCACCAGATACACAAAGGCGTCACCGGATGAGCTGAGGCGGAATTCGTCTGCCAGAGGCTTCCCGTCGCGATCGAACCGGCGGACGCTGATGGCGCTGGGCAAGGTCTCGCCAGCTTCCGTGGTCCAGGCTACGATGAAATTTCCCGCAACGTCAAAAGCCACCTGCGGTGCGGCCTGATGCCCGGTCTTTTCCGTATTGATGGCGAATTCTTCGCCGGTGGGTTTTCCGAAGCGGTCGAACCGCTGGCCGAAGATGCCGCCGAGGTCACCATCCTGCCCATAGCTCGACCAGACCACCACGGCTTCTCCCGACGGAGCTGAGGCCACGGCTGGATCGCGCTGATCGTGCTCGGTGTAGGTGTTCACCTGGAAGGGCTCGCTCAGGAGATGGCCGTTGCGGTCGATCCGCCGCGCGAAGACGCCATAGAGGCTGCCGTCGAGCCCGTCTCCATGCCAGGCCACGAAGTAACCGTCCCCATGACGAGCAACCCGGGGGGACTGCTGAAACGCCTTGCCTGCCGGGCTGAGGAGAATCGGTGAAGCGTTTCCTGTAGCAGAGAGTGTAGCGCTTGCATAGATCGCCAAGGTTCCGTCCGCTTGGCTGAAGTCCGCCCACACGTCGAGTCCCTCTGTGCTTGGGCTCAGAGCACTGACAAGACCCGAGCCAGTGCGCTGGAGCTCAAGGACCCAGTCGCAATCCAGATTGGTAGCGGGGCACTCAAGCGGCCGCGCCAGGGTGACCTGATTCGTACCTTGTGTGCAGTTGCCGGCGGAGTCGAGCCCGTCTACTGGATTGACCCACTTCATCGTCCACGTACCGCCACAGACGAGCCCAGGTAGAGAGCTGGTGTTGATCTTAATCTCGGTGGCTTCTTTGGGCAGGTAGGCAAGCACGAGCGAGCTGGTGTTCGAGGCCAACACCATCATCCTCTCATGATTCGGAGCCGCCGCCTGATTGAGTATCCAACCGTGCTTGGCGGGCAGCCCCTGACGGCCCTTGAAGCGTATGAAAAGCTGTTTCATGTCCTTGGACGAATCGATGCCGAAGTACGCGCTGGCGTTGTCCCAGACGCCCATGTTGGTGACGCCGTAGGTGAAGCCCTGGGCGTTGGAGAGGCTGCTGACGTGGCCGGCTTGGCGCACGCGGTAGCGGGTGTCGGGTTCGCTGGAGAGAGGGAATCCATCGTAGGGACCCTCGCCGTTGAAGCTGGGCTTGGCCGGGTTGGTGTAGCCACTGAGAGTCAGGGGCATCTCGCGGGCGCGCCGGATGACGGCCTGCTGGCGGGTCTCGCCGGTAAGCCAGCCCGGGCAGACGTCGGTGGCCATGCCGTTCTGGCTGAACGCGTGCCCGCTGTGGAACATGTAGAAGGTCATCCAACTGCTGCCATGGAAGGCTTGATAGGCGCTACAGGGGAGGGCGCCGGCCAGGTGGACGGTGACGAGGTGCCGGGGAGCTGCCGTCTTGAGGTCGTTGCCGACCTGGTTGATGACGGTTTGGACGGTGGTGGAGAGGTCTTGCGTTTTGCTGTCCGTCCGGTCGTCGAAGCTGGGGGAGTAGAGGACGTGGTTGCCGGCCAGCCGGGCGGACAGGTAGCGGGCGAAGTCCCGGGCATTGGCGAGATTGGGATAGGTCCGGTCTTTGCCCAGGTCGACAGGATCGATGAGGCCGGCCATCAGGACGGCGATGTCCTGGGCATTGGCCTGCTCGACCAGGTTGTCGAGGACGTTCCAATATTCCGGCCGGGGATAGGAGCAGTCGTTGGGGATCACCGGGTTGGCCGTTGAGCAGCCGGGGATGGTCTTGAAGGAGAAGTCCTGGGCATCCGGCAAGGGAGCCCAGGGTTCGTTTGGCTTGGGTTTCCAGGCCGGGGCCGGAGCGAGGAGGACAGCGGTGAAGCCTTTGGCCTTGCGGTCGGCCAGGAAGGTGGCCCAGGTGGAGGGCTGGACGGCCGCGGCCTCGCGGGCGGGGGCAGCCCAGGCGGTGTCGCCCGCCCAGTAGAAGTTGGTGACCAGATCGCCGTAGAGGAGAGGGCCATAGGTCAAGACTCCGCCGGGGCCATTGAATTGGTACTGGGTCAGGAATCCGCGGTCGAAAAGGTTGTTGCCGGCTGAGGAGCCGGTCACGGGGACGGCTCCCGAACTCGGAGTCCAGGTGGCGCCAGCGCAATTCTGGCCGCCGGTGGTGCCGGTGCAGCCGGCGACTTGCCAGTTCCAGGTGCCCGGGGGGAAGGCGGAGCGCACCTTGAAGCGCGTCGGGTTGCCGAGCACGCCGTCCCAGAAGGCATCCTGGGTGAAGGTCTGGCCGGTGACCGGGTTGGTGAACGTCACCCGCAGGATGAGGTCCCGATAGGGGTTACCCTGGGATGCGGTGAAGTCCTTGTTGCTGGCGATGGCCTGTTCCCAGCGGCGCCATTTTTGAACTGCGCCAGCTTGGAGGGTGGAGGTCAGGACCAATACCAGCAGAAGCCCTGTGCTCAGCCAGGGTCGTCTCATAGTGTTTCTCCTTGTTTGGGGCGATCCCCCAACAGTTTAGTTGGAGTTTCGAGATTTGGGGGCCGCGTTCTCCGATTCTGGTCCCGAAGCAATGAGTTGGGGGCTGGAACCAGGGAGATCTACACGAAAAGCACAGAGCTCTCGGCCAGAAGCATGAAGTTTCAGGACAGAAATAGGGAGTTTTGAGGCCGAAGCATGGAGTTCTGAGGCCAAAGCATGGAGTTTTGGGACCGAAGCACCGAGTTGTAGCCCGGAATCTCACTGCTTGCGGGACCGAAGCACGGTTCCCTACTCGATCCCGAAGGCTACGAGTTGGTCTTCGTGACGGCCGGGTGAGCGCTCACTTCCGCGCCGACGCTTCGAGGAAGCGGTCGAAGAGGATGGCGGCGTCGTGGGGGCCGGGAGCGGCCTCGGGGTGGTACTGCACCGACCACACGGGCTGGTTCGACACCGCGAAGCCCTCTACCGTGCCGTCGTTCAGGTTGACCTGGGTGACGGCGCAGTGGGCGGGGAGCGAGGCGGGGTCGACGGCGAAGCCGTGGTTCTGACTGGTGATGGCCACGCGGCCCGTGAGGAGGTCGCGCACGGGCTGGTTTCCCCCGTGGTGGCCGAACTTGAGCTTGAACGTCCGGCCGCCCAGGGCGAGCCCGAGGAGCTGGTGGCCCAGGCAGATGCCGAACACCGGCACCCGTGCCGCCACGATCCCCCGGACGTTCTCGATGATCTCCGTCAGGGGCTCCGGGTCGCCCGGCCCGTTCGAGAGCACGACGCCGTCCACCCCCAGGCCGAGCACCCGGGAGGCCGGCGTGCGGGCCGGCAGCACCGTCAGCCGCGCTCCCCGCCCGGTGAGCGAGCGCAGGATGTTGGTCTTGACCCCGAAGTCGTACACCGCCAGGTGCTGGCGCTCCTCCCCTTCCGCGGGGATCTCGTAGGCCTCGGCGCAGGTCACCTCGTCGACCAGGGCGCGGCCGGCCATGGTGGGGAAATCGGCCAGCTCCGCGGCCAGGGCGGCGGCGTCCGACCGCTCGGTGGTCAGCACGCCCCGCAGGGCGCCGCGGTCGCGCAGGCGCCGCACCACGGCGCGCGTATCGAGCCCGTGGAGGGCCGGTACGCCGAAACGCCGGAGATAGGAGACCAGGCTCTCGTCCCCCTCGCGCCCCGAGGGGCGGACGGTGAACTGGCGGGCGATGAACCCTTCGACCCACGGGTGGCCCGACTCGGCCACCTCGGGGGTGGTGCCGTAGTTGCCGATGTGCGGCTGGGTCATCACCACGATCTGGCCGCGGTAGGAGGGGTCGGTGAGCACCTCCTGGTAGCCGGTCATGGAGGTGTTGAACACCACCTCGCCGAAGCGGGTGCCGGGGGAGACGGCCTCCCCTTCGAAAACCGAGCCGTCTTCGAGAACGAGGATCCCTGGCTGGACACCGTGAAGGGCATGGGGGGCGGACGTATTCAAGGGCGGACGTTCCTCCTGAAGCCGCGAAAGGGTATCATGGACCCGCTTTCATGCACCGAGGAGAGACTGTATGCGGTACCCCCGTTCCCAACGTTTTCCGAGCCGGGCGCGCCTCGTGCTCCTGGCCTTCGCCGCCCTGCTCGCCCTGGCCCCCCTGGCGGCCCTGGGCTACGTCGTCTACCTGAAAGACGGCTCGACCATCACGGCCAAGGGGAAGTACCGGGTGGAGAACGGCCGGGCGATCATCACGCTTCCCAACGGCACGCAGTCCTTCGTGCCGGCGAGCCAGATCGACGTCAAGCGCACGGAAGAGGCGAACCGCAACGGCTACGAGGGCGCGGTGGTCCTGCCGGGCACCAATACGCCCACGGCCCCCGTCCCGGCCGGCAAGGACAAGACCCTCGCCGACCTCATCAGCACCAAGGCCGCCGTTCCCCGCGACCTGCCGGTGAGCCGGCGGGAGGTGAAGGAGCCCACCGCGGGCCGCCTGGTCAAGACCAAGGCCGGCTACAACGACTTGACCACCCTCGCCCGCAAGCCCTACTCCAATGCGGCGGTCGCGGCCGAGCTCCAGCAGTTCCTCCGCGGCCAGAGCATCGAGGAGGTGGAGATCTACGAGGGGACCCGGGCGGACCGCCCCTTCCTCGAGATCACCACCAACTCCGAGGGCTCCGTCTTCGCGGCGCTCACCGCCGCCTCGACCGCCCTGCTCAACCTGCGGGAACACTTCCCCGACCAGGTGGCGGGGATCGAGCTCCTGTTTACGACCCCCGCCCGCGAGCGGGCCGGCCAGTTCGTCGTCACCCCGGAGATGGCGACCGACCTGGTCTCGAAAAAAGTCGACGTCACCTACTTCTTCGTCAAGAACGTGCAGTTCTGAGCCCTCAGGAAGGGACTTCCTCGCGGCCGGTCCCGTCCCCGCTCTCTTCTTCCGCCGCCAGCCCCAGATACTGTTCGACGGAGACGCCGACGCGGCGCGAGAAGCGCTGGCGGTAGCTCTCCACCTCTCCCACGGCCTCGTCGAGGAAGATCCGCTCCACCCGGAAGAGCGGAACGAACATGGTGGTGAGCCCCAGGGTCTGCTCCCCCTGGCGGGCGGCCTGGGCCATCCAGTCGTCGAAGCTGGAGACGTTGATGCCGCGCAGCATCACGCCCGGAAGGCCGAGATCCTGGATAACCCCCCAGAGCTTCTCGGTCGGGTTGATCAGGTGGACGATCACCAGGGAGCCGGGCTGAATCACTCGTGTCCTTCTTCCGTTAATTCCGCTTCCGATAATTCCAGCAGCACCCCACCGGTGCTCTTGGGGTGGACGAACTGCACCCAGCAGCCGCCGGCACCGCGGGTGGGCTCGGGGCGGAGCACCTGGTAGCCATCTTCGCGCAGCCGGGCGTCGTCGGTCCGCACGTCGCTGCTTCTCAGGCACAGGTGATGGATGCCGGGCCCCTTCTTCTCCAGGAACCTGGCGATGGGCGAGTCGTCGCTGGTGGGCTCCAGGAAGCTCGATGTGCGATTCGCCGCAAGCGATCATGGCCACCCGGACGCCCTCCTGCGGAACCTCCTCGATCGCCTCGACGTGGAGCCCCATGGCTTCGTAGAGCCCCCGCGCCTCCTCGATGGAGCGCACGGCGATCCCGATGTGGTCGATCTTCTCGATCATCGTCTCTCCCTCAAGCCATTCTCTCCTCGGTCAGCCCGTCCGGGCCGGACTCCACGCGGGCGTCGTCCAGGATGCCGCTGAACAGGCGGTCCGCCACCCGGTAGGGGTCCATCCTCTGTCGATGTCCGCGCTCGATCTCGCGGTCCACCCCCAACACGCGGTCGGCGGCGGCCACCACGCGCTCCTTGAGGATCGTCTCCACCCGCAGCCGCAGGTGCGAGCGGCGGCGGCTGTCGATCTCGCCGCTCTCGGCCAGGTGGCGGTGGTGCCGCTCGATGCCGTCCAGCAGGAGGTCTATTCCTTCCTCACGGGTGGCCACGGTCTCGAGGATGGGGGGGAGCCAGGCGCCGTGCTCGCCGATCGAGAGCATCATCTCGAGGTCGCGCACGGTCCGCCCGGCCCCCTCGCGGTCGGCCTTGTTGATGACGAAGACGTCGGCGATCTCCAGGATGCCCGCCTTGATGGCCTGGATGTCGTCGCCCAGGCCCGGCACGGTGACCATCACCACCGAGTCCACGGTGCGCACCACGTCCACCTCGTCCTGCCCGACGCCCACGGTCTCCACCAGCACCCAGTCGAAACCGGCGGCGTCCAGCAGGTCCACGGCGTCGCGCGAGGCGCGGGCGAGCCCGCCCATGGCGCCGCGGGTGGCCATGGAGCGGATGAACACCCCGGGATCGGTATAGAGGGTCTGCATGCGGATGCGGTCGCCCAGGAGGGCGCCGCCGGTGAACGGGCTGGTGGGATCGACGGCGAGGATGCCCACCGTCTCCCCCCGCTTCCGGCAGAGCTTGGCCAGGCGGTCCACCAGCGTGCTCTTGCCGGCCCCGGGGGGGCCGGTGATCCCCACCACGCGGGCTTTCCCCGTCTCGCCATAGACCCGCCGGATCAGCTCGCGCTGCCCGTCTCCGCCGTCTTCGAGGAGGGAGATGCCCCGGCCCAGGGCGCGGGGCTGCCGTTTCAGGATGCGCGGGACGAGCTCGTCGAGGGTCTCGCCTAGGTCACCCGGGTGCCTGGGCCGCATGGGGCGGCCTCAGCGCCTTTTCAGGAGCTGGCGCGCGATCACCAGGCGCTGGATCTCGCTGGTCCCCTCGCCGATGGTGCAGATCTTGGCGTCACGGTAGAACTTCTCGGCCCGGTAGTCCTTGATGAACCCGTAGCCGCCGTGGATCTGGACGGCGCGCTCCGAGCAGAACACCGCCGTCTCGCCGGTGAACAGCTTGGCCTCGGACGCCAGCCGGGAGACCTTCTCCCCGCGGTCCATGGCCTCGGCCGCCGCGAAGGTCAGGGCCTCGGCTCCCGCGATGCGCGTGGACATCTCGGCCAGGGCGAACTGGATGGCCTGGAAGTGGGAGATCGGCTTGCCGAACTGCTCGCGCTCCTTGGAGTAGGCGACCGAGACGTCGAAGGCGCCCATGGCGGTGCCGAGCCCCAGGGCGGCGATCGAGATGCGGCCGCCGTCCAGGATCTGGAGGGCCTGGACGAAACCGTCCCCCCGGTTGCCCAGCAGCCGGTCGTCGGAGACGAAGCAGTTCTCCATCACCACCTCGGCGGTGTCCGAGGCACGGATGCCCAGCTTGTTCTCCTTCTTGCCCGGGCGGAAGCCCTCCATCCCCTTCTCGAGGACGAAGGCCGAGATGTTGTGGCCGCGCTGGCCGTCCGGATCGGTGACGGCGAAGACCACGCAGACGTCGCCGACGCTGCCGTGGGTGGTGAAGGTCTTGGAGCCGTTCAGGATCCAGCCGCCGTCCACCTTCTCGGCCCGGCTGCGGGTGCCCGCGGCGTCGGAGCCGGCGCCGGGCTCGGTCAGGCTCCAGGCGCCGATCTTCTCGCCCTTGGCGAGCGGCACCACCCAGCGCCGGCGCTGCTCCTCGCTGCCGAACTTGAAGATGTGGTTGGTGCACAGCGAATTGTGGGCCGCAACGCTGATGCCGACCGAGGGGTCGATGCGCGACAGCTCGGTGATCACGATGACGTATTCGACGTAGCCGAGCCCGGCGCCACCGTACTCTTCGGGAAAGAGGATGCCGAGGAAGCCCAGCTCACCCGCCTTGGCCATGACCTCGCGGGGAAACTTCTGGGCCTCGTCGAATTCCTCCACGATGGGGTCGACCTCGCGGCGGGCGAACTCCCGCGCGGTCTCCTGGATGGCGCGCTGCTCGTCGTTCAGGGAAAAATCCACGGACGTTCTCCTTCTCTGGGGTCCCTCCGGAGGAGGGCGGGGCGATCGCGGGGATGCTATCGCGGCGGGCCGGGGATGGCAACGCGGCCGGCGCCCCTCTTCAGGGCTCTTCTTCAGAGTCCTCTTCAGAATCGTCCTCTTCAGAATCGTCCTCTTCAGAATCGCCGGCGGGCAGCCCCACGGTGACCCGCAGGCCGGCCGGGTGGACGTGGCGGCGGGCCGCCTCTTCCACGGCACGGCGGTCGAGGCCTTTGAGCTCCACCTCGCGGTGCCGGGGGTCGTCCAGGGGAAGGTGGTACTCCAGGGCCTCGGTGAGCAGGTCGGCCCATTGCCGGGCGGTCTCGCGGCGGAACGGCTCACGGCCCAGGAGGTAGGCGCGGGCCTCTTCCAGCTCGACGTCCGTGACGCCGCCGTCGACCAGCCGGGCGATTTCCTCCGCCACGCCGCGCTCGGCCTTTTCTACGGTAGACGGCGAGGTTCCCACGTAGGCGACGAGGCGGCCCGGGTCGAGCCCGGCGCCGGCCACCGTCTGGGCATAGGTGGTGTAGGCCAGACCCTCGCGCTCGCGGATGCGGGCCGGAATCCGCCCCGTCAGCCCCGCGCCCGAGCCCAGGATGACCGACAGGATCTCCAGGGCGGCGTGGTCCGGGTGGCGGCGGGGAACGCTCAGGTGCCCCACGTAGAGATGGGCCTGGTCCTCGGCGTCGGTGCGGACGATACGGCGCTCCTCGACCCCCACGGGCGCCAACGGCTCCGGATAGGGAAGAGCGTCGGCGACCGGGCCGTCCAGCAGCTCCAGGAGACGCCGGCGGACCGCGTCTTCGTCCACCGTGCCGGCCACGGAGGCCACGATGCCGTGGGCCCGCGCCCGGCGGTGGAACTCGGCGCAGTCGGCCGGGGTGAGGGCGAGCAGGCTCGCCTCGTTCCCATGGAGAGGCCGGCTGCGCGGGTGGGGCGTGTAGAGCTGTTCCAGGAAGCTCCAGGCCGTCTTGACCTCCGGCTGGTCGGCCAGGCTCTCGAGCTCGGCGGCGGCCTGGCGGCCGAGCCAGGAGCAGCGGTCCTCGGGGAAGGCGGAGTCGAGCAGCAGCTCGACCGCCCACTCCAGGGCCAGCTCCCAGTCCGTGGCCAGGGCGTCGATCGACACGCCGATGCCGTCGAAGTCGCCGCTGCTCTGGACGATCATCCCCTTCCCCTCGGCGTCCTCGGCGATGCGCCGCCAGTCGCGCCGCCGGGTGCCCTCGGTGAGCATGCGGCCGGTGAGAAGGGCCTGGCCGGGGATCGGCTCGTGCCGTGCTCCGGCCTGCAGCGAGAGGCGGACGGCCACCACGGGCGCGCCCTCGACCCGCCGGACGCGCACCTCGGGGGCCGGCGTCCTGCTTGGAAAAGCCGTCATGACTTCGGCAGCGACCAGCCCATGACGGAGCCGCGCTCGGGGCGAAGGTGGCGTTCGGCGGCGGCCAGGAGACGGGGGGTGTCCGTCTCCAGCAGCCGTTCCATGTGGAGATCGAGGTAGTCGAGGTCGAACAGGGCGAGGGCCAGGCCCACCGAGAGGGCCTGCTGGTGCACCTTCTCATGGCCGAAGACCCAATCGGCGGAGGCGATCCGGCGGCAGCGCTCGACCTCCTCGTCCGACGGCGGCTTCTGCCGCAGCTCCTCGATCAGCTCGAGGACCCGGGCCTCCACGCGGGCGGGCTCGACCCCGGGCACGACCTCGGCGGCGACGGTCAACAGGCCCGCGTCCAGCCCCTCGGAGACGTCCGCCGTCACCCACACGCAGAGCTGCTCGTCTTCCACCAGGGCGTGCTGAAGGCGGCTCGTGCGGCCGCCGGCCAGCACGGTGACGGCCAGGCGCAGGGGTGCGTGATCGGGATGGGAGGCCGCGGGAGCCGGCAGGGCGAGGAACAGGCGCGCCACCTCCCCCTTCCGCCGTTCGAGCCGCTCGATGGACGTGGGAAGAACGGTAGGTGGATTGGGCCCGCGACGGCCCTCCTTACCAGAGAAAACCGCGCCCGCGGGCAGCCCTCCCAGGATCCGCTGGACGGATTCCAAGGCGCTCTCGCCGTCCGCGCCAATGTCTCCCGCCACCACCAGGACCGCGTTGTCCGGCCGGTAGTACCGGCCGTGGAACGCCCGCAGCTCCTCGGGGCCGGTGGCCTGCAGCTCCTCGCGGGTGCCGAGCACCTGCTTGCCGTAGGGGTGGGGGCCGTAGAGGCGCTCGTGCACGGCCATCTCCAGGGCGTCCCACGGCTCGCTGTCGTACATGGCGATCTCTTCGAGGATCACCTGGCGCTCGCTCGCCACCTGCTCGGGGCTCAGGGTGAGGCTCGTCATGCGGTCCGCCTCGATGGTGAGCGCCTCGGTCCAGCGGTCGGCCGCGAAGTTGAAGTAGTAGGCCGTGGAGTCGTGGCTGGTGAAGGCGTTGTTGACGCCTCCCAGGGCCTGGGTCAGGCGGTCGATCTCCCCCGGCCCGAAGCGGGCGGAGCCCTTGAACATCATGTGCTCGAGGAAGTGGGCGGTGCCGCCGAGGCCCGCCACCTCGTCGCGCGTGCCGGCGCGGTAGAAGAGGGCGCTGGTGACCACCGGCGCCTGCGGATTGGCGAGCAGGCAGACGGTCAGCCCATTGTCCAGCCGCTCCATGCGCAGCCGGCCGGGGAGCGACCTCAGGGAGGGCGGCGCCTCCAGGGTCGCATGGGCACGGGCTCTACCGTTTCTATGAGTCATTGGGGGTCATCCCGCGGGTCATCCTTCTCCTCCGGGCGAAAGCTCGACGGTGATCCTCTCGCGGTCCCGCTCCGCCGTCTCCGTCACCTCCACCATTACATCGTGGCGGCGGTAGCCGGGCGAGACGATCGAGATCCGGTGTCTACCCGGCGACAGCGGCAGGAACTCCCGGGGGCGCAACGGGCCTCCCGAGAAGCGCCGGACCGGTCCCACGGACTGGCCGTCCACCAGCACGGCGGCCACGGGCGGCTGCACGCGGAAGGATACTCCCTCCCGCACGCGCACGGCCTGGAGATCGTTGGCCTCCACCTCCTCGGCGGCCATGGGCTGGAGACGGGCCGTGATGGAAGCCGGGCCGCCGGTGCCCGCCTCGACGGCGATGCGCTGCTCCTTCATGCCGTCCTTGCGGATCTTGACCAGGTACGTGCCCGGCGCCGGGGAAGGTGTAGACGGGCGATCCCTTCTGGCCGTTCCAGGCCTGGGCCTGGCCGATCACGCGCCCTTCGACCAGCACGTAGGCGTCCGGCGGCGTGACGCGGAAGGCCACCTTGAGGCCGGTCCGCACCGTCTGGTCCACCTGGGGAAGGACACGCTCCGGCTCCTCTTCTTCTTCGGGCTCTTGCACGGGAGGAGGAGCGGGCGCCGGCCGCGGCGCGGGAGAGGGCTCCACGGGCACGGGACGCTGTCCGGGCTCGGGGACCCGCGGAGTCACCTCCGGCCGGCTGCTCGGAGCCGGCGCCGACACGGGAGGCCTTACGGGCTGAGACGAGGGCGGCGGCGTCTGGAGCGCCCGGCGAGGACGGCACCGGCGGACTGCGGTGCCTCTGCCTCGGGGTCGGAGACGGTCTCCGCGAGCCGTGGGCTCCACGGTCGGCTCCTGCACCGTCTCGACCCGTCCCCCTGTCCGCGAGTACATGAACCAGGAGCCCGCGGCGACCACCGCCAGCAGCAGGACGGCGGCGATGGGGAGCCAGGGGAGCGACCGCTTCGCGGCCCCCGCCGCGATGACCGAGGGCGGGGAGGGCGGCGGGCGATCCGCGGCGGCGGCGGCGGCACGCTCGGAGTGGTGGCGGGCGACGCCGGCACCGTGCCCAGCGTCGAACGAACGCCTGCCGGGGGCGGCGGCGGCGGTAACTGAGGGATCTGTGGGACCGGCGGCACCATCGGGGTCGAGCTCGTGGTGCGGCGGGGCAGGACGTAGGTGACGTCCATGGCGTCCGCGTCCGCCGAGCCCGCCGGGGCCGAGAGGGTCTCGTCCGACAGGTCCATTTCGATGGCCGCCAGCTCCCGCGCCGCCTCGCCCGCCGTCAGCCGGTCCTGCCGGTCCTTGGCGAGCATGCGGCGGAGCAGCTCTTCGAGGCGCGGCGGCACGGCCCGCAGCTCCGAGACCGGCGGCGGCTCCTTGTGCAGGATCTGGTAGACCAGGGTGGTGATGGTCTCGCCGTCGAACGGCCGGCTGCCGGAGAGGATCTCGTAGAAGAGCACGCCGAGCGAGAAGACGTCGCTCCGGCCGTCCAGATCCTCGCCGCGGATCTGCTCGGGCGAGAGGTACTGGGGGCTCCCCATGACCGAGCCCACCATGGTCAGCTCGGTGCTCTGCCCCGCCATCTTGGCGATGCCGAAGTCGGCCACCTTCACGCGGCCGGCGCGGTCGAGCAGGATGTTGCTGGGCTTGACGTCCCGGTGGACGATCCCCTGGCCGTGGGCGTAGTCGAGGGCCTCGGCGACCTGGCGGACGGTGCGCAGGACCTCGCGCAGGCTCAGGCGCTTGCCCGACTCCAGCCGCACGGCGAGGTCCGTACCCTCGACGAATTCGAAGGCGAGATAGAGGAGCCCCTCGGCCTCGCCGGCGTCGAACAGCATGACCACGTTGGGATGGAGAAGGCGCCCGGCCGCGCGGGCCTCGCGGAGCAGGCGCTTCTTGCGCTCCTCGATGTCCTGCGGCCGGCCGACGAGGCGGACGGTCTTGATCGCCAGCTTGCGGTCGATCTGGGGGTCCTCGGCGAGATAGACCTCGCCCATGGCACCGGCCCCCAGGAACTGGACGATGCGGTAGCGGCCGACGCTGCTGCCGCTCTCCAGGGCGTTCACGGCTCGGCCTGGCCCGCGTCCTCGAGAGGCTCCCCCGCCATCTCACCTTCGTCGCCGGTCGCCACGTCCTCCCGCTGGTTGAGCAGGGCCTTGGCCTCCTCGGCGCGGTCCGCCGGCACGCGGATGTTCACGTTCGCCAGCTCTCCGACGTCGGTCGGAAACTCGCTCGACGTGCAGCGACTCGGCCACCGACTCGATGCCGCTGCTCTGCAGGAAGCCGACGACCACGGTCGCCTCCTCCTCGGTACCCACGATCTTGACGATCTCCCAGTCTTCGGCCATTCGCTCCTCCAGGCTCAAAAATGGATCATATATCGTTACTTGACAGGCTCAGCCGCCAGCGGTGCGGCCGACAGCCCTTCCAGGGTGTACGGGTCCAGCTCCTGGCGTGGATACCAGTGCCGGCTGTGCTCGGCGAACCGCTCCAGCGAGTGGTGCCAGCGGTAGTGCGAAACCACCATGGACTTGCCGTCGAACTGAATCCAGTTGCAGGTGTTCCGCTCCCGCTCGCCGCCGCGCCCCCGGTTCGAGGTGGTCGTCCCCGAATGGAGGATCACCACCGGCGGCCGCCCCTTGGGGTAGAACTCCTCCGAGTTGCCGATGTAGGCCTGGTGGAGGTGCCCGGAGAGGATGAGGTCCACCCCCGCCCGCGAGAACAGGTCGATGGCCTCGTAGGCGTTGGCCAGCACCCGCTGGGTGCCGAAGTTGGGCGGCGGGATCATGTGATGGTGGGCCACCACCACCTTGAAGACGGTCTCCGGCGTGTCGCTCAGGAGCCTCTCCACCTCCAGCAGGCGGCGCAGCTTGATGCGGCCGTCCTTGAACGTCCAGCCGAAAGCCGTGTTGATCCCCACCACCAGCAGGTCGGCGTCGCGGTACACCGGCTCGAGCTCCGGGCTGAAGTGCTTCCTGTAGCAGCCGAAGGGATCGAAGACCCGCTCCCAGACCCGGTAGAGGGGCACGTCATGGTTCCCCGGCACCGTCAGCGTGGGCACCGGGATGCGGTCCACGAACGCCCGCGCCTGCCGGAACTGCTCCGGCCTGGCCCGCTGGGTGAGGTCGCCCGAGATCACCACCAGGTCCGGCCGGTTGCGCTCGATGAATTCCAGCACCCCCTCGGAGACCCGGGGGAGGTGCGGAGGGCCGAAGTGGACGTCCGAGATGTGGAAAAGAGTGCGCAGAAGCTAACCGTCCTGGCTCATGAGATGGCTGACGTTGCGCGCCAGCTCCGCCGACGCAAACGTCGAAACCGCGCCGAGAACCTGCGGCCCATGGCTGCGGCCGATGAGGAACCCGCCGATGGCGGCGATCAGCAGGGCCGGGATCGGATACGTCACCACCAGCCGCTCCCAGTCCAACCCCTCCGGCACGAGCTCGTCGAGCAGCTCGTCGACGACTGAATCCCGCTCTTCGATCTCCATGAAAAGCTCCCCTTCTGGATTGTTGAACCCTCACCCCTGCCCCTCTCCCGACCCTCCTCCCGCCCTGTCCAGGGAGAGGGGAAAAACAAAATCGCTCCTGTTTTACTCTCTCCTGTCTTTCTCCCTCCTCTCCCTGTGAAGGGTGGGAGGAGGGCTGGGAGAGGAGGGCCGGGGAGGTGAGGGCCTACGCGTCGTCGTCGCCGCCCCGCCGGCGGGCCACGCAGGCCCAGCAGGAACCCGACGCCGGCCGCGATCAGCACGGCCTTGCCCGGGTTGTCCCGCACGTACAGGCTGACCTCCCGCGAGAGGTTCCCCGCCTCGGAGCGTACACGCTTGTAGCTCCGCTCGGCGTTCTCCGCCACCTCGCCGTAGGTCTCGCGAGCCCGCTCCGCCCCGCGGCGGATCTCGCCGGAAGCGCGCTCGGCGCCCCGGCGGACCTCGTGCGAGACCTTCTTGTACCGGTCCTGAACGTCCTCCGAGACTTTCTTGTAGCGGTCCTGGACGTCCTCCGAGACTTTCTTGTAACGATCCTGGAGATCGTCGCCCAGCTTTTGGAACTTCTGACGGGCGGAAGCGACTCCGCCGTCCAAATCGCGCGCCATTTCGGCACTCTCCGGATCAACCGGATTGGTATTCTCAGCCATGGGTTTGCCTCCATTTCCCGGACGGATTGGGAAGGAATGAGATCCCACCGGTTCTACCGGCGGGAAACTGTTGGAGAAGGTTTAGCAGAAATCGTGCCGCGCCGGAAACACCCCGTCCCTCCCCCGGCGGCAAAGTAGCGCTAAGATCCGTCCCAAGGAGGCCTCCATGCCCATTGTCACCTTCCATGGCGCCTGCGGAGTCGTTACCGGCAGCTGCACCCACCTGGCCTGGGGGGACCGCGAGATCCTCGTCGACTGCGGCCTCTACCAGGGCGACGAAGAGCTGGAAGCGCGCAACCGGAACCCTCTCCCGTTCCGGGCCGCCGGGCTGGCCGCCGTGGTGCTCACCCATGCCCACCTGGACCACACCGGCCTCCTGCCGCGCCTGGCCGCTGAAGGATACACCGGCCCGGTCTACTGCACGTCCCCGAGCCGCGGGCTCATCTCGCTCGTTCTCCAGGACGCCGCCAAGATCCAGGAGGAAGAGGCGCGCTACGCCCGCAAGAAGGGCTACAGCCGGCACGCCGATCCCGTTCCCCTCTACACGGAAGAGGACGCCCGGCAGGCCCTGAAGCTTCTGCAAAAGGTCCCTTTCGACCAGGAGAAGGAGCTGCTCCCCGGCGTGCGCCTGCGCTTCACCCGCGCCGGCCACCTGCTCGGCGCCGCCAGCGTCGAGATCACCGGCAAGGGCGCGGACGGCGAGCGCCGCACCTGGTGCTTCTCGGGTGACGTGGGCCGCTACGGCGTGCCGATCCTCAAAGACCCCGAGCCGCCCCCCCAGGCCCCCGCCGCCCTGCTCCTCGAATCCACCTACGGCGACCGGCGCCACCTCCAGGAAGACCCCGGGGAGGCCCTGGGCCGCATCATCGAGGAGACCTTCGGCCGGGGCGGCATGGTGATCGTTCCCGCCTTCGCCCTCGGGCGGACCCAGGACATCCTCTACCACCTCTCGGCCCTGGTGGACGCCGGACGGCTCGATCCCGCCACGGTGTTCCTCGACAGCCCCATGGCCATCGACGCCACCCAGCTCTACGACCAGGCCGAGGCCGAGCACGACGAGGATCTCCTGGCCCTCGCCAACGACCCTCTCGGCACGGACCGCTTCACCCGCTGCCGCACGGTCGACCAGTCCCGGGCGCTCAACTCCCGCAGCCAGCCGGCGGTCATCGTGGCGGCGAGCGGCATGGCCAACGGCGGGCGGGTGGTGCACCACCTCCTCCACCGCCTGGGGGACCGCAGGAGCTCCGTCGTCTTCGCCGGCTACCAGGCCGCCGGCACCCGCGGGCGCGCCCTGATCGACGGCGCCGAGACCATCGGCATCCAGGGCCACACCGTGTGGGTGAAGGCCCAGCTCCACCAACTCCAGAACCTCTCGGCCCATGCCGACCGCGACGAGCTGCTGCGCTGGTGCCGGGCCCTCCCCGCGCCACCGCGGCGGGTCTTCCTGAACCACGGCGAAGACCCGCCCCGCAAGGCGCTCGCCGCCGCCATTTTCGAAGAGCTGGCCGGGCTCGGCTGGCCGCGCCCCACGCTCCCGCTCACCGGAGAGTCCGTGCCTTGGTAGACGTCGAAATGTCCGGCGACGCCACCGTCGCCGGTCCCATCCGCCGGGACGACGGCGGACCGTCGCTCCCCGGGAAGCTCGCCCGCTACTTCCACCTGACGTTCCGCCAGGCCTACGAGGACGGCGTCTTCCTCACCGCTTCGGCGCTCGCTTTCGTCACCGTCCTCTCGCTCATTCCCCTGCTCACCGCCTTCTCCTTCGTGGGCACCCGGGTCTTCAGCCAGTACCCCCAGCGCAGCCTGGAAGTCTTCGTCCAGATCCTCCCCTACTCCGACAAGAGCGTGGTCGACAAGATGGCCGAGTTCCTCGACCAGGCCGAGACCATTCACGGCCTGGGCGTCGTCACCTTCTTCGCCACCACCCTCTTCCTCTTCTCCACCGTCGAAGAGAGCCTCAACAAGATCTGGAACGTCTCCCAGCGCCGCCCCTGGAAGATCCGCCTCGTCTCCTTCCTGCTCCTCCTCTTCTGGGGCCCGCTCCTCATCGGCGCGACCTTTTCGAGCCTCATCGTCCTGCGCCAGAGCCCGGGCTTCCGGCGCCTGCTCCAGGAATCCCTGCTGCTCAACGTGCTCCCCTTCGTCGCCACCGTGGTGGGCCTCACCATGCTCTACTGGGTGGTCCCCTACACCTCCGTGCGCCTGCGCAACGCCCTCGCCGGGGGCCTCCTCGCCGGCATCCTCCTGGAAATGCTGCGCCAGGGCTTCGCCTCCTACGTGGAGGTCTTCCGGAACGTCAGCGTGGTCTACGGCAGCTTCGCCTTCGCCCTGCTGTTCATGATTTCGCTCGAGCTCACCTGGACCATCATCCTCTTCGGCGCCGAGTCGGCCTACACGGCCCAGCACTTCGGCCTGCTGGCGCGGGGGCTCCACCGGCACCCGCCCGTGCAGGCGAGCTGGGTGGGCCTGGCCGCCCTCACCCTCATCACCCGCAGCTTCCACCGCGGCGAGCCGGCCCTCGCGCGGGAGGCCCTGGCGGACCGCATGAGCCTCACCACGCAGGAAGTGGACCGCATCCTCCACCCCCTTCTCACCCAAGGGTTTCTGAAGTTCTATGACGAGGACTACGGGCTGGCGAAGGATCCCAGGGAGATCGCGGTCGAAAGGGTGCTCGCCGCCTACGACCACCGGGCGCGCAGAGGGGCGGAGCTGGTGGGAGGGGAGATCGCGGAGCGCCTCAAAGAGCTGGTCGGAGACCTCGCCGCCACCCGCTCCGGCACCCTCGGCCCCCTCTCCGTCTCCGACCTCTTGGCGCCTGCCTTGACAGCGATTCCGCAGTCCTCGTAGAGAGGTTGGGGAAAGCTAAGTGTGGCGGGTCTTTGGGGGCTAATTCCTTCTCCAAGAGATTGGGGAGCAGATTCGTATTCGCAAGGGGAGTGCTTGGGGAGCGGGTTTCTGGTATATTTGCCGTATGGCAGAGAATCCTCCCCGCCTCTCTCGCACCCAAATGAGCGAGCAGGAGCGGCACCTGCGCTCCCAACTGGTCCAACTTCTCAGCGGCGTCGGCTTCCTGCGGGCGACCCTCAATCCGCGCCAGAAGGTCTGCGGCAAGTCCCGCTGCCGGTGTGCCCGCGGCGAGAAGCACTCGGCTTTGTATGTCGTGGCCAGCGAGGACGGCAAGCTTCACCAACTCTTTGTTCCCCACTCTCTGGAGCCGCAGGTCCGCCAGTGGGTGGCTTCCTATCAGCGCATCCGCGAGTTGCTCGAGGAGTTATCCCGGTTGTACTGGGACAAGCTGTCCCGCAGGGAGCCCTAGCCATCCTAAGACGCCTGCTGAGTTGGGCCGAAAAAGTAGCTGCGTTGGGTTCGCGGCTTGATCGCCTCACGGATGCGCGCTCGCAACCCAGGATTGCCACCCCTGTCATCGTCCGCAGCTTGTTGGTGACGATCGTCGCTCGCCTGGGCAGTCTCAATGCCGCTGAGCAAACGCGCTCCAGTTTGTTCTGGCGGCGCTTTTTGCGCGATGCGCTGCCGAGTGCCGACACCCTCGGCCGCGTCGCCGCCCAGATGGATCCCGATCCGCTGCGCGAATCCTTGCTGGACCTCTATACCGACCTCAAGCGCAACAAGGCCCTGCCCCCGCCCTGGCACGGGCTGATGGCTTTGGTGGTCGATGGCCATGAATCGCACTCCACCGAGCAGCGCCACTGCCCGGCTTGTCTGGAGCGCAGGATTTCCACCGCTCGCGGTGAGCACGTCCAGTACTACCACCGCCACGTCACGGCCATGCTCTTGGGCCGGGACTTTCCGATCCTGCTCGACGCCGAACCCCAAAAGCTCGGCGAGGATGAGGTCGCGACGGCCCTGCGTCTGCTCGAACGGCTGCTCGGCCGCTTTCCACGAGCCTTCGACGTGGTCCTCGGCGATGCCTTGTACACGGACCCTCGCCTGTACAACTTCCTGCTCGACCGCGGCAAAGATGTCCTCACCGTGTTAAAAAACGAGAACCGCGATCTGCTCACGGATGCCCGCGCCCTGTTCGAGACCGACTCGCCCCAGCGCTCCACCGAGGGCTCCACCACCCGGGAGGTCTGGGACCTTCAGGGCTTCACGACCTGGCCCCAGGTTCGCCAGCCGGTGCGCGTGGTACGCAGCCGAGAAACCACCACTACCCGCCGCCAACTCGACGGCCAACTCCATGACCAAGAAGCGGATTGGGTGTGGGTGACTACCCTATCGACCCACCGGGCCAGTCTCCCAGCGGTGGTTGACCTTGGCCATGCCCGCTGGAGCATCGAGAATCAAGGCTTCAACGAGACGACCAACCGCTGGGCCGCCGATCACGTCTACAAACACCACCCCACCGCCATCCTGATCTTCTGTCTGATGACCATGCTGGCCTTCAACCTCTTCTACGCCTTCTTCCACCGCAACCTCCAGCCCGCCTACCGCAAACGCCACAGCGCTCAACACGTCGCCCGCTGTCTGGCTAGTGAGCCTATCAGGGTTTGGCGGAAAATCGCGCTCCGCCCTCCTGAGGACCATCCCGGCATCTTGGCTCTCCCCGGCTCTCCCCTGTCGCCGGGCTGGGATCCGACTTGCTCGCCGCCACCGCAGCCCTGGAAACCCCCGGTTCGCCCTCTGAAACAAACCCCTCGCGGCCCCAAGGCGCGCTCCGCAAAGCCCAACTGGGCCTACCCGAAAGCGCCCGGCCTCCGCAACAGGGGCCAAAACCAACAACCATGGGCTCCCGGACGGCCAAGCTGCGGAATCGCTGCTGCCTTGACGCCAGCCTTGCCGGAACCCATCCCCCCGAGTACAATACCGGCCTCCCGCACCGTGGGGCAGTAGCTCAGCTGGGAGAGCACCACGTTCGCAACGTGGGGGTCGAGGGTTCGAGTCCCTTCTGCTCCACCATTTTCACCTCCACCACTGTTTCCTCCCGTAACATGCTGAAAAGCATGGCTATTACGGGAGTTCCAAGTGCTTCTCCGTTGAAGGAGACACCCTCGGGAAAGACTAGGCGCTGGAGGCGGCGCTTCTGGGTTGGGTCGGCGGCGGCCCAGATGGTGTAAGTGTTGGTCATCACGTGCCTTGCGAAGCCGAGGGCGGCTTCCAGATCCAGATCGTCCAGCCGGTTTTCGTGGAGTTCCAAGTTCACCATGGTTATGGCTTCGTCCAGGTCCCCGAGCTCGCGGTTGTAGGTCTCCCGGTCGATCGCCTGCTCGTAGACGAAGGCTTCCATGAGGCGTTTCTTTCTGGCCTCCAGTTGGGTCTGCCGGCGCTTGGCGGTGTTCACGACCTCACGACTCTGCCGGCGAAGGTCTTCCCAGATGTCCAGGAGGGTTGCCTCCACCAGGCGCGCCATCGGCGGGGATACTTCGACGGACCTCAGCAGCTCCGCAAACAGCTCTTCCAGGCGGCCGGCGCGGGTGTTGACGCCACCGCCGCAGGTCTTGTCCCAGCAGCGGTAGTAGCCGTACTTCGCGCCTGTCTTTCCCCGGCTCCATGAGGCGGTCAAGGGCCGGCGGCAAAAGGAGCAGTGCACGCTCCCTCGCAAGGGAAAATCCGGGTGCTCTTCCCTGCGCGCCGAGGGCTCGGCCTTGGCACGGCCGGACAAATGCGCCTGGACACGGTGCCACGTGGATTTGTCGACCAGGGCCTGGTGGTCTCCCTCTACCTCGATGCCCCATTCCTTCGACCTGGCCACGCCCGCGTAGAAGGGGTTTTGGAGGATCCGAATGAAGTCCGCATAGCGGAGTGCCCTGCCCTTTCGGCTTCTGAGCCCGAGCGCCGTTACCTTGGCCAGCGCCTCCGCCGGGGCTGTGCCGGCGGCCACCAGCTCGAAGCACTGCCGCACCAGCGGGGCCGAGTCGTTAGGCACCACCACCTTCCGGCCTGACTCTCGCCCGTTGGTGTAGCCCAGCGGTGCAGCCCAGGGCCAACGGCCGCGCGCCACGGTCTCCCGCATGCCGGCCGTCACCTTCTCGGCCCTCAGCTCGTTGTCGAGCTGGTTGAAAACGGCGAACACGCCCTCTATGGCGCGCCCCGCCGCCGAGTCCTCCAACGGCTGCGTGGCCGCCCGGAGCCGGGTGCCACTTTTCATCAGGAGCTGCTTCAGGGAGGCGTGGACGTAGACATCCCTCGCGAAGCGAGAGGTGTCATAGACAACCACGAATTCAACGAGTCCAGGCCTCTGACGCAGATCCTTCAACAGGTTCTGCAGCTCGGTCCGGTCCGCGGTTCGGGCGGACTCCCCTTCTTCCCTGTAGACCCGGTTGACGGCCCAACCCTGGCGCGCGCAGTACTCCTCGCACACGCGCACCTGGACGTCCAGGGACAGGTTGGAGACCTGTTCTTCGGTGGATACTCGCGCGTAGATAACCGCCCGGCTCAACGGTCTTTCTTTCCCTTCCGAAATAGCTCGACCAAAAGATTCGCCAAGGCAAGGGCCTGGTCCCTGGCAGCCTCGAGATCCGAGTCTGCCTGAGGGGCCTCAGGGCCAAGGATATCGCGGACACGCTCCAAGGGGAGCATGTTGCTCAGCCGACCTCCGGGTGCAGGCTGGCCACGCACCGCCTGATGAGCCAGGTCATTGCCGGCGGGGTGACCGCGTTGCCGATCTGTCTTACCTGTTCGCGCTTGTTACCCGTAATGATGTACGAGTCCGGGAAGGCCATGCCGGCCTGGAGCTGCGTGGGGGGCCAGCATGCGGAAATACTGGTCGTCAACGTCGAGGTCCTGGCCGGGCTCAATCAGAGCGTGCCGATCGAGACCGGTGACGGTTGGGAGTCCCTCGTGAGCGCCGCTCGCCTGCATTTGGCCGTAGTACTGCACCAGAAAGGGCGAGCGGGAGATCACGGCGGACTGTTGAGCTGAAGCCACCTGAGTCTGAAGGGGATCTGTCAGCTCGTGGAGAAGAAGATCCGGAGCGTTCCGCAGGGTCATCATGGCGGCGCCTTGGATGACCGCGGCGTGGATCCCGCCCGCCGAGATTGTCCCGATCGGCTCGTCCATGCCACTCGGAGTTGAGGGCATTTGGCCGTCCCCGGTTCCCCTAAGCGTGACCAGGTAGGGCGGCACCGTCAGGCCGAACTTCGTTTGGGTGGTGAGGGTGTGCAGGGGGTCTGAGACCGGGATATTCCGGTCGTCGAAGTAGTTGGTGGAGGTGAGGAACGGCATGACCACGCCCAGGGACTGCTTTGTGCTCTGCGTGGGAAGAGCCGCCTCGGCCGAGTAAGCCCGCTTCTCGCCGGCGTGGGTGAAAAGCGTCTCCACGAGGAAAGGGGCCACGAGGGCGTTGATGGCCGAGCCTGTCTGGGTGAACCCTGGCTCCGCTACGCTCCGCACCCGGCCTTTTTCCGTCGTCATGTTCGTGGTGACTACCAACGGAGTCCGGCCGTACCGTGCCAGGCCGTAGCGGATCCGATCCAGAGTGCGCGGCTTGAGCTTCACCGGCCTGTCTCCGATTCTCGTGGCGGGAAGGCTCCAGTCGATGGCGTTCAGGGCCGCGTAGTAGTAAGGGGCCACCTCGCGGCGACAAACTGGGCAGGTGAACGTGTACTGGCGCTTGTACCTGCCGGCGTCGTTCGGCCGGCCCGTGGTGGAGTTGCGCTTCCAGGCCTGAACGGCCTCGACGTCCCCGCACCGCGTACAGGGCGCCATCGGCCGCACTTCAAGGTCCGGCGCGCGATTGCCCTTGCGCCAAAACACCACGTAGGCCCGGTCCCGGCTTTGCGGCGTTGGGTGGGCGTGCATCGAGTTGAGGGAGACCAGCCTGTGCAGGTAGCCCAGGGCGTGCATGGCCTGGAGCCAGATGTCCCACAGCTCCCAGTAGCGGACGTCCACCACGTTCTCGACGATGATGATCCGGTACCGGTGGAACTCGGCGAACCGCACGACGTCCCACATGGTCGCCCGCGAGCGCTCGACGGAAGGATCGACGGGTTTGCCGCCGAAAAGGTCCTGCTGAGCCAGATTCTTTCGCCTGGCTCCTTTGGCCAGGGAGTGGTTCGTGCACTCCGGGGAGGTGATCAGGATGTCGGTGGAGGCGTAGCGGCGCGGATCCACGGCCGAGATGTCCTCGCAGACGTGGTCGACCGCCGGAAAGTTGGCCGCGTGGGTGTCGATCGCCCGCCGCCAGTGGTTCAGGGCGAGCCGGATTTCCAGCCCCGCGGAGACAGCTCCAAGCGAGGAGCCTCCGGCGCCGCAAAACTGGTCCGTCACCGTGAGGTAGGAGCGGGTTCTCACGCCTGCTCCTCAATCCGGCTCGGAGCCTCGAACGAAATCTCCTGTTGGATGATTTGGCAGGCTGGCGAGAACCAGATCCGCTCGCGACCTGCGTTTGTCTTACCCCTCGGACTCCGGCCGTATCCTCCCGAGGCCCGCCATGCAATGCAACTCCAGTCGTCCGGCATGTCCGCGCCGTCATAGCCGCAAAGCGCAATTTTCAGGAGGGGATCGCTTCCGTTCTGGATCGCCCACTCGCGCGCACGCCACCACACCCCTTCCCCGTCGTGCGAGTAGCAGATCGCTCGACCCTCCTCCGGATAGGGAGGATCGAGAAAGACGGCCGTGCTGCCAATGCAGGTGGTGACAGCCGGCCCCAGAATCCTCTCGAAGTCTCCACAGCACACCCGCACTCGTCGTAATCGTTCGGAAAGGGCACGCATGTAAGCGAGGAGACCGCCTGACCTCCCCGCGAATCCGTTGGCGTGGATCCCTCGACCCGCGGACCCAGAGTCGCCCGAAAGGTCGGGAACCTGGTGGGCCACTCGAAACATGCCACGTCCGCCTTGCGCCTGTTCCAGGACGGGCCTCTTTTTCCAACCTCCTGCCCCTATGCTTTTCTTGTGGACGCCGACCCCTCCGCCGTTTCCGGTTAACACGGGCCGCTTTTTCGGAGTCTCAGACACGCAATGAATCCCTCGGCTGGCTCGCGCACCATTTCCTCTTCCGGTCCAGCCCGGCTTCGCGCACCATCCGCTCCCAATCCACAAGCACTGGCCCCAGACCCACCACCCGGCGACCTTTGGGTCGTGGTAGTCAGGATCCGCCTTGACTCTCTCCACGCGTTCCGCCGCCGTCTCAACGAGCCATCGGTGGCGGGCGCTAAGATCGGCCTCGTTGACGGGCCAGTCTGCCCAGCGAGCTACTTCGTCCGGATCCGCCGCGACGGCTCTCCAAAAGTTGGCCAAGTAGCCATCCGCATCGTTCACGGTCTCGATACCCGGTTCTCCTGGGCGAGACAGGAGGACGGCACCTGAGCCGAAGAAGGGCTCGACGTAGTTCCGTACTTGACCCAATCGACTCCAGACCAGGTGCGCGACGCGGCTCTTGCCGCCGAACCACGGAAAAGGCGCGCGTAGCTTCTTCACGCCTCGGCCCCCTTCCGCCCGCACCACCGTGAATGCGCGGAAAAGCCCTGAGGGGTAGCCCTGTACGTGCCGCCGCACTTTTCGCATGTGGCGCGCATCGGCTCCGCAGGTGCGTTTGATGCGCGCATGTGCGTCGCACCCGAGAGATTCAATGCGGCCCACTCTCCGTCGCTCTCCGGCGCATCGGACGCATCCGGCTGGAGCGATGCGGCGGCCACGGCCAGGCCGGAGGCGACCAGCTCGGCGAAGCTGGCCAGGGCGACGGCGTAGGCCCAGCGCGCGGCGGGACCGTGGAGCACCTGCGCCAGATGGGTGGAGGGGATGACGGCGACGATTTCCGGCGCCAGGATGGTCACCGTCACCAATCCCGTGAGGCCCCAGAACAGGGCCAGGGTGGCCCGGTTGCGGGTGGTGACGGCGACGGCGTGGGCGAGGTACGCGCACCCTCCCGTGAGCACCGCGGCGGAAGCCAGGGCGCTCACGCTCGCCAATCCGAGGCGCAGGTTGGGGCCGATCGGCGCACCGTAGATGCCGGCCAGGGAGAGCAGGAGCCGGGGCGCTTGGGCCACCACCGCGGCGATCGCAAGGCGGATGGGTGTCTTCACGCAGCACCGCCGGATCCGCCGTGCGTGAATCTCGTATCCCCGGGCCGGCCTCCGCGGCAGGGCTTGCCGCGCCACGTATGTGGCTCAACCCGACCTTCGAGCGCTCCGCAGTCGGAACCCAGCACAGCCACCCATGAACCGCACCGTGGGCATACCGCCTTTGGTAGAGGCCGAGCCTGGGTCTTCACGAGAGATGCACCTCAGCCGCCTCTTGCGCCCACACCTTGAGGGTCTGTTCGATCAAGGCTCTAGCCTCGGTTTCGTCTTGTGGAACAGGCCAAAACTTCCCAGTTCCAAACCAGGCATACACCCCGTCGACCTCTCTAGGATGCGGCTTAGTCGAGTAACCACCTATTTCAAGCCCCCTAAAGTAGGCGCGCCAATTTGTTTTCTCGGAGTCGACTGGTGACCAAGTGATTTTGGATTCCTGGCTTACTGTTGGCCTATTCACATGCTCTCGAGCACGATCCAGAAGTGGTTTTGTCTCGATCACCTTCTCCTCCCAAGTTTCAGCGCCGCGAGGCGCGTCAGCAGGTCTGCCTTTGATACCCGGACCTTGCGGGCCAGGGCGTCGAGATCGAGCGGGGTGGTGCCGTAGAGCTCGGCCAGGAGGTCCTCGTCGCGCAGGCGGGGCTTTCTGGCGGGGCGCCCTCCCTTGCGCAGGCCTCCGTGGAGCACCAGGTGCTTCTCCCGCGTTTCGGGGTTGAGCTGGCCGCCGCGCTCCAGCAGGTCCGCCACGCGGCGGCGCACCGTGGAGGGCGAGAGCCTGAGCTTGCGGGCGATCTCCTTGAGCGAGAGGGGCCGCGCCGTGGAGCTCCCCTCCCAAAGCTTTTTCAGCTCGAAGGGATTGACCTCGCGCACGGGCCGGCCCCAGTTGTCCCCGCCGCGGCCGGTGAGCATTCGGATCCGCGCGCACTGCACGGCCTCGGAGTGCTGCAATCGGCTCGTGCGCTCCAGCACCTCCACCAGGTCCGCCCATCGGCTGTGCCCGGCGATGTCCGTGGAGTCGATCTGGTCGCTCGTGGCCACCAGGGCGACGCCGTTGGCCACCAGGCGGGCACCCCAGACGGCGACGTGGCGGAGGTTGCGAAAGAGGCGCCAAAGGCCCGGTGTGAGGATCACCCGGCACCGTGCGGCGGCGGCCTCCGGCGAGTCTCCCCGCCGCGCCGGCGGCGTCGGCCCCTCGGCCCAGCGAATGACCCGGTTCAGCCCAGTCCGCCGGCCGACGCCCGCGCCAACGTCGGAAGCGATCAGGTCGATCGACCAGCCGCGCAGATCGGCGTAAGTGCGGAGCGCCGCCATCTGCTCGTCCGCCACGCCCGGACCGTCCGCCGCACTCGTTCGCACGTAGAGCGCGGCCCTCACCGCTTGGCTCCTTTGCGCTTGCAGTAGCGGGTGATGATCCGGTTGATTCCCTGCCGCGTCAGGCCGAACACAGCGCGATTGCGACCCCACACCTCGGCCTCGGCGACCCATGCAATGAGGCGGGCGGACTGGGTTGGATCGAGCACCACGGCACGCTGGTAGGCGCCGCGCACCACGACCACCTGCACCTTGC
Organism: Thermoanaerobaculaceae bacterium; assembly: GCA_963785165.1. Taxonomy (GTDB): domain Bacteria; phylum Acidobacteriota; class Thermoanaerobaculia; order Multivoradales; family UBA5704; genus DATARR01. The sequence goes on from CAWAUI010000007.1 coordinate 518,458, forward strand.
CGGCCGACTCCTCGAGGAGCTGGCGGCCCTGAACGTGGGCGACCTCCTGCGGCGTCAACCCGGCACTCAGCAGCGCGAGCACGGCCCCGTCCCGCAGCCCAACGGCCACGCCGCCCCACACCCGCGCCAAGTCAATGGCCGAGTAGCCGGTGATCGAGCTCGCGGTACCAGGAGGCGGCGCGCATCAGCCGAAGGGGTCCGCCCAGGCCGTGACCGGCTCAGGCTTGAAGGTCATGAGGGGGCCACTCCAGAGCAGGGGGACGTCCCCCGTCTCGCCGTCGCGGTACTTGGCCACGATCAACACCGCTTTGCCCTTGAGCTCCTCGTTCATGGGCTCGTAGTACTCGGGCCGGTGGATGAACACGACCTGGTCCGCGTCGGCCTCGGTCGCTCCCGATTCGGCAAGATCTTCCAGGCGGGGGCGAGAGTCGGAACGCTTGGTGCTTTCCCGGGTGATCTGGGAGAGCGCCATCACCGCCAGTCTCAGCTCGCCGGCTAAGATCTTGAAATTTCGGCTCATCCAGGCCACCTCTTCCCGCCGGGTTTGATGCCGCCGCCCGGAGGTCATCAACCCCAGGTAATCCAGCACGGCGAGATCCAGATCTCCGTGCTCCGCGATGAACCGGCGCAGAGCCGCCTCCACCCGGCCGTAATCCCCGCCTCCCGTGTCGTCGATCCAGAGCGGAGCCTCGTAAAGCCGAGATGCCGCGGCTTGTAGGCGACGGAGTTGCTTCACCGAGACGTACCCGCTCCGCACATGTTGGAGCGGCACCTCGGCCTCGGCGCACAGCAGCCGCAGCGTGCAGCTCGGCGGCGGTCATCTCCAAACTGAAGACAGCCACTCGGCGCCCCTCCACCGTGGCAATGTGGCGGGCCACGTCCAGGGCGAAGCTCGTTTTGCCCATGCCCGGGCGGGCGGCCACGTAGATCACCTTGCCCGGCCTCACACCCGAGCCCTTGCGGTCGAGCAGCGGAAAGCCCGTAGGAATCCCGCGGAGCAGCTCCCTCGCCCGATGGGGGTCCTCGATCAGGTCCGCGACGATGTTGATGGCCCCACTCACGTGCTGGAGGCCGCCGGGCGGGGCCGCCTCCTGGCCGAGGCTGCCGAGCGCCTGGGAGGCGAGCTTCAGCGCGGCGGGCGCATCCATCCCGCCGTCCAGACAGTTGCGGGTGATCTGGCCGGAAATCCAGATCAACCTCCGCCGTACCGAGCGCTCTTTCACGATCTCGACGTACGTGTCGATCCGCCCCACGTCCGGCAGGGCGAGATCCAGGCCGGTGATGTACGACAGCCCGCCGATCTGCTCCAGCTCGCCGCGTTGCTCGAGCCGGGCCTGGAGCGTGCGGTAGTCGATCGCCACCCGCTCCTCCCGGAGATCGAGCATGGCCTGGTAGAGCAGCCGGTGGCGCTCCTGGTACAGATCCTCCGGGCGAAGCCGGGCCGCGATGCTCGCCACGAGCTCGGGCCGAAGCAGGAGGCCGCCCAGCACCGCGCGCTCGGACTCCTCACTCTGCGGGAGAGTCGCGCGATCCGGCAGCTTGAACAGGTCAGGCTGTCGCTTCGCCATCAGGCTCCCTCCCCCACGCGGAGCCGCGCGTCGTCCTCGCCCAACCACACCGTAGCGCCGGAGAGCAGGCGCGAGACGAGCGGCGGCGGGAAAGTCGGCTTGGCGCCCACGGCTGGGTACAGCTCCGCGGGGTCGAGCTGGCTTGTGACGATCGTCAACCGCCCCTCGGCCTCGCGGGTGCGCACGATGCGGTAGGCGACCTCGGAGAGGTCCCACGGGGTGGGCTCGCCCGCGAGGGGCTCGTCGTACACAATGACCGGCGCGGCCAGCGCCCGCTCCAGGTCGCCGCCGGCCCCGCCGTTGAAGCTTCGCTTGACGGCCGCGCGGATCTCGATGCCATCCACCCACAGGCCCGCACGCCCAGCGGCGAGCTGCTCCACCAGCAGGATCGCGGCGGCTGTCGTCTTGCCCGTCCCCGTGGGGCCCCACAGGTAGGCTACGGAGAGCTTGCCAACGTCGGCCAGCGCCCGCGGCCAGGGCCGGCGGAACTGCACCGACCAGGCAGCGCGGCCGGCGATGGCGTAGGGCCGGAACAACCGTGGAATCTCGGCCCGCTCGACGTGAGGCGTGAGCGTCTGCGCCGCGATCCGCTCGCGGCAGTCCGAGCAAAGGCCGTCAGCCGGGGGCTCGAAACCGGCGATGGCCACCTGGGCCTCTCCGCAGGTCCGGCACGGCCAGGTGGCCGTGACGGTCAGGATTTCGGCTCCGGACACTCGCCTCACGGCTCCTCCTGGCGCGAGGCCTTGGAGATCGCCTCGATCTGGCGCCGGCGGGCTTCGTCGCCGCCGGCGAGCGCGGGCCGCGGCGGCTTCTTCGACTCGGTCACCTTGCGCGTGACACAGGCGTGGACATAGGCCAGGGGGTTGGATTTGTCGGCGAGGCCCCGCCCAACAAGGTCGCGGAGCAGATCCAGGAGGGGTTCGATCCCGCCCAAGTCACGCAGCCAGAGGCCGACGCGGGAGGGGGCAGGGGCGGCCACGCCAGCCTCGGTGAGCAGGGTGCAGACACGGCCCACGGCGACGTTCTGAGGCCGAGCGGCGGATGAGGATGAGGGGGGTTCTTGTATTCTAGATTTACTCTCCTCATCATCCGGGGCCGAAAAGGGTGCAATATCCGCCCCCCTTTCGGGCGAAAAACCGGAAACGGGGTCCAAAAATGCACCCTTTAGCGGCGTTTGAGCCGGAAAGGGTGCACTTTCTGTACCCCTTTCCAGGCCAGAAAGGGTGCAATTTCCTGCAGGGTTTGAAAGGGGGGTGGATATTGCACCCTTTAGGTTAGGAAAGGGTGCAATATTCGACCCCCTTTCCGAGGATAAAGGGGGCTTTTTATTGCACCCTTTGCGGGTAGAAAGGGTGTAGGTTTCTGCACCCATTTCGAACGTGACGCGGTACCGGTTTGGCCGGCCTCGGCCACCTCCGGGGGTGATCTCTAGCACCCCCTCGGCCACGAGCTCGCGGAGGATTTGCTGCATGCGGCGAGTTTCAACTCGGCCGACCTTCGCCAACGCGCCCACGGTGGCCTCCGCATAGCCGTCCGCGCCCATGGCCGCGCCCACCGCCAGCAATACCAGCCGCTTCACACCCACGACACCCTCCGGGGCGCGTTCCCAAATTGCGAGAAGATGATCAAGGCCCAACGCGCCTCCTGGCTCCGAGACGAAGCAACACCGATTCGAGGACGTCGGCGAGGGCGTCCTCGCCTTCAGGAAAGAGAAAGAACAGCTCGGGCAGGCCTTCCAGGGCCGCGCGGAGCTCGCCCGAGCGCCAGGCGTTCACGAGGGCCTCCCGGTAGAGGGCCGGGCGGTCTGCCTCGCCGGCCGCCGGCACGGCAAGCCATGGCTCGGCCAAGGCGCAGACTGGAAAATCCCCGGCCGCGGAGCGGCTGAAGCCGACGTCGAACAACAGGCCAGCGAGGGGACCCGGGGAGGTCGGGGCCGCGGTGTCCGTAGGTGAAGTCACCGCTTGCCGCGGCGAAGTTGACGCCGGGCCCAGCCGGAAAACCCACGACGCGGTGCCTTGAACCTCGGTCTCGAAGGCCTTACCCTCGATATCCACGCCATCCGCGCGAAGGTCCCTCACCCGGCGATCGCCCGCGGCTCCGCCCGCCCAAGGTTCGCGGAGAATCCACGTCGGAACCCAGCCGGCAGGCGCAAGGTGCCGGCCGATGGAGAACTGGTGGCTCCGCGCGGCCGCCCACTCGAGGAGGTTGTAGACCCTCGCCTTGGTGCCGGCGCAATGGTGACCGGTGGGGAGCACGGCCTCGTCCGCGAGGTCCAGGCCCTGGGGCTTGGCGGCTTGCTGGTGGTCGCTCATTCGCTGAAACTCGCCGTTGAAAGGCTCCTACCGCAGAAAACGCCACCACGGCAAACCCGCGCTCGTAGGTCGGTGAATCGGGGGCTGTAGCCCGCATCAAAAATCTTGCGAAGAGTCTGGGCCACGGCCTGGCCCCGCGTGCAGTTGGCGTGGTGCGTGGTGATTCCGCGCCAGGTTGTGTCCCAGTCGCCGACCTTAATGCGGCGCTGCCGGGCTTCGCCCCGGTGCTCGCTCTCGCCAGCCGCCGCGAGCGCCGCGGCGAGGCCCTTCGTAGCGGGATTGCATTCGCTGCACAGGCCTGGCTCCACCCAGAAGCAGCCGCCCGGGCAGGCGTGCAGGTCGGTGCAGCCGCAGACGCGGCAGGTCATTTGCTGGTGGCCGCTCATTCGAGACTCCAGACGTGGTCATCACTGAATGGCCTTCCCGTAGCCAGGGCGAAGGCCTTGTCCGCCTCGTACCACCTCCGATACAAAGCCCGCCGCTGGGTGTTCGTCATCTCCACACAGCGCTGGTAGACCGTTCGGATCCGAGCCGCCGTCACCTTCCACGTGGGAAAGTGGTCTTCCCTTGACGGCTCCGGCTCCGATAGCGGCTCAACTACGTACAGATCCCCGCGCCAGTATTTGGAGGCGTAGAACCGCGCATATTCGCGATCGGCGGTGATATAGAGACGGTCCGGACTCCCGGTCAACGGATCGAAAACGGAGTTGATGCCGGCCTTCTTGGCTTGGCAGATAGGGCAGTCATCGAGAAAGTGCGGCTCAGAAGGTTCCAGGAGGTCTCCCGGGCCAAGGCCTGGCTTGCCGCCATGGAACAAGCGGAGGGCAGAGAAGGCGAGATGGCGCTCTTTACCATCCCTTTCTGGGAGGTAGATTCCCGGCGGCTCTCCTGGGGACTCCAGGCGTGCCGGGAGGACCGAATACTCCTGCGCGAAGCGGAGCGGATATGACGGCCGGACCGTCACTTCGCTCGCTCCTTCTGAATCTCACGCCATACCCGCCGTGGGGTCGTGCCGGCCTCCAGGAGGCACACGGCCAGCCCAATGAGCTCCGCAGTGCCCTCGGCGTGAAGCTCACGCAGGAGAGCCCACAGCGGCCCCGCTGGATCCCCGTCCTTTGGCTCCCACTCGATTTCGTAGCTCAGCGTCGCATCCTGCCGAGAGCGAAACTCACCCGGCCAAAGGGGCGTCAACTGGTGGTCAACTTCGCAGAAGCCGCGGCTCCGGAAGACGTCGGCCGCAGACTCTTGCTTGGCCTTCGACTGAAAGCTCGTTGCGCTCACGGTCTGCGCCTCCCGTACACGATCTCGCCGGCCGTCAGGCCCAAGATGACCGCTAATAGGAGCACCAGGATTGCGGCGGAAGCCACGGCTCTACGCCCCGTCCGCCTGGCTGGCCGCGGCTTCGAATAGGTCTCGTTCGATCGCTTTGACTTGAGCCAGCTCCGCCTCGAGATCCAGGATCCGAGCGGCCTGCATGGGCCGGTCTGGTGCCGGCCAAAGCCAGGCGTGCAGCTCGCCCCAAAGGTCGTGGGTGTCGGGAGGAAAGGGGTGCTCCCTCTCCGAAGCGTTGCTCCGAATCACCGCCAGCAACCACTCCAGGCGCTCTACGGAAGTCCTGCAACCCTGGCAGGTGACCAGGTGGCTGTGCACAACGGTCTCCGCGAGTTGGCCCCGCTGACCGCTGAGATAGAGGGCGAGCTGGCTGGGGAAAAAACATTGTTCGGTGGTGGTGGCGTCGCTCATCGGGATCCTCCTCTCGACGTGGCTGGGGTTCGGCGCGCGCGGTCCAGGAGGACCGCGATTTCAATCTGGAAGGGTTGGCAGTAGTCGTGAGGCGGAGGGGGCGGCGCGGCGTCCAGAAGGGCACAGCGCCTTGTTTCACCTCCGAGCCCGGGCAGGCCAGGCTGCACCACCAGGTGGCGGCAAAGCCGGTCTCCACAGCGCGCACCGCCGTTGGAATCGATCAGCACGTCCACGCTCACGCCTGAGATGAGGCGGAGTTCCTGCAGCTCCCAGTCGCTTCGGTTTTCAACCTGCGCCGCCAGCTCGAGGCAGCCGCTGCAGGTGGAAAGGTGCCCGCCGATCTCGACGCGCTCGGCCGCGGAGATCGACTGGGCGAAGTAGCCCGCGAGCGCCTCGAGTGGCGGGCAGCTCATCGCGCGACGCCTCCCCAGCCCGAAAGCGTCATGCCCTTCTCAGCCGCCTGCAACACCCCCAGGCCGCCGGCGAGATACTCCCAGCCCTCTTGACGCGCCAGAGCGGGATCGTCCGGCCGCATCTCCACGCCGTCCGGAGTGCGGCACAACATGTAGGCCTCGGCGACATGGCCAGCTGGGCACGGAGGCGTCTTGCCTTCAATCCAGCGGTGCCCTCCGCCGGAGAGGGGAATCCCAAAAACCTTTTTGTACCGCGTCAGGCTTTCATCCAGCGGAACGCTTTGCCGGAGGAGACCGCACTGCGTGCAGGTGTAGAGATTCCACACCGCCGGGGTCCATTGAACAGGCACCTGGGAGGCCTTCCAGCGATGCCTCACGGCTCGATAACTCCGTTTGTTTCCGGTTTATTGGCGAGCTTCCACAGCCAGCCAAACCAACCAAACAGGCTCATGGCCAACCCGCCAAACAGCAATCCAAGACCGAAGTCAACACTCCAGGGCGACATGAGGCCCAAGAGGATAACGACGAGCACGGACAGACACATGGCAACTGAAAGTGAGATTACGAAGCGGATCTCAGGTTTGGTCACTTTTCTGCCCTCCCCGTCTCCCCCCTCCGCACCCGAAGCAGAACCACCGCCGCCGGCCGCCATCCCTTTCCGGCGACTTCATCCGTGAGCGCCGCGCCGCCGAGGGAGAGAGTCGTCTCGCCAAAACGCGTCTTCTCGCTCCAGAGGTCCGTGGCGAGTGCCATGCCGCCGCCCTCTTTGCCGAGGATCAGGCTGAGGCGCCAGTACTTGCCATCCCGGAGAGGGCTTTCGAGCGCCAGGACGTCGTAGGCCACGCCCTGGTCGGGCTTGCCGGCGCCGTCGACCCAGAAGCCGGCGGCAATGCGGGAGGAGTCTTCGGCCTCCTCGGCCGCGGGAGATGCCGCCTCCTGAGCCCCGAGATGTACCGCGCACAGCAGCGCTGCCAGAGCGATGGGCAGGACGGTTCGACGAGACCTCATGGTCACGCCACCTCGCCCTGCAAAACGCGGATGAAAACTTGCTCTTGGACGTCGTCCAGCGCGAGCTTCGGCACCGGCAGATCCTCAGGTCGCTGGCCACCCTTGAAGCTCTTTGGCCATTCCGGCCGCGCGCCGTACGTTTCCTCTCCCGTGGCAAAGTCCACCGACGCCCAGTACGCCGGGCACAACCCGGCGCAGTGATCAAACGAGGCCACCAAGGCAAAGGCTTCGGCGGATCGTCAAGGTGTTGTGCGGCTTGGGGTAGACCGGCTCGTCACGCGCCGCCTTCGCGACGATCGCCAGCTCGCTGGTTGGGAGGAGGGTGAGGGCCCACAGCCCGACTCGATCGAGGCTGGGCGTGCCTGCGCGAACGTCGGCCGGGAGGCGGACCTTCTTGACCAAGTCGACGGTCTCCTGGTCACGGCCGTTCTTCGCCGTCGCGGCGGCCATGATGAGCGCGCGGCCCTGGTTTCGCTGGGCGCGCTGGTCGGACATGTTGGCCGGAATGTGGCTCCGCGGGCCGGGCAGAACCACGGCGCCTTTCGGAGTGCAGCACAGGTTTTCGAGCGAGATCTCGCGGATCCACCAAGCGCGGATCCGCCCGAGTACCTCCTCGATCTCGAAGCGATGGGCGATGACCCAAAGCGAGGCCATCGCGTTCTGCCACCACGCCCAATGCGAGGCGGTGGCGAATTCATTGGCATTGCCGACCATCATGTGATGGCGCAACTCTTCAGCGAGCGCGTCGACCACAGCTTTGACCCAATTGACGCGCTCCTGTTGGGTTCCGCTCGTGAAGGCGGTGCCCAGCCCAACAGGCAGGCGAAGCCGTTTATGGTTCGGAGTTCCGCCCGTGCCGCGAAGGCCCACCGGCTTGCCGGGTTTGCCGCGCAGGAGATCGAGAATGATCAGGGTGAGATCTTTTTCGGTACCCATTTTTTTTAAATTCCAAGCCGAGAGGAGGGTGCTCTCCCTCCTCTCGGCCCCAGAAGCAAAGAGGGGCCCCGGGTCATCCGGGCCTCTTAGAACCCGCCCTTCTTAGACCTCACCGAAGCCGGAGCAGATCCACGAGCACTGGTAGAGATCCTCGGTGCAACGCGCCTGGCATTCGGCTTCGGCCCACAGAATTGGCCCCCCGCCCTCACAACGGTTAGAACACTGTTGGAAGGCGCTATCGCAGAGGAAACAGAATGACGACGACGAGTCCAGCGGCGGCGTGGCGTCGGAGTTTTCACCGACGCCAAAAACGGCAGCCGAACTGACAGCCGAAAGCACCATGGCAAGGCACAAAACCAGTTTTTTCACTTGTGTGAACCTCCCTTTGACGTAAGTCCGCCGCCGGAGGTACCCTTTGAGGTGGGTCCTTTCCCGGGCGCTTCGGCGACGGGTTTGGGTTCAGGCCTGGCCGCGAGGTACTAGCTCTCGGCTGGGCCGCTTGACATCACTTCTCGGCATCACCTCCTTCAGGAAGGGATTCCAACTCCAGGGGTTCATAGAAGCTCAGAAAGTGGGAACAGGCAGGGTTCCGGGCCGCGTCTGCCTGGCTGGCGAAGCGGGCCGCCTCGGCGAGATTCTCCGTAGCCGCTGGACCAATCCCGGTCCAGGCGAGGAAGTAAACCGGCCGGCCGCGTTGCCGGCTGGAAAGCGTCTCGACCAGAACCCACACCGGCGCCGGCCGATCGACGGCCACCACCTCAATCTCGGTCAGGGGAATGGCCGGCCCGGCGCCCTCCACGAGCACTACGGCCACGCCTTGGGCCACGAAGGCCCCTCCTACGGTCCGGCCCTCCGTCCCGCGGTAGCGCACCACGGTGCCGCTGGGGTGGTCGAAGGCTCGAACCGCGGCGTAGGCGGGAGCGTGCAACCTTCTCTGGGCAGAGGGCGAGATCATTTCAGGTCTCCCCGCCGCTCGCGCCAGTCGGCCATTTCCTTGAGCAGGTCGCCAGAAGTGGCCCTGAGGTGAGGAGCCAAAGCCTTCGCGACTTGATAATTCAGATCCTTGCCGCCGCTCTCGATTTTGGAGATGGTGGCGTTGTTCACGCCAGAGCGCCGAGCCAACTCGCGCTGGCTAATGTCACCGACCTCGAATCGCCTATGGCGAAGCGGACTCAGGGCTGTGCTCGTGTCCATGCAGGGCATAGTCCTACACAAATTGGCCCGTGTCAACAAGTTTGCAGGACTAAGCACGGCGTTGCCGGCGTGCCAACACTCTGATATCGTGCAGACCGATGGCGCGAAAGGTCAAAGAAGGGCGCGGAGTCATGCCCGCGGAGGCGCATGCTGAGGGCTTGAGGGTCGCAGAGATCCTCCGGCGGCTGGTGCTAGACCGCTCATCCATCCGAGCGGTGGAGGACGCTGCGGGATGGTCGCAATCCACGCTCGCGGGAGTCTTCTCCGGGCGGCAGCCACTGAGGTTCAGCCACGCAGCCGCGATCTGTCAGGCGGTCGGGGTGCCGCTTGAGGACTTCTACTTGGAACTTTCGGGCAAGCCCGTGAGCCGAGAGATCGTTCCCGGACTGACCGAGGCCGAGCTCTACAAGACCGTTCGCGACATGGTTAGGCGGGCGTCAAAAGACAACGAGTAGGATTTGGCGCTATGCTCTTGGTTAGAAACTCACATGTTATGAGCACCGCCGAGAAGCTAGCACAGGCCTTCGCTCTAAGAGGAGCAGATCCACAAGGCATGCTCGCCTTGATGGAGACCTTGGCCCGCGAGGTAGGGAAAACTCCTTCCACACCCTCCAACGAGGATGAGAGGGCTCTTGTTTGGGGCCACATAGCCAACGCGCGGAGGATCGTAAACCGCTTGGTTTCTGCTCAGGCGGCTCTTGGTCGTGCCTGGCACCATCAGGCAATTGGAACCGGAGACGGCAAGGTCACGGCGAGGCTCTACGAGTTCCACGCTTCCCTCTGCGAAGCCACGCGTCGATTTCCCGAGGCACTAGCGGCCATCGACGCAGCCCTGCAACTCCACCCGCACGGGCCTGATAGAGCGGCTCCTCTCGTCCAAAAGGCCACTATCGTGGGACACGCAGGCGACCCGGCGCAGGCGGTTCGGCTGCTCCGCGAGGCCATCGAAGTGCTAAACCCAAGAGCACAACCAACCTTAGCAACTATTGCACTTCACAACTTGAGTTGGTTCCTTGTTGATCTCAACCTTCCGGATCATTCGCTTGCCTTTCTGCACGAGCGGCAACTCCAGTTTCCGGTGCCCGCAGACGATGAGGCGGAGAACCTCCGCGTGCGGTGGTTAGAGTCCAGGATCCTCGCCGGCTTAGGAGAGGCAGAGGCGGCAGCGGCAACAATGGAGCAGGCGGTAGAGGGCTTTATTACCCTGACCCTCTTCTACGATGCGGCTCTTTCATTGCTTGACCTCGCACTCATAAGGGCTCGCCAGGGGCAATTTTCGAAGGTTCTCGGTGCTCTTAGTGCTGCCACACCGATCGTTCGGGCACTGGGAGTTAGAAGAGAAGAGGTGGCGGCAACGCTGCTTCGAAGGGTGGTGGATCTGGAGGCGGCTGTAACACTTTTGCCTCAAGCCATTCGTGCTCTCAGGCGACGAGGCGAAAGACACGGGGGCCGCCAGGCTGGCCCCCGCGAAGCTGCCTAGTTAGGGCTTGCAGTTCCCATTCGGGTCCATGGTTCCGCCACACTTTGGCGTGGGAGGGGGGCACCCATTAGGGTCCATCGTCCCGCCACACTTCGGTGCCGGCTTTGCCGCGGGCTTCAGGATTCTCGCCCTGATTAACACCTCTCTCAAGAACTCGGTGGTGGCGATGCTGGTGCGTGGAGCACTCCCCGCGAAGGGCATCGCCTGGATCTGGCCAGCAGACGTGACGAGCAGGGACACGAGGACCAAAGAACGGGCACGGTTCTTCATTTGCACTACCCCCTTTTAAAGGGACATCGCGAGGATGCGAAGCCCCTAAGTTACATAATAATCAAGACTTAAGGCCTGCCGTCCAAGGCGGCTGCATCATGCCATAACCACATGGCGTATAACCTGGACTGCCTCGCACGGTGTCTTGCGCGATACAATGCCAAGCTAAATCACATCACCGAAGGAGGCGACGGCTCGTGCGCAAAGTGGCGGCAGCACTCATGTTGGCCCTGTTCCTCACCGGCTGTCAGCCGGCCAAAGAGCCCCCCGCCCCGCCCGCCCCCGAATGGCAGGCCCTCCTGAAGAGCCAGGAGGAGGAGATCCACCGCCTGGAGGCGGAAGTGGATCGGCTCCGCGCCGGGTGCCGGGGCTCCGCCGCCTGGGAACCTGAATCCGCGCCCCCGCCGCCAGACCTGGATGCGTTGGCGCGCGCTGAGCCACTGCCCGCGGGGGCAAGGCCTCAACAGCGGCCGGACCGGGGCACGCAGGCCGCGGCTCCCAAGGCAGACCCCCGCAGGGTGGCTGAAATCTTGAGTACCATCCTGGGTCCCTCAGCCCCTTCGGCGAGCAATCCTTCGGCCGACTCGCCTTCGGTCGGCGAGGGCCGGCTGGTGACTTTGCGGGAACCAGAGGTCACCTATGCCCAACCCGGAGAGCTTGGAGTCGAGGTGAAGGTTTGGAATCCCTCCTACACCCAGTCCGTGAGCCGCACGGCGACTCTCCAACTGTTCGACGGGGGTAAGCTGATCGACCAGAGGACGCTCTACTTGGAGGCGATTCCGCCCCAGGGTGAGCAGGTGTTGAGTGAGACCTTCCGCTATAAGTTTACGGACGATGTCGGCGCGGTGTTCAGCGCGCGGCTCGTGTACGAGTAACCGGTAAATCGGGGAGGCGACCCATGCGCAATCGTTACCTCGCGGCAGCACTCCTGGCTTTGGCCGTGGCGGCCTGCCAGAACCACGCCGCGGAGGAGGCCGCGGCGCCCCCAGACCAGGACTGGCAAGCCCTGATCGCGTCGCAAGCGGACGAAATCCAGCGCTTGGAGGCGGAAGCCGAGCGGCTCCAGAGAGGCTGCGAAGCACCTGTTTTGCCTGCCGCGAACGTGAAGGCGGCCCCGCCCGAGAGCACAGATTGGCAGGCCGTGCTGAAGAGCCAGGAAGAGGAGATCCACCGGCTCGAAGCGGAAGTGCAACGCCTGAGAAGAGGGTGCCGCGAATCGGCCGGCCTGGAGCCGGAAGCACCGGCAGTCGCAGCCGACGCTGCGGCTGCCGAGACCGGGGAGCCGGAAGCTCAGGGCAGGCCCAGAATCAGCCGCTTTACGGTCGCCAGCCCTTTGTCGGCCGGGGGACGAACTCAGCTTGTGTGGAAGGCCAGGCTCGAGAACCCGGCGGCACGAGAGCAGATGGTGCTGGCGTTCGAGGCGTTCGACCTGGCAGGCAACAGCCTGAGCACCTGGGGGGTGCCGGGGGACCTGCCGGAAAGGCAGGCAGCCGACTACTCGAAAGCGTGGATTGTTGCGAGCGTGGAGAAACCGGCCCGAGTGAAGGTGATCCTGAAGACCCGCGCCGGGGACGTGGCAACCTCTACCGCCACGGTGCTGGACACCTCTCCTCCTGAACCGGTGGCGTCCTCTTCAGTTGAGGGTGATGGTCGGCTGGTGGCGATCCGCCCCCCTCAAGTCCAGTACACGGTTCCCGACATCGGCGTGGACTTCAAGGTTTGGAATCCATCGCGTGCCGAAGCCGTTACCCGTACGGGCACTCTTCAGTTATTGAAGGGGGGCCAAGTCATCGACCAGAAGACGATCTACTTCGAAAACATCCCTCCAGATGGGGAGCAGGAATACGGCGAGACATTCCGCAACGAGTACAGCCACGACCCGAGCGTGGTGTTTACGGCACGCCTCGTGTGGTAGGCCTTTCAGCCCAGCTCGAAGTGCGGCCGGTCTCTCAGGCCCTTCCAGTCCCCGCCCCAGCGTAGCCCCAGGGCCTTCCCCATGGCACCGAGGAGGCCCCAGGGGTTCGACTCCGCCCAGGAGGGGCCTCCCTCCACGAAGAACACAATGTCCACGGCGTGGCCGAAGCCGTCCTCCCGCGCCTGGTGGTTGCTGCGCTTCTTGACGCCGTTGAGGTTGGTGACGATCCGCCCTTTGACCGATCTCCCCTTGGCATAGAGGGCCTGCTGTTCGGCCACGGTGCGCAGGCCGGCGGTGACGATGCAGGGGAAGCCGAGAGTGGCCATGGCGGCCAGTATCTTCAACGTGGCCTCGGCGAGTTGGGGATGCACGGCGTCCAGCTTCTCGACGCCGTGCAGGTCGGAGGGCTCGGGGATCATCTCGATTCTCCTTTCGACAGCAAGCGCTTGACGGCCCGGCGCACGGGCCGGGCGGGCTTGTCCAGGGCGGTTTTGAGCTCGGAGAGAGTGGCGGTCGACGCCGTGATGTGGGCGAGGGTGAGGCGGTGGAGCTCTTCGAGGCTCTGGCGGCCTTCCCGCTCGCGCGCGGCCCCCTCTTTGATGTCCGAGACCCACATCTTGGCGATGCCCGTCATGAGCCACAGAGCGAGCGCGGCGAGGGCCCAGCCGCCGCCCTGGTTCAGCATCTTCTCGATGAAACCCTGATCCATCAGAGCCTCCTGCAAATGAGGTACACCTCGGCCCGGGCCGGGCTGCCACCCGTGGGGTGTTCGACCGTGGCCAGGGTCAGGACGTCGCCGGGGTGCAGCTCGGCGAGCTCGTGGACGGCGTCCGCCGTGAGGGTGGTGGCGTCGAAGGCGAAGGCCGGCGGCGTGGTGGGGTGGAAGCTGTCTTCCCCGCGCAGAAGATCCAGGACCGTTTCGCCGGCGGATCCACCACCGTTGTCCGACAGGCGGTAGACCACACGCTCCACGGCGAGGTCCTGGAAAATCAGTTGGCTGTCGAGCTCGCCGGGATCGTCCGGCAAGGCCGCCTCGAGGTGGATCACCACGGGCTCGTCCGTGTAGGTGCGGAGGTCGACCAGGGCGGTGACGCCGGTGGCATCCGTCTCGACCTTCCACCAGGGGCCCAGGGCCGTGGTCTCCGGCGGCTCCAGGGTCTCCGTAAGCACGGAGTCCCCGTTGGCGAGCTGCCAGAGCCACCTGGTGGCTGAAGCCTCGAGCACCACGGCCTGCACCTCCGAGTGGTAGCGCCAGGTGGCGCCGCCCAGGGCCTGGCCGGGGTGCACCAGGCAGCTCCAGGCCGGCGCCCGGTTCGGCGTGGTAGCGGTCCCGCTCGACACGGCCGACCAGATCCTCCTCCTCGATCTCGGAGCCGCCGGCCTGGTACTGCACCAGTACGTGACGGAGGAGGGCGTCCCCTTCCGGCGCGGCGGGCTGGGCGGGGTCCAGGGCGGCCTTGGCGCCCTTGGTCACGGTGACGCCGGTGTCCCCCAGGCTCAGGGCCGCCCAGTAGCTCTCGCCGGCCGTCAGGGCCGCGGCAGCGGCATCCTGTTGGTTGAGGGTGGCCGTGGTGGCGGCCCCGGCGCGGGGACGGCCGCGGTGGATCCAGGTGCCCGCGGCCACGTTGACCTCGTCATCCGGCGGGTCCGAGGCTGTCACCTCGCAGCCGCCCACGACTCCCGAGAAGCCGAAGTCCCCGAGCCGGGTGAGGATGCCACGGCGGGTGGCCGTCACGGCCGGCGGCACCGGCCGCGCGTGTTCGGCCTCCAGCGTGCTCAGGCTCCAGCGGTAGCTCAGGGGCACCGCGCTGGAAGGGGGCCGCATCTTGATCTCGCCGAACCGCACGCCCCCCGCGAGCACGTTGCGCACCAGGAAGGAACTGAACGCCCCCACGGGCAGCCAATCCGTGCGGAGGAGCTGCTGGGCGGGCGCGGCGCTGTTGTCCTGGTCTACCAGGCGCACGCGGGCCCATTGCTCGTCCTGCGGGGCCAAGCCGGTGGCGAGGAAGGTGCCTGGATTGTCCAGATCCTCGACCTGAATAACCAGGAGCACGTCGAAGGCATCCTCCTCGGTGGCGTTGCGGAGGGCGAAGCCGAGGACGTCGCTGTCCTGGCCGGCCTCGATGGCGCTGAAGGTGAGGTCCAAGGGCTCCAGGTCGGTGTTGAGAATTTCAATGCGGGCCATGGTCGCGTTTCTCCGAGGGGAAAAAATCAGCCGGTCACCGGCATGTGCCCGATCTCGGCGCCAATGAGGCCCGAGCTCGTGCGGTGGATAGGGGCGGGAATGGCGGCGCCGAGCGAGTCGAGCAGCACGCCGCCCTCCGCGCTGGGCGTCCAGCGGATGAGCTCGGGCGGATTGGGCAAACCGCCGCCGAGATCCGGATCCCAGGCGTCCGGGTTGCCGGCCGCGGTAATGAACACGGGCTGGCCACTCTCGGTGTCGGCCGCGCTGGTGTCCAGCACGCCGTAGCCGCCGCCGCGGCCGCCGTTGGACTGGTACCGCCCCATCCAGTAGGGGAGGATGAGGGGCAAGTCCCCCACGTGGCCGAAGTGGATTTCGCGCTCGGAGATGAACGAGAGCAAGTCAATGTGCAGCTCGGTCAAAAAGGTCTTGAAGTAGTTGCCGCCGCCGAAAAGGGGAAATGCGTCCGAGCTGAGCACCCAGCAGCGGCCGGCCTTGAAGTCCGGCATCACCGTGTGCGGGCAGCGCGTGCGGCCGGTGAACTGGTAGGAGGCGGCCAGCGCGCCCGCTTCGCCAACGGCCCGCATGGCTACCCGGTGCGTGCCGGGGCCGACGGTGGGCCAGATCTGCTCGTCCCGCTCGATGGCATAGATCCGAGACCCCTCCACCACACAGTGGCGTACCCAGGCGTCCAGACTGCCATCCTCGGGGGCGTGGACGTCCGCCTGAGAAATGGGGTTGCCGGCCGGGCCGAAGGTGAAGAGCCGCGCGTCCCGCTCCAACAAGTCGGGCCAGTTCGAGGTGTACACGGCGAAGTTCCCGCTGGCCGGATCCGCGCCCATGTTCATCACCGTGGGCGGCCAAGAGAACGGGACCTCGTCCTCGCCCTCCGTTTCAATCGGCCTCTCGGAAAGACGCTCGGAGCGGAGGGTGACCAGCCGCGCACCCTGCACGGGGTTGGAGAGGCTCTCGCCGGCGCCCATGGCACAGATCACCGTCTCCATCGTCCCGGGGTCGTACACTTCCGGCGTGCCTTTGATCACCTTGTAGTGCCACTCCGTGCGGTGGTAGAGCAGCCGGTCGAACCGGCGGTCGTAGGCGATGGCCTGGGGCGCGCTGGGCAGGATCACCATGCGGTCCTCGAGCTCCACGCCCACGGTGTAGGCCTGCGCCTTCCGGTAGCCGAGCGCGGTTTTCATCGGGAGCCCCTCCCGTAGGCGAGCGGCAGATTCGCCTGGAGCCGGGCCGTGGGGCTCACCTCGATCTCCAGCGCGGCCTGGTCGGGGCCGAGGACGCCCTGGTCGACAATGGTGATGTCCGGGTTGACGGTCTCGCCGTCCGGATCGAGGAACTCGAAGCGCGTCGTGTCGTCGAAACCGCGGCCGTACACGTTCACGAAGTAGCTCCGGCCAGGAATGTACGTGCTGGGATCCAGCCGTTCCACCCACAGCGTGGCCGCGGCCGTCTCCTCCAGCAGCGCGGCCACGGAGGCGGTGCCCTGGCTCGAAATGGAGGATCCGCCCGAATTCCCGGACGGCTCGAAGATGCTCTGCCCGTTGTAGTAGTCCGGCGTGGCCGTGCCGCGGGCGATGCACTGGGCGTCGGAGCGCACGGTGAGGGGCGTGCCGTCCGAGGCACGGCCCACCACCCGCAGGTTCCGCACCGGGGCGCGGTCGCGCTCGCGGGTGGCCAGCGTCTTGGCCAAGGCGGCCACGAAGCGCTCGGAGGCCACGCTCACAGGGGCTGCTCCAGCGAGTAGCTGGCCGTGATTTGGGTGACGGGGGCCAGCACCCAAGTCTCCCGCAGGCGAATCACGAGACACCGGGCGTCCAGCCCGTGGCCCGGGGAGACCATCCTCACGGTGTCTCCACACCGCACCGGCAGCCGCGGCGCGGCCACCTCGTGGGTGTGGGCCAGCTTGCGCCGGCGCCGGCGGGCGATGAGGGTGCGGGCCTCCTCGATCGACTGCACGAATTCGTTGTTGAGCACCTCGGTCTGCGGGCCGAACCAGGCCTCCGCCGTGGGATCGTCCAGCAGCACCTCCAGCGGTTGCTGGCGAAGAGTGGTCCACGGCGACCCCTGGTAACGGGGCAGGGGAGCGCGGCCGGCCACCAGCGTGGTCTCGCCATCCGCTGCCACGGCCTCGTACTGCCCTTCGTTGCGCACGCGGTAGCGGGTGGTCTCGCGGCGAGTCTTCCGGAACGTCTCCTTGAGCAGGTTGCTGCGGAAGTCGCCCCAGTCGTAGAGGCCGGCGATCCTCTTCGCCACGGCGTACCCCTCGGTGGTCACGATCTTGCCGGCGAGAGCGCCGTCCCGCAGAAGGTTGGTGGTGGTCTTGCGCTCCTTGAGCCCCCAGGGCTGGATGAGGTCGAGCTGGCCCGTGCCGTCGAACAACACCCACCAGGGGTTTCCCTCCAGAGCCACGCGGGGGGATACGAACGTCCACACGCTCAACACCTCGCGCAGCGCGGCGCCCGTGGGCCCGTACACGTAGGCCGTCTCCTGCACCTCCGCGAGGCCGAAGGCGGCCAGCTGGCGGATGGCTGAGGAATGATCCGGCACGGGCACGGCAACCTCGTAGCTCTGGTCGTCACCGCCAATGCCCACGCCCAGCACGCTCGGCTCGTCCGCGCCGACCTCCATCACCCCCATGAGCCGCCCGCGCCAGCCGTAGACCTCGGTGCGCTGGGAGGCCTGCGTGTCTCCGCTCCAGGTGGGGATCTCGCGGCGCTCGCCCACCTGGACGAAGCGCTCCTTAGGCCAGGTGGTGTAGTTGCCGTCCTCGTCCACCCAGGCCACGGCGTACCAGTAGCCATCCGCCGGGCCCAGGCCGTCCCCGGCGTCCCCGGTGCGCAGCTTGGCGGCCGGCGGGTTGTACCACCCCCACTCCCGGGTGACGTGGCGCACCAGCCTGCCGCCGCGCTCCTCGGTGACGTCCTCGAGCTTCGAGATCACCTGGAAGGTCTGGCTCGGCGCCGTCACGCCGGAGGCCACCAGAGAGCCGTCCGAGAGCTGTTTGCTCACGGCGGCCTTGGGGGCGAACAGCCCCTCGATGGTGGTGGTCTCCACCGTGGTCTTGAGCCCGGTCTCGTCCACGAAGGCGAGGCGCGTACCCTTCACCACCCAGCGGCTCGGGGACTCCACGGGCGGCCGGCTGGAGAGGGTCTGCCAGTTGGCGGGCGTCCACGTCCAGTCCGGCGGCGAGGGGCGCTCCGCGACGTCGGCGGTGTAGGCCCGGAGGGTCTGGCCGTCGAAGCGCCAGAACCACCCCTCCGGCTCGCCGAACTCGCGGAAGAAGTCGATCAGCCGCTTGCCGTCCACCACCAGCGGCTTCGTCCACACCGCGCCCTCGGGCACGTCCACGGTGAGCCCAGCCTGGAGGCCCATGTCCCGGAGGATGGCGCCGCGGGTGAGCCCCGCGGAGGGCGGCAGCTCGTAGCAGAGCTCCACGCGGTCGAAGATCACGGAGAGATTGCCGCACGTCACTTTCATGATCGGCTCGTGCTCGCCGCTCTGGTCACAGCTCAGCACGTAGCCCGCGGCGCGCTGCCAGCGGCGCAGGGGGCCGCCGGGCGGTCCGGCCGTGGCCCACACCTCCACGGGGGTGCGCGTCCAGGTGCTCTCGGTGAGCTGGGGGGCGTACCGCCGGCCGGCGAGCCCGAAGGAAAACGTCACGGGCACGGTGTCCAGCTCCTCGGTGATCTCGATCGGCCCGCGGAAGTCCGCCGGCGCCACCCAGTGGTCTCCGAGCCAGATCTCCAAGCCGTAGAGCGTCGAAGGGCCGGCTTCCGCGCTGGCCGCGACGTTCGAGACGTCCCCGGTGAGGCTCGGCCGCTCACCGGTCACGGAGCCGCTCAAGGCGCCGCGAACGGAGGGCTCGGCGGTGACTCGGGCGCGGAAGAACACGGTGGATCCCACGGGCATTTGGATCAGGCCTCCTCGAACACCAGCTTGCGCGGCTCCCGGATGGGCTCCGCGAACCGCCGGGCGCTCTCGGCGCCGGTCACCACGCGGAGCGCGGGCACCATGCGCACCACCACCCGCACCCCGGCCGCGGGCGCCGCGGCCAGCTTGACCACGGTCTGGCCGTAGGCGAACCACGCCTCGCCCTCGGCCGGCGTGCCTGCGGTGTAGGAAAGCGCGTCCATGTCCAGCGGCGTCACCAATGCGCCGTCCACCTTCACTTTCGGCCGGTAGCGGTCGAGCGGGTAACCGGGCGGCGGGGGTGTCACGTGCAGAGCCTGGCGCCACGGGAGCTGCAGCTCCGCGGTGGCGCCGTCGCCGCGGTAGCCGAGGGCTACGTGCTTCCACAGCACCAGGTCGTGCGTGCCCGAGAAAGCGAGGATCTCTTCGATCGCCTCCTGGTACTCGCCGATGTGGCGATAGTCCAGCTCGACGCGGTGGCGGCGCATCACCTCCGGCCAGCCCGGGGCCGCGTAGAAGGCCTGTTCGCGGGAGACTCCGTTGGCCATCACCAGATTGCCCTTGATCGCCGGATCCGAGATCTCGACCGTAGAGGGATCGATCTTCCGGAGATGCAGGCCGTCGATCGTCAGCGGCGTGTGCAGGCCTTGAGTGCTGCTCATCGGAGGTCTCCATTTGCCAGGCCGCGCTGGAGAGCCTCTGCGAGGTCCGCGAATTGGGTATCAGGAAACACCTTTTGGATGTTTCTCACCAGGTCCGCGATGTAATCCAACGTGACCTTGCCTTGCTTGAAAAGGTCGATCGCCTTCAACAGGTTTTGGGAAAACTGCAAGTCTGACTGGGCAAGGAACTCCTTGATGCTCTCTATGCTCCCCGTGCCTTCGGCCAGAGTGTCGATCAGCTCCTGGATACGCTTGGAATAGGTGTTCAGCGGGATACCGTCCAGAAACTCTACAAGCCTCTTCCCTTGAATGTTGGCGTCGCCGTATTTATCGATCAGCTCTTGCAGGGGAATCAGGCCTATTTTGACGGCCCCAATCATCAACGCGACGTCCCGATCCCACGCGTTTTTCGTGGTTGAGACGAGTTGGAGAAGATCATCCAGCCGGGTGGCAGATTCCTCCTGAAGCTTTCCCAAAGACTTGCTCACGCTATCGACCGTGCGGGAAACCTCAGCGTTCAACCGGGACGCGCTCGAGGAGATGCCGTCGACTGCTTGGTCGATCGCGGTTTGGGTGGACTGAAGAGCCGCCGTTGTGGCCGAGCTGGAGGAAATCAAGTGCGAGCTGGCCTCGCTGAGAGCCGTGGTGCTGCTGGCGAGAGAACCGGAAGCGGCGGTCAGGGCCGCCCCTGCTTGCGCGACTCCTTGCATGGCGGCCTGGACGCTCGCGGCGGTCGATTTGGCGCTGGTCGCCACACCAGTCAACGTGCTGCTCAGGGCTTGTAGCCTGTCGATAGCTGGCATTTTTAGGCTTCCACGCTTTCCAAGGCGGCCTTCGCTTCGCCAGCCTTGTCAATAATTTTTTGCAGCTCTGCGAGGATGGGACCCGAAAACCCACCCGCCTTCGAACTCACGAGGATGAAGGCATTGATGAGCTGATCGTGCACCGAGGTGGCGGTTGCTTTTACGGCGGCGCTCAACGCATCGAGCTCGCCAACGGCTGGAGCGAACGTAACGCCCTTCGCGGCCTGGGACATGCCCTCGGTCGAACCCGCCGCGGTTTGCATCTCCGTGCCCACTTTGGCGACATTGGGGGCGCTCTCGGCCGCCTTCTCGCCGGCCTGCCCGATGGCGGCGGCGGCGCTGGTGATGGGTTCCTTGGCTCCAGCGGCGGCGCTGGCAGCCGACTGGAAGCCCGCGGCCCCAGCCTGGGAACCGGCGGCGGCGGCCAACGAGCCGCCGGCCGCCTCGCCCATGGCGGTGGTGAGGCCCTCAACGCCGCCAGCGGCTTGCAAGGCCTTTGCGCCGGCGGCGGTGGCGGCAGCACCCTGCGCAGTAAAGGCCTGAGAAAGATCCAGCGCGGCGTCCGAGGCGCCGCCATACTTCTCCATCAGCTCGTCAATCGTGGGAGAGGTGTTCTCGAGGGAGAACCGCGTGCCGTCCAGGCTGCGTGTCACCTCCACCGTCCCGGCGCCCAATTCCCGGGCGGATCGACCGGCCTTGTCCGCCGAAGCCGACCACTTGATCAACCCATCCGCGGACGTCCCGGACTTCGCCCCAAGATCTGCCGCGGCTGTTCCCGCGTCCGCGGTGCTCTTTTTCAGCTCGATGAGCCCGGCGGAGGCTCCCGCTGCGCTTGGGGCCACCTTGTCCACGGCTGATACGGCCAGGCCCACTTGGTCCTGGTAAACCAGGTACTGCGCTGCGATGTTGCCGAGAGACTTTGGGATCGCCACGCCGGCGGCGGTGAAGTCACCGATCACCTGTGCGATCTCAGCTCGCGCCTTGTCGAATTGCGCCGTGTCGAGGGCAGGCAGCTTGATTTGCGAAAAGGCCTTTTCGATCCCCGCGGCTTCGGTAGCGAGCTCCGCGCTGCTCTTGGCCGCAACTCCCGTGATAGCCGCCAGAATCCGGCTGGCCACGGCCTCGGTTTTCGTGGCGGCGTTTTCCGCCGCCGTGGTGGAAATGTTCCACGCTGCCGCGATGCTGGCAAGCTGGCCGGGCACCTGGGTGCCCAGCTTTGCATAGGAGTCCAATAGCTCCTGGATCGGCTTTTTGAAGATCGCCGCGAAATCGCCTTGCCCTATCTGCTTGTTCGCGGCGGCAAACGCCGTGATGTTCTTCGCCAGCTGGACGCTTTGCTTGTCCAGCTCCTCGCGGTTGAGCCCGATCTTCCGTGAGAATTCGTCCAGGGCATCGGCGTTTTTCTTGATTCCAAGCGCGTGTTCGTTCAGCAGCCTTTGATTCTTTTCCAGATCGTTGGAAAAGCCCTCTAGACCAAGGCCCTCGAAGATATTTTTCTGGTTGGCCAGGAGGCGGATCCGGTCGGCCATGGTATCGGCCGATCCGACGAATTTTTCCGCCGCCTCCGACATGCGGAGAATGCCCTGCGTGGCGCGGTCGAAACCGCCGTCAGTAAGATAATTCAGGCCGGCCCTGAGCTTTTCTCCGGCCGCGTAGCCGGCGGTGAACGCCCCAACAACGAGCCCGGCGCCCTGGACGAACGTGGCCCATTTCGGACCGGACGCCGCGAGGATGTCGCCCAGGGAGTTGACGCTCGTGACCTGCTTGCCCACAGACGCCTCGGCGGCGTCGATCTCCTTCTTGGCCGCGGCCTCCTCGGCGCGGAAGCGCCCGATGCTCTGGACGGTGGAGTTATAGCGCGCCTCGAGCCGGGCCAGCTCGGCCTCTTGGCCGGCGGTGACGTTTTGGCCGGCGGCCTTGGCGGCCTCCAAAGACTTTTTGTATTCGTCTATGGCCTTGCGGGCACTCGCGACGTGCTTCGTGGCGCCGTCGAATCCCTTTTTGGCAGATCCCTCGACTTTGTCGAGGGCCTCCGAGGCCTCCCGGGCGCCCTTGACGAGCGGAGCGGCAAGCTCACGGGAGGTTCGCTCCAGCGTTTTGATGGTGGCGTCAAGCGTTTTCAGGCTCTGAGCTGGCAGCTCGCCCGCCGCTTTAGCCTCTTCGCCGAACGTCTTCCAAGCGGCGGCAGCCTGCTTGAGTGCGGCGGCCTGTTCCTGGAGGCCATCGGTCTTGCTCGCTTCCTTGATGGCGTCCGCGAATTCGCGTACGGCCCCCTGGGCCACCGGGCCTAGCTCTTGGGCCGATTCGGCCATGCGGGCGAGCTCTTCGGCCATCTGGGCGGCGGGCTCGGCTCCCGAGCTGGCCGTTGAGGCCAGCTCCTGAATTCCCGCCGCGGCCTGATTGAAAGCCTCCGGCTCACCGTCCGCTTCGACGGTGAGCCGGGCCTTTACCTCCTGGGTTACTTCCGCCACGCGATCCTCAGGTCGACGGAGTCCAGTTGCGGGTGGTGATCACGGTGATGGTGGCGGGCGGGTCGCCGGAGTCCGTTCGTTCGGAGGAGAGCTTGACCTTCTCCTTGACCGCCTTTTCATTGGCGGCGTCCCGCGTGTCGTCGTCGATCCGCAAACGGGGGCAGGTAAAGGTGATCCCCTCACGGTGAGCGCCGGTGCCCACTTGGCGGCCTTCAAACGCGAGCTCGGTTTCGAGGCGGGAGCGCTTCTCGCCCGCGTCGACGAAGAAGGAATCCACGAGGTTGCGGTTGAGCTCCAGCTCCACCATGAACTGCCCATCCCTGGTTAATGCGAAGGGATAGCGGCTCGTGGAGCCGCGGTCCACGGTGATCGGCCAGTTCACCGTCACCGAGCCCGTGTTGACGCGCTTCACCTGCCACACGGAGGCTCCGGAGACGCGCGCCCGCACCGTCCAGTGCGCGGACGTGAACTCGGTCTGGTGGCCCGAGAGAAAGGGCACGGACGGGTTCTGCCAGGCGACGTTGAAGCGGAAGACGTCGTTCACCGCCAGGTCCTCGTGATCCGTCGCGGTGCCCGGCCAGATGATCTCCAAGGGATCCCGGTTCTCGTCCCAGATCCCCAGGTCCAGGCCGTCGTCCCCTTGGAGGTTCTGCCAGACGGCCCGGCCGGTGACGCCGTCGATCGCCACCTCCACGGCGGCGCCGGCGAACGTCGGCGTGCCCGTGGTCTGCTCGACTTTGAAGGTGAGGGGGCTGTTGTCCGTCACCTTGACGTACACGTCGCCGGCCGTGCGGTCTTTGAGCGGGCCGCGGATCATCGGCCCCAGGGCATAGGTGCCCGTGTTGTCTTCGTCCGCCACGGCCTGGGACAGCCGTGTGCCGTGCCCGATCTCCCCCTTGAGCTTGACGGGCACCGCCTCGTTGTCGCCGATCTCCAGGCCGACCTCCCCGAACTTGATGCCGTACAACCACCAGCTCTCCACCGGCACTTTGCTCACCAAGGTGTAGAAACTCGTGTCTACTCCGGTGTTGTCCGGCTCGAACACGTACCGGTACACGCCTGTCTCAAGGGTGGTTTTGGTGACGGCGCGGCAGATGTGTTCCAGCGGCTCGAGCAGCTCGGCGGCGGTGAGGATCATTCCCCACTCGATCTTGCCGCCCTTTTTCCCGGGCACGCCCGGCTCCATGAAGCCGCTTTGATTGACGGCGGGCGAGTCGCTCTCCTCGCCCGCGAGCCCGGCCTTGAGGGGGAGCACGGCGCGGTGGCCGAGGAGGCCGGCTGTGCCGGGGACGCCGTATTCCTGCTCCAGGCCAAGGCCGAAGAGCAGGCTGCTTCCAGTTGCGGGATTGCCCATTTTGTCAACGCCTCACTTTCTTGGGCTTGGTGGCGGGCGGCTCGACGATCCTCGTGACGGCCGCCGGATCTTCGACCATGGCCACGGAGGCCTCCGGCTCCTCGACACGCTCGGATTTGAGCGACTCGGGCTCCTCGACTCTCTCGGACTTGAGGCCGTTCAAGGTCCAGGCGTCCAAGACGAGAATCCGCTCGGGTGGCGCCTCGGCCGGCGTGTTGCGGCCACGGTAATCGAGGATCAGGACTTCCGGGATCGCCTCGATGTCCGCGGTCGAGACGCCGAACCGCTCCGCCGCCTCGGCGATGGGACGGCCACGGAGAAAACGGCCGCCGCCGATCTGCGCCGAGAGCAGATCGCTCACGTCCCCATCCTCCTTGAGCAGCACGAGGGGCTTCTCCGGCGTGAAGAGAACGGCCGTGAGGGGATTGCGCAGGGTGACCCGGAGGCCTCGCCCGGGCCGCGGTAGTACACGTAGCCGCTCACCGGAGGCTCTCCACCCACGCGGCGACTCTCTTGAGGCGCTGGCGGCGTCCACCGGCCGGCGGCACCACGGCCCAAGTCTGCGCGCCGGCGAGCGTGGCGCCGATGTCCTGCGGAATCGGCACCCCCGACCAGCCGGCCCACAGCTCGAGCCAGTGGAAGGCGTCCTTGCCCTGCGCGTTGATGACGTTCCAGGCGTCCAGGCCGGCGAGGCTGGCGGCGATGCCATGCGGCAAAGTGATGCGCGCCGGGCCGCAAAGAGGGCATGCAGGGCAGGACGGGCATTCGCGCTGAGGTGGGCACGGCTCGGTGACGCAACACGAGGGAGGGGCCGTGGGCGGCTCCGCCGGGGGATCGACCGGAGGGGCCGGGGGATCGACCGGGGGCGGCGCCGTGGGCCGCGTGGGCCGGGTGGGAGTCGGAGGCAGAGAGTCCGGCGCGTAGAGCCGGCGGAGAGTCGAGCCCGACCACCCGCGGCTTTCCATGGTGGCCGCCCAGTCGTGGCACTCCAGCACCGAGGCCACGCCGCGGTGCAGGCCCCACGGGTTCGACGGATCTTCGGATGCGCGCGAGAGGGTGAGGCACATCACCCCCAGCACCGTCTCGGCGTCGACGGGAAAGCTCCCCCGGACGCCCGAGCCGTCCGGCAGGACCGGTGGCGTGCCGTACCGCGCGGCGAAGAGAGGCGGCGTGTTTGGAAACGTCGACCCGGTGTCGGTGAACGACGTGATTCCCGCCGCACGCCCCCCCGGGAAGACCCAGTAGACCGGGGCGCCGTCCGGAGGCACGAAGCCGACGTCCGCCACGAGCGCGAGCGGCACCAGGCCGAGGAGCAGAGAGAGGATGAGACCCTTCAAAAGTTTCACGAGACCACCTCCTGAGTCGCCAGATCGAGCTGGCTCCTGAACTTGACGTTGATAAGGGTGATGAGGACGTTGCTGGCGCCGATGGGGGCCAGGTCGTAGTTGACCCGGTTGATGACTGTGACGGCCTCGGTGAGCCGCACGCCGTCGCCGTCGACCAGAGAGCCGCGGTTGGCGCGGACGATCCGGCGGAGGGCCGCCGCGGCGCGGGAGCGGAGGAAATCGTCCGTGAGGCCGAAGCCTTGCGGCATGTTGGTGAGCAGCACCAGCTGCACCACCGTTTCGAGGACGCCGCCGTAGGAGCTGGTGAACTCGCGCTCCTCGTCCGCCAGAACACAGAGGCCGAGCGCGGGACAGACGAAGCTCTCCTGTTCGATCAGCGCGCGCAGCTCGCAGAAAAAGACACGGTTGGAAACGAAGGCCGCGAAGGCCGTGTCGGCCAGGATGCGGGCTTGGAGCGCGAGCAGGATGCGCGCCTCGACACTCCACGGCAGGTCGGGCGCGACGGTGGGGTCAGGAAGCACCGGCGCCTCCGTCGTCAAAGTAGTAGAGCCGGACGAGCTCCATGAAGTCGTCTACTTCCTGGGTGGTGAAGTAGACGAAGGGAAAGGCCTGCACTTCATGGGACCGGCCGCCGGCGTCCGTGGCCGTGCCGCCGTCCTGCAACACGCGGGCGTAGCGCAGGCGCGTGCCCGCCTCGACAAAGGCGTCCGTCAGGTTGAGCACCTGCAGGTCATGGAGGAGATCGCCGCCGCGGATGAGGCGGGGGCCGTCGCCCCTATGGCCGTAGTGTTTGCGGATGGCAACGGTTTGGGGCCTGAGCTTGGGCCACGGGCCGGAAGGCCCCTCGGCGTTTTGGATATGGCGTTGGAAGGCTGTCTGCATCTCGGCGCCAAGGGTCTCCAGCAGCGGACGGACGGGCTGGGAGAGGGCGGCGGCGGTCTGCTGCAAGACCTCCTGAGCCCGCTCGGCGCCGTCCACTGCGATCGCGACTCTCACGTCACCACCCCTTGAGGAAATCGAAGTCGAGCGCTTGGTGGACTGGGGCGGTGTGGAGCACGGCGGGAGCGGCTCGATCGAGCTTCACCGCGGTGGGCTCGGTGAGCCCCAGGCTGGCGATGCCGCGGCTCACCTGGGAGAGCCAGGAGAGGACCTCCCGGGCCTCGTCCAGGAGCGCCTGGGCCACCTGAGAGCCGCGGGGAAGCTTGCGATGGGCCAGGGCGGCGACCTTGTCCTTGAGCACGGCGGGCGTGGTCTCGGGGGTGGCCGGGAGCTGATCGCCGTACCGCGACGACAGATACGACACGGCCTCGTTCTCCGCGGTGGCGATCGCCGCGTCAACCGCGTCGGTGCCAGCCGCACCGGCGAGGCGGAGGATCTCGTCCTCGCCTCGCCGGGCGTACAGCTCCGCGCGGGTCAGAAAGCGCGACATGGCGGCCTACTTCTTCGCCTTCCTGGGCGTGCGGGTGGGGCGCTTGGCTACGGCGGAACCTTCGGCGACCTCTTCGACCCGCTCGGACTCGGGGTCTTCGACCCTCTCGGACTTGAGGGACTCGGGGTCTTCGACCGCGACGGAGATCACCGGCCCCACACCCACCGCCTCATCCTCGGAGAGCATCCGCGCCTGCAGGTGGGGATCCCCCTCAACCTCCGGCGGCATCCCGTCGAGGAAGGTAGGGTGCTGGCTGAAAGTCAATGTCCTCGGGCCTTGCGGGGTCTGGACCGTCCGCCGGCGAGTGCCGCCACCCCCACCGAGAGCCGCGACCTCTTTGCTCACGATTACTCTGTAAATCGCCATGGTTTGCCTCCTCTTTTACGGCTGCGCCCGCCTTACGGCTGCGCCCGCCTTACGGCTGCGCCCGCAGAGCGGTCTGTGGGAAGCCCGGCGCGACGGCGATTTCGCCGTCCATGCCGAACGGAATCAATTGGTGGCTGAACACCTTCGATTCATCGAAATAGACGCCGTTGGGCTCCCGCGTGTCGATGACCACCACGGGCCGCGGACCTTCGGGATCGGCCCAGATGAAATCGACGGCGTTCTCCGTCCCGGCCTTCGGTGCGCGATCGAGCGCCAGGGTGAACGTTCCGCGGAACCGGTTGGGATCGCCGCCAATCCGCTCCTCGGTCAACAGGTCCTGATAGCCCTGCCACACGCCTTGGCTCTTGGCGATGACGATCAGGTTTTTGTCGACGACAGGGGCGAGGCTGAGACCCTCGCGGATGACGCGGTTGGCCATCAGCTTGTACATGGCCGCCTTGAGCTCCTCGCGGGCCTCGCCAATGGTGGGATTGGCGTCGTCGTCGCGGTTGACGGTCAAGAGGTTGCTATAGACCGTGCCGTCCGGATGGAGGTGGTCGGTGTCAAAAAACGACTGTCCGTCGTACGCAAGGAAGTTCTCTCGCAGAGGTCGCATGGCGTACTTGGCCTTGCCCCTCAGGACGGCGCCGACGATCCGCTGGGCCATGTCGTTGACTTTCACGAGGGGAGCTCGAACGCCCTGCGTCGTACTTGTTGAACTCCAACGTGATTTCCCAGGCTTCGCTGGTCCAGGTCATGGCTCCGGCGAACGCCTTCTGGACGGTTTTCTCGCCCACCCAGATTCGCAGCTCCGGGAAGGCGGTAATCCACTCGAGCGTGCCCGTTTTCTCGTTGCCGGGGTTGGGCACGCGCTGGGCGATGAGGTTCAACAGCTGGCCCGGGTCGCCCTTGTCATAGAGATCCAGGGCGATGGGCGTTACGGTTCGGGCGAGGCTGCGAAGCTGGGTGAGCATGGTTTCATTTCCCTTTTTGAAGGCCGGCGAAAATCAGCGGCGCTCGACGTTGACGAACCAGCCGCCCTCATTGCCCGGGCGGGTAAAGGTGCCGATCTTGAGAGAGTTAGTGGTTGCGTTGGCCGAGACGGTGTTGTCGTCCACGATGAATGCTGATCCGCCAGCCTTGGGCGACCCGGCCGACACCGCGAATTCCCACTCGCCCACCGTGTCCACCTGGCAGTAGCGCAGCCACCCGAAGTTATTGGTGTCGGCGGGCACAACCCCATCGGCGCCGCCGGTGTTGTCGTAGCCTGTGTGGGCCACGCCGTGAGGTACGAGGTTCGCGGTGTCGCTGCCCGGCACCGCGACGCCATTGGCGTCGGTGCAAACGATGGCGTTTTCGTAGATCACCGCGGAAGCCTTCACCGGCAGTGGGAGCAGGTGGGGCGTGTGCATCGAATGGTTTCGCTGAACCGGTCCTGATTGAGCAGACATGAGTGAAAACCCCTCCGTTTCCTTTCAGAGATTTCAGTTGTTGGCGCGGAACGCGGGGGAGCCCTGGAAGTGATACTTCGCTTCCAGCTCGGCCACGCGCTCCGCGGTCAAGCCGCCGATGCCCGGCGCCGGCGGATCCTCCTCGGCCAAGCGCCGGCCGCCGAGAGACTCAAACTCGGGCGCGGCCTTCAGCACCTCGACGATGGCCGCGGCGACGCTGGTGTCCACCGGGCCTTTGCCCAAGTCGAGCTTTATGGTCTGGGGAGTGGAGCCATGCAGGTGGAGCAAGAGAGGCTCCAGCGTCTTGCGCATCCCGGGGGTCACCCGAGTGCCCAAATCGGTGAGGATTCTGCCAACCTGGAGCTGGGCGTTCTGCTCACGGAGCAGGGTAAGCTCCCGGCGTCCAGCGGCGAGAAGCTCGGTCACTTCCTCGGTGGCCGGATTCGCCGGCGTCGGAGCGGGCTCCTGTTCCGGTGGTGTGTTGACGGCGGGCTTGGACATGGGTGGTTCCTCCTCCTTGGGGGGGACGGGCAGGACCAGCCTCACGCTGGGCCTTAAGAGTTGAATGGGGGGCAGGCCCGGAACCGCGGGGCGGTTCTGGCCGAGTAATGCACAGCCGGTGTAGTACCAACTGCCCGTGATCTTGTGGTGCAGGCAGAATTCGGAGCTCCGGCGCACCCATCGCTTCGCGCGGATGCCGTCGAAAACCGTGGGGTCGACGTCGACGTACCGCGCCCAGAGGAGATCACCTTCCAGCCAGATCTCTTCGCACCACCCGTAACTCGGACCACCCCAGGCGTGGTCGAAATTGAGGCTTGCCTGTTCGACCGTCGGGTCGTACACGGCAACCATTTGCTGGAGCTTTTCGAGCGTGACGTCAATCCCGTGGGATTTCGTGAGATCGATCACCCTCATCACCGCCATCGAGAGAACGCCGGGCGCTGGCGGCGCACCATCCTCGGCAAGCCGAAAGAGCTGCTCGCCCTCGTTCTGCACCAGGTCCGGCGCACAGACGATGGTGTCCGGAATCACTTCGATTTGACGTTCGGTCATGGCTCTCCTCCGAAGATTTCCGCCGCGAGCCCCAGGGCGTTGAAGAGCGCGCGGAGCGCGGCGATCAAGCCGGACACGGCACCGCCACCGCTCCGCTCCTGCGATCGGGCGGTCTCCACCAGCGCACGGGCTCGATCGAGTGCCTGCGAGGCCACGAATTCAAGGTTCGGGCGGCCGATGAAGCCGGGATCGGGCAAGGCCCGTTGCCCGGTGGCGGGATTGATCGGCCACGGCCCCGTGGGCTCGGCCCCCGTGAGGCCCCGGCGCCGGGCCTCGAGCACGTTGATAGTGCCAATGCCACACTGGCAGCCGTGGCCGGCGATGGGCCACCAGGTCTGCCAGATTTCGTGGCCAATGGCAAAGACCTTCCCGTGCATCACGGCATGGTTCTGCTGGGGGTTTTTCTCGCCGTCGCGCACCTTGAGGCTGTTCGTGGTCCACCACACCAGGTAGGGGAGCAGCCGGTGAGCCGCCGGGTTCCCCACAGTCTGCCGGTAGCGCGCGTCGCCGGCCGCCTGGCGCACGTTGTTGGTGTAGATCAGGGCCGCGTGGTGGGGTGAGGTGGGAGTGAGCCCCATGCGGCCGTACAGCGCCTCCAACTCGCTCACGAAGGTCGCCCGGTCCATGCCCTCGGCGAGGGCGCGGCCCACCAGCTCGTTGGTCTCGACCAGGGCGGAGGCCTCGGTGAGCCCCGCGACGGTGAAGGCCACCTTGCGCATGGCGTCCACGAGCTCGCGGAAGAAATCTTTCGGCAAGGAAAGGATCCGCGCCCAGATCTCCGCCGCCGTGGCCGGCGTACGGGCCGCCGCGGCCTCCGGGGGGAGCGCGAGGCGTACGGCCTGCGAGGCCGAGAGGCCGGCGGAGAGGGCCAGCAATCCGAGGCCCGCGCCATGGATCTGAGCCGTCTCGAGCGATTCGGCCATGAGGACGGTCCTATCGAAGCGCAACCGCGTCAGGATCTCCTCGGCGGGGACGTCCTCCCAGAGGGCGATCAACTGGCCTCGGCGAGCGTTGAAGTACTCGACCATCTCCGCCTGGAAATCCGACGCGACGCCGGCGAGATCGGCGTCCAGCAGCTCCACTTGCTGACCAATGTCCGCGAGGTCTTCGGCGGCGAACGTCACGCGATCGCGCCAGAAGAGGGACAGATCGGGATCCTCAGGATCTTCCTCCCCATCGTCCTCAGGCGGCGGTGGATCCGGACGGGCCGGCGGTGGCACGGGACGCGGTTCTGGATTCGCCGCGGCCGGTTCGAGATACTCCTCGCCCTCAGTCGCCTCCGGTATCATCCACGTGCTCTTTGCGTGAGCCAGGGGGACCGGAACCCTATTCTTGAGCGCGGCTTCGATGCCCGCGGCCCTCGTCTGGCGGTCGGTGGCATCCAAGGCGTCGTACACGATCTTGGGCACCGGCCAGTCGGGCCCGTAGTTGATGTGCACCAGCCAACGCGCCAGGGTGTCCGTTTCGACGGCCTGTACGTAATTCGCGTCGTGGCTGAGCGTTTCGAGACGAACGTCGTTGGAAACAACGCTCTTCGCGAAGCTCCCCGGGCCCTTGGCCATACCGGACGTATCAACTTCGCCCAGGATCAGAAGTGCTATACCCCGGCCCAGCCAGGAGATGAAGCTCGCGTACGTGGAATCACCGCCGCGGGACGCCTCCATGAACTTGAGAATCGTCCCTTCGGGGTGGACAATCCCGGAGCCGGTCTGAATCTCCTGGATGATTTTCAGGAGTAACTCTTGCTGCGCCTCATTGGCCTTATTGTCTTCAGACGTGCCGCCGGTACGGTGTTGGTAGGTACCATCGACGAGCGGCATGGCAAACCGCTCAACGTAGACGGCCCAATATTTCGCGGCGTGCTTCTTGAGCAGTTGAAACCAAAAAACCGTGTCGAACAGGGGGCGCCCAAAGGGATGATCCTTCGTCCCGTAGGTGGCGCGTTGAAACTTGAGGGTTGGCGCCGGAATGGGCAGACCGCCGCGGCGGCGAATGAAGAGCTGCTGATCCTGGGCCGAGAAGGCAAACCGCCACATCGGCCTGTCGATCTGATCGACGATTGCCCAGGCTCCCGCGAGTGGGCCACGAGCGATCTTTTCCCACATGAGCTCCTGGACGGCATAGCCACGGGGAATGCTGCCCAACGTGTGGCAGATGTTCACGTGGCGAGAGGGGATCAAGGCCAAGGCCTGGCGCACGAAGGTGGCAGTTTCCAGGGCCTTGGGCGAGCTGTCCGAGGGGCGCACGTAACGAGGCAAGGAGCCCAGAGCCTTCTCGCGCTTCTGCCAAAGTCCCGCTGTCTCCGCGTCCTCGAACATGCGCTCGTAAAGCTCCCCCGGGCGCATGCCCCATTCGGTGTGGTCGCGGAGAATGCGCGAGGGGTTCTGCAGCTCCTGCCACGCGCCCCCGCCGCTGCCGTAGACCACGTACTCGGTCAGGGGACCGGACGCGATCTCCCGCCCAACGTAGGGCGCCAGGACCCGCTCCATCTCGGAGGGCCGGGGTACGACGGCGAGGGCGACGGACCGCTGAGTCATCGGCTCAGCTGATCCCCACGCACTGCCAGATGTTCAGCGCCGTGCACCAGCAGGCGCGCGGGGTGACGTTGTCGATGTACTGGCCGCCCGGAAAACAGGTGGTGGGCAACGTGCTGCCGCCAACGGGGCTCAGGAGGTCGCGGAGGGTGCCCGTCCCGGAGGCGGAAGGCCCCGTGGTGGCCTTCCAGCCACCGCCCGAGACCTCGACCGTTGACCCAGCCGAGCCGGAGTCGATATCCACGGTGCAGCTTCCGCCATCGCGCATGCCGAACAGGCGGACCGTACCTGTGCCCGTGATACCGAAGGCCGCCGTGCAGCCGCTCGAGCCGTTGACGTTGCCCGCGTAGAGCGTGCCCCCGCCCGTTCCGGTGAACTTGATCAGGGGAACGGCGCCGGCGTTGGCCGACGCGAAGAGGCGAAGGTCGGTGGAGGTAATGGTTCCACCGACCAGAACTGGAGGAAGCGCCGTTCCCCCGCTTGTGGGCGTGTGGTTGATGAAAATCCGGGTGAGGTTGGCGGTGACGCCGCTGGGGATCTCGATCGCGGCCGTGGCGCTAACGTTGAGACCCCGAAAGGCAAAGGCGAGGTCGAGCAGGGACGAGCTCGCGCCCATGGTAACGGCAGCGGTGGTGGCGGTGCACGTGAGATCGATCAGGATCCGGCCCTGCACCCCATCGTGCGTCGCGCCGATCATCCCCCGCACCTGTGTATAGGAGGGCACCGAGAGGCAGCTCTCGGTGTAGTTGGAGTTGGTACCGGCGACTCCGGGATAGACCAAGACGAGCCACTGAGCCGTGACGCCGCGGGTCTGGGTTGTCACATAGGCGAGCGCATCGGTGATGGTGGCGTAATCGCCCATGCCACTGCTGTCGACGGTCACTAACCGCGTGAAGGCGGCTTTTGCGAGAGCCCGCCGGATGTCGTAGAGGTTTCCGGTCTGATCGAGCTTCCGAGTGCGGGGGAGCTGGCCGAAGGCGGAGGCCGTGACGCTGAGCAACAGCAAGAGTAGACAGATCAAGCGCTTTTTCATGATCCTTCCTTTCACAACATTCGGTGAATGGCCATCGAATCAATCTGACGGCCGGACGGAATGACGATCAGAGGCGGGGCGGACGGCGTGCCGTATAGGCGCATCAACCGGCGGAGAGCGAGGCAGCGCCAAGCGTCTGCCACGTGATCGTTGTTTTTGTTATAGACACGAGCACCGCTGGCGCTCTCAGAAAACGTATGATTCTGAAGTAAAAAGAGAAGCTCAGGATCTGATGGAAGAACCTTCTTGTGGGCAGAGAGTGCGCGCTCCAATAGCTGGGTTCCTTGTTCCTTCCAAGTCAACTGCAACGGTTGTTTGGTCAACGGATCCACCAAAGGTTCGCCGTCATCTTCATTCAAGGCGGGCGTCTTCATGTTGAAAACGAAGCCAGAGAGCCGATTGGCCAGCGTGTCGCCTTCGCCTTGCAGAATGTCGACCACAGGCTTTCCAACCCCAGTAGCGTCGGCGCCCCAACCCTCGGCCGGAGCGAGAATCTGATCCACTGCACGAATCAAAAACGCTTGTTCCGCATAACCAAAACCCCGGGCGCTCAACCTTAAGACCCATTCGTAACAACTCGACAAGCCGCGCTCGATTGCAATCTCGGTGACGCTGGAGGATCCAAAATCGATACCGCCGGTAAGAAGGCCGGGTAGCGGCTTCACCACACGAGCAACGATTCCCGTGATGAAATCACGCTTCTCCTCCTTCGACAGGGTGTCAAACCGTCCTACGTCGATCGACTCGCTGTCGACCAGGAGGAGCGGGGGAACCACGGTGCTTTCTTCCTCGGCGAGGGAATGGAGGGGGCTCTCGTCCCAATACTCGGGTCGGCCGTAGGCCGGATTGAGGCGCTTTACCTCAACCTGCACCTTCCGGGCGTTGTGATCCCAGATCAACAGGACCGAGAGATAGTCCGGAATGTAGCGAATCGCCGGGTCGAGCAGGCGACTCGGAAAGACGGAGTACTCAGGATCCCCGGGCAGGCCGAGGACGTTATGGATGTAGCCCGGATCGTCCGGCGACCCGAAGAGGCCGATGAACTCCTGGCGGCGTTCCTCGGACCAAAAAGGAGCGGGCATTATCGTTTTGGGCCAGTGAAAGCGGACCCAGACTCGACCGCCAAGATCCCGTGAGAGCTTTTTCGAGGCACTCGGCGTCTTTGGATTGCGCAGCAGCCCTTCGACGATGGCGCGAGGTGACGGGTCCCGGAGAACCTGTTCACACGGTGTCGCGTTGTCCGCGATGCGCTGGAAGGTGCACGCACGGTCGCCGTTCGGTACCGAGTAAAGCCGGATCTCGCACCCTGGTTTCGCGGCGCGCCAGAACTCCCGCCAGGCGGTGGGGTTCTGAACTTTCACGGCCTCGTCGTGGAGCGCCATGCCTCCAACGTGGACGCCGCGAAAGGCCTGCCCGTCATGACCAGCCGGTCGAAACAAGGCTTTGAGGCCGTTGTCCATCGTCAACCGGCGGTATGGCTTAGTCGTCTGCCGGACGATTCGGGAGCCGAGGTGCGGGTTGGCGGACACCTGGAACTGAATTTCGTCCCAGATCTCGTCCAGATCACCATCGCGGGCGGATCCCACGAGGACGGAGCCCTTGGCAGCCGCGGTCAGGGCCCAGAGGGTGAGCGCCACGATTTCGCGGGACTTGCCGACCTCGGCGCCATCCTGATGCACCACGTGACCGCGAAACCGGAGGCTGGGCTTCTGGTAGTCGAAGAGGGTCCAAAAGCCGTCGCCGTCCTCCGTCCGGTTGAGTAGGTTGCATTCGGTCCACAGGACCGGATCAAGCTCGATCAACAGCCACTGGAGCGAGTCGATGGTGACCGGCTCGCCGTTGAGATCGACGCGGCCGGCCGCGACCGCCTCCCACGACCAGCCGTTATGCGCGAGGAGCTCATCCATGAGCTCCGGGAGGGCTGGGTGGAGTAGCTCGACGGCGTTCACCCGCGGCTCTCCAATTGGCGCCGGCGCATTGCGTTGATGAAGGCCGCCTGGCCTGCCTTGCCCACGCCCTCGTTCATGGCCTTCTCGCCCCGGGCCTTTGGAGTGACGACCTGCTGGCTGGCCGTGCGTCCGAGGAGCTTGGAGAAGCTCCAGAAGGTTCCCGACGCGAGGGTTTTCGATGGGGATCACCCCCATCTCCGGGACTCCATCCTCGTCGCGGCCGATGATGATGGGCCGCTCGGCGGTCAGGCCCTCGCCAAGCACCTTTTCGATCTCATCCTGTTCAAGGCGGGAGTAGCCCGCCAAGCTCAGGGCGGCGAGCTCGGCAATGGCGGTCGTGTCGCCCTTTAGAATCGCCTTTCGAAAACCTTCAACAGAGTCCGCCTCGCCCATCCGCTGGAGACAAACCGCCAGTCCGCCGCCCCGTGCCTCGACCGTTTCCTTGACCGAGCAGGGATAGCCGCCGCCTCCGGCCCCCTCGGCTGGACACGTCGCGGGCTTGCAGGGAGGAAGAGCTTGGCCGAGCAGGCGGCTGGAGTGCTCGCCCGTCTTCAAGGCCGCCACTTGCCGTTGGGCCTTCTCTTTCGAGGAGAGGGGCTGACCCTTCGGCCGGCCGCGCTTCTTCGCCTTGACAGTCCCCTCCCCCGAGGGGGGACCATCAGAGGGGGAGGTACTCATGGGGCGAATTGGAGCAGCGCAAGAAAGTCAACGTCCACACCAGCCAAAGCGAGGAGTGGCCGGAAAACCACGGAAAACAAAGGAGAAGCGGGGGCGAGAGAAGCGGCAAAATGGTTTCTCGGAGAGAAACCAAATCGCGGAATGGACGGCCTATCTTCTGGCGGTGCGTGGGCTATCCCAGTCGACCGTTAACCGCTACCGCTTCCTGGTGGTGCGCGCACTGATGGGGCAAGGCGCTCTTACCCTCCAGGGGATAGAGACTCACCTCAAACAGCTTTATCTGGCGGGGGCCGGAGGGTCAGTCCGGCAGGGAGTCGTAGCCGCGGTAAAATCCTACTGTGAGTGGGCGGCGGCCCGCGGCCTGCTGAACGACAACCCGTCAAGAGGCCTCCGCTCTCCGAAGGCTCCTCTTCGGCGCGAAGTGAAGCCCCTCTCCGTGGCCAAGGTCGCCCGCCTCATCTGGGGAGATCGCATGGGCCAGCTCCCTCGGGACCCCCGCCACCTCCGAAACCGCGTCCTCCTGGCCGTCATGTATGGCGCCGGCCTGAGGGCCTCCGAGGTCGGGCCGATCCGTTACCCGGACGACGTGGATTGGGACGAGGGGCGCGGCATGTTTGCCCTTCGCGTGGCGGGTAAAGCCGCCAAGCGGGAGTCCTGGCTCTGGCTCGAGCCCGTCATCTCCCGGGCCCTCGGTGCGTACTTGTCAGCCCGACCGGAGGGCGGACCGTGGCTCTTCGTCGCGGACCGCGGCCGTCCGTTGTCGCGCAGCGCCATCCGAAAGATCCTTCTCCAAAGGGTCAGGGAGATAGGTCTCCACACTACGGGTCGGCGAATCTCTCCCCACATTCTCCGCCACACCATCGCCACCCACATGCTGGACGGCGGTATCGACATCAAGAGCGTCCAGCTCCACCTCCGCCACGCCAGCATCGTCACGACCGAGCAATACCTCCACTCGTCCTCTAAGCGGGTCGGGGCTGCACTGGCCCGAAAGAGTCCCCTCAAACACCACCTCCACCAAAAGACCGCCATCCCCATCCTGGAGCGCCTTACCGGCGAGCTAGGCCTGTTGACGGGGGAGTGAGCAAAAGAAGCATTATGGTGACTCTTGCCCACCCCTCCTCCTCCTCGCGCCGAAGGCGCCCACCGATCGGCGGTAAGTTGCGCATTTTGTCAACTTTAAGGCTCGGCGGAGAGGTTCGGTTCGTTCCGTCCTATCCGTCCCCGCCGCCCCCGCAGCCGCCCCGGCTAGTTGTAAAACGGAAATCGATTTTCGTTTTCTCTTAATTTGCTACTCAGTTTTGTTAAAATACAGGCAGAGGGAAAACCGTGTCCTAAAAGGAGTGGTTGAAAAATGAGCACAGAAGCCAGGGCCGACGCTGAAACCGAAGAGGCACTGAAGGAGTTTAAGGCGCGTTACTTTTGTCCCAATGCGCGCTGTGGCGCCGCGATGCGTTTCACTCAGGTGGCACCAACGGTAGACATGTGGGAGTGCCCGGGCTGCGGCTTT
The DNA here is from genome assembly GCA_963785165.1 of Thermoanaerobaculaceae bacterium. Lineage (GTDB taxonomy): Bacteria > Acidobacteriota > Thermoanaerobaculia > Multivoradales > UBA5704 > DATARR01. The sequence continues at coordinate 556,042 of CAWAUI010000007.1, forward strand.
TCTCACGTCACCGCAAAGGCCTACTTGGTGCCTGCCATACCAAGTTAAATTAGTTAGCTTTATCCTTGACTGACGGCACACCGTGCTATATAGTTAGGATTCTACACAGGAGACTAACGATAATGCACCGAGCCAAGCCCATCGAGATACTCACCGAGCAAGAGGTCGAAAGCCTCATGTCGAAGGCCTCCAGGCGCGCTCCCACAGGCGTCAGGAACAGGGCTCTGATCGCGGCCATGTACTACGCCGGCCTGAGGTGCGGCGAAGCCTTGGCCGTACTACCTCGCGACGTGGACCTGAGCAGGGGGGAGATCACCGTCCGGCGGGGCAAGGGAGCCAAGCAACGCCTGGCCGTGGTGGCCGAGCCGGGCATTGCGCCCATAGAGCTCTGGTTCCAGGTGCGCGCCGAGCTCGGCCTCCCCTCGAACGTCACCCCTGTTCTGCACCATATCGAAGGGTAGCAACGCCCTCAGCGCGAAGCCCATGCGGCCAGGGGGATCGCTATCAGAGCCTCAGGTATGGACTACCATCCGCCGCTTGGCCGCAGACGCTGGCATAGAGAAGCGCGTCCACCCCCACGGCCTTCGCCACAGCCACGCCGTCCGGCTCGCCCGCCGCGGCGTCGCCCCCAGCGACATCCAAGGCCAGCTTGGCCACAGCAGCCTCGCCACAACGTCGCTCTACTTGGACTCCGTGGCGCCAGAAGACAGAATTCGAGCCCTCCGGTCCGCCGGCTGAGAGGCCGAGGACCACCCTGAGGTACCCCTTTGAATTTCCTACAAGGGGGTACCCCCTCCACCCCCCTTCGGATGTCCCTTCTCTCGCTCTGGGTTTTGCAAACAGGCGAAACGGAACTAGACTCCCTGGAGCGAGAGACGGCCAATTGAGGCCGCCTCCCGGACCCACTCCCGTAGAGAGTTCCAAGTGGACCGGATTTGGTCCACCATTAGTTCTTTCTATCCTGGGCGGGAGCCTCACGAAGGAGCGGCGATGCGTACCACCTATCTAGCCGTCCTGCATGGAAACCAGCTTGAGTGGCGCTACGAGAAGCCAAGAGACCTCTCTCCTGACCGCGATGTCGAGGTGTCCGTGACGATTTTGGACACTTTGGATGCCCCAGCGACCACCAAGAACCGAGGTGCTGCCATGGCCGCCGCCCTGGAGCAACTCGCTGCCGCCGGAGGACCTCAAAGCTTCGATGATGCCGCCCGTTGGGAACGGGAAGCACGAGAAGAGAGGACGCTCCCCGGCCGTGACTCCTGATGCTGCTCGACAGCAACATCATCCTCTACTCAGCTCAGCCTGAAAACCAATTTCTCCGGCGTTTCATCGTCGAGCAGACGCCCGCCGTGTCTGCGGTCAGCTACGTGGAAGTCCTGGGCTTTCACCGTATCTCCGACGAAGAGCGTCGATACTTTGATCTCTTCTTCTCCGAAGCCAGAGTTCTGCCGCTCGCTCATCCAGTGCTCGAAGAAGCCGTACGGCTTCGGCAAGAGAAGAAGATGAAGCTGGGAGACTCCTTGGTTGCGGGAACTGCGCTACTGCACGGTCTGACCTTAGTCACCCGGAACGTCGACGACTTCCTGGGTATCGATGGCCTGAAGGTTCTGAACCCTTTCGAGAAGGGTTAGCAGCGATCCACTTGCCGTTGAACCTCGACCCTCACGAGGTCGGCTCCGTACAGCTCGCGCAGCTGGGCTCGGACTTTCCCGGCGAGATCCTCGCTCGGCTGGGCGATTCCTGCCGCTTCCGCGACATGGACGACGATCTCGTCCAGGGAGGCGGGCTCGGAGACCGCTTCGAGGATGAGAGCGGCCATGGGACCTACGCGCCGGCAGTGGACTTCGGTTCCCTCTGGGTGGCAAAGGAAGGGGACGTCGTTGTCGGGCGGCGGCTCGGACGGAGACATCCCGAGCCAGGATTGCCAATGGTGGCTGGTGGAGAGGATTCGGGTGCCCGGCGTCAGGGTGAACGTGGCCTCTCGGAGGTCGATCTCCTCCCAGGCCAGACGGACGAGGCGGCGCAGCACGGCCTCGGTCGCGTCTACGAGATTCAGGGTGAGCTCGTAGCGGACCCGCTCCGGCTCGAAGACGTCTTCGAGGCTCGCACGGAGCTCCCCGCTCTCTTCGGCGAGATGGGCGGCGAGGATCTCGTGAACCTCTTCCGCCGGGGTGCGGAGGAGGGGCTCGCTGGCCGGTTCCCAAGTGGGCAGAGTGGGACCCGGGGGAGCGAGACGAGACCAGACGCCTAGAGTGGTGGCGAAGAAGTCGCCGGCGGATTCCCGGGCGAGCTGCCGGAAGCCCTCCTGTCCCCCATCCACCGCCACTTTCGCGGCTCGCGGGCGCAGGAGGAGGACGGACGGCGTTTCGGGTTCGGCGAGCCGCAGGTAGAAGGCGCCGATTCCGGCTTCGCCCACGAGCAGGCTGGGATCCGGCACACCACCGTGGGTTCCGCATGGCCAGGGCCGCCCCCGCTCCTCGCAAGCTTCGATGCCTTCTCTCCCCGCCCGCTCCGCGATTTGGCGCAGATCCGGATCATCCAGGATCTCGGCGGCCAGCAGCGGCAGCTCACAATTGCCACCGATGCCGTGGCAGAGGGAGTAGTTCCCGCCCTGGGACAGCTCGTCTTCGAGGGTCTGGAGCGTCGAGCGGAGCGCCGCCTCGGCCTCCCGGCGGTAGACGGCCTGGCCGGTCAGCTCGAAGGCGCGGAGGCGGGCCAAGCCGATTCCCGGAGAGCCGTGACACCAGGCGGTCATGTAGCTCTCTTCGTAGGCCGGCGCCGTCCCATCCAGGACCGCCCGGCGCAGCTCGTCCATCCGCTCAAAGAAGAGAGCCTCCCCGAGATCCTTGTGCCGCAGGTCGGGCCAGTTCGATCGTTCCTCGTTGAAGAGGCGGCGCTCGTAGAGAAAGGCCATCTCGGCGGCAAAGCGGAAGCGGCCGTCGCCCGTGGCCCGATCCAGCTCCAGAAGGGCGAGGCCCATGCCGGAGGCGCCGTGGGCGAAACCCGTCAGATTGCGGACCGCGCTCTCCCCTCCGGTGGCCCAGGACCAGCCGTCCGGTCTCCGCTGGGCCTGGCTGATCAGGTGTTCCCCCAGCTTCCGGGCGATCGGAAGAAGCTCGTCCCAGCCGGTTCTCTCGGCGAGGTCCAGGCAGGCGGGGATGGCACCGCCCGCGCCGCCGATCACGTCGAGCCCCGGGTCCTCGGACTCCCGGCCCGCCAGCGGCGCGAGGAGACGGCGAGCCCGCTCGGCGTACTCGGGCCGTTCGAAGATCCCGGCCAACCGCACGGCCACCCAGGCGATCCCCATCCGGCCGCTGTGAAAGCCGAACAGGTCAGCCAGGTGGTCGCCCCGATCCAACGCGTGCTCCAGCCCTCCGCGGGCGGCCCGCCCCACCTCCGCGTCTCCGGTGGCACGGTAAAGCTCCCCCAGAAACCAGGCGATCCCGGCCGCTCCCTGATAGAGCTGGCCTTCGGCCCGGACAGTGCGGACACGGTTTTCCGGGTCCGGCTGGGGCTCCAGCACCTCCCACGTGCACGCCTTCCCCTCCCACAGGGCTTGTAGGGCGAGGCGCCTGCCGATGGCCGAAGCCGTGTCGAGAAACTCAGCCGCCGCCATGGTTGCCATAGGCTTAGCCTGCACAGACCGGGTTGGCGGCGTCAAGCTCGCGTCCCCCCCGTGGGTCAGTTTCCCTTTTGACGATGTCTCTCGGGCATGACACCATGCCTGGGGCGACCATGGAGGATCCACCCTTGGCAGCTCGCCGCACAGCAAAGCCCCGTCCACTTCCCACGTTCGACCCGGTACCCTCGGCCCAATTTGGCCTGGAGATTCTCGACCGCTCCAAGTCTCGCCGCGCGCTGATTGGCCGAGTGGCGATGTGGTATTGGCTCGACGACGAGGCGGATCACGAGTACACCAACGCCGTTGCTTTTGCCGTCCCGCAGGCCAGCATCCCCTCGATTCTCGAAGTTCTGCACCAGACCGGCGCCGAGGTGTCACAGCTCACGATCGGCGGCGTCCATGCACGAATCTCGGAACAGGGTGTCCGGACAGATTTCATCGATCGATCGAGTGAGGAATGGGGAAATTTGCAGCCCCTCTACCTCGACGCCATCCGCGCTGCCGAAGCGCAGGACGATCAGTTCGAAGGGATTCCCGTGGCCCCGCCCTAGCACCTCGTCGCCATGAAGCTGGCGGCCGGCACCGATAAAGACGAGCGGGATGCCATCCGCCTCCTCGCGAAGGTCAAGGATCTGGACGTCGAAGCGACGCGCGGCCTCGTGCGAAAATTTCTCGGCCCCGGGCTGCTCGGCAGACTCGAAGAGTGCCTCCGTCGCGCGGGACACCCAGGAGCCAGGCGCGCCTACAGTCTGGGTTCCTGAATATCGAGGCGCAGCTCGGCCCTTGGCTCCCAGCATCAGGTATCATCCCCTTGATGAGGGTCTACCTCGATCTCTGCTGCCTCAAGCGCCCTTTCGACTCGCAAGCCCACCCTGTGGTGCGCCTGGAGACAGAAGCTGTTCTGGCTCTTCTCGGCGCTCCCGCCGAACGGATCACGCTCATCCGCTCAGCGGTTCACGCCTTGGAGAACTCCTATAACACCGTGAAGCCGCGGCGCGAGGCTGTCGTCGACTGGATATCCCGCGGTCCCCTGGTGCCGGTGAAGATTCCAGAGCTCCGCCCCCGAACCGCGTTCTTGGTATCTCTGGGGCTCTCCAAGTTCGACGGCCTCCACTTGGCGACAGCCGAGCTTTCATCCGCGTCTGTCTTCGTCACGGTCGACTACCCTCTCTTGAATCGCTTGCGCAGAAACGAGGCCATGCTCAAAGTTCGAGCTTCTGATCCAGTCCGTCTGGTGGAGGAGGTGTTCGGTGGAACAGTTGATTACCAATCACAGTGAGCTTCGCGAGCGTGGCTTTCGAGCCCTTGCTGACGCGCTTGGCTGGGCTAACGCAGTACATTTTTTGCGCGAGTACGACTCCGGCTCGGGAAACTACACTGAAGAACGAGCTGCCCTTCTGCCGGACCTCAGCATTGAGGAGCTCACCGCGGAGGTGGAAAGAATTCAAGGCGCAAAAGGTTTCCGCACCGAATCTCGATGATGCGATGAGATGAAGACGGAGCCTGGGAAATCGAACGTCACCTGAGCCATCGTCGGGTCCTCCCTGGTCTGAATTTTACTCCATGCCCCTCTCAGGCCGGCCCCGGCTCGAAGCCGGCTGCAGGGTGTGCTGTGCTTGGTGGGACTAGCGCTCAGTCGAACAGATCGCGCTCGACAAGGCGGGAAGGCTGCGAGATAGTCCGAGAATGAAGACTCCCGCCCCCAATCCTCGTACCGCCAAGATCTTCGAGTCCCTGGACACCCATCGCGCCGACCTTCGCAAGGCCGTCGGGGAGGTCCCTCCCGAGTTGCGGACTCGGCGTCCGGCTCCGGAAAGGTGGTCGGTGATCGAGCTTCTGGAGCATACGGCTCTGGTGGAGAGGCGGCTGACGTATCTGTTCAAGCAGTGGGTGGCGGAGGCCCGCGAGCAGGGGCTGCCTCCGGAAGACCCGGCGCTCCGGCCGGTCAACCTGGAAGCGGTGCTCAATCGGGCGTATCTGGTTGCCGCCAGCGACTCGGTCCAGCCCAAGGGACACCTCGACGAAGCGGCGGCCTGGACCGCACTGGAAGAGGCGCGGAAGGATCTCAAGGAGACCGTCCTCTCCCTTCAGGACCTCCCCCTGGGCGGCGTCGTCCGACCCCATCCCGCTCTCGGACCGCTCAACTTCTACCAATGGGTGGAGTTCGTGGGCTGGCACGAGGCGCGGCATACGGCGCAGATCCGGGAGAATGGAGTGGTGTTGGGAACTCAAGCCTGAGGAAGACAACGATGCCCGAAATCAGCCGCTTCTTTGGGATTATCGTCCTGATGTTTTACAACGATCATCCACCACCGCACTTTCATGTCCGCTATGGAGATCAACGGGCGGTTGTCGCCATTGAGTCACTGACCTTGCTGGCGGGCAGGTTGACACCCAGAGTCTTGGGGCTGGTGGTAGAGTGGGCCTCCAGGCATCAGCAAGAGCTTCTAGTTGATTGGGAACACGCTCGGAGACAGGAACCTCTTGAGCCTATTCTTCCGTTGGAGTAGAGCATGCTGAGAGACATCATCGAAGCCAAGGCCATGGGAGGGCATCGGCTTTACCTCCGGTTCGAGGATGGGGTCGATGGCGAGATCGATCTCAAGAAATTGGTCGAGCTCAAGGGAGTCTTTGAAGCCCTTCAAGATCCCAGGGAAGTCGCCAAGGTTCGAGTGGACGCTGATTCGGGTACGGTCTGTTGGCCGAACGGCGCCGATCTCGATCCCGACGTGCTTTATGCGGAGCTGTCTGGAAAGCCGATCGAGGTGCCGGAATCTGTAGTGTTCCGCTGATCGAGCCCATCCCCCACGACAGCTCTGCACCGGGGCGAGCCCTCACCGCGACCTCCCGTGAGTAACAGGGCGGCAGTAAGCCGGTATACTTCCAAGGGATGGCGCCGCGCTTTGACTCCGAGAGCCTGACGCTCGATCTTTCCGTTGCCGATCTTCTTGAAGGCTCCATGATGCGGAGCCTCGGCTTTTCGAGCCGGGGCGGGTACGAGCGGATGTGGCTCGGCCAGGCCATCCATGGCGCGCTACCAGGAGCAGGCGCTCGAAGGGCGATCCGACCTACCGGCGCGAGGTCGTGATCCTCCACCGGTTCGAGCACCGGGGCTGGACGGTGACGGTCCAGGGGCGGATCGGACGGCCTCCGCAAGGAGCCGGACGGCACGCTGGTGGTCGAGGAGATCAAGTCCGTACGCCGCGGCGGTCAGCTGCCGCCGCCGGTGCGCGAGACGTACCAGCGCCAGGCCCTGCTCTACGCCTGGATGCTGGCCCAGACCTCCGAGGTGCCCGTGCGGGCCGAGCTGGTGCTGATCGCCATCGGCAGCGACGACACGGAGCGGGAGGTGCTGGAGCCGGACCTGCGGATGCTCGACGCGTCCGTCCGGCGCCGGGTCAATTCCCTGATCCACGTCTGGGAGGCCGAGCGGAAGCGGGCGGAGGAGCGGCACGCGGCGGCCGAGCGGCTGCACCTTCCCCTATTCCGAGACGCGGCCGGGGCAGGAGCTGATCCTGGCCGCGGTCGAGACGGCGGTGGCCAACCGCGAGCATCTGCTGCTCCAGGCCACCACGGGCATCGGCAAGACGGTGGCCGCCCTCTTCCCGGCGCTCAAGTACGCCCTGTCGCACGACAAGCGGCTGTTCGTGCTCACGGCCAAGAACACCCAGCAGTCCATGGCCACGGCGGTGCTCAGCCTGCTCAACCAGGAGGGGGCGTTCCGCTCGCTGCGCCTGCGGGCCAAGGCCAAGATGTGCGCCAACGACCAGATCCTCTGCCACGAGGAGTACTGCCGGTTCGCCAAGGACTACGGCCTGAAGCTTTCCACGTCGAGCGTGCTGGCGAAGATCTACCAGGACCATGCGGCGATCGAGCCGGACGACGTCTTCCGCGCCTCGCAAGGAGGCCGAGGTCTGCCCGTTCGAGGTGAGCCTGGAGCTGTCCAACCGGGTGCAGGTGACGGTCTGCGACTACAACTACGTGTTCGATCCCTACGTCTCGCTGACCGACTTCGCGGCGGACGAGGATCTTTCGGACGTGGTCCTGGTGATCGACGAGGTCCACAACCTGGTCGACCGCGGGCGCGGCTACTACAGCCCGGAGCTCTCGTCCACGGACGCCCGCCGGGCGGCCGAGGTCATCGGGCGCTGGGGCGAGCCGATCCACACGCGGATCGAGACGCTGTGCCTGCACCTCGCGGCCTTGATCGACTAGACGGTGGCCGACGCCCTGGAGGAGGGGCCGCCCGGGGACCGCGCGGTCGAGTGGCCGCTCCCGGAGGACCGCTTCTGGCGCCTCCGGCCGCAGCTCGACGCGGCCTTCATCGACTACCTGGAGCACCAGCGGGAGACCAAGACGTTCCGGCCCGAGGACCCGTTCGTGGAGCTGTACTTCGACTTCCTGCGCTTCCTGAACGGCCTCGCCGTGTCGGACGCCGCCTTCAGCCACTACGTGGAGTACAAGAAGGGGGACGGCCGGCTCAAGGTGCTGTGCAAGGACCCGAGCCGGTTCCTGGGCAACGTGATCCGCCGCACCCACGCCACGGTGGGGCTATCGGCCACGCTTTCGCCGCCGGAGTTCTACACGGGCCTGCTGGGATTCGAGGCGGGGCGCACGGCGTTCGTGGAGATCGCCAACCCTTTCCCCGTGGGCAACCGGCGGGTGGTGATCGACTCCACCGTGGCCACCACGTTCCGCGAGCGGCCGTCAAACTACGAGCGGATCGCCGAGCGGCTGGCGGACTTCGCGGAGTCGGTGCCGGGCAACTGCCTGGTCCTCTTCCCCAGCTACTCGTTCCTCGCGGAGGTGACGGGGCGGATGCGCCTGCGGAGCAAGCGGGTGCTCGTCCAGCGCCAGGCGGACAGCGAGCAGGAGCGCGAGCTGCTGCTCCAGGCCCTGCGCTCGGCGATTTTCGGGGACGTGCTGCTGGTGGCCGTGGCGGGCGGCGTGTTCGCCGAGGGTGTGGACTACCCCGGCGAGGTGCTGAAGGCGGTGGCGGTGGTGGGCCCCTGCCTGCCGGCGATGACGCTCGAGCAGCAGCTCCTCAAGGATTATTACGAGCACCGCTTCGACAAGGGGTTCGAGTACTCCTTCGTGGTGCCGGGCATGACGCGCGTGGTCCAGGCCGCCGGCCGCCTCATCCGCTCGCCGGAAGACACGGGAGTCATCGCCCTCTTCGACCAGCGCTTCCTCCACGCCCCCTACCGCCACTACCTCCCCGATGACTGGCTGCCCGAGGAGGGGGCGGGGGCGCTGGTGGGGAATCCGGCGGAGGCGGCGGAGGAGTTCTTCCGGGCGCTGAGCCTGCGGGGGGTGGAGCGGTAGGAGGCGCCAATCCTCCTCATGAAACCCTCATAGCTTCTCCATCCCCTGTCCGGAATCCCTGTGGTACCTTCCCGGAACCATGCCTCAAGCACCTACCGCAGAGCTGAAAGCCCGCTTTTTCGTCCTCCGTACTCCGCTTCTTCCCTTTCATGATCTGACGGCCTGGGGTGAGGGGCTGGAATCGCCAAGTGCGGCGGCTTCCGGCGATGCCGAGCGGCTGGCCGCGGCGTTGGCAGCCGACCGGGAACGGTTGCGGGAATGGCTGAGGCAATTGGTGGCTCGGCCCGAGATTCGGGAGGCTTTGTTCGTCGCTTCACCGAGCCTGGAGGAAGGGCTGGCCGTCTGGTTGCGCGATCCGGACGGGAAGAAGGGGCGGCGGGCCGAGGAGTCGCTCGTGCGCTACGTCCAGCGCATGGCCGCCCGGGCCACTCCGTTTGGCCTGTTCTCGGGGTGCTCGACGGGAGTGGTGGGGCCCGAGTCGCATCTGCGCTTGGCGGGACGCGAGGACTACGGCCGCCGGTCCCGGCTGGACATGGACTATCTCTTTACTCTTGCCGGGGATCTTCAGCGCCTCCCCGAGCTGCCGCGGCGAGCTGCGCTTCAGGCCGAACTCCAGCCTCTACCGCGCGGCGGGCCGCCTGCGCTATGCCGAATCCCGGCGCGAGGGGGGCGAGCTGACGCACCAGCTCGTGGCCGTGGACACCCATGAGTTCCTGGAGGCGGTTCTTCTCCAGGCCCGGTCGGGAGCCACGCCGGCTGAGCTGGCGGCGGCCCTGGTGGCGGCGGATCCCGATGGCGAGATCTCACTGGAGGAAGCGGCGGAGTTCGTGGGCGAGCTGATCGACGGCCAGATCCTGACCTCGGACCTGTCGCCGCCGGTTACCGGCCTCCATCCCATTCAGGACTTGATGGAGCAGCTCCGCGAGCACACGGCGGCGGCACCGCCCGTTGCCGAGGTGGTCGAGCGGTTGGAACGGGCTCATGCCACCCTGGCGTCGCTCGATGCCGCCGGGCTGGGCTCTCCGCCGGAGGCCTACCGCGCCATCGCCCGCGACCTTGAGGCCCTGCCCACAAAGGTGGACATCTCGTTCCTCTTTCAGGTGGACATGGTGAAGCCCGCTCCCGGCCTGTCGCTCGGGCCGGAGGTGGTCGCCGAGATCGAGCGCGGGGTCGCCCTGATGCGGCGCATCTCGGAGCCGGACCGGGAGGACAGCCTGTCGCGCTTCCGCCAGGATTTCGTGGAGCGCTACGACCGCGGCCGGGAAGTGCCTCTCGTCGAGGCCCTGGACGAGGAGATGGGCATCGGCTTCGAGCGCTCGCACAGCATCGGCACGGAGGGTTCCCCCCTGCTCGCCGGGCTCGTCTTCCCTCAACCTACGGGCGGCACGGGATTCCCAAAGGGGATCTGGCACGACCGGTTGCTGGCCAAGGTGGTCCAGGCGCAAAAGGAGGGAGCCTTCGAGATCGACATCACGGAGGCCGATCTCAAGGACGTCGAGGACCGGCTGCCGCTCCAGCCCGATTCGTTCCAGGTGATGGGCTCGCTCGCCGCCGCGGACGAGGAGGCCCTGGCCCGGGGCGAGTTCAAGTTCTTCCAGCGCTACGTCAACGGGCCTTCCGGATCCCGCCTGCTGGGCCGCTTCTGCCACCTGGACCCGGAGCTTCACCGCCATATGGAAGAGCACCTCCGGGAGGAAGCCGCCCTGGACCCGGACGCGGTCTTCGCCGAGATCGTCCACCTCCCCCGGGGGCGCTCCGGCAACGTCCTCTGGCGGCCGGTGCTGCGGGAGTGGGAGATCCCGTTCCTCGGCCGGAGCGGCGCGCAGCCGGACCACTGGCTGCCGGTGGACGACCTGCTGGTCTCGGTGCAAGGGGCGGAGATCGTGTTGCGCTCGAAGCGCCTGGGCAAGCGGGTCCTCCCCCGGCTCAGCAGCGCCCACACCTACGGCCGCCGCAGCCTGGGGATGTACAACTTCCTGGGCTCTTTGCAGGCCCAGGGAGTCCGGGATGGTTTGTTCTGGAACTGGGGTGGGCTGGACGGCTTGAGCTTCCTCCCCCGCGTGACCAGCGGCAGGCTGGTGCTCACCCGGGCTCGCTGGCGGGTTCTGGCCGATGAGATCACCGCCCTCACCAGCGGCGACCGAGCGGCCGGGGCGGACCGCTTCCGCGCGGCTCGAGAGTGGCGTGAGCGGCGGGGGCTCCCGCGCTGGGTCGTCTTCGTGGAGCTCGACAACGAGCTGCCGGTGGATCTCGACAACCCCCTGAGCATCGACGCCTTCGTCTCGGCTCTCCGGGGCCGGCAGCAAATCGATCTCATGGAGGTCTTCCCCACGCCGGAGGAGCTGGTCGTTACCGGGCCGGAAGGGCGCTTCGTCAACGAGATCGTCATCCCCTTCATCCGCCGCCGCGAGCCCGCCGTGCGCCGGACTCCAGTCTCCGTTCCCGGGATCCGGCGGACGTTCCCGCCCGGCTCCGAGTGGCTCTACGCCAAGCTCTATACGGGCAGCTCGACCGCCGACACCGTGCTGCGCGACTTGGTGGCGCCCGTGGCGGGCGAGGCTCTCGGCTCGGGAGCCGCGGACTCCTGGTTCTTCATTCGCTACGCCGATCCCCAGTGGCATCTGCGGCTGCGCTTCCACGGCGACCCGCGGCGCCTGCACGGGGAGGTTTTGCCGGGGCTTCAGGAGGGTGCGGCGGCCTTGATGGAAGAGGGACTCCTGTGGTCCTTCCAGACCGATACCTACCAGCGGGAGGTCGAGCGCTATGGCGGCCCGGAAGGGATCGAGCTGGCGGAGAGGCTGTTCCACGGCGACAGCGAGGCCGTGCTCGCCATTCTCGAATCCCTGGAGGGCCCCGGCGCGGCGGACGCCCGCTGGCGGCTGGCCCTGCGGGGGATCGACCTGCTCTTCTCCGATCTCGGCTTCACCGGCTCCGCCAAGCTCGCCATGCTCCAGCAGATGCAGGCGGCGTCATCCCGCGAGGCCCGGGCCAACGCCACCTTCGTCCAACAGCTCGCCACGCGCCTGCGGCGGGAGCGCGCCGCCTTAGACCCCTACCTGGAGCCCGGGTGGGACCCGGACCCGGAAAGCAACCCGGACGCTCCTGCCTTCGCGGCCCTGGAGCGGCGCTCCCAGCGCCTCGCCCCCCTCGCGGCCGAGCTTCGGGAGCGTGAACGGACGGGACGGCTCACCTCGGCCCTCTCCGAGATGATCCTGAGCTACATCCATATGTTCGCCAACCGGATCTTCCGCTCGGAAGGAAGCGCCCACGAGGTGGTGCTCTACGACTTCCTCCTACGCCTTCACCAGTCGCGAGTGGCCCGAGAGAGTAGGAAGGAGAGATCGTAAAGGGGAGAGAGGCGGGGAGGCGTCCCGAGACACCTCCCCTGGATCTCCCTACGGGCAGATCGCGCTCGCGCAGGAACGGATCGGCAACGTCTCGCCGGTCGGACACTGGCAGTAGGTCTGCGGCGAGGTCACGGCGCAGGTCTCCGTGCAGTGCTCCGACGAGCAGAACATCGAGACACCACCCGCCACGCCCACAAGCTCGGAGGGCGCCGCGGTGCGCAGGATGTCGCGGTTCAGGATCAGCTTCTTGGCTTTCTTCTTCATGAACACTCCTTCGGGGAGAATATCGATGCGTGAATCCGCATCGACGGGAGGAGCGGAGATGGAGGTTCTAGATACGGATTCCTCGTTTAGCCTTCTGACAATAGCAAACCATACACGCATACGACAATACGAGAATGTCCGTCCAGCTGTACCGTGGCACCACGCCGGCTCGGCCAATTCCGGGCTGGCGGAGGGAAGAACCCTCCACAGGTATACGGCAAGATCGGGAGAGCTGTCTTGCAGAATCTTGCTATTTTCAACGAAGGTCTACGAGCAAGAGGCGGTCCCAGTCCGGCGGCAGGGAAGAGACCGCGGCGAGGAGAGCCAAGCCGATGCCGGCAATGCCGGTCAGGAAGCTGGGGTTGCGGTCCCACTCCTTCCCCTCTCCATGATGGGGCGTATAGGCGAGGAACCCGCCGAGCCCGTCCGGCCGCCGCTGCTCGAAGGTCTGGTCCCACCAGAAGCGGGCCGCCCGCACCAGCTCTTCGCGCCCCGTGGCCTGATACAGCCGGTTGAAGATGTGGAGGAGCCCGGCGGTGCCGTGGCAGAGGCCCGCGTCGCCGACGCCGGCCGTCTCCGGAGACCGCTCCGCCGAGGCCAGGGCAATGCGGAGCGCCTCTTTTTCCCAATCCAGGTTTCCGGTCCGGCGGGCGGCACCGAACAGGGTCGCTGCGATGCCGGCGTCGCCGTAGCACCAGGCCAGCCGGCAAGGGCTCGCATCCTCGGCAAAGGTGGCGAAGCGCGAAGGCGACTCCGAAGGGAGCTCCTGAGCCAGGACCCAGGACACGGCCCCGGCCAGCAGCGATTTCGCCCGGTCCCGCAGGGCTGGGATCTCGCAGATCCGCCCGAGTAGAGCGATGACTCCCGGGACGCCATGGGCCACGCCCAGGTTGTGGTATCCGGAGGGAAACAGCTCGCGCTGATGCTCGGGAAGCAACTCCGGACGGGTCATCCAGGCCGTGCCCTCCGGCCCCTTCTCCGCCAGGGCTTCGAGCTGGCGCAGGATGCCGTCGAGGCACTCCAGCGCGCTGGGGCGCGGCAGGCGCTCCAGGGCGTAGACGCCCAAGCCCACGAGGCCGAGGACGAGGTCGTAATCCCCCGTCCAAGGCTTCCCCAGGCTCTCGAGGAGCGTCTCGTCGAGAGCCTGGTTCGAGTCGTCCTCGTCCTCTTCCTCATCGGGAGAGAACAGCCGGCCGGAGAGATGCTCGACCGTCCACCCGACCCCCGCGATGCCGCTGTAGAGGCCGGGGAGGAAAGGGAAACCGGGCGTGGCCTCCACCATCTTCTCGTAGAACTGAACGGCCCGGTCGGCGATCTCCTCGTCCTCCCGCGCCAGGGCCAGATAGGAGAAGAAGACCGCGATCCCTCCCATCCCCTCCGTGAGGGCCGGGTTCCACGCCCGCTCCCCACCATGCTCCACCAGGGCGTCCGCGATCTCGAAGATCACCTTCCAGGCTCTCTCGGCGGCCTCGCCTTCGAGCAGGGGGCGCCAGGTTTCCTCGGCCATCAGCTCTCCTTCCTCGTTGAAGCGATCATATCCGCCCCCCTGAAACCTTCCCCACCCGCTTGCGTATCTGCCATCAGAGTGATATCACTCTGGTATCCAAGAAAGGGAGATACGCCACCATGATCCGCGAGAAAGAGCTCATCGGCAAACCCGGCCTCGGGATGCTGCTGTTGTTCCTGATCCTGTTCGTTGCGTCCTGCGCCGGTCTCATCCTGGCGGCTCGCGCCGGGTTGGGGCTCGGCTTGGTCGCCTCCGTGCTGCTGATGCTGGCGTCGCTCCTTGGCATGTGCGGGTTGTTCATCGTCAACCCCAATCAGGCCAAGGTGTTGCAGTTCTTCGGGGACTACGTGGGCACGGCGCGGACGGCCGGCTTGCGCTGGGCCAATCCGTTCTACAGCAAGAAGGCCGTGTCGGTGCGGACGCGCAATTTCGAGACCGGCAAGCTCAAGGTCAACGACAAGGCCGGCAACCCCATCGAGATCGCTTCCGTGGTGGTCTGGAGGGTGGTGGACACGGCCGAGGCCCTGTTCAACGTGGACGACTACATCAACTTCGTCCACGTCCAGAGCGAGTCGGCCCTGAGGAACCTCGCCACCCACTTCACCTACGGGGCCGACCAGGAGGGCGAGATCTCCCTGTCGAGCCACACCTCGGAGATGTCCGAGGGCCTCACCAGGGAGATCCAGGACCGGCTGGCGCAGGCCGGGGTCGAGGTGCTGGAGGCCCGTATCAGCCATCTCGCCTATGCGCCGGAGATCGCGGCCGCGATGCTGCAGCGCCAGCAGGCGAGCGCCGTGGTCGCCGCGCGGTCGAAGATCGTCGAGGGCGCGGTGGGCATGGTCGAGCACGCGCTCGAGATGCTCTCGGAGAAGAATGTCGTGGTGCTCGACGACGAGCGCAAGGCCGCCATGGTGAGCAACCTGCTGGTGGTGCTTTGCGGCGACCGCCATGCCCAGCCGGTGATAAACGCCGGGAGTCTTTACCACTAGGGGCCGGCCTTGGCGGAACGGAAGAACTACCCGTTGCGGCTCGCGCCGGAGGTCTACGAGGCCCTCCGGCGCTGGGCTGAGGACGACCTGCGCAGCGTCAACGCGCAGATCGAGTTCCTCCTCGCGCGCTCTCTTCGGGACGCGGGGCGCGCGCCGAAAGGCCCTCACTCCCCCGGCCCCTCTCTCCCAGAGGGCGAGAGGGGAGAAAACCACGAAAGCTAGCTGGAACCCTCTCCCTCGGGGAGAGGGCAGGGCGAGGGCTCCGCTCCTACAACCACCCCTTCTGCCGCGCGATCCGCGCCGCCTCCACCCGGTTCTCCGCCCCGACCTTGCTGATGGCCTCCGAGAGGTAGTTCCGCACCGTCCCTTCGGACAGGTGGATCTCGGAGGCGATGCGGGCGCTGGAATGCCCTTCGGCGGCGAGGCGCAGCACTTGGCGCTCGCGGTCGGTCAAGGGATCAGCCTCGTCCCACGCCGCGGCGGCGAGCTCGGGGTCGATGGAGCGCAGCCCGGCATGGACCCGGCGGATGGCCTCGGCGAGCCGCTCGGAGGGCGCGTCCTTCAGGAGATAGCCCGCGGCCCCGGCGTCCAGGGCCCGGCGGAGATAGCCGCTGCGGCCGAAGGTGGTGAGGATGACCACGCGCGCCGTGCTCCCCCGCCGCTTCAGCTCGGCCGCCAGCTCGAGCCCCGTCATGTTCGGCATCTCGATGTCCGTGAGCACCACGTCCGGCCGGATCTTTTCGGCGAGGTCCAGGGCTTCCCGGCCGTCCCGGGCGCGGCCGGCGACCTCGATATCCGGCTCCAGGTCCAGGAGGGCGGCGAGCGCTCCCAGGACCATGGACTGGTCTTCGGCGATGAGGACGCGGATCAAGCGACCGCGCCTCCTTGGATTTCAGGAATGGCAGCCTCGTCTTCGGCCGTCTCGCGCGGTGCCTGCTTCGGCAGTGTGAGGACCAGCACCGTGCCGCCCTCCGTCCGCCGCTCCAGCCTGCCCCCCAATCCCTCCACCCGCTCCCGCATGGAGGACAGCCCGATCCCTTCCGGCGTCTGGCCCCCCCTCCCGTCATCCCGGATCTCCACCCGGACCTCATCCTCGACGGCTTCCAGCGAGATCCGGCAAGTGCTCGCCCGCGCGTGGCGGATGACGTTGGTCACCGCCTCCCGCAGGGCCAGGGCCAGCACCGTCTCCCGCACCGGCTCCAGCTCCACGGGCTGGGTGAAGTACTCCACCTTGACGCCAGACGATTCCAGGGCCAGCCGCGCGCGGGCCAGCTCCGCCTGAAGACCCTCGGAGCGGTAGCCGGCGATCGCCGAGCGCACCTCGCGCAGGGCCTCGCGGGAGATCCGCTCCACCTCGCGGATCTCGCGCCCCGCCCGGTCCGGGTCCCGCTCGAGGAGCTTGCCGGCCAGCTCCGACTTCAAGGTGATCAGGGAGAGGGTGTGGCCCAGCAGATCATGCAGGTCCCGCGCGATCCGTTCCCGTTCCGCCGTCTTGGCCAGCCGCTCCACTTCCTCCTGGGCCATGCGCAGCTTGGCATTGGCCCGCCGCACCTCGGAATCGTGGATGCTGATCCCGCCGATCAACAGCGAAAATCCGCCGGCCGGAATCCACACGTACGGCGACAGGTCGAGAAGCAAGGTCTCCAGCGCGAGGACCCCCAGGATGACGCCGATGAGCGACCAGGAGAAGCGCTTCGACCCCGCCCGGGCCACGAACGCGGCGGCGAAGATGAAGAACGTGCTCGCCCCCCAGTTGTACGGCGAGTAGACGACACCCAGGAGCAGGATGCCGCCCGCGCACCAGAGAATCCGCGCCCCCTGCAACCAGAACCCCCGGAAGTAGAGGGCCAGGAACACGGCCGCCCCGGCCAACGTGAGCGACCACTCCAGGGCGGACGACCGCTTGAAGGCCGGGTTGACCAGGAAGGACACGAGATAGATCAGCCACGCGTACGGCGTCCAGCTGAGCTCGGGGTCCTTGGGAAGAAGGCGCATGATGGTTCTCTCTCCTTATTTATACCGCGTCCGGACCGTTCCCCCGCCCGAGCCCTCACCCCCGGCCCCTCTCCCGCCCCCTCCCTTCCGCCCTCCCCGGGAGAGGGGAGAAAAGCAAAATATTCTGTCGTTGGGTGAGGGCTTACCCGAAGGTCTTCCCCTCGTCCCGCCGGTACCCCACCCAGGCGAAGACGAGAGAGATCAGGGTGAACCCCACCAGCACCGCCACGCTCCGGCCCGCCGGCTCCCCCCGGTCCATGCCGATCGTCTTCAGGGCGAGCTGGCAGTAGTGGTAGGGCGGCAGGAACTGGGCCACTTCCTTCACCAGCTTGGGCATGGCCTGAATGGGAATCCACATTCCGGAACCAAAGGCGGCCGGGAGCGAGATCAGGTTGAGAATGGCCGGGGCCGAGTTCGGACCCGCCCAGTACCCGATGGCCAGCCCGAAGGCCGCGAACGGAATCGCCCCCGCCACCTGCACGCCCGCCATCGCCAGCCACGTCGCGAGCGGCAACCGCACCCCGCCCGCCGTGGCTCCCACGGTGAACAGCAGGCTCACCATGATGGCGCCGAAGATCAGCGACATCACCAGCTTGCCGAAGTACGGGGCCAGCGCCGGCATCGGCGTCGCCCGCTTGAACAGGAGCCAACCCTGGCCGCGCTCCACCGCGAGCCCCACGCCGAGGCCGAACAGCGCGGCGTTCATCACCCCGAAGGCCCCGTAGGTGGCGATCAGGTACTTGGCCATGCTGAACGTGCCGCTTGGGCCATGCTTCATGGCCACGCCGAAGAGCACATAGAACACCAGGGGAAAGGCCAGCGTCGGCAGCACGTACATGGGGAGGCGCAGCAGCTTCAGGAGCTCGTACTTGGCCTCCAGGGCGAAGATCCGCCCCAGGCTTCGGCTCGGGGACAATCGGATTCATCGACATCGTCTGGGTGCTCATGCCGCCACCTCCTCTCGGTCGTCGGAATGCGTCAAGGTCAGGAAAGCCTCTTCGAGGTCCGCGCCGCGGACTTCCAGCGCGGAGAGCCGGGGATCGCGGGCCAGCAGCTCGCGGACGGCCCGCTCGGCCTCCACCGCGAACAGCTCGGTCAGCTCGCCGTCCCGCCGGGCGCCGCGCACGCCGGGCAGAGCCGAGACCTCCTCCAGCGACAGGCTGGTCACGCAGCGGACCTTGCGGCCGGCGGCCCGCGACTTGATCTCGGCCGGCGTGCCCTCGGCGGCGATCCGGCCGCGGTTGATCAGAACGATCCGGTCCGCCAGGGCGTCGGCCTCCTCCAGGTAATGGGTGGTCAGCAGCACGGACCGCCCCTGGGCCGCCTTCTCCTCGATCACCGTCCAGAAGGCCCGGCGGGACTCGACGTCCAGCCCCACCGTGGGCTCGTCCAGGAACAGGAGATCCGGATTGCCGCACAGGGCGAGGGCGAAGAGCACGCGCTGCTGCTGGCCGCCCGAGAGCTTGCCGAAC
The DNA here is from genome assembly GCA_963785165.1 of Thermoanaerobaculaceae bacterium. GTDB lineage: Bacteria > Acidobacteriota > Thermoanaerobaculia > Multivoradales > UBA5704 > DATARR01. The sequence continues at coordinate 574,563 of CAWAUI010000007.1, forward strand.
AGCCGGTTTTCCAGTCCCTCCAGCCCGGCGGCGGCCAGGACCTCCCGCGGCCGGCAGCGGATTCGGGTAGTAGCTGGAGATCAGGTGGATGTGCTCGCGGACCTTGAGCGTCTCCGGCACCTTGGAGACCTGCAGCATCGCCCCCGTCCGCATCCGCGCCTCCGGCTTCTGGGGATCGTGGCCGAAGAGCCGGACCTCCCCGGCGCTCGCCCGGATCAGGCCGAGCAGGAGCTGCACCGCCGTCGTCTTCCCCGCGCCGTTCGGTCCCAGCAGCGCCACCACCTCGCCGGGGCGGACGGCGAAGTCGATCGCGTCCAAGGCCGTCACCGCCCCGTACCGCTTGACCGCCCGCCGCAGCTCCGCGACCGGCGCCGGCGGTTGCCTGTCATCGAATTTTCTCTGGCTTTTCATCGGACTCCTCCGTTTCAACCTTCCGAGGACATTCTGGAAGGTCTCCCCGGAGGACCCCAGGGAGGGATGTCAGGACTTGGGGGTGACAGATGTCAGATCCCCGATCCCCCCACCACCTGCTTGGCCAGGCGCCCCGCCTCCAGCCGCCCGCCCGGCTCCACATGGTTGACGAGGGCGACGGTCTCGATGGGCACCGTCGAGGGGTAGGCCTTGGCGAATTCCTCCAGGGTCATGGACCTCTTGAGCTTGACCACTTTCATGTGGCGGGGCTGGACGGCCAGGGCCTTGGGATCGTTCAGGCGGGAGAAGCTCGCCAGGGACGTTTCGAGATCGCCGCGGTAGTCCTTCCACTGGTCCTTCTGGGCCATGGCGAGGAGCTGGAAGACCTTCCCCTGATAGCTCACGAAGGCCACCGTGCCATGCAGCTCGGCCTCGTCCGTGGCGACCTCCAGCCGGTGCCAGGAGGCGGGAAGGCCGTGAATCTTGCGGTCCCAGGATTCGCCCTCGGTCACGCCGTCCTCCTGGAAGACCTCCTCGGCGGCTTCGGCCAGCGTGCCCTTGTCCGACAGGGAGACTTCGAGGACGGCGTCCTCCCCGGGGCTCAGGGCGGAAACCGAGGCCTGCTCGTTCGACGTCTCCCACCCCTTGGGGAACTCGACCTGGAACTGGAGCCCGGGGTGAAGGAACCGGCTCTCGCGGAAGAAACCCTCCCGGGGGTCCTCGCCGAACACCATGCCATCCAGCCGGGTGGTATAGGAGTCCCGGTTGACCGTGGTCCCCTCGAAAGAGGTGCCGCCCTTTTCCATCTCCGCGATCTTCTCCTCCAGCCGGTGGCGCCGCGAGCCCGGGTCCGGATGGGTGGAAAGCCAGTGCGGCAGCCGACCCGCGCCTGCCACCTTCTCGGCCCGGTCGAGCAGGCGGAAGACCTCGGGGCTCTCGCGCAGGTCGTAGCCCGTCTTCTGGGCGTAGCGCAGGCCGAGCTGGTCGGCCTGGCTCTCGTCGTTCCGGCTGTAGGAGAGGAAGAGGAGCGAAAGGCCCACGTACGCCGCACCGAGGGCCACCTGGGCCGTGTCCGTGTCCGGCGCCAGCAGCGCCGCGATCCCCAGCCCGGCCAGGGCCAGCAACTGCTTGCTGACCTGGTTGGCCCCGTGCCGGGCGGTTACGTGGCCGATCTCGTGCCCCACGACCGTGGCCAGCTCCGCCTCGGACCCCAGGTGCGTAAGAATCCCGCGGGTCACGTAGACGTACCCGCCCGGCAGCGCGAAGGCGTTGATGGCCGGGTCGTCCAGCACCTTGAAGCTCCACGGCAGGTCCGGCCGCTCCGAAGACGCGGCGAGCCTCTGCCCCAGCTCGGAGACGTACGCCTGCATCGCCGGATCGTCATAGAGACCGACCTGGCCGACGATCTCCCCGTCGGCCTCCTGGCCCATCTCGATCTCTTCCTGCTGGTTGTAGAAATTCAGTTGCTGCTTGCCCGTGGCCGGATTGGCCGAGCAGCCGGCGAGCACGAGGGGAAGCAGGCACAGCGCGGTGGACCGAAGCCACGGGCGGCGGTACGGGGACATGGCAGACCTCCGATTGAATTTGGGAAATAGTGTACCCCCTTCCGAGGAGGCCGGAGGAAGCCCGTGATACCGCCGAGCGCAGACTCTGACAGAATAGAAACATGAGATCGTTCCTGGCCGTCCTCCTGGCCGTCCTGGCAGCGCTCGCGGCCGTGGCGCCCGCCGCCGCGGAGAACCCGGCCCCGACCACCGGCGCCGTCTGCATCGCCCCCTTCAAGGGGAGCTCCATCGCCGATGGACCCCAGATGCTCATGGACCGGCCCGCTCCGGGCGAGAAGGGCAAGTACTCCTTCCGCATCGGCAAGAAGCTGCAGGCCACCGTGGGTCCCGGCCAAAGGGGACTGATCATGGGTGTCCCCGCCGATCGTAAAGTCGTGGTCGAGGTCCGGCTGGACGGCAAACCGACCGAGAGCTTCCCGATCGACCTGCGCGAGGCCCCGGACAAGCGCGTCTGCCTCTGGCTTTACCGGAGCTACTGGAACTGGCAGGTCGAGGCCGGCTGGGGCGGCAGGCCGGGCTGCGATTGCGACCTCGAGAACGCCATGAAAGACCCCGTCGAGCTCGAAGCCCTCATCGAACGGAAGGCGCCGAACCTTCCGCGCTTCGCCGTCATCCCCAGCGCCCTCCTCGCGCCCTGGAAGCTCACCGGCACCACGCCCCTCGAAGGCATCCTGAACGGCGTCAACCTGGGCCGCCGCAACCTCAAACGGTGGGATGAGGACCGCTGGTTCCTCGAGCTCCCCGAGCCCCTTTGCCGCGAGGCCGGAGTCGATACCGGGGACACCGTACGCCTCTTCCTCACCGTCGCCCCCGAGCGCATGCCCGACGAGCTCACCGAGATCCTGGCGACCGACCCCGACGCCAACGCCCGCTGGCAACGCATGACGGCCAGCCAGCAACGGATGTTGAAAGAGGACGTCCTGGCCGCCAGAACGCCGGCGACCCGGAGGAAACGGGCTTTGCGGGTGCTGAATCCGGAGGCGTTGGGCTGAGGCTGCGGCGACCTCACCCTCCGGCTCCCTCTTGCTCTCGAACGTTTACCCTAGCCGCACCCCCGCCCGGGCATAAATGCCCGGGCTAGGCAAAGAAGACGGCAAAGCCGACTCAAAAAATGTGGAGAAAATTGAGTCCCCTTCAGGGGGCTTCTTCAACTTAGCCCGGGCATTTATGCCCGGGGAGGGGGCGGCCAGGTAAACGGATCTGACAAAAGTAGAATCAGGCGAGAGGGCCGAGTTCCCGGGGCTCACACCCCCAGCGCCCCCCGCTCCGTCTCAATCCGCTCCCACTCCGCCATCAGCTCCTCCACCTTGCCGGACAAGGTCTTCTGCTCCGCCTCCAGCTTCTTCACCTGCTCGCGGGAGGTGCGGTCGAAGAAGGTGGGATCGCAGAACAGCTCGTTGATGGCGTTGACGCGGGCCTCGGCCTTCTCGACCGAGGCGGTGACCTGGTCGAGCTTCTTGGTCAGCTCCTTCTGGCGCTGCTGGCGGCGGCGCTCCTCGGCCGGATCGGCCACCGCGGGCGCCGAGCCCGCCGCCGCGGCCTTCTTCTTCTGCTCGCGCTTCATGCGCAGCACGGCCTCGGCGTCCAGGTGGTCGTCGCCCAGCCGCTCCAGGTACTCGTCGTAGGTGCCGCGGAAGTCGTTGATCCCCTTGGGCGAGATCTCGAAGATCCGGTTCGCGAGCTGCGACACGAACCAGCGGTCGTGGGAGACGAAGATCAGCGTGCCGTCGTAGCTCTTGAGCGCCTCCACCAGCGCCTCGATCGCTTCGAGGTCCAGGTGGTTCGTCGGCTCGTCGAGGATCAGCACGTTCGGCTTGGTCACCGAGAGCTTCGCGAACACCAGCCGCGCCGCCTCGCCGCCCGAGAGGCTCCCCACCGTCTTCTTCACGTCGTCCCCCGAGAACAGCACCATCCCCAGGTTGCCGCGCACGAAGCCGATCGGCTCGCCCGGCACGAACTCCCACAGCCAGGCCTCGACCGTCTGCTTGCTCCCCTTCGGCACCTCGTTGTGGTCCTGCGAGAAGTAGCCGGGATACGTCTCGTACCCCCACTCGATCCGCCCGGCGTCCGCCTCCACGTCCCCCACCGCGATCTTCAAAAGGGTCGACTTGCCGATGCCGTTGGGGCCGATGATCGCCACCCGGTCGCCGCGCTCGACCTTGAGCGAGACGTCCTTCAGCACGTGCTTGTCGCCGTAGGACTTCGAGATCCCCTCGATCTCCAGCGCCTGCCGGCCGCTCGGGCGCACCTGCTTGAACTTGAAGGTCGGGTAGCGGCGCGAGGTCTGGGGCAGGCGGTCGATGACGATCTTCTCGATCATCTTGATCTTGCTCTGCGCCTGCCGGGCCTTGGTGGCCTTGGCCCGGAAGCGGTCGACGAACTCCTTGTGCTTGGCGATCTCCGCCTCGCGCTTCTCGATCTCCGCTTCCTTGCGGTCCCGGTTCTCCCACCTTGGCGGCGAGGAAGGCGTTGTAGTTGCCGGGGTAGAGGATCATCGTCTCGTAGTCCACGTCCACGATGTGGGTGCAGATGTTGTCGAGGAAGCGGTGGTCGTGGGAGATCACGATCGCCGTCCCCTTGTACGTCTCCACCAGGAACTTCTCCAGCCAGCGGATGGAGAGGATGTCGAGGTGGTTCGTCGGCTCGTCGAGCAGCAGCACGTCCGGGTCCGCGGCCAGCACCTGGGCGAGCAGCACGCGCAGCTTGAAGCCGCCCGAGAGCGTCGACAGCGGCTGGCGGTGGACCTCGGTCGGGATGCCGAGCCCTTCCAGCACCTCGCCGGCCCGGGACTCCAGGGTGTAGCCGTCGTGGCGGAGGATCAGGTCCTCGACCTCGGCGTACCGGTCGGCGTCGAACTCCTGGTCCGCGTCGGCGAGGATGCGCTCCTTCTCGACCATCGCTTCCCACACGTCGTGGTTGCCCATCATGGCCACTTCGAGGATGGGCATGTGCTCGTACCGGAAGTGGTCCTGCTTCAAGACGCCCAGCTTCAGGCGCTTCGGCATCGCCACCGTCGCCCTCGCTCGGCGATCTCGTCGCCGGCGAGGATCTTGAGGAACGTCGACTTACCCGAACCGTTGGCCCCCACGAGGCCATAGCGGTTGCCCGGGTTGAATTGGATCGAGACCCCCTCGAACAGAGTCTGGGGGCCATAGGCTTTACCAAGGTCGGAGACGGCAATCATAGGGCCGGTATGGTAGCAGGTGAGGGTGGCCCGGCGATTTGCCCGGCGATTTTCCCGCGCTCCTCGACGATTTTCCCGTCTTCCCAGCCACTTTCCCCGAGGGGCCAACCCGCCGGGAGCCGGGGCCAGCCACCTACCCCTACTCCCTGGCGACTTTCCCCGACTCCCCCACCGCCGCGCCCTCGGGGCCAAGCCCCTACCCCGACTCCCCGGAGCCCCTCCCCTCTCGCGCGGACCTCCACCCGTCGGGGCCAGCACCCTTCCCCGACGGCCCAGCCCTCGAGGAGCCGGGGAAAGAGGTGTTCCCCGTGTCCCGGGCGGCTTTCCCCTCCTCCGCGGCGGCCGGGAAAACGCTGCAAGCCGCCCGGAAACGCTCCGCCGCCTCCCGGCCAAGCCAGGGCCACGCCGCGAAACGCTCCCCAGACGATCCACGGCGTCCAGGCACCGGTCCCCAATCGGGGCCGGCGCCACATCATTCAGTTGTCAAAGAGCGGCCCAGGACTGGAGAAGAGAATCTCACCTCCTCGCCAGCCATGGTCAAACATGATGTGCATATGGTATCATCGACGCTGAATTCGTCAACCGCTTGCACCTGGGGACGGATCGCGGCTCTTTGACAATTGATGTACCGGCAAGGGCGGTGTGGCGGACCGTCCTTGCTGGCCTTCCTGGCATGGACGGACAGCCGGAGGCATGCGAGTAATAACGGTCCCAAGGAAGGAGCCGCCTCGCGTCCTCTTTCAGACCGCTCATCGCGGTCCCGCGCTATCCCCCCACAATCTCCCGCAACAGCGCAATGTTGTCCCGGTGCCCCGTCAACCGGGCCGTCACCTTCCCGCGGATCGGATATCCCACCAGGTACAGATCCCCGATGATGTCGAGGATCTTGTGGCGGACGAACTCGTCGGGGAAGCGGAGCTCGGTGTTCAGAACCTCGTCTTCCCCCACCAGGATGAAGTTGTCGAGGCGGCCGCCGGAGCCCAGGCCCAGCTCGTTCAGCATCTTCAAGTCCTTCATGAAGCCGAAGGTGCGGGCGGGGGCGATCTCCCTCTTGTAGTCCTCGGCGGAGGTGAGGGTGAATTCGTAGGCCTGCTCGCCCACGGGGGCCGGGTAGCGCAGGAGGTAGGAGACCGAGAACTCGTCCGCGGGCTCGATCGACAGGATCTTCTCGCCCTTCCCTCCGACCTCGTAGCGGCGGTCGATGACGATCTCCCGCTGCGGCTCTTCCTGGTCGGCGATGCCGACGTCCTCCAGGATCTTGCAGAACTCCAGGGCCGAGCCGTCGAGGACGGGGATCTCGCCGTGGACCTTGATGAGCAGGTTCCCCACCCCGTAGGCGTGGAGGGCCGAGAGGAGGTGCTCGACGGTGCGGATGTTCTCGCCTTCGCCGGAGAGGGTGGTGGCGTAGTCCGTCTCCGCCACGGCGCGGACGTGGGCCGGGATTTCGACGCCGGTGGGGAGGGTGACGAAGTGGATGCCGCTGTTTTCCGGCAGCGGCTGGAGGACCATCCCCGTCCTCTGGCCCGAATGGAGGCCCAGGCCGTAGACCACCGTCGAGTGGCGGATGGTGCGCTGGTGCCGGCCGGTGTCCGCCAGAAGAGGCAGGGCCGGGGCGGCATTGAAGCGGCGCTCGCCGTCAGCCCGGGCCACCCGCACGGCCCCCACGGCGCCTTCCTGGAGGGCGCGCTTGTAGGCCAGAGCGCCGGAGGCGGCGTCCACGGCCCGCTTGTAGGAGAGGGGCTTCTCCAGGTAGTCGAAGGCGCCCATCTTGATGGCCTTGACGGCGGTGGAGGCTGTGCCGTGGCCGGACATCATGACCACGGCGGCCGTGGGATCGGCTTCGCGCAGGGCTTCCAAGGTCTCCAGCCCGTCGCGGTCGGCCAGCCAGATGTCCAGGAAGACCACGTCCGGCCGTTTCTCCTGGTAGAGGGCGAGAGCCTCTTCGCCGCTGGTGGTGGTGAGGGTCTCGTACCCCTCGTCGGACAGGATCCCGCCCAGGGTCGAGAGGATTCCGGGTTCGTCGTCCACGATCAGGACCAGCTCGGGCATGTGGGTTCAGGGCCTCCTAGGGCAAGGATACCAGCGGCCGGAACCGCACGTAGATGTGGCAGTCGAGGAACTGGCCGTCTTTGAAGACGCTGCGCCGCGTGGTGGCCTCGTACTCATAGCCGGCCTTTTCCAGCACTCGGGCGGAGGCCTTGTTGGGCGCGAAGATCCAGGCCTCCAGCCGCTCGAACGGGAAGTTCTCGAAGGCGTAGTCCGAAAAGCTCCGCAGGGCCTCGGCCGCGAAACCCCGGCCCCAGGCGGCCTCGCCCAGCCAGTAGCCGACCTCCGAGGTGAACCGGGCGACGTCCTGGAGGGGCATCAACCCGATGCCGCCGATGGCCTCGCCCTCGTGCTCAATGGCGAAGTCTTGAGGGGGATGGGGATCGGCGGCACGGCGCGCGATCCAGTCCTCGGCGTCCTCCCGGGTGTAGGGATGGGGGAAGCGGTCGCGCAGGTTCAGCCAGACCTTGCGGTTGTCGGCGTGGCGGACCAGGGCGTCCTCATCCCCCACCTGCCAGTTGCGCAGCACGAGACGCTCGGTTTCAATCCTCATAGGCTCTTCAGTCTAACGCGTAAGATAGACGCCGCCATGACAGACGAACCCGTCACCTCCCGGCCCGTTGCCGAGCTCACCGCCGCCCAGGTGGCGGACGCGGTGACGCGCTCGTTCGAGGGGTACCTCGTGCCCCTACGCTTCACGCCGGAGGCCTACGAGCGGCGGTTCCGGAGCGAGCATCTCGATCCCTACGCGAGCCGCGTGTACGTCTGCGGCGACGCGCCCATCGGCATCCTGCTCATTTCCCGCCGGGGGTGGACCCGCCGCGTGTCAGCCATGGGGTTCGTGCCCGAGGCCCGGGGCCAGGGGCTGGGCCGCCGGGCGTTGAACGAGACGGTGGCCGAGGCGCGGGCCGCGGGCGAGCGGACCGTGGTGCTGGAGGTGATCGACGGCAACGCACCCGCCGTGACCCTCTACACCCGTTTCGGCTTCCGCGCGCTCCGCCGGCTGGTGGGCTACCGGTGGGATCCTCCGGCGGATCTAAGAGCGAGCGGCGAGCTGAGCGATCTGACGGAGATCGATCCCCTGGAGTTTGCCCGGGTGGCCTGCAGGGAAGGCGAGCAGGATCTCCCCTGGATGCTCAGCGCCGAGACCTTCGCGGGCGCCGTGCCCCCGGCCCGCGCCTACCGCCTGGAGGACCGCGCCTTCGCCTTGACCGGAGACCCCGGCGCCGAGCGGCTCACGCTGGCGGCTCTCGTCGTCCCCCGCGCTCATCGCGGTCAAGGATGGGGCTCGCGCCTGCTCGACACCCTGGCGAGCCGCCACCCCGGCCACTCCTGGCACGTCTCGCCCATCGTCCCCGAGGAGCTGGCGCCCGGCTTCTTCTCCCGCCCGGGCTGGAGCCTCAACGGCTTGAGCCAGTGGGAGATGCGGCTGGAGGTCTGACGCCTCCCCCTACTCGTACCGAATCGCCTCCAAAGGCTCCACCGCCGCCGCGCGCCGCGCCGGCATCCAGCTCGCCAGCAGGGCGACGGCGGCGAGCAGCAAGCGGGACGGCGGCGAAGGTGGCCGGATCGGTGGGGCTCACGTCGTAGAGCAGGGCGATCATCAAGCGGGTCAGGGCGAGGGCGGCGGCGAGGCCGAGGCCGATCCCCACGAGCACCACGAGGGCTCCTTCGCGAAGCACCATGCGGGAAATGTCCCCACGGGCGGCGCCCAGGGCCATGCGCACGCCGATCTCCCGCGTGCGCTGGGAGACCACGTAGGAGATGACGCCGTAGAGGCCCACCGAGCCCAGCAGCAGGGCCACGGCGGCGGCGATCACCAGGAGCAGCATGGTGAAGGACGTGCGGGCCATGGAACGGGAGACGACCTCCTCCATGGGGCGCACCTGAGAGAGCGGCAGGTTGGGATCGATCGACAGCGATCGCCCGCCGCACCGGCCCGGCGAGCGAGGTGGGCGTGACCCGGCTCTTGATCACCAGATAGAAGCTGCGCGGCACCCAGTCCCTCTCACCGGTCGTGCCCAAACGCAGGACGGGGAAGTAGACGGTCTCCCAGGCCTTCTCGTGCAGGCCCCGGTCGCGAACGCTGCCCACGACGCCGACGATGGTGTGCCAGACCTTCTCGTCCGGCAGCCCCTGGATCAGCCGCTTGCCGACGGCGCTCCCGTGAGGCCAGAAGCGGCGGGCCAGGGCCTCGCTCACCACCACCTCGTCCGACCGCTTGGCGGGATCGATGCGGTCCGGCACCCGCCCCTCGATGACGGGGATGCCCAGGGCCTCGAAGTAGCCGGGGCTCACGAAGCGCGTGCCGAGAATGGGCGGCACCTCGTCCGGCTTCAGGGGGAAGTCCTCGAAGCTGTAGCCACTGTTCGAACCACTCCCCGTGAGAGGCAGGTCGGTCACGGTGCCCGCCTGCGCCACGCCGGGCAGGGCGCGCACCCCCTCCAGCAGCCTCTGGACGAAGCGGGCGTTGGCGAAGGCGTCCGGGTACTCGGCTTCCGGCAGATCCAGCCGGAGGGTGAGGACCCCCTGGGGCTCGAGGCCGGGGCTGACGCTCCGTAGGCGCCAGAAGCTCTTCACCATGAGGGCTGAGCCCACCAGCAGCACCAGGGCCAGCGCCATCTGCACCGCCACCAGCACGTTGCGGGCGCGGTTCCGGCCGCGCCCGGCGGTGCCGCCCCGGCCGCCTTCCTTGAGCGCGGGCACCAGCTCGGGCGCACCGTAGCGCAGGGCCGCGAAAGCGCCGCAGAGGAGGCCGGCCAGCAGGGAAAGGAGGAAGGTGAAGGCGAGCACCACGCCGTCCACCCCGATCTCTTCCAGGCGCGGAATCCCCTCGGGGCGCAGGCTCACCAGCAGGCGCACGCCCGCCGCCGCCAAGCCCAACCCGAGGAGGCCGCCCACCAGCGACAACGCCAGGCTCTCGCCCACGAAGAGCCGGAAGACCGACCCCCGGGAAGCGCCCAGGGCCGTGCGTACCGCCATCTCCCGCTGCCGGGCCTCGGCCCGCACCAGGAAGAGGTTGGCCACGTTGGCGCAGGCGATGAGGAGAATGCAGCCGACGCTCCCCAGGAGCACCCAGAGGATGCGCTGGACGTCGCCCACCACGTCGTCCCGCAGGGGGTGGACGAGCACGGCGAGCTTCGCGCTTTCGAGCATCCCCTTGCTCATCCCGGAGTCCGGAAACTGCTCCGGAATGCGCCACACCAGGGCCGAGAGGTCGCGCGCGGCCTGCTCCGGGGTGACGCCGGGGCGCAGCCGGCCAATGGCCGTGTAGTTGAAGTTCCCCGCTTCGAGCTTGGCGGGATCGATCGTCATCGGCACCCAGAGCGCGGTGCCGGCCTCGGGGAAGCGGAAGTCCGGCCCCAGGACGCCCACGATCCGCGTGGCTACGCCGTCCACCTTCAACTGGGTGCCGACGGCCTTGGGATCGCTCCCGAACCGGCGCCGCCAGAGGTCTTGGGAGATCACCGCCACCTTCTCGGCCCCCGGCTTCTCGTCCGCCGCCTGGAGCCCGCGCCCGAGCCGGGGCTTCACGCGGAAGACGGAGAAGACGGAGGCCGTGGCCCCGGAGGCGTCCACCCGCTCCGGCGTATCGCCGCCCGTCAGGGTGACCGAGCCCTCCCAGTAGATCCCGAGGTCTTCGAGCGACTTGTTGCCGCCGCGGTAGAGAAAATAGCTCGCGTCCGACTGTTCGAACTGGTCCATGCCGAGCCCCGGGGCCGTGTGCCACACGGCCACCAGGCGCTCCGGATCGGCATAGGGGAGCGGGCGGATGAGCACGGCGTTGACCACGCTGAAGATCGCCGCGTTGGCGCCGAGGCCCACGGCCAGCGTCAGAACGGCCACCAGCAGGAAGCCCGGACGGCGGGCCAATTCGCGGACCAGGGAGCGGAAAGGTGCCGGCAGAGAGATCATGGATGCCTCCTCGGACCTCCTTACGCCAAAACAGAGGCCGCCGTTTCAGGGTTGACACGATACAATCGCGCCCCGGAGGGAAAAATGCCATCGCCATGGCCACCCGGCGGGAGAGTGTGCCGCGCGAGCGGAGCCACCCCGGCGGGTATCGTCTCGATCGGCTCTGGTAATAGGATGGCGTTGAGATTCTCGTTGTCTTGAACCTGACGAAAGGAGTCGGCCATGAGAGCGCAAGCGGGTGCGGTCGGGGCGCTGGTACGTCCCGTGACTTCAAGTGCCGTTCTGCTGGTATCCCTTCTCCTGGGAGGCGCGCTCGTGGGCGCCCCATCCCAGGCTTCGGCGGAGGGGGTGGTCACCTTCCTCCGCATGACGGCCGACCGCTGCCCGGAGAGCAGCGGCTGCGAATGGCGGCTTTCCTGCGGCGCCGGCGGACCTCAGCTCACCGAGCTGGTGCCCAGCGCCACGGCCCGGACCAAGTACTCGGTGGACATCAAGAAGACTCTCGAGATCAAGTCGTTCCCCACCACCATCCAGTGCACGGCCTGGGAAGACGACGGCTGGTTCAGCTCAACCTGGGAGCCGGTGGGCACCGCCACTGTCGACGTGCCCGCCGGCGGCGACTACAAGCTCAGCATCTCCAACAAGGAGCAGGGCGCCGTCCACATCGACATGGCCGTGGACAGCCTGGAGATCTCGGCCGCCCCGCCGGCCGCCGCCAAACCCACCGCCGCCAAGCCGGCCGCCGCGGGGAAAAAGGGCGCGGCCCCGGCCAAGACGCCTCCCGCCCTTCAGGTGATCGGCTCCTTCGCGCCCCAGGCCGAAGGGCACGCGGTGGTCATCGGCCTCGAAGAGAAGGCCTTCAAGGACAAGGTCGCCCAGCTCGCCGGCCTCGGCCTCCAGCTCGACGACGTCGAGAGCTTCATGTCGGGGGGCAAGCGGGTGTGGAGCGGTATCTTCAAGGACAGCTCCGACCAGGTCCAGCTCATCATCGGCCAGGACTGGGACAAGTTCGCCAACAGCTGGAAGAAGCTCACCGGCGGCAACATGCGCCTGACCGACCTCGAGGTCTACCCGGGCGCCGACAAGAACTACTTCGCCGGCGTCTTCCGCGACCTGGGCAAGAGCCACGCCCTCTGGGTGGGCCAGACCAAGAAGGACTTCGTGGCCAAGGTCGCCGAGCTTCTCCTCCTACAAGAACCAGAAGCTCCTCGACGTCCAGCCCTACGGCTCCGGCACGGGCACCCTCTACGCCGGCACGTTCCGTGAGGATCCCAATACCTACGAGTTTTGGACAGGCGTCAAGCTCGCCGACCTCCAGGCCAAGGTCAACGGCGTGCGCGCCAAGAACATGGCCCTGGTGGACGTCGAGACCTACAAGGAAGGCAAGGACCGCCTCGTCGACGCCATCATCCGCACCGGCCCCCCCGGCGACCTGGTGATGGGCACCGACATCAACGGCTTCGCCAAGCGCTGGCGCGACGAGGCCGGCAAGGGCCAGCGGCTGATCAGCCTGGAGATTTACCAGGAGTAGACCTCACCCTCCCTTCGGTCTCGCGATCGGGCTGCCGACGCACAAACGCGAGCCCGGAGGGCGTCCTACCCCTAGCCCAGGGTGCAACCCTGGGTGGACGACGGGGATGCCGGCGCCCGCATTGACGCCGCGCATCGATGTCGTCCCGCCGCCGCGTAGCGCTCCTGGGACCGCCGGCATCCCTGCCGCCCACCCAGGGTTGCACCCTGGGCTAGGGGTAGGACGCCCTCCGGGCTCGCGGTTGTGCGTTGGCAATAAGATCGCGAAGATCGGGTTCTAATAAAACTCCAACCCCTCCGCCTCCACCGTCACCGTCGTGCCCGCCTCCCCCCGCGCGATGCGCACGAGGTCGGCCAAGGCGCCGATGCCGGCGGTCTTGCCCGTGCGTTCCACGAGGTCGATGGCGGCCTCCACCTTGGGGCCCATGGATCCCGCGGCGAAGCCGAGCTCCGCGAGGGCCTTGGGGTGGGCTCGCCTTATGGCCCTCTGGGTGGGCTTCCCCCAATCCACGTAGACCGCGTCGGCGTCGGTGGCCATGATGAAGAGGTCGGCCTCCAGCTCGCGGGCGAGGAGCGCGCTCGCCCGATCCTTGTCCACCACGGCCTCGACGCCGTGGAGCTGGCGCCCCGGCGCGTACATGGTGGGAATGCCGCCGCCGCCCGCGCAGATGACGATGCACCCCTTCTCCAGCAGCCACTTGATGGGGCGGATCTGGAAGATCCGCTTGGGCAGGGGCGAGGCCACCACGCGGCGGAAGCCGTCGCCGTCCGGCGCCATCGTCCACCCCTCCTCCGCCGCCAGCCTTTTGGATTCCTCCTCGGAGTACACGGGGCCGATGGGCTTGGTGGGGTTCTGGAACGCGGGATCGTCGGGATCGACCTCCACCATGGAGAGGATGGTGGCGAACGGCTGCTCGAAGGGGAGGATGTTGCCCAGCTCCTGCTCGATCATGTAGCCGATCATCCCCTCGGTCTGGGCGCCCAGCACGTCGAGGGGATACGGGGCCACCTGCTCGTAGGCCGCGCTCTGCAGGGCGAGCAGCCCCACCTGCGGGCCGTTGCCGTGGGAGATGATCGAGCTCGTGCTCGCGGCCGAGCGGCGCCAGGGCCTCGGCGGCGATGCGGACGTTCCTTCGCTGGTTCTCGGCCGTCATCGCCTCGCCGCGGCGCAACAGGGCGTTGCCGCCCAGGGCTACCAGGATTCGCATGGGGCAGACTCCTCGGCCGGAACCCCCAGGGTCCCGGCCTGGAAAACGCGAAGTCTACCCCGGTCTTCCTCAGGGACTCACTCCCACCTACCGCTTCTGCGCCTTCACCTCCAACTCCACCCTCACCTCGGCGGGCGGCAGGGCACCGGCCATCAAGAGCACCTTCCCCGCTTCCGGAATGGCCACGTTGAGCGGCTTGACGCCTCCCACCAGGCCCTGCTTGAGGCTTATCGCCATCTCCTCGAAAGCATCGAAATCGTAGTAGGACGGGGCAGGCTTCGCCGGCGCCTTCTTCTTCCTCCCCGGGATGAACCCGGTGGTCTTGCCCTCGCCGAGGTCGTAGCTCTGGGTGTTGCCGGTCCTGCGCTCATCCAGTATGGGGGACTCGGCGGTGACGGTGATGACGTCTTCCACGGCGGTGCTCAAATGCACCTCCAGGGAAGCCGTCCCCCCCGACGAGACCTGGACGTTGGGATATTCCACCGTGGAGAAACCCTCCAGGTCGGTCCGCATGCTGTAATTGCCCCCGGGAATGCTCACGAACAGGAAGGAGCCCCGGGCGTCCGTCACTCCCACGAGAGGCTCGCCCGACTGCGGCATCAGCGTGACCACGGCCCCCGGCAAAGCGATGCCCTGGTCGTCCACGACCTTGCCCTGAATGCGCGCGTTGCCGCCGGGGCCGATGTACATGGACTGCTGGCCCGACTCGTTGCCGCCCACGTTGATGCGGTCCGTGAGCACTCCCGGCGTGGTTTGGAGGACGGCCCAGGGATCGCGCGAGGCCGGAACGCTTCCCAGCTCCCCATGGGACACGGGCGGCGGCGTGGCCGGACGCAGGTCTCCGGAGCGGAACCGGTAGCGGTTGCCGTCCGGCAAGAGCAGGCGCCAGCGGTGCTCCTGCACGGGGGAGCCGATCCTCGCGAGGGTCAGGGCCAGCTCCGAACGACCCTTGGGGATCGCCTTCTCGAGCACCGAGACCACCTCCACCACCGACTCCTTCCCCGTTTCAAAGCCCAAGGGGATGGAGAGGGTGCCGTTGCGCTCCAGGGGGCGCACCGGCAGGTCGTCCACCTGGGCCGACCAGAGGACGCCCGAGGGGGGCAGCACGAGCTCCACCGTGGAGGTGAGCCCCACCGTGGGCTTGAGCACCAGGCGGTCCCGGTGCAGCAGGGTGCCGTCCACGGTCAGCAGCGTCGTGGTCTCCCGCAGCCGGATGACGACCGGCAGCACCGGCGCCGCCTCGAGCGTCGAGACGGCCATGGAGAGCCCCTGGGGCACACCGGTCAGCCGCCACGCCGCCGACAGGTCGAGGGCGGCCAGGGCATCGCGGAACATGGCCGGCAGGTCGTCCAGATCCACCCGCTGCCAGGCAGACTGGGGAAGCGGCCGGGTCTCGGCCGCCACCGAGGTCGAGAAGGCGAGGTAGCGCGCCCGCACCGGCGCCTCGTCCAGCGTCACGGCGTCCAAAGGCAGGTTGGCCCCGGCTTCCGGCGTCGAGGTGAGCACCAGGTAACCGGTTCCCTGGAGCTGGGCCCGCCGCTGCACCGTCAGCCGCCGGGCCTCCACCACCGGCACCACGTCCCCCTCGTCCGTGCCGGCCTTTTCCACCGACACGCCCTCCGGGAGATCCACCGTGAAGCTCCCCAGGCGCCCCCGGGAGACCTCGTAGAGCACCACGTCGTGCCGCCGCGGGCCGTCGGGGCCGAGCTGGATCAGCGTCAGCACCGAGCTCTGAGCCAGCAGCTTGCCGGCGTCGCCGTTGTCCCCCTTGCGCCGCACCTCCAGGGTCGCGCGCTCGCCGCGCCGCGTGGTGAGCCGCACCTTGCGCCGGCCGCCGCCGGCATGGTCGTCCACCACCACCGAGCCCGGCACCTTCCAGTCGAGGTCCGCCGGCAGGTCGATCTCCGTGGACGCCACCGGCGCCGCCACGGCCGCGAGAGCCAACTGGCGGATACCGCCGCCCTGGAGCTCCGCCGGCCCCTGGACCCGCACGGTGTAGCGCCCCGGCGCGGGAGCCACCAGCTGGACGCTCGCGGGTCGGCCCGGAGGCCCCGCCGTCACCGCCGCCGTCGCCGCCATCGCCGCCGCCACGGGGCTCGCCCCGTTGGGACCGGCCACCGTCACCACCGCCTGCACGGGCACGCCCGCCAGCGGCAGCAACACCGAGCCCTTGGGATTGCCCTGAATGAGCACCTCGAACTCCGACGTCACCTCCACCGTCTCCGCGCTCCCGGAGGCCAGCACCAGCGCCACGCGCTGCGAGAGCACCTCGGCCAGCGGCGCCTCCCGCCGGGCGATCTTGTCAGCCTGCTCACGCTCCACCCTTTCCACGGTCTCCACCAGCTCCAGATAATCCTTGAGCGGGAGATTGACCTCGCCGGGGCGCTGGGCCCGGGCCGGGAACACGGCAAAGACCAGGGCCAGGAGGATGACTGCCTGAACGAAAAGAAGGCGCGTTCTCAGAACCATTGGGAGATCTCCTTTTCCTGCCGCGCCTTGAACGCCAGCGCCGAGGGGGTTGCCGACAGTGCGCTCCACGACGCGCCCACCTGGATGAAGCCGGGCGGGGCGGCGAGCAGGGAGGAACGGAGGGCCGTCGAGCCCGCCTGGGGCGACCAGGCCACCTGGCGGGCCATGGAATTCTCGGTCGAGCGCACGGCCGACTGGGGCGGCGGCGCCACCAGGCCCGCCCGCGTGGCATCCACCAGCTGGTAGGTCCAGCCGCCCGGCAGCACCACCCGCACCTGCACCTGGGCCGCCGGAGCCGAGAGCACCGGCAGAGGCACCTCGAACCCGCCGTCCCCCTTGGGCAACGGGAACGGCAGCACCCCCAGGAGGTGGACGACCTGCGGCGCCTCCTGCGTCAACAGGGGAACCGCGAGAGCACCCGCCGTGCCCGCCTCGGCAGGGGCCGTGCCCGGCACCACCGGCTGACCGTCCCGCTGGGCCTCCACCAGCTCGAAACCCGCCGGCATGGCGAGCGTGAGGTGCTGGGCACCGCGGTTTCTCATCTCCGTCCAGAGCTGGTAGGAGGCGCGTCCGGACGTCCCCACCACCACGTCCACCAGCAGGCGGTCGATCTGCGAGGCCAGCATCTCCGTCCGCTCCACCCAGGTCGCCTCCCAGGCCGGCGGCCGGGCCGGGTCCGTCACCGCGAACAGCCGGCCGCTGGCCGAGCGCAAGGCTTCGGGCAGCTGCTCGGCCTCCTGCGCGGAGGGCGCGCGGGCTGATCCCGCGTCGGTCAGGCTCAACAGGCCATCCCCCTGAAGGAAGGCCTTGCCCAGCACCGTGGTCCGGAGGCTCCCCTCGGGCACCAGCACGGGCGTGTTGAAGACCTGGCGCGGATCGCCCACCAGGTCCAGCTCGAACGCCACCGAGTCCTCCACCCCGGAATGCGGCGTCACCGCGAGCGTCGCGCCGTCCATCTTCCAGTCCACCGGACCCCGGATCGCCGCCACCTTGAGATCGGCGGGGATGGGGATCCGCAGCCCCTCGAGCCGCCCTTGCCCCACCCGCGCCTCCACCCAGGCCAGCACCCGGAAGCGCGTGTGGAGCACCGTCGAGGCCGTGGCCGTGGTGGCCTCGAAGCGCAGGGGGAGCTGAGTCCGGCGGGGCACCACCGTCTTGCCCGAGAGGGTCCACCCGACCGCCGTGCCCGAGGGCGCCGCGAAGCGCCAGGCTCCCTCCCCCGTCTCCAGCTTCTCCATCAGCACGCCGTTCCCTGCCGCCGCCACGTCCACCACCTCGGTGGGCACCTCCAGCCGGCCACGCACCACCGCCGCCCGCGGGGCCGTGAAACCCAGGCTCCAGGTCGGCCGGGTCGCCGTCTCGTCGCGCGTCACCGGCAGCACCGACTCCAGCTTCACCTCGTGACGGCCGGCCCCCCGCATCTCCAGCGACCACTCCCCCTTCTCGCTCAGCCGCACCCGCCCTTCAGCGCTCCCGAGCTCGGCGCGAATGAACGACCCCGCCTCGCCGAGCGGCACCGTGTGCCAGTCGTTCGTAAACAGGGTGATGCGCAGCGTCTGCATCACCTTGGCGCTCTCCGCCCCCGCCTGCACGGTGAAATCGGCGTCCTCCAGGGCGTACGGCGGAGGCGGCCCCTCCGGCTTGGCCGGCGCGGGATGGGCCCGCTCCCTCAGCTTCTCGTATTCAGCAAGCGGTAACGTAACGTCCTGCGCCATCGCCAAATGGGCGGTGGCGAACAGCGCGAACAGCAACCAGGTCTTCGCGATCTTGATCATGGGTCATCTCCTATGACCCCAGCTTAGACTCCATGACGGTTCGTCAACGAAACTCACCCGCTCGTCAGCCCACCGGGGCGGACCGTCCCGGGGTGGGAACCGTTTCCGGCCTGCGACCTCACCCCAACCCCTCTCCTGAAGGAGAGGGGCTTTCAAGAGAGTTGTCTTGCTGGTCTCCCTCTCCTTTAGGAGAGGGCCGGGGTGAGGTCGCAGGCCACGGCGGCTTCGTCAGATGGACCAAACCTCTCAAAATTGTCATGATTGCTAGAACGTCATGATTGCCAGAAAACCACTTCACGTCAGGAGGGGTCCATGATCGCCCAGGTACTGAACCGTGAATTCGTCCTCCAACAGCTGCAAGAGGTCCATGACTACCTGAGCAACCCGCCGCAGGTGGAAGAGCGGCGGAGCGCGGACAGCCCCGCCCCTGAGATTGATCCCGGCGACGCCGCCGAGGCCCGCGCCCTTGCCGCGGCAGCCCTGGCGACCGAGACCGTGGCCTCCAGCGGCCAGTCCGGCTTCGAGCCGCCACCCCCCGAGCGCCGGGGCGACGAATCGGCCCCCATCGACGACTTCTCCTTCTTCAGCCGCGACCCCGCCGTAAGCAACCTCCAGTCCGCCCTGGAGGAATACTTCGCCAAGAACCCTCAAGAGCCCCTGGAGACCGCCGCGCCCGCCGACGACCGCCGCTCGAATCCCTGGGAAGACGTGGCCGTCACCGACGTCGCCTTGGCCGGCGTCGAGCCCTCCCGCGGCCTCGAAGGGCGGCGCGTCTTCGACAAGTTCTCCGTCACCGACGTCCGCTGGGTCAGCAGCGTCTTCGCCATGGGCATCCGCCGCTTCAAAAAACGGTTCCCCTTCCCGGCCAAACCCGCCGAGCCGCTCGAGGTGGGCAACCGGGCCCGGCTCATCCTCGTGGGCGACTGGGGCTCCGGCATTCCGCGTGCCCGCAAGGTGGCGGACGAAATGCGCAAGGTGATCGACGAGGGGATCCAGGCCAACCGCGAGCAGCACGTCGTCCACCTGGGCGACGTCTACTACTCCGGCTGGGAGTATGAATACCGCGACCGGTTCCTCAAGTACTGGCCCGTCAAGGAATCCGAAAAAGATTCCATCCGCTCCTGGAACCTGAACGGCAATCACGACATGTACGCGGGCGGCCACGCCTTTTTCGACTACGCCTTGAAAGACCCGCGCTTCGCGAGGCAGCAGGGATCGAGCTGGTTTTCCCTTCGGAACGATCACTGGAACATCCTCGGCCTCGACACCGCCTGGGAAGAGCACGGCCTCGAAGGGAACCAGGGGAGTTGGGCCAAGGCCACGCTCGAAAGCTCTCCGCGCAAGGGCCTGCTCCTCTCGCACCACCAGATCTTCAGCTCCTATGAAACAAAAAAGGAGGAGAGCATCCTCCTCGAGAAGATCCGGCCCGCGCTCGCCACCAACAAGGTGCGCAGCTGGTTCTGGGGGCACGAGCACCGCTGCGTGCTCTACAAGCCTCACGAAAAAGTGGAATACGGCCGCTGCATCGGCCACGGCGGCGTCCCCGTCTACATGACCCATGCCGAGAACGATCCCTATCCTCCGCCGGGTGCCTACGAATACCGCGGCGCCTTCCAGAAAGGCCTGGAGCGCTGGGCCTGGTTCGGCTTCGCCGTCCTCGACTTCGACGGTCCCGTCATCAACGTGCGCTACATCGACGAGAACGGCAAGGAACATAAAGATGAGCAGATCTCCTGAGGAAGAGAAGGAGATTTTCGAAAAGGCCCAAGCTCTCTTCGAGGCCGGCGACTTCGTCAAAGCCCGGTGGATCTTCAAGCAGATCGTCCGCGAAGGGGGCAAGTATCTGCGGCAGGCGAGGTATTACCTCGCCAAGATGGAACAGATGGACGAGCCCACGCGCAGCCCTTCCCGGGGCAGCCGGCCGACTCGGGACGACGAGCTCGACGGGGACTTTCCAGCGGAGGCTCCGGGAGGCCCCCCCGACCGCGGCCTCCCCATGTCGCCTCCCATGTCCGTTCCTCCGCGCGACGTCCCGGGCACGGAGGCCGAGTCGGCCGCGGCTCCCGGCACTCCCCAGCCCCTGCGCCGGACGCCCCACATGGACCTATCCGCTACAGCGCCCGTCGATCCCGGAACCCAGATCCAGGTCCGCGTCTACACGGACGCCCAGGCGTTCCGCGTTGGGGAAACCGGGATTGACGTCGAAATAGATGCCCGGCCCGATCAGAGACGTTTCGAAGTGGACGTCTGGCTCACCGTGGGCGAACCTTATACCGTCAAAGGGGACGTACAGGGGCGCCTCGTGATTCTGAGGGATCAGGAACGATCCGAGCCCGTGGAATTCACCGTTCTGCGCCTGGAGGGTCCCGAGCCCGCCGAGCCTGTCCTGATCTCCGCCTTGTTCTCTTACAAGGGGAGGCCCTGCGGACGGGTAAGCCGCGAAATGGGAGCGAAACCAAACCCACAAGCCTTACCTGAGTCGGGACTCCAGATCGACGCCAACGCCAAGCGCCCCGACCTTTCCGTTCGCATCGTAAGGAAAGGAACGGACAAGCGCGTTTACGATTGCCGGGTCCAGACGCATCTTCTGCCCGAATACAAGGATGGTGTCATAGAAGAATGGCAGCTCCCTGACATCTCCAGTGACTTCGTAAAGCGGATCATGGCCCAGTTTACGGCCGGGCCTGCAACGCCTTTCGCCCGGATGCTCGCTTTGAAGGGTGCTGGGATCGAGCTTTTCGAGGCCTCGCCCGATCTCTTCAGGAAGGTCTTCTGGGAGTTGATCGACCAAAAGCGCTCCTTCAGATCGATCTCCATCGTCACTGAAGAACCCTCCATACCGTGGGAGCTGATGGTGCCCACCCGCAATGACGAGGAGTTGGAACCCTTAGGAGTCCGTTTTCTGCTGAGCCGCTGGACTGCCCGGGACAACATCCTTCCAACTCAGCGGCTGAAACTGCTGGATGCTTTCGTGATTGCGCCCCGCGACTCGAAACTAAAAAACGCTGAGGAAGAGGTGAACCTCATCGCAAGGGAGTTCTCAAGCCTACGGATCGACCCCGTGGGTCTCGAAAGCCTGAACCTGGCGCTGAGCAAGGAGGGAAGGTCGCTTCTCCATTTCATCTGCCACGGCAAGAGCGGGGATGCCGGAAATCAGACCCTCTGGCTGGAGAACCAGGAACCTCTCACGGCGAATCAACTCCGGGCGATGCCGGGAGCCAAGAAAGCCATTCGGGACAACAAGCCCTTCATCTTCCTCAATGCATGCGAGGTCGGTCGACAGGAACCCGCCCTTTCAGGCGCCGGAGGCTTCGCCGAGACCTTCATGGCGATGGGTGCAAGCGCCGTCATTGCACCCCTCTGGAGCGTCAAGGACTCGATCGCCCACGAGATCGCGGAAGCCTTCTACGAGCGGGTCAAGAACGAGCCGGAGACGCCCTTCGCGCAGATCCTCGCTGACCTGAGGAAGCAGTCCTATGCCGAAGGTGGCGGCGAGGACACCTACGCCGCCTACTGCTTCTATGGAGATCCCCTGGCACGGCGGGCGGCCTTATAAAAGATTTCGCGCCGCGCCGACGCCCCGGTGGCAGACCACGGAGCCCCGGAGGCAGCCGACGGAGGGTTGGTGGCGCGTGACGGAGGCTCGTGGCGAACGACGGAGAGCTGGTGGGAGCCGACGGAGCTCCGGTGGCGCGTGACGGAGGGTTGGTGGGAGCCGGCGGGGCTCCGGCGGCGCGTGACGGAGAGTTGGTGGGAGACAACGGGGCCCCAGGCGGCACCTACCCCTGAGGAATCGGCTCTGTCGGCCCTCCGGGGCTTAGGAAAATCTGTGGCCCTTTCCCTGGGGTTGACACCCCAGGCTGGTCAAATCCCGCCCCTCCAGGGCGAAAACCGTGGGGCTATCCCTCCATTCCTCCACGCCCACCCCACCGCAGCGCCGAATCCGTCTGCTGCCCTCCTCACTTGGGGCCGGCGGGTATCGCCGGCGTCTCCGCGCTCGGCCACCGGGGTGCTGAAGCGGTCTTCCACCCGGTGGACCAGGCGCGCCGGCCCGTCGACCAGAAGACCGCAGGGGGTGCCGAGCGCCAGCAGAGTGCGGACGCGGGTCCCCGGAAGCGGCATGATCTCCGCCCGGCCCACCTCGAGCGGCCCGGCGAGAGTGACGACCTCGCCACCGAGAGCCGGAGCGTCGAGGGCCGCCGCGCGCTCGGGGAAGGTGGCGGCGAGGCTCGCCGCCCCGGCCCCGCAAAAAACGAAGGAGAAGGCCAGTACGGAAAGAGCTCGCCAGATTCGAGTCATAGGATTCTATTAACCGAACACCGCGAGGACAATTCCCGTGCCCAGCACGATGCCGTCGGCGGCGACCCCTCCCACGAGAGCGGCGGCGAACCGGAGGCCTTTGCCGCGCTCGGACGCCGGCAGGCTGTGGATCCTGACCACCACGGTTTTGGCCCACTTGTCCCCAAGGCGTTGTTGCCGTCTGGAATCCCCCATGGAGCTGGCGGCGACGACGCCAAAAAAGAAGCCGTCGGCCAGAATGGCCACCGACCGCTTGATCCCCTGCAGGAGAGTGCAGCCCCGCCCCTTGTCGCTGTAGACGGTGATCCCCACGAGCCTCTTGCCTAGGGTGCTGCCGCACACGCTTTCCATCACCGAGTGGTAGGCCACGGAGCCCAGGAAGGCGAACACGTACAGGCTCCACGAGGTTTCCTGCAGGCTTTCGATGAGAACGTTCCTGGAAGCTCCCATCAAACCCTGGATGAAGATGGAGATCAAGGCCAGGATGATCCCTACGGCGTAGCTGGTGCCGTAGTGAACCACCGTGTCCACGACCTGGGCGAGCACCCGGGGCCAGAAGGAGACGTACTCCAGGGAGTCGGCCACCTCCTCGGTGCCGCTCCCGAAGATGGAGGGCGGTGCGTCGTCGAAACCATTCATATTGTCTCCTTCCGGTCGGTCTCCTTCCGGTTGCCCTTACTTCCTTGGCGCCCGCATGTCCCGGCCGTTCTGGTGCAGAACGGCGGCGACGACCTTGCCTTCTGGATTGCGCTCGAAGGTGAGGCTTGCGACGACGACGTCGTATTCGAACCGGTCCGTTCCGGTTTTGAACAGGGGAAACTCGGGCTGGCCGGTGAGGGTCGCCAGGAGCCCCTCCGATGTGGCGCGCAGGGTGATCCTGGAGCCGGGGATGAATTCGCCGAAGTCGTACTCGCCGGCATAGTCCGCGAGCGTGGCGGCGTCGGGGAATTCGATCTGGGGAGCGGGCACGTCGTCCCGTTTGGCGGGGATGTCGCGGCCGTTCTGGTGCAGGGTCACGCGGTCGACCTTCCCCTCGGCGTTCCGGAGGAAGCTGAGCCGGGCGTCCACGGTCTTATAGAAGAATTCGTCCTTGGCGGTGGCGAAGACCGGAAAGAAGGGCTGGCCGGTGAGCCGCGCGACCAGGCCCTCCCCTCGCCGAAGGATGGTGAAGCGGGCCGTCTTGTCGATCGAGTAGACGCCCGGGTACTCGTCGAGCGTCGCGGCCGGCAGAGCAACCTCGGTGTGATCCACGCTCGGCCGGCTCCCCGCCGCCCAAGCCGCGAGCCAGGCCGAGGGGTTCGCCGTGGCGTTGCTCGCCAGGACCACCGCGGCATGCCCCTTGGCGGGGTAGAAGATGAGGGTGCTCCGGAAGCCCCCGGTGCCGCCATCGTGCTGGTAGCTCTCCTCGCCGCTCGCCTGGGTGTGGAGGATCGCGAGGCCGATCTTGCCCCCCACCGCGGGCATGTCCACGTAATCCCCGGCCAGAATGGGCCAGGCCGCGCCCAGGGGACCCTTGCCGCCCGCCAGCAGGGCGTCGGCGAATTTCGCCATGTCCCCGAGGGTCGACCGCAGGGCGCCTGCTCCCGCCATGGCCTTGAGAGTCCACGGCTGCGCCTTGACGGCGCCGTTCCAGGGCTCGGCGAAACGCGCCTGCTGAGCCGGCGAGAGATCCTGGACGGTGTCCACCATGCCCAACGGGCCGGCGATCTTCTCCTGAACCAGAGCGGCCCAGGGCTTGCCGTAAACCACCTCCAGGACGTTGCCCAGGATGCCGAAGCCGAGGTTCGAGTACGAGGGCTCGCAGGGCGCCGATTTTCCCAGCTTGGCGCCGGCGAGGTAGTCGAACAACGCCTTCTGGCCGTACTGCGAGTAGGGGTCGTCTCCCGCGGGGACCAGGTTGTCCGGCAGGCGCGGCAGGCAGGAGGTGTGGGTCCCCAGTTGCTCGAGCGTCAAGGCGCCGACGGCGGGATCGCCGAATTTCACGGGCAGGCGCCGGGCCAGGGTGTCGCCCAGGCTGAGCGTTCCTTCCTGGACGGCCTTGGCGAGCAGGACGCCGGTGAAAACCTTGCTGATGGAGCCGATCTCGAAGACCACCTTCTCGGCCGGCACCTTCTCATGCCCGGCCGCGAACGGCTCGCCCGCCAAGGCAAACGTCCACTTCCCGGTCCGCTTCTCCGCCGTCCCCACGGCACCACGGCCCAGGGAAGCGGCCCAGCCCGGCACCTGATCGCCCAGCGGCGGCAGGTCGGCGGCGAGGATTGGGGTGGCAAGGAGAAGGAGGACGAGGAAGAGGAAGCGGCGGAGGGATGTTTGAGCCATGATGATGAAATTCTATCGCGGAGCCGCCGTGGCCTGCGACCTCACCCCAACCCCTCTCCTAAAGGAGAGGGGCTTGAAGAGAGTTGTCTTACTGGTCTCTCCCTCTCCTTCAGGAGAGGGAGCCGGAGGGTGAGGTCGTGCGGGCGGAGACGCCCCCTACGGCGCCACCGGCATCCGGAGCTCGTAATAATTGATCACCCGCGAAGCCGCCGGAGGATCCAGGTTGGCCAGGCTCACCAGCACGTAGCCCAGCTCGGGGTAGATGCGGAGGTCGCCGTTCATCCCGGGCGCCCCGCCGCCGTGGCCGTAGCTCCGGTTGGGCCCTTCGCCCTGGATGCCGAAACCGTAGCCGTACTCCTCTTTCTGCGGTTTCGTGGCCTCGGCCAGCAGGGCCTTGGAGATCAGCTTGCCCGACTCCAGCGCCTGGGCGAACTTGAGAAGGTCGCCCACCGTGGTGTAGCCGCCGCCCGCGGCGGTGCCGCGCCAGGGGAGGGTGTCGGTGTTGGGCACCCAGCCGCCGGACTCGCCCTTCATGTAGCCGGTGGCGCGGTCTTTCACCTTTTCGGACTCGGGCAGGGAATCGGTGGAAGCCATGCCCGCCGGCTTGAAGATGTGGGTGCGCACGTACTCGTAGTAGGACATGCCGCTGACCTTTTCGATCAATGCACCGAGCAGCACGAAGCCGTAGTTCGAATACCGGAATTCCGCTCCCGGCTCGTGCGTGAGCGGCCGCGCGCCATAGAGCTTCAGATAATCCGCGTGCTCCTTGAGCGTCAGCCGGTTCTTGTCAAACTCCGGGCCGAAGATGTCGCCGGTTCCTCCCGAATGGGTCAGCAGGTGGCGCACGGTGACCTTGGTGGCCACGTCCTGGTTCGGATACTCCTCGAGATGCTTGCCGAGGGGGTCGTCCAGCGACAGCTTGCCGGCCTGGACGAGCTGCAGCGTGGCCACGGCGGTGAACATCTTGTTCATCGAGCCCATGCGGAACTGCGTGTCCACCGTGTTCGGCGCCTTGGAGGCGCGGTCCGCGAGCCCCCAGGCCTTCTGGAACAGCACCTTGCCGCTCCGGGCCACGAGCACGGCGCCGGAAAACTGATCGCTCTTCACCAGCTCCTCGGCGCGGGCCGCGAGCGCCTTGAGCGCCTCGTCCTGCGTCAGCCTCGGCACGGCGAGGTCCGGAGGCGGGGGGATCGCCATCATGGGCGAGCTGACGATCTTCGTGGGTTCCTCGGCGGTCACCGTCAGCTCCAGCCGGGCGATGGTGTCCGAATTCTTCTCCTGGAGCAGCGCGGTGAGGGCCGCGGGCCCGCTCTTCTCGATGCGCAGCAAGGTGAAGCCGCCCGTCATCTCCCGGAACTGGAGCCGGTCTTCGAGCGGCGGCCCGCCTTCCCGGCGGTAGGCCGTGTCGAAGGCCCGGAGCTTTTCGGGGTCGCCGGAGTTGAACGACGTGAGCCAGGCCTCGAGCACCTTGCCGGCCGCGGTCTTGGGAATCTCGGGAACCTCGGCCGAGCCTGCCACGCCCGGCAAGGCGGTGGCGAGAAGAAGCGCGAGGACGGGAAACATCTTGATCATGAAGATCCTCCAGCAGAACAGCGAAGACACCGCGCCAAGGGGCCGGCGAGACAAATCTACGTAAATGGCTTGGAAGGGTTGCAGAGAGAACGTTGAATATCCTATGCTTGCCGCTCGTTTCACCGCTGTAGAAGTTGCATTACGCAGCACAACCGACAAATTTTTGAGGAGGTCGGTGACATGAAGAAGGGTTTCGCGTTCGTCGCGCTCTCTACACTTGCTCTCGCCGTTCCGGCCGCTGCTGAAAGAGTCTACCTGCCGGTTCTGGAAACGGCCGCCGCGGATGGCAGCGCCCTGGGGACCCAGGTGCGCGCCGGCGGCCAGGTACTGGCCCGGCTGTCACCCGCCACCAAGGCCGGGCTGATTCCCTTCGAAGCCGAGTCGGCCCTGGAGGTCAGTGCCTGGGCGGTCGACCGTGCCGGCCGTGACGTCGTCGAGGTGCCGGTGTTCTCGGACGCCGAGACTTATCCGGCCGGCCTGGACGTGCCGCTCGACACGCTTCGTGGCTCACGGGCCTTCGCGGCGCTCACCGTGGGAGCCGCCAACCTGTCGAACCAGACCGCCTTCTGCGAGGCCACTCTCTTCGCGCGCAACGGCAAGCGCCTGGGCGCGGTTCCCTTCGAGGTGCAGCCGATGTCGCTGGCCCGCGAGGACGGCCTGGCCGCCGCCGGCTCGGGGCGCATCGCCAAGGTCAACGTCTCCTGCGACCAGAGCTTCTACCCGTTCGCCGTCTCGGATGAGGGCGGCCCGACCCCGTTCATCGCCAAGGGCACCGGCCCCAACGGCTCCTGCGACCAGTTCGTCGGCCTGGCCCGTAACGTCGACGGCACCTTCGACGCGGCCACTCCTCCGGGCATCTTCCACACCGCCACCAAGGCGAAGCCCAAGGGCATTCTCTGCCTCCGGGCCGGCAGCAGGCTGGTCGCCGCCAAGGCGGTCTTCGAGTGGGACGCCACCGCCGGCCCCTGGAGCTCCCGGAACCGCGCGGGCCTGCACAACGTGGGCTACTTCTTCCTCCAGCGCTTCCGCAGCGGCACCGTCGGCAACATCAACGTGGCCGGCCCGAACAAGAGCTTCATCAGGTTTGCGCAGAACGTGAACATGCCGGCGGGCACGAACACCAACATCACGGCCGGCTACGCGATGCAGACGGGCGCCACCTACCACTACGTCTACACCTTCGACGCCGCCAAGAAGACGGCGACCCTCGTGGTGTCCTTGAACGGCGCGGTGGTCAAGACCCTCACCAAGGAGATCAAGCCGGGCAACAGCCAGGCGCTCATCATCGAGCCCTACGGCTTCGGCGACCAGGCCGGCCTCTCCATGTCCCTGGAGTTTGGAAACTTCAACGGCCAGCATCACCCCGAAGAGGCCTCGCTCGGCTGGAAGTACTCCAACTTCAAGATGAAGGTGACCCTGAAGTAAGCCTCCCCTTCAAACCGGGCCTCGCGAACGACGCCAGGAGCCTTCGGGTTCCTGGCGTTGTTGCTTTTCAGGCCGCCTTCCAGATGATCTGCTAGAACTCTCATATCTGTAGACGAGCCTTTGATTTGACTCCGCTTCCTGGTAGTGTCCCTCTGCTCTGTTCAACTTGAGGTACGTCAGCCAACTTTTGGAGGAGGAATGATGCTCTTGACGGTTTTGAAGAGTAGGTTCCAAGGATTGACTTTGGCCGGAGCCGCCTTCCTGACGCTGTTCGCCCTGTCCGATGGGGCGGCCGCGGCGGGGAAGGCCTCGGTCTCCCCGGGCAACTACGATGCCCGGGTCATGAGCCGGAAGGAGATCAACCGGGTCCTGTCTCAGGTCTCCGGGGTGCCGCTCCGGGACGCGCCCTCGCCGGCGCAGCTCACCGCGCAGCTCGAAGGGATGCGCCAGGGCTTCGTGCGCCTGCAGGCCGCCGCGCCCGGTGCCACGGCCGGGTTCTCTCCCATTACCGCCGCGTCCCGAGGTCGTGTCGGCCCAGAAGGGTCCGCTGTCCGCGCCAGCACCCGGCCGGCCCGGCATCGACGTCGTGCGGGACTTCCTGCGCACCAACAGCTCCCTCTACGGCCTGAGCGCCGAGCAGATCGACGCTCTCCAGTTCATCGGCGAGAGCGTGAGCCCGAAGAGCGGCCTGCGCATGGTGCGGGTCCAGCAGCTCGCCAACGGCGTGCCGGTCTTCCAGAGCGAGACCCGGTTCATCCTCGACCGCGACGGCCGCGTCTGGCGCTCGCTGGGCCTCCTGGTGCCGGCCGGCGCCGTCGGTCCCCCCGCTGACCCCGGCGGTTTCCGCTCCGGAGGCCCTGGTCCAGGCGATGAAGGCGGTGGGCATCACCCTCGACCCCTCGCAGCTCCGGACGGAGAGCATCAACGCCGAGGGCACCCGCGACCGAGGTGGTGGCCAACAACGGGCAGATCGCCGGCACGGTGCCGAGCAAGCTTCGTCTACTTCCCGGGCGCGCCCGGCCAGCTCGTGCCCGCCTGGCGGCAGGTCACCTTCACCACCGGCGAGCGGCGACTGGTACACGCTGGTCGACGCCGACGACCGGCACGGTGCTCTGGCGCAAGAACATCCGCGAGCACGTATCGACCCACGACGCGCGCTTCAGCGTCTACGTGCAGGCCGACGGCGTGACGCCGGCCGACAGCCCGGCGCCGCAGTCGCCCACCACGGTCGGCGCCGGGCGCCGGCACGCAGTTCCCGGAGATCGCCCGCACGACCGTCAGCATGCTCGACGGCCCAGGACATCGTGGCCAGCCCGAACGGCTGGATCGACGATTGCCCGGGCGGCGTCTGCACCGCCAACGAGACCCAGACGCTCGGCAACAACGTCGTCGCCTGCGTGGACCGCGCGGCCGGCGCGGCGCCAACGTCTGCGACACCGACGCTGCCAGCGTGCTCGACGGCAACGGCCGGCCGACCGGCAACCCGGACGCCAACACCCGCAACCGCGACTTCCTGGGCGCCGCGCCCCGCGACTACACCTACGCCCCGGCGCCCGCAGGGCGGCAACCCGGAAGCGGGCGACACCCCGACCGGCGTCGGCACGCCGACGGCACGATCACTTCCGCCGCGGCGCCACCACGCAGCTCTTCTACGTCTCCAACTGGTACCACGACAAGCTCTTCCAGCTCGGCTTCGACGAGGCCGCGGCCAACTTCCAGCAGACCAACTTCAGCGGCATGGGCCTCGGCGGCGACCGGGTGCTGGCCGACGTGCAGGACGGCTCGGGCACGAACAACGCCAACTTCGCCACGCCGCCGGACGGCATGTCCGGCCGCATGCAGATGTTCCGCTTCACCGGTCCGACCATCGACCGCGACGGCGACCTCGACGCCGAGATCGTCATCCACGAGCTGACCCACGGCACCTCCAACCGGCTGATCGGCAACGCCGACGGCCTCATCTGGGAGCCCGGGCCGCGGCATGGGCGAGGGCTGGAGCGACTTCTACGCTCTCTCCCTGCTCAACAACACCAACGCCGACAACCCCGACGCCTCGTACGCGAGCGGCGCCTACGCCACGTACAAGCTCGGCGGCCTGCTCGACAACTACGTCTACGGCATCCGCCGCTTCCCCTACTCGACGAACAACTCGGTCAACCCGATGACCTGGGCGGACGTCGACGACGTGACGGCCAGCATGGCCGGCGGCATCCGCCGTCAGCCCGCTCGGCTTCGAGTTCAACGGCGCCATCGAGGTGCACAACACCGGCGAGATCTGGGCCTTGACGCTGTGGGAGGTCCGCAGCCGCGTCATCGCCGATCCGGCGGGCGCCAACGGCGACGTTCCGACCGGCAACCAGACCATGCTCGAGATCGTCACCGACGGCATGAAGATGACGCCGAACAACCCGAGCTTCACGGACGCGCGGGACGCCATCATCCTGGCCGACTGCGCCACCAACGCCTGCGCCAACGAGCGCTCGATCTGGGAGCGGCTTCGCGGACCGCGGCCTCGGCTACGGCGCCGTCGCTCCCCTGGGCAACGTGGGCTTCGGCAACCTCGGCCACATGAGCCTGGGCGAGTCCTTCGACGTGCCCTACCTGGACGTGCAGACTCGACCTCCGTGAACGACACTCTGGGCAACAGCAACGGCACGATCGATCCCGGCGAGCCCATCCAGCTCACGGTGCAGTCTGATCAACCCCTGGCGCGGCACGGCGTTCAAGCGTCGCCAGCGCCACGGCGACCCTCACGACCTCGACGCCCGGCGTCCCATCTTCGACAACGCGTCCACCTATCCGGCCATCGCCGCCCAGGGCACCGCGAACGGTGACACGTTCCTGTTCACGGTCCCGAACGCCGCCCTCTGCGGCTCGTCGATCGACTTCACCCTCACGGTCACCAGCACGCTGGGTACGCGGGCCGTCGACTTCACCGTCCGCGTGGGCAACCCCACGGGCACCGGCGCGCCGGTCACCTACACCGACACTCCGGCCCTGGCCATTCCGGACGGCGATCCGATCGGTGTCTTCGACACCCTGACGATCACCGACGACTTCGAGATCGCCGACCTCAACTTCCGCGTGGACAACCTCACGCACACCTTCACCGGCGACCTCACCGTGCAGCTCAGGGCCCCCAACGGCTACGGCGGGGACCTCATCTGGCTGCGCGAGATCCTGTTCGGCGGCGGTGACGGCGACAACTTCGTCAACACCCTGATCGACGACGAGTCGGCGAACGACCTCAACCAGACGCTGCCCTCCGACGCCCCCTACACCGGCGACTGGCTGCCGGCGTTCAACTCGCCGGTCTGGCTGCTGTTCGGCGACCCGGCCATCTTCCCCGACCCGATCGGCCAGCTCTCGCGGGTGGACGGCCTGAGCACCCAGGGCACCTGGACGATTCACGTGGCCGACAACTTCAACCTCGACTCGGGCACGCTGAACTCCTGGTCGCTGATCGTGACCCCGCGGGCCTTCACCTGCACGCCGTTCTTGCGAGCGCCGGCGGTCACCGCCACCAAGACGGTCACCGGCCCCTTCAACATCGGCGACACGGTCACCTACACCGTGACGCTCACCAACAACGGCTCGGTCAATCAGCCGGACAACGCGGGTGACGAATTCACCGACACGCTCCCCGCCGGCCTGACCCTGGTCAGCGCCAACGCCTCCTCCGGCACGGCCGGCACGGCTGGCAACACCGTGAGCTGGAACGGCTCGCTCGCCCCGTTCGGCGGCTCGGTGACGATCACCATCACCGCCACCGTCAACGCCGGCACGGGCGGCCAGTCCATCTGCAACCAGGGCACCGCCCACGTCGACGCCGACGCCAACGGCAGCAACGAGACCAACGTGCTGACCGACGATCCGGGCACCCAGCGCCGCCAACGACGCCACGTGCTTCACGGTCGCGGCCCCGGCCAACGTCTCGGGCACCAAGACCGTCAGCGGTACGACCACGGTGGGCAGCACCCTCACCTACACCGTGGTCCTCAGCAACACCGGCACCGGCGCCCAGGGTGACAACGCGGGTGACGAATTCACCGACACGCTCCCCGCCGGCTTGACGCTGGTCAGCGCCAGCGCCACCTCCGGTACGGCCGCCACGGCCGGCAACACGGTCACGTGGAACGGCACCATCCCGGCCGCCGGCTCGGTGACGATCACCATCACGGCCACCATCAACGCCGGCACCACCGGCCAGACGATCAACAACCAGGGTACGGTCTCGTACGACTCCAACGCCGACGGCACCAACGACGCCACCCGGCCGACGGACAACCCCGCGACCCCGGCGACCGGTGACCCCACGCCCATCGTAGTGGCGGCTCCAACGCCTCCGGGCATCCCGACCCTCTCGGAGTGGGGCTTCGCCGCCCTGATCTTCGCGCTGGCCGGTGCCGCCCTCCTGCTCATGCGGCGCCGCCGCATCGCCTGAGCCTCGGGTTCGCCCTGAGTCTCCGAGCCCCCGGCCATCCGGCCGGGGGCTTTTTCTTGGCCTCCCGTCCCCATGGCATC
The DNA here is from genome assembly GCA_963785165.1 of Thermoanaerobaculaceae bacterium. Classification (GTDB taxonomy): domain Bacteria; phylum Acidobacteriota; class Thermoanaerobaculia; order Multivoradales; family UBA5704; genus DATARR01. The sequence continues at coordinate 606,805 of CAWAUI010000007.1, forward strand.
CCGGGATAGCCAGCGATATCTCCTCATAGAGGGCGGCATCTCCCGCTATACGCCGATATCTCCTCATAGCTGGCAACATCCCGGGATAGCCAGCGATATCTCCTCATAGACGGCGGCATCTCCCGCTATACGCCGATATCTCCCCATAGCTGGCAACATCCCGGGATAGCCAGCGATATCTCCCCATAGACGGCGGCATCTCCCGCTATACGCCGATATCTCCTCATTAGCTGGCAACATCCCGGGATAGCCAGCGATATCTCCCCATAGCTGCCGGCATCTCCCGCTATACGCCGATATCTCCCCATAGCTGGCAACATCCCGGGATAGCCAGCGATATCTCCTCATAGAGGGCGGCATCTCCCGCTATACGCCGATATCTCCTCATAGCTGGCAATACCCCGGGATAGCCAGCGATATCTCCCCGTAGACGGCGGCATCTCCCGCTATACGCCGATATCTCCTCATGGCTGGCAACATCCCGGGATAGCCAGCGATATCTCCCCATAGCCCGCGACATCTCCAGCCATGCGCCGATATCTCCTCCTAGCTGGCGGCATCCCGGGATATCCAGCGAGCAGCAGCCGAACAGGTAGCGCAGCCCGTTGTGGGCCATGTAGAGAGCCAGGCCCCGCCAGAGTAGATAGAGCACCTGGCGCCCCCGGTGCTCGCGGTGGATGCAGGCCCGGCTCGCCTCAACCGCCCGAACCGCGCCAAGCTGTTCGCTTCTGAGTACAATGTGAAACCATTACCGTGCATCCTCGGTAGGCAAGGAGATGACTCCTGTGGCGGAATCCACGCCTTCCCCCGGACAGGGGGAGCGCATCGGCGCCTATCGCATCGAGAAGCTCCTCGGGCGGGGCGGCATGGGGGAGGTCTTCCTGGCCAGGGATGACCGCCTGAAACGCCGTGTGGCGATCAAGCGCGTCCGGCACGACCGCACCCAGGATCCGTCGCTGCGCCAGCGGCTTCTGCGCGAGGCGCGCGCGGCGGCCGGCCTCAGCCATCCCGCCATCGTGCAGGTGTTCGACCTCATCGAGGACGCTTCGGGAGACTGCATCGTCCTGGAGTACGTGGAGGGGAAGACTCTGGCGGCCACACTGGCGTCAGGCCCGTTGGAGACGGCGCTCGCCGTGAAACTGGCCCGGGAGATCGCGGGCGGCCTTGCCGCGGCCCATGGAGCCGGGATCATCCATCGCGACCTCAAACCGGAGAACGTCATCGTCACCCCTGCGGGCCACGCCAAGGTTCTGGACTTCGGCCTGGCCCGGATGCGCGCCCAGGCTACCGACGACATGCTTCTCACCCAGCACGGTGTTCTGCTGGGCACCTTCCACATGATGTCTCCGGAGCAGGCGAGGGGTGGCGAGACCGACGAACGCTCGGACCTCTTTTCGCTCGGCACCCTGATCTACGAGATGCTGACGGGGCTTTCCCCTTTCCGGGGCTCCTCTCCCCTGGAAACCTTGAACCGGGTGACGTCCGCCTGCCCAACCCGTGCCGACACCCTCCGTCCGGGCGTCCCGCCGCACCTGGCAACTCTGATCGGGCGCCTGCTCGCCAAGGACCCGGACGCCAGGCCCGCCGGCGCGGCCGAGGTGGAAGAAGAGCTGGAAGCCATCGGAGCCTCGTCAGGACCCCCGTCTTCACCTTCGCCGGATAGCGTCAGCGATCTCCCCACGATTGCCGGAGTCCGGCTGGACGAGATCAGCCGCCCCCGCCTTCGCTCCTCCACGGCTCCACCCTCGACGGCGGGCATGTCCGTCCTGCCCCGCCGCCGGTACTTCCGGGAGACCGCCATCGTGGCCGTCCTGGCGATGCTCGTGGCCGCAAGCTATTTCCTCCTCCATCGTCAGCCTCAAGACGAGCCGGAAAGGCCTATCAAGCCGGTTCCGGCGAAAACCCTCCGGGTCGTGGTGCCGAAGCCGCAGATCGACGGTGACGACGAACGGCTCGCCCTCGCGGCCTCAGGCGTCCTGACCGCGAGCCTGACCGCCCTCGGCTCGCTCGAAGGCGTGGCCGCCGTCGATCCGCTTCAACTCGTGGGAGGACCGAAATCACCTGTTGAGATGGCGCGGGTCGCGGCGGCAGACGAGGTCCTCGTCGCAACTCTGGAAAAAGCGGGCAACCTGGGACGGATCACTCTACGGCGCATTCACGGATCGGATGGCACGGTGCTCTGGACGGACAGATTCGACGCCCCCATCGAAGCGCAGGATCTCCGTCTGCTCGCTAATGCGGTGGGCATTCATCTGCGCCGGGGGTACCCCGGTCAGCGTCCGCGGGTAAGAACGATCATACCGGACGTCCGTGACGAAGATTACGCCACGTTCCTCAGAATCAAACAGCGCGTGGACACGGGCAATCTGTCATCCCCGGTCGACGTGGCTATCCTGGAAGAAATGGCCGGGCGGTCTCCCCGCTTCCTCCCAGCCCGCCTCCTTGCGGCCGATCTCCTGCTGACCCGCTTCCAGTCGACCCAGGAGACCACCTACCGCGACCGAGCCCTGCAACTTGTGCGGGAGGCTCGCGAGCTCACACCGGAAGATCCCGAAACGCTCTTCATGCAACTCAAGATCGAGCTCGCCGGAGACCAGCCGAGGATCGCCGCCGCCACGCTGACACGGCTTGAAAACCTGCTGCCAAGCGATCCGCGGGTCCTCGTCTTGCGATCCAAGCTCGCCGAGCGGGAGGGCCGGATGCAGGAAGCCCTTGCCAACCTCAAGAATGCCGCCGAGCGGCTTCCGTCATGGCAGAACCTTACTTTGCTCGCCAATCTCGAAGCCCGGACCGGCCACGTCGAAGACGCCCGGGGCCATCTGCGGCAGATCCTCGAAAGCTCTCCCAACAACTCCTGGGCTCTGGACAAACGGGCTAAGCTCGAGCTGCTCTTCGGCAGTCTGGAGAGGGCCGAACGGATTTACGGGGACCTCATCGCTCGGACGCCGCAACGTGCCCACCTCAACAACCTCGGCCTCATCCGGATCTTCCTGGGCCGCTACGAGGACGCGATCGAGGCCTTCCAACAGGCGCTGACGATCGATCCGGACCATGTATACGTCACCCTCAACCTGGCCGAAGCCCAGCTCGCCCTGGGCCGGACCCGGGATGCCGAGGCCCACTTCCGCAAGGTGCTGGAAGAGATCGAAGAGAACCGCCCTCCGGGAGGGCTCACCGCCACTGACAGTATGGTCCAGGCCCAGTGCCTGGCCCAACTCGGACGCACCCGCGAAGCTGTAGAGATCACTCAGAAAGCTCTTCAACAGAGTCCGGAAGATGGCGATGTTCTGCAGGCCGCGGCTCTGGTCTATGCCCTCGCAGGAGATCGCGCCTCTGCCCTGGTCAACGTCCAGAGCGCCCTCCGGAAGGGCGTCCAGCCCCGCTGGTTCACCCTTCCGGCCTTTGCTTCTCTCCAGGCCGACCCGAAGTTCCGCGAGATTCTCCAGAGAGCGCCGGGAGCCCCTTCTCTGCGGTGAAGCCCCAGCGAAGACAGCACTACTTCGACTACCGCCGGTCCCCGCGAGGGTCACAAGGATCTTTAGGGCCTGTACCACCACCTGGCGGATCGCCGATGTTATCGATCATGAGGTAGGGCTCCGTCGGAGGTGGCGGGTCCGAATTCAGCGCTGAAGTCAGAGTGGTCGTGGAGACGGCATAGGTGAGCTTTTTCTCAGTCCCGTCCTCTGCTTTGAGGGATACCGAATAGGGCTCCGCGAGCGGATGCGTTTTGAGCTCCTTCAAGACCTCGTGGCTCACGTCTCCGTGGCCACGGGTCCCAGAAATGTTGCCCCGAACGACGGTCCCACTGAATGTGATGATCGGAGTTTCTGTAGTTTTCACGGAACCCAAACTCCAGATCACCTTGTCGCCGTTCTTGATGCGCAGCTTGCTGTCCGAGATCCCGAACGTGCCGTCGGTTCTCACCGTTACAGTCAGGGTATGTGAGGTTCCGGTCGACGTGGCAATGACGGGGCTCAGGTCCGTCTCGGTCAGCACGGGATATGCGCTTTGCTTGCTCATGACGATCTCCTTTCAAGCTCATCCAGTTCGATTCCCTGGAACAACACATTCGGTGCCAGCCCCGGGGAGCGGATCGATCGCTGAACGAAATGGTTGATTCTAAAAGATTTTGCCCGCCGGAGCCCGACAGCGCCGGCCGCTGATTCCCGTATCCAATCAGATAGACTGTATCCATATCATGGAGAGACACTCGTGAATCCCCGACTGAATGCCGTTTCGGGTGCGCTGGCCGGCCAGGGTTTCGTCCTGGGCGCGGAGCGGTTGACCATCGGCCGCGACCGCGCGAACGCCCTCCACCTGCGTGACCTCGCCGTCTCCCGCCACCACTGCGTGATCGAGACGAGCGAGGGCCGGCTCCTGCTGCGGGATCTGGGCAGCAGCCACGGCACGTTCGTCAACGGTGTCCCCGTAACCGAGCGGACCCTGGAGCACGGCGACCTCGTCACGGTCGGCGGCTCCCTGTTCCTCGTCCAGACCCGGGAGGAACTAGGACAGGGCAGCGAGTCCGTCCTTCTTGACGACCGCGATCGGCCCTGGGTGGCGGAGAGCACGGTGCATCTGTCGCCCGAGGCCGCGCTCGCGATCCTGCACCCGGACGCCCGGGCCGCCCGCGACCTCCAGGCCCTGTTGCGGATCGGCAACGCCCTCCACGAGATCCGCGCCACGGAACCCCTGGCGCGCCGGCTTGTCGAGCTCGCTCTGGAGACCGTGCCCGCCGAGCGCGCCGCGCTGCTCCTCCTGGACCCGACCGGCGCGCTGCCGGTCTCCTTCACCCTCGACCGCCGGGGGTCCGCCGAGTCCTTCGCCGTGTCCCGCACTCTGGTCGAACGCGTGGTAGCGGAGCGTTCCGCCCTGCTCTCGAACGACGTGCTTCAGACCGGGGGCTGGGACGGCGCCGAGAGCGTCCAGGCAGCCCGCCTCCAGTCGCTCCTCGCCGCTCCCCTGGCGGGGTCCGAGGGCACGCTGGGAGTCCTCTACCTGGACACTCGCAAGTCGGGCGCCCGGTTCGACGAGCGGCACCTGGAGCTGGTGACGGCCGTGGCCGGCATCGCCGCGGCAGCGCTCGCCAACGTCCGCCACATGGAGAGCCTGGAGGAAGAGAGCCGGCGGATCGAGGAAGCCCTGGACGCCGGCATGGTGGGCGAGAGCGCGCGGATGCGGGAGGTCCAGCGACTGCTCGCCCGGGTGGCCCGGACGGATTCGACCGTCCTGCTGCGCGGCGAGAGCGGCACGGGCAAGGAAGTGGCGGCCCGCGCCCTCCACCGCGGCAGCCCCCGGGCCGGCAAACCGTTCGTGGCCATCAATTGCGCCTCCCTTTCCGAGACGCTCCTCGAAAGTGAGCTCTTTGGCCACGAGAGAGGCGCCTTCACCGGGGCCGTGGAAAGAAGGACCGGCAAGATCGAAGCCGCCCAGGGCGGCACCCTGTTCATGGACGAGGTCGGCGAGATCCCACCGGCGCTCCAGGCCCGTCTTCTGCGAGTCCTCCAGGAACGGGAGTTCGAACGGGTGGGCAGCACGCGGCCCATCAAAGCGGATATCCGGCTGATCGCCGCCACGAATCGCGACCTGGAGAAAGCGATCCGCGAGGGCACCTTCCGGGAAGACCTCTACTATCGCCTGAACGTCATCGCCGTCGCCCTGCCGTCGTTGCGCGAGCGCAGAGAGGACGTCCCTCTTCTCGCCAGCCACTTCGCCACTCTGTTCGGAAAGAAGCTCGGCCGGCGTGTGGCGGGCTTCACCCCCGAGGCCCGGACGTGCCTTCTCCGCTACGGCTGGCCGGGCAACGTCCGCGAGCTCGCGAATGCCATCGAAAGAGCGATCGTCCTGGGCGAAGGCGAGCTGATCCATCCCGAGGATCTGCCGGAGACCGTGATCGAAAGCTCCGCCCCCGCCGGCGCTGAGCGCGCCGGCGACCCTGTCGGCAAGTACCACGATACGGTGAACGCTTTCAAGCAGCGCTTGATCCTCGACGCGATCGATCAGGCCGGCGGCAACGTCGCCAGGGCAGCGGAGGTCTTGGACCTCAATCCCACCTACTTGCACCGGTTGATCCGGAATTTCGATCTCAAGGATCGAGACAAGGCGTAGGCCACATCCCTATCCGAAGAGATAGGTAGAACCGATCCAAACAGATCAGCCTCGCCGAGGAGGCGCGGAGCCCGATGAGGAGAAATCCTTTATTTCCAGGGCTTGTCGACATTCCTCTGCGCATGCAATCCCTGGCATAGCTCCTGCCCTTACTCTGGGACGAAAGCAACGCGAATTCCCGCGGAGCTCTAAAGGAGAAACCTATGGCACGCTTTGCCACAAGTCCCCACAACAACACCGGCCTTCTGTTTAACAAAGCGATGCAGGCGATGCGCCGGCTGCTCATAACCAGCTTGGTTTTCGTGCTGACGCCGACGCTGACGCCTGCGGTAGCGCAGAGCCAACCCAGTTCGCCGAAGGAGGCTCTGACAGCAGCAGACCTCTGTCGCGACACTTTCAACAAGCGAACTCAACTTTTGCAGATCGACAACCGCACCAACTTGACCAGTGTGGTAGCTTTCCTCCAAGGCAGAGACGAATCCACAATGGTCCCTCCCGGCTACGTGACCAATACCGGAGTCTTTGTGGCGGGCGTTAACCAGCCAGGTCCCAGCGTCGTTGCCGGAGACCCATGTTATGCCGGAGGCCATCAAAGACCGATTCAGGCCACCAGGGTATTGGCTTCTATCATCTTGGAGGACCCCATTACAGGCGTGGACTTTCCTATTAATCTGCCGGACCAGAACGGAGACATCACCAGCTACTGGCTCACAGCATTGTGGACCATTGATTTCAGCCCCGTAACGAGAATGGACGGCAAGCGGATCCCCGAGGCACATCCGGTAAAAAGGAAGAAGAACAGCTGAGACGTAGCCGCCCGGAAGAAGAGGAAGCCCTTCTTTTACCAAGGTCACCAGCCCGGCACGGTCTGCCAACCCGGCGGACCGTGCGTCTGCTGGCTGGGGTGAATCTCGGTTTGTCGAGGTTTTCTAGTACTGATCGATCCCAAGTAGATGGCCTTCTTCGGGCAGTGGTACCCGGTGCCCGGAGGTCTTTTACAGTTTCCGTATCTGTTTACCGCGTCCCTGAGTTTCTACTGAAGAGCCGCGACACCAGTAGAGAGCATTTAGTCTCTCTTGACAGGAGGAGAGAGTGCAGCTAAATTCCTTCCTACAGTGCCAACTTACGAGGAACTTCTTCAGGAAAGAGATGAGCTTCTGCGTCGGGTTGCCGAGCAGGAGGGCAGGCTCATCGAGCAGGAAAGAAAGATCTCTCACCTGGAGAAGCTGATCGAGAAGCTTCAGCGCAAGGGCAAGCGCCAAGCCGGTCCCTTCTCGAAGGGGGAACCCAAGGCGGACCCGAAATCTCCGGGACGTAAGCCTGGAGCGCACTACGGTAAGACCGCCACTCGTCCAGTGCCCGAGCGCGTGGATGAGACTGTGAACGTGCCGTGTCCGTTGTCCTGTGAGAGTTGCCAAGGCAAGGTTCGCCTGCAGGGCAAAGAGAGCCAGTATCAAGTCGACCTTCCCCCGATCCGTCCGGTGACGACGGAGTTCGTGGTTCATTACGGTGAGTGTCAGGATTGTGGACGTCGAGTGCAGGGCCGGCACCCTCGGCAGATCTCTTCGGCGTTGGGAGTGGGCGCAGTGCAGTTGGGACCCGGAGTGATCAGTTGGGCGGCATACCTGAACAAGATCGGCGGCCTCTCCTACGGCAAGGTTGCGGATGTGCTCAAGGAGATGGCGGGGTTGGAGGTCGCTCGCTCGACTCTGTGCCGTGCGGTGGCACGTCTGGCCCAGGCTGCCGAGCCGAGTTACGAGAAGTTGGTGGAGAACGTCCGCAACTCGAAGGTGGTTTATCCGGATGAGACGGGGTGGCGTATAGGAGGCCAGAGCTCGTGGCTGTGGACCTTCGTGACGCTGGGACAAACGGTGTATCGGATCGCCCGCGGCCGAGGCTACAAAGAAGCGTCCCACGTGCTGGGAGAGAACTATTCGGGCCTGATCGGCTCGGATGGTTGGGCTCCTTACCGTCGCTTTGCCCACGCCACTCGTCAGACTTGTCTGGCCCACCTGCTGCGCCGTTGCCGGGAGATGCAAGAGGTCGCTCCGGGCTCGGCCTGCCAGTTCCCGTCCGAGGTGAAAAGCCTTCTGCAGAAAGCCTTGGCGGTGCGGGACCGCCGGGACGCCCAGCAGATCAGTCCACGAGGTGTGCGGATCGCTCAAGGCCATTTAAAGGCCCGCGTGGGTCGGCTGCTGGCCCAGGAGCAGACCGACCCCGCCAACCAGCGCCTGGCCAAACATCTGAGACGCCATGAGAACGAGTTGTTCGTCTTTTTGGAGCGACCTGAGGTGGAGGCCACCAACTGGCCTGCCGAGCAGGCGATTCGTCCCGCCGTAGTCAATCGCAAGTCGTGCGCCGGCAACCGAACGGCTCGCGGAGCCCATCACCAAGGGATCTTGATGAGTGTTCTGCGGACCTGCCATCAACGCCAACTCAGTCCCATCAACCTGTTTACGACCCTCCTCCGTCAACCACAACCCCGACCTCATGGTGCTTTAACAGAAAGCCCCCCTCCCCGGTAAACAGATACCAGTTTCCTTACATCCCTTTGGGGAATCTCCGCTACAGTGTCAGGGTTGAAACCAGAGAGGTACCGGAACGTACCTCTTTATTCTCTGCCTCTGCAGAGCGACTCCGGGGAGACTCAATTTGGTGAAGTTCCTGAAATGGATGATACCGGCCCTTGCCCTGCCGGTGCTGCTGGCCGGGCGCGGCGGGCCGGGGCGAGGGAAAAGGCGGCGAGGGCAGAGGCAAGGACGGAGCCCCGGCAGGGCCCGCCCGGGAGGTGCGGCTCGCGACGGCCGAGGAGGGCCGGCTGGCGCGTACGGTCGATGTCTCGGGGACGCTTGGCGCCGATGAACAGGCCGAGCTCAGCTTCAAAAAAGTGGCCGGCCGCCTTCAGCAACTGAACGTGGACATCGGCTCACCCGTGCGGCGCGGCCAGGTGATCGCTCGGCTCGTGCCCACCGATTCCGAGTTGCGGGTGCGCCAGGCCGAGACGGCCCTTCAGCAGGCGCGCACCCAGCTCGGCCTGCCGCCCCAGGGCCACGATGAGACGGTGATTCCCCGCCGACTCTCCAGGCCCGGCTCCTGCGCGTCCTCCAGGAACGGGAGTTCGAGCGGGTGGGCAGCACGCGGCCTATCAAAGCGGACGTCCGGCTGATCGCCGCCACGAACCGCGACCTCGAGAAGGCAGCTTCGCTCTGCCCTCTTTACGCGAGCGCCGGGAGGACATCCCCCTCCTCGCCAGCCACTTCGCCATCCTGTTCGGAAAGAAGCTCGGCCGGCGCGTGGTGGGATTCACCCCCGAGGCCCGCGCCTGCCTTCTCCGCTATGGCTGGCCGGGCAACGTGCGCGAGCTTGCCAACGCCATCGAAAGAGCGGTCGTCCTGGGCGAAGGCGAGCCCATCCATCCTGAGGATCTGCCGGAGACCGTAATCGAAAGCGCCCCCGCAAGCACGGAGCGCGGCGGCGGCGATCCCCAAGGCCAAGGAGTATCTCGACAGCATCGGGATCATCTATCGGCAGAAATAGCCGGCACGTTTGCCGTCCCTTGGGCGTCGTCCCGGGAACGCCCAAGGGGAAACCTCCCACTCCCTTTTTACGTTCTTTTTACATGCCACTCCCCGTTCTGCTCACCTTGTCACTCCTTTGCCGCCTCAACCCTGCGGGAATCTCCGTTAAAGTTCAGGGGTTTGAAACCGTGGGGGTACCCCAACGTACCTCTTTCTCTCTGCCTTCCGCAGGAGTTTTCCGGGGGAGATCAATTTGATGAAGTTCCTGAAATGGATGATTCCGGCCGTTGCGTTGCCGGTTCTGCTGGCGGGTTGCGGCGGCGGCGAGTCGGCCGGAGCCGCGGGACGGGGTGTGGGCAAGGACGGCAAAGGCAAGGACGGAGCCCCGGCCGGGCCTGCCCGGGAGGTGCGCCTCGCGACGGCCGAAGAGGGACGGCTGGCGCGGACGATCGACGTTTCGGGGACGCTTGCCGCGGACGAGCAGGCGGAGCTGAGCTTCAAGGTGACCGGCCGGCTTCAGCAGATGAGCGTGGACATCGGCTCGCCCGTGCGGCGCGGCCAGGTGATCGCCCGGCTCGTGCCCACGGATTCCGAGCTGAGGGTGCGCCAGGCCGAGACGGCCCTTCAGCAGGCGCGCACCCAACTGGGCCTCCCGCCCAACGGCTCGGACGAGCGAGTCGTGCCCGAAGAGACCGCCCTCGTGAAAGGGGCCGCCGCGACTCTGAGGCAGGCCCAGCTCACCCGCGACCGCATGGTCCGGCTGTTCGACGAGAAGCTGATCCCGCAGTCGGACCTGGACGCCGCCGAGGCCGCTCTCGGCGTGGCCGAAGGGCGCTACCAGGAGGCCATCGAGACCGCCCGCACGCGCCAGGGCCTGCTGGCCCAGCGCAAGTCGGAGCTTGCCATCGCCCAGCAGCAGCTCGCCGACACCGTGCTCAAGGCGCCGTTCGACGGCGTCATCCGGGAGCGGGTGTCGAGCGTCGGCGACTACGTGGCGGCCGGCACGCCGGTCGTTCGTCATCGTGCGCGTCCATCCGCTGCGGCTGCGCCTGTCGGTGCCCGAGCGCGAGGCGCCCGGGCGTCCGCATCGGCCAGCCGGTGCAGCTGACCGTCGAGGGCGACGCCGGCGACCTATACGGGGCGGGTGGCCCGGATCAGCCCGTCGATCACCGAGGACAACCGCACGCTGCTGGTCGAGGCCGAGGTGCCCAACGCCGGACGGCCGGCTGCGGCCGGGCTCCTTCGCCAAGGCCGAGATCGTGGTCGCAGGCCTCCGACCCGGCCGTGCTGGTGCCGGCCGTCGGCCATCGTGACCTTCGCGGGCATCGAGAAGGTGATCGGCGTCGAGGCCGGCAAGGCGGTCGAGAAGCGGGTGCGGACGGGCCGCCGGTCGGGCGACCAGGTCGAGATCGTCGAGGGGGTCACGGCCGGCGATCCGGTCGTGCTGCAGCCGGGCAACCTCGTGACGGGTGAGACTGTTGAAGGTGGTTATCCTGATGCAGAAGCTCGCCGAGATCTGCATCCGCCGGCCGGTCTTCGCGACCATGATCATCCTCGCCCTCGTGGTGGTCGGCGCCGCCAGCTACTACCGGCCTGGGCGTCGACCGCTTCCCGTCGGTCGACCTGCCCACCGTCTCGGTCCGCACGCCGCTGCCCGGCGCCTCGCCCGGAGGAGATGGAGACCGCAGGTCTCCCAGCCCATCGAGGAGGCCGTCAACACGGTCGAGGGCATCGAGGAGCTGCGCTCGATCTCGTCGGGCAGGCAGCTCGTTCGTCATCGCCACCTTCAACCTCGACCGCGACATCGACGCCGCGGCCCAGGACGTGCGCGACCGCGTCGCCACCGTGGTGCGCGACCTGCCGCGACGACACGCGACCCGCCGGTCATCGCCAAGTTCGACAACGACAGCTCGCCCGTGCTGACGCGTCGCGCTCTCCGGCGACCGCTCGCTCCGCGAGCTGACCGAGATCGCCGACAAGATCGTCAAGGTCGCAGCTCGAGCGCTCGGCCGGCGTGGGCGAGGTGCGCATCGTCGGCGGCCTGCGAGCGGGCGATCAACATCTGGATCGACGCCGACCGGCTGGCGGCCTACCAGCATCCCCATCACCGCCGTGCGCGACGCCATCGTGCGGCAGAACGCCGACGTCCCCGGCGGCAACGTCACCGCCGGCGCGCGCGAGCAGACGCTGCGCACCATGGGCCGCTTCGACGAGCCCGGAGGACTTCAACGACCTGGTCGTCGCCACGCGTCAACGGCTCGCCGGTCCGCGTGCGCGACATCGGCCGCGCCGAGGACGGCACCAAGGAGCAGCGCTCGGTCGCCCGGCTGAACGGCGTGCCCACGGTCACCCTCGAGGTCCGCCGGCAGTCGGGCGCCAACACCGTCGCGGTCATCGAGGCGGTCAAGGCGAACCTCGCGAGCGGTCCAGACGCCAGCTGCCCGCCGGACGTCGAGCTGGAGATCATCCGCGACCAGTCGCGCTACATCTACGCGGCGCTGCACGAGATCAACCTGCACCTGGTCCTGGGCAGCATCCTCGCCTGCCTGGTGGTGCTCGCGTTCATGCGGAGCTGGCGCTCGACGGTGATCGCCGCGGTCGCCATCCCGACCTCGGTCATCGCCACGTTCGGCATGATGAAGGCGCTCGACTTCACGCTCAACAGCGTGACCATGCTGGCCCTGGTGCTGATGGTCGGCATCGTGATCGACGACGCGATCGTGGTGCTCGAGAACATCTTCCGCTTCGTCGAGGAGAAGAAGATGGACTCCTTCGAGGCGGCGCGGGCGGCCACCGCGGAGATCGGCCTGGCGGTGCTGGCGACGACGCTCTCGCTGGTGGTGATCTTCGTGCCGGTCTCGTTCATGTCGAGCATCTCGGGCCGCTTCCTCTACCAGTTCGGCATCACGGCGGCGGTGGCGGTGCTGGTCAGCTCTGCTCGTCTCGTTCACGCTGACGCCGATGATGAGCGCGCGCCTGCTGCGCGCCGCGGACGCGACGCGGCACGGCGGCGACGGCCACGAGACCGCCAGCTCGCGGCAGCGGCTTCTACGCCCGGATCGACCGCGTCTACGACGCGGCTGCTGCGGCTGGCCGATGCGGCACCGCCTGCGCGGCCGTGGTCTGCGCTGGCGCGTCATGCTGGCCTCGGTCCCCGCTCTACAGGCTGGTCAAGGTCAGGAGTACATCCCGAGCGACGTCGACGAGGCGGAGTTCGAGGTCAACGTCACCGCGCCCGAGGGCACCAGCCTCGCCGGCCATGGACGAGGCCATGCGCGCCGATCGAGGCCGAGATCCGCGACGTCCGCGGCGTCGCGCACTGGTGCTCGCCACGTCGGGCGGCGGCTTCCTCGGCGGCGTCAACCAGGGCGCGCGTCTTCGTGCGCATCGCGCCGCACGAGGAGCGCAAGCTTCTCGCGTCGGCCGCTTCTTGCAAGAGCCTGATCCGGCTCGACCCGGCGGCGCGCCTTCCGCGGCAACTACACGCCAGCGCGACGTGATGCACGGAGGTCCGCAAGCGCGCTGCGCAAGTTCCGCGATCTGCGCGTCGCCGGTGCGCAACATCCACGTCGTTCAACATCGGCGGCGGCAACTTCGACATCGACTTCGCCCTCCGCGGCCCCGACCTCGCAGGCGCTCGCCGCGTACGCCGAGGAGCTGCGCGCGAAGTCCGCGGAGCTCGGCGGCATCGTCGACGCCGACACCACGCTGAAGCTCGACAAGCCCGAGCTGCGGGTGGTGATCGACCGCGAGCGCGCCGCCGACCTCGGCGTCGACACGGCGGACATCGCCACCGCCCTGCGCCTGATGGTGGGCGGCGACGAGGAGGTCTCGCGCTTCCGCGACCCGGCCGCGAACGAGGACTACGACGTGCAGCTGCGGCTGGCCGAGGGGTCGACCGCAACGATCCGCGAGGCCATCCCGCGCCTCTACGTGCCCGGCGCGGGCGGCGAGCTCGTCCAGCTCGACAACTTCGTCACGCTCGAGCGCAGCGACCACGGCCTCGCGCATCGACCGCCTCGACCGCCAGCGCCAGGTGAGCCTGCGCGGCCGGCGTCGGCCCCGGGCTACGCGCTGGCCGACCGCCTCGAGGCGCTGCGCAGCAGGCCGTCGCCGAGATGAACCTGCCGCCCGCCTACTCGACCGCGCATCGCCGGCCGCGGCCGCGAGCTGGAGCGCACCTTCAGCGAGTTCCTCTGGGCCTTCGCTGCTCTCGATCGTCTTCATGTACATGATCCTGGCGTCGCAGTTCGAGAGCCTGGTCCACCCGCTCACCATCCTGCTCTCGCTGCCGCTCTCGGTGCCGTTCGCCCTGCTCTCGCTGTGGGCCACGGGCGAACACGCTCAACCTCTACTCGGCGCTCGGCATGCTGGTGCTGTTCGGCGTGGTGAAGAAGAACGCGATCCTGCAGATCGACCACATGAACAGCCTGCGGCGCCAAGGGCATGGAGCGCGGCGCGGCGATCATCCAGGCCAACCGCGACCGGCTGCGGCCGATCCTGATGACCACGCTGGCGCTGGTCGCCGGCATGCTGCCGCTGGCCCTCGGCACCGGCCCGGGCGCCGAGGAGCGGCGCGCCATCGCCGTCGTCGTCATCGGCGGCCAGACGCTCTCGCTGCTGCTGACGCTGCTCGTGACGCCGGTCTTCTACTCGCTCTTCGACGACCTGCGGGGCACGGAGAGGGTGGGGGCCATCGTGCGGCGCTTCTGGCCGAAGGGGAAGCGGGAGAAGGAGCTGAAGGAGGCGGCGTAGAGGCGCTGGTGGTATCGTTTCCCTCTGAACCTCCTCAACTCGCCCACGAGACTACGAAAGGGTAACGATATGCAACCAGCTCCTCCACCTCCTCCCGGCGCCTATTCTCAACCCGTGCCGCCGCCCAAGAAGGGCCTGAGCCCCCTGGCCTGGATCGGCATCGGCTGCGGCGTGATCATCGTCCTCGGCGTGATCGCCCTGGGCGTCGTCGGCTGGCTCGCCAAGAGGCAGATCGACAAGTACGGGAAAAATCCCACCCTGGCCGCCGCCGAGCTCGTCGTGCGGGCCACTCCGGACCTCGAGGTCGTCTCCTCCGACGTGGACGCCGGTACTCTCACCGTCAAGAACACCAAGACGGGTGAAACGGCGACCATGAACGCCAAGGACATCCAGGACGGGAAAATCGAATTCAAGACCGACAAGGGTACGGCGGTCTTCGACGCTTCGGGCAAGGACGGCACGCTCAAGGTGACGGACGAAAAGGGGCAGGTCACCACGTTCCAGGCCGGGCAGAGCGCCCAGAGCCTCCCCTCGTGGCTCCCCACCTACCCCGGCGCCACCGTCCAGGGCACCTTCGACTCCAACACCACCGAGGGGCGTTCGGCCAGCTTCTCCCTCACCACCTCCGACGGTGGTGAAAAAGTGTTGGCCTTCTATGAGTCCGAGCTGAAGAAGGGCGGCTTCAAGGTGGACTCGACGACGTTGACCACGACCCCCGAGGGGAAAGGCGGCATTCTCACCGCGAGCGGCGAGAACCCCCACCGGGAGATCAGCGTCCTCGTCGGAGCCCAGAACGGCCAGACCAGCGCGACCATTACGTTCCAGGAAAAGAAGAACTAGCTCCAGGAAAAGTTGAAGTAGAGGTCGGCCGGGGCCTCTTGAAAAGGGGCGGCCGTCCTCGAACGACCTCACCCTCCGGCTCCCTCTCCTGAAGGAGAGGGAGAGACCAGCAAGAAAACTCTCTTGAAGCCCCTCTCCTTTAGGAGAGGGGTTGGGGTGAGGTCGCCGCAGGCAAGCCGGCCGCGCTCTGGGGTGCCATCACCCGCGCCAGGGCCCCGACCACTCGCGGCGGAGCAAGCCGAAAAGCAGGGTGTCCATGACCTTGCCGTTCACGATCCACCGCTCCCGCAGGTAGCCTTCCTTCTGGAACCCGAGCCGCTCCAGCGTCTTGATGGAGCGGGCGTTGGCGGGATCGACGTCGGCTTCGAGCCGGTGCAGGCCCAGGGCTCCAAAGGTGTAGGCGAGGAGCGCGCCCAGGGCCTCCGCGACGTACCCCTGGCCCCAGTGCTCGCGGCCCAGGGCGTAGCCGATCTCGCCGCGGCGGTTGTCCAGCTCGAGGTGGAAGAGCGTGCAGGTGCCGATCACCCGGTCGTCGTCCCGGCGGGCGATCCCCCACTGGTAGTAGGTCTTGCGGCGGAACTTGATACGGATGTCGTCGAGGAGGTGCTGGGCGTCCGCCAGCTCCTCCATCGGCGGCGAGCTCCAGTAGCGCATGACCTCGGGGTCGGAAAAGATTCCGAACAGCGCCTCCACGTCCCGCTCTTCCAGCCAGCGCAGGACGACCCGGGGGGCTTCCAGGGTGGGCAGGCGATCGGTTCCAAGGCTCACGATCATCGGCGTCATGGTAGCACCCGCCTTGTAGGGCCGGGGCGAGCCATGCGCGTCCCGGGAGGGTTACGGTACCGGGAGCAAGCACTGGAAGCCCGCTTGCTGAAAGACCTGCCTAGCCACCATCGCTGGCCCTGGGATGACCATACAAATAGTGGTCTATGTTGGTCGCCAGATCCGGGATCCCGGTATCTACCGCCAACTCCGTCATCCTGAACAGGGGGTCATCGCGCCGGGAACGCTCCGTGGTCTCTACCTCGACCCGGACGACGCTTCCTTCAGGAAGGTCGATCCCTGGTTCCAGAACGATGGCGCCTCCTTGGACTCGGCCTCGGTAGGTCATGCTGCCTCCTCTCGGCGCATTATATGCCGCGAATCTGCCCCCTCGGCGGTGGTATCATCGAGCGAGATTTCATTCAAACGCCGGTTTCCTCCCGCGACGGAGGCTCGTGATGGTCAAAGCGATGGCGATGTCGACGCCCGAACGGGACTTCCATATCGGGCGAGGTCTGCTCCATGGAGTGTTGGGCTTCGCCGTCTCCACGGCGCTGGCCATGTCCTTCACGGGCACGGAGCCTTTCGGCGGCAGCATGGAGAAGTTGGCGGAGGCCGCGGCCAAGCAGGCCGCCTGGTTCTTCCTGCTCGCCTTGCTGGCCTCCTACGCCTTCCAGACCAGCCGGCGCACCCTGGGCAGCCTGCTGTTGATGGTGATGGTGGGCCTGTTCGTCTTCCAGCTCTTCTCCTTGACGCGGATCGCGCACGCCCGCCAGGATGAGGAGAGCCCGCTGACGCTGACCGAGAGGCGGCCCCCGTCACCGGCCGGGCGGGGGGACCGGTTCTGCCAGCCCGCTCTCGCCTTCTCCTTCCCCACGCCGG
Organism: Thermoanaerobaculaceae bacterium; assembly: GCA_963785165.1. Lineage (GTDB taxonomy): Bacteria > Acidobacteriota > Thermoanaerobaculia > Multivoradales > UBA5704 > DATARR01. The sequence continues at coordinate 623,670 of CAWAUI010000007.1, forward strand.
ACCGCCGCTTCCGGCCCGTCGAGGATGAGAAAGGGCCGGGGAATCAGAACGACCCCTTCTTCGCCCAGTGGACCTGGAAAGACCCGCGCACCCAGGAGACCCTGCTCGTCCGGGCCACCAAGGTCGCCGGACGCGACGAGGCGTCCTTCCGCACCTTCACGGACGGCTTCAGGGGCAGCCTCACCCGCAGGCACCCCAACGCCCTGGTGGGGCCCGAGGACGTCCGGTGGACCGAGCAGAGCGGCGAGTACACCACGTACTTCACCCAGGGAGAAGAGCGGACGGAGGTGCGGTGCCTCTCGCGCATGGCGGAAGGCGAGACGCCCCCGGTCGTCGTCTGCACCGAAACGACGGCGGTGCCGGGTACCGACCCACTGCGCCAGGTGCGGACGGGCCTGAGCCTTGGGCCTTGCGGCGGCTGACGCGGAAGCCGGGGCCGCGCGATGCCGAAGCTGACCCCCAAGGTGATCCTCGAAGGCACCCGCCTGACGCTCAAGACGGAGATCGCCTTCGCCTTGAATGAGCACCCGCGCGTGGTGGGGCCGCGCAAATACCGCTATCACTCGCCGCTCATCTCCGGCGAATGGTGCGCGTTCACCAACGTCCCCTGGGGGCGCGGACTGATCAACTTCGAGCCCCAGGAGGAAGCGCTGGCCCTGGAGACCTACCGCACGTGGGTGCGCCTCTTCGAGCTTCAACGGTACTACTCCTGGATCGTGGACCGCTTCCACGTCTCCACGCGGGCCTACCAGATCCAGCGATACGGCAAGGATTACGACTTCCGCTGGCTGGAAGAGCGGCTCCTGCCGTTGGGATTCCGGATGGTTTTCTGCACGCGCACGCCCGATTCCTTCGAAGCCGCCCGCCAGGAGCGGCTCGAGGTGTCGGGTAACCCTTCGCAGTACGACGACCTCGGCCTGTTCGTGAACGAGCAAGAGGTGATGCGGCGGCTGGTGGGTGAATCGATCCTCCCCGTCTACGAGCTCGACGTCTCCCATGGCGACGTCGCCCGGGCCGCGGACGAGGTCGCGGACTGGCTGGAGCGGACGGGCGGGCTGTGGACGGCGTAGGTTAACGAAGAAGACCCGCCAGGTCCGCCGGCAGCACCCAGTCCTTACAGCCGGCAAGAGCGATCCGGTCCCAGGAGAAAATCGGGATCAGATCGCCCGGCCGGCAGGGCTCGGGCCGTTCCAGCAATCCCAGGGAAAACGCGAGATAGCCGGTGACGGCTTCGGGGCGGACGCCGGATTCCCGGAGGGAGCGCAGCGTCCATCCCCCATCCCGTTTGGAAAGCTTTTCCCCACCCGCGTTGACCACCAGCGGCACGTGCGCGTACGCGGGTGGAGCGCCGCCCAGCGCTTCGATCAACTGGATCTGCCGCGCCGTCGAAGCGAGGAGGTCGGCGCCACGCACGACGTCGTCGATCCCCATCAGGAGATCATCCACCACCACGGCCAGCTGATAGGCGTAAAGGCCGTCGCGGCGCTTCAAGACGAAGTCCCCCACGGCGAGATCGACGCGTTCCGTGATCGGCCCGTAGACGCGGTCGGTGAACGGGACGGGCTGGTCGTGAACAAGGAAGCGAAGAGCCGCGCCGGGCCGTTCCGCGTTACGAAGCCGGTCGAACCAGCCGGGATCGAGGCGGGAGGGCCGAAGCGAGGCGGGGTACGGTGCCTCCTCCCCGCCATGAGGGGCCGAGGCCAGGGCCTGGAGATCCTTGCGGGAGAGGCGGCAAGGAAACAGCCGCTCCTCCTCCGCGAGCCGCTTCAGGGCGTCTTCATAGAACGCATACCGTTGCGACTGGACATACGGCGCTTGCGGGCCGCCCACGTCCGGCCCCTCGTCCCAGTCGAGCCCCAGCCAGGCCAGATCCTCGATCTGCGCCTCGGCCATGCCCGGCACCACGCGCGGCGGATCGAGATCTTCCAGCCGCCAGACGAATGCGCCGCCCCGGCTGCGCGCGGAAAGCCACGCCGCGAGCGCCGTGCGGGCGTTGCCCACGTGGATCCTGCCCGTGGGCGAGGGGGCGTAGCGGCCGCGGGGCACGATGACCCGGTCTGTCATGGGCCCAGGCTTGTATCATTGAATGGAAATGACGATCTACAACGCCACTCGAATCACCCTCATCCTGGCTGCCTTGACCCTGACGGCTTGCGCCCGCGCGCCGCGGACCCCGGAGCATCCCGCCGTCCGCCAGGTCTTGTTCGACGAGGCGCACCACAACGTCCATACGGCCACCGGGCGCTACAAGCCTTTCGTGGACCTGATCGAGCCCGCGGGGTACGTGGTGACGCCGAACACCGCGCCGTTCACCACGGAATCACTCCAGGGGGTTGACCTGCTGGTGATCGCCGGCGCCAGGAGCGGCGGCGCCGAGGTGGCGCTCGAAGAGCGGGGCAAGCCGGCGTTCACGGACGCCGAGGCCGACGCCGTGCGCGAATGGGTGCGCGGCGGCGGCGCGCTGCTGCTGATCACCGATCACTACCCCATCGGCGGCGCCGCGCAGACGCTCGCCGACCGCTTCGGGATCACCATGAGCAACGCCTTCACGGAAGACCCGGAGCACCAGCGGCTGTCGCCCATGGAAATCGTCTTCTCGCGCAAGGAAGAGCTGATCGCGGCCGACCACCCCATCACCCGCCGGCTCAAGAAGATCGTGACGTTCGGCGGCCAGTCACTCCACGGCCCCCTGGAGAGCGTCAATCTCCTGAAGCTGAGCGCGAGCGCCATGGACCGCATGCCGGACGGCAAGAGAATCCCCGCCGAAGGGCGCAGCCAGGCCCTCGCCCTCCCCTTCGGCAATGGCCGCGTCGTCGTCCTCGGCGAAGCCGCCATGCTCACCGTGCAGGACGACCCGGCGGGGACGATCGGCTACACCGTCCCCGGGTTCGACAACCGCGCGTTCGCCCTCAACGTGGTGCGGTGGCTGACGGGGGATCTGCGGTAGGGGTGCGTGGCCTCAGAAGAGAACCTGAAAGCCCGCGGACCGGAAATGCTTGTCGTTCGTGAAGGCTCGTTCGATCTTGAGATGGTGCATGGCACGGAAGGAAATCAGGTCCACGACGCCGGGTCCACCCACGGGCCCGCGCTTGTAGTCCGCCCAGGCCTGATCCAGGTCTTCCTCTGTAGGATGGAAAATGCGCCCGGCCCCGTTCAACTCGAATCTCAAGGCCGCGACGACGGAGCGGTAGGGACGCCGAGCGGCCGCGTTCGCGCACTCCAAGAGCACCAGAGAGCTGGTGTACAAGCTGACCCTCTCGCTGGAGAGGCTTTGAAACGCCTGGGTCGCGGGAAGGTGCCACTGGTCGCTCCGATCCCAGAGGGCGAGCAGGCCAACGGTGTCGAGGAAGACCGGAGTCGCCATCAGGGCTGGTGCTCGTCGTGCCTGGCGGCTACGTCCTCTTCTCCCGACGCGAACCTTGCACCGAGAAGAGCGTAGATGGCGTCGAGCCGCTCCTCATCCGACGATGGAGTCACCAGCCTCAGCTCGACTTCGACTTCACTCGATTCGGGTAAGTCGACAGGCTCCGTGGGCCGGAAGACCCCATTCTCATAGATGGCGTGAATGACTTGCATCAAGGGCTCCTCGCCAAGTCCTGAGTGGACCCAGACGTAAAACGACTCCATCTTACTATGGCCCACTTTCCAAGCTCCTCCGCCAAGTGGCTGGCGGAGGAGCTTGAGGAGCCCCTACCGCAACGTCAACGCCTGGAAGGTCGTCTGCGGGGGATCGAAGTAGTCGCGGAAGAAGGACTGCACCTCCGCGGGCGATCCCTTGAGAACCTTCACTCCCCCATCGGCCAGGGACTTCTGGAGAGCCTTCTGGAACGGCTCTTCGGTGCGGCAGGCGACCGAGGCGTCGACGGATTTCAGCAACGTCACCCAGGAGTCGTAGGTCATGGAGATCGCGAGGTCCAGGGCGCCGAAGCTCGCCGGGGCCGGCAGGATCGAGAACTCGGCGATGGCGCAGCGCACGTTGAGCGCGAAGGCCTGGTCGGGCTCCGAGACGCGCTCGTCTCCCAGGAACTGGAATCCCATGGATTTATGGACTCCGCTCCCCTCGCCGCAGGTGGCGTCCTTCCCCTCAGGGCTCGTGGCCTCGGCCTTGAGCCGCGACGACCACGAATTCACCCAGGCGGCGGGGGGCAAGGCCGTGACGATGTCCGAGGCCGTCAGGCCGCCCACCACCGGCGGCATGCCCGCGAAGAGGCCGCACAGCTCCTGGGCTGACGAGATGTACCAGTTGCGCCAGTTCGGGTTGGTGACCTGCTCGGACAGGGCCACGAACGCGGCGGCTTTCACCTCGCGGGCGCGGCAGTAGGCGGCCGAGCCGGTGCAGGTGGCCGGCGGGTTGGGCGGCGGCGTGCCCCCGGCGCTGCCGCACTGGGCCCAGGAGGTGTGGACGTTGAATTTGGGCACCAGCTCTTTGCAGACTTCGCGGGCCGGGGCGTTCGTCCCCTCGCCCTCGGCGCGGATGACCTCCGTGGTCAATTCAGCAGCCCACTGGAGGGCGTCGTGGGCCTTGTCCGCCTGGCCCTGGCCGAGGAGCTTGCGCCCCTTGGCGAGCGATTCCGCGGCGGCGGCCACGACTTTTTTCGGCCCACCCATCATGCCGACCGTCCGCACGGACAGGTCGCGCGGCGGCGTGGGGCGCAGACTCACGGGATCGGCCTGGAACCAGCCGAGATAGCCAAAATAGATCTCCCGCACGGCCTGCGGCACGGAGCCGTAGAACGCCGTCAGGTAGTCCTCCGTGCGCACGCCGGGCTTGGGCGGCGTCATGCGCCCGAGGTCATTGATCAGATATTCGGGCAGATGAATCTCGGTTGCCAGCTCATTCATGGTGTGCCCCTGGTTGATCCGCCGCAGGGCCTGGTCATGGGTGAACTGGATGGCGTCGCGGAAGTTGCGCAGCAGGATCCGGATGTCCTCCTCGTTGCAGATCGGCACGCCGTGGGCGGGCACCATGCTCCAGGAATCGAGCTCGCGCAGGGTGTCCACGCTCCGGAACCACTGGGCGGGGTTGCGGTAGCTCGTGCCGCGCAGGCTATAGAGGTTGGGGAACGAGGGGCCCTGGATCACCTCGGCCGAGAGCAGCATGCCGGGGCCGCCCCAGCCGTCTGCCGAAGCCATGGATTTCGGCGCAGGCCCGCGCGACGGATACGTCAGATTCATGCCGTCCGGCAGGAAGGCCGCGATCTCGTCGTCCGTTTCGCTCGGCACGTAGATCAATTCCATGTTGATTCCGGCGGCCGAGACCAGCAGCTCGTCCGTGAACGTGCGCGAGGGGATCTGGAAGCTCGCCTGGCCTTCCAGCACCTCGGGGCCGATGCCGTCGTTGATGCGGTTGACGCCGATCCAGTTGCCGTACATGTAGGAGGACCGGGGATTGATCATCTCGCCGACCACGGTGCCGGTGTTGACGACGCTGTCCACCACCTGCTTCTGCGCGAAGATTTCGACGCAGTCCTGGCGGCTGATGTAGGTGCCGTCCTGCCCCGCGTCCTCCGGGTCTTCCGGAGCGCACACCGGCCGGTCCGCCAGCTCGAGCACGCCCACGATGCCCGCCGTGTGATCGATGTGGTTGTGCGTGTAGACCACCGCCTTGATGGGCAGCTTGCCGTTGGCGTCCGCCTTGATTCCGGCCTTGACGCGGACGGCCTGAAGCGCGGCCTTGGCGCTGCCGTCCGAGCCCAGGACGTCGACGATGACGAGGCCGTTGTCCGGCCCCACGAGCACGATCATGTTGGCGAGGTTGAAGCCCACCGCGCTATACGCCCGGTAGCCGAGCGGCGCGAGCTTCTCCTGGCAGCCCGCCGTCTCCTGAAGATCCCAGACCTCGACGGGCCGGAAGAACTCGGAGTGGCCGAGCAGCAGGGGGTTGGCGGGGATGAGCGGCGGCTTTTCGGCAGCCGCCAAGGGGGCGCAGACCGTCAGGACCAGCGCCAGAATTACGAAAGCTCTGAGAGACCGCATGGTTCCTCCCTCCAAGGGTGAAAAGTTGCTTCGCCTTGGAGGTGGGATGGGGTGCGGAGTTATCGCAGGCCCGGGACTTAAATTAGGCTTTCTCGAAGTCCTTCCAGTCCAGATCCAGTTGGCGAACCGCTGCTCGAACCGTACCCAACTTGAGGTCGCGCCCACCCCAGTCGGGTACGACGGTGATCTGCTGAGTCACAGGATTGAACCACTTCCGGTGGGAGCCGCCACTCCGCCGTGGCAGCTCCTCACATCCCAGCGCCACTAGCTTTCGAGTGACGTCACGATAGTTCATCAAGCCGCAACCAGTGTCTCCAGCCACACGGGGCCGCTCATGTCCGGAAGCTGTGTATTTGCGGGTAGAGGCCGGCCAAGATCCTTGTAGGCCTCGACGACAGCAGCCAGTGCGTCTTGAACGTTCGCCAAAGCTTCGTCGGCCGTATCGCCTTCGGTCACCAACTCAGGAAGCAATGGAGAGGTTACTGTAAATCCACCTTCGGGCTGGGGTGAGAGGATCAGGGGAACTTTATAGAGCATTGTCTACTCCAGTCTGCCGGTTGGCGGCCATCGCCCTCATTCTATCCCACCCCCGTCAAGCTCTCAATCACCCGGTCCCACGTCACCTCCCGCACCCGCTCCAGCCCGGCGAGCCCCATCACCCGGGCGCGCTCGCGGTCGCGATACAGGGCGTCGATCCGCGCGCCGATCTCACGGGGCGAATCGGCGGGGCAGATGAAGCCGTTGATGCCGTCTTCCACGAATTCGAGCACGCCTCCCGCGTCCGCCGTCGTGATCATCGGCTTGGCGGCTTTGAAGGCTTCGACGGTGACGTAGCCGTAGTCTTCATCGTAGGGGGCGTAGTAGACGCCGAGGCAATTCGCGTAGTGCTCGACGACGTCGCGGTCTTCCACCCATCCCAGGAGGGAAACTTTTTCCTGGAGGCCGAGGCGGGCAATCAGCTCCGTGAGGTTGCCGCGCTCGGGGCCGGTGCCGCCGATCAGGCAGCGCACGGCGGTCTCGGTGTGCTTCATGGCGCGGATGAGGAGGTCGAAGCGCTTCATGGGATCGAGACGGCCGACGGTGAAGACGTAGTCGCCGGAAGGGCCGGGATGGTACAGCGCGTCGAGCTTCGGCGGCGGATAGAGCACTCCCGCTTCCACCTGATTGAAACGGCGCAGGCGCTCGGCCACGTTGCCCGAAATGGCGTAGACGGCCCTCGCTTCCGAAAGAGTGCGGCGGTCCATGGCGCGGATCATCTCCAGCGCCCGGGCGTCGCGCGGCTCGCGGTCCGTGAAGTCGCTATAGCCCGTGCCCAGGAGGTCGTAGGCCTGGCGAAGCTGGTGGATCAGCCAGACGACTTTGTTGGGATGCTTGACGAGATAGGACGGGAATCGCGTGGCGATGACGAGATCGATCCGCTTGCCCGCGGCTTCCGTGAGATTGATCAATCGCCAGGCGAGGCTCCCCTTGAGGAGCTCGGTCCGCGTGGGCCAGTGGAAGGGAATCGCGACCTTATCCACCTCGAAACCGCGGCGCTTCAGCTCGTCATGGAGGGAATCCACCAGCATTTCGGCGCCACCGTGGGCGAACGGCACCTGGGTGGCGCAGATGACGATGCGCGGCTTCACTCAACGTCCTTTTCTAACGCTGCAAGCCGAGCCGAGAGCTGGCGCAGCTCCTTGGCGTCCCGCTCCCGGGCTTCCACGAGGTCTTCGATCATGCGCGCCGCGGCTTGGTTGAAGCCGTTCTGCTGCTCCAGCACGGGGCGCAGGAACCACTTGAGAAAAACTTTGTAGAAGGCCTTGCGGACGAAGACGATGAGCTTCCCCCAGCGTGCCCGGTGCGAGAAGGCGACCGGCTCCTGCACGTACTCCCGGCTCTTCAGCGCGAGCAGGCCGTTGCGCGCTTCTTCCGCGCCGGCCGCGAGAGTCGTGGACTCCGCGCGCCTTTGCCGCACGCCGGAACGGACTTGCTGAAGGACCTCGTCCACTCGAAGATCGGGATCGTTCATTTAGTAGCCCTGGCCCGTGAAGTCGAGGAAAACGCCCAGGTTGCGGGGATCGGCGCTCTTGCGGTCATAGCGGCTGGGGACGAGGCCGCCGGTGGTTTCCAGGGTGAAGCGATAGAAATGATCGTGGGGGAAGAGCCCCAGATCCCGTGCCACGGGCTGGACGGCCAGCTCGACGGGGGTGCCGTTCCTTTTGCCCTCGGAGTCGAAGCGGACGCGGAAACGGCCGGAGTTGCTCCGGAGGATCAGCTCGTTGTCCGCCGCCAGGGAGTAGGCGAGAAAGGTGAGCTTCGACAGGGGTTTCGGTGAGACCACGATCACTTCCGAACGGGTGCCGCCCCGCACCCAGACGCCGTGAGGGTGGCGCTCCGCGGCGAAGAAAGTCCCCGGGAAAACCCACAGGGCGTCTCCCCACGTCTGGGCGATGAAGCCCGGCAGGCTTTCTCCAGGCAGCAGGGTCAGCTCCAGCGGCAACCGCTGGAAGGCCGGGGCCTGGGTGTGAAGCTGAAGCGGAGCTTCCGGCGCGAGCTTCGATACGGAACCGATCACGGCAGAGGCCGTCCAGAGGCCGGCGGCCACGAAGGGCAAAACCAGGCTCCGCCGCGCCCCGCGTTGGAAAGCACTCCGCCCAGGCAGGAACAGAAACGCCGGATAGATCATCGCGAGATGGCGGCTGCCGAGAAAGTCTGGATCTCCCGCGAAGCCGCGAGGATGCAGGAGCAGAAAGGCCACGATGTAGACGACGAGCGTGCCTAGGAGAAGATTCCCCGATCGATCCTTCTTGCCGAAGAGGTAGAGCCCCAGGGCGAACAACGCGAACGGAAAATACGGCAAAAGCCCCGTGTAGCGACCCGCCACGGTGTAGCCCAGGTTGCGCGGCAGAAGCTTCAACGCCCCCGCGGTGGGTGCCGGGCTCTCTGCTTGATACCCCTGCCAAAGATCGCGCGGAGTTTCGAGCGGAAACTCGTCCACGAACGTGCGGCGCTGGACGCCGCCGAACGGAGTCCACTCCTTGGTGCCCACCTTTTGAAGCAGCGACAGGCCGCCGGCCGCGAGGAGGAGGCCCGCGAGGAGGATCAGGACGCCCCGGAACCGGCGCTTCAGGAGCAGATCGATCAGGATGGGCAATCCGGCCAGGGCGAGCAGAGGGCTCGACGTCAGCGCCGCTCCCGGCAGGAAGCCCGCCACGGCAAGGCCCGCGGTCTTCTCCTGACGCCACACAAAGAGCGGAAAGAACACGCAGGCCATGAGGAAGACCTCGGGCTCCATGCGGAAGGCGTAGGCGAACGCCGCCGAGGCGAAGAAAAAGCCCGAGACGAAGAGGCTCCCCCCCGATGGACCGCCTGGCTCCTCCCGTAGCAGCCAAAGCGCGGCGCCGGCCATGGCGAGGAACAGGGCCATGTTGAAAAGCGCGATGCCGCGCAATCCAAAAACGGCGTAGAACGGCAGGGCCGCGACGGGGTAGGCCAGCGGCCGGCCGTAGCGCAGGGTCTTGCCGCCATCGTTGGTGAACAGGGTCAGGCCGGCCGGGCCGCCGTCCCAGATCTTGGCGGCGCGCGCGAGGTCGGCCTCCCGGAACGCGGCGTCGTGATCGTGCCAGAGGCTCTGGACCAGCAGGACGGAGGTGGCTTCGTCCCCCGTGGGGAGCGGGGCGCGGAGGCCGGCGAGGGTCCACGCGAGCCCCAGGAGCAGGAGCGCCGGGCAGAGGGCGATGAGGGCTCGGGAACGCATGGGTCGAGACCGCAAACGATACACTCTCCGGCCCATGACGGAGAAACTCCTCCGGGCCGCGCTTCGCTTCGGCTCTCCCCGGCGCCTGCGGAAGACCGCCCTCTGGCTCGTCCAGGTGGCCGGCGAGATCCGCCGCCGCCGGGCCGAGCCGCGGCGGACGGTGGCGGTGGACGTGAACTCCTTCTACGAGGCGCTCACCGGGGTGGGCTGGTACCTCCACCAGCTCCTCGCCCACTTGGCGGACCGGGACGACCTGCGGCTGCGCCTCTACGGGCAGGCCCTGGTAGAGGCCGATCCGGGCGCGCCCCAGCCCGTGGTGGCCTTTCCCACGGGCCTGGCGATCGAGCGGGTGACCTACGACGCACCCGACGGCCTCGTGGTGCCGCCCTGGCGAGCCAACCAGATCCTCCGCAAGCTCGCCCCGCTCCTCGTGGCGGCGGACGGCAACGCGGTGCTCTTCGCGCCGAACTACCTGTTTCCCCGCCTCTTCCGCTTCGCCCAGGGCGCGCGGGTGGCGACGATCCACGACCTCGGCGTGCGCAAGGTCCCCTGGGCCGTACGGCCGGACTCGGGCGAGGCGCTGCGCGAGCAGCTGGACCGGACGCTGTTCGAAGCCGGCCTGCTGCTCACGCCGAGCGAGGCGGTGCGGCGGGAGATGATCGAGATGGGCGTGTCTCCGGACCGCGCGCGGGCGATCCACCACGGCACGGGCCTGGTGGCAGAAGCCGCGCCGGGTCCCCTCCCCCCCGGCATCCCCAACCGATACGCTCTTCACGTGGGGACGGTCGAGCCGCGGAAGAACGTCCCGACCCTGCTGGCCGCGTGGCGCCTGCTGAGGGCCCGCGGAGCCCATCCCCCGACCCTTGTTTTATGCGGCGGCTTTGGCTGGAAGGCGGAAGAGGTCCGGCGCGAGATCGCGGAGGCCGAGCAGGAAGGCTGGGCCGTCCACCTGGGCTACGTGGGGAACGCCGAGCTGGCCGCCCTGTACCGGGGCGCGGAGCTGGTGGCCCTCCCCTCCTTCTACGAGGGCTTCGGCCTGCCCGCCATCGAGGCCCTGGCCGCGGGCGCGCCGCTCGTGGCGAGCGACCTCCCCGTTCTCCGCGAGGTGGCGGGGGACGCCGCCCTCTATGCCCCGCCGGACCGGCCCGATCTGTGGGCGGACCGGATCGCGGAGGTGCTCGCGGATTCGGGCCGCCGGGACGATTTGCGGAGGAGAGGACGCGAGCGGGCGGGCCTGTTCGACTGGGGCAAGGCGGCGGCGGAGACGGCAAAGGCCTTTCGGGAAGCGTGAGATTCGTTGAAGTAGACTCCCCCCTCTGATGTTCAAGAATCGTAGCAACCTCCTCCCCTTTCTGATCGCGATGGTTCTGCTGGCGGGCGCGGCCTGGCCCGGGCCGCCGGCGTTTCAGGTCGTGGTCTTCGCGGCGATGCTGGCCGCGCTGTGGGGAACGGGGTCGCGGCTCGCCCGGTGGCTCGTTCCGGACTGGGGCCGGCTCTCCCACGCGGTGGCGGCGTTTACGTTCGCCGTGGCGGCCGCGGTGGTGCCGGCGACGTGGATGGGGCACTTCGGCGTACTGTGGCCGGGGTTGTTCCTGGTCTGGACGGCGGCGGCGTACCTGCTCTCCCTCCTCGTCCCTGTAGGGTGCGCTGCGCGCACCGTGGAAGACATTGCGGTGCGCACAGCGCACCCTACGGGATTGGAAAGGGCCGAGACGGCGGTGCTGGTTTCGGCGGCGGCGGGGATCTCCCTGTTCAATCTCGCGGACGTGTTCCGCCTGCGGTTCTCTCCGGCCGGCCCCTACAGCTTCGACGACATCTCCTACCACCTGGCGGCGGTGGCGACGTGGATCCGTACCGGCGACCTGCGGATGATCCGGTTCGCGGTGGGCGACGGGAGCACGCCGTTCTACCCGGTGCTCGGCGAAATCGCCTCCTGGGTGCTGTTCGTGCCGTTCCGGGACAACGACGTGGCGGCGCGGTGGACGCAGATCCCGTTCGGCCTGTTCTCGCTGCTGGCCGTGGCGGCCATCGCGCGGCGGCTCGGGTTGTCGTACCGCGGGGCGGCCCTGGCGGCGGTCCTGTTCGCGTCCATCCACCGGGTGTTCCCCATGCTGACGCTGTCGGCGGGCAACGACCAGAGCGCCTCGTTCTTCACCCTGGCGGCCGTGGACGCCGGGCTCGCCTTGATCCGCCGTCCCCGCCCGGGCGCCGCCGTGGCCACCGGCGCGGCCCTGGGGCTGCTGGTGGCCACCAAGTACATTGGGGTGCTTTTCGCGCCGACCGTGCTCCTCATCCTGGGCCTCGCGTGGCTGGTGGAGCGGCGGGAGCCGGAATCCGAAGCAAGGGTTCCGGGCCGGGCCGCTTGGGGCCTCCTGGGCCTGCTGGCCGCCGTCCTCGCGGCCACGGCGGGGTACACCTACCTGCGCAACGCCGTGACCACGGGAAACCCGCTCTTCCCCTCCCCGGTCCGGCTGTTCGGCATCGAGGTCTTTCGAGGGCTGGGAGAGCGCGACGATCGCTCACCGCGCCAGCCTCCCCGAGTTCCGGATCGACGTCTGGCACTTCCTCACCCAACGGCGGGACCTGTTCGGCCCGTTGTTTGCCCTGACGCTGCTGCCGGCGGCCTTGGCGGCACCCTTCGTGGCCGCGGGGAAGCGGCGGCATTGGACGGCGGCGCTCGTTTTCCTCCTCCCCATCCTGTTCTTCCTCGAGTTCCGGTTCCTGATGCACGACCACCGGGACTTCCGGTACTTCCTTCCAGGCGTAGCCCTGGCGGCGGTGGCCTTCGCCTGGCTCGCCGGCCGGGCCGGCCATTGGACCCTGCCGCTCCGTGTCCTGCTCTTGACGGTGGTGACCTATCAGGCCACCCGCCGGCTGGGGATGAACGACCTCAAGGTGGTGCTCCTCACCGTCGCCCTGCTGGGCTTGGGGTTCCTGCTGGCGCGGGAGGGCCCCCGGTGGCGCGTACGGACGGTCCGGCACTGGGAGTGGGCCGTGGCGCTGGCCGTACTCGTGCTGGCCTGGCCGCTGGGCTGGCTGGCGGAGACGTACCAGAACGTCATGCTCACCGCCCGGCCGGCGGCTTTCGCGCTCGAGTCCCTTACCGGTCCGAAGGGGGGCCGGGTCGCCTACGTTGGCTTGAACCAGCCGTATCCGTTCTTCGGCCGGCGGCTCCAGAACGACGTCCAGATCGTGCCCCGCAACTGGAGCCTCGACGCGCAGTACTACGTTTGGGGCTCGCCGATGACGGACCCGTTCCAGCCCGAGACCTACCGCCGGTGGCGGCGCATCCTGGAACGCCTGGGGATCGAGTGGATCGTGGTGGCGCGCACGCCGTGGAACGGTCCGGAGGCGACCTGGATCAGGCAGCGCTCCCGGGACTTCCGGCTGGCGTACCGGGACGCGGACGCCGAAATCTGGAAAGTCCTCCCCGCAGGAACCGCGCCCGGCGGAGGAGGTCCCGCAAAGCCAGGGCGAGGAGCAGGAGCAGCGGGATCAACGCCTGAAGGAGGAAACGGTTCCAGCTCGCCGGTGCCATATACCCCGGGTCCAGGCTGATCGTGTAGGCGATCCAGGCGACCCCGAGCGGCGCCAGGGCGGCCAGCACCAGGGCCGGCGTGACGCGCCGGCGCAGGCCCCGCCAGCCTGCCAGGAGAACCAGGGGCCAGACCGACCAGAAGATTCCCCAGCTCGCGAGGGAGATCATGCGGGCGCGGATCTTCCCCAGCAGGAAGGGCGCGCGGGCGACCACGTCCGGCCAGAAGTGGTTCCACGAGACGATCTCCTGGTAACTCTCGAAACGGGCCGGAATGCCGGCCCGCCAGGAGAACAGGAGACCGAATGCCAGCGCGACCGGCCCGGCCGCCGGGAAGAGGGCCTTGAAACGGCGCCGGGACAGGGCCGCGATGGCGAGCGCGGCCAGCGCGAGGACCCCGCCTTCGGCCTTGATGAGGACGGCGGCGCCCAGGAGGAGACCGGACGCGATCCCTTCCGGCCACCGCGGGCGCCCTTTCAGGAGCAGCACGAGGCCGGCGCCGTAGAAGCAGGAAAGCGGCAGATCGCTGAAGGCCCCGACGGCGCCGCCGCCCCGGATGAAAGCCGGGAACGGCAGCAGGGCGGCCGCGAGACAAGTGAGCGCCGCGGCCTCGCGGCCCGCCCAACGCTCGGCACCGTCGTAGAGCACCAGCAACCAAACGGGGAAGAAGAGCGCGTACAGGGCCCGGTAGAGCGGCACGTCGTCCCCCGCCTGGCCCAGCTCCAGCACGATGGCCTGGACCACGGGCAGGAGGAGCGGATACCAGGGATGGGTGACGTACCAGCCCGGCTGCGTGAGGACGCTCGCATCGACCGAACCCTCGGCCCGGATGTAGCGGGCCTGCGCGCTCCACGTCATCCGCCCGTCCCACTCCATCTGAGGGTGGGTCAAGGCGTCGGCGAGGACGCCGAGGGAAAGGAGCACGGACACGAGCACGGCGATCTTCGTCAGCCGGCCGGTCCGGCGCCTGCGAAGGGGGGGGTTCTCCTGCTTGCGCCTCAGGAGCCAGGAGATCAGGCCCGCAAGGGCTGGAAGGCCGGCCACGGCGAGAATGGCGGGCCGCCGCAGGGGGACGTCCAGGAAGTGGGAGAGCGCGTAGAGGACTCCCGCCGTCCAGGCGATCCCCAGGAGCCAGGAGTAGGCGAGACGCCGGGCGGGAGGAAGGGCGCGGATTCCTGGCAACATCTCGGCGAGACCGGCGCCGGGCGCCGCGAACAGGCCCGCACCCGCCAACCCGGCCAGGGCCTCAGCGGGAACCAACGGCCGACCTCAACCGGAGCAGGAAGGTTTCCCGGTCGATCAGGACGGGCGGCTGGCCGTAGAAGGCGATGACGACCCACCGGGAGCTTGCGGGCATTCGCTGCGCCAGACGGTCCGGATCGGGGCGGTCGCGCAAGGCCCCTACGAGCCGGGCGCGCCGGGGCGCGAGGTCGAAGCGAACCCAGAAGGGTGCCGCCTGCCGTTCCCCGCCGCCATCCACGAGCAGGTATTCGCCGCCGGGCGGGATCGTCCGCCGGATCCGTTCGATGGCGTCCATGTAGGCGTCCCCCAACACGCGGCGCCGGGCGGCGGCCGAGTCCTCCCCCATCAGGGCCACGGCTTGGTGGAGGCGCACACCCGCGTTCATTGCCGCCGCCACGCCCGCGGACAGAAGGAACAGCCCGAACAGCCCAAGTACCAGGGTCCGGAAGACGGAACCGGCGAAGGAAAGCACGGCCGTGTATCTATCACAAGTAGAATCCCCGGCCATGCCGGCTGTTCAGCCCGACCGTCGCCCCGACCGTCGCAGTGGACCTGCGCGCCCTCGTCCCGGCCCTCACGGGCATCGGCGTCTACACCCGCTCCCTGTTGCTCGCGCTGGCCGGGCGAAACGGCATGAGCTATGTCGGAATGGCCCACAAGCCACCGCGCGGCGCCGAGGAGCTGGAGGCGGCGGGGATTGCCATCGAACGGCAGGAGGCGCCGCTGGGTGTGATCTGGCAGCAGCTCCAGCTCCCCCGGCGGCTCGCGAAGGGGGGCGTGAGCCTGTTCTGGTCGCCGCTCTTCACCCTCCCTCTCCGCTGCCCGGTGCCCGGCGTGGTGACGGTGCACGACCTGACCGCGATCCTCTTCCCCGAGGCCCACACGCTCAAGGTGCGGTGGAGCCAGCTCCCCTTTCTGCGCCCCTCGTTCGAGAGAGCACGGCGGCTGGTGGCGGTCTCCGAGGCCACGGCGCGGGACTTGGCCTTCCACTTTCCGCAATGCGCGGAGCGGATCCGGGTGGTCTATTCGGGGATCGACCCCGAGTTCCGGCCGGGTGCCCCCCCAGACGTCGCGGCCACCCGCCGCGAGCTCGGCGCGCCGCAGGGGTACATCTTCTGCGCCGGCACGCTGGAGCCCCGCAAGAACGTCGGCGTGCTGCTGGACGCCTGGGAGTCGCTCAAGGCCGAAAACCCCCAGACGCCGCCGCTCGTCCTGGCCGGCCCCTACGGCTGGGGGAGCGAACGGCTGGCGCGGCGGATCGCAGCCCTGGCGCCCGAAGGGGTTCAGTACCTGGGGCGCGTGGACCGGGGGCACCTCGTGCGGCTCTTCCAGGCGGCGCGGATCTTCGTCTACCCCTCGGTCTACGAAGGCTTCGGCTTCCCCGCCGCCGAGGCCCTGGCCTGCGGCGTGCCGGTGGTGGCCAGCAACAGCTCCAGCCTCCCCGAGGTGGTGGGCGACGCCGGCCTGCTCGCCCCGCCCGGGGACGCCGGAGGGCTCGCCGGGCACATGCAAAAGCTGCTGGCGGCACTCGAAGACCCCGGCCGGGCCGCGGCGCTCGCGGAAAAAGCGCTCCGGCAGGCGTCGCGGTTCCGCTGGGACCGCACGGCGGAGGCGATGGAGACGGTGTTCCGGGAGGCTCTGGAAGATCAATAGGTTACAATCCTCCGTCCCACAACTCTGGAGCCTCTGCTTTTGCCTTATACGATCGGTATCGACGCCCGCAAAATCCAGGATTTCGGGATCGGTACGTACGTCCGCAGCCTGATCCGCGCGCTCGCGGCGATCGATTCCGAGAACCGTTACATCCTGCTCGCCAAGCCCGGAGACCGCGAAGGGCTGCTCGACCTGCCGCCGAACTTTCAGCTGGCGATGGAAAAATCGCCGGTCTACTCGGTGCGCGAGCTGTTCTCCCTCTCCTGGCAGATCTACCGGCACAAGCTCGATCTCTATCACTCGACCCACTACGTGCTGCCGGCCTGGGTGCAGTCGAAGGTCGTGGTCACCATTCACGACATCATTCACCTTCTGTACCCCGAGTTCCTGCCCAGCAACTTCGCGTTCCTCTACGCCCAGCGCATGATCCGCCGCAGCCTCACGCGGGGCGACCGCATCATCGCCGTGTCCCAGAACACGTGCAACGACCTGAAGCAGCACTTCGAGGTGGACGGCAAGAAGATCCAGGTGCTCCACAACGGCGTCGAGGACTCGTTCCGCAAGCGCCTATCCGAAGAGGACCTCCAGCGCTGGCTGCGCGACCTGGGGATCGCCCAGCCCTATCTGCTGTTCGTGGGCAACCCGGCCAAGCCGCACAAGAACCTCGACACCCTGGTGCAGGCCTACGCCCGGGCCCGGCGCATGGCGCAGTTCGACGCGCCGCTCCTGTGCGTGGGGAGCCGCGAGGGGTCGGAGTTCAAGATCCGCCAGCGCGCCGAGTACCTGGGGATCGGCGACAAGGTGCGCCTCCTGGGGCACGTGGCGCCCGAGGCGCTGCCGGCGATCTACCAGGGGGCCACGCTGTTCCTCTACCCCACGCTCTACGAGGGCTTCGGCCTGCCGGTGATCGAGGCCATGGCCTCCGGGGTGGCGGTGATCACCTCGAACACCTCGGCCTTGAAGGAGATCGCGGAGGGGTTCGCCCTGCTGGTGGACCCGCTGGACCTGGACGGCATGGCCAAGGCCATCGCCCACTTCATGGGGAGCCCGGAACGCCGGGCCGCCTTCGCCGAACGCGGATTGCGCCGGGCCGAGGACTTCCGCTGGGACGAAACGGCGCGCAAGACGCTCGACATCTACCTGTCCGTGATCCGGGGGGACAAGCCGTGATCCCCGCGCCTCCCCTCCCCGCCCCGCCCGGCCCTCCCAAGCCCCGCGTGGCCCTGGTGCACGACTGGCTGACCGGCATGCGCGGCGGCGAAAAGGTGATCGAGGCGCTGGGCGGGCTCTTCCCCGAAGCTCCGCTCTACACGCTGTTCCATTTCCCCGGCAGCGTGAGCCCGCAGATCGAGTCGCACCCCATCCGCACCAGCTTCCTCCAGGGCGTGCCCGGCATCCGCAATCGCTACCGGAGCTACCTGCCGCTCTTCCCGGTGGCCATCGAGGAGCTCGACCTCTCGGGCTTCGACGTGATCGTCAGCTCCAGCCACTGCGTGGCCAAGGGGGTCATTCCGCCGCCGGACGCCTTCCACCTCTGCTACTGCCACACGCCCATGCGCTACGCCTGGGACCAGGAGCACGCCTACTTTCCCAACCGCAAGGGAATTCGCGCCCGCCTGCGGTCGTTGGCGCTCACGGGCCTTCGGGCCTGGGACGTTTCGTCCGCGGCCCGCGTACACCTCTTCGTAGCCAATTCGCGTTTCGTCGCGCGGCGCATCCAGACCTACTACGGCCGGCCGGCCGAGGTGGTCCACCCGCCCGTGGACGTGGACTTCTTCACCCCGGGCCCCAAGGTCCAGAAGCAGGAGTCCCGGAAGAAAGAGGAGTACTGCCTGATGGTCTCGGCTCTCGCGCCCTACAAGAAAGTCGAGGAGGCCATGGCCGCCTGCGAGAAGCTGGGCCTGGAGCTGCGCATCGTGGGCGAGGGGCCGGAGCGCCCGCGCCTGGCGGCCATGGCCGGCCCGCGCGTGCGCTTCCTGGGCAAGGTGGACGGCGAGCGCCTGCGCGACCTCTACCGCGGCGCCCTCCTCTTCCTCCAGCCGGGGGTGGAGGACTTCGGCATCGCCTCCGTCGAGGCCCTGGCCTGCGGCACGCCGGTGGTGGCGGTGGCCCGCGGCGGCATCCTCGACGTGGTGGAGGACGGCCTGCACGGCGTGCTCTACCCGGACTGGGAGGGACCCACCGCCCTGGCCGAGGCGATTGACAAAGCACGCCGGATCGGATTCAATCCTTTGGACCTGCGTACGCGAGCGGAATCGTTTTCCGTCGTAAGCTTCACCCATCGCGTCCGTACTCTGTTGTCCCATCGGTTACCGAGTTGAGGGAACCTTTCCTTTGATCCAAGAACGTCACCGAAAGACGGCTGGTCTATACCTGCTCACCGATCTCGCGGCGACGCTGGCCGCCTTCCTGGCCGCCTGGCTCCTGCGCTTCGAGGTAGAGGTCATCCCGGTCACGAAGAACGTGCCGGACTTCGGGCCCTACCTTCGCCTCGTGCCGTTCGTGCTCGCCTTGTGGCCCCTGGTGTTCTACTTCCACGGCCTCTACCAGAGCCGCCGGGGGAGGAGCCGGGTGGACGAGGTGCTCACCATCGTCCTCGCCGTGCTGCTCGCCACCGTGCTCCTCTCCGTGGTCATCGCCTGGTACCGGCCGCCCGCGGCGCCCGGCAGCACCGAGTACTTCACCTACAGCCGCGCCTTCCTGGGCCTCTTCGCGTTCGTCGACCTGGTGTTCGTGGCCGCCACCCGCATGGTGGTGCGCTCGGGGCTGCGGCGCGTCCGGCTCTCCGGCCACAACCTCCAGCGCATCCTGGTGGTCGGCGCGGGCGCTCCTGGGGCGCGAGATCACCACCAAGATCCTCGCCCACCGCGAGATGGGCTTCGAGGTCGTGGGCTTCCTCGACGACGATCCCGGCAAGGCCGGAACGCTGGTCTGCGGCGTGCCCGTGCTCGGCACGCACGCGGCAGGCCGAAGAGGTGCTGGAGGCGCAGAGAATCGATCAGGTCTACATCACCCTGCCGCTCGAAGCGCACAAGAAGATCCTGCAGCTCCTCGAGCTCATGGCCCGCGAGTGCGTCGAGATCAAGCTGGTCCCCGACGTGCTCCAGTACGCGACCTTGAAAGCCACGCTCGAGGACGTCGACGGCACGCCGGTCATCAACCTCTCGCAGATGCCGCTCCAGGGCTGGAACAGCATGATGAAGCGCGCCATGGACCTCGCGGTCGCGGTGGCCGCGCTGATCGTCGCTGCTCCCCATGTCCTGCCGCTCGTCGCGCTCGCCATCTGGCTCGAAGACCGCGGTCCGATCTTCTACCGCCAGGAGCGCATGGGGCTCGACGGCCGCTCGTTCATGATCTTGAAGTTCCGCTCCATGCGCGTCAACGCCGAGGCCACGAGCGGCCCGGTGTGGGCGATCAAGGACGACCCGCGCCGCACCCGCGTCGGCGCCTTCCTGCGCCACTGGTCGCTCGACGAGCTGCCGCAGATCTGGAACGTGCATCACGGGCGACATGTCGATCATCGGCCCGCGCCCCGAGCGGCCGACGTTCGTGCGCGAGTTCAAGCACAAGATCCCGCGCTACATGCTGCGCCACCGCGTGAAGTCGGGCATCACCGGCTGGGCGCAGGTCCACGGCTGGCGCGGCAACACGTCGATCAAGAAGCGCATCCAGTACGACCTCTACTACATCCAGAACTGGTCGCTCACGCTCGATTTCAAGATCCTCTGGATGACGCTCCGCTACGCGCTGCGCCTCAACGCGCACTGACTCTCACCTGAAAAGAGGCGCGAGCCATCGCGCCTCGCCGCACCTCTTCGCCTCTCTCAAACCCTTATTTCACCTGCGTTTTCTGAGCACCGTGCCCGGGCGCGCGGCAAGCCCCGCGCCCTTCCTTTCGGAATCCCATAGACCGCGCTGCACGAGCCACAAGAGGTAGAGGCGTAAAAACGCTTGACGCCCAAGATGTAGTGGGCGTAACCTAAACGCATCACAGCCCGAATCACGGGCGCATTCGAAAGGAGATTTCAAATGGCTGACGCGAAACCCGCGAAGAAGGCTGCGGCCAAGAAGCCCGCCGCCAAGGCGGCTCCGAAGAAAGCTGCCGCCGCGAAACCGGCCGCCAAGGCAGTTGCAAAAGCCCCCGCGAAACCGGCTGCGAAACCCGCTGCCAAGGCCGCTGCAAAGCCGGCCGCCGCGAAAAAGACCGCCGCCAAGAAGACCGCCGCCGCGAAGAAAACCGCTGCCAAGGCGGCTCCGAAAAAGGCGGCTTCGAAGACCGTGACGGCAGCGAAAAAGGCTCCCGCGAAAAAGACCCTGGCGGCCAAGAAAGTCAGCGCGGCCAAGCCGGCGGCGGCGGCCAAGAAGACCGCCGCAAAAAAACCCGCGGCCAAGCCCGCAAAGAAGGCCAAGTAAGGCGGTTTTCAAAAAGAGAGGCTCGAGGCGGCGTTCTGGGTTCTTTCAGGGGCACTCGGTTTTGTCGGCTTCTTTTGCTTCTCTCGCCAGCGTCGCCCAGCACGGCGTCATCGCCTCCGCCCCGCGGCGTCAACGTCGTGCCGGCTCCAAGAATCAACGGCGGGCTAGCAACCGAGCCGCCGCTCGATCCACCATCCACATTGGATTCCCTTCAACGATCTGTGCCGGATAGCGGTCCGGATCGCGTTCTCCCTCGACGCCCTCGACGCCCTCGACGCCCTCAACCCCCTCAATCACCGCGTGAAGCGCTTCGGCCTTGTCTTCGCCGCTGACGAGGAACACCACGCGCGCCGCGTGATTGAGCACCGGCGGCGTCAAGCGTGATCCGAAACGCCTGTTGCGCCGCGGCCCCTGGCGCGGTCACCGCCACGACGAGACGCTCGCGCTCGTGAACGGCCGCGCTGCCGGGAAAGAGCGAAGCCGTGTGGGCGTCCTGCGCCGAGGCCCGAGCAGAATGAGATCGAATCGCGGCCAATTCCCTGGATGAATCTTGAAGAAGGAGCGGATCTCCGCCTCGTACTCCACGGCGGCGCGCTCCGCGTCCGGCTCTTCGCGCGCGGATGCGGTGAACGTTCTCCGGCGGCAGCGGAACCGCGTCGAGCATGGCTCTCGCGCGCCATGCGGTAGTTGCTCTCCGGGTGATCGGGAGGCACGTGGCGCTCGTCGCCCCAGAAGAAATGGACCGCTTCCCACGGCATGCGCTCGCGGAATGGATCGCTCGCCAGAGCGTGATACAGGCCGCGCGGCGTCGAGCCGCCGGAGAGCGCGCAGGTGAAGACGCCCCGCGCTCGGAAGCGGCCTGCAGCGCGGCTTTCAGGAGCACCTGCGCCGCGGCGTCCGCGAGCGCGGCTGCGTCCGGAGTCCTCGAAGATCGATCAAGTTCCGCCATTTCCGGCCGTCCCTCTGGATCAGCTCGTCCGCTTCCTTCGGTCCCCACGTGCCCGCCGCGTAGTTGGGGAAGTTGCGCGGCGTGAGCGCCTTCCAGACGTCGAGGATCGGCGTCACCACGCTCCAGCCCGCCTCGACCATGTCGCTGCGGTGGAAGAGCGTCGAGTCGCCCATCATGCAGTCGTAGAGCAAGCGTCTCGTAGCCGGTGCTGGGCGTGCGCGCCGAAGTAGTCGTCGTACTCGAAATCCATCTTCACCGTGCCGAGACGCACGACCGGGCCGGGCACCTTGCCTTCGAAGTGCAGCGAGATCCCCTCGTCCGGCTGGATGTGGAGCACCAGCACGTTGGCGTTCAGCCGCTCGACCGGCGTGTCGCGGAAGAGCAGGAACGGCGCGCGCTTGAACTGGATCGCGATCTCGGTGACCCGCTTGCGGCAGGCGCTTGCCGGTGCGCAGATAGAACGGCACGTCGGCCCAGCGCCAGTTGTCGACGAACAGCTCGAGCGCGACGAAGGTCTCGGTCGACGAGTCCGGCGCCACGTCGGTCTTCCGCGCGGTAGCGCGGGCACGGTCTGCCTCGTCGATCGATCCCTCGCCGTACTGGCCGCGCACCGTGTGGCGCAGCACGTCCTCGTGCGAAAGCGGCCGGATCGCCGCAGAGCACCTTCACCCGCTCGTCGCGCACGGCGTCGGCGCGAACGAGATCGGCGGCTCCATCGCCGTGAAGCGCGAGGAGCTGGAACATGTGGTTCTGCACCATGTCGCGCAGCGCGCCGGCCTCTTCGTAGTAGCCGCCGCGCCCTTCGACGCCGACCGTCTCGGCGACCGTGATCTGCACGTGATCGACGTAGCGGCGGTTCCAGATCGGCTCGAAGATGCCGTTGGCGAAGCGGAAGACCAGGATGTTCTGCACCGTCTCCTTGCCGAGGTAGTGATCGATGCGGTAGATCTGCCGCTCCGTCGAGCACCTCGCGGATCTGCCGGTTGAGCGCGCGCGCCGATTCGAGGTCGTGGCCGAACGGCTTCTCGATGATCACGCGCCGCCAGCGTCCCTTCCTCTTCCTTCGCGAGCCCCGACTTCGCCGAGGTTGCTCGATGCAGTCGTCGAAGAGGCTCGGCGGCACGGCGAGATAGAAGAGATAGTTGCCGCCCGTGCCCGACTCGCGCGTCGAGCTGCGCGAGCGTCTCGCGCCAGGCGCTCGAAGGTCTTCGGCGTCGCCGGGATCTCGCCGCCACGTAGCGGAGCTGGCAGGTCGAGCCAGTCCGCCCGCGCCTCCGTCCACGTCCACGGTGGCGAACTCGCGCAGCTCGTCGCCCATCTGCTCGCGGAACTCTTCGTCGCGTCAGCGGCGTGCGCCCGACGCCGACGACGGCGAACTCGTTCGGCAGCAGGTCGTTGCGCGACCAGGTTGTAGAGCGCCGGGATGAGCTTGCGCTTGGTGAGGTCGCCGGCGGCGCCGAAGATCACCATCACGCACGGCGGCGCGGGCTGCGGCGGCGCGGTGTCGGCGCTTTCGGTCTCCGGAATGAGCGCTCATGGCTTCTTTCGCGGCTCGACGTGGCCGCCGAACTTGTGGCGCATCGCCGAGAGCATCTTGTCGGCGAACGTGTGCTCCTGGCGCGAGCGGAAGCGGTCGAAGAGCGAAGCGGCCAGCACGTCCGCGGGCACGGCTTCTTCGATCGCGGCCTCGACCGTCCAGCGCCCTTCGCCCGAGTCCTGCACGAAGCCGGTGTAATTCGGCGAGATCGGGGCTTTCGGCCAGCGCGCTCGCCGTGAGGTCGAGCAGCCAGGAGGTGACGACGCTGCCGCGCCGCCAGACCTCGGCGATGTCCGCGAGGTCGAGATCGAAGCGGTGCTCCGCGGGCAGCGCCTCGGAGTTCGCGTTGCGCAGGATGTCGAAGCCCTTCGGCGTAGGCCTGCATGAGGCCGTACTCGATGCCGTTGTGGATCATCTTCACGAAGTGCCCGGCGCCCGCGGGGCCGCAGTGGAGATAGCCCTCCTCCGCCGTGCTCTGCCGGCCTTCGCGGCCCGGCGTCGGCGGCGATGTCGCCGCGCCCGGGCGCGAGCGTCTTCCAGATCGGATCGAGCCGCTCGACGGCTTCGTGCTCGCCGCCGATCATCAGGCAGTAGCCGCGCTCGAGCCCCCAGACGCCGCCGCTCGTGCCGACGTCGACGTAGATGATCCCCTTCTCGCGCCAGCTCGCGGGCGCGGCGCACGTCGTCCTTGAAGTAGGAGTTGCCGCCGTCGATGATGACGTCGCCCGTCTCCGAGTCTTCTCGCCCAGGGCCGCGCACCATGTCCTCGGTGGGCGCGCCCGCGGGCACCATCACCCACGCCGTGCGCGGGGTCTGGAGCCGCGAGACGAATTCGTCGAGCGTGCCCGATCCCGCGCCACCCTCGGCCACGAGGTCCGCCACGGCGGCCGGGTTCAGGTCGTAGACGACGCACTCGTGGCCACCCTGGAGCAGGCGGCGTACCATGTTGCCCCCCATGCGGCCGAGTCCGATCATGCCGATTTGCATCGATCCTCCCTTGTCCGAGACAGTCTATACCTGCCTAGAAAGGCGGACAGGCCCCGCCCTTGCCAGGTGAGGGGACGTACAAATTCTGAGGACCCCGTAGAGATGTTCCCATACCGTCCACGATATCCATCCAGATACCACGGGGACGGCGGGACGTCTCGGCAGGGCAAAACCGCCCAATCCTGGTCGGGAACGGCCGCAGGGCACCCCGTCCGTTCCGGTCCTTTCCCGGAATCAAAAACCGTTTACGGCGTTCAGACCGTCGAGGTAGACCGGCAGGGCCTACCCTTCGAAGAGACGTCCCGCCGTCCCCGTGGTGTCCGAATGGATATCGTGGACGGTATGGGAACGTCTCTACACGGAATGCCCGGATCGGCACCCATGCTAAGCTCCCGGCCCGACATGAAACGCTCTTCTCTCCTGCTGATGATCCTGCTCCTGCTCGCCGGCTGCACCGCTCATCAGGCGGTCGCTCCGGCCAGCGAGGGACCCGCCGCGATGAACGCAATCGCCGAAGCCTACGTGAAGCTGGTGCTCGCCGTCGGACAGCATGACGGCGACTATGTGGACGCCTTCTATGGCCCCGCCGAGTGGCGGACCGCAGGCCGAGTCCGCGAAGCGGCCGCTGCCGGAGATCCGCTCGGAGGCCGTGGGCCTGATCTCGAAATTCGGCGGCGTCCGGCCCGGCGGGAGCGAAATCGAGGCGGCTGCGGCACCAGTATCTGAGACGGCAGCTTGAAGCCATGATCTCCAGGATCGACATGCTCGCGGGCAAGAAGCTCTCTTTCGACGAGGAGTCGAAGGCCCTGTACGACTCCGTGGCGCCCACGCAGGACGCGGCGCACTTCCAGGCCATCCTGGACCGGCTGGAGACCGCGGTGCCGGGCGAGGCGGCCCCTCGCCGAGCGGATCGAGACGTTCCGGCAGGGCTTCGTCATCCCCAAGGACCGGCTCGACGCGGTCTTCACGGCGGCCATCGCGGAGTGCCGGCGGCGCACGGCCGAGCACGTGGAGCTGCCCGCCGGCGAGAGCTTCACCGTGGAGTACGTGACGGGCAAGTCGTGGAGCGGCTACAACTGGTACCAGGGCGGCTTCCGCAGCCTGATCCAGGTGAACACGGACCTGCCGATCTTCATCGACCGCGCCATCGACCTCGCCTGCCACGAGGGGTATCCGGGGCACCACGTCTACAACATGCTGCTGGAAAAGCACCTGGTCAAGGACCGGGGGTGGATCGAATTCACGGTCTATCCGCTGTTCTCGCCGCAGTCGCTCATCGCGGAGGGGACGGCGAACTTCGGCATCGAGGTCGCCTTCCCCGGCGCGGAGCGGACGGCTTTCGAGCGCGACGCGCTCTATCCGCTGGCCGGGCTCGACCCCGCCAAGGCCGACCGTTACGCCGAGGTGCAGAAGCTCCTCCAGGGGCTCTCGTACGCCGGCAACGAAGCGGCACGCCGCTATCTCAACGGCGAGATCCCGCGCCAGGACGCGGAGGCCTGGCTCGTGCGCTACGCCCTGATGGCTCCCGACCGGGCAGCCCAGCGCGTGCGGTTCATGGACCAGTACCGGAGCTACGTCATCAACTACAACCTCGGCCAGGATCTCGTCCGCCGCTATATCGAGAGCCGGGGCGGCACCGCCGGCCAGCCCGAGAAGCGCTGGGAGGAGTTCTCCAGGCTGCTCTCCTCTCCACGGCTGCCGTCCGGCCTGAATTGAGCCCTATTGACCCTTTGATGGAACCACTCTGGAGGAATCCGATGCGAAAGTCCCGTCTGTCCGGTCTCACCGCCGCCATGATCCTGGCGTGCCTGGCTCCCCTGGGTGCGCAGGAGCCCGCTCCTCCGCCGTCCGCGCAGGCTGCGCCGACTCCCCCGCCCGCGCCCCCGGCGCCGCCCGCCTGCTCCGCCCCCGAGTTCCGCCAGTTCGACTTCTGGCTCGGCGACTGGGACGTCAAGCTCCCCAACGGCAAGGTGGCCGGCACCAACAACATCCAGAGCATCCTGGACGGCTGCGTGCTTCAGGAGAGCTGGAAAGGCACGGGGAACATCAACGGCCACAGCTTCAACATCTATGACGCCTCGACCAAGACCTGGCACCAGACCTGGGTGGACAACGCCGGCTCGCTGCTGAACCTGAACGGCGGCCTCAAGGACGGCAAGATGGTCCTCTCCGGCGACACGGTGGACGAGAAGGGGAACAAGTCGACGAACCGGATCACCTGGACCAAGGTCGACGACGACCACGTCCGCCAGCTCTGGGAGACGTCGAGCGACGGCGGCAAGACGTGGGAGATCGCCTTCGACGGGCAGTACGCGAAGAAGAAGCCGTAACCCGAGCCCGCCAAGCCATAGCTCCGGAGGACCCGGAAGGATCTCCGGGGGTGCTCTTTATATATTGGGCTTAACTTTCTATATAAGCTTACCGTCTTCTCTCCCAATTTGGTCAGCTCGGACGACTTCCGGAGAGTCCTTCTATATAGCAAGCCGAGCCGTTTATATAGAGAGGTGGGCTGGAGAGGTCGCGAGCAGGACTTTCTATATAGAGAGTTGACCCGGCTATATGGCGGGCCCTCCCGCCGAGGCCGCCAGGAGGGCCGGGCATATAGACGGTAGGCGAAATTATATGGCGAGAGATCGCCGGAAGGCTTGGGCTTCTTCGCCGGACTTGCCCGGCCCGCTTGAGCACTGCGCTAGCTCGCCCGGCGCATCTGCTTTTCCGCCTCTTCGAGCGCCGACTTCAGGGCCTCGACCTCCTCGTCTTCGAGCGGCTGGCCGCCGAAGCTCTCGCGGAGGTAGAAGTCGATGACGCGGGCCGCGGGCGCGGCGGCGGCAGGAAAGCGGCTCTCGGCCACGCGCCGCATGGTGAGCGGCGGCACGGAAGCCGGAAGGGCCGAGCCGAGGCGGCGGCGCAGGCGGCGGTAGGCCGCGGTCGCGGTGAGCGGCGGCCGGAGGCGGCGGTAGAGGAGCCACGCGGCAAGAGCGGTCAGGAGCAGGCCGAGCGCCACGGGCAGGGGGCGGGCGGGGAACCAGCGCCGGTCCTCTCCCCCCGGAGTCTCGGGAGCGCCGAACGAGTCGAGAACGGACGGGGAGGCCGGCGTCTCTTCCTTCTCTTCGCGCTTGAAGAGGGACCAGAAATCGGTCCACATCTCGCGCAGGCTGCTGAAGATGCGGACCTGGTCGTAGAGGCCGAAGGTGAGGACGTACCGGTCCCAGCGGAACAGCACGAAGTCCCAGGCCTGCTGCGCCAGCAGGAGGCCGCCCTCGGAGGCCTCGCCCGGCCGGCCGGCGGGCGGCGTGGGATCGAAGATCCGCCACCCCTCGCCCGGCAGGTAGGCTTCCACCCAGGCGTGGGCGTTGTTCTCCCGCACGATGTAGTACCCCTCGAACGGGTTGTACTCGCCGCCGAGGAAGCCGGTCACCAGCCGGGCCGGGACGCCCTGGGAGCGCAGCATCAGCACCATGGCCGAGGCGAAGTACTCGCACTGCCCGCTCTTGTAGCGGAAGAGGAAGTCCTCGATGGGGTTGTCGGCGGACCGGCCCACGAAGTTGAGGGTGTAGGTGTACTCCTCCGTGAGGTGGCTCTCCAGGCGCCGGGCGCGTTCGCCGGCCGGGCCCGACCCCATCACCTCGGCCGCGAGCTCCGCGATGCGCGGCGTCACCCCGCGCAGGTCGAGCGTGGGGTCCGCCGGACCCTTGGGGGGCGAGCCGGTGAGGACGGCCGAGCGGCGGGCGAGCCCGACCCGGTATTCGACCACTTCGAGCGGCGTGATGGGGAGCGAGACGGCGCCGCCTTCGTCGATCTGCAGCGAGCGGGCCCGCGGCTCCACCTGGGCGGTCTCGACCGGCAACGGCAGGCTGGAGCTCCGGATCGGCTGGAGCCAGATGGTGGCCCAGTGGGAGGGCCGAAAGCCGGCGAGCTTGAAGCGGAAGCCCTGAATTCTGGGCACGCTGCCGCGCGTGGGCGAACGCCGCCAGGTGCCCTGCTGGTAGAGGTCGTAGCTCGCGGCCTTGAAGCGCATCTCGCGGTCCGGGTTGGCGGCCCCCTCCTCCAGCACACGCATGGCGACCTGGCGGCTGCCGCGGATGCGCCCGATGGAGTCGAGCGTCACCTGGTCGGAGAACCCCGCCGCCTCGATCGTCAAGCCACTGTTGCCGCGCCCCACGATGAAGGGGGCGCGCACCCGGGGGAGGAGCAGGAAGAGTGGCACGGCGAGCGCCAGGACGGCCGCCGTCATGAGGACCAGGAAGCCGGTCAGGGGGATGCGGGCGAGCGTGGGGTCTTCACGGCCGAAGCCGGCCAGCACGTGGAGGAAGGCGAAGCGGGTGAGGAGCACCAGCGCCAGCGCCAGGAAGGCCACCAGGTAGAGCACGATGGTAGGGTGGACGCTGGTGCCCATGGCCGCCAGGAAGAGGAAGAAGATGCCGATGGACGCCTGCCACTTGTCGCGCTCGCGGACGATGGCGAAGAGCTTCACCAGCACGGCGAAGAGGCACAGGTGGAGGACCGGCCGCACGCAGCCCCCGCGAGGCCGCGAGGTCGAGGAAGAAGAGCGGCAGGTAGGCGAGCCCCAGGACGTTCATCCCCCAGACCGGCAGCCACCTGGGGGAGTCGGCGCTCGACCGCCGGAGGAAGTAGACGACCCCGGCGAGATAGAGGGCGACGGCCGGCCACGTGAGAACCTCGTTGAACGGCAGCGGGACCGGCGCCAGCAAGGCCAGCCAGCCGAGGAGCAGGCGCTTTTGCCGCGCGAAGCTCATCCCGCGAGCCTCGCCAGGGCGTCGGAGTCCATGTGGACCCGGAGCTGGGGCAGCCCGCGGATCGTTCGAGGCCGAGGGGCTCACCGCCGCGCGCCCGGGGCTGGATCAGGGCCAGGGCTTCGAGCACGGCCAGCCGCTGGCGGGCGCCGCTGGAGAAACCGAGGGTCTGGTCGCGCGTCACCAGCTCGACCTCGAAGCCGCGCGCGAGGTGGTCCACGGCCACGGTGGCCGCTTCGCTGACCAACCTCTCGAACCGGCTCTGCCCGGCCGGATCCTTGAGCTCGCCCACGGCGTTGTCGAAGACGATCGAGAGGCGCCGGCTGCGCTCCAAGGCCCCGCTCGGTGAAGATGATCTCGCCCGTGCGCGCCGTCTGTTTCCAGTGGATGCCGCGCGGGTCGTCTCCCCGGCGGAACAGGCGCAGGGCATGGAGGTCGTGCCCCGAGCCGCTCCGGCGGCTGGCCTCATCCCCCACGTGGTCCGATTCCTCCACGCGGCTGGCTCCCGCGGCCGGAAAAAGCTCGGGAAAGACCATCACCTCGAAGCCCACCCGGTAGCGCACGCCCTTGCGGAAGAAGCCGAAGGGGAAGAGGCTCGAAACGTGGACGAAGGGGAAGCGGTGGAAGCCGCGGGAGCCGACCATCATCTCGATCTGTGCCGGCGCTCCTGCCCCGCCGCGGCAGGTAGGGAATGAGCAGCGGCTGCGCCGAGCGGGAGAGCGTGAAGAGCAGGAACCAGCGCGGAAAGATCAGAGCCCGGCTCTTCAACGTGAAGCCCACGGCGAACGGCCGGTTGGCGAACACCTCGCCCGGCGGCTCGAGCGCGACTTCCAGGCCCCGCACGTTCTCCCGCGAGGCGACGCCCGGAGAGGATCAGCACCGAGAACATCAAGGCCAGCACCATGTAGAGGGCGTTGTTGCCCGTGTTGGTGGCCGCGATGGCCACGAGCACGGTGAAGAGGACGTACCAAAGCCCCACCGTGGTGATGCGGATCCCCTCGGGGACGGCGCGGCGGGCGAAGAAGCCGGGCTTCACAGGGGGGGTCCCAGGCTCACGGGGCTTACAGAGGAACCGGCGTCGCCGCGACCACCCTCTCGATCGCCTTCCTCGACTGCTCCAGGTCGGCCGCGCCGCGCTTGAGGACGATGCGGTGGGCGAGCACCGGGAGCAGCCAGCCGCTGCACGTCGTCCGGAATGGCAAAGCCCCGCCCCTCGCACAGCGCGAGCGCCTGGCTGGCCCGGAACAGCGACTGGAGCCCCGCGGGTCGAGACGCCGAGGAGGAAATCGCCGCCATGGCGGGTGGCTTCGGCGAGCGAAAGCATGTAGTCCGCGAGCTTGTCGGCCACGCGCACCCGGGCCGCCCGGGCCTGGAGGCTCCAGGAGCCCTTCGCGGGAGAGGACCGGCTGCAGCCCCTCCAGCAGGTCCTCGACGCCGCCCGAGAGGAGCAACTCCCGCTCGTCGGCCCGCGGCGGATAGCCGAGCGACAGCGCCATCAGGAAGCGGTCGAGCTGCGACTCGGGGAGCGGGAAGGTGCCGTGATGCTCCAGCGGGTTCTGGGTCGCCAGCACCACGAACGGCTCGGGAATCGAGTACCGCTTGCGCTCCACCGAGACCTTGCGCTCGCTCATGGCTTCGAGCAGGGCGGACTGGGTCTTGGGCGTCGCGCGGTTGATCTCGTCGGCCAGCACGATGTTGGCGAACAGCGGGCCGGGCACGAACTCGAACGCCTGATTCTTCTGGTTGAAGATCGAGACGCCGATGATGTCCGAGGGCAGCAGGTCGCTGGTGAACTGGATGCGCTGGAACGACAGCCCCAGGAGCGGGCGAGGGCCTGGGCCAGGGTGGTCTTGCCCACGCCCGGCACGTCCTCGAGGAGGACGTGGCCGCGGGCGAGGAGGCAGACCGTGGCGAGGCGGATCACCTCGCGCTTGCCGCGGATGACGCGGGCGACGTTCTCCTCGAGCAGACGGATCGGCTCGGCGGCGTGGAGAGCGTCGCTGGTTTCGACGGTTTCGACGGCGATGGATTCCATCGTGGCCTGTATACGGAGTTGGACGGGCGTTCGGTTGAGCTGGCTGTCTGCGTCAATCGGCTGAAGAGAATACCTGGCGGAGATTACAGAAGAGATTATTACGAAGGAGATTATAGAGAAAGATCTCTGCGTTCGCCGCCATCCTCACAGAACGCGCGGAAGCCGGGCCAGATTTCCGGCCGATTTGACCGCCGCATTACCGTCTTCTAAGATGGAGCTGCGGATCGGCGCCCCGGCTTGGAAAATACCGGCTAGAATAAGTGGCCTCGAAGCTCAAAGGAGCGAAAAATTTCATGGCAGACGCGAAACTGGACCGTTTGAAGGCCGTTGACGGCACGCTCGCACAGATCGAAAAGCAGTTCGGCAAGGGGGCCATCATGCGCCTCGGCCAGCGCGAGGTGCTGGCGCTGGAGGCGATCTCCACGGGCTCGATCTCCGTGGACCACGCGATCGGCATCGGCGGCTTCCCCCGTGGTCGCGTGGTGGAAGTTTACGGCCCGGAGTCTTCCGGCAAGACGACCCTGGCGCTCTCGGTCATCGGCCAGTCGCAGAAGCGAGGCGGCATCGCGGCCTTCATCGACGCCGAGCACGCCCTGGACGCCGAGTATGCCAAGAAGCTGGGCGTGGACATCGACAACCTCCTGGTCTCCCAGCCGGACAACGGCGAGCAGGCCCTGGAGATCGCCGAGATGCTCGTGCGCAGCAACTCCGTGGACGTGGTGGTGATCGACTCGGTCGCCGCCCTGGTGCCCAAGGCCGAGCTCGAAGGAGAAATGGGCGACTCGCACGTGGGCCTTCAGGCGCGCCTGATGTCCCAGGCCCTGCGCAAGCTGACGGCCATCGTCTCCAAGTCCAGGACCAGCCTCGTCTTCATCAACCAGATCCGCGAGAAGATCGGCGTCATGTTCGGCAACCCCGAGACGACGACCGGCGGCCGGGCCTTGAAGTTCTACGCCTCGGTGCGCATCGACATCCGCCGCATCGCCTCCCTCAAGGACGGCGAGGTGGTGACCGGCTCGCGGGCCAAGGTGAAGGTGGTGAAGAACAAGGTGGCCGCGCCGTTCCGGCAGGCGGAGTTCGACATCGACTACGGCGAGGGGATCTCGAAGACCGGCGAGCTCGTCGACCTCGGGGTGGACCACAAGCTGGTGGTCAAGAGCGGTGCCTGGTACTCCTACGGCGACCTGCGCCTGGGCCAGGGGCGCGAGAACGCCAAGGCGTTCCTGCGCGAGAACCCGGACCTGGCCGAGGAGATCGAGGTCAAGATCCGCGAGAAGCTGGGCCTGCCTCCCATGAGCGCGGCCATCCGAGAGCCCGTAGCGGCCGCGGAATAGGCCTGCCGAACGAGATGTCCTAGGAAGCCGCCCGGAACACCCGCCGCCACCACCGCTGGGGGGCGGGTTGGCCGCGCTTCTCCGCGGCGGCTTCCAGGCTTTCTATGGAGGCGGGCAGCAGGGCCAGGCGCCCTTTCTGGAGCTGGAGCAGGAGGAGGTCCATCTCCTTGCCACGGGCACGGGGGTCGCCGGAGAAGGCCGCCCCCAGCGAGGTCTGGCCGTCGAAGCGGGCGTAGAAATCGCGGACGCGGGCCGGCATGCGCGTCTTTTCGTCCTCCGTCGGCTCCTCCACCCACACGGGATAGCAGCGTTCCAGGAAGTCGAGCGGCACGGCCATGTGGCGGCGGGACACCAGCACCTGCTCGTCCGTGGCCTGCTCCAGGAGCAGGTCGTAGACGCTCATCTCCTGGGTGCCGTGGGGGACCGCCTCGCGGACCTCCTCGATGTCCAGCACCATGGCGACGCAGAGGCGGAAGGCTCCTTCGAGGAAGCGGAAGTAGGAGCCTCGGACCTTCTTGTAGATCTCGCCCACGGTCTTCCGGCCGTCCACCATGTCCGCCAGGCGCCGTTCGACGGGGCTCAGGCCGGTGCCCGGCCAGCGGTCGCCCCGGCGGAGCACGACGTCGTCGTGGACGAGCACCCGCCGCATGCGGGCCACCTCGTCGAGCCAGCGGGCCCCCTCCATGGCGATCCCCAGGACGTTGATGGGCTCCGGCAGGATCTCCTCATCCTGGGGCAGCTCCGCCTGGA
The DNA here is from genome assembly GCA_963785165.1 of Thermoanaerobaculaceae bacterium. Lineage (GTDB taxonomy): Bacteria > Acidobacteriota > Thermoanaerobaculia > Multivoradales > UBA5704 > DATARR01. Next base: position 656,574 of record CAWAUI010000007.1, read on the forward strand.
AGTAGAAGATCCCACGCGTCCAGAGGAAGAGATCGCAGATCGCGTCCTCGATCTGGGTGCGCAGAGTCTGCTGGATCACCTCGGGCTCAAGCATCCCCAGCTCCCTCAAGGCCACTCCCAGCCGGACGTTCTGGGTGGTGCAGTGGCTCAGGGCCTGGAAGAGCTGGTCGTCGGTGAGATAGCCGTTGACGACGAGATGCTGGCCGTAGAACTCCGCGGGGTCGTTCGAAAGGCACCCGACGACGTCCCCGGCCTGGAAGTAGATGCGCTTCTCGCGCTCACTCCGGCGGATGACGAGAGCGCCCGTGCAGCGGTCGTTCTTCGCCCATTGCAGGAGGTCACCCAGGGGAAAGGCGGACAGTCTGCCGGAGAATTCCATAGGAGGGATCTCGGATTGTACCAAGAATCAAGCGAGAATTCCCTCGGGGGACCGGCTGTTATGCTTGCTGCCATGCGTCCCGCAAAATCGCTTCTGCTCAGCCTAGCCATGCTCTGCCTGACGCTCCCCCTGGGAGCCGCGGGCTTTCCGTGCCGGCCGTGTGCCGGCCTTCGGCTCTATTCGGCTCCCATACCGGCGGCTCCGGCCCCGGCCGAGCCCGGAACGGAACCAGCCACAGTACCCGCCACGATCCCGGCAACTCCCGCAACCCCGGCAGACCTCGCGGCAACCCTCAAGGCGTCCGGCGGCCTGGAGGCGGGGAGCCCGCTGTTCGTGGCCTGGGAGGTCCGACACGGACACCCCGGCGGACTCCGGGCTCCCGGCGGCCGTGCTGCGACAGCGGCGCGACGCCCTGGGTCTCCCTCGTCTTCCGGACCCCGCCGCCGCTGGCCCAGAACGCCGACCGCCTTCAGGCCGAGCTGCGCGCCGCGGCCGCTTTTGCGAGTCAAATTGCCGCCAAGACACCGGCCGGCACCTGGTTCCAGATCGTCTGGCGGCCCGAGAGCCGGTGAACTTCTCCCCGACCGAGTACGCCTTCCTGCTCAAGCGGGCCGCCGTGGCGGTGACCGGCGCCCAGACGGACGCCCAGGTGGCGACCGGGCCGCTGCCCGCCGACGCCGCCGGGCTCAAGGCCTTCTATGCCGAGGACGTGGCCGCCTATTTGGAGGCGGTGACTCTCCAGCCCGCCGGCGCGGAGGATCTGGAAGCCGCCATCGCGGCCGTGCAGGAGCTCGATCCGGGCCGCCCTCTGGTGCTCGACGCCCTGCCGCTGCCGGAGCCCCAGGCCGATCCCGCCGAGGTGATCGCCTTCGCCGCCCGGAACGCCGTGCTGGGAATCGACCTGACGCTGTTCCGGGCTCCGGGCCTGGAGACGGCGCGGCTCATTCCCGTGCTGGCGCCGTTCGCCCTGCTCGCCCGCGAATTCAAGGGCGACCTCTCCTACGACCCCGGCTCGGCGCCCACGGGCGCGGAAGCCTCCTGGGCCTTCGTCCGCGGCGAGGATCTGTCCCTGCGGGTGATCGTCCTCGTGCCGCGCAACGCGCGAGGCGGCGACCCTGCGGTTCTCCGATTCCCAGCTTCGCCGGCCCGTGCGCTTCCCCATCGGCGGCCAGACGAGCCCTGCCGCCCCGGGGCCGGGTGACGGGAGACGCCATGGTGCTGGAGGTTCCCGTCCCCGGCCGCGTCACCGTTCTCGGCCTCGACCGCCCGTCGGCCGCCGAGCTCGCAGGGGGTCGAGGACAAAGTGACCGTCTCCGGCCAGCGCGACATCCCGGTCGAGGAGATCCTGCGCCGGCTCCAGGCGCTTCGAGGACGCCCAGGCTCGCAAGCTCGATCATTACAGCGCCCTCAACACGACCTCGCTCCGCTTCCAGCCCTCGGCGGGCACGCAGGCGGTCGAGGCCACTCTCGAAGGGCCGTTCTTCTTCGATCCCAAGACCGGGTCCGACTGGGCGTGGCAGACTCTCTACGTCAACGGCGTCAAGTGGCGCAACAAGACGCTCCCCGAGATCCCCCTGATCCAGCCGGAGAAGGCCGCCGCCGCTGCCGCTCGAGATCCACTTCTCGAAACAGTACCGCTACCGGCTCCGGGGGAGCGACGAGTTGGACGGCCGCGAGGCCTGGGTGGTCGACTTCGCCCCCGCCGGACCGGCGCGGCACCGGCAAGCTCTACCAGGGCTCCGTCTGGGTGGACAAACAGGTCTACGCCCGCCTGCGCACCCGCGCCGTCCAGATCGGGCTCGAAGGCGAGGTGCTGTCGAACGAGGAGACGCTCTATTACTCGCCGATCGACGCCAACGGCGCCCCGGCGGCCTGGTCGGCCGAGAGCTACGTGCTGCCCCTGCGGCTGGTGGCCCAGCAGATCCTCTCGGTCGTCAACGCCGCCACGGTGGTCGAGCGCGAGACCCGGCTCACCAACGTCCTGATCAACAGCCCCGGTTTCGAGCAGGCGCGCAAGGATGTCGCCGCGTCCGAGGCGACCATGGTGCGCGACACGGACAAGGGCCTGCGCTATCTGGTCAAGAACGAACAGGGCGAGCGGGTGGTCAAGGAAGGGTTCGACACCGGCAAGCTGTTCGCGGCCGGCGGCGTGTTCTACGACGACTCGCTCGACTATCCCCTCCCGCTGGCCGGCATCAACTACTTCAGCTTCGACTTCAAAGGGACCGGCAAGCAGCTCAACGTCTTCTTCGGCGGCGCCCTGCTGATCGCCAACGTGGCCGAGCCGCGGCTCTTCGGCAGCCGTTTCGACGCCGGGGCCAACATCTTCGTCCTCGCCGTGCCCACCACGGACACGCTCTACCGTGACAACCGGGAGGTCAACGACCGAGGACGTCGAGCAGCGCATCGGCACGGTGGGCCTCAAGCTCGGCCACCCCCTGGGCAACTTCGCCAAGCTGAGCGCCGAGTACGAGATCCTGTCTCTCAACTACGGCGAGGCGGACGACACGGCGGACGCCTTCGTGCTGCCGAGCGACAACCTCACCCACTCGCTCGAGGTGTCGGCGAGCTACGCCCGCTCGGGCTTCCGGCTGGCCGCGGCCGGCAGCTTCAACCAGCGGTCGAAATGGGATTTCTGGGGACTGCCGGGAAACCCCGACTTCTCCGACGAAAAGCAGGACTTCCTGCGCTGGGAGGCGCGGGCGAGCAAGAACTGGTACCTCCCCTCCTTCCAGAAGGTGGGGCTCGAATTCGATTACTCCTCGGGCTCGGACCTCGACCGGTTCAGCAAGTACCAGTTCGGCTTCTTCGGCGGCACCCGCGTCCACGGCTACCAGGGCGGACCGCATGCGGGCCGACGGAGGTCTGGGCCGGTCACGGCTCCTACGGCTTCGAGATCGGCCAAGCCTTCCGCCTGGAGGGGATCGCCGACGCCGCCCTGGCGACCGACGAGGACACCGGCCTCGACCGCGAGCTGCTGGGCGGCCTGGGCGTCCAGGGCACGTTCATCGGCCCCTGGCAGACGGTGGTGAACCTGGACGTGGGCGTGCCCGTGGCGGGGCCGGACGACGGCTTCGTGCTCTACGTGGTGTTCCTGAAATTGTTCAAGTAGACCGCTTCTTCTTGACCTCTTCCCTGAGGGTCCGGAACGACTCCAGCCGGGCCCTCAGCTTCCCTTCGAACCCCTCCCCCTTCGGCTCGTAGAACCGGGTCCCCTGAAGGGACTCGGGGAGGCAGTCAATGCCGCCGACGCCCTCTTCGGTGTGGGGGGCGTAGACGTACCCGGCGCCGTAGCCCACGTCCTTCATCAAACGCGTGGGGGCGTTGCGGATGGCCATGGGCACGGGATCGGCGGGCCGTTCCTCGACGGTACGGCGGGCCAGCTTGTAGCCGTCGTAGAGGGCCACGCTCTTGGGGGCCAGCGCGAGGTAGACGGTGGCCTGGGCCAGGCCCAGCTCGCCCTCGGGAGAGCCGAGCCGGTGGTAGGCGTCCCACGCCGTCATCGCCTGGACAAGAGCCTGGGGATCGGCGAGGCCCACGTCCTCGCTGGCGAAGCGAATCATGCGCCGGGCCACGTACAGCGGGTCCTCCCCGGAGGCCAGCATGCGGGCGAGCCAGTAGAGGGCGGCGTCGGGGTCGCTTTCGCGGAGCGACTTGTGGAGGGCCGAGATGAGGTTGAAGTGCTCCTCGCCCGACTTGTCGTAGAGCAGCACCTTGCGTTGCCCCACCCGCCGCACGGTCTCGGTGTCGATCCTCCCGCCTTCGGCGTCGGAAGCCGACAGCTCCAGCAGGTTGAGCGACCGGCGGGCGTCCCCCGAGGCGAGCTGCGCCAGCATCTCCAGGGCCTCGTCGTCGGCTTCCATCTCGAGGTCGTCCCGCAGGGCCCGCCGCATCAGCTCGACCAGGGACGCCGGCTGGAGAGGCTCCAGCACGATGACCCGGCAGCGGGAGAGGAGCGCGGCGTTGAGCTCGAAGGAGGGGTTTTCCGTGGTCGCCCCCACGAGCACCACGTCGCCGCTTTCGACGTAGGGGAGGAAGGCGTCCTGCTGGGCGCGGTTGAAGCGGTGGATCTCGTCCACGAAGAGGAGGGTGCGCCGGCCTTGGGCCTTGCGCAGGCGTACGGCCTCGGCCATGACCTCCTTGACCTCCTTGATGCCGGAGGTGACGGCCGAGAAGGGAACGAAGTGCGCGGAAGTCAGGGTGGCGATGATGCGGGCCAGCGTCGTCTTGCCCGTGCCCGGGGGACCCCAGAAGATGAGCGACGGCACCCGGTCGGCGGCGATGGCCCGGCGCAGGAAGCCGCCCTCGCCCACCACCTTCTCCTGGCCGACGACCTCATCGAGATTGCGCGGACGCAGCCGCTCGGCCAGGGGGGAGGGGGCGGAAACCGAGGTCTCCGCGCGAGAGCCCCCATGGGAGACAACCGCCGCCGGTTCCTGATCATCGAAGAGGGAGCGGGCCATCAGCCTGGAATCTTTTCCACCTCCACGCGGGCGTCGTTGAAGCAGGCCCCCTCACCGAGATCGGCCAGCGTGTCCGGTGCGAGGGCGTTGGCCGTGGTGCCCGAGAGGGTGTTGTGGCTCCAGAGCCCCTTGGGAAGAAAGACCACGCCCGGCCGCAGGTCCGGATTGAGCCGCGCCGCCACCCGCACCTCGCCCAGCTCGTTCCAGATCCGCACGACGTCGCCGGACGCGATCCCCCGCGCTTCGGCGTCCCGCGGGTGGATCTCCAGGGGGACCTGCTCGCGCACGAGCTCGCCGAAGGTGGAGCTGATCGTGCGGCTCGTGGCCGGCGAGATCAGGGCCAGCGGATGGCGCCCGGTCCCCGGGTCCGGCTGGAAAGCATAGAGGCCGTGAGGGGCTTCGCGGTCGAGCGCCTCGGGGACCAGGTGAACCTTCCGGTCCGGAGTGAGGGGGAAGGCGTCGACGAACATCACCGGCTCCGGGCCGCAATCGGGTGCCGCGATGCCGTCCCGTTCGAGCTCGGCCCCCATCCGCTGCGCGGGTCGCATCAGAGCGTCGGCCAGCTCGTCCGCCGTCTCCGGATCTCCGGGCCGCGCGAGGCCGAGGCGGCGGACGAGGTCCGAAAAGACCTCCGCGTTGGACCGCGCCTCGCCGGCGGGCGCGACGACCGGCCGGGTGCGGTAGAGCGCATAGGAGCCATAGCCGCGGATGATGTCCGAGTGCTCCAGGAAATGGGTGGCCGGCAGCACGAGATCCGCCATGCGGGCCGTGTCCGTCCACACTTGGTCGAAGACGACGGTGAAGAGATCCTCGCGCGAGAGCCCCCGGCGGACCGCCTCCTGGTTCGGCAGGGTCGCCAGGGGATTGCAGTTGTAGACGAAGAGCACGTTCACGGCCGGCTCGCCCTGGAGCAGGGTCTCGCCGAGCCGGTTCATGTTGACGATCCGGGTCTCGGGCTCCGCCTCGCGGACGGCGCCGTCGCGGTCGAACGCGCCGGCCCAGACGCCCGAGTTGCTCATGGTGTAGCCGCCGCCGCGGACGCCGAACTTCCCCGCCACCGCCGGCAGGGCGATGGCGGCGGCCATGGCGGAGCCGCCGTTGCGGTTGCGCTCCAGACCCCAGCCCGTACGGACCACGGCCGGCGAAGAGTCGGCGTAGAGCCGGGCGAACGTTTCAATGTCGTCCGCCGGCACGCCCGACGCCTCGGCGGCGCGCTCGAAGGTCCAGGGGAGCGCCCGGCGCCGCAGCTCCTCGGCGCCGGTGGCGTGCGCGGCAAGGAAGCCGAGGTCCGCCCGACCAGCTTCAAACAGCCAGCGGAGGACGGCGAGCGCGATCGGCAGATCGCTCCCCGGCCGAGGCGCCAGGTGAAGATCCGCCTTCTTGGCGAGCGGCGTGCGGCGCGGGTCGATCACCACCAGCCTCGCCCCGGCGTCCTGCGCCTGTTTGATGATAGGGCACGAGGTGGATGCCGGACGCCGACGGATTCACCCCCCAGAGCACGATCAGCCGCGCGCAGCGGAAGTCGTGCAGGGCGACACCCGCCATCTTGCCGTACATCAGAGTCGTCGCCTGCCCCGAGGGTGCGGCGCAGACGGTGGCGCGCGAGGCGCGAGGCGCCCAGGCGGGAGAAGAGGCGCAGGTCCACCGCGTCCTGGGTGAGCATGCCGTTCGAGCCGCCGTAGTAGAACGGCAGGATCGACTCGCCCCCCCACCGGTCGCGCGCCTCGCGCAGCTTCGCCGCCGCCAGGTCGAGGGCCTGGTCCCAGGAGATGTCCTCGAACTGGCCCATTCCCCTGGGGCCGACCCGCCGGGCGGGCCGCAGCAGGCGGTCCGGGCCGTAGAGGTGCTCCGGCACCCGCCGCACCTTGGAGCAGATGTAACCCTGGGTGATCGGGTTGAGGTGGTTGCCGTCCACCTTCACGACGCGCCCGTCGACCACCCGCACCTCCAGGCTGCAGGCGTCGGGGCAGTCGAGCGGACAGGCGCTCTCCAGGATCTGGGGGACGGGGGGTGAAACCATGGGCTCGGCCATCCTACGCTCCTTGTCGTCAGGGCTCCCCTTAAGGGTGCAGCGGAGCTAGGAAACCGATCCGCCCGTGTCCGCCTCCAGGGCTTTCACGATGGCGTCCGTGAACTGGGTGGTCGTGGCCTCGCCCTCCAGGTCCCGGGTCCGGATCTTCTGATTCACGATCACCTCGCGCAGCGCCCGGCGCACGCGCTCGGCCACCTCGTCCTTGTGCAGGTGGTAGAGCATCATGATGGCGGAGCGGATGAGCGCCAGGGGGTTCGCCAGATCCTTGCCGGCGATGTCGGGGGCGCTGCCGTGCACGGCCTCGAAGACCGCCACCTCCAGCCCGATGTTCCCGCCCGGCACCACGCCCAGCCCGCCCACGAGCCCGGCGCAGAGGTCGGAGACGATGTCACCGTAGAGGTTCTCCAGCAGCAGCACGTCCCACTCCTCGGGGCGCATGACGAGCTGCATGCACATGTTGTCCACGATCTTGTCGTCCGAGTGGATCTCGGGGTACTCCTTGGCCACCCGCCGGACGCAGTCGAGGAACAGGCCGTCCGAGAGCTTCATGATGTTGGCCTTGTGCACGGCGGTCACCCGCTTGCGGCCGTGGCGGCGGGCGTACTCGTAGGCGAAGCGGGCAATGCGGAGCGATGCCTTCTCGGTGATGATCTTGATGCTCTCGACGACCCCGGGGACGACCACGTGCTCCAGGCCGCTGTAGAGATCCTCCGTGTTCTCGCGCACGACGATGATGTCGACCCCCTCGAAGCGGCTGGGGATGCTCGGCAGCGACCGCGAGGGGCGGAGGTTGGCGTACAGGTCGAGCTCCTGGCGGAGTTGGACGTTGATCGACTTGAAGCCGCCTCCCACCTGGGTGGTGATCGGCCCCTTGAGGGCCACGCCGTTGCGGCGGATCGATTCCAGAACCTCGGGGGGAGGGGGTTGCCGTACTTCTCCAGGGCCTCACGGCCGGCGATGTGGCGCTCCCACTCGATACCGGCACCCGCGGCGTCGAGAACCCGCACGGTGGCGTTGCTGACTTCGGGACCGATCCCGTCTCCGGGGATCAGGGTGACTGTGGTCTTGCTCATCAGGGGTTCCTCCGGCCGCCGCCCGGGCTGCGGGCGGCGGGCGGAAGGGTATCACGTGAGCATGTTGACCCTGATCGACCTAGCGGCCGGAGGTCTTGGGCGAGCCGTCCCGGTTGAGGCCCAGGGCCTCCAGGATGGAGGGTGGGAAGGAGCTCGGCGGCGGCGCGTTGGGGTCGATCCGGGCCGCTTCCACGGGCTCCGAGGCGGTGTAGCCGGCCCGCTCCAGGTCCACGGCCAGCGCTTCCAGGCGCTGGCGCGCCATCACGGCCCGCCGCTCCAAGGATCCGTTCCGGGAGGCGCGAAGGTCGACGAAGAGGAACACCAGCCGGCGGTCGTCGCCCGAAGCCAGCATCCACCGCAGCGCCTGGAGCTGTTGGCCCGGCGCGGCACCCCGAAGATGCGGCAGCACCTTGCCCACCGCGGACGACGCTGCCGCGGCGCCCTTCGGGTCCGCGGCCGGCATCGTGGCGGGATTCGAAGGAGAAGCCGGGACGGAAAACGATTCGCCCCGGGTCAGCTCCTGCCTGCCGCTCGGTCCGCAAGAGCCGCAGACGGAGCAGGCGTCCGCACAGCAGTCCCCATAGGTCGAACAGTTGGCGTCGCAGAAGCAGCCGGCCACGGAGCCGCCGCAGTGCCCCGCGCAGGAACCGGGGGCAACCTGGAAACCGGAGGCGTCCACCTTGGCGCTGAGCGGTGCCGAGCAGGCGGTCTGATCGTGGACGGCGACCGCGCAGGAACCATCCGCGTTGCGGGAGCCCAAGGGGCACTCCCAGCCGCAGAACGCCCCGGCCGCACCGCTGCCGGCGGACCAGTATTCCCGGTTGAGACCGTGCCCCACGTCGAGGTCGGTGTAGGCCTGGTTGCCCGAGATGGAGACGGCCGCCGGGTTCCACTGCTCCGGCGCGGGGCCGCCGATGTTGCGGGTGACACCCACGACCTCCCGTCCGTTGCCGCTCTTCAGGGCGTCCTGCCAGATGCCCACGAAGCACGCGCAGTTACCTTTGCAGAAATCGTCCTCCGGGCCGGCGCACTCCTCCGAGCCGGCGTCCAGGCCGGGCCAGGAGCCATGCGAGCCCGCGTCCGCGGCGACGCTGATCCAGTTGGTGCTCAGGGCCTGCGCCCGCTCTTCCAGGTAGGAGCCGGAGAAATACCGGTCCTGGTCGTGGTGAGCGTAGTAGGCCTGGTAGAGGTACCAGGTCCGCAGATCGTAGCTATACATCTCCACCCGGACGTGCTCGGCGTCGCCCTGGTGCCCGCCGAAGGCCGAGCCGCAGTCGTGGGGGTGGTTGAAGAAGTAGGAGATCTTCACCCACTTGGCCTTGCCGTCGGCGCTCCAGTCCCGGATGCCGCCCCCCTCGGGGCGCACCTGGTAGAAGTCCTGGCGGACGAAGTGGGACGCCGGCAGGCCGAAGCCGTTGCGGTAGCCGCTGCAGTCCTCGCCCTCATCATAAAAGTACCAGGGCGCCACCGCCCAGGCCAGGTTCCCTTCCTCGACGTTGTCCAGACAATCGCTGTCCGTGTCCCCCGAGCAGGCAGCCTTCTTGAGGTCGGTCGAAATCGTGTAGGTGAGCGCCGCGTGGGCCGTGGAGGAAGCAGCCAGCCCGAGGGTCAGGGCTGCCAAAAGAATCAGGGCCTTGTCAGACCCAAATGATTTTTTCGATCCGAACATGCTGATCTCCTTGATGTAGGTGGGGTTATCCTCACCCCTCTCATCACGGGATCAGTACACTGCAAGGTCAAGACCAAGTGGCGGTCAACCGGCCGCCAACGGGTACCGCAGGGTCTTCCGGAGCCAGTCGCCGTTCTCCTGCACCTTGCCGGTGAGGGTGGCGACGAGGCCGCCGCGCTTCTCGTAGAGGCGGTAGCCCTCGCGGGCACGGAGGTAGCCGGCGGCCTTGGGATCTTCCTGGAAGAGGGCCTCCTCGCCGATCTCCTGAGCCCGACGGGCGTAACGCTCCCGGTTGTCGAGCAGGGCTTTGACGAGGAACGGCATGACCATGGAGTAGTCGGCCTGGGCGCTCTCCGTGGTCGACTGGTAGGTGTCGCGGTCCACCTTGCCCCAAGTGACGGCCTCAGCCGGCGGGCAGGAGGAGAGGGAGCCCTCGGTCACCGGGGCGCTCACGATCTGGACGTCGAAGGTGTAGCCGCGGATGCCGTCCAGCCCCAACACCTGGCCAAGGGCCGGCTCCGGCTGAAGATTGTAATTTTTGGGTACGCCGCCGCCCAGGATCAGCGTAGCGAGCGAATGGGCCGGATGATCGAAGAGACCCCAATAGTGGTAGGCGCACGACTCGTAGACCTCGGCGTGGAGGTCGAGCGAGAAGTCGTACCCCTCCAACAGGCCCGCCTGCTTCATGGCCCAGAGCTTCATGGAGTTGAGGAACAGGCTGCCGTCCCCCGGCGCGCCCACGAGGATGGGCATCGCCAGCCGCGAGCAGGTGGCGAGCAGGCCGGGCTCGACGCCGTTCTGCCGCTCCTGAGCCGCGAAGACGTTGCCGAGGAGGTAGCGCAGCTCCGTCCCCGTCATGTTCTTCTGGAATTCCGGCCGCAGCAGGCAGGCGGTCATGAAGCGGTCCTGCTGGAAGAGGACGTCCTCGTCGAACGCCATGTCGGTGACGCGGATGGTCTTCTCGTCGCGCAGAGCCCCGTCGTCCCCGAAGATGGGCACCTCGAAGATCGGATCCGGGTGCTCGTCCAGGCTCCGGTGGCCGTCGTGGTAGCAAACGGCGTCGGTGGTCGAGAGATAGGCCACCCAGCCGGTTTCGAGCAGGGGGATGAGCCACGACTGGTGCTGCCCCGAGACGGTGACCGGTCCGGCGATGGCGAGCGTCAGCGGGCAGCCGGCGCCGATCGCCTGGTCGAGCAGCTTGTAGATCCGCCGTATGTAGGCGCCGCCGAAGGCCGGCAGGCAGGAGGTGAAGATCTCGTCCAGCGTCTCGCACTGGTCGACGCGCTTGACCTCGACGCGCCGGCGGCGGGCCTGGAGGTGCATGTGATGGGGGGTCCGGTAATCGTGCGCGCTGCTCATGGCGCGTAAGTCTAGCCGCAATTCTAGTGTCCCAGCTCCTCGAGCCGCGCCACCACGTCCCGGTAATTCGTGTTGATCCCGTAGAGGTCCACGAACGACTGGTAGGCGGAGGGCTTGTCGTCCATGGCCAGGTAGGAGCAGCCCAGGTCGTAGAGGAGGCCCAGGTTGTCCTCCTCGGAGAGGCCGGGCGCTTCGAGGCCATGCCGGTACCACTTCACGGCCAGCTCGGGCAGGCCTTTGTCGAGGAAGCACAGGCCCAGCATGGAGCAGCAGAGCACGAGGTGCCGCGGGTCCTTGGCGGAGATCTGGAACTCGCCGATGGCCTCGTCCAGGAGCCCCATCTCCCGGTAGGCGATGCCGAGGTTGAAGTGGGTGTCGTAGTCCGTGGGCGAGAGGTGCTCGGCGACCCCCTTCTTGAACCCTTCGACGATCTCTTCCAGCGACTGCTCGGCCGGCTGCGGGAGCAGCCCCTCGCCGCCCCGGAAGAGGTCTTCCTGGGAAAGCTCCTGTTCGAGCTGGGCGGCCAAGTCGAAGAAGTCGTCCTCCTCGTCGAACAGGTTGTCGCCGCTCGCCGGGCTCGTCACCGACCGGCCGCGGTCCGCCTCGTCGAGCCAGCTACCACCGCTGGTGTCGTCCAGGCTGGCGTAGGGGCTCATCCCGGGCCCCGGTGTGGGCCCCGGCGCGGAATAGGGCGGCGGGGACGGCACCGGAGGCATGGGGGGCATGGGCGGGAAGGAATCCTGGCCACCCGCCGGAGCCCACTCGAAGTCGTCGTCCTCCTGCTCGATCATCTCGCCGATCTCGAGCGGGTTGAACATCACGGGCCTCGCGCCCGTCGTGGTGGCGGGCGTGCCAGGAGAAGCCGCGGCAGGAGGAGGCACTGGTATCGCCGGAGGCTCGGGTACCGGCGGGGGCGGTGCCGGGAGGGGCACGGAGACGGCCGGAGCGGCGGTGACCGGAGGAGGTGCCGGGGCGCGCCGGGGCTTCGGGGCCAACAGGCCCTCCACCATCTGGTCGAGATCCTTGGACCGCTTGCGCGCCTCCGACGGCGTGGCCACCGGCGCCACCGGAGCCGTGGGTGCCGGAGGAGGAGCGGCCGGAGCCGGGGCCTGCGGGGTTTCCATCTCCAGATCGATGTCCGGCAGTTGGAAGTCCGGAAGATCGACGTCCGGCAGATCGATCCCCGGCAGGGCCTCCAGAGTCGGAAGGCCCGCCAGATCCGCGTCCTGGAGCTCCACGAAGCCCAGGGAGACCGGTGGGGAGGCGGGGGGCTGCGGTGGAGGAGCGGCCGGCGGCGCCTTGGCTGGAGCCGCGTAGCCACCGCTCGGACCGGCCAGCACGCGGTCGCCGTCCACCCGGTAGCCGGCGGCCATCAGCTCCTTGCGGATCCGCGGCCAGATCTGCGCATCCCCGGCCTCGCCCGCGGCCCTCGCCATGGCGTTCGCCAGCTCGATCACCAAGCCCTCGCGCTCCTTGGCCAGGTGCATCTGGACCAGGAAGGCGTGGGCGGCCATGTTGCGGGGCTGGATGCGCAGCGCCTCGCTCAGGCGCTCCAGGGCCTTGTCCTCCAGCCCGTACTTGGCCAGCACCTCGGCCTCGCTGACCAGATCCTCGTCGCGGTCCACCGCCTTGTTGCGCGGATGAAGCGAGGCCGCCGTGCGCTCCAGGAAGTCGGCGTCGATATCGCTTGGTTCGCCGGCCGGCGCCTCGTCCTCTTCGATCTCCAGCTCGAGGACAGGCTCCTCGGCTTGCGGCTGGAGCATCCAGGACGCCGAGTCGAGGTTCGGCAGGTCGGGCTCGTCGAGCTGGAGGTAGACCGAGCCCGTCCGGGTGACGTCCATGCGCGGCAACGCCACGGACTCGAAGGGATCGGCCGCCGCGGCCGGAGGCGCGGGAGCCACGTCCGGACCGTCGAGGTCGATCTCGATCTCGATTTCCGGGAAGTCCTCCGTGGCGGGGGGCGGCGCGGGAGCCGGCGGCGCTGGAGCCGGCTCCGCGGACCAGGCCCTGCCCAGCCGCAGGCCCTCGCCCGCCATGTCCGGAGGGGGCTTGACGAGGCTCGTCGGCTCGTTGTCGTCGTCCATGTCGAGGACGAACGTTTCGTCGAGGTCGAGCTCGATTTCGATCTCGCCGGCATCCTCTTCGGCCTCTTCCGCCGCCGGGGCCGTCGCCGCCTCGGCTTCCAGGGCGGCCTCCATGACCGAGGCGAGGTCCGTGCCATAGACCGCCGTGCCGCCAATGCCGCCGATATTGTCCCGGTCGTCGTCGTCCGGGCGCACGGACCGCGGCGCCTGGGGCTCGGGCCGGACCTCCGGCTCGGGCGCCGCTTCGGCCTCGGCCTCCTCCACCTGGGCGAGCCGGGCGATGCGCGCCGCCTGCGGGTTGCGCTCGGCGGCGATGGTGAGGAAGCGGGTCACCGCCGCCGTGTTGCCCGACTCCTTGAGCTTGAAGACGGCGTCGTTGATGAAGTAGACGTTGCTGCTGTCGATGTCGAGCGCCCGCTCGTACACCTGCGCCGCGTCCTGGGAGCGGCCGTGGGCGATCATCATCTCGGCGATGACGCGGTACTCCCCCATCGCCTTCTCGATGAGCTGCTGCTGCTGGTAGATCTCCGCGAGCTTGACGTGGTACGTGGGGTTGTTCGGCTCGAGATCCGCCATCTTCTGGTAGATGGCGATGGCCGAGGCCGCGTTGTCGTGCTTGTGGTAGTAGTCGGCCAGCACCTGGTACTGGGTGCGCGCCTCGTTGACCAGCCCCTGCTTGTGGTACAGCTCCGCGAGCTTCTCGTAGACCTCCAGCCGCGTGGGGTCGAGCTTGATGATCTTCTTGTAGATCGCGATCGCTTTGACGAAGAAGCCTTCCGTCGTGTACTGCTCGGCGATCTGCGTGAAGAAGTCGACCGCCTCGTCGATCCTCTGGATGCGGGCGTAGAGGTCGCCGATGCGGTTGAGCGTGTTGATGTCGTTCGGGTTCTCCGTGAGCAGCTTCCGGTACTCGCGGATCGCCGGCTCGATCTTTCCCCGGGAGACGTACTTCTCGGCGGTCTGCACGACCTGTTCGCGCTGGAGAGCCATCAGCCGTGCGCCTCTTGCTTCGGCAGGACCCGCTGGAACGTCAGGCGGTGTACCGGCGAGGGCCCGTAGGCCGTGAGCGCGTCCATGTGCTCCGGTACTCCATAGCCCTTGTGGGCGGCGAAACCGTACTGAGGATAGGCTTGGCCGAGCTCCACCATCCTGCGGTCCCGCTCGACCTTGGCCACGATCGAGGCACAGGCCACGGCGTAGCTGAAGCAGTCGCCCCGCACCACCGGCATGCAGGGAAAGCCGACGCCGGAGAGGCGCACGGCGTCGATCACCGCGCAGTCCGGCACGGGGCGCAGCTTCGACAGCGCCTCGCGCATGGCGAGGCGCGTGGCTTCCAGGATGTTGACACGGTCGATGACCTCGGGCGGGATCTCGGCCACGGCCGTGGCCACCGCGGAGGCGCGGATGGCCTCGGCGGCGCGCTCGCGCTCGGCGGCCGTGAGGCACTTGCTGTCGTCCACGCCGGGGACCAGGCAGCGACCGTCCATGATCACGGCGGCGGCCACCACGGGACCGGCAAGCGAGCCGCGGCCCACCTCGTCCACCCCGGCGATCAGACCGAAGCCGCACCGGCCAAGACCCTCCTCCAACCCGCGCAGCAGGTAAAGACGGTAGGCCTCGACGAACAGCTCGATCATCGCCCGGGCCGGCTGGGCCGCCCTGCTCACGCCACTCCTTTCTGCGCGGCCGCGGCTCTTTAGGAGGACGACCGGCCCTGGTCTTCCCGGCGCTCGTCGATACGGGCGGCCTTGCCGCGCAGATTCCGCAGGTAGTAGAGCTTCGCGCGGCGCACCCGGCCGCGGCGGATCAGCTCGATCCTGTCGACGTTGGGGGAATGCAGGGGGAAGATCCTCTCGACGCCGATGCTGCCAGAGATCTTACGCACCGTGAAAGTCTCCCGGGTGCCACCACCCCGGCGGGCGATCACCACACCCTGGAAGACCTGAATCCGCTGCTTGTCGCCCTCGACCACGCGCACGTGGACGCGGACCGTGTCGCCCGGCTGAAACTCGGGCTGACCCGGCCGAATGTAGAGACTTTCCACCTGATCCAACTGGTTCATGGCTCACCTCGCAAACCCGACGGACCGCCCAAAGGGGACAATGCCGTCATTATTTCCATTTCAGAATGGCCGCGCAAGCGGTCGTTCAGCCTTTTCCTCTCCAGCTTCTGCTCCGGGGTCAACCCGGCCACCACGTCCGGCCGTTCCAGCAGGTCCGGCCGCTTCTCCACCGTGGCCTTGAGCGCCTCGCGCTCCC
This sequence comes from Thermoanaerobaculaceae bacterium, assembly GCA_963785165.1. Lineage (GTDB taxonomy): Bacteria > Acidobacteriota > Thermoanaerobaculia > Multivoradales > UBA5704 > DATARR01. Next base: position 671,891 of record CAWAUI010000007.1, read on the forward strand.
GCCAGCGGCGGATCTTCGCGTGGTCCCCCGAGGTCAAAACCTCGGGCACCGCCAACCCCTCCACCACCGGCGGACGGGTGTAGTGCGGGTGGTCCAGCAGGCCGGCGCGGAAGCTGTCGTTCTCCACCGAATCCGCCAGCCCCACCACCCCCGGCACCTGGCGCGACAGCGCCTCGATCAGCACCATGGCGGGCAGCTCGCCGCCCGACAGCACGTAGTCGCCGATCGAGACCTCCTCGTCCACCACCGTTTCCCGCACCCGCTCGTCGATCCCTTCATACCGCCCGCACATCAGCACCAGGTCGCCCCGGCCCGCCAGCTCGCGCACCTTGGCGTCGTCGAGCCGCCGGCCCTGGGGCGACAGCAGCACGCGCCAGGGAGCCCGGTTCCCCGCGGAGACGCTCCGCACCGCCCGGATCCACGGCGGCGCCGTCATCACCATGCCGCCCCCGCCGCCGTACGGCTCGTCGTCCACGCTCCGGTGCCGGTCCTCGGTGAACTCCCGAAGGTCGTACACCCGCGCTTCCAGGAGCCCCTTCTCGATCGCCCGTCCCACCAGGCTGGTCGAGAGGAACGGCTCGAACAGCTCGGGGAAGATCGTCAGGACGGTGACGCGCATGTCTCGAGCAGCCCTTCCGGCAATTCCACCTCGATCCGGCCCGCCGCCACGTCCACCTCCCGAAGGAGATCCTTGACGAACGGCACCGGCACCCGCCGCCCCTCGCCCTCGACGACCAGGATCAGCCCGCCCCCATCCTCCAGCACCTCCACCACCCGCCCCAGCTCCTGATCGCTCCCCGTGTCGCGGCACCGGCAGCCCAGCAGCTCGAAGTGGTAATACGTGCCCTGGGGCGCCTTCGGCACCTCCGAGCGGGACACCTCGAGGTCCAGCCCGCGCAGCTCCTCGGCCTGCTCGCGGCTGTCACAACCCTCGAAGCGCACCACGGCGCCGCTCTTGTGGACGCGCCCCGCGGCGACGACGAGAGAGGACGGCGGAGAACCCTCGCGGATCCCCATCACCCGGCTCCCCTTCTTGAAGCGCCCCGGCACGTCCGAGAGCACCTCCACCGCCACCTCGCCGCGCACCCCGTGAGGCCGCAGAACCCGCCCCACGGAGATGGTCTCCGGCAGGTCGTCCCGTCGAGTTTCGTAGGGAACAACCGTGGCAGACGGCGGAGCTTCAGTCTTCGAGGATTTCGAGCTCATAGCGCACTCCCCGCCGGTCCTCGCGGGTCTCCAGCAGCGTGCGCATCGCCCGGGCCGTCCGGCCCTGGCGTCCGATCACCTTGCCGAGATCGTCAGGGGCGACCGTCAGCTCCAGGACGCCCCCCCCACGCCGGCTCGGGATCTCCTGGACCTCCACCGCGTCCTGCTGATCCACCAGCAGGCGGGCAAGCTCCTTGAGGTCGTCGGCGAGCTCCGGCACGTCAGGCACTCTTCTTCAACTGGGACAGCAGCTTCTTGACCGTGGGCGACATCTTGGCGCCCTTGCCCACCCAATGGTCGGCACGGACGGCGTCGATCGTCACCTGCGCCGGGTTCTTCGTCGGGTCGTAATGACCGATCTCTTCCACCGCGGCGGCCGTCGGGGTGTTACGCGAGTCCGACACCACCACGCGGAAGAAAGGGTTGTTCCGGGCGCCCATGCGGCGCAGCCGAATCGTCAGCATCTGGAAGCCTCCAATGGTCTCGTTGCGAAATGCGGGACATCGCCGGGCAGACTTCGGCCCTCGAGTCCGGCGCAAAGACGGGTGAGTGTATCAGGGGGCGGCGGGTTTGCCAAGGTAGGCCCCCGCAGGACTCAGACTTGAGCCCGGAGGGCGTCCTACCCCTAGCCCAGGGTGGAACCCTGGGGGATTTCCGGGCGATTTCCGGGTCTGACGCCGCCATTCCGTCCCGGCCCTGCGGGGCTCCCACCGTCCCAGGGTTGCACCCTGGGCTAGGAGTAGGACGCCCTCCGGGCTCAGCCCGTCTTGATGGAAAGCCCCGCGCGTGGCCGGGGCGGGGTCGATCAGGACCCCGCCCGCCGGCCCTCTACCCCCTCAGGGGAACTGCCCGCTCCAAGCCCCCGTGTTGCCGCTCTCGAAGCCGTCGCTGAAGATGCCGCTGCTGGAGCAGACCGACGGCAACTGGACGTTCGCCAGGTTGACCGTGTCGACGAACCAGCCGGTGCCCTGGGCCGAAGAGTCGTCCCCTTCACGCCAACGCAGGCGCGCCGTCTGGCCGGAGAAGCTCGCGAGGTTGACGGTGACCTGGGTCATCGCCCCGACCGTCCCGGAGCACCAGGCCCGCTTGCCGCCCAGGGGATTGCTGCAGCAGGTGTTGGCCGTGCCGTTGAAGCCGCCGGCGGTGAAGGCGGCGTCCGGCACCACGGTCCAGGTCGTTCCGCCGTTCGTCGTGATCTCCAGGGTACCCGCGTCGTAGCACTGTGCAACGGTACCTTCCAACGCGAAGGTATGCCAGAAGCTCAGGGCCGAGCTGGCCGTGGCGCGGAATTCGGGAGAGACCAGGACCCGGTCCGACACCGTGCTCAGGCTGTCGGAGAACCAGGAGTGGGTCGGGCTCTGCGACTGGGCGGTGGACCATACCCAGTCCTGCGAGCCGGCCACCGCGGCGTGGCTCCAGCCCGCGATGTCGAAGCCGCCGCCGGACTGGGAGCCTTCGAAGGTGTCGTTGAGCGTGGCGGGAGTGAAGGGGCCCGTGGGGGCACCGCTCCGCTCCGCCGTGTTCGCCTCCTCCTGGCTGTTCGCCGTGTCGACCGCGCGCACGACGTAGTAGTAGGTCTGGCCGCTGGTCAAGGGGCCGTTGTCCTGGTACGTCGTGCCCGCCACGCCGGTGGCGATCCGGTTGCCCGGGCTCGGTGTGAAGCCGGCCGTGGTGCTGCGGTAGACGTTGTAGGTCACCCCGGAGCTGCACTGCGAGGTGGCCGCGGTCCAGGTCAGGCTGAGCGCACAGCTCGAGCTGCCGGGGTTGGACACCGCCTGGAGGCCCGCAAAGACCGGCGGCAGGGTGCAGGTGCCGGTCGCCGTGGCCTGGACGCAGGCTGACTGCCCGCTCTCGCAGCCGGCGAGGAGGCCGGTGACCCGGTAGGCGTAACTGGAGCCGCCGGACACGGTGGTGTCCTGATAGATGAAGCCGGGCACCGAATCGGCGATCCTGGTGAAGACGCTCGTGGGGGCGGCACAGGTGCCGGTGGCGCGGTAGACGTTGAAGGTGGCCGAAGCGGGCGCGCCGTTGGTCCAGTCGGCGTCGATGCGGTTGGCCGCCGGGGCCGAGGCGCTGCCGATCACCGGCACGCCGGGAGGATCGCAGAGGGTGAAGGTGGCGATGCGGGTGGCCCACGAGGTGGCCGGCGAGTACATGGTGGTGAGCCAGAACGTACGGTCGTCCACCGGGTCCACGGCCAGGGCCGCGTAGTCGCCCCAGCGGTTGCTCGAGTTGGCGGAGGTGCCGGCGATCACCGTCACCTCCCCTTGCAGGGTGCCGAGCGGATCGCCGGCCAGGCGGGCGGCGAAGCGGATGCTGGGAAACAGCGTCGAGCTCGAAACGCTGTAGCCGATGCCGATGTTGCCGGAGCCGTCCATGGCGGCGCTCCCCATCCACCGGTGGTGGACGTCGGGCGCGAAGGTCCCCTGCTGGTGCACGCCCCAGCCGCCGCCGGTCTTGCGCAGCTCGAACCACCGGATGCCGCCGTGGTTGGTGCCGTCGACGTCGGTGGTCAAGTTGCCGACCAGGGTCTGGTGCGTGCCGAAGTTCCGGTACTGCAACCGGTTCATGACGACCTCACGCAACGGGTCGAGGGTCGTGCCGCTGCCCGGCTGCGGGAAGCAGTTGAAGGAGGAGAAGCCGCAAAGGTCGGAGTCGATCTCGGCGATGGCGATGTTGGTCGGCCCGGTGAAGGTGGAATTGGCCGGGGTCGCCCAGTCGACGTGGAACTCCCAGATCTCCAGGAAGTCCTGGCCCGCGGTGCCGGGCGGGTTGTGGGCCTCGTCGTCGCGGTGGCGCATGAACGGGTTGGGCGCGCCGGCGGGCGGCGGCGTGTCGCCGTCCGCGTCGGCCGGAAGCAGGGCCTGAAAGCCGAAGGCCGCGAGGTCGGGAGCGGTGAAACGCTGGGCCGTGGCCACACCGCCGACGAGCATCTGGGCCCGGTCGAAGGCGTAGGCGGAGGGGCTGGACTCGTTGGCCGACGCGTAGTAGGCGTCCGGCCAGACCCCGTACTTCGGATAGTCCGGAAAGCCGGGAGCGGTGAACTGGTAGGCGAACCAGCCGCCGGAGACCGGGTTGCTGGTCTGGGAGATGTAGATGCAGAGGCGGTTGCCGGAGTTGCTGAACTCGCTCAGGAACCAGCGGTCGGCCAGCTGGTCGAAGAGCACGACCGGGTCGCCAAGGCCGTTGGCGCAGTTGCCCGTGCCCAGCGAGTCCATGGCGATCGGCCCCGCGGCCACCGTGCCGTCGGCCTTGTTGTAGACGGTAAAGACGGCCCCGCCGCTGCTGTTGATGCTCTGGATGTAGTGGTTGAGGCCGACGTCGCCGACCGTGTCGGGAGGGTTGACGCCGGTGAAGCCCTGGCCGGCGAAATTGAGGATCGGCGGCGCCAGGGCCTGGAGCGGCACGCGGTCCTGCGCCGCGAGCAGCGGGTCGATCTGCGGCTCGGGGGTCGGCGGGACGAGAAGAGGCGGCTTGTGCGTGCGGCGCGGGATCTCCTTGATGGGATCCCCGGGCTGCCACTCCGGTACGCGCGGCAGGCTGCGCAGGTCGCCGTTGAAGACCGTCGCCGCCGAGGCGCCGAGCGACTCCGCCCCTTCCATGACGATTTTTTCCTCCGGGGCCCCAAAAGCCGGGACGCCAAAGCCGGCCAGCAGGGTGGGGACGAGCATCCAGGCGAGACCGCGCAGACGCGATCCGAAGCGGCGGACGGGGACGGTTGGATTCATGGTCTTCCTCATGGGTCAGTGCGCGGGAGGGGTGAGCAGGGTCACGCCCCCCTTTTGAGCTTCGAGATTGAGGGGATGGGTTCCCTTGCCGAGGGTGACGACCGCCTTGCCGCCGGCCCCGCGCTCCAGCCGCCCGGCTTTGCGCAGCTGGATCTCGCCCGGAGACTTGATCTCGACCCGGGCGTCGGCGTCCGGAGGGAGGCGGAGGGTGATGTCGCCTTCGCGGGTGACCAGGTGCGGCTTGCGGTCCCAGTGGTCCCGCCGGAGATCGGCCGTAATGTCGCCCCGGCCCGCGGAGACCCGCGCCGTGCCGGTGGTGGTCAGAAAAATGTCGCCCCCTTCGCTCGCGAGGTCGAGGTCGTTGCCCAGGCCGTTGGCCTGGATCATCCCGTCCTGGGTGCGCACGGTCACCCGTGCGCCCGCGGGGACGAAGACCGCGACGTCCACCCGGTGGAGGTCGCCCTGGGGCGCGGCCGGGTAGATCACCTCAACCGTCATCCGGCCGCGGCGCCGCCCGAGCTTCACCTCGGGCTTCACGGGGTCGCTCGTCCGCCGCTGGATCTGCGCCGACACCTCCACCTCCCCGGCGTCCGAGGCCCGCAGCCTTACGTCGCCGAAGGGGTTGAGCACCTCGAGGGCGGTCTCGGGGGCCAGGACGCCGTTCCACCGGAAGTTGTCGATCGTCCAGTCAGGAGCGGCCTCCAGGCCGAAGGCGCCCAGGGACGAAGTGCAGAGGAAACAGGCGAAAGCCAGCAACCGCTGGGTCATAAGGATTCTCAAGGCAGCTCTCCAGACAGGGACAGCCAGGGTTACGAACAGGGGGACTCTCTAGACTTGTAGAAGGCTCCCGGGGGAAAGTCAAGGGGACCGGCCCCATCGTTCAGCGTGAGGTGGGAAGAGCGCTGGCGGGGTTGGCGAGCGAGCCGGCTCGCGCGGCAAGAGGTCCGGCGGAAACGGCAAGCGGCTTGGCGGATCCGGTAAGAGATCCGCGGCTCCCGGCAGTGGAGGGGGACTGACGGGGAGCAAGGGGGAGCGAGCCGGCAAGGAGGGGGAGAGGCTTCCCCCTCTTGCCGCGGCGCTCCCCCTTCTTGCCGCGGCGCTCGCCTCTCTTGCCGGGACACCCGGCTCTCTTGCCACGCCGCGCGGCAAGAGAGGGAGGAGCCGCGGCAGCAGAGGGGAGACCCGGGGGAGGAGGGGGGGGGACTCTCCCCCTCCTTGCCGAATGGCGCGGGAGCGAGGGGGAATGGCGCGGGAGGAAGGGGGAATGGCGCGGGAGCGAGGGGAGGTGGCGCGGAAGGGAGGGGAGGTGGCGCGGGGAGCGCCGGTGGCGGCCGCCGCTCGTCTCTATCGCGTCCCTATTGCGAAAAGCTTGCGCGTCAGGCCCGCGCCTGACCGCCCATACCCATGGCGCGGCGCAGCCACTTGCCCTGCACGCCCTTCATCATCTTGCGCATCTGGGCGTACTGCTTGAGCAGACGGTTGATCTCGGCGACCGAGGTGCCGGAGCCCATGGCGATGCGCTTCTTGCGGCTGCCGTTGAGCACGTCGGGCTTCTTGCGCTCCGTCGGGGTCATGGAGTTGATGATGGCCTCGACGCGCGTGAGGCCGCTCTCGTCCACGCTCGCGGCGTCGAGCCCACGGAGCGGACCGACCTTCGGGAGCATTTCCAGGACCGAGCCCAGGGGGCCGAGCTTCCGAAGCTGCCGGAGCTGGTCGCGCAGGTCTTCCAGGCTGAACTGCTGGTTGACGATGCGCTTGGCCAGGCGCTCGGTCTCTTCCGCGTCGAGGCCGCGCTCGGCCTTCTCGATGAGCGACAGGACGTCGCCCATGCCGATCATGCGCGAGGCCATGCGCTCGGGGTGGAAGAGCTCGAGGTCGTCCGACTTCTCGCCCACGCCCACCATGCGGATGGGCACACGGGCGACGGTGCGGATGGAGAGCGCCGCGCCGCCCCGGGAGTCGCCGTCGAGCTTGGTGAGGATGACGCCGGTCAGCGGCAGCACCTGGGCGAACTGCTCGGCGCTCTTGACCGCGTCCTGGCCGGTCATCGAGTCGGCCACGAAGAGGATCTCGTGGGGCTCGATGCGGCCCGCGAGCTGGCGGATCTCCTCCATGAGCGCCGTGTCCACGTGGAGACGGCCGGCGGTGTCCATGATCACCACGTCGTGGCCGCGCTGGCGGGCCACGGAGAGGGCGCGGGCGCCGAGGTCGGTCACGGTCTCGCCCGGCTCCGGCTCCAGAACCGGCACGTCCACGCCCTTGCCCACCTGCTTGAGCTGCTCGACGGCGGCGGCGCGCTGAAGGTCGCCGGCCACCAGGAGGGGATGCTTGCCGCGCTTCTTCAGGCGCTTGGCGATCTTGCCGGCGGTGGTCGTCTTGCCCGAGCCCTGGAGGCCGCAGAGCATGAGCACGGCGGGGCGGCCGTCGAGGCGCAGCTCGGTCCCCTCGTCGCCCAGAAGCGCGGCGAGCTCGTCGCGCACGATCTTCACCACCTGCTGGGCCGGCGTGAGGCTCTCCATCACCTCCTGGCCGAGGGCACGCTCGCGCACCCGCTCGATGAACGGCTTGACCACGCGGAAGTGGACGTCGGCCTCCAGGAAGGCCATGCGGATCTGGCGCAACGCCGCCGTCCAGGGCCTCGGGCGTGACCTTGCCCTCGCCCTTGAGCTGGCGGAAGACTTCTTGGAGCTTGTCCTGCAAACCGTCGAACATGGGGAAAAACCTCTCTGGCTGCGCGGCGGGGGCGCCGCGGATCCTCTGGGGAAACGGAATGGTAACACGGTGAAATTTCCCGGCCCTCCCAGCAAGGACCCTAAGGACACCGAGGACGAAAAGGACGAGCGATGAACGACGCGCGGCCTGTCCTCGAGGTCCTTGGTGTCCTTCCCGTCCTTGGCTCCCTGACTTGCCCGATATACTCACCCGCCTATGGAACGCAGAGCGAAGATCATGGCAACTCTCGGACCCGTGAGCCGGGATGAGACGGTGCTGCGTGGGCTCGTGCGGGCGGGAGTCGACCTGTTCCGCCTGAATCTCTCGCACGGCACCCAGGAACAGCATCGGGAGACCCTGCGCCGCGTGCGCAAGGTCGCCGCCGAGGAACGGTGCCACCTGCCGGTGGTGCTCGACCTCATGGGGCCACGCTACCGGCTCGGCCAGATTCCCGACGAGCCCCGCCAGCTCCGGCCCGGCCAGGAGGTCGTCCTGGGGATCCAGGGCGAGGCAGAGGATGGGCATGGCGTCGACTTCCTGCCGGTGGACCCCGAGATCCTGGAGCACCTGGAGCCCTGCGAACGGGTGCTCATCGACAGCGGCCTGATCGAGCTCAAGGTCACCGCCAAGCAGGGGAACCGCGTGACCGCCAAGGTGGTCAACGGCGGCCCGGTCAAGACCCGCAAGGGGATCAACCTGCCGGACAGCACGCTCCCCTTCGAGATCTCGGAGAAGGACCGCTCGGACATCGCCTTCGCCGTGCGCCGAGGGCGCGGACTACCTCGCCGCGAGCTACGTCGGCGAGGCCTCCCACATCGACGCGGTGCGCGGCGTGGTGACGGAGACCGGCGGGCGCATTCCGATCGTCGCCAAGCTCGAGCGGGCCACCGCCATCGAGCACCTCGAAGAGATCACCGAAGCGGCGGACGGCCTGATGGTGGCCCGCGGCGACCTCGGGCGTCGAGGTGCCGCTCTATACCGTGCCGGTGCTCCAGAAGAAGATCGTGGCCGCCGGCCGCCGCACCGGCAAGCCGGTGATCGTGGCCACCCAGATGCTCGAGTCGATGATCGAGCAGCCGCGCCCCACCCGGGCCGAGGCCACGGACGTGGCCAACGCCGTGTTCGACGGCGCCGACGTGCTCATGCTCTCGGGCGAGACGGCGGTCGGCAAGTATCCCGGTGCTGGTGGTCGAGACCATGGCGCGCATCATCCAGGAGGCCGAGGAGTACGACCGCGAGAGCAGCCATGAGAGCGCGGGCGGCAGGCATTCGATCGAGCCGCTCGGCCACGTCCACGCCCGGCGCAGCTCGCCCTGGAGAGCAGCGAGCCGAACGCTCGACAGCGAGGCCGCCCTCGAGGTGCCGGACATGGTCTCGGCCTCCGCCGTCTACGCCGCCGAGCAGCTCGGCGTGGTGCGCATCGTCGCCTTCAGCCAGAGCGGCTTCACCGCCCGGCTGGTGGCCCGCTACCGGCCGCAGTCGCTCCGATCGTCGCCTTCACGCAGGACGAGCGGGTGGCGCGCCAGCTCCAGCTCGTCTGGGGCGTGCGCCCGTTCGTGGCCGAGTTCCGAGGTGGGGAGCCTGGACGACATCGTCAGGTCGTCGAGCGCCAGCTCCTGGAAGCGAACCTGGTGAAACCGGGCGACCGCATCATCATCCTCATGGGCCATCCCGATCCGCGAGCGCCCGCTGACCAACCTGATGCGCGTGCACCGGGTGCGGTCTCTCTGAGCCCGGGACCGTGGCCCCTTGCCTCATCGACCTCACCCCAACCCCTCTCCTAAAGGAGAGGGGCTTCGAGCTTGTTTTTCTCCCCTCTCCTTTAGGAGAGGGGCCGGGGGTGAGGTCGCGGTGAAGCGGCGGCTCGCCCTCGCCGCCGCGCTCCTTCTGACTCTTGGGATCGCGGACGCCTGCTGGCTCGAGCCGCACAGGCTCCTGTTCCGGGACGACGTGCGGATCGACTTGGCAGCTCCGCGCGTGCGCATCGCCCATCTCTCGGACCTCCACATCCGGGGCGACATGCCGCTCCTCCACCGCATCCTCCGCGAGATCGCCGAGGCCCGGCCGGACCTCATCGTCATCAGCGGCGACTTCATCCACGACGTGCCCGCCCGCGAGGACTTCCTGAAGAACGCCGCGGCCGTGGCGTCGTTCGTCGCGGCCCTGCGGAAGATCGCACCCGTCTACGGCGTCCAGGGGCACAGCGAGCACCAAGGCGAGCTCGTGGGCATCCTCCAGCGGGCCGGCCTCGAATGGCTGTCCAACGAGGGGCGGCGGATTGGTCCCTACGGCGGCGTCCTGCTCCTGGGCCTCAACACCCAGGTGGGGGTCGACCACCTGGGCCAGCGCTGGCCGTCGCCCTTCCGGCCCATCGAGAGGGAGGGCGTCCGGCTCTACGGGGCGCGGCACGGCAAGCCGTACCGGAATTTCTATAGTCATTACGATCCGGCTCCGAAGGGCCTCGCGGACGACGGCGGGCCGCTCGCCTGGAGCGGTTACGAGGTCACCTGCGACGCGCGCATCGAGGACGAGGATGCCGGCGTGGGACTCGCCGTCCACAGCCGCTACGTCCGCGGCGAGGACCGGCTGGTCGAATTCAGCCGCGACGGCTCCCGCTGGGCCCAGGGCGGAGCGTTCGCCATTTTCGAGCACGGCTCGGCCCTTCAGGGGAAGACGGATACCGGCGTCCTCCCCGAGCCCGGCCGCTGGTACCGCCTGAAAGTGAAGACCGAGGTCCGGCCGGACCGCCTGACCGTGCGCGCCAAGGCCTGGCCCGCCGGCGAACCGGAGCCCGCGAAGTGGCAGGCCGAGGCCGAGGACCTCACCCCCGGCCGCGCCCTCGCCGGCACCGTGGGTCTCTGGGCCTCCGGAGGGGGGACGACCACCTATCGCAACCTGCGGGTGGTGGACGCCGCGGGGCGCGTGCTCCTCGAAGAGCCTCTCGTCCTGCCGCCGGGTGCCCTGAAACCGCCGGGCTTCCGCGAGGGAGCGAGGGGAACGCGCCTCGACTTGTCCCTCGCCCGCAGCCCCGAGGTGCCACCGGGAACACCCATCGTCGTCCTCTCGCACACTCCGGACGTGGTCCGCGAAGCCTCGATAAAAGGCATCGAGGCCGTCCTCGCCGGCCACACCCACGGCGGCCAGATCCGCATCCCGATCTTCGGCCCCCTGACCACCCGCTCCACCCTCGGAAGCTTCTATGATCGAGGCCGCTTCGAATTCGCCGCCCCGAACGACCGCGGCCTGACGACGCTCTACATCAACTCCGGGGTGGGGATGTCGGTGCTGCCGGTACGGTTCTGGTGCCCGCCGCGGTGGGGGTTGGTGGAGGTGGGAGGGTGAACATGGAAATCGATCTGGATGACGACATCGTCGCCGAAGCCATGCGCGTCAGCGGGATCACGGATCTGGACGAGCTGATTGGCGAAGCCTTACAGGCCCTGATCGCGCAGGGTGGGAGGAGATCTCTGCTCGATCTTCAGGGGGAGATCGAATTTGCGCCGGGGTACGACTACAAACGGCTTCGGTGACCGCCTGTCGAGGCAGGATTGCCCTGCTGGCGTAGCGCCCCTGGGAGCGCCGGCATCCCTGCCGGCCAGACTTACTCCGCTTTTACAAAACCGCCTCTATCGCCGGGCCTTTCGACGAGGTGCTCCACGGAGCGGATCTCCCTCCGCGCACCCCAAGACCTTGAGCAGCTTCCGGAAAGACCGCGAGTTCCCGGCCGCCCGAGCCGGATCGAGCCCCTTGCAGATGGCGACGGCGCCGTCTACCTTGTGATAGCTCCGCTGTTTCGAGCAGGCTCTGAGCAGATCCAGTGCCCCCACCGAATCGGCCCGTCCGTTCGAAACCTGTTTCTCGATTCGCTCGACATGCTCGAACAAACCAGGCAGGCCAGCGACAGCCTTGGGGTCAGCGATCAGCCAATTCTCGAACATCGAGACCTTGAAGACGACCTGCAAGTCCACCGTCGGCGACAAATTCCGCAGGAGCGCCTGGGCTTTCCTTTCCACGGCTTGAACCAACTCGCCGGTGCAGTCAAGCCTCGTCTCCTTGTCGATCAGGATGACGATGAATTCAGCACCCTTGTCCAACAGGATCGGAAACTTTTACTGGCCACGAGGGCGATCTGCCCCGGGGGCGCCATGGGCTGCATGCCACAGCGAAGCGGTTTCAGGATCTGGTGTGGCGCCCCAAGCCGAGGCAGGACGTGCGGGAGACCGTGGAACTCGGCGTCTCCATCCACCAGCACACCGATCTTCATGAATTAGCGGCCGGCACGGCTTCAGGAACGGCGCCGCTGTCGAGGTACTCCGAAAGGGTGAACTTGCCCTGCCCCCAGGATTCCCTCAAGGCAGGATCAAGGCTGAGAAGAGGATCGATCTTCGTCTCGGTCCCGGGCTTCCGCACGACCCATACCTCTTCAGGCTTCAACTGGTCGATGAGGATCGGGGAGTGCGTGGTAAGGAGGATCTGCTTCGTCTCGGAGGCTGTCCGAAAGGCCTCGACGAGGTTGCGCAAGGCCCAGGGATGGACGCTGTTCTCGGGCTCTTCGATGACGACAAGCGGCGTCCGGGGATCAAACGTGGCCACTAGTAGCGCGATTGTCTGGATGGTGCCGTCCGAAACGTCCTCAGAGGTCCAAGGGCGTTTGACTCCACGCTCTTTGAGGAAAAGCGCCGTGGTACGCCGGTGCGTCCAGTCGGTCTCAATGTCTTCCAAGCTCGGCATGACCTTCCGAACCGTCTCTAGGACTTTGGCGTATTCTTCGGGGAAGTTCTTCTTCAGATGATCCAGGGCGACGGGGAGATTGCGACCGGAGCGATCCAGGTCAGGGTTCGGCGTGGGGACACCGGCTTCTCTGCAACTCCGGGGGTCTAGCTGGAAGACTCGGAGCAAGCCCATATCTTCTTCGAAATCAAGCTCCCAGTGGTGGCGACGCAGCGTCGAGAGCATGAGCTCACTCCCATTGCGACTCTCTCGAAGCTCATCCTCGAGAAGGTTCGAGAGGAGCCTATCCACTACGTTGCTCTCCCGCTTTTCTTCTTTGACCTTCACTTCTCCGTTCACCCGGGTGGCTTGGCGGAAGCTCTCAAGGTGTCCTCCCGGGGCTGTTCTACGGGAAAGAACAAGATTCTCCGAAAGGATTGTGTACGGAGCCTGGATACGCTGAGAGCTGGCCTTGAGCTCAAAGGAGTGATCGACAAGCCGAAGCTCCCAGATCGGCCTTCCGTCTGGAGAAGCCTCTAGATAGTCCGTTTCGATCATCACCCGGAAGCGAATCGGCTCCCTCGAGCGTCTTGTATCCCGGAAGCAGATGTTCTCGTATCCCCCCTTGTTCGCCACAGCCCTCTCAAGGCCCCATCGATAGGCGTGGCCCAAGAAATCGATGGCGTCCGCCAAGTTCGTCTTCCCAACCGCGTTCGGCCCAACGAAGACGGAGAGCGGGGTGGGCTCGATCGCCACGTTCCGCAGCGACTTGTAGTTGTGAATCTCCAGCCTGTGCAGTCGCATAGACATCCCCGCTCGGCAAATCGGTCAGGGCAAACCAGACAGCCCCGTAGGGGCGCAGGCATAAAGCCTGGGGCTTCAGCCCCAGGAAAACGCCCCCAACCTCCCCAAGCCCTGTAGGGGCGCAGGCAGGTTTCGAGGTCTGCCGCCGCCCCTACGGGGCTTGGAATCTTGGCCGGTCCGGTTTCCTGGGGCTGAAGCCCCAGGCTACATGCCTGCGCCCCTACGGGGCTATAAGGCGAGCCGGTACAGGCCTCTCATACAGTAGCAGTTAGCGCGTTTGGGACGAAGATGGGAGTCTACAATCCCCCCATGCCCTTCCTCCCTCCACCCGACCTCCCTGCCTTCCTCGAACCGCACCTGCCGTTCCGCCGCGCCGCCTATGCCCTCCAGGCCGGGCCGGACTCCGGACGCCGCCTTCACTTCATCGACCACGGCGATCCCACCGCCCGGCCGGTCGTGATGATCCACGGCAATCCCACGTGGAGCTTTCTCTGGCGGAAGGTGATCGCCCTTTTGCCAGGCTACCGGTGCGTGGCCCCGGACCTTCTGGGATTGGGATTCTCGGACCGGCTGCCCAGGATGGAGGACCATTCCGTGGACCGCCACGGAGCGGCCGTCGCGGAGCTGGTTGAGACGCTGGATCTGCGCGGGATCATCCTGGTCGCCCAGGACTGGGGCGGCCCCATCGCCGCCCAGGTGGGTGCCCGGTTGCCGGAGCGGATCGCCGGGCTCGTGCTGGCCAACACGGCGGTCTTCGTCCCCAGCCGCCCTCTGGGGACACGGTTCCACAGGCTGGCCAGGTTGCCGTGGGTGAGCGATCTTCTCTTCCGCGGGCTGGGGTTCCCCCAGAACGTGCTCGCCCGGGTCCAGGGCGACCGCCGCTCGATTCGCGGCGACGTGGCCCGGGCCTACCGGTGGCCTCTGCGCGGATGGAGGAACCGTGTGGCGCCGCTCGCCCTGGCGCGGATGGTTCCCGATGGACCGGACCACCCGAGCCTGCCCGCCCTGCAGCGAGGAGAGGCGTGGGTCCGGTCCTTTTTGGGTCCCGTGGAGCTGGTATGGGGGACGGCGGATCCGATTCTGGGATCGGCGTTACGGCGCCACGAGCGGGAGCTGCCCCAAGCCACCGTCACCCGGACGGGGGCCGGGCACTTCCTTCAGGAAGAGGTGCCGGAGGAGCTGGCCGCCGCCGTGGAGGCCGTGGCGACCGCGGCGGTCACCGCTCGCGCCTGAGACTGCTTGCGCTTCTCGCGCCGCCAGCTCAGGAGGGTCGGCAGGAGCGTGATGGCGAGGAGCGACGTGCAGGTCGTTCCCAGAATGGCCACCTTGCCTGTTGAGATCAGCCCCGGGTAGTGCGAGATGGTGATGGAGCCGAAACCGACGATGGTCGTGAGGGCCGCCGCCACCACCGCCTTGCCGGTCTCCTGAATGCCGATCTCATACTCCTCGTCCGGCAGGTCGCGCACTTCCAGGTACCGGTGCAGCACGTGGACGCCATAGTCCACGCCGATGCCGATGATCATGGTGGTGACGAAGATGTTGATGAAGTTCATCTGGACCCCCAGAAGCGACATGCTTCCCAGCATCCAGATCAAACCCACCGAGAGCGGCGCGAGCGCGATGAACGTATGGCTCAGCTTACGGAAGTCGAACCAGAGGATGAGCGCCACGAGGACGTAGCCCAGGATGCCGGCCACCCAGGCGTCTTCCAGAACCTCCCGGCGGACGGTCTGGTTGATCACGTTGGTGCCCGTGAGCGTCACGTTGGGCCCCAGCTTCTTCGCCAGCGCCACGGCCTGCGGAGGCGGCTCCCGCCGCCACCTGGTGCCGGCGGGATAGAGATAGACGGCTCCTCGCCAGCCGCGTTGCGTCTGGGTGAGGACGCGGGAGAGGAGAAGCTCCGTCTGTTTGGAGCCGCCGAAATCGCGCACTCTGATCGGCCCGGAAAGGCCAATGGCCTGCCCGAGGAGATGGAGCCCGTCCTCGAAGGGCTCCATGCGGAGCCCCTCTTTCGACACGGCGTCCGCGAAGGTGGCGCGGACACGCTCCAGGTTGAGGGCACCGGCCCGCTCCCGTTCCAGCCAATCGAGCACCTGGCGCTGCTGGGCCGGCGGCGGGATCAGCGAGGTGACGCCGCTGAAGCTCTGGATGACGCCTTCGCCCACCAGCTCGCGGGCGCCGTCCGCGGCCTGGGCCGCGCGCTCGACGATCTGCTCGGGCGAATCGCCCGAGATGAGCAGAATCATGGCGTTGAACCCGGAGCCGAACTTGCCGCTCACCTCGGCCGTGACGTCGTTGCTGGGGTTCCCCTGGGGGCGCATGGTGCGCATGCTCTCGTCGAACCGGATGCGGAGCGCGAAGGCCAGCAGCACGGCTGTGATCGAGACGCCGATCCAGGTCGCCGCCCGCCGGTGGCGCATGCAGGCACGGATCAGGGCGTGCGAGCCGAAGTTGTGAAGGAAGAGGTTGGGTTCCGTCTGGCGCTTCTCGTGGTGGTCCTCGCTCCAGGCCAGCAGTGCCGGCAGGAGCGTGAACACCGCCGTGACGCAGAACAGGATGCCGGTGCCGGTGAAGATGCCCAGCTGCCGCAGGCCGATGAAGTCTGTAAAGGTGAAAGCGTAGAAGGTGGCCGCCGTGGTGATCGCGCCGACCAGGACGGCCCGGCCGGAGGGGCCGCTCAGGGCAAGGAGGGCCGTCTCGAGGTTCTCGCCCTTCCTCCGCTCCTCGATGTAGCGCCCGTAGGAGACGATGACGAAGTCGATCCCCAGGCCGATCAGGAGCGCCGCCACCACGCTGGTGGCCGAGGAGATCGCGCCAACGACCAGCTCGGCGAAGCCGAAGGTCATGACGAGGCCGCAGAGAAGAGGCAGAAGGGCGTAGACCAGAGCCCCCGGACGCCGGAAGGCGAAGAGGAAGAGGAGCGTCACCCCCAACGCCGAGGTGATGATGTTGACGATCATGTCGTAACGGATCAGCGCCGTGTCGCCGAGTGCGGTCAGGTGGGGGCCGCCCAGGCCCACCTCCGGCTTCGCGGGTCCGTCCGGTCCCACGATGCCGCGCCAACCGGCTTGCGTCTCGGCCACGGCCTTGTTGACGGCGTCCACCATCTGCCGGTTCCACTGGATGTTCTGGGGCGGCCGGGCGGGCTCGGCCAGAATGAGCAGCATGCGGTGGTCGCGCGAGAGGTAGTACCCGCTCGTCCAGTCCACCTGAAGCGAGCCCCGGGAGCTTTCGACCCGGCCGAGGAAGATCTGGGACAGGCCCAGGGGGTCGAGCTTGGCGAGCTGCTTGACGGCAAGGCCCTGGGGGGTCGAGAGCTGGCGGCGGAGCTCGCTCACGCGCCGGCGGATCCCCTCGTCGGAAAGCCGGGAGGCCAGCTCGCGCCGGCCCGTCTCGTCCAGGAACAGCACGGACTTGGGGAAGAAGGTCCGCAGCAGCTCTTCAGGGTCGCCAATACGGTGCTCGACGCTCTTGAGCTCCGGCAGCTTCTGCAGCCGGCCCGCAAGCTCGTCCGTGAACGTCTCGTAAGGCTCGGCCACCGTGCCTTCCGGGATGCGGATGGCGATCAGCAGGAACGTGCCGCTGCCGAAGTCTTCCAACGACTCGATGTAGGCCTTGACCGCCGGCTCCTTCCTCGGCAGGAGGCTGAGGATGTCGGTGTCGAAGGAAAGGCGGAAGGTCAGAAAGATCGAGATCGCCACCAGGACGGCTGTTACGAAGAAGACAATCCCGTACCGGCGCCTCGCGTAGAGCGCGAGGCGCTGCAGGAAAGACAGCTTCATCAGCGGACGTCCCCGCGCAGGATGAGCCGCCCGAAGCGGACGAAGTATTCAACGCCGGAATAGATCGTGACCACCAGGGCCACCCAGAGCGAGATCGGCGCCAGGTGGGGGAAAAGACGGGAGATCTGGCTGTGAATGATGAGAAGGGCGATGGAGATGATCTGCACCGTCGTCTTGACCTTGCCGGAAAAGCCCGCCGGAATGATCAAGCTCTCCGCCGAGGCGAAGCTGCGCAGCGAGGTCACCGCGAACTCGCGGGCGATGATGACCACCACCATCCAGGCCGGCACCACGCTGGGGTCCATCTCGACCAGCGAGATGAAGGCCGCGGAGATCAGGATCTTGTCCGCCGCCGGATCGAGCAAAGTGCCCAGCCGGGTGACCTGCTTGCGCCGCCGGGCCAGGTAGCCGTCGAAGAAGTCCATGACGGAGGCGAGCAGGAACAGGCCGAGCCCCCACCACTCCTTGCCGTCGAATTTGGTGAGCAGCACCACCACCAGAGGCGGCACCAGAAGGATACGGAAGATCGAGAGCAGGTTGGGCAGATTCAGCATGGGTGATGGGGTCGCGGACGGGTCACTGTCGGCGGGGATTCCGCGAGTACCGGCGGGCATTCTATGCCACCCCCGCGGCGGACGGCACCCTCACCACCAACGGCTACCGGATGGAGGTTGTTACGAGGAGACGGTTGTTGGGGCCGCGAACGAGGTACGGCTTGCGGCGGTAGGGGGAGCCATCCGTGCCGGCGGCGGAACCCGAGGAGGCGACCCGGGCCGTGGGGAGCCCCAGGTCCGAGCCCTGGTAGAGCGAGAGCACTCTGCGCACGTAGGCCCGCGTCTCCGCGAAGGGCGGGATCCCCTTGTGCCGCTCCACCGCGCCGGGGCCGGCGTTGTAGGCCGCGACGGCCAGCTCGATGCGGCCGGCGAAGCGATCGAGCATCTGGCGCAGGTAGCGCGTGCCGCCCTTGATGTTGTCGTCCGGATCGTAGGGGTTGCTGACGTTGAGCAGGCTCGCCGTGGCCGGCATGAGCTGCATCAGGCCGATGGCGCCCTTGTTCGACAGGGCCCGCGTGTTGTAGCCGGACTCGGCCTGGATGACGGCCTGCACCAGCTTGGGGTCCAGATCCTGGGCGCCGCTGTGGCGGTCGATGATCGGCTGAAGGTCCGCGTCCGGAACGGCCACGAGCTTGGCCGCGAACCGCCGCGCGTGCTGCGTGGAATTCTCGTTGACGATGACCTTGCGGCCACTCGCCCCGACGACGATCTTGACGTCCGCCGCCGCGGCCAGCGCGGGGACGAGCGCGAGGAACGTCAGGACGAAGGCGCGTGCGCCCGTTCTCATCACGACAACCCTTCTTGAGTGGTACTACAGGCGGGCCTATTGGATCTTCGAAATTGCAGGGGGATGTGCACGAATCAGCAGAGGCAGCTTGGCAAGGGGGATTGCTTCCCCCTCTCCCGGCGAGGGGAGGAGGGGCGGGAGAGGGGCCGGGGGGTGAGGGCCTCCTACGCCTCGAGCTGCTCCCGCACCGCTTCCTCCACGGAGGCGAGCGCCTCGGGGAGCTTCTCCGGGTCCTTGCCGCCGGCCTGCGCGAAGTCGGGACGGCCGCCGCCCCCGCCGCCCACGATGGCGGAGAGCCTCTTGACCAGCTCGCCGGCCTTGACCCGCGAGATGAGATCCTTGGAGACGGCGGCCACGAGGCTGACGTTGCCGTCGCTCCGGGTGCCGATCACCACCACGCCCGAGCCGAGCTTGGAGCGCAGGGTGTCGGCCATGTCGCGCAGCTCGTTGGCGGGCGCGGGGGGCACCTCGCGGGCCAGCACGCGGATGCCGTCCACCAGCCGCTCCTCGTCCCCACCCGCGGCGCCCGAGACGCTGCCCGAGACGAGCTGCATGCGGAGCTTCTTCATCTCCTGCTCCAGGTCGCTCTGGCGCTGGCGGATCTGCTCCGCCTTCTGGAGCTGCTGGTCGTAGTCGCCCGTGCGGATGCCGAGCCGGGTCACCAGCTCGCCGTAGGCGGCCCGCTGGCGGCGGATCTCCTCGAGCGCCCAGGTGCCCGTGAGCGCCTCGATGCGCCGCACGCCCGAGGCCACGCCGCGCTCGGTCTCGATGACGAACAGGCCGATCTCGCCGGTGTTGCGCACGTGGCAGCCGCCGCACAGCTCCAGGCTGAAGCCGGGGACGTTCACCGTGCGCACGCGCTCGCCGTACTTCTCGCCGAAGAGCGCCATGGCGCCGGCCGCGATCGCCTCCTGGTAGCTGCGCGAGACGATCTCCGTGGCCACGGCGCGGCGGATCCACTCGTTGACCAGGTCCTCCGTCTGCTCGATCTCCTGCCGGAACAGGGCCCGGTGGTAGGTGAAGTCGAAGCGCAGGCGGTCCGGCGCCACCAGCGAGCCGGCCTGCCGGACGCTCTTGCCCAGCAGCCAGCCGCAGGGCCGCGTGGAGGAGGTGGGTGGCCGTGTGGTTGCGCTGGATGGCGAGGCGCGCGCTCGTGGTCCACGCGGAGCTGCACCTTCATGTGCCGGGTGAGGCTCCCCTCGTCCACCTCGACGAAGTGGAAGTAGACGCCCGAGCCGTCCTTCTGGGTGTCCACCACGCGGGCACGGCCGCCGCCGTCCCAGACGACGTCGCCCGTGTCGCCCACCTCGCCGCCGGCCTCGGCGTAGAAGACCGTCTGGTCGAGAATGACGACGCCGACCTGCCCCTTCTGAAGCGTGGAGACGCGCACGGGCGCGCCCTCGCGCCAGGTGGCCAGGCGCACCACCTCGGCCGGCGTGTCGATCAGCTCCGTCCGCTCGTAGCCCTTCGAACTGCGTCTCCGTCAGCTCGGCGTGGCCGCGCAGCACCTCGCGCAGGGCGGAGAGGCGGTTCTGCACCTCGGCCGTGGCCTTGCGGGACTGCTCGCGCTGGGCGTCGAGCGACTCGTCGAAGCCCACCTCGTCGATGCCGAAGCGCTCCTCCTCGGCGATCTCGCGGATCACCTCGAGGGGCAGGCCGTAGGTGTCGTAGAGCCGGAAGACCATGGCGCCGGGGAGCTGCGAGCCTCCCTGGGGACGCAGGCGCTCGATCTCCTCCTGCACCTGGCGGGCGCCGTTGGCCACGGTCGAGAGGAACTTCTCCTCCTCCGCCTTGATGGTGGCCATGGAGGCCTGCCGCGTGGCGGCCAGCTCCAGGTAGGAGCCGCCCATGACCTCGCCCAGCACGGGCACCAGCTTGTGGAGGAACGGCTCCTCGAAGCCCAGGCGCATGCCGTGGCGCACGGCCCGGCGCAGGATGCGGCGCAGCACGTAGCCCCGCCCCTCGTTGCCCGGGATGACGCCGTCGGCCAGCAGGAAGGAGACCGCCCGCAGGTGGTCCGCGATCACCCGCAGCGAGACGTCCTTCTCTCCATCCGCCCCGTACTTCATGCGCGCGAGGTCGGCCGCGGCGGCGAGGATCGGCTGGAAGAGGTCCGTGTCGTAGTTCGACTGCACCCCTTCGAGCACGGAGGTGATGCGCTCCAGGCCCATGCCGGTGTCGATCGACGGCTTGGGCAGCGGCGTCAGAGTCCCCTCGGAGTCGCGGTCGAATTGCATGAAGACCAGGTTCCAGATCTCCATGTAGCGTCCGGCGTCCGAGCCTTCCTGCGAAGGTGACCTCGGGCCGGTCCGGATAGAGGTCGACGAAGATCTCGCTGCACGGGCCGCACGGGCCGGTCTCGCCCATGGCCCAGAAGTTGTCCTTCTTGCCGCAGCGGTGGATGCGGCCGGAAGGCAGGCTGGTGAGCTTCTCCCAGAGGCCGAACGCCTCGTCGTCCTCTTCATAGACGGTGGCGAAGAGGCGGTCCGGCGGCAGGCCCCAGACACGGGTCACCAGGTCCCAGCCGAAGCGGATGGCGTCTTCCTTGAAGTAGTCGCCGAAGGAGAAGTTGCCCAGCATCTCGAAGAACGTGTGATGGCGCGGGCTGGGGCCGACGTTTTCGAGGTCGTTGTGCTTGCCCGAGACGCGCATGCACTTCTGCACCGTGACCGCCCGCGGCCCGTCCGGCTTTCTGGGATCCCAGGAAGACGTCCTTGAACTGGACCATGCCGGCGTTGGTGAACAGCAGGGTCGCGTCGCCCTGGGGGACCAGGGGCGAGCGCGGAAACGATCCGGTGGCCGCGCTCCCGGAAGAATTCGAGGAATCCTGTACGGACGTCTGTGCTTTTCATGGTTCGCCTTCGAGGTCCAAGTCGCCTTCTTCGTCGGTTAAAGCGGCAACGATAGCACGGCGGGAAAAGCCCTTGCGGTCGAGGTGGCGGGCCAGCGCCCGCGGGTCTCCGCCGCCTTTCCGGCGCCATGCTCTCGGCGGCTTCGCGAGCCCGCTCCAGGTCGTCCTCCGGGGTCCGTTCCGAGAGGGCCGCGTCGATGGCCTCCTCGGAAGCCCCCCGCTTCGCGCAGCTCGGCCCGCAGGCGCACCCGCCCTTCGCCCTTGCCGGCGCGCCCCTCCACGAAGGAGCGGGCGGCCGCGCGGTCGTCGAGATACCCCTGGTCCGTCAGCCGGCCGAGGGTCTCTTCGATGTCTTCGGAGGGGAAGCCGCGCTGGCGGAGCTTGGCCTCCAGCTCGCGGCGGAAATGGGGACGGACGGCGAGGAGCTGGACGGCCTTGTCGTAGCTCCTCGCCATTCGGGGGTCTCAGTTCTGCTCGATCTCGAATTCCAGCCCGCCGCCCATGATGTCGCCATCGCCGGCCAGCTGGAGCGAAGACTCCATCTCCTCGCGGGCGATGTCGGACGTGAACTGCACGCCCTGGATCTTCAGGCGGAACTCGTCGGGGTTGGTGGCGCGCTTCAGCGCCTCGTCGAGCGTGATCAGGCCGCTCTTGTAGAGCTGGAAGAGCGACTGGTCGAACGTCTGCATGCCGTACTGGCTGGTGCCGAGCGAGATCTGCTCGCGGATGTACTTGGTCTTCTCCTTGTTCTCGATGCACTCGCGGATGTAGGCGGTCGAGATCAGCACCTCGGCGGCGGGCACGCGGCCGATGCCGTCGGCCCGGGGCACGAGGCGCAGCGAGATCACGGACTTGAGCACCTGCGAGAGCTGGATGCGGATCTGCTTCTGGTGGTGCGGCGGGAAGACCGAGATGATGCGGTTGATCGTCTCCGTGGCGTCCAGGGTGTGCAGGGTCGAGAACACCAGGTGGCCCGTCTCGGCCGCGAGGAGCGCCGTCTCGATCGTCTCGTAGTCGCGCATCTCGCCGACCAGGATGACGTCGGGATCCTGGCGGAGGGCGGCGCGCAGAGCGCCGGCGAAGGAGTGGGTGTCGACGTCGATCTCGCGCTGGTTGACGATCGACTTCTTGTCGCGGTGGAGGAACTCGATCGGGTCTTCGACCGTGATGATGTGCTCGGTGCGGGTGGCGTTGATGTAGTCGATCATGGCCGCCAAGCTGGTCGACTTGCCCGAGCCGGTGGTGCCCGTGCAGAGGATCAGGCCGCGCCGCTCTTCGCAGATGCGCTCCAGGACGGGCGGCAGCATCAGCTCGCGGACGCTCTGGATGCGGGCCGGGATGACGCGCAGCACCAGGCCCACGGCGCCCCGCTGCTGAAAGACGTTGCAGCGGAAGCGGCCGAGCCCCGGCACGGAGTAGGCCACGTCGAGCTCCAGCTCTTCCTTGAAGCGCTGCTTCTGGCGCGCGTTCATCATGGAGAACGCCATGGCGATGGTGTCCTCCTGCATCAGGCGCTTCAATTCGCCCAGCGGCTGCAGGTCGCCGTCGACGCGGATCACCGGGTGGCTTCCCACCTTGAGGTGGAGGTCGGAAGCCTTCCGCTCCACCGCGATTTTGAGCAGGTCGTTGATGTTCATGGGAAACCTCCGGAAACGGGGATCTACACTACAGAGTCGCCTCGGGAACCTCGGCGGAGACCCGCGCTTCGACGGAGGCCACCGGATACAGCCAGCCGTGACGGTCCTCGATCGTGCCGCTGGTGATCCCCTTGAACTGCTGGAGGATCTTGCGGGTGACCTCGCCCGGACAACCGTGGCCCACGGGGATCCGGTCGATCGATCTGATCGGGGTGATCTCGGCGGCCGTGCCGGTGAAGAACACCTCGTCGGAGGCGTAGAGCTGGCCGCGGGGGATGACCTTCTCGCGGACCGGGATGCCGAGGTCGTGGGCGATCTTGATCACCGTGTCGCGGGTGATGCCGGTGAGGATCGACGAGGCGACGGGCGGCGTGATCAGCGTGCCGTCCTGCACCAGGAAGAGGTTCTCGCCCGAGCCCTCGCTGACGAAGCCGCGGGCGTCGAGGGCGATCCCTTCGACGTAGCCGTTGGCGAGCGCCTCCATCTTGATGAGCTGGGAGTTCAGGTAGTTGCCCGTGGCCTTGGAGACCGCCGGCATGGCGTCCGGCGACACCCGGCGCCAGGAGGAGACGCAGACGTCCACCCCCTGCTCCGCCTCCTCGCCCAGGTACTTGCCCCACGACCAGACGGCGATGAACACCTCGACGGGCGACTTCAGGGGGTTGACCCCCAGCGTCGCCGAAGCCGCGGAAGACGATCGGCCGGATGTAGCAGGCATCGAGATCGTTGGCCCGGATGGTCTCGCAGCACGCCTCGGCCAGCTCCTCCGCGGAGAAAGAGATGCGGCATGCGGTAGACCTTGGCGGAGTTCTCCAGCCGCCTTATGTGCTCTTTCAGGCGGAACACCGCCGGCCCCTGCTGGGTGTTGTAGCAACGGATCCCCTCGAACACTCCCGAGCCGTAGTGGAGGGCATGGCTCAACACATGGACGGTGGCCTTCTCGAAATCGATGAGCTGGCCGTTCTTCCAGATCCAGCGGATACCGGCAAAGGGGTTGGACACGGCGGCGGCCTCCTTTTACAAGCTTCGAAGAAAGGTCATGCTAGCCCGAAGCCCCCGATGGGGTCAATTTGGGCAGCAGGAGGAAGGCGGCTCCCACCACGGCCGCCGTCTCCAGCCGGAGAATGCGCTCGCCGAGGCTGGCCGGATGCCAACCGGCCGCCAGAAGCTCCTGCCCGTTCCTCGGGGGCGAGACCGCCCTCGGGACCGACGAGGAGGGCACCGGCGGTGCCGGCGGGCTGTAGGGGCGGCCCCGCGTGGCCGCCCTGGGGTGGGGGACTGTCCGCCTCCGTATCCAGGAACCACCGAGGTCCGGCGCCGGCGAGGCGGCCCGTCTCTTTCCAGGCGTGAGGCCCCGTGATCTCGGGCAGGCGGGACCGGTGGCACTGCTCCACCGCGGCCGCGGCCACGCGGCGCAGGCGGTCGAGGGTGCCGGTGCCGAAGTCCCGCGGCGCCCGGGCCATGTTCAGGAAGTGGACGGCGGAGACGCCGACCTCGGTCCCCTTCTCCACCAGCCAGGCCGCGGCCTCGGGCCGGCAGGTGGGGACGAGGAGCGCGAGGCGCAGGGAGGGCTCGTTGTCCGGCGCCGGATCACCGAGGGAGACGGCGGCGGTGGTCCGGTCCACCCGCGTGACCTTGCCCCACCGCGCCCGGCCCCGGCCGTCCACCACCCGCAGTTCCGCTCCCGCCTCCACCCGCCGTGCCCGGAAGAGGTGGCGGTAGGCATCGCCCTCGATACGGATTTCGGGGCTTCGAACGAGGCGGGGTCGGTGAGGAGGGTGATCACGGGCCTACCCGGAAGGCCACCCAGTCCCCCGCCGCTCGCCGGTCCCGTTCGGTGAACCCGAGCCCCTTCATACGGTCCAGCACCTGCCGGCCCCGTTCCACCAGGATCCCCGACAGGATCAGCTCGGCGCCGGGGCGGAGCAGGAGCGCCAAGTCCGGCATCTCCGGCAGGATCTGCTCGGGGACGACGTTCACCAGGGCCAGATCGAAGGCAGGACGTTCCCGCAAGGCCGCCAGGCGGCCCGCGAACAGGCGGGGGTGGAGATCGTTGAGGCCACTGTTGTCCCGGGCATGGAAGGGCGACGCCGGATCGACGTCGAAGCCCACGACGGACCGGGCGCCGAAAACCAGGGCCGCGAAGGCGAGAACGCCCGTGCCGGTGCCCACGTCCAGCACCATCCGGCCTTCGACGTCCAGGTCCTCCAGCAGCTCCAGCGCCAGGCGAGGTCGACTCGTGGCTGCCCGTGCCGAAAGCGGCCCGGGCGGGCAACCGGAGCAGCCGCCGGCCTTCCGGCACCTCGGCGGGTGCGTCGTCCGGCTCCCTGGGATCGAGAAACAGCGTCCTCCCGATGGGGAACGGCCGGGCCTTCTCGCGCCAAGAGGCGAACCAGTCCGCGTCCGGGACCGTGTCCTCGCCGTCCGGCTCGATCCCCTGTCCCATCTCAACCGGCCCGGCCTCCAGAGGAAACCACGCCTCCAGACGCGTCCTGCCGTCCGCCACCGTGGTCGACTGCACCCCCAGCGTACCGGCCTCCCAGAGGTCGGCGATCGCGAGATCCTCCAGGTCCGGAGGCAGGAGATAGAAGCGGCGGAGGTGAGGCAAGCCGGTTTGCTCCCCTGAGGCCTAGCCGAAGAAGTTCTTCACGCGATCGATGACCCCTTTGTCCTCCTTGACGGGGTAGCCACCGATCTCGGCCAGGCGGCGCAGAAGCTGCGCCTCTTCGGCTGAAAGGTCGCGCGGATGGGGGACGCCGACCTCGACGGTCACCACGTGATCGCCCCGGCCGCTGCCGTCGAGCCGGTCGATCCCCTGGCCGCGCAGCCGGAAATCGCGCCCGGTGGCCGTGCCGGCGGGAACGTCGAGAGGCGACTTGCCATGAAGGGTGTCCACCTCGACCGTGGTGCCCAGGACCGCCTGCGGGTAGTTGATCGTCATGCGCGACAGCACGGTCGAGCCGTCGCGGCGGAAGTGCTTGTGGGGGCGCACCTGAAGGACGACGTAGAGGTCGCCCGCCGGACCGCCCCGGCGGCCGTGCTCACCCTCGCCCGAAAGGCGCAGGCGGGCGCCGGTGTCGACCCCGGCGGGGATCTTGACGGTGATCGAACGCTCGCGCTCGACCCGCCCTTCGCCGTGGCACTCCGTGCAGGGGTCGGAGATGACCCGCCCCTCGCCCTGGCACTGTGGGCAGGTGCGGGCCACGGTGAAGAACCCCTGGGTGAAGCGCACCTGGCCACGTCCGCCGCAGCCGGAGCAGACGGCCGGGGCGGCGCCGCTGGCGCTGCCGGTGCCCGAGCACTTGGGGCACGTCTCGAGCCGCGGAATGCGCAGGGTCGTCTCGGTGCCGAAGGCCGCCTCCTCGAACGTGAGCGTCAGGTCGTAGCGCAGGTCGGCGCCACGGGTCATGCCCGAGCCGCCGCCTCCCCGCCGGCCGCCCCCGAAGCCGAAGATGTCGCCCAGGATGTCCGAAAAATCGGCGAAGATCGTGGGGTCGAACCCGCCGGCTCCCGCGCCCGAGACACCCTGGTGGCCGAAGCGGTCGTAGCGCCCCCGCTTGTCGGCGTCGGACAGCACGGCGTAGGCCTCGGCGGCCTCCTTGAATCGCTCCTCGGCCTCGCTGTCGCCGGGGTTCTTGTCCGGGTGGTCGCGCACCGCAATCTTGCGGTACGCCGACTTGATCTCCTGCTGGGAGGCCGTTTTGCCGACGCCCAGCACCTCGTAGTAATCGCGTTTCGCCATTCCTTCCAGCCTTTCGCGCCCTTAGCCTTTTGAGCCGGAGCCGCCCGCCCGCGTGAGCATCACGTCGGAGAGGGTGCGGGAGACGGTGTTCAGATCGTAGATCGCGGCTTCCAGCTCGGCGCGCTTCTCGTTGTTGACCGCCATGCGGGCCTGGAGCAGCGCTTCGTGAATTTTCTTGGCGTCGGAGTCTTGAAGCATGTCACGGAACTGCTCGAACACCCGGTCGTTCGAGTAGATCAGCCCCTCCAGCCGGTTCTTGAGCTGGCGGATGTCGCGCCGCTCGACGTCGGCCTGGGAGTTCTGGTCCGCCTCGGAGACCAGGCGCTGGATCTCGTCCAGGGAGAGGCCGCCCGCCGGGTTGATCTGGACGCTCTGCGAAAGGTTGGTGGCCATGTCCCGGGCCGAGACGTTGACGATGCCGTTGGAATCGATGGCGAAGGTCACCTCGATCTGCGGAACACCGCGCGGAGCCGGCGGGATTCCCACCAGCTCGAAGCGGCCCAGCGACTTGTTCTCCCCCGCGATCTGGCGCTCGCCCTGGAGGACGTGGACGCTCGACCGTGCTCTGGTTGTCCACCACGGTGGTGAAGATCTGGGTGTTCTTGGTGGGGATCGTCGAGTTGCGGTCGATCAGGCGCGTGAACAGCCCGCCCTGAGTCTCGACGCCCAGCGACAGCGGGGTGATGTCGAGCAGCACCAGATCCTTGATGTCGCCGCGCAGGATGCCACCCTGGATGGCGGCGCCGATCGCCACGACTTCGTCGGGGTTGATCTCGCGGTTGGGCTTGCGGCCGAAGATCCTCTCCACGGCCTGCGCCACCATGGGCGTGCGCGTCTGGCCGCCCACCAGCAGCACCTCGTCGATCTGGTCCGAGCGCAGGCCCGCCTGCTTCAAGGCGTCGCGGCAGGGCTCCTCGGTGCGCTCCACCAGGTCGCGCACCAGGTCTTCGAGTTGGCGGCGGGTGAGGGTGCGGGCCAGGTGGCGCGGCCCCGTGCGGTCGGCGGAGATGAAGGGGAGGTTGATCTGCGTGTCCTCGGCCGCCGAAAGGTCGCACTTGGCGCGTTCGGCGGCCTCCTTGAGGCGCTGGAGCGCCATGCGGTCCTGCTTCAGGTCGATCCCCGTCTCGCGCTCGAAGTCTTCGATCAGCCAGTCCATGATCCGCTGGTCGAAGTCCTCACCGCCCAGGTAGGTGTCGCCCGCCGTGGAGCGCACCTCGAAGATCCCCTGGGAGAGCTGGAGGATGGAGACGTCGAAGGTGCCGCCGCCCAGGTCGTAGACGGCGATGGTGTTGGTCCCCTGCTGGCGTTCGAGGCCGTAGGCCAGGGCGGCGGCCGTGGGCTCGTTGATGATGCGCACGACGTCCAGGCCGGCGATCTTGCCGGCGTCCTTGGTGGCCTGGCGCTGGGAGTCGTTGAAGTAGGCCGGCACGGTGATGACGGCCTCGCGGACCTCTTCCTGGAGCCCTTCCTCGACGAAGTCCTTGATCTCGCGCAGGATCAGGGCCGAGATCTCCTCCGGGCTGTACTGGCGGTCGCGGATCTCGACCTTGACGTCGCCGTTGACCGCCTCGACCAGGTTGTAGGGGAGCACTTGGCGCGCCCGTGCGACGTTCGAGTCCTTGTGCTTGCGGCCGATCAGCCGCTTGACGGCGAAGACCGTGTTCTGAGGATTGGTGATCGCCTGGCGCTTGGCGATCTGGCCGACCAGGCGGTCCCCCTCCTCGGAGAAGGCCACGATCGAGGCGGTCGTGCGGCTCCCCTCGCGGTTGGCCAGCACCGACGGCACGTTGGCTTCCACGATGGCGGCACAACTGTTGGTGGTGCCGAGGTCGATGCCGAGGATCTTGCTCAAAGTCTCCCTCACCGCCCGGAGCCGCGGGCCAAAATTCCGCAGGGCCTGCTTGCCTGCAACGGCGAAACGACGACCGGCACCGCCGGCCCTACGGGCTCAAGTTCCCGCTATTGTACGTGGTCCGCCGGCCTGCGCTGAATTCAGCTGCATTCAGAGGGCAGGCCCTTCCTCGCTCCCCGGGGCGGGAGGCGCTTCGGACCCCGGCTCGGGCGGCACCGCGACCTTCACCATGGCCGGACGCACGCAGGCGGTCATGCATCTTGTAGCCCCGCCGCAGCTCGGCCGACCACGGTGGGGGTCTTGACCTCCGTGCTCTCCTCGCGGGCCACGGCCTCGTGCAGGGTGGGGTCGAACGGCTGGCCGACCGCCGCGACCTCGGTGACGCCGAAACGGCGAAGCAGCTCCTGCATCTGGCGGTGGATCATCTCGACGCCGCGCTTCAGGTCGTCCGCCGAGCCCTGGGCCGAGAGGGCCAGGTCGAGGTTGTCGGCCACGCCCAGGAAGCTCGCGCAGCGGGCTCGAGCAGGGCATAGCGCCGGAATTCCTGGCTCTCGCGCTGGCTGCGCTTGCGGAAGTTGTCGAAGTCGGCCAGCGTGCGCATGAGCCGGTCGCGCAGCTCGGCGATCTCCTGCGCGGAGGCGGTCGACGTCTCGGAAGACGTCCCCGGCACCAGCGGGAACGTCCCCAGGCTCTCGCGCCCGACTCGACGCCTTCGACCGCGGCCACAGCCTCTCGCATGGCCGTCTCGAGATCGGCGCTCTGCTCGTCCAGATCGAGCGCCACCTCGGGAGTATCTCTCGTCGATGTTCGTCTGCCATCTCATCCTCACTCTCGTCGTTAATCGACTACCTCTTCGTCGGGCTCACCCGAGAAGCTGTCAGCCAGGGCACGGCTCAGGGTCTCCCCCAGGAAGCTCACCAGGGGGATGACCGATTCGTACTCCATCCGCGAAGGCCCCACGATGCCGAGGGTGCCCAGGGTCTGGTCGCCCACTCCGTAGGGGGTCGCGACCACGCTGAAGTCGAGCTCGGACGTCAGGTCGCTATCGTCGCCGATCAGCACCCGCACGCCGCCGCCCTGGATGCACAGGTTCAGCAATCTTCACCAGGCGCGCCTTGTCGGCGAACGCCTCGAACATCCGCCGCACCCGCTGCATGTCGGACAGCTCGGGCTTGGCGAGCAGCATCGAGGTGCCGTCCACCACGACGCCCGGACTCTCGCCCACGGAGAAGCCGCGTGCGGGCCAGCTCGAGGGTACGGGCGAGGAAGCGGTCCATCTGGGCCCGCTCCTCGACCATGAGACGCAGCAGCCGCTCGCGGATCTGGCGCAGGGTCTGGCCGCCGAAGTTCTCGGTCAGGTAGTTCGAGATCCGCACCAGCTCCTCGCGCGGCATCTCCTCTTCGGTCTCGATCACCTTGTTGTCGACGAAACCGGTGGACGAGACCACCACGCAGAGCACCTTGCGGCCCGAAACCGGGACGAAGTCCACGGCCTTGAGCACCGTGTCGCCCATGGCCGGGGTGACCACGATGCCCACCTGGCTGGACAGCTCCGAGAGCAGGTGCGAGGCCGTGCCCATGAGCTGGTCGGCGTCGGCGGAGCCGCCCCGCAGGTTCTCCTCGATGTAGCGGCGCTCCCGGGCCGGCACCGCGCGCGCCTCCATCATCGAGCCGATGAAGAGGTGGTAGGCCGCCGAGCGTGGGCACCCGGCCGGCCGAGGTGTGCGGCTGCATCAGGTAGCCCCACTCCTCGAGGTCGGCCATGACGTTGCGGATGGTGGCCGCGGAGAGCCCCAGCTGGCCGTGCTTGGCCACCGAGCGCGAGCTGACCGGCTCCGCGCTCAGGATGTGCGTCAGGATGACGTCCTTCAGGATTTCCCGGTCGCGGGGCGTCAGCTTGCCTTGGTCCCTGATTTCCGTCATGTCGAGGGCTTCGGGTCTAGCACTCTCGCCACGAGAGTGCTAACGATGGTAGCCGCCCGCCCCCTCCATGTCAAGACGGGCAGCTGATACGTTCGTGCCCATGGCGGCACCTCTCCGCGGGTCTGCGTTTCTCCGTGGCCGGCCCCGGCCGGGTCGGGACGAGCCTCACCCACTGGGCCCTGGCGGCCGGGGCGGAGCTGGTCTCGGCGGCGGCCGCGAGAGGCTTCGCCGGAGCTGGTCGACCGACGGGTCAGGATCTCCTGCTGATCGCGGTGAGCGACGGCGCCCTGGCGGACGTGGCGGCGGACCTCGCCCGGCGGCCCCAGGCCCGCGGTCGTCCTCCACACCTCGGGGAGCCTCGACGCCTCGGTTCTCGCGCCCCTGCGGAAAGCCGGCTCGGGACCGCGGCCGTCGGCTCGCTCCATCCTTTGAAGGCCTTTCCCCGGCCGCTGACCGATCCCGGCGAGGCACAGGGCGTCTTCTTCGCCGTGGACGGCGATCCAGAGGCCCAGGAGCTGGCCGGCAGGCTCGCGGCGGCCTGGGGAGGCGTTTCCGCCGAGGTCCCCCCGGCCGCACGTCCGCTCTACCACTTCGCGGCGACGCTGGCGGCCGGAGGCGTGATCACCCTGCTGGCCGCCGCCGCCGAGATCGCCGGCAGGCTCGGGCTGCCGGAGGCGGTGACCCGCGGCTACGTGGCGCTCGCCCGTGGAGCCGTGGCGGCCGCCGCCGGCAACCTGGAGGAGGGCCGGCCTTTGACCGCCGCCATCACCGGCCCGGCCGCCCGCGGCGACCGGAAGACCCTGGAGCGCCACCTCGAGGCTCTGGGACGCTGGGCTCCGGAGAAGCTGCCGCTCGCGATGTTCGTTGCCCTGGAAACGCTGCGCCAGACGGGAAGGATCGAAGACGAGGAGGCCTGCCCCCCCGGCCGGCCGCGATTGACGCGCACCCTGGGAGGGGGCTATGCTCCGAAATCCTATTTCAGCCCGCGTACAAGCCTATGGTGTTCTTCAATTACAGCACGATGCAGATGGCGGCCAAGGTCGTCTACTACGGCCCCGGTTTGTGCGGCAAGACGACCAATCTCCATTACATCTACCAACACACCACCCAGGAATCGCGGGGTGAGATGGTCTCGCTCGAAACCGAGACGGACCGCACCCTGTTCTTCGACCTGTTGCCCATCGACGTCGGCTCGATCGCCGGCTTCAACACCCGGATCCAGCTCTACACCGTTCCCGGCCAGGTGTTCTACAACACCACCCGCAAGCTGGTGCTCAAGGGGGTGGACGGCGTCGTCTTCGTGGCCGACTCGCAGCGGGCCATGCTCCAGACCAACGCCGAGTCGTTCCGCAACCTGGAAGACAACCTGGCCGAGATGGGGCTGACGGTCGACACCCTCCCCCTCGTCCTCCAGTTCAACAAGCGGGACCTGGCCGACATCTGCACGGTCGAGGAGATGAACGCCGCGCTCAACCGGCACAACTGGCCCTGGTTCGAGTCCTCGGCGCGTGACGGGCATGGGAGTGTTCGAGACCCTCAAGGGGATCTCCAAGCAGACGCTGCTGTCGCTCAAGAAGCGGCTGGGCCGGAGCGAGCCCTCGTCTCCGCCCGCACGGCCGGCGGCCCGCCGCGGCCCGGCCCATGCCGCCGCCGGCTCCCCCGGCACCGGCAGCGGCTCCGCCCCCGATGCGCCCTCCCATGCCGCCGGCGCAACCCTCGGGGTCCGTACTCCCAGGTCGCGCCGGCTCCGCCGCCGCGCGCCCCGCCCGGCCGTGCCGCCGCCGGCACCCTCGGCACCGGCTCCGGCGGCGGCTCCGCCCCTGCCGGCCCCGGCCGGGGCTCCGGCGCCCCCCAAGGCCCCGCCCACCGGCAAGATGCGCACCATGGACGTGCTCTCCGAGCTCGAGAAGCTGCGTCAGGAGGCCATGCAGCAGCCAGCCTCCTCGGCCTCGCGGCCGGCGCCTCCGGCCGGCACCAACGGCCGGGGCGAGCTGTCGCGCGACGATCGAGCTGACCTTGCGGCGCTCCGACTTCCAGCGCGCCCGCCGGTTCCTCGTCAGCTTCCAGGTGGAAGACGACCAGCACCGGGTGATGGACGCCGTACGCGACCTCCAGGTCGACATCAAGGACGCCGCGGGCCTGGAGAAGCTCCTCCTGCGCCTGAACATCGCGCTGAACGCCAAGGAGTAAGGGAGGGAGCCGGCCCGATGCGGTGCCCCTTCTGCTCCGAGAACCGCGACCGGGTGGTCGACTCGCGGGAGAGCCGTGACGGCGCGACCATCCGGCGGCGGCGCGAGTGCCTGAGCTGCGGCCGGCGCTTCACCTCCTACGAGCAGATCGAGGACATCCCCTACATGGTCGTCAAGCACGACGGCACGCGCGAGGAGTTCAGCCGCAAGAAGCTGCTGGGCGGCCTGCTCAAGGCGTGCGAGAAGCGGCCGGTCCCGCTCAAGAAGCTGGAGGGGATCGTCGACGAGGCCGAGTCCATGCTCCACGAGCGCGAGGACCGCGAGATCTCGACCCAGGAGATCGGCGCCTTCGTGATGGAGCGGCTGAAGGAGCTCGACCAGGTCGCCTACGTCCGCTTCGCCTCGGTCTACCGGCGGTTCGAGGACATCGACGCCTTCATGGACGTGGTCAAAACCCTGCTGCAGCCCCCCGGCACCGGCAAGACGAAGGAGCCGTAGATGGCCGCCCGGTTCGCATCCCTGTTCGTGATCTCCCGCTTCCAGGCCGAGCTCGACCGGCTGTTCCAGGAAGCCTTGCAGATCGGCGAAGGCGACCTGCCGCCTGGGGCGAGTGGCAGCCGTCGATCGACATCGTCGAGACCCCGGCTTCGATCAGATCCTGGCCGAGATGCCGGGCTTCGCCGCCGCCGACCTGAAGGTCGAGGTTCGGGGTACCCGCATCCTGATCTCCGGCGTCAAATCCGCCACCTCGCCCCATGGAACCCAACGCGTCAAGTTCCACTGCCTGGAGCGGGGGCATGGACGGTTCCAGCCGCGAGATCCACGTCCTCTCGCCGGTCAATACGCACAAGGGGACCGCCCGTCTGAGCGAAGGCCTGCTGACGCTCGAGTTCCCCAAGATCGAAGACAAGCGGCAAGAGGCTCGCTTATTGCACATCCGAGGAGCCCGAGGGAGCCCGCGAGGGAGTCAAGCATGAGTAAGACCGCCAAGCGAGCCCCAGGACGAGGCGATCAAGATCCCGGACGTCCTCCCGGTGCTGCCGCTCAAGGACACGGTCGTCTTTCCCTACATCATCCTCCCTCTCTCGGTGGGGCGCGACAAGAGCGTCCTCGCCGTCGACCGCGCGCTGCCGAGAGCCGCGTCATCATGCTCGTGGCACAGCGCGACGCCGCCGCCGACAATCCCGGCGAGGCCGACCTGTTCGAGGTCGGCACGGCGGCCGTGATCATGCGGATGCTCAAGCTGCCGGACGGCCGCATCCGCATCCTCGTCCAGGGCCTGGCGCGCGCCCGGGTGAACCACATCAGCCAGGTCGAGCCCTACCTCCAGGCCAAGATCGAGCGGATCGAAGAGCCGCCGGCCGGCACGAGCATCCTGGAGATCGAGGCCCTGGTGCGCAGCGTCAAGGAGAGCCTGGACCGCGCCGTCACCCTCGGCAAGGGGATCTCGCCCGAGGTGATGGTGATCGCCGCCAACCTGGAAGACCCGGGCCGGCTGGCCGACCTCGCGGCGAGCAACCTGGAGCTCAAGCTCGACCGAAGCGCAGACCGTCCTCGAAACCATCGATCCGATCGAGCGGCTGCGCAAGGTGAGCGAGCTTCTGGCGCGCGAGATCCAGGTGCTCACCATGCAGCAGGAGATCTCCTCGCAGGCCCGGGGCGAGATCGACCGCAGCCAGCGCGAGTACTTCCTGCGCCAGCAGCTCAAGGCCATCCAGCAGGAGCTCGGCGAGGGCGAGGAGCTGACCGAGGAGGTCGCCAACTACCGGCAGCCTGGCCGACGAGAAGAAGCTCACCGACGAGGCCCGGGAGGAGCTGGAGCGGCAGATCCGCCGCCTGGAGCGCAGCCACCCCGAGAGCGCCGAGACGCAGATCATCCGCACCTATCTCGACTGGCTGACCGCCCTCCCCTGGGACACCACCTCCGAGGACGACCTCGATCTCGAGAACGCCCAGAAGGTGCTCGACGAGGACCACTACGACCTCGAGAAGATCAAGGAGCGGATCCTCGAATACCTCGCGGTCGGAAGCTCAAGACGGACACCCGCGGGCCGATCCTCTGCTTCGTCGGGCCTCCCGGCGTGGGCAAGACCTCGCTCGGCCGCTCGATCGCCCGCTCCCTGGGCCGCAAGTTCGTCCGCATCTCGCTCGGCGGCGTGCGCGACGAGGCCGAGGTCCGCGGCCACCGCCGCACCTACGTCGGCGCGCTGCCTGGCCGCATCGTCCAGGGCATCCGGCAGGCCGGCACCAGCAACCCGGTCTTCGTGCTCGACGAGATCGACAAGATCGGCGCCGACTTCCGGGGCGATCCCTCGTCGGCCCTGCTGGAGGTGCTCGATCCGGAGCAGAACTTCAGCTTCGTCGATCACTATCTCGGCGTCCCCTACGACCTTTCGCGGGTGATGTTCATCGCCACGGCGAACATGCTGGAGCCGATCCAGCCGGCCTTCCTCGACCGCATGGAGGTGATCCGCCTCACCGGCTACACCGAGGAGGAGAAAGCTCCGCATCGCCCGTCTCCACCTGATCCCCAAGCAGACGCGGGAGAACGGGCTCACCGAAGAGCAGATCACGTTCACGGACGAGGCCGTCGGCCGAGGTCATCGCCGGCTACACCAAGGAGGCGGGCCTGCGCAATCTCGAACGCGAGATCGCCGCCATCTGCCGCAAGGTGGCGGTGAAGGTGGCCCGCGGTGAGGAGACGCGCAGGTCGTGATCGATCCCGCCCAGGTCGAGACGTTCCTCGGCCCCCGCAAGCACTTCGCGGAAGAGCTGCTCGACCGCGACCGCGTCGGGGTCGCGACCGGTCTCGCCTGGACGGCCGTGGGCGGCGACCTGCTGTTCATCGAGGTCGTGGCCGTGCCGGGCAAGGGGCAGCTCCTGCTCACCGGCCAGCTCGGCGAGGTGATGAAGGAGTCGGCGCAGGCGGCGCTCTCCTACGCCCGCACCTACGCCGGCGGCTCACAGTCTTCAGCGAAGACTTCTTCGCCAAGCACGACCTCCACGTGCACGTGCCGGCGGGATCGATCCCCAAGGACGGGCC
This sequence comes from Thermoanaerobaculaceae bacterium, assembly GCA_963785165.1. GTDB lineage: Bacteria > Acidobacteriota > Thermoanaerobaculia > Multivoradales > UBA5704 > DATARR01. The sequence goes on from CAWAUI010000007.1 coordinate 707,411, forward strand.
GTCGGCCGGCATCACGATCGGCACGGCCATCCTCTCGGTGCTGACCGGTCATCCGGTCAACCGCCGGGTCGCGATGACCGGGGAGATCACGCTGCGCGGCGACGTGCTGCCGATCGGCGGGCTCAAGGAGAAGGTGCTCGCCGCCAAGCTCGCCGGCATCCATACGGTGCTCGTGCCGAAGCTCAACCGGCGCGACATGTCGGAGATCCCGGCCTCGATCACCGACGACCTCACCTTCCATTTCGTCGATCACATGGACGAGGTGCTGAAGCTCGCGCTGCTCAACCCCGACGAGCGCCAGCCGGCCGTGAACCCCGACGGTGCTCCGGCGCCCGTTGACATCCTCAGCGAGCCTCAGCCGGCGACCGTGTGAAGCGGACAGGCGAAGACGCTCTGATCGATTGGCTGCGCCGGCAGCCCGATACCTCCCTGATCGGCAATGACGCGGCGGTGCTGCCCGAAGGCGGTCCCTTCTCCGTCACCGTCGATCAGTCAGATCGAGGGCGTCCATTTCCCGCCCGGCCTCGCTCCAGGCCTCCTGGCGCGGCGCCTGCTGGCCGTGAACCTTTCCGATCTCGCGGCCATGGGTGCGTCTCCAGCCTACGCCTTCCTCGCCCTCGCGGCGCCCACGGATTTCGATCACAAGCGGTTCTTCAAAGCTCTCCTCGACGCCTGCCGGCAATACGGCGTGCGGCTCGCGGGAGGCGACCTCGCGAAAGCTCCGCACGGCGTCACGGCGGCCCTGACGCTCTTGGGGACGAAAGAGAAACGCTCCCGCTGGCTGACCCGCGACGGTGGACGGCCGGGGCATGATCTTTGGCTGGGGGGCACGGTGGGAGAGTCCGCCGCCGGACGGATGCTGATCGAACGCGGCGCGCGCATCGCCGGCCGCCGCGCCGATCCTCAAGTTGATCCCCCTCCCGGTTTCGAAGCGTTTTCTTCCGTGAACGCTGCTCTCCACCGTGCCGTGCGGCGGCACCTGCAACCGAAACCGCAACTGGAGCTCGGGCGCTGGCTCGCAGCACAGGAAGCAGGAGCCGTAATGGATGTTTCGGACGGCGTCGCCCGCGACCTCCACCGGCTCTGCCGCGCAAGCGGAACCGGAGCGGAGATCGAAGCGACAGCGCTGCCCTTCTCCAACCAATTCGAGAAACTTTGCGAAACGATGGGCGCCGATCCGCTGGCGCTGGCGCTCGGCGGCGGCGAGGATTACGTTCTGCTGTTCACTTTGCCGGCGGAGAGTACGCCGCCCAGGGAATTCGCCTGCCACCGCATTGGGACGATCACGAAGAAAACAGCGATCCTCCTCCATCGGGATGGAAAGAGCCAGAAGCTGCCGGCGCTCGGCTGGGATCACCTCACGCCGAACCCATGAAAAAAGCCCCGGCAGAGCCGGGGCTTTGCGAACGGCGAGCCGATCCGCCGATCAGCGGAACAGGTTCTGAATGTTCTTGACCAGCCCCATGAGCTTCTTCTCGAGGTTCTGCTGGGTCTTTTCGATCGCCTTCAGACGCTGGCCAAACGCGGCGGAGATGTCGCTCGCGGCGGCGCTCACACGGCCAACCTTGGCGGGACGGCCCGGAGGGCGGCCGGACGCCGGAGGACGCCCAGGAGGACGGCCCGCGGGACGCCCAGGCCGCGGCCCGCGGGACGGGCAGCAGCGGCAGCGCCCGAGCCCTTCTTGCGTCCGCCGCGGCCGCTCTCGCCGCGCAGCTGGCGGAACACGTCCACCGCCTGCGGATAGAACCGGCGAGCCCGGCCCTTGCCCTCGTGCGGAAGACGGTCGGCGTGCATGCGGACGTAGCGCACCAGGGTGGGATAGGAAATGCCGGTCGTCTCGCTGATCTGGGTGAGCGTCAGGAGATTGCCCGACTTCGCCGGCTTCTGCGTGCCGGCGGCGGCGGTGCCGGCGGCCTTCTTGGGCGGACGGCCCGGGCCACGGCGGACCGGAGGAGCCGGAGGAGCAGCAGCAGCCACCTTCGCGGCGCCACGCTGCGAGGCGGCCTTGCGCCCCCCGCCACGCTTGGCGGCGGCGGGCGGGGCCGCCTTGGCGGGACGGCCCGGACGCCGCTTGCTCGCCGTGGCCCGTTCCGGACGGGGTGCGGAAGCGTCCTTGCGCGGACGGCCCCGCTTGCCGGCGTTTTCATTCTTGATCTCATCGAAAACCGGCAGCGCATGCTCGGGATAACGCTGCTTGCGCCCCTGGCCCACCGAGGGGATACGGTCCTGGTAGGTTTTCTTGTATCTCTGCAGGGTAGGCATCGAAATGCCCGTCTGCGTTGAAATCTCGGAGAGTGTGAAGAGCTTGTCGCCGTCGCCTTGGCGCTGCGATTCTGTTTCTGCCATGATGTTCCCTGCCTCCTCGTTATTGGATCTGGTATGAGATGGAGCGCGTCGAGCGCTCTGATAAATCCGGTTCATTATCAAAAGGGAATCCCGGATTGTCAATAGTTTCCGGGAAAAATTCTTTTTCTGCCATAGAATAGGGGCCATGAGCAGCGATACCAAGAAGGTTGTCTACCAGGAAGCCTTGCGCGAGATCGACGCCGTGCTCGCGGGAGTGGACGACCCGGTTACCGCCATGGCGACCTGCGCCTGCATCCTTCATCAGCGGCTGGCCGCGGCGAGTTGGACGGGTTTTTATCGCGTGGTGGCGCCGCGCCTCCTCCGTGTCGGCCCTTATCAAGGATCTCTGGGATGCCTGGAAATTCCGTTCGATCGCGGCGTCTGCGGTGCCGCCGCCCGCGAGCGGACGAGCCAGGTGGTGCCCGACGTCCATGCGTTTCCCGGCCATATCGCTTGCGACGATGCGGCGCGTTCGGAGATCGTGATCCCGATTTTCGATCCGGACGGCGAGCTCGTGGCGGTGCTGGACGTCGATTCTCACCTGCCCGCGGCTTTCGACGGCGTGGACCGCGAGGGGCTGGAGCGGATTGCCGAGCGGCTGCGTCCTTGTTTCAGGCCTTACCGGTAGACCGTTCCTTTTGATCGAGCCCGAGTTGCCGGATCAGGTAGGAGAGCCCTTGGCGCGAGACGCCAAGCTCGCGAGCGGCTTCGACCCGGTTCCCGCCGTGTTTTTCCAAGGCTTCAAGAATGAGCCGCCGCCGCAGGGCGTCGACCTGGCGTTGATAGGAAGACTCGGGCGCCTTGCTTTCCGCGCTTTCTGAAGGAAGCTCCAGATGTGGCGGTTCGATCACACCGCCGTCCGCCAGGGCCGCGGCCAGGGCCAGAACGTTCTGAAGCTCGCGCACGTTGCCAGGAAAGGAATGCGACCGGAGACGTTCCCGCGCCGCCCGGGAGAGCTTCACTCCAGGATTGGGCGTCTTCGAAAGGAAATGATCGGCCAGAATCAGCACGTCGCCGCCGCGGTCCCGGAGAGGCGGCAGCTCGACGCATCCAACACGTAAACGGTAATAGAGATCGCGGCGGAAAGTTCCTTCCCCCACCATGCGGTCCAGATCGCGGTGCGTGGCCGTCAGAACCCGGGCATCCACCTTTCGGGGCGTGCTTTCTCCCAATCTGCGGACCTCGCCTTCCTGCAGAACGCGCAACAACATTCCCTGCGCCGGGAGCGGCAGATCACCAATCTCGTCGAGGAACACCGTGCCGCCGTGAGCGGTTTCGAAAACGCCCTTCCGATCGCGGTCCGCGCCCGTGAAGGCGCCGCGCGCATGGCCGAACAGATCAGAAAGGAGCAGGGTCTCGGAAAGCGCGGCACAGTTGACGGCGACGAAAACACCGCTCGAACGGGGGCTCGCCCGGTGGAGCCAGCGCGCCGCAAGCTCCTTTCCCGTGCCGCTTTCCCCTTGGATCAGAACGGGAAGGCCGCCCGGGGCGAGCCGCGCCATTCGATCGATCGCGGCGCGCAGGGCCGGGCTCTCGCCGACCAACCCGAGGGGATGAATCGGAGCCAATTCTGCCGGTTCCGGTTCTGCAGGCACTGCCGGCTCCTCGACCACCTCAGGCTCGCCGGAGGACCGGCCCCGGGCCGCCTCGTCCAGGATCAGGGCGACGATCTGCCAGGGGCCGGCGTCCCGGATTTCCAGACGCTCAGCGGGGCCGAGGGCGCCCGTCTGCCGCAGAGTGCCGATGGCCTCCCGCCGCCAGTACGCGGGCGCCGAGCCGGGCAGGAGGAGGTCGGCATCGAAGACCAGCCGTGCCGCCCGGTAGGGTTCCAGCGTTTCGAGCGCTTCCCAGTGGCGGGCCGGCGGCGGCACGCCGGCGAGCAGAGTTGCCCACAGCGGCTCGAACACCGTGCCGGCCGCCTCCCGGCGGGCTCCTTCGCCGTCTCCCGCCTGCGCGCGGAGGGCCGGCCTTTCTTCCGGCTCCAGCTCCGCCAGGGCCGCCGGAGGGAGGCGGGCGAGCTCGGCGGCAGCCTCGTCCATCCTCCCGAGCCAGCCCAGGGCACGGGCGGCCAGCAGGCCCAACGTCTCCTCGTGCCAGCGGTTCTCGTGGCGCTGGAGCTCCGCCCGCGCTTCCCGGCAGATCTCCAGGGCACCCTCGGGACGGCCGAGCGCCAGCTCGAACCGTGCCCAGATCCCCGCGTCTTCGACCATGCCCCGAAGGTTGCCGCCTTGCCGGTTCGCCGTCTCCGATCGTGCCAGGATCTCCCGAACACCGGAGAGCCGGCCGCGCCGGATGCGGATCTCCGCGAGGTTCGACAGGGCCAGAGTCGTCTTGCGGGGGCCGTCGCAGCCGGCGTCCAGATGGAGGGCATGAAGGAAGGCGCGCTCGGCCCCGGCGAGATCGCCAATCCGAGCCCGGCCCAGCCCCAACTCGTTCCACAGCCCCGCCGCCTGGCGCCGGGTCAACCGGCGCCGGCCCGACCGGAGGGCGCGGGCCGTGCTGGCCACGGCCTCGGCGCCGCCGTCCTCGTCTTTGAGGGCCCGCTGGGCGCGCAGATGGTGCCAGCGCCAGGCCACGTCTTCGGCCTCGGGATCTTCCAGGAGAGGCCGGGTCTGCTCCAGCAGGCGGTCCATGGCCGCGAGATCGTTGCGGTCCCAGGCCGCGCCGGCAGCGGCGAGACGGGCGAGCAGCGACGCCCGCGGGTCGCCCGCCGTCTCGTCGAGAGCGCGGCGAATCCAGAAGCCCGCTCTCCCCGGCTTGCCGTGGTTGGCCCAGACGCGTGAAGCGGTCTCCGCCAGCTCCGCCACCAGCGCGGGCGGCAGCGGCACGTCCTCGAGACCGCGCAGGGCCGCCCGGGCCGCGCCCAGCCGCCCCAGGCCGAGCTGGCAACGGGCTACAAGCGCCCGGGCGACGGGGGTGCGGAGACCGGCCAGGGCTTCCAGGGCGGCCTCGAACCGGCCCAGCGATTCAAGAGCGGCGGCGAGGCCGGTCCTCTCCTCCTCGGATTCCGGTGGCCGGCGCTCCCAGGCCGCCACCGCCGCGCGCCAGCGCCCGGCGGCGGCCAGCTCCAAGGGTGCCCCTTCTTCTTCTCCGTTCCACAGAGCCTGGGCCGTGGGAGAAGCGAGCAGATCCGCCAGCTCCTGAAGCGAGAAACCACGGGCGAGCAGGCGGGACCGCAGTGGACGGGGACCCGCCAGCCAGCATCGCGAAGCTCCACGATCTTCGATCGTACCGGCCAGAGCCTTGCGCGCCGACGCGTGGTCCGTCTCCCAGAGGAAGGGCGCGGCATCGAGGATGTGAGACACCGCCTCATCGGGCGGCAGCGGCACCAGGGACTGGCGCCAGGCGTCGAGCAGGGAGCGGACCGCCCGGCGCGCCTCTCCCCGGCCCGCCACGGGGCCGTCCCCGAACAGCCGGGCCGCCAGGTCGAGCAGCAGCTCCTGGGCCGTCCAGGGAGAGCCCCCGGGCACGGCACCTGCCTCGCTCACCAAGAGCCGGCCGTCCGCGGCCATCCGCGCGGGCTCCCAACCCGCCGCCAGCCGCCACCCCGCCCGGGCGAGCAAGGAAAGCAGCCCCGCCGCCTGGAGCAGGGCGCCCACTTTCCGCCGGTCCGTGAGCGCAGCTTCGCCCAGTGGGACGGAACGCGGAAGGCTCAGGATACACGGATGGACGACACCGGCCGCGGAGCGGGTGTCCGGTCGAGGGGACATTGAACGGCATTGTACCGGGAACCGCGGTACCTATACCAGCTTCCGGAGATCGCGCCAGAATCCGGGGTACGACTTTCCCACGACTTCCGGATGGTCGATCACCACCCCGGGGCGGCGCAGGCCCACGAGGGCGAGGCTCATGGCGATGCGGTGGTCGCCGTAGGGATCGACGTGCACGGTGTCTGCGGGCATCGCAGGCGTCTCACCACCGCTCCACAGGCCGGGGATCCACAGGCTGTCGCGCCCCTCGCGCGACGTCCGCCCCCAGCTTGCTGGAGCCCCACCGCCATGGCCTCCAGGCGGTCGCTCTCCTTGATGCGGAGGTGGGCCACGTTGTGGATGCGGCGTCTCGCCCTGGGCGAACGGGGCGAGCGCGGCGAGTGTCGGCACCTGGTCGGGCATGCCGGAGAGGTCGGCCTTGATCCCCTTGAGGGCCCCGCCCTCGGCTCCCTGGATGCGCAGGATCTCCCCCTTCCACGAGACCTCCGCGCCCATTTCGGCCAGCAGATCGATGAATTCCCGGTCGCCCTGGCGCGAGTCGGACGCGAGCCCTTCGAGCGACACGTCACCGCCGGTCAGGGCCGCCGCGGCGGCCGGGTAGCAGGCGGCCGAGTAGTCCCCTTCGACACGGGCACGGCCGCCCCGCAAGGCCGAGGGGCGCACCCGGTAGGCCCGCGGCCCCACGCGCTCGATGTGGCCGTCGAAGGCCGAGGCCGCCGCGATCGTCACGTCCACGTAGGGGCGCGAGGTGAGCGACGGCACCTCCACCACCACCTCCTCCGGCGCGCTTCAGAGCAGCCATGAGAATGGCCGAGAGGTACTGGCTCGACTCCCCCGCGTCGAGCACCGTGGTGCCGCCGCGCAGGCTGCCGCCCTCGATACGGAGGGGCACGTACCCCTCCTGGTCCAGGTACTCGATACGGGCCCCCAGGCGGCGCAGGGCGTCGACCAGAGGGCCCGACCGGGCGCTCGCGCAGGCGCGGCATGCCGTCGAGCCGCCAGGTACCCGGGACGACGGTCAGCGTGGCCACCAGGAAGCGGAGCATGGTGCCGGCGTTGCCGCAGAAGATCTCGATCTCCCCCTCTCGGAGTGCCGTCCGGGCGTCAGCCGGACCTCGTCCTCCCCCTCCTCGACCTGGAACCCGCACCGGCCGAGGCCGGCCAGGAACAGGCGGGTGTCCTCGGCGAGGAGCGGGCGCTCGATCACCAGCGGCTGCGCCGAAAGCAGCGCGAGGTTGAAATACCGGTGCGTGAGGCTCTTCGACGACGGCACCCGCAGCCGGCCGCGCGCCCGCCGGCCGCTCGGTACCGAGAAGGATTCGGCGAAGGATTCCGCGGCAGGCTCAGCCGACGTCGAAGACGAGTCCGTCATAGCCGAGCTCCATCCCCGCGGGGAGCGGGTCGTCGTGGTCGACTTCGTGGGTCAGATGGGTGAAGATCGTCCGGCGGGCGCCGATCCGCGCGCGCCGCCTCGATCGCCTCTTCGATGCGAGAAGTGCGTCGGATGGGGCCGGTAGCGCAGCGCGTCGAGGACCAGAACCTCCACCCCTTCGAGCAGCCGGTAGCTCTCCTCCGGAATGCGGTTGCAGTCGGTGACGTAGGCGAAGCCGCCGAGTCCGGTAGCCGAAGACCTCCATCTCGCCGTGCCACACCGGGACGGGCACGAAGGTCGCGCCCCAGCAGCTCGAACGGCTCGCGGACCTCGATCAGGTCGAGCTGCGGCTTGCCGCCTCCCTCCTGCCCCGCCTCGAAGACGTAGGCGAAGATCCGGCGGAGGGCCTGCGAGCGTCTCGCCCGAGCCGTAGCAGGGGATCGGCCGCGCGCTGGCGGAAGTTGAAGATCCGCACGTCGTCGAGCCCGAAGATGTGGTCCGCGTGGGAGTGGGTGAAGAGGATGGCGTCCACCCGCGGCAGCCCGAAGCGGAGCGCCTGCTCGCGCAGATCGGTCGGCGTGTCCACCAGGACGATCCGGCCCGCCATCTCGACCTTGAGCTCGATCTTGAGCCCCGGCCGCCACCGCCGGTTCTTGCGGATTGTCCGACGGCAGACCGCGCAGGTGCAGCCGATGACCGGGACGCCCGGTCGAGGTCCCGCTGCCCATCATGGTGATCCGCAGCGGCATGGAGCGTGGATCTTACCGCAGCCACTCCACCGCCGGCTCCGGAACCACGCGTCGAGCAGCCGCACCTCGCCGCCCGGCCACCGGCCAGACCCGCGGCTCGTGGAAATGGCCGAGGAGCAGCACGTCGTGCCCCTCGGCGAGCCGGCGCTCGGCGTAGCGGCGGATGGCCTCCTCGGGGAGCGCCGCCCGGTGCTTGAAGTTGGTCTGCGACAGGCGCTGCTCGGTCGAGTGGACGAGCCGGTGGGCGAGCCGCCGCGGGGATGCCGCCGCACGGCCAGGCGCGACCGGCCGCGCTCTTCGACAGCCAGCGCCAGAAGCGGTACTGCCAGTCGCTGTCGTTGAGCCCGTCGCCGTGGACGGCGAGGTAGCGCGACGCCCGCCGACCTCGAACGAGGTCTCCAGGGCCGACGCCGGTCGAAGGCGTCGGCGTAGGGGCTGCCGGCGAGGAAGAAGTCGCGGTTCCCTTCGACGTAGTCGACCCGCACCCCGCTGCGCGCGGAGCGCCCGGAGGGCGGCGACCACGGCGGTGATGTCCGGGGTCTCGAAGCGCGGAACGCCCACCCAGGCCTGGAAGAGGTCGCCCATCAGGATCAGGCGGCGGCACCCTGCTCCGGGCAGGGCCGCGAGCTGCGCGACGAGCGGCCCGGCGGCGCCGCCGGGGCCGCCGAGGTGGGCGTCGGCGATCAGGGCGACCGCCATGGGCCAGGCAGAGGTCGCTTCTCACACGATCGACAGCTTCGGCTTCGATCTCGTCCTGCCGCGCGACCTCCTGCCACCACCGCTCGGCGGCCACCTGGCGGAAGGCCTCGGCGTGCGGCCCGTCCGGGCTCGGCGACCGACGATCGGCACGCCCGCGTCGCCGCCCAGGACGATCTTGGGATCGAGCGGGATCGCGCCCAGGAAGGCCGTGCCCAGCAGCTCGGCGGTCTTCTTGCCGCCGTCCTTCTTGAAGATGTCGGTCGTCTCGCCGCAGTGCGGGCAGACGAAGGTGGACATGTTCTCGACGATGCCCGATGACCGGCACGTTGACCTTGCGGAACATGGCGAGCCCCTTGCGGGCGTCGATCAGGGCCACGTCCTGCGGGCGTGGTGACGATCACCGCGCCGGCGAGCGGCACCTCTGGGTCACCGTCAGCTGCGCGTCGCCCGTGCCCGGCGGCAGGTCGAGGACCAGGTAGTCGAGCTCCCCCCACTCGACGTCGCCCAGCATCTGCTCGATCGCCCGCATCACCATCGGGCCGCGCCAGATCACCGGCGTGTCGGTCTCGAGGATGAAGCCGAGCGACATCAGCGTGACGCCGTACTTGTCGAACGGGAAGATCCGGTTGCCGTCCACCTCGGGCTTGTCGGTGATGCCGAACATGATCGGCACCGACGGGCCGTAGATGTCGGCGTCGAGCAGGCCCACCCGGTAGCCGAGCTGGGCCAGGGCCACCGCCAGGTTGGCCGCCACGGTGGACTTGCCCACCCCGCCCTTGCCGCTGGCGACCGCCACGACGTGCTCGCACCTCGGGGATCAGGGACGGCGTCCTGGGCGATGGCCTTCTGGGCCGCCTCTTCGCGGGAGGGCGGCTTGGTGACGTTGATGTTGACCCGGACCTCCTGGACACCGGGAAGGGCGCGGAGCGTCTTGCTCCACCTCTTCCCGCACCTTCTCGGCCGCCGCCGGGTTGTGGGTGGCCATCTGGAGCTCCACGGCCACCGAGCCGGCGCGAGGCCTTCACCTGGTGCACGAAGCCGAAGGAGACGATGTCCCGGCTCATGCCCGGGAACTTCACCCCCTTCAGGGCCTCCCAGACCTTGGATTCGAGATCGTTTGCCATGCCGGGGATCGTACTACACGTCCCTACACCGTCGCCGTGCCGCCCTGGTCCTCGGCCAGGTCCAGCCCGGCCAGCTCCGCGATCCGGGAGCGGACCTCGCCCGTCAGCTCCTGCTTGCGCCGCAGGCCGTACGAGGCGGCGTCGATCGGCGCGCCGTAGGAGATGACGATCTTCGCGGGGCGGATCGCCCAGCTTCCCTTGGGCTGGACGGCCCGGGTGCCCTGGATGCCCACCGGCACGATCGGCAGCCCGCTCTTCAGGGCCAGCAGGAACCCGCCTCTCTGGAAAGGGAGCAGGGTGTCGGTGAGCGACCGGGTCCCCTCGGGGAAGAGGAGCATCGAGGTGCCCCACGCGCAGGTGCGCCGAGGCCGAGGCGAAGCTCTGGCGGGCCGTGCTCCGGTCCGCCCGGTCCACGGAGATGAAGCCGCCCGCCTTCAAGGCCCAGCCGAAGAGGGGGATCAGGAACAGGCTGCGCTTGGCCATCATGCGCACCTGGCCGGGCGAGGTGGCGAGCAGCACGGGGATGTCGAAAAGGCTCTGGTGATTGGCCAGGAAGACGTAGCTCCGGCCGGGCTCCAGGGCAGGGTCGTAGCGGGCCTCGACGCCCAGGAGGCTCGCGCGCAGGAGCGAGCCCGACCAGATCCGCATGACGGCGAACGACCAGGTTCCCCGCGGGGGGATCCAGGAGACGGCGATGGTGACCATGGCCAGGAGGACCGAGCCGATCACCAGGAAGAGGTTGCCCGTGACCGTGGCAAGGACGGTCAGCCAGAGGGGCGGGGAGTTGGGAAGAGTGGGTTCCATGGAAGGGCGCGCGCGCGGAGACCTATTGTAGCCCGGCGTGCGGGAGAAACTCGGGCCCGTGCAGCCGGCGCGCGAGCTCGCGCACGGAGCGCTCAGGGTCGTGCCGCTGCCGCGCGGGGTCGCGCGGGGGAAACTCGGGGCCGCGCGGGGAAAACTCGAGGCCGCGCACGCGCCGCACGGGGACAAGCCTGGAAAACTCGAGGGTGAGCCCGGCAGCCGCGGGGGTGCGCGCCGGCTGCGGGAGCCCGAGTTTCCGCGGCGCGACCCCGCGCGGCGCATGCACGGCCTCGCGCGCCGGCCGCACGCCGGCGCGGCCGGCCCGCTCGAGCCCCTGCTGCTACAATACCGCCCCGATGGCCTTGACCAACTCCTACGTCCGCCGCTTCCATCTGCTGGCCCTGCTACGCTGGAGCCTCGTGGCCGGAGCCGTCTACGACGTCGGCCTTCGCCGCGCTGATGGTGGCGGCTCCCCAGGTGCCGGCGCGGATGTTCAATCTGCCTCTGCCGCCCCTGCCGCAGGGCGCCTTCTACCTCTGGATCCTGGCCACGCTCCTGCTCATGCTCGCCGGCCTCTACCTGGCCGCGGCCTACGACCCGCGCCGGTACAGCGCCATCATCGCCGTGGCCATCGCCGGCCGCGCCCTCGGCGCCCTGGTGTTCGCCTTCGCCGCCTTGCGCGGCCCGGACCTGGGCGGCCTCCTTCCCCTGGCGGCGGCGGACCTCGTCTTCGGCCTCGTCCACGCCGCCGCCTGGTGGCCCATCCGCTCGTGAAGCTCAGATCGTGAAAATCAGACCGTGAAAATCCGGGAAATCGCGGAGCAGACCGGCGGCCTGGGGCTCCTGACCGGTAAGGCCCTGCTGGCCCTGGTCCGGCCCCCGTACGAAATCGGCACCTGGATCCGCCAGATGGAGCAGATCGGCGTCCGTTCGCTCGGCGTCGCCAGCATCACGACCATCTTCACCGGCATGGTGCTGGCCCTCCAGACCGCGCTGTCGCTGCCCTCCCTCGGCATCAAGTACTACATCGGCACGGTGGTCTCGAAGTCGCTGGTGCGCGAGCTCGGGCCGGTGCTGACGGCCCTCATCGTCGGCGGCCGCATCGGCTCGGGGATGACGGCCGAGATCGGCACCATGAAGGTGACCGAGCAGATCGACGCCCTGCGCTCCATGGCGGCTGACCCGGTCAAGAAGCTGGTGGTGCCCAAGCTGATCGCCTCGCTCGTCATGCTGCCGGCCCTGACGATGATCGGCGACGCCCTGGGAATCCTGGGCGGCCTGATCGTGGCCACCTTCACCCTCGATCTGACGCCCGGGCTCTACTTGAACGACGTGTTCGATTCGCTGACCCTCGGCGACGTCGGGAGCGGCATCGCTAAGTCCTTTTTCTTCGCGTACTTTATCGCCATCGTCGGATGCTACAATGGGCTCAACACCACGGGCGGCGCCGACGGCGTGGGCCGGGCGACGACCAATACCGTGGTGCTGGCCGCCATCCTGGTCCTCATCTCCGACTTCTTCCTCACCAAGCTGTTCTACATCCTGGTCTGAGACTCTGAAGGAATTCCCCGTGCCGGAAACCCTGTTCGAGATCCGCGGCCTGACCCGCAAGCTACGGCCCGAAGGTGGTGCTCGACGGTCTCGACTTCGACATCTACACGGGCGAGTGCCTGGTGATCCTCGGCCGCTCCGGCTCGGGCAAGAGCGTGACGCTGCGCCAGTTGAACGGCCTGGAGAAGCCCGACGCCGGCAGCGTCGTGTTCGACGGCACCGACCTGACCCAACTGGAGGAGCGCGAGCTCTTCCCGTTCCGCCGCCGGATCGCCATGCTGTTCCAGAGCGGCGCCCTGTTCGATTCGATGAACGTGCTTCGACAACGTCGCCTTCCCCTTGCGCGAGCACACGAAGCTGTCGGAGCAGGAGATCCGCGGACACCGTGCGCCACAAGCTCTCCCTGGTCCGGCTCAACGACGTCGAGACCAAGGCGCCCTCCGACCTCTCGGGCGGCATGAAGAAGCGCGTGGCGCTCGCCCGCTCGCTCGCCCTCGACCCGGAGGTGGTGCTGTTCGACGAGCCCACGACCGGCCTCGACCCCATCACCTCGGCCACCATCGGCAAGCTGATCAATTCCATCCAGAAGGGAACTCGGGGTGACCACGGTGGTGGTCACCCACGACATCCCCCTGGCCCGCCGGGTCGGCGACCGCATCGCCTTCCTCGCCGAGGGGAAGTTCCGCTTCATCGGGAACTGGCAGGAGGCCGAGGCGAGCAACGACCCGGCGCTCGCCGACTTCCTGGCCGGCCGGGAAGAGGAGGTAGAACATGCCGCCGTCTAGCGGCCCGGCCGGCCGTGCCTTCCGCGTCGGCCTGGTGCATCCTGGTCGCCGCTCGCCGTCCTGGCCGTCGGCATCTTCGTGATCGGCGACAAGAACAACCTCTTCACGCGCAAGAACCAGTACTTCGTCGACTTCGGCTCGGTCAGCGGCCTGAAGCCCGGCAGCCCCGTGCAGCTCAACGGCGTGGACGTGGGGACGATCCAGAAAGTCGATCCTGCCGGAGAACCCCTGGAAGCGGAACATCCGGGTCTGGCTGGAGATCGACAGCCGCTACGCGAGCCGGATCCGCGGCCCGGGCGACCCCGCCCGGGCGGTGGCCAACCAGCCCGGCTCGCTGGCCCGCATCAAGACCCTGGGCCTCCTGGGCGACAAGTTCATCGAGATCAACTCGGGCTCGCCCGGTTATCCCGTCATCCCCTCGGGCTCGGCGATCCCGGCGGCGCAGCCGACCAGCGTGGACGCCCTGATCGCCTCGGGCGAGGACGTGATGGACAACGTCGTCCAGATCTCCGCATTCGCTCAACAAGATCCTGAACCGCATGGAGCGAGGCGAGGGGATGCTCGGCGAGCTCACCAAGGACACGCCCCGAAGCAAGCGCCTCCAGGAATCCCTGGTGGGCACCTCGGAAAGCGCTCCAGCGGATCGCCTCGACCATCGAGCACGGCGAAGGCCCGATCCCCCGCATGCTCAACGACCGGGCGCTCGCCGACCAGCTCGCGCGCTCGCTCGACCGTTTCGAGGGGATCCTCGCCCAGGCCCAGGAGGGGCGAGGGTCTCCTGCCCGGCGCTGCTCAACGACCCAGCGCCCCAGCGAGCAGCTCGACGCGACCCTGGCCACGCTCAACAAAGTGGCTCAGGATCTGCAAAGCATTCACGGCCGATCTGGAGACCAGCGACGCCCTGCTCCCCCGCCTGGTCAAGGACGAGGAGTATGGCCGCGAGGTCACCGGGCAGGTCCGGCAGCTCGTCGAACGCTTGAACGAGATCTCCACCAAGCTCTCGCGAAGGGCACGGGCACGGCGTCGAAGCTGATCAACGACCCCCAGATCTACGACGCCGTCAACGACGTCGTCATCGGCGTCAACGAGTCGCGGATCCTGCGCTGGCTGATCCGCAACCGGCAGAAGAAGGGGATCGAGAAGCGTTACGAGGACGAGAAGAAGGCGATCGAGGAGCAGGGCGGGACGCCGCCGCCGCTGGACGCGGGCGCCGGACGTGACCGAAGAACCGGCTCCAGACGCCGCCGCCGCCGCCACCGCCGCCACCGCCGCCGGAAGGGAGCTAGACCATGCCATCGCACATCCTGGTGACCGGCGGCGCGGGCTTCATCGGCTCGCACCTGACGCGGCGCCTGCTCGCCCGGGGAGACCGGGTGACGGTGCTCGACGACTTCAACGACTTCTACGACCCGGCCCGCAAGCGGGAGAACGTCGCACCGCTGCCTGGAGCGCGGCGGCTACCGTCTGGTCGAAGGGCGACATCCGCGACGAGGCGCTGGTCGACCGCCTGTTCGCCGACGGCCGGTTCGACGCCGTGATCCACCTGGCGGCGCGGGCCGGGGTGCGGCCCAGCCTCAGCGAGCCGATCCTCTATGAGGACGTCAACTGCATCGGCACCCTGCGGCTGCTGGAGGCCGCCCGCCGGCACGGGCCCGAGATCTTCCTCTTCGGCTCCTCCTCCTCGGTCTACGGCATCAACGAGAAGGTGCCGTTCTCGGAGGCCGACGAGGTCAACCAGCCGATCAGCCCCTACGCCACCACCAAGCGGGCGGGCGAGCTGCTCTGCTACAACTACCATCACCTCTACGGCTTCCGGACCGCCTGCCTGCGCTTCTTCACGGTCTACGGGCCGGCGCAGCGCCCGGAGATGGCGATCCACAAGTTCACCGACCTGCTCGTGCGAACGGCAAGGCCGTGCCCGATGTACGGCGACGGCGGCAGCCGGCGCGACTACACCTACGTCGACGACATCGTCGACGGTCTGGTCGCGACGCTCGACCTCGCGCCCGGCTTCGAGATCCTGAACCTGGGCGGCGCCGACACCACGTCGCTCTCCGACCTCGTCCACTGGATCGCCGGGGAGCTTGCCGTCGAGCCGCGCATCGACTATCTTCCCGCCCAACCCGGGGACGTTCCGATCACCTACGCCGACGTCTCCAAGGCGGCGCGGCTCCTGGGCTATTCTCCCAAGGTCCCGATCCGGGAAGGCCTGCGCCGCTTCGTCTCCTGGTACCGCGAACGCGCCGGAGCGTGCCTTGACCTCAACTTCTTCCCGAGCGAGCCTGAGCCAAAATGAACATCTGTGTCGTCGGTAGCGGTTACGTCGGCCTGGTGACGGGCGCCTGCCTGGCCGACTTCGGCATGAACGTGGTGGGCGTCGACAAGGACGCCGCCAAGGTCGACGCGCTTGACCCAGGGCGAAGGTGCCGATCTACGAGCCCGGCCTCGAGACCCTGGTCCAGAAGAACATGGCCGAGGGGCGCCTGCGCTTCTCCACCGACCTGGGGCCGGCGATCGAGGAGGCCCAGGCCGTCTTCATCGCCGTGGGCACGCCGCCCCGGTCCGACGGCTCGGCCGACCTGACCTTCATCCGCGAGGTCGCCGCCTCGATCGCCCAGCACCTGAACGGCTACAAGGTCATCGTCACCAAGAGCACGGTGCCGATCGGCACCGGCAAGATGATCGAGCCGATCGTGCGCGAGGGCGCCGGCGGCCGGCACACGTTCGCCGTGGTCTCGAACCCCGAGTTCCTGCGCGAAGGGCTCGGCGATCGAGGACTTCATGCACCCCGACCGCGTGGTCATCGGCACGCGCGACCCGCGGGCCGCCGAGCTGATGCTCGACGTCTACTCGCCGCTGCACGCGGCCGACGTGCCGTTCATCGTCACCGACGTCGAGAGCGGCGGAGCTGATCAAGTACGCCTCCAACGGCTTCCTCGCCACCAAGATCTCGTTCATCAACGAGGTGGCCCAGATCTGCGAGGCCTGGGGCGCCAACGTCGACGTGGTGGCCAAGGGGATGGGGCTCGACAACCGCATCGGCCCGAAGTTCCTCTCCGCCGGCCCCGGCTACGGCGGCTCCTGCTTCCCCAAGGACACCCGCGCCGCGGCCCAGATCGCCCGCGACCAGGGGCTGCGCTTCCGCATCATCGAGGCCGTGCTCGAGGTCAACGAGGCCACCCAGAAGCGCATGGTCGAGAAGATCGGCCAGGCCCTCGGCGGGTTCGCGGGGAAGACGGTCGCCGTGCTCGGCCTCTCCTTCAAGCCCAACACCGACGACATCCGCGAGTCGCCGGCCCTCCCCATCGTCCAAGGCCTGCTCGACGGCGGCGCCACGGTGCGGGC
Source organism: Thermoanaerobaculaceae bacterium (assembly GCA_963785165.1). Taxonomy (GTDB): domain Bacteria; phylum Acidobacteriota; class Thermoanaerobaculia; order Multivoradales; family UBA5704; genus DATARR01. The sequence continues at coordinate 723,893 of CAWAUI010000007.1, forward strand.
CTTCGACCCCGAGGCCATGACCGCCTGCCGGCCGCTGTTCCCGGCCGCCACCTTCACCCGCGACGCCTACGAGGCCGCCGAAGGCGCGGACGCCGTCGTCATCCTCACCGAGTGGAACCAGTTCCGCAAGCTCGAGCTCGACCGCCTGCGCGGCCTGCTGCGCCAGCCCCTGGTGGTCGACCTGCGCAACCTCTACGAGGCCGAGACAATGGCCGCCGCGGGCTTCCATTACGTCTCCATCGGCCGGCCCGAAGGGATCCCCGAGACCCGTCCCCAGGCCGTGTCCCAGGCCGGAGCGCGCTCATGAGCCGCGCGGTCATCACCGGCGGCGCCGGTTTCCTGGGCTCGCACCTGTGCGAGCGGCTGCTCGCCGAGGGTCACCGGGTCGTCTGCGTGGACAACCTGCTGACCGGCCGGCTCGACAACATCAAGCACCTCCTCCGACCGGGAGGACTTCGAGTTTCTGGAGCACGACGTCTCCAAGCCCTTCGAGGTCGAGGGACCGGTCGACTTCGTCCTCCACTTCGCCTCGCCGGCCTCGCCCATCGACTACCTGGAGCTGCCCGATCCAGACCCTCAAGGTGGGCTCGCTCGGCACCCACAACGCCTGGGGCTCGCCAAGGCCAAGGGCGCGCGGTTCCTGCTCGCCTCCACCTCCGAGGTCTACGGCGATCCCAAGGAGCACCCGCAGAAGGAGAGCTACTGGGGGAACGTCAACCCGGTCGGCCCGCGCGGCGTCTACGACGAGGCCAAGCGCTTCGCCGAGGCCATGGCCATGGCCTACCACCGCTACCACGGCCTGGACGTGCGGATCGTGCGCATCTTCAACACCTACGGCCCCCGCATGCGCCAGCGCGACGGCCGCGTGGTGCCCGCCTTCGTCCAGCAGGCGCTGCTGGGCGAGCCCATGACCGTCTTCGGCGAGGGGCAGCAGACCCGCTCCTTCTGCTACGTCAACGACCTGATCGAGGGGATCTGGCGCCTGCTGATGAGCGACCTCCGCGAGCCGTGCAACATCGGCAACCCGCACGAGATGACCATCCTGGAGTTCGCCGAGACCATCAAGGCCGCCGTGGGGAGCACGAGCCCCATCGTCTACAAGCCCCTGCCGGTCGACGATCCGCAGACGCGGCAGCCGGACATCACCCAGGCCCGGAGAAGCTCGGCTGGGAGCCCAAGGTTCCCCTGGCCCAGGGGCTCGAGAGCACCATCGCCTACTTCCGGGCGGTCCTCGAAAGCCAGGGTCTCCTGCGCGTCCTGCCTGGAGAGGTCCGCTGATGGCCGCCACCGTGCACTGCGCCCGCTGCGGCCGTCCCGAGGCCCCCGCCCTCACCCGCCAGCCCTTGCCCGGCAAGGCCGGAGCCGAGATCCGGGAACGGATCTGCGCCGACTGCTGGGCCGAGTGGCAGAAGATGGAAGTGATGGTCATCAACGAGCTGCGCCTCAATTTCATGGACCCCGCCTCCCAGCAGACCCTGAGCCGCCACATGCGGGAGTTCCTGTTCCCGGGGACGGGTGAGGCGACGGAATCAAAGATCCCGTAGACTGGTCCCATGAACAGAGCCGAGATTCAGAAGCTCCTGGAGCTTCCCGCGGACGAGAAGATGGAGTTGGCCCAGATCCTCTGGGAAAGTGTCGAGCCAGAGGATGAGGTCCATTTCCTCGCCATACCCGAATGGCAGCGGCAGATCCTTGATGATCGCCTCGCCGACATCGATCGCAATCCCAGCAGTGAGCAGACTTGGGACGAGGTTAAAGCCGAGCTCTGGCCCAAGTCATGAGATTGGTCCTCCGCCAGCAGGCGAAGGACGATCTCCGCGAATCCTTTGAGTGGTATGAGGGACGGCAGCCGGGTCTTGGCGAGTCCTTTCGAGCTTCGGTTGAGACTGCGCTGTCCTCTATTCTGGCTTATCCGCGTATGTACCCCAGGGTTGATCCTTCTGTCCGAAGGGCCGCTACGGGCAAGTTTCCCTTCGGCATCTTCTATCGGATCGACAGCGATACAATCCGTGTGATCGCAATCCTGCACAACTCGCGCAATCCGTTGCACTGGAAACGGCGGAAGTAACTTGAGGGTGCCGCCCCGCCTCCTCTTCCGTTTCCTCGCCCTGGCGCTGATCGTCGGCACCGGCTTCGCGGTCCTGCGCTGGACTCCCCTGGCCGACTACGTCACCTTCGAAAAGGTCTCGGCTCTCCTCACCCAGCTCCGCGGCGCCTGGTGGGCGCCCGTGGCCCTGATCGTGAGCTACGTCATCCTTTGCCCCCTGGGCGTGCCGGCAACGCCGATGATGATCGCCGGCGGCGTCGTCTTCGGGGTGGTCGAGGGATCGATCTACAACATCCTCGGCGTGTTCCTGGGCGGCGCCGCGACCTACTTCATGGGCCGTGGGCTGGGACGGGGCCTCGTGCTCCATCTGGCGGGCAACCGGCTGAAGAAAGTCGAGCGGGTCATCGCGCGACGGGGATTCTGGGGCCTGGTGGGGGTCCGGTTCCTGCCGCTCCCTTTTCCCGTGGTGAACTACTGTACCGCCCTGGCCGGTGTGCCTCCGGGCCTGTTCCTCACCACCACCGCCGTCGGCCTCATCCCCGGCGTCACCGTCTTCACCTACTTCGCCGCGCTTCTCCCCAAGGCGGCTAGCGGCAAACTCTCAGGGATCGTTCTCCAGTTCGCCATCGCCTCGTTCCTGCTGCTCCTCCTCACCCTCATTCCCCAGATCTGGACGATGCGGAAGCGGCGGGCGCGGTACCGGGAGGTCTGCGAGATGCGGCGCCGCAGAGCTCAGCGGGGCGGACACCAGCCGATCAATTCATAGGCCCGCAGGAATCGTCTTGGCACAGGCTCATAAGGCAGGCTCGGTATCTCCAAGCCAAGCCGTGAGGCGAGCTTGGCGAGAAGTTGACGCCGGCCAAGCTCCAGGACTCGTGCCTGCCGACGTGCCAGCAGGAGCAGGCGGGTAGGGTCTCCGTCGCTTCCGTCGGGCAGGACCCCCAGCAGAGAAAGTGCCAAGGGAAGCAACTTCCTGAGGTGCTCCAAATCGTCGGGTGGAATGTCGCCATTTCGGACTGCCAGCACGATGGCAAAGAAGAAAACAGGCCCGAAAGCAAGCTGCTGTGCCCAATAGCTCTCGTCTCTTGGGGCTCCCGAGCGCAACTCCTTGAACATTTTCTCGATGACCGGCTGCCATCGCGCCCGCCGGACCGGCTCTTCGTTCACAGGAGATCCTCCAGGACAAAACGGAGATTGTCCTGCACCACGGGATCGGCCTTGAAGCGTGCCGGCAACCGGTCGAAGGATTCCTGGAGATCGGCTCCGGTCAACCGGAAATGTTTGATGAGGAAGGTAACGTCGGAGAGATCCTCGGGATCGAGCCGCTTCAGCTTGCCGATGACGAGGTCGGCCGCGGGAGGCGTCCTGACGGTGAGGCGCAAGCCGCGGAAAACTGTATTGGAGCCACGTTCTGGATCCGGGCGCGGAAGGACCAACGTCTCCTCGGGCACCACCTCGAGGTAGTCACGCTCCACGAAGTCCTTGTCAGAAGGGTTGAAACCAAGGTCGGCCGCGGCACAAGCCCGGCGCAGATCAGCCTCGATGAAACGGGAGGCTGGCAGGACATCGATGTCGATTGTCACTCGCTGCTCCAATCCGTGAGCGAGCACCGCTGCCCCTCCTCGGATCAGCAGCTCTGTAGGATGTTCGAGAGCTTGATCGAGCCTTTCGAAGACTTGTCTCAGTTTGAGCGCATCCATTATCGAATCTCGGCAGGCCCGATTGTAGTGGCGGTAAACCAGTGCCGCAAGGGAGACCGGAGCGGGCGCGGCTCTAGCGGCGCGAACGGAAGAACGCCGTCCACCCGCCCAGGCAGCCTGGACGCCCTTCATCGAGAGGTTCCCAGCCGTTGCCACACGTCCGTTTGGCCCGTGAGGCGAATCCCAGCCATAATCGCCTCACGGAGTGAAGCGATTAGAGGTTGCCATGCCCTCCTGGATCTGGGAACAAACCGATTGGCCCGCCTTTTCCTGGCGCGAGACGGAGGTCTCGCGGGTGCTCGCCCGCGCCCGCCTGAGCCAAGGCCGCATCCTGGGAGCGACCAGTCTGCTGGACCCGGCTCTGACCTTGGATGCGGACGTCGGTGTCCTGGTCGAGGATGGCGTCCAGACCAGCGCCATCGAAGGAGAACGGCTGGACGTGGACGCCGTGCGCTCCTCTGTGGCCAGGCATCTGGGCCTCCCCACCGCCGGCCTGCCGGCTCCTTCCCGCTCCATCGACGGGCTCATCGAGGTCTTGCTCGATGCCACCCGGCGGTACGACGCTCCCCTTACGGTGGATCGGCTCCTTGGTTGGCAGGCGGCCTTGTTCCCCACCGGTTACTCAGGGATCCGGCCTGTCCGCAGCGGGCAATTGCGCGGCACGGAGCCCATGGAGGTGGTCTCCGGAGGCATGGGAGGTGAGCGGGTTCACTTCCTGGCCCCGCCACGCGAACGGCTGGAGGCGGAGCTCGACCGTTTTCTCCACTGGTTCGAGCAGTCGTCCATGGAGCTGGACGGGCTGGTACGCGCCGGGGTTGCCCACCTCTGGTTCATCACGCTGCATCCCTTCGAGGACGGCAATGGGCGGCTGGCCCGAGCCGTGACCGACATGGCCATCGCCCGGGACGAGCGCAGGCCCATGCGCCTCTTCAGCCTGTCGGCGCAGATCCAACAGCGCCGTGGCGCCTACTACAAGATCCTGGAGCGAACCCAGCGGGGAGACCTCGACATCACGCACTGGCTGGCCTGGTTCCTGGAGCAGGTCGAGGATGCCGCCCAACAGGCCCACGGCATCGTGGCCCGCACGCTCGGCAAGGCGCGCTTCTGGCTGCGCTTTCAGGCTGTGGAGATCAACGAGCGGCAGCGCAAGGTGTTGAACCGGTTGCTCGACGCCGGACCGGGGGGCTTTGCCGGCGGCATCAACAACCGCAAATACATGGGTTTGACCCGAACCAGCCGGGCCACGGCATGGCGCGAGCTGTCCGACCTGGCCGCCAAGGGCTGTCTCGTGCCGACCGGCCAAGGGGGCCGCAGCAGCGCCTACGAGATTCCGTGGGCGGAATTGACGTAGTTTTTTCCGTCCAGGGCCGTGGAGGACTCTACCCCTTCCCCTACGCCTTCCCCAACACCGCCTCCACCTCCGGCAGGTCGATCAGCAGCGCCCCGCCGTTGACGAATTTCGTGGGGTCGAACTCGTAGTCTCGGATCACCCGGCGGAAGGCCTCCTTCAAGGCCCGAGCCCCCAGGCGCGGCTGGGCGCCGGCCTCGGTGGCGATCCGGCGGACGGCCGCCGGGGAGATGGCGAGGTGGATGCCCCGGTTCTCGAAATAGGCGCGGCTCTGGTGGAAGGCAGACTCCGGAGTGTTCAGGAAGATCCGGACGAGCTCGTCCTGGCCCAGGTTCTGGAGAAGCACCACGGCGTCGAAACGAGAGAGGAACTGCGGGCTCATCCCGTAGTCGAAAAGATCCTCGTTGCGCAGCCAGTCCCGCAGGTTGAAGACGATCTTCTCCATCACCTTGCCGCCCTCGACCACGGTGACCGGCTTGAGCGCGCCGCGGTCCTTGCCGATGGTGATGCGGTCGTAGACGGAGTCGTAGAGCCCTTCGAAGGCACCGGCGCAGACGAAGAGGATCTCGGAGGAATTGACCGTCACCGTCTGGCCTCCGGCCCAGGCCGGGAGGGTCAGGGGAACGGCCTCGTTTTCGATCAGGGTCAGGAGAGCCTCCTGCGCCCGGATACCGGAGACGTTGGCCTGGCCTCCCACGTGGGAGCGGATCTTGTCCACCTCGTCCACGAAGACGAGGCCGGAGGCGGCCCGCCGGAGCAGCATGTCGACCGGGTGCGCTGGGACCGAGCTGTTCCCGCGCCCGCTCGAGGAGCCGGCCCAGCACCACCTCGCCCGGCCGGCCGCGCTCCGCCTCCTCCCCCAGGACGTTGGCGTGGATACGCACCACGGCCGAGCGCGCCGCGAGCACCGGGTCCGAAGCGAGATACCCCTCGACGGCCCGCATCAGCGTGGTCTTCCCCGTGCCCGAGGAGCCGATCATGAGGATGTTGCCCACGCGAAGACCCGCGAGCTGCTTTGAGAGGGCCACCGACATCTCGCGGATGGCCTCGTCCTGGCCCATAACGCGGCGCGAGATGGCGTCCGCGATAGTGGCGGGATCGGGGGCGGTGAGGGCCATCCGGTCAGACCCGCATCAACACCGCAGCCCCAGTGCAGCCCCGCGCCCAGGGCCGTGAAGGCCACGAGGGAGCCTTCCGGCGCCTTGCCGGCCTGGCGGGCTTCGTGGAAGGCGAGGGGGAGGGTGGCGGAGGTGGTGTTGCCGTACTTCTGGATGTTGTTGTGGACTTTGCTGTCCGGAAGGCCGAGCACCTGCTGGGCCTTTTCGTTGATGCGCAGGTTGGCCTGGTGCATGATGACGAGGTCCAGGTCGTCGGTGGTGTAGCCGCAGCGGGTGAGCACTTCGCGGGTGGCCTCCGGCATGCGGGTGACGGCCAGCTTGAAGACGGCCCGGCCGTCCATCACCGGCACCGTCTCAGCGGCCTGGATCATCTCGCAGGTGACGAACGGGCGCCGCTGCGAGCCGCCCCCGGGGACGTAGAGGATGTCCCGGTGGTTGCCGTCGCCGTAGAGCGCCGAGGCGAGGATGCCCCGGCCGTTCACCTCTTCCGCCGGCTGGGCCTTGAAGACCATGGCCCCGGCGGCGTCGCCGAACAGCACGAGGAGGTGGCGGAACCTGGAGTTCCACTCGAACTCTTCGGGGGACAAGGGACCCGGATCGCGCCCGTGGAGCACCTCGAACGTCCGGTCGGAAAACGGCATGAGCGAGGTGTGGACGTCGGTGCCCACCAGGAGCACCGTGCGCGCCGCGCCGCCGCGGATGAGCGCGTCCACCAGTTGCAGACCGTAGGCGAAGCCGGCGCACTGCTGGCGGATGTCGAGGGCCGGCAGGGGCTTCATGCCCAGCTTCTGCTGGATCAGGGTGCCGGTGCCCGGGAAGTAGTGGTCCGGCGTCATGGTGGCGCAGACGAGGTAGTCGACCTCGCCCGGCTCGACGCCCGCGTCGGCCAGCGCCGCCCGCGCCGCCTCGGCTCCCAGGTCGGAGGACGCGGTGCCCGCGTGCACGTAGTAGCGGGTGACGACGCCGCTCCTCTCCCGGACCCACTCGTCGCTGGTCTCGATGATCTTGGCCAGCATCCGGTTGTCCACCTCGAGCGGGGGGATGGCGACGCCGGTCCCCGCGAGCACGGCACGAGCCTCGGTCATACGAGAGATCCTCCGAAAGGAAATCAGACTACAGGGGCGGCTCCTGCAACGTGGGCTGGAGCAGCGAGGTGGGCTGGCGCCCCCCCGCGTACAGGACCGTCCGGTCGCCCTGCTTGATGAAACGGTAAAGGCCCGCCGGGCGCCTGGCGTCGAGCCCCGAGGGAGCCGAGGCGTCGTAGGTCCACACTTCGAGGGGCGAGCCGCCGGGAACCGGCGAGACCTCGAACTCCGACTTCGTGGGCGGCCCGTAGACGACGTAGAGGCGTGCCGCGGTCGGTGCGGCGCCCCAGAAGGCCGGCCTCGCTGTACTTGCGGTCGGCCTCGGCGGAACGCTCGTCGAAGGCCTGCCGGACGGGGTTGCCCGGCTTGTCCGGCGATCGGATCGCGGCGGTCCCAGAAAGCCTGGACGAACGCCGCGGCCTGGGTGTCGTCCTGAAGCGCCAGGAACTGCCTGGATCTCCTCGGGAGTGGCGATGCGGGCGACGGGCCCCACCGCCCAGGCCGTGTAGTCCGGCCCCAGGAACGGGTTGGTCAGCTCCGCCCGGGAGCGCGACGCGGGCGCTCCACCCCCGCCACAGCCGACGATGAGCAGCGCCAGGAGCAGGAGGAAGGAGGGACACCGCATGTCCGTGGATCTCATGTCAGCCGCGCCGGAGCAGGTCCAGGAATTCTTCCCGGACGGGTTTCTGGTGGAAGATGCCGCGCAGGGCCGAGGTCACGGTGACCGCTCCCGGTTTCTTGACGCCCCGCATCTCGACGCACAGGTGGCGCGCCTCGATGACGACCATGGCGCCCAGGGGCTGGAGCTTCTCCTGGAGGTAGGTGACCACCTGCTCGGTCAGCCGTTCCTGGAGCTGCGGCCGCTTGGCGTAGAACTCCAGGATGCGGGCGAACTTCGAGAGCCCCAGGATGCGGTCGCGGGGGATGTAGGCGATGTGGGCGTGGCCGTAGAAGGGGACCAGGTGATGGGCGCACATGGAGTAGAAGGGGATCTGCTTTTCCATCACCATGTGGCTGTACCCCTCCTCGTTGGGAAAGGTCGTCACCTTGGGCTCCGCCCCCTCGGCGAGGCCGTGGAACATCTCGACGTACATCTTGGCGACCCGCAGGTCGGTCTCGGCGAGGTTCGGATCCTTCAGGTCCAGCTCGAGGGCCGTGAGGATCCCCCGGACGTGGTGGGCGATGGTCCCCAGCTTGGCCTGCTGCGCGCCGTCCAGCTCGGCCAGGGCGACGGGAGGCACGTGGCCGGGAACGGTGACTTCCGGGTCGTCAGTATCGTGAGGGTCATCCGGATCGTGAGGATCGTGACTCATGGCGGCCTTCTATCCTATAACAGGCCAAGCGGGTCACGATCTTGCAGTACCTCCGGGCGGCCCGGCTCACGGGCCTCAACAAGGAGGAACCATGGCATTGAAGAAAGCCAAAGACATCATGACAGAGAGCCCGGCGGTCGTTACTCCCAACACCATCGCGCGCGACGCCGCCAAGTTGATGGAAGACAACGACTGCGGCAGCCTGCCCGTGGTCGAGAACCGGGACTCGATGAAGCTGATCGGCATCGTGACCGACCGCGACCTCGCCCTGCGCATCCTGGGCCGTGGCCAGGCTCCCGAGACTCCCATCCTCGAGGCCATGACGAAGAACGTTTCCTCGGTGAAGGCGGACGACAGCCTCGACGCCGTCGAGCACGTCATGTCCGGCCAGCAGGTGCGCCGCGTGCCCGTGGTGGACGGCCAGGGCCGCATCATCGGCATCATCGCCCAGGCCGACCTCGCCCGCGAGCTCAAGGCCGTGGGCCATGAGGACTTCAGCCGCGTGGTGGAAGAGATCTCGCAGCCCGGGTAAGTCCCCCATGGTGAGGGCGGCCCCACACGGCCGCCCCGCCGCGCTATGATCCGGCGGGCAAGGAGGGGCGTCCCATGATCTATGACCTCTCGCCCATCATCCGCCCGGAAATCCCGGTCTGGCCGGGCGACACGCAGTTCCAGTCCCATCTGACGTGGTCCATCGCCGACGGGGCGAGCGTCAACCTGTCCGCCATCACAACCACACCCCACCTCGGCTCGCATGCCGACGCGCCCTTCCACACCGAGGCGCGGGGCGAGGGGATGGCCGACATGCCCCTCGACCGCTACATCGGCCCCTGCCGGGTGGTGCGGGTGCCGCCGCAGCCGCTGATCGAGCCGCGGCATCTCGAAGGGATCGATCTCGCCAACCCGGGGCGCATCCTCTTCAAGAGCGAGAGCGTGCGCGACCGCAAGGTGTTCCCGGAGCGGTTCACGGCCCTGTCGCCCGAGGTCGCCGCCCTGCTCGCGGAGAAGGGCGCTCTGCTGGTAGGGATGGACACGCCCTCGGTCGACCCTTTCGACAGCAAGACGCTCGACGCCCACCATGCCCTCTTCCGGGGGAACGTCGCCATTCTGGAAGGGCTGGTGCTCGACGGCGTGCCGGAGGGGATCTACGAGCTGATCGCCCTGCCGCTCCGGATGGCCGGGCTCGACGCCTCGCCGGTGCGTGCCGTGCTGCGGAGCCTCGAAGTTGGGCGGACCGGATAGAATGACCTTGAAGATGGCCTGAAGATGTCTCGATAGGAGGGGGCTTCCCGTGAACAGCAAGGAATTCGTCGCGCAATTGATGGAAGAGATGGACCGTCTTTTCGCGCGGCTGGGAGAGACGGAGACGCTGGAGGCCGAGTCCGACGGCGAGGTGGACGTGGTCACCCTGCTCCGCCTGGCCTTGAAGAGCGAGCTCGAAGCCAGCGAGCTGGCCGGCTTCTGGATGCCCACGACTCCCGAGGTGGACGCCAAGATGGCCCTCGCCCTCCAGTGCGGGGACGAGATGAAGCACTACGGCATGATCAGCCAGCGCCTGGCCGAGCTGGGCGAGGATCTCACCGACTTCGATCCCCTGGCCGAGGGGCACAGCCCGCTCTACCAGTACCTGCGCGGCCTGCGCACCACGGTCGAGCGCATCGCCGCCGGCCCGTTCGCGAGCGAGGCCATCGCCCAGGTGCGCAACACCCAGTTCGTGAAGTTCTGCCGTTCGGTGGGCGACGACGGTACGGCCGACCTCTACGACTCGATCATCCAGCCCGAGGAGGCCCATCATCACCACCTCGGCCGGGAGGTTCTGGAGAAGTACGCCACCACTCCCGAGCTTCAGGAGCTGGCCGCCTCCGCCGTGCGCAACACCCTCGCCATCGCCGACGAGCTGAGCAACCTGGCCGCCAAGACGACGGGTACCCATAACATCCCTGTTTCCTGAGAAGGACTCATGGCAAACCAGCTTTCGACGATCACCGTGCTCGGCGCCGGCACGATGGGGCGGGGCATCGCCCACGTCGCCGCCCTCGCCGGCTACGAGACTCACCTGTTCGACACCAGCGGCGAGGCCCTGAAGAAGGCCCAGGCCGGCATCCACAAGAACCTCGACAAGGGCGTCGAGCTGAAGAAGGTGGACGCCGAGGCCGCCGCCAAGGCCAAGGCCGGCCTCCACCTGCACGAGGACCTGGGCGAGTCCGTCACCCGGGCCGACCTGGTCATCGAGGCCGTGCCGGAGAACGTGGCGCTCAAGATCGACACCTTCCGCACCGTCTCCCGCCACGCCCCGGCGCACGCCCTCTACGGCTCCAACACCTCGGCCCTCTCGATCACCGAGATGGCCGCCGGCACCGGACCGCCCCGAGCGCTTCGCCGGCATGCACTTCTTCAACCCCGTCCACGTGATGAAGCTGATCGAGCTGGTGAAAGGGCTCCAGACCTCCCAGGAGACGATCGACGCCCTCTGGGCCGTGGGCGTCCGCATGGGCAAGGAGATGGTGCTGGTCAACGAGGCCCCCGGCTTCGTGACCTCCCGTATCAACGCCCTCATCGGCAACGAGGCGTTCCGCATGCTCCAGGAGGGCGTGGCGAGCCCCGAGGACATCGACAAGGCGCTGAAGCTCGGCCTCAACCACCCCATGGGTCCGTTCGAGATGGTCGACCTCGTGGGGCTCGACGTACGGCTGTCGATCCTCGAGTTCCTCCACAAGAGCCTGGGCGAGGCGTTCCGGCCGAACCAGATCCTCATCCAGCACGTCCGCGCGGGTCGGCTGGGCCGGAAGGTGGGGCGCGGGGTCTACACGTACGACGAGAGCGGGAACAAAGTGAAGTAAGGCGGCGCCTGCCGCCCGGGCCCTCATCCCTGTCCCTTCTCCCATCGCCCTCCCACCCACCGGGAGAAGGGAACCTGACGGAGGCGATAGAGCTTCGTAGGGTGCGCTGTGCAGACCCTGGAGGATCTCGGAGTCCCCTGCGGAGAGCCGGGCGTCACCCCCGGAAGCTTGAATCCGGCAGGAAGTGCGGCTTGCGCGAGCGCACTCCCACCCGCATCTTGGAGCCCGGCGAGGGCGCCGTGTCCGGCGGGAAATGGGCGAGCACTTCGGCGCCGCTCTCCAGCACGAGCACGACACGGTCGTGGGGTCCCACCCCCCGGTAGTCCGCCACCGTGGCGACGCAGCCGCCGGGGCTCTCCGTCACGTCCTCCGGACGCAGCAGCACCCAGCCGCGGGTCACGCCCGGCGGCACGTCGAGCTTGCCGAACGGCGTCTGCCGGGGGGTGCCGTCACTCTCGGCCACCACCACGTCCACGAGGGTGGCCTCGCCCAGGAAGGACGCCACGAAGGGATTCGCCGGCTGGCGGTAGAGCTCGAGCGGCGGGCCGGCCTGCACCACCTTCCCCTCGTTCAGCACCACGAGGTGGTCGGCGAGCATCATCGCCTCCTCCTGGTCGTGGGTGACGTAGAAGACGGTGGTGCCCAGCTTCCTCAGGAGAGAGGCTAGCTCGGAGCGGACGGTGCGGCGCAGGCGGGCGTCGAGGGCCGAGAGCGGCTCGTCCAGCAGGAGGAGCGTGGGGCGGGGCGCCACGGCCCGGGCCAGGGCCACCCGCTGCTGCTCGCCTCCCGAGAGCTGTGCGGGGCGGCGGTCGAGCAGCCTTTCGAGCCCCAGGAGCGCCGCGGCGTCCCACACCCGGGCCTCGATGGTGTGGCGCGACGGCCGGCGCCGGGAGCTGCGCACCCAGAAGCGGCGCCGCCTCGTGTTGAGGCCGAAGGCGATGTTGTCCCGCACGGAGAGGTGGGGGAACAGGGCGTAGGACTGGAAGACCACCCCCACGTCCCGCCGCTCGGTGGGCACCTTGGCCACGTCCTCGCCGTCGAAGAGGATTCGCCCCTGGGACGGGTGGAGCAGGCCGGCCAGGAGCTGAAGGAGGGTGGACTTGCCCGAGCCGGAAGGGCCGATCACCACCGTGATCCCGCCCTCCGGCAGATCCATGCCGACATCCGAGAGGACGCGCTCCCGTCCGTAGGAGAACGAGAGGCTTTCAAGCAGGACCTTCATGCGCAGCCGTCCATGAAAGGTCGAAGTATAGAGAAATTGAAAAGAATCCGGGAGCACCAGGCTCCGCCCGGGCATAAATGCCCGGGCTAAGTTGAAAAAGCCCCCTGAAGGGGACTCAATTGTCCCCCTGATTTGGAGTCGGCTTTAGCCGGCTTCTTTTGCCTAGCCCGGGCATTTATGCGCATTTATGCCCGGGCGGGGACGCGGCCAGGTAAACAGATCTGACCAAATTAAACTATCCGGTCTTGACCCAGCAGCGGAGCACCTCGGCCACGCTCCACGCCTGGGCCGCGCAGCCCCGGGGGGTGTAGGGCTCCTCGGCGTCGAAGACCTCGCTGATGGAGCCGAGGCAGGCCTCCCCCAGGTGCGGCACGAAGCCTTCCAGGAACCGCCGGGCCTGCGTGGGGTCTTCCGGGTGCAGCTTGAGCCAGGCGTCCACGTAGGGGCCGATCAGCCAGCCCCAGACGGTGCCCTGGTGGTAGGCCGCGTCGCGCGCCCGCAGGTCGCCGTCGTAGGTGGCCCAATAGTCGGGATGGCCGGGAGCGAGCGAGCGCAGGCCCACGGGGGTGAGAAGGCGCTCGGTGACCACGTCCATCACCGGCTCCCAGCGCTCCCGGCCGAGCACCGGGTGGTCGAGGGAAATGGCGAACACCTGGTTCGGACGGCAGGCCGGGTCGTCCCCGGGCTCGCCGTCCAAAACACCGTCCACCACGTCGTAGAGATAGCCCCCCTCGGCGTACCAGAACCGCCGGTTGAACGACTCGCGGCAGCGCTCCGCGTGGTGGGCGAGGTTGCGGGCCGACTCCGGCTCTCCCAGCTCGGTGGCCCACCCCTCCAGCAGCTTCAGGGCGTTGTACCAGAGGGCGTTGATCTCCACCGCCTTGCCCCGCCGAGGGGTCACCACCCAAGGGCTCCCCGGTTCGATGGCCACTTTCGCGTCCATCCAGGTGAGCGCGTAATCCTCAGCCCCCTGGCGCAGCAGGCCGTCCTGGGGATCGACGCCGATGCCGAAGCGGGTGCCGCTCAGGTGGTGGCTGACGATCTCCAGGAGGGTGGGCAGGAGAACCCTGATGGTCTCCCAGTCCCCCGTCACCTGGAGGTAGCGCTGAAGGGCGTGGAAGAACCAGAGAGTGGCGTCCGCCGTGTGGTAGAGCCCTTCCCGGTCCCCTTCGGGGAAGAGGTTGGGGATGAGCCCGTCGCGCACGTGGCGGGCGAAGGTGCGCAGGATGTAGCCGGCCTCGAGATGCCGGCCGGTGGTCAGGGTCAGCCCTTCGAGGCTGATCATGGTGTCCCGCCCCCAGTCGGTGAACCAGTGGTAGCCGGCGATGATGCTCCGGGCCTCGTCGCCGGCCGCATGGGCGCGGGCCTCGTCCTCGGCGCGCCCGGGCGTGACCACGAAAGTGTCGGCCGCCAGCACCAGCTCGGCCCCGGTGCCGGCGTGAGCTCCCGGGTTGGCCAGGGCGATCAGCCGGCGCCGGCGCTCGTGCTCGGCCGAGAAGGCCTCTCGCCAGTCGAGCGCGCGGACCACCTCCCACGGCTCGGTCGAGGCCGTCAGGGCCACCGCGTCCTCCCCCGCCGAGAGGTCGGCGCCCAGGAAGCCGGGGGTCCACAGGTCGCCCACCGACTCGTACCCCCGCCGGGCCTCGACGTCGTAGAAGACGTCGTGGAGAGTCCGCGGGGCAACGGTGAAGGCGGGGTTCCGGCCGTCGATCGACAGGCGCAGCGCCGGCAGGCCGGGAACGGACGAGCACAGCTCGTACCGGTCCTCGCAGGCCGTCAGCTGGTAAGGGCTGCCCAGCGGCGTGCTGACCGGGTAGTCGTGGGGCCGGAAGTGGACCATGGGGTGAAGCTCCAGGCGCACCGGCCCTTCTCCCGCCGTCAGCCGGTAGATCACGTGCACGGTGTTCTGGAGATGGGCGAGGAACACCCGCTTCTCCAGCCGGTAGGAACCCGCCTCGTAGGTCCACACGGGAAGGCCCCACTCCAGGCGGAGCTCGCGCAGGTGGCTGGCGCCGGGCGGCCGGGGCGCCTGGTCCTTGAGCTGCTCGCCGCCGAGGCTGACGATGGTGCCGTCCGGCAGGCGCAGCACCTCCTCGGCCTGCCCCAGCATGAGGGTGCGGCCGAGCGGCGCCGGCAGGGCCGCCACCAGCAGACCGTGGTAACGGCGCGTGGGCACCGCCGCCAGAGTGCCCGAGGCGTAGCCGCCCAGGCCGTTGGAGATCAGCCACTCGCGGGTGAGAAGGGTATTGGGCAACGGCTCGGCGGAGACGTCCTCCCGTTCGGGCCAGGGCATCTGCCGCAGCGGCTCCGGATTCTGGATGTCGATAGGCTCGATCATCTCAATGGGCTCGATCATTTTTGCTCCTCTTCCTGCTCCCGGGGTACCAGGCGCAGCACCGTGGCCGACTGGCCGGCGATCCGCCAGCGGCCCTCTTTGTCTTCCGGCGGCGGGGCACCGCTGCCGCCGTACCGCGGGTCCTCGCTCGACCACAGCACTTCCCACCGCAGGCCCGTGAGGGGCGCCAGCAGCGGCTCCGGCACGGGCTCCAGGTGGCGGTCCGACCCCAGGTTGACCAGCAGCAGCCGGTCGCCCGCGTTCTCGCCGAAGAAGCGGAGGACGAACACCTCCCGCGCCAAAACGGCGCCGTCGAGCCACCCCTTCCCCTGGGTGCGGAAGACCGGGTCCTCCCGCCGCAGCCGCAGGAGATCCTTGTGCAGGGAGTAGGCGGCGGTGTGCCTCTCCCGCTCGGCAAAATCGAGCTTGCACCTCTCGAAGCTCTCGGGCGATTCGGGGTCCGGCACTCCGGCCTGCGTCTCCGGCAGGGCCAGGCTGGGGAACTGCGAGAGGAACTCCAGGCGGCCCGCGCGCACCGCCGCCGCCAGCTCCGGGTTGTGGTCGGCGAAGTAGAGAAAGGGGGTGGAGGCGCAGAACTCCTGCCCCTGAAACAGCATCGGCGTTCCGGGCGCCAGCAGCAGCAAGGCCGTGAGCGCCCGGAACTGCCCGGGGCTCGCCAGCCTGTGGCAGCGCTCGCCGCGGGCGGAATTGGCCACCTGGTCGTGGTTCTGCAGGAAGTCGACGAACGCGTGCGCCGGCAGGCCCAGGGCCGAGGTGCCGCGCCGCTGCTTCTGCCAGGAGTAGCGCTGCCCCTGGTAGAGGAAGCCGTGCTTGACGAGCGAGAGGATCTCCTGGGGCGTGCCCCGGTAGTCCGTGTAGTAGGCCTCGCTCCGCCCCGTCAGCGCCACCAGGGTCGAGTGGTGGAAGTCGTCGTTCCACAGGGCGTCGATGCCGTACCCCCCCTCCTCGGGAGGGCGCACCAGCCGGGTGTCCTGCGGCTCGTTCTCCGCCACCGTGTAGATGGAGCGCCGCCCCGCCGCCTCGCGGGCCCGGCGCACCATGGCGGTCAGGACGTGCTCGGCCGAGGCGTCCTTCACGTCTTGCGTGGCGTCCAGGCGCAGGCCGTCCAGGTGAAATTCGTCGATCCAGTAGCCGGCGTTGGCCACGAAGAACTCGCGCACAGGCTCCGCGGAGTCCTCGAAATTGATCGCCTCGCCCCAGTCATTCACGTAGCGGCCGGTGAAGTAGGTCTCGGAGAACTGCTTGAGGTAGTTGCCGTCCGGCCCCAGGTGGTTGTAGACGACGTCCAGAATCACCCCGATCCCCACGGCATGGGCGCGGTCCACGAAACGGCGGAAGTCGTCCGGCTCGCCATAGAAATGGTAGGGCGCGAAGAGGTCGACCCCGTCGTATCCCCAGCCGAACCGGCCCGGGAACTCCGCGACCGGCATGAGCTCGATCACCGTGATCCCCAGGTCCGCCAGCTCCGGAAGCTCCTTCGCCGCCGCCGTCCAGGTTCCCTCCCGCGTGAAGGTGCCCACGTGCATCTCGTACACCACCTGCCCCTCCGGCCCGATCCCCTGCCAGTCTCCATCCGTCCATGGGAACGAAGAGGGATCGACCACCTGGGACGGCCCATGCGGCCCCTCCGGCTGGAACCGGGACGCTGGATCGGGAAAGGCCTCGCCGCCGTCCAGCCGGTATTTGTAGAGGGCGCCCTCTTGGGCTCCCTCGGCAAGGCCCGAGAAGTAGCCGCCCTCTTCCCGGTCCAGCTCGATCTCTTGCCGGCCGGCGGCTTCTTGTCCGATCAACACCGCGACCCTTTTGCGCAGCGGCGCCCAGACCCGGAAGTGCACGCCCTGGGGAACGGCCTCGGCCCCAACGGGCAGGCGGCGGGTGAAAGTCTTCTGGGAAGTCATCGCGACAAGAATTTTGCACAGTCCGTGCCGCGCGGGACGAAACCACCCCGCGGGGCGGCTCCCCGCCGCCCCCCTTCCACGCTCCCCTTCCCGCCGCTTTGAGTGTGGCCCCCACTCCGCCCCCCCGGGAGAATGGCACCGTAGCCAAGCCATTCCCGAACGGGGGGAAGCGAGATGACTCCAGCCACTCAACGAAACGAACGGCCCAAGCCCTTTGTTTTCCCGGAATTCTGCAAGGGTTGCGGGCGCTGCATTGAAGCCTGTCCCAAACACTGCATCTCGCTCGGAACCGAGATCAATTCGGCCACCGGCCTGATCCCCATCCTCCTCGATCTGGAGGCGTGCAACGGCTGCGGGCTGTGCATCACGGCCTGCCCCGAGCCCTTCGGCCTGATGCCGCAGCCCCAGCAGGAGTTCGAGCTGCTCGATCCCGCCAAGCTGTTCGGCGACCGGCCGATGGCGGCTCCGATTCCGGTCGACATTCCGGATTCCATCGAGCTCCTCCCCGCCTGCGAGCCGCTGGTGGTCAAGGGGACCTACGCCTCGTCCATTGGCGCCCTGCTCGCCGGCTGCCGGCACTTCTACGGCTACCCGATCACCCCGTCGACCGAGGGGGCCGAGCTGATGGCGAAGCTCCTGCCCAAGCTCGACGGCGTCTTCCTCCAGGCCGTCTCCGAGATCGCGACCGTCAACCACATGTACGGCGCGGGCGGCGCGGGGCTGCGGGCCATGACCTTCACCTCCTCGCCGGGCTTCAGCCTGATGCTCGAGGGGATCTCCTACATGATCGGCGCCGAGCTGCCCGGGCGTGTTCGTCAACGTCATGCGCGGCGGGCCGGGCCTGGGCAACATCGCCCCCGAGCAGACCGACATCAAGCTCGCCTGCCGCGGCCTCGGGCACGGCAACACCCACGCCATCGTCCTCGCCCCCGCCACCCCCCAGGAGATGCTCGACCTCACCATGCTCGCCTTCGACCTCTCCTTCAAGTACCGCAACCCGGTGGTCATCCTGGGCGACGGCTACCTGGGCCAGATGACGGGCAAGGTGAAGCTCCCCGGCCACCTGGTGAAGCCTGGCTTGCCGGCCTGGGCCGTCTGGGGCGACCGCGAGCACCGGCGCAACCTGATCTGCTCGATCTACCTCGCCGAGACGGACCTCGAAGCCCACAACCTGCACCTGAACGCCAAGTACGAGCGCATGGCCGAGGAGCAGCGGGCCGACCTTTTCCGCTGCGACGACGCCGAGACGGTGGTGGTGGCCTGCAACACCCCGGCGCGCATGGCCAAGGGCGCCGTCGAGGCCCTGCGCCGCGAGGGCGCCAAGGTGGGGCTGTTCCGGCCCATCACCCTCTGGCCGTTCCCGGTCAAGGAAGCTCCGGCGCCTGCTCGGCCACGTCCGCCGGTTCGTGGTGGTGGAGGCGAGCGAAGGGCAGCTCGAAGACGAGCTCCGCCTGGCCCTCTCCCACGCCGGCGTCCACCACCTGCCGGTGATCGACCACGTGCGCCACTTCGGGGGCGTCCTGCCGCAGCCGCAGGAGATCATCGATTCCATCCTCGACCTGGAGGAGGTCCCGGTATGACCACCAGCGTCTTCTACAACCGCTTCGAGCGGCACGCCCACGGCGAGGGCCTCAAAGGGCACTCGACCCACTACTGCCCGGGGTGCGG
The DNA here is from genome assembly GCA_963785165.1 of Thermoanaerobaculaceae bacterium. Lineage (GTDB taxonomy): Bacteria > Acidobacteriota > Thermoanaerobaculia > Multivoradales > UBA5704 > DATARR01. The sequence goes on from CAWAUI010000007.1 coordinate 742,488, forward strand.
GCACGGCCTGGCCCACAAGTTCCTGGCCGAGTCCATCGACGAGCTGGGCATCCAGGACCGCACGGTGGCCGTCTCACCGGTGGGGTGCAGCGTCTTCCTCTACTACTACTTCGACGTGGGCAACACCCAGGCCGCCCATGGCCGTGCCCCGGCGGTGGCCGTGGGGCACAAGACGGCGAACCCCGACTCCATCGTCATCAGCTACCAGGGGGACGGCGACCTGGCCTCCATCGGCCTCGCCGAGATCATCAGCACGGCCCAGCTCGGCATCCCCATCACGGTGATCTTCGTCAACAACGCCATCTACGGCATGACGGGCGGCCAGATGGCCCCCACCACCCTGATCGGCCAGAAGACCTCGACCTCCCCCACCGGCCGCGGGCCGCTCATGGGCCAGCCGCTCAAGATGGCCGAGCTGATCGCCGGGCTGGACGGCCCGGTCTATGTGGAGCGGGTCGCCCTGTTCGACCCCAAGCAGCGCACGCGGGCCAAGAAGGCCATCAAGAAGGCCCTTCAGCTCCAGGTGGAAAACCGCGGCTTCGCCTTCGTGGAGGTGCTGGCCGAGTGCCCCACCCACCTGGGCCTGACGCCCGAGGAATCCGAGCACTGGGTGCGGGACCGGATGCTCCCCATCTTCCCCCTGGGCGTCAAGAAGGACACGGTGGTCGAGCCACAGCCCATCCATCCCTTCCCGACCTTCGACCCCGCGCGGGTCATGGAGGTCATCGGCGGCTCCTCGGAGGAGATTCCCCGCTACTGCGACGGCGCCTTCCCGCGGCGGTTCGGGATCAACGACATCTCGCTCAAACTGGCGGGAGCCGGCGGCGACGGCGCGCAGACGGCGGCCATGCTGATCACCCGGGCGGCCATCAACGAAGGGTTCGACTCCACCCACATCCCCAGCTATGGGCCGGAGTCCCGGGGCGGCACCTCCTACGCGGACGTGCACGTGGCGGCGGACGAGGTTCTCTCCCCCTCCTCGCCGCATCCCAACGTCCTGGTGGCCTTCAACGCCCCCAGCCTGGCCAAGTTCGCGCCGCAGGTGGCCAAGGGCGGCATGGTGATCTACGACAGCTCGGTGATCCGCGAAGCCCCCGCCGTCGCCCCCGGCGTCAAGGTCTTCGGAGTCCCCTTCACGGAGATCGCCTCCGACCTGGGCAAGTCCGTGGTGAAGAACGTGGTCGCCCTCGGAGCCCTCCAGGGGGCCACGGACCTGTTCCCCAAAGAGACCTTCCTCACCGCCATCCGCCAAGCCTTGAAGGAGAAGTGCGCCATGATCCCCCTGAACGAAGAAGCGTTCAACTGGGGCGTGCGCGCGGTCACTGGAACGGAGCCTCTCTTCTGAGCAGTCTCCGCCGTTGTGCCGGAGAGGGGTTCCCCTCCTTGTCCCCTCTCCGGCGATCCACCGGCCTCGAAGCCCGCCCCCCAAGACCCCTCATCCCTGTCCCTTCTCCCATCGCCCTCCCGTCCGCCGGGAGAAGGGGACCTGACGGGACGATAGAGCCTTGTAGGGTGCGCTGTGCGCACCATGACCGTCGGTGAAGGTGCGCACAGCGCACCCTACGGGCAAGAACGGTTCTGGAGCGTTCCCTTCTCCCGGAAGGGGGGAGGGCGATGGGAGAAGGGACAGGGATGAGGGGTCTTGGGTGGGGGCTACGGCCCCGCTTCCGGAATCCTGTTGGTAAACAGGGGCACCAAGCGCCCGCGGATCTCCTCAACGTACTCGGTCAGCCCGGTCAGCCGGCCACGCTGTGCAAGGATCTCCAGATCGCAGGATGCCCAGCAGTCCTCCTCGCGTTCCTGGCTGCCGCCGACCAGCCGGTCCAGAACACGCTTGGCATTCCGTTGAGCTTGGGCTTGAGCCGCCGTGAGGTTCTCTGCCTGGACGCGAGGATCGAACCCGAGCTCCTGTCTGAGCTCGGCAAGAGCCTCCTCTTCAGCCTCGGACCGAGGCTCGAAGCCGGCAAGAACCCAGCATTCCCGTTTGGTATGAGCGACACCAACAATGATGGGAAATGGCCACTCTGTCCCTGGGCTCATCTCAAGTCGCGCCCTTTCCAGGCTCTCTTTTCGAACCAGATCTCCGTCGGAATCGCGGAGGAGAATCACCGCATCCGGCTGCGGCTCGAGCTTCAAGAAGAGAAAAAGAGCTGAACGGGCGGCTCGGTAATCTGGAAGTTTGCCGAAAGCACCATGGACCTTGATGTCATGCTCGCGTGCCAGGGCAGGAGTCCTTCGCCAAGCCAGGAAGGCTGCGTCCTCCTCAAGTCCCCGCCAGCGGCGGAGGTGAATCAAAGTCTCGGGGCTGATCCAGTCCACCTCTGAAACCAGGACTCGATCAGCCAAATCGGCTCCCGTCCGCATGTCTGCGGCACCCTCGCACACGATGGCACAGGAGAACGCCGCGGAGAAGCTCATCGAGTTGTTTCTTCTTCGGTCTTGATCCAGTCTTCCCCTACCGAGCTCCAGAATTCACCAGCCAACATATGACCCTTCCAGCGTTCGTATTCGGGGTGGTCGATGAGAGGCCTTACTATGGCATCGCCCTTTTCGTCGACAGCAGTAAGTAGAACCTCGCCGGCTTCGACGCAATCGATCAGATAAGGGGAGTGACTGGTGGCGACGATCTGGAGCTGTGAATCCTGAAGCCCGCGGAGCTGCTGTAGGAAGCTCGACATCGCTTTAGGGTGAAGTCCCCTCTCTAAGTCATCAATAAGCACAACCTGAGGCCCCTCATGGACCGACAGGGCTGCGAGAACCCCGAGCGTCAGGAGAGTGCCATGACTGGCGGCTTCCGCGGGGACGTCCCGAGCCCCGAGCATGTCAAAAATGATTTCGTAGCCCACTTCGGACCCCAAGGGGACGGGACGGAGCCGGACATTCTCAACATTTGGAAGTACTGATCTCAGCCGCTTGACAATCTGGTCGAAGCGGTCTGGTTTCTCTACCTTCAATGCTACGAGCAGAGAAGACAAACCCTCTCCGTCGCTGGGAAGACTTAGAGAGACGCTTTTCCGGACAGAAGGGGCCGCGAGCTTACGGGGTTCGAGATCCAGAAGAACGGCATTCCAGCCGAGGTTTTCTGTTGAGTGAACAGCCACTGACACTGCCTTAGAAATGTCAAGCTTACGCTCAGCTCCATCAATCACAGCAGTGATGGTAGGGCCTTCGCTGCTATTCCAACTCCTTAAAAGGTCTCGCGTCTCTCCTTGGATCGCCGAGGGATTCACGAACAGCTCGATCGCCTGAAGGATCGAGCTCTTACCTGAGGCATTTGGACCCACGATCACCGTCAGAGGCTTCAGAGCCACGTCAACATTCCGCAGCGCCTTGAAGTTCCGAATAGAAAGGCTCTCGATCATGATCTCCATCCCGCGGCCGGGGGGCTGTCGCTCCCGGAGCTTGTAACTACTCTACACCAGCCTCCAAGTCCCTTGCTCTCTAAGACTTCGATGAAAGGCGTCCTCAGGACGGCCTCCCCCGGTTATCATCCCCTCATGGACCGCTTCGCCCGCTACGCCTGGATCACCCTCGCCTACAACATCGCCGTCATTCTCTGGGGAGCCATGGTACGGGCCACCGGGTCGGGAGCCGGGTGCGGCAGCCACTGGCCGCTGTGCAACGGTGAGGTTCTCCTCCGGGCGCCCAGGATCGAGACGATCATCGAGTTCTCGCACCGGCTGACGAGCGGCATCGCTCTTCTCATGGTGGTGGGGCTCGTGGTGTGGGCGTTCCGCTCGCGGCCCCGGAGGCATGCGGTGCGGAAGGCGGCGATGTTCTCGCTGTTCTTCATGCTGACCGAGGCCGCCGTGGGGGCCGGGCTGGTACTGTTCGAGCTGGTGGCGGACAACCAGTCCATGGCCCGGGCGATGTTCGTGGCGACCCACTTGGCGAACACCTTCCTGCTGCTCGCGGCCATGACCCTGACGGCCCATTTCGCGGGCGGCGGGGCGCCGTTTCGGGTTCGGGGACGGGGACTCCTGGGCGGCGGGCTCGTGCTGGGCGCAACCGCGCTCCTGTTCTCGGGCGTCAGCGGGGCCATCGCCGCACTGGGAGACACGCTCTTTCCGGCGTCCTCTCTCGCCCACGCCCTGGAACAGGATCTGTCGCCCACGGCCCACTTCCTGATCCGGCTGCGGATCTTCCACCCGGGGATCGCGATCGTGGCCGCGGTGCTCACGTTCTATCTGGCGCTCAAGGTGCTCAACAGCCAGCTCGGACCCGCTTCGGACCGTTTCGCCTGGTGGACGGGCGGGCTCGTCATCCTCCAGATCCTGGCCGGAGCGGTAAACGTGGTCCTTCTGGCGCCGGTCTGGCTCCAGATCGTCCACCTGCTGCTGGCGGATCTTTTGTGGATCTCTTTTCTGCGTTTGGGGGCGACGGCGCTGGCGGTCAAAAAGGAAAAGGCAGCTTCTCTGATCCCCGGCCTCACAACCGCAGGATCGTGATCGCGCCCCGTAGGGGCACAGGCATGAAGCCTGGCGCTTCAGCGCCAGGAAACGGTCCCCCCCCCCCAGAATCCAGGAAGCCCCATCGGGGCGAAGGCAGGCAGCCTCACAGACCGGAACTGCCTTCGTCCCTACGGGACTTCGTTGAATAGGGGGTCTCCCAACCTGGCGCTGAAGCGCCAGGCTTTATGCCTATGCCCCTACGGGGCGGAAGAGATTGGTGTAAGAGGAGCGATCACCGATGCGGAATGGTCTGCTCGACCCTGGCTGAGACTCTCTTGGGCAGCCTCTATGTGCCGAACCTCGATCACAGCCCCTGAATCCACGACCTTTCCGTGGATGGCCTGCTTAGCGAGCGCGTTGACGAGCCACGGGTGGCCCTCCGTCAGATCGAAGACAAGCCGTACGGCTTCAGGAGTGAACGATTGGCCGGTCTCCGAAGTGTGCTGTTGGTAGAGCTCTATAATTTCAACTGCACTGAAGCTGGGAAGAGTCAGGGACTCGACCGCAATGTTGAAGAACTTTGGAGTCCGCTCTTCAGGGTGCTTTCGCAGGCCCACCAAAGCCACGGAATGCGGGAACCCTTCAGGGCGCTCAGGATAGCCGCTCCGGAGCTGGCGCAGCACGGAAACCAGGACGTCGCCCAGCAGGGAGTCGATCTCGTCCAGGAACAACACAACCGGGCGGGGGCACTGGCCCGCCCATCGGGAGAGGAGATCGAGCAGTCTCGTCTCGGCCGGCACGGAAGGGTCCGCCACGGGAGGGCGCAGATCTTCTGGAAGGTGGATGAGCGCCGCCTGCCGAAGGGCGTCGAGGACCGCCGCAATGCCTCGTTCGACGTTGCCGCCTGCCGCCTGGGCGACTTCACAGGAGGCGATGAGAGCGGCATCACGACCGCTGGCGGTGAGGTCCGGAGCCAGGGTGCGGAAGAGGGTCGTCTTGCCGGACTGCCGGGGGGCGTGGACGATGAAGTATTGCCCTCGGTCAATGAGGGTGCGCACCTTGGGGAGCCGCTTCTCCGGCGGCAGCATGTAGTGGTCCCTGGGATTGCACGGACCGGCGGTGTTGAAGAACCTGAGCATGGCGAACCTACAGCGAATCTACCATGGTCCCCAGAGCCTATTCGAAGGAGCCCTTGCGCCCTTTTCCCCTCTGAAATTCTTTCGCCCCCGCCCCGGCCTCCCCACTTTCCAGCGTCTCCTTGCCGAGCCGGGCCTCGACGCGCAGGCCCTCCTCAATCGGCAGGCCCAACCCCTCGTAGACCGCTTGGCGGTCGTTTCGCAGAGCGGCCTGGGGGAAGCCGGCAAGAATCTTGGCGATCTCGATGGCCCGCTCAAGGGCCTGCCCGGGAGGCGTCACTTCGTTGACGAGCCCCATGGCCCGGGCTTCCTGGACGGTCACGGGGCGGCCGGTGAGGATGATCTCCAGGGCGCGGCCGAGACCTACGATGCGGGGGAGGCGCTGGGTGCCGCCGTCGATCAAGGGGACTCCGAAGCGCCTTTCGAAGCAGCCGAAGACGGCGGTCTCGTCCGCGATCCGGAGGTCGCACCAGCAGGCCAGCTCCAGCCCCCCGGCCACGCAGTAGCCGGCGATGGCGGCGATCGTGGGTTTGGAGACGGCGAGGCGGGTGAAGCCCAGGGGGCCGTGGGGACCTTCGGCGTCCTCAGCCAGGGCGTCCAGATCCTTGAGGTCCGCCCCGGCACAGAAGACCTCGGTGCCGCCGGTGAGGATGCCGACCCGGGCTTCAGGATCCCGGTCGAAGTCGAGCCAGGCTTCCCGGAGGGCTCGGGCGGTGACGGCGCCGATGGCGTTGCGGGCCGCCGGACGGTGGATTCGGAGGATGCGGACGAGCCCGTCAGACGAGATCTGAACGGGCCCGTCGTTCATCGGTTCGTCCCAGTTAGAGCACGGTCTCGCGGACGACCTCGTCGACGGTGGTCATGCCGTCGCGGATCTTCTGGAGGCCGCTGCCGCGGAGCGTCATCATGCCGTTCTGGATGGCCTTCACGCGCAGCTCGAAGGAGCTGCCGCCGGAGAGGATCATCTCGCGCAGCTCGTCGTCCACCTCCAGCACCTCGTAGAGGCCCACGCGCCCCTTGTAGCCGGTGTTGCTGCACCGCTCGCAGCCACGCCCCTTGAAGAGCTTCAAGGTGCGCGACTCGTGCTCGGAGAAGCCGGCCTGCACGAGGGCGGGGCCGGGCACCTCCATGGGCTCCTTGCAGAAGGTGCAGATGCGGCGCACGAGCCGCTGGGCCACGATCATGTGCACCGAGGTGGCCACCAGGAAGGGCTCGATGCCCATGTTCATGAGGCGGCTGATGGAGGAGGGCGCGTCGTTGGTGTGGAGGGTCGAGAGCACGAGGTGCCCCGTCATGGCGGCCTTGATCGCCACCTCGGCGGTCTCGAAGTCGCGGATCTCGCCGACCAGGATGATGTTCGGGTCCTGCCGCAGGAACGAGCGGAGGGCGGCGGCGAAGTTCAGGCCGATCTGCTCGCGCGTCTGGACCTGGTTGATGCCGGTCAGGTTGAACTCCACCGGATCCTCGGCGGTCATGATGTTGACCTCCGGCGTGTTGATGCGCTGGAGGGCCGAGTAGAGGGTGTTCGTCTTGCCCGAGCCCGTGGGGCCGGTCACCAGCACCATGCCGTAGGGCTTGAGGATCGCCGCCTCGAACTTGCGGAGCGACTCGGCCTCGAAGCCCAGCTTCGTCATGTCGAGCATGAGCTTGTCCTTGTCGAGCAAGCGCATGACGATCTTCTCGCCGAAGAGCGTGGGGAGCACCGAGACGCGGTAGTCGAGATCCTTGGTCTTGCCCGAGATCTTGGTCTTGATCTTGATGCGGCCGTCCTGCGGCAGCCGCTTCTCGGCGATGTCGAGCCTCGCCATGATCTTGGCGCGGCTGGTGATGGCCTCCTTGAGCTTGAGCGGCGGGTGCATCATCTCGTAGAGGATGCCGTCGATGCGGTAGCGGACCCGGTACTCCTTCTCGTAGGGCTCGATGTGGATGTCCGAGGCGCCGCGCTTGATGGCGTCGGTCAGGATCAGGTTGACCAGCTTGACGACCGGCGCCTGCTCGGACTCCTCTTCGAGGGTGGCGAGGTCGAGATCCTCTTCCTCTTCCAGAACCTCCAGGTCGCTGCCCCGACTCCTCGGAGAGGTCCTCCATGACCTTCTTCAGCTCGATCGCGTGGGTCGAGCCGTAGTAGCGGTCGATGGAGCCGCGGATCGCCGTCTCCGACGCCACGACCGGCTCGACCTTGTAGCCGGTCATGAACTTCACGTCGTCCATGGCGAAGACGTTCGTGGGATCGATCATCGCCACGGTGATCGTGGCGCCGGCCTTGGCGACCGGCATGATGGTGTATTTGCGGGCGATGTCGGCCGGAATGATCTTGATGACGGCGTCGTCGATCTCCATCCCCATCAGATCGACCGACGGGACCTTGAAGTGCTGGGAGAGCGATTCGACGAGCTGTTTGTCGGTGAGGTACCCGAGCTTGATGAGGTTGGTGCCGAGCCGGCCCCCCTGGTCTTTCTGGAGGGTGAGCGCCTCGTTGAGCTGAGCCTGGTTGATCTTGCCCGTCTTCACCAGCAGCTCCCCGAGCTTGTCGGGGACTTGAGGCTGCGCTTGCGGCCGGCGTGCCGCGACTTCCGGAGGTGGTGCCATGCTCAATCACCTATCGGGCCGGGCTGCCGGCCCCGTCCTTCTGGAGGGAGAAAGCTCTCTCCATTCAATCTCTTGAAACGCTTCGCAGTCTACCAGCCGGTGGGAAAGGGGGTCAACGCGGCATAGAAATTTTGCTATGCGGGACCGGGGGCCGGGGGGTGAGGGATCAGCTCCGCCGCCCGCTCGGCCACCCTCCGGGGCGGGATCTCCAGAAGGCAGGCCTTGGTCTCCTCCAGCCGCTTGTAGCAGAAACTGCAGGCCAGCCTCTTGTAAAGAGCGCGCTCCGGAGTGCCGTAAGGGCCGTGGCGTTCGGGATCGGTGGGCCCCATCAACATGAGCACCGGCGTGCCCAGGGCCTGGGCCAGGTGGGTCGGTCCGGTGTCGCCGCCCAGCATCAGACGGGCTCCCCGGATCAGGGCGGCGAGGGTGGGCAGGTCCGAGGCGGGCACCGCCCGGGCGGCTCCAGCGCTCTCCCGCTCGACCTCGGCGGCCAGCGACTCCTCCCCACGGGCGGTGGCGATCCAGGTCGGGATCCCCGTCCGCTCCTCGAGAAGCCGGGTGGCCTGGCCCCACCAGGCCGGCGGGTAGCGCTTGTTGGCCCAGCCGGCTCCGGGATGGAGAAGGACGTACGGTTCAGCCGATCGCTCCAGCCCGGCCGGCTCCTCCCGGAACAGCTTCTCCGGCCCGAAGTCCGCCGGTTCCGGGGGGATGTCCAGGGCGTCGAGCAGCGAGAGCATCCGGTCCACGGCATGCGTCCCCCGAGGAGTTACCGGCTCGCTGATCCAGATCGCGGAGGAAGGCTCGCGCCGGGCTCGCCGGGCGAAGCCGATCCGCCGGTCCGCCATCGACAGGGCGGAGAGCACGCCGGCCTTGTGGTTCCCCATCAGGTCCAGCACCACGTCCGGGGCGAAGCGGTCGAGAGCCGAGAGGAAACCGCCCAGCTCGCGCATTCCCCCCGTGGAGAGCCGCCGCCACTGGCGCAGCCGCACCACCAACAGCTCGTCGAGATCCGGATGGCCGCCGAGCACCGGGGCCATCCCCTCCTCCACGACCCAGCCGATCTTCGCGTCCGGCAGGTGCCGCCGCAGGGCCGTCAGCACCGGCAGGGCGTGGATGACGTCGCCGAGGGCGCTGGTGCGGATGAGGAGGATCCTCAACGTTCCTGCCCCATCGACCTCACCCTCCGGCTCCCTCTCCTAAAGGAGAGGGAGAGGAAGACAGAACGACTCGCTTGAACCCCTCTCCTTTAGGAGAGGGGCAGGGGTGAGGTCGATCCGGCAGGAGGGTGGGCGTCACGGCAACGCCTTGACGATGGCGATCAAATCGCTCGTCGCATGGTCCTTCGGATCCCCCACCAAAGCCGTACGGCCGCCGTAGGCGCGGACCGTCTCGTACTCGGGCACGCGCTCGGGCGAGCCGTAGTCCGGGCCTTTGCAGTGGACGTCCGGCTGGAGATCGGCGAGCAGGGGGGCGGGCGAGTCGCCGTCGAAGATGACCACGAAGTCGACGGGCGCGAGAGCCGCCAGCAGCTCGGCCCGCTCGGCGGCAGGGACCACGGGACGGCCGGGGCCTTTGAGGCGCTCGACGGAGGGATCGCCGTTGAGGGCCACGATCAGCGCGTCCCCCTCGGCGCGGGCGGCCTGGAGGTAGCGCAGGTGCCCCACGTGGAGGAGGTCGAAATGGCCGTTGGCGAAGGCGACCTTCTTCCCCTGGGCCTTGAGGTCCGCAATGCGGCCGCGAAGCTCGGGTAGGGTCAGGACCAGCCCCACCGCATCTCCTTCAGAGGGCGGGGATCGGACTCGATCGCCCTCTTCAGCTCCTCGGGCGAGCAGGTGGCGGTGCCCATCTTCATCACCACCACACCCCCAGCGTAGTTGGCGAGGAGCGCCGCCTCAAGCGGGTCCGCGCCGGCGGCCAGGGCCAGGGCGAAGGTGCCGATCACCGTGTCGCCGGCTCCGGTGACGTCCGCCACCTGGTCCGTGCCGGAGACCGGGAGGTGGGCCGAGACCTTGGGCTGAAACAGGCTCATTCCGCGGCTCCCCCGGGTGATGAGGAGGAAGCCCGCGCCCAGGCGCTCCCTCAATTGGCGTCCGGCGTCTTCCAGACGGTCCGGGTCGTCGTTGATCGGCGCGTCCAGGAGCGCCTCGGCCTCTTCCTCGTTGGGCGTGGCGCCGTCCAGGCCCTTGAATTCGTGCAGGCGGTAACGGCTGTCCGCGAGGACCATCGCCCGCTCGCCCAGGGCCGCCCGCACCCGGGGAAGAAAACCGGGCTCCACGCCCCCGTAGCCGTAGTCGGAGAGGATGGCGACCCGCGCCTGGCCGGCCCAGCGGTCCAGCAGGACGGAAAAACGCCCGCGCTCCGCGTCCGTCAGGACCAGCGTCTCCTCGATGTCATAGCGCACGATCTGCTGCTTGATGGAGTGCTTGCCGCCGCCGAGGATGCGGACCTTGGTGGGCGTCCGGTAGCCGCCCCGCACCACGATCCCGGCGGTCTCGATCCCCCGCCCTTTCAGATCCTCCAGCAGGCCACGGCCATGGGAATCGTCGCCCACCACTCCCAGGGGGAGAGGGCGCCCGCCGAGCGCGGCCACGTTGGCCACGGCGTTGGCGCCGCCGCCCGGAGCCAGCTTCTCGCTTTCAAAGGAGAGGATGAGGACGGGCGCTTCCCGGCTGATCCGCTTGGGGGTGCCGGTGACGAAGACGTCCGCCACCAGATCCGCAAGCATCACCACCGGCTGGCCGGCCATGGCGTCGACCCGGCGCAGGAGGCGGCCGGTCGTGGGAAGGAGCTGGACCGAGGGCATTGGCGGGCGGATTGTAGCACCGGCGAAGGGGCGGGCCATTCGGCCCGCCCCCTGGGATTCGGCCCGGTCCGGTCAGCAACCGGGTTCTTCGGGCACCAGCTCGAGCTTGCCCGTGAAGTCCATCCGCAGGACCATCTTTTTCTTCTTGCCGTTCTCATCCTTCTGGGGTTCGGCACGGTTGATTTCCTGATGGCGCCGCTGGTCCATGGCACGACGCATCTCGTCGCGGGCGGCCTGCATTTCCAGCTGGATCTCTTCGCGCATCTCGCGGGTGGCCTCTTCGATCGCCTCGCGGTGCTCGGAGCGGTACTGCCGGGCGAGCTCCTGGAGCTGGCGCCGCAGGTCCTCCAGAGCCTTGCGCTGCTCGTCGCGCTGCCCGGCGGCCCCCATCTGTTGGCCGAGCGCCTTCATCTCCGCCTCGACCTTGCGCATCTCCGCGGTGGGCATGCCGCGCTGGAGCTGGCCGGAAAGATCGCGGGAGAGCTGCTCCATCCGACCCTGGAGGGCCACCTTCAGGTGCTCACTGGCCTTCTCGATCTCGGCTTGCAGCTGCTTGCGCTCCTCCTCGGAGAGAGCGTGGTCTTCGGACATCCTCGCGATCTCCCCGTCCAAGGCACCCAGAGAGGCGAGGGAGCTGGCGACGAGGGCGCTCACGTCGAGATCGAGAGCAGGGAGATCCCCCAGAGGCTCGAGATCTTCCTGATCCAGGTCGACGTCGACGACCGGGGCGGCATCCACGTGCACCGCCCGGCCCTCCTGCCCCCTGGCGTCCACGGGTTTCCCGGTGGCCGGCTCGGCCGGTTGCACCGACGCGGCGACGGTGGGAGTCACCCGCACGGCCTTAACCTTCGGCGCTTTCGCGGTGTCAGCGGCAACTTTACCGGCCGCGGACACGGCCGGAGCAGCTCCGGCTACGGCGATCAGCAAGACCACCATGGCGGCCCCCAGCCAGATCCGGCGCGCCGGGTTTTCCGGAGCGGGGCGGTCGAGCAGCCGGTGGATACGCAAGGCAAGGTGGGACGGCCGGTCCGCCATGCCGGGCACCGGCAGCGGCTTCCGAAACGCGGTCCAGCCGGCCACTTCGGCCAGGCAACCGGCGAGAGAGAGGGGACGGCCTGTACGGCTCACAGCCCATTCATCGCTTAACAATTCTGAAAGCTCCCGCAGGCGGCGGCGGGCCACCCAATGCAGAGGTTGAAAGAAGAAGACACACGCCAGGGCATGGCTGACCACGAGCCAGAACGGATCGCGGCGGACCAGGTGGGCCAGCTCATGGGCGAGCATGCCCTCCTGCTGCTCGTCCGTAAGCCCCGCGAGGGCCTTGGGCGGCAGGCAGATCTCGGGCCGGCGAACGCCGAACGCCACCGGCACCGGCACCCGGGATGAGCAGGTGAGACGGACTCCCGTCCCGAGACCGGCCTCGGCAGCCAGCGTCCGGAGCTGGGAATGAAGGGTTCCGCCGACCACCCGGGGGCGCCTTTGCAGACGGTGCCCCAGACGGGCGAACGAACGGACGTAGCCCGCGATCAGCAACGACGCCCCCAGGATCCAGACGCCGAGCGCCACTGTTGACGCTGAGAGGCGGAACGAGGGGGTCTCGGGATGCCGGGCAGGGCGAACGGCGGCGGCCGGAACAGGGACGGGAACGGGCTCGACGGACCTGCGCACGGGCTCGCTCACGGCCAAGATCGGGGACAGTGCCGGGGCCACCTCGACGGCAGCCGGGGCGGCCGCCGGGGCCGCGAAGTCCGCGAGCCCCCACCGGCCGGCCGCGGGCTCCCAGCCGGCGGCGAGCTGAAGGGAGGCGGTGAACAAGGCGCCCACGAGGGCCAGCTTCCAGACGGTCTCCTCGGCGGCGGGCGACCAGCGGGAGAGCGGCTTCGAGACCAACCAGACGAACCCCAGCAGCAGGGTGCCGTGCAACAGGTAGGTCAGCAGCCAGGCGAGGGCCTGTTCGGCAACGGATGGAGACGACATCAGCGTTCCTCCTCGGCCCGAGCCGAGATCAGCTCCCGGAGTTGGGTCAGCTCCCGATCGTCGATTTCATGCTCGGACAAAAGATGGTTGACCAGCGCCGTCACATCCCCACGGAAAAGCTGGGAGGTCAGGTCGGCCACCATGGACCGGCGGACCTGGCTCTCGCTCACCAGGGGGCGGTAGATGAACCGCCGTCCCTCGGCATGGTGATCGACCACGCCCTTTTTTTCCATCTTGGTCAACATGGTCGCAATGGTGGTCAGCGCGAGCCCTCGCTCCGGCTCGAGCGTTTCATGGACCTCGGCCACGGTCGCCTGTCCGAAATTCCACAGAACGCGCATGATGGCGAGCTGTAGATCTCCGAGGTGATGGGAAGTCGTCTCCATGCCTTGCCTCCTTGAACTACCCGGATAGTACTACCTGGGTCGTTCGGCGTCAAGGGGGGAGATTACGCCTCCGTCTAACGGATGACCTGGACCTCGACTCCGACGTCCAGATCCTTCCAGTTCCGGTCCGTCGTGAGGACGGGCGCCGCGAGTTGCTGGCCGAGGGCAAGGCAGGCACGGTCTCCAAAAGAAAGCCCTGCACTCCGGGTCGTCCGCCGCAAGTTCCCGGCTTGGTAAGCCAGCTCTTCGCTGAATGGGTGGATCTCCAATTCGACCTGCCTCAACACGGACCGTACAATCGGGTCGGGAACTCCTCTTTCGATCAGCTTGGAGACCACTTCCGAAAGGTTGACCGTGCCGATGACGGCCCCGGGGATGGTTTGCGCGACCTTGTCGCTCCCAGGTTCGGCACGAAGGAGAGCAAGAAGCGCCGAGGCGTCCAACACCACCCTACTCAAGCTCGGAATCCCGGCGGCGATCCGCGATGAGCTCGTCTGAAAGACGTGGGCGGCCGCCTTCATCCTCCGGGAGATAGGACCGGAGAAGATCCTGAGCCCGCCGGATACCCTCCTGGGGAGTCAGGACCCGCATCGTCTTCTCCTCCAGGACCAAAACCAGCTCATCGCCGGTATCTACACCCATGGCCTTCCGGTACTCTGCCGGAATGACCAGCCTGCCACCTTCGCCAAGTTTTGCCAGAATTCTTGCCATCTGTCACCTCGCGTGAATTCTACCACCTCCACGAGCCCGGTAGGGCGTCCTACTTCCAGCCCAGGGTGCCACCCTGGGAAACCCGGCGCCTCGCGCCCGCCCCCCGGAGGCTCCGACCAGGGATAGAATCCCCCTGTTCAGTTGTCCGAAAGGAGACACCATGGTGCGGTTCAACGTGCGGAAGATCGCGATCCTCCTGCTCCTGTTGCTCGCTTCGCCCGCGGCCTACGCTCAGCTCTGGAGCGGACCGGCGGCCGTGGAGATCCAGGTGGAGGATCAGAAGGGCGCTCCCGTGCCGGAGGCCGCGCTCAAGCTGGTGTACAAGGGGGTCGATCCCAAGGACGGCCCGCCTCCCCTGGCGACCGACGCCAAGGGCCGGGCCAACGTGAGCGGGCTGGCCGAGGGTCCCTGGCAGCTGGAGGTGAGCCGCGAGGGTTTCATGACCTACATCGCGGAGGTCAACGTGCGCACCAAGGGGCGTCCCACGCTGGAGGAGGCCCTGGTGCTGGCCGGCTCCGGGGCCCTGCGCAGCATGAAGGTCCGAATCACCCGCGGACGCCCGGCGGCGGCGCCTCCCCGCGAGCCTGCCCCGGTTGCCCCAGTCATCGCCGAGAGGCCCGCGCCGGCGCCAAGGCCGGCGACTCCACGGCCCGCGACGCCGCGACCGGCCGAGCCCCGGCCCCAGATCGAGCCGCCGGCGGCGGAGCCTGCACCTGCGGCGGCACCAAAGCCCACCGTTCCCGCGGAGCCCGCTCAGCCAAAGATCCAGCCGGCGCCGGCCCCAGCTCCGGCGCCCGTGACGCCGCCGGCCCCGACTCCGCCTCCGGCGCGGCTGCCCAAGGCGCCTCCGGACGTCGAGACGACGCCGCCCACGATCCCGCCGATTCATCCCAGCCAGCCCGTGCGGATGCGCTCGTCCAAGGACCGCACGTGCCCGGACTGCCAGCCCGGCGAGTCGGCCCTGTCGACGGAGGTGGTCGTGACCTCCGGCGGAGAGGGTTGCGGCAACGTCCTCTCCACCCTCAAGAGCGGCGTCTTCGGCGAGCTGCCGGCGGGCTGCCACGTGCTCCAGGTGACGCTGCCGGCCGGCGCGAAGTATTCGGGCTACCGGTATGAGATCCAGGACGGCAAGGACAGCTTCGACTGCCCCGCCGGGAAGGACTGCCCCGGCAGCTCGGGCCGCTGGCCCGTCGATCCCATCGTGACGAAGAACCCGGAGGGAACTAGGGTCCTGGCGCCGTTCGAAAGCGGGGCGGGAGAGCGCGAGCGGCGGGCGGTGCTGACGGTGTATTTCAAGGGGAGGTAGGGGGCTTCTCCCAGGGGGCTTCGCAGGCAGCACACGAAGACACCTACTGATAGCTTACCCGGGCTCCTCCGAGTCCGCCCTAGCCATTTCTATAGCGTTCAGAATTTCCATCTTCTGCCGCAGAAGATCGCGAAATTTCTTCCTCACATGACGCGGCGGTTCCTTGCCTATGTCGTCAAGCCGACTTCTTCCCTTATAAGAGTGGACCTCTGCGTGAGAAAAATGCCTCTCCTCGGGCCGATGCTCGACTCCGAACTCGTATCGATCTCCCTGGTCGCTTTGGAGGGAGTTTGGAATATCCCCAACGAAGAACCTTGCGAGCCCTTGATCTGGATACTCTCGGAGCAATTCGGCTGGACTAATTACGTACTTACCGCGATCTACCGAAAATGCCGGAGAGGGTATCGATGCATCACTTATCGCACGCGCCTCCACATCAGCCCTTGGTATCCGCCTATAAAGGCTCTCCGTTGGCTCGAAGTGTTGGTCTGGTGATACGTCGGCAGAAAGCTCCGAATTAGCCATCCAGGAACTTACCGATTCTCTCGATGGCTTTCCGGATACTGCCAGGCTCGTCACCCAGCGACCAGACCGAAGGCTCGCTAGCCGATTCGGACGTAATCGCCAGAATCTCACCATCATTAAAGCACTCTATGTCAGCATATCTCTTCTCCGGGCCAGCAAAGATAATTCCGACACCTCCCTCAACAGAGGGCGACAGCCGGAGAGAGCCGATATCGCTGCACCAAGCGCAGTGCAAAACGCGGCGAGCGTTGGCGAGAGCCGTCTCGCTGGGTGGCTCAGCTTTATAGCTGTCCCAGCCATACGCCAGTTTTCTAAAAGCATCCAACTGCACTATCTGCCGTTGCCGCTCGTCATCGGACACTGAGGTGAGGTGCCGCTGCGGCTGAACAGACCAATCATCTTTATGGCTTCTCGGAGATACAATCCACTCAGAGTCCCCCTGCGAGGCGTCACAGATATCGAGCTCTAAGGCAATTTTCATGGAATCACCTCATCAAGAATCTTCACGCCCTTGGCGGATGTAAGGGCTCGGAGTGACTGTTCTTTGCTGAGCGCCCGTTGCAGGACCGTTGCCAATTGCTCTATGTCAGAACGGTCAAGTGCCACATAAAAGTCATGATGCTTCCCATCTTGGTGGTAGACCAGCTTAAGGGTATGGACTGCAACGAACGCTGAAGGAGCCTGCTCAACCTCGTTTTTGAAGATTGGACGAAGGTCTGTGAGCACGCGCGCAGAGCAATAAACATGGGAGTGCTCTCTTATCACTTCCCAAGCCTTGGAAGAAACAGAAAGAGCATTCTCCGAAAGAGCGTCGGTAATAGCTTTTTGGAAAGCTGCCCAGTCAGCAGGCTGTAATTCCTCTTTTCCGCTTGCCTCCATTGCAGCCCGTAGCTCCGAAACAAACTCTTCTACCGAAGTACCAAGACCTTCACGAGCCGCTTGGAGGCTTTGCAGCAGCCGGATCGTCTCGTTGACCCGAGAACGCTCGATGGATAGGCGCGCCGAAATGGTGTCTGTAAGGCGGGAGACAGCAAGGCTCGGCTCCTCGTCGCGCAAAATGTCCAGAAACTTCGCCAACTCTTGAGGAGATAGCCTTAAAAACTCTGCTAATGAAGAAGCATACTTATCGGGAATTCTTAAGGTCACCGGCTTAGGCTCCGAGAATTGCAGAAAGAAAAAAGTATCCGTGTTGGAGTCTACCAGACACCCCCAAGGGTGTCCATAAACACCTCCTGCCTCAAGCCATCACCTGCGGAAAGCATGCCACCGCCAGCCATGCCCATTCGAGCGTGATAGGGCTGCAATTAAGGCGAATTCAGTCTTGCGTGCGCCATTTTGGCGTACGCTGCAACGATTCTTCAGACGCTGAGTCCATGTCCGGGTTGACACCCCAGGCTGTTCGAATTCCGCCCAGTTGGGGCGAAGTCGCAGAGCGATCCCCATCGCCGGCTCGGCTCCCCCCTCTCTTCCCCTGGCACCCCCCTCCCTTCCCGCGTCAGCCGGCGGTCTTGGTACGAGTCTCCCCTCTCTTGCCGAGTCAGCCACCCATCTTGGTACGGGTCTCCCCCTTCCTCCCGTGTCCGCTCCCCAGCTTGGTACGGCTCTCCCCTCTCTTGGTGCGCTGCGCGGCAAGGATCCCGCGGGGCTCCCCTCTCTTGGGAGCGGACGCAATAAGACGGGGGAGCATCGCGGGACGAGAGGGAGGACTCTCCCCCTTCTTGCCGAATGGCGCGGGAGCGAGGGGGAATGGCGCGGGAACGAGGGGGAATGGTGCGGCAAGAGAGGGAGGACCCTCCCCCTCCTTGCCGGCTGACGCGGGAACGAGGGGGGGTGCCGCGGGATCAGGTCCGGATCAGCGGCAACCGCTCCCCGGTCCAGCCGGGAAAGAGGGTGGCGTCATCTTTGATCCCCAGGTGCATGCCGGCCAGCTCGCAGAAGACGGCGCGGAAGTCGGTGGTCACCGGCAGGTCCCTCCCCTCGTAGAGGGCTTCGGGCTCCAGGCCGGGGAACTGGCCGTGGACCTTGCCGCCGTCCACCTTGTTGCCGAGCACGAAGAGGCAGGAGCCGTGGCCGTGGTCGGTGCCGCCGGAGCCGTTCTCGCGGACGGTGCGGCCGAACTCGGTCATGGTGGTGAGAAGGACTTGGTCCTGGAGAGGGCCGAGGTCCGTCCAGAACGCCTGGATGGACTGGGCGAGGTCGCGGGCCTGGCGGTTGAAGGCGAGCGGCTGCTGGACGTGGGTGTCCCAGCCGCCGGACTCGGCGAAGGCGACTTCCAGGCCCACGCCGGACTTGATGAGGAGGGCGATCTGCCGCAGGGCGTTGCCCAGGGGCGTGCGCGGGTAGTCGGCGCCGGCGGCGGGGCGGTAATTCTCGATCTCGGCCGCCGAGAGCATGTGGACGGCCTTGAAGGTCTCGCCGCCGGTGTCGCGCAGGAGCCCCTGCGAGGTGGTGTCGTAGAGGGCCTCGAAGCCGTGGCCGGCGGCGGCGGCCGTGCGGTCGGCGCCGGGGAGTTGGACCTTGAAGTCCTCCAGGCGGGTGACGGCGAGGGCGGGCGCGTCGCCGTAGAGGGAGCGCGGCAGGGCCGGCGTCAGGGCCACGGCCCGGAAGGGGGAGCCGTCGTGCCCCAGGAGGCCCACGGCGCGGTTGAGCCAGCCGTCCGCCGTCCCCTTGCGGCCCGGCGTGCCGGTCTCCATGAAGTCCTGAGCGTCGAAATGGGACCGCGTGGGGTCCGGCGAGCCCACGGCGTGGACGATGGCGAGCCGCTTGTCCTTCCACAGCGGCAGCAGCGGCTCGAAAGCGGGATGGAGGCCGAAGCCCGTCTGGAGATCCAGGGCGTCCGCCGTGGCCAAGCGGGGGCGCAGGGCCTTCAAGGCGGAGGCGTCGATGGGCGGCACGGCGCCCAGGCCGTCCATGGCTCCGCGCTGGAAAATGGTGACCAGCACCTTGCGGCGGCTGTTCGTGGTGGAGCCCGTGCCCGAGGCGGCCAGGGCCGCGCGCGTGATGAAGCCGGGGCCGCCGCCCACGCCGACGGTCAAGAGGGCGACGCCGGAGCCTTTGAGGAAGAGTCTGCGGGTGAGCATGGTGGATATGTCCTTACTGGTCGGTCACTATCGTTCGTTGCTGGTTTCAGGCGCCTTGCCGTGGCGACCTCACCCCTGCCCCTCTCCTAAAGGAGAGGGGTAAAAGACACTCCGGAACCCCTCTCCTTTAGGAGAGGGGCAGGGGTGAGGTCGCGGGGCGCAGCCCCGTCCTACCTTCTCTGAAACTCCGGCGACCCCAGAATCACCCCCACCACCTGTTCGAGCGGCGTGGGCGGCTTGCGGTCCACCGGTTCCTTGGGGACGTCGTCGAGACGGTCCCGGATCTTGATCGAGCGGGTGCCCAGCTCCGAGCCGCTGACCTCGCGGCCGTAGACCATCTCTTCCTCGGGATCACCCTTGGGGGCCTTGACGGCCGGCTCGGGTGCGGCCTTGTCGACCTTCTTCGCGAGATTGGGGTCGGTGACCATGGGGCCGAGGAGCTTGAGGGTGGCGGCGAGGCCGCGGCCGGGCAGGAGGAGGCCGGCGTAGACGCGCAGGGCCTCTTCCCGGGATTCGGGCTCCTGGCCGGAGGTGAGGGCGATCAGGTCGAGGTCGACGCCGCGCACACGGTTGGCGGCGAGCTGGAGGCCGAAGCTCATGCGGTTCAAAAGCGAGCCGGTGTTCACCCAGGCCTCGGCGCGGTCGGGGTAGCCGGTGGGCGCCTGGTAGGCATAGAGGGGCTGGCCCATGCGGGCGATCCATTTGAGGATCTCGCGGGGGTCGCCGATCTCGCCGCCGGTGGCGCGGAGGGCCGAGGCCGCCAGCTCGAAGGGGGACTTGATCTTGGCGCCCACGGCGTCGCGGCTCCAGAATTCGGGGGACTCGACGAGGGCGGAGAGAATGCGCCGAATATCGCCGCCATCACCGCCATCACCGCCAGCGCCGCCCGTCTTCAAATAGACGTCCGCCAGGCGGTCCACCAGGGCCGGGGGCGGGTTGTCGGAGACGAAGCGCACGGCGAGCTTCTGTGCGAGGTGCCGCGCCGTGGCCTTCTGGGTGGCCAGGAGATGGAGCACGGCCTCGCCCTCTTCCAGGCCGCGGCCGGCGGGGAAACGGACGCCGAGGATGGTTTTCTCCCCCGCGTCGTGCTGGTCGGCGCGGAAGAGGAAGTCGCCCTCGTGGCGGAAACCCAGGCCGCCCGCGCGCTCGGCCCGGGCGAGCCGCTCCTCGACCCGCTCGCGCGACTTGCCCGGCGGGAGCAGGCTCCAGCCGGTGAAGGCGCGGGCCACCTCGCCGACGTCCTTCTGGGTGAAGCCGCCGTCGACGCCCAAGGTATGGAGCTCCATCAGCTCGCGGGCGTAGTTCTCGTTGACGCCCCGGGGCCGGACCCGCTTCATGGGATCGGTTGCATCGGTGCCACCCGCCATGGGACCGGCGCCGCGGCGCATGCCGGGCCGGCCGCCCCGCCCTCCTCGGCCGTCCATGCCGCGCCGGCGCGGCATGCGGCTGATCTCGTCCTCCAGGGTCGTGGGCGCCTCGGCCGCCGCGGAGGATTGGGCGTTGTCGAGGTAGACCAGCATGGCCGGGCTCTTGGCCGTGGCCTCCAGGAGGTCGGCGAAGCGGCCCAGGGCGTGGGGGCGGATGGCGTCCCGCTCGTAGGGGAGGAGGTAGGCCCGGGTCTTGTTGTCGGTCGAGGAGACGTTGAAGTGGTTGTACCAGAAGTCGGTCATCACCTCGCCGAGCTGGTTCTCGGACTCCACGGCGCGCACGAGCTTCTGGGTCATGAGCTGGCCGAGCAGCTCCTTCTGCGGCCGGTACCCCTGCTTCTGGGCGAACGCCATGACCTTGGTCTTGAGGGCGTCGCGGTCTTCGTCCTTCAGATCCTTACGAGTGACATCCTCCTCCAGGATCCCCGCCTCCTTGGCCTGGAAGAGAACGAGGCCCGGCGGCGGATAGGCCTTGACGATCTCCGCCGTGGAGAGGTTGAGGGCGGGCAGGCGGGCCAGACGCTTCTCCATGTCCCCGTCCGGCAGACCGCCCGCGAGCTGGCGCTCGAACCAGCGCTCCAGCCCCATGGCGGCGACGGCCTCCACCTCGCCGGGCCGGGGGCCAAAGGCGAAGCGGTTGAGCAGATGGGCGGCAGCCTCCTTCTCGGTGAGGCCCGCCTCCTTCCAGGGCATGTGGAGGGAGGGCGGCTTTTCCGTATCCGCGATGGCCGCGATGGCCGCGGCGGCCATGAGGGAGGCGATGAGGAGGGCTGCTTTCATGGTGGGGTCTCCAGGTGCGTCCATTCTGAACCTGAAACCCGGGGAGTGGGGATTTCCTGCGCGTGAGCCCTCACCTCCCCAGCCCTCCTCTCCCAGCCCTCCGCCCACCCCTCCAGGGAGAGGAGAGAGAAGGATGTCAGGGTGTTCCCCTCTCTCCCCGGCGGGTGGGAGGAGGGTCGGGAGAGAGGGGCCAGGGGAGTGAGGGCTCGACAGCTGTATGACACTTGTAATACACTGTCCGTATAAGAAGAACCCGAGGCTGTTGCAAGGGGCCGCGGGGATGCCGGGGGCATCCTTGGAGGGAGAGCTGCGCCGATGATCGAGATGCAGTCCATCGTCAAAACCTACGCCGACGGCCTTCAGGCGCTCAAAGGGGTTTCCATCTCCCTGGAGCAGGGGATGTTCGGGCTGCTCGGGCACAACGGCGCGGGCAAGACGACGTTCCTGTCGATCCTGGTGCTGGCGCTGGAGCCCACGTCGGGGCGGCGGGTGTATGACGGGCTGAACGCGGCGGACCGGCGGACGCGGGGGGAGATCCGGCGGCGGATCGGCTACCTGCCGCAGGACTTCGCGCCCCTCGGCCACCTGACGGGCCGAGAGTACCTCCTCCACTGCGCCCGGCTGCGCGAGGTGCCGCTGGGGCGGGCCGGGCTGAGGCGGAAGATCGGCGAGCTCGTGGAGGCCGTGGGGCTGGAGCGGGCGGCGGACCGGCCGGCCGGCGAATACTCCGGAGGGATGAAGAGGCGGCTGGGGATCGCGCAGGCCATTCTCCACGCGCCGCGCCTGCTGGTGGTGGACGAGCCCACGGCGGGGCTCGACCCGGAGGAGCGGATCCGCTTCCGCTCCCTGATCACGGAGGTGGCCGAGAGCACCACGGTGCTCCTTTCCACCCACATCGTGGAAGACGTGGAGGCCACCTGCCCGCGCCTGGGGGTGATCGCCGGGGGCCGGCTGCTCTTCGACGGCCCACCCACGGAGCTGCTGCGGCGGGCGGCAGGGCGGCTCTGGCAGGTGCCGGCGGAGGAGCCCATGCCGACTGGGGCCGTCGAGGTGACCCGCCGGACGGACCGCCAGGGAGGCGTCGAGCGGGTGGTGTACTCCGAAGCCCCGATCCTCGGAGCCGTCTCTGGAGCGGTGCCGCGCCGGCCCACGCTGGAGGAGTCGTACGCGGCCTTCCTCGCGCTCCAGGGCGTCGAGGTGCCTCCCGAGGATGCGGAAAAGGAGACCGCGGCGTGAGGCTCACCGCGGCTTTCGCCGCCCACGAGTGGCGCACCCAGGCGCGGTCGCTACGGTTCCGGGTGCTGGCCACGGTGTACGTGGCGGCGGCTTCGGTGCCCGCGGTGCTCGGCTACCTGCGGCGCGCGGACGGCGAGCGGATCCTGGGCGGCGCCTCCTACGCGGGCGAGGTGCTGGCCGTGCTCCCCGCGCTGACGGCGGTGTTCGCCCTGCTCCTCTCGCTCGACGCCATTCTCCGCGAGCAGGAGGAGCGGGCGTGGTCCACGGTGTCGCTCGCGGGCCTTTCGAGCGCCGGCTATCTCGTGCGGCGGTGGCTGGCGCTCCAGGCGGTGGTGATCCCCCTGACCGTGGTGCCCCTGGCCGCCGCCTTCGCCGCGTCCCTCTGGGCCGGAACGCCCGCTGCTCCCCTGCCGTTCGTGCTCCCCTGGCTGCTGCACGTGGCCCCGCTCGCCGCCGCCACCTCGGCTCTGGCCCTGGGCGCGGGGACCATCGCGGGCGGCACGGCGAACGCCTTCGTGCTCTTCGGCCTCACGGTGGTGGCGGTGCCGGGGCTGGTGAACACGCTGCTCGCCCGCTTCGGCGTGCGCGTGGGTTCCCCCCTCGCCTGGCTCGAGCTCCGGCGGCTGGGCAACGCGGTGTACCGGATGACCGCGGCCTTCAAACCCTCCGGAGACCCCTGGAGCTTCGCCTTCCCCCTGGAGATGAGCGACTCGCCGTACGACGCGGGCGTGGCCGCCGAGCAGTACCTGGCGCACGGCGCCGCGCCCGTGGCCCTGGCCGCCGCGGTGCTCGGCCTCGCGGTGCTCTACCTGCGGCGCACGCGGCCGGACGTAAGGCCCCTGCGGGTCTCGCCCACCCACCCGCTGCGCAATTTCATGGGCAGCCTGGCCCGGCTGCGGGAACGCTATACGCCCGATCCCGTGCCCGCCCGGGCGGACCTGCTGGCGCTGGGGCTGGCGCTCCTGGTGACGGCAGGCGCTTCCACCTTCCTCCTGGCCCGCGCCCACCACTACGGCGTGATCGGCAAGGAGCGCTACGAGGCGGAAAAGAGCGGCGGCCCCGTGCCCACGGCGAGCAGCGTGGTGCCCGGCCGCTGGCGGATCGAGGGGACCGTGGGGCCCGGCCGGGGAGTGGCGCTCCTGGTGACGGCCGAGATGCGCAACGGCGGCGCGGAGCCGCAGGGGCACCTCGCCTTCAGCCTCAACCCGTTCGTGCGGATCGAGAAAGCAGACGCCGCGGGCGCCGCAGGCACTGAGGCCGGCGGGCTGAGGATCTCCCGGAGCTGGGACCGGGTGAGCGTGGATCTGACGCCGCCGATTCCCCCGGGCGGCAGCCGGAAGCTGCGCTTCCGCCTCGCGGGCGAGCCGGCCGAGACCGATTTTCCGATGGTCGGCTACTTCGGCAGCACCTTCTCCGCGTCGTTCCGGGGCCATCTCAGGGCGAAATTCGGCCGCGACGTCGCCGACCTCTCGAAGAGCTGGCAGGTGCCGTCCCTGTCGCGGCGCCGGGTGGACCTGGGCGCCTCGGACCTCACGCCCGTGCCGCGCTACCACGCCTGGAAGCTGGACGGCGACAAGGCCGTGCCCGCGGAGACGTTCCGCCCCGCGGCGGACCTCACCCTGGCCCTCGCCGTGCCGCCCGGGCTCTTCCTGGCCGACGCGTGCGGCGGTACCTCTCGGGGGTCCCGGGGGACCGAGGGTCGCCTGGCCAGCCAGTGCCGCCTCCCCCTGGCGGACCTGGAGGTGGCCGGCGGCCACTACCAGGTGCTGACGGGCGGCACTGGCGGCACTTCTGGCGGCGGCCTCACGGTGGCGGTCTTCCCGCCGCACGCGGCCCAGGGCGAGCTCCACCTGGGCTTCCTCGCCCGCGGCACCCGCAAGCTCGCCGAGGCCTGGCCCGGCCAGGGCGACCTGCGGCGGACGGTGATGCTCGAGTGGCCGGAGCCCTACGTGCACGGGCTGGACACCACCCTCATGGCCATGAACCAGCACTGGCAAGACCCCCGGGAGCAGGAGGTCCGCACCCATGGCGAGCTGGTGCTTCTGCGCGAGCTGGACCTCACCCGCACCCGGCCCCTCGATCCGGACTTCCTGGTGGCCCGCCTGGTGGCGAGCCGGCTCGGCCGCAGGCGGGCGCCGGCGCCGGCGGACGCCCCGTTCTTCCAGCACCTCTTCACCACCATCGTCCTCCAGCGCCTGGGGCTGGGCGGGGACAGCGGCGCCACGGTCACAGGCCTCAAGGCCGGGCAGGACTCGCTGGTCACCATCCCCCCGCCCGGCGGCGACACCTACGACTACAGCCCGACCTATTGGAGCCGGCGCTTCCCGGCCCTGCTCTACGCGCTTCAGGCGCGCATGGGCGAGGAGGCTCTGCGCCTGGCCATCGAGGAGGTCCTGGCCCGCAAGGGGGACCTTCCCCTCACGCGGAACGAGCTGTACACGGCGCTCGAGGAGCGGAGCGAGGCGCCCCTGGGCCGCATGATCCAGGACTTCTTCGTCGACGGCCTGCTCCCCGAGCTCGCCCTCGACGGCGTCGCCCTGCACCGCACCGCGGGCGGCTGGACGGTGACCGGGCGGATGGTCAACTCCGGCAAAGGCGAGGCGCTCTGCCGGATCGTGCTCACCACCGACCTCGGCCCGGTGGAGACCGTGGCGCGGGCCGGCACCGGCGAGGCCGCGGCCTTCACCCTCACCACGGCCCACCGGCCGCAGGCCGTGTGGATCGACCCGGACCGGCAGTGCCACCGCTTGGCGCGCAACACCGCCTTCGGCGACCGGTTCTACTTCGAAGGGAAGGACGGATGAAGGATCTTCTGAGGTCCATGATCCTCTCCCTGCGGCTGCTGCTCGGCCGCCGGCTGGGGCTGTTCCTGGGCATCGACGCCCTGGTGCTCGTGGGCTCGCTGTTGACCATGCTCCTCGAGAGCGAGGGGGAGCCGGCGGAGCTGTACCGCTCCATCTTCCTCATCCCCTCGCTCCTCCTGGCGCTCCCGGCGCTCGCCGGCATGGTGGACCTGGAGCGCCGGGCCGGCTGCCTGGACCTGGCGCTGTCGTCCCCGTCGGCCGAGGGGTACTTCGTGCGCCGGGCCGGGGCCGTGTGCGCCGTGGCGGCCCTCCAGGGGTGGGTGATGATGATCTTGGGCTGGGTGGTGGACGGCTTCTCCTTCCCCATCCTCGCGCCGCTGGTGCAGATCGTGGTGGTGAGCCTGTTCCTGGGCGCCGTCGCGCTCTTCTGGGCCGTGCGCCTGAAGACGGCCGGCGGCGTCTGGCTCGCCTCCATCCTCACCTTCTGCGTGCTGGGGAAGTGGTTCTTCTTCAACCCCATCCCGCCGCGCTTCCACACCCGGTTCAGCGCTTTCCTGCCGGGGGCCGAGGAATCCCTCGCCTGGGCCGGCAGCCTGGCCGTGCTCCTCGGCGGCTCGGCCCTCTTCTTCCTCTACGCCCGCCGCCGGCTGCGGCGGCCGGAGCTGATCCTTTCCTAGGAGATTCGAGCCATGCGACCTGCTTGCCCTGGCGACCTCACCCCCGGCCCCTCTCCTGAAGGAGAGGGGAGAAAAACGGCCTTCAAGCCCCTCTCCTTCAGGAGAGGGGTTGGGGTGAGGTCCCTCCTCGCCCTGCTCCTGCTCGCCGGCTGCCGCCCGCCCGAGGAGGTGGCGGAAGAGCTGCCGCCGCTCGCCGTGAAGCTCGAAACGGTGACCCGCGCGCCCTTTCAGCCCATGCTGACGCTGCTCGGGGTGGTGCGCCCGGCGGGCGAGGCCGTGGTCCTGGTCCCTTCCCCGGGGCGGCTGCAATACCCCGGGCGGTTCCGGGACGGCCTCTCCTCGGGCGTCGAGGTGCGGGCCGGCGAGGTGCTGGCCCGGCTCTACAACACGGACACCGAGCAGTCGCTGGCGGAAGCGCAGCTGCGGCTCGACTCCGCCGGCACGGAGCTCAACCGCTACCAGAAGGCGTTCGAGGTCGGCGTGGTGCCCGCCGCCCAGGTGGCCCAGTACAAGGCCGCCGCCGACCTCGCCCGGCAGCAGGTCGAAGCCGCCCGCCAGCGCCGCTCGGGGCTGGACGTGCGCTCCCCCGTCTCCGGCTGGCTCCTCATCGAGCAGCGCCTGCCGCCGGAGAGCATGGTGCAGGCCGGCGCCGTGCTGGCCCGGGTGGCGGCCGGCGGCGCGCCCCGCGTGGAGGCCCGTGCCGCGTCGAGCGACCGCGGCCGCCTGCGCGAGGGGCTCGCCGTGCGCTTCGCGGCGGCGGGCTCCCCCGAGGGGACGGAAACGGCCCGGGGCGTGATCCGCGAGATCTCCCCCCTGCTCGACGCGGGCGGCACGGTTCCCATCATCGCGGAGGTGATTTCAGACGGCACGGCGGGCTCGACCCTCCCCTCCCCGGGCGAAGGCGTGGAGGTGCGCGTGGAGCTCGATCCCCGCCCCCAGGCCCTCACGGTGCCCGAGGGGGCGTTGATGATGAACGAAGGCGACGTCGCCCTCTACGTCAAGGAAGGGAAGGTCGCCCGCCGGCGCTCCGTCACCCTCGGCACCCGTAGCGGCGGCCGGGTGGAGGTGCTCACCGGCCTCTCGCCGGGCGACAAGGTGGTGGTGAGCGGCGCGATCCAGCTCTCGGACGGCGACCCGATCGAACCGATCGAAGAGCCGGGCAAAGGGCGCAATGATCCGCCAAGCCATCCAGAGGCCCGTCTCGACGCTGCTGGGCGCCGCCGCCCTGGCGGTGCTCGGGGTCTTCTCGCTGCTCCGGCTGCCGGTGTCGCTGCTGCCGGCCCTGGAGCGGCCGAGCCTGCTCATCACGGCCACCGCCCCGGGGAGCGCCCGCGAGGAGATGCTGGAGCGGGTCACCCGCCCCCTGGAGCTGCGGCTGGCCGCGCTCTCGGGCGTCACCTCGGTCCGGAGCACCACGGGCGACGGCACCGCCCGCGTGCGGGTGGAAAGCGAGTGGCAGACGGACGCGGACCGCCTGCGCATCGAGGCGGAGCGGCGCCTCTCGGGCCTCGACGCTCCCGGGGTCGTCCTCTCGGTGGAGCTGGCGTCGGGCGACGCGGAGCCCATCGTGGAGGTGGCCGTTTTCAGCGGTAAGAAGGGCAGGACGGGAGGGACAGGAGCCGGGCGCACGGTCTTCACCCGCGAGGTGCTGGTGCCCGAGCTGGCCCGGCTCGAAGGCGCGGGGAAGATCGAGACGCTCGGCCTCACCCCGCTCCACCCCGTCGTCCGCCCCCGGGCCGCCGCCCTCGCCGCCCGCGGCCTCACCCCGGCGGACGTGGCGAACCGGCTGCGCGCCGTGGGCGCCTCCGTGCCCGCCGGCCGCGCCAAGGCCGGGGCCGTGGTGCGCCCCGTGCTGGTGCGGGAGGACGCGGGCTCGCTCGACGCGATCCGTGCCCTCCGCCTCGCCGGCCCCCGGGGCGAGAGCATGCTGGGCGACGTGGCCGAGGTCGCCCTGGAGACCGTGCAGGACGGCACCTCCTTCCGCCTGAACGGCCGCGAGGGGACCCTGGTGCGCGTCTTCCGCGCGCCCGAGGCCAACGCCGTGGCCCTGGCCGCCCGCGTCCGCGCCCGGGCCGGCGAGCTCGCCCGGCGCTCGGGCTCGGACCTGGACATCGAGGTGGTGGAGGACCGCAGCGCCGAGGTGGCGGCGGCCCTCCGGGAGCTGGGGATCGCGGCGCTCCTCGGCCTCGTCCTGGGCGTGGCCGTGCTGCGCGTCATGCTCGGCCGCTGGCGCCCCACGCTGGCGCTCGCCGTGGTGGTGCCGGCCTCCATGGTGGCCACCTTCTCGGCCTTCCACCTCTTCGGCGTGCCCCTCGACGTGGTCTCCCTCGCCGGCCTGGCCCTCGCCTCCGGCATGCTGGTGGACAGCTCGGTCGTGGTGCTCGAAGCCATCGAGACCGCCCGCGCACGGGGCGGAGAAGCTGAACCGGAAATTGCCCCCGAAATTTCCCCTGAAATAAGCGGCACCCGCCAGATCGCCCTCCCCGTCATCGCGGGGTTCCTCACCACGGGCGTCGTGTTCCTGCCGCTCCTCTATCTCCAGGGGCTGGCCCGGGCCTTCTTCGGCGCCCAGGCGTTCGCCATCGTGGCCTCGCTCGCCGCGTCGCTGCTGTTCTCGCTGACCGTGACGCCCGTCCTGGCCCGGGGGAAAGGGACCGTGGGAGGCGGGGGGCGGAACCCCGGCCGCGCGGCCTACCTGCGCCTGCTCGACGGCACCCTCGGCCGGCCCGCCCTGGTGATTCTGGCCGGCCTCGCGACCACCGCCGTGGCGCTCCTGGCCCTCACCGTCCTCCCGCGCGAGCTGGTCCCCCGCGACGCCGACGCGCGACCTGGTGGTGCGCTATCGCCTCTCCCCGGACCTGACGCCGGAGGCCGCCCTCCGCCAGGGCAAAGATCTCGAAAAACGGACCGTGGCCGTCCTTGACCCGTCCGTGTCACGTCTCTCCCTCCAGCTTCCCCAGGAGGAAGGCTCCCAAAGCGAGGAGACCGGCCGCATCGCCCTGCGCTTCCCCGATCCCCAGGCCGCCGCGGCCGCGCGCAAGAAGCTCGCCGCGGCCCTCGCCCGCGTGCCGGACGTGGAGGTCTGGGTGGAGCCCCGGGCCGGCGCTTTCGTGGAAGCCCTCGAGAAGGCCGGCCGGCGCCTGGAGGTGGTGGCCACCGCCTCCACCCCCGAGCGCGCCCGCGACCTCGCCCGCCGCGCCGAGGCCCACCTGCGCGAGACCGCCGGCCTGCGCCCCGCCGCCGGGGGCCGGAATCGCGACCGCGACCGCCCCGCCGTGCTCCTGGCCTGGGACGAGCCGCGCCTGGCCGCCCTGAAAGGAGACCGGGGCCGGCTGGAGGAGCAGGTGCGCGAGGGGCTGGGCGACCGGGAGTCCGGCCGCGCCCGCATCGACGGCGCCGAGCCGGAGATCCTCGTCCGCCCCACCCAGCCCGAGGACCCGGCGCTCCTCCCGGTCGCCCTCGGGAAGCCCCGGCGAAGTGGTCCCCCTGGGGGCCCTGGCCCGGTTGAGCGCGGGGACCCGCCCACCCGTCCTCGAACGGGAGGACGGCCTCCCCGCCGTGCGCCTGGCCTTCAACGAGAGCTCCCGCTTCGACCCCGGCAAGTCCCTCGCCGGCATCGCCAAGGCGGCGGACGAGGAGGTCGCCCCCGGCGGCCAGGCCCTGGAGCTGCGGCGCGCCTTCCGCCAGCTCGGGCTCGCGCTCAGCCTCTCGCTGGTCCTGGTCTTCCTCACCATCGCCGCCCTCTACGAGTCGCTCAAGACGCCCCTGGTGGTGATGACGACCGTGCCCGTGGCCTTGGGCGGCGCCCTCGGCCTCCTGGCGCTCGCGGGGCAGACGCTCAACGTCCTCTCCTTCCTGGGCTTGATCCTCCTCGCCGGCATCGTGGTGAACAACGCCATCGTGCTCGTCCACCGCATCGAAGACCACCTGCGGGCCGGCGTGGCGATGAACGCGGCGATCCGGCTGGCGGGCGAGGAGCGCTACCGGCCGATCCTGATGACGACGTTGACGACGCTCGCCGGGATGATCCCCCTGGCCCTCCTGGGCGGCGAAGGGGCGGGGCTGCGGCGGGCGCTGGCCCTGGCGGTGATCGGGGGGATGACGACCTCGACGTTCGCGTCTCTGCTGCTGGTGCCGGTGCTGTACCGGTGGACGCGCCGGCCATGAAGAGCCGTCCGATCGCCCGCCTCATCGTCACACTGGCCCTCCTGGTCCTGGGCGGCGCGGCCCTGGCGCGGCTGCCTCTCGACTATTTTCCCCGGCGGAGCTTTCCGGAGCTGACGGTGGGGCTGGCGTTCGCCGAGGACCGCGATCCGGCCGAGGTGGCCCGCGACTGGGTGGAGCCCGTGGAGAGCGCCGTCCGCTCGCTGGGGCGGGTGCGGGGCATGGCGGGCGAGGTGCGGACGGACGGGGCGGATCTCACGGTGCGCTTCGCGCCGGGGACCGACCCCGAGCGCAAGGCCGCGCGGCTGGACTCGGAGCTGGCCCGCCTGCGCGCCCGGCTCCCCGAGGGCGGCGCCCTGTGGGTGGGCTCGGCCGCGGAGCGCGAGGGCGATCTTCTCGCCATCGTCTGGCTCTCCGGCGCGCGGGACGACGCCGGGGCGCGGGCCGCCGCCGAGGCCCTCCGAGCGGTCCCGGGCGTGCGCTCGGTCGAGCCCTTCGGCGTGCCGGACGAGGAGATCCGCATCCAGCTCGCGGCCGGCACCCTCGATCCCTGGGGCCTGGCCGAGACGATCCTCGCCGAGGCCCGGCGGTCGCTTCGCGTCCCCGTCCTCGGCTGGAGCCGCCGGGGGGAGGAGAGGCGTGCCGTGGTGTCCCGGTCTCCTGGCGGGTCTCCCGGCGGGTCTCCAGACGACTTGGCGAGCCTGCCGATCGCCTTCGCGAATGGCGCGGGCAGCGCCGTGCCGCTCGGGCTCCCTGGCCACCCTGGAGACCCGCCGCAAGCCGGGGCAGACGGAGATCCACTTCCAGGGGAAGCCGGCGCGGGCGCTCTACGTCTGGCGCGCCACCGACGCGGCGCCGCTGTCCGTGGACCAGGCCCTGCGCGAGCGGCTCGCGGCCCTGCCCAACGGCGTGCACGGCGACGTGGGCTGGAGCGAAGCCGATCCCCTGCGCGAGCTGTTGCAACGCCTCGGGCTGGCCGGGCTCCTCGCCGTGGCGCTCGGCGCGGCGGCGGGCGCCGTCCTCGCCGGCCGCTGGGGTGCCCTGGCCCTGGGCCTCGCCCTCCCCGCCGCCGTGGCAGCGGCGGCCAACGCGTACCTCCTGGCCGGCTTACCCCTGAACGTCACCACCCTGACGGCCCTGGCCGTGGCCGCCTTCGGCGCCCTCCCCCTGGCGGCGCTGCGCCTCACGCGCCACGACGGCTTCTGGACCTGGGGCCTGACGTTCGTGGCAGCCGCCGCGGTGGTGCCGGTGGCCGTGGCGCTGGGGAGCGCGGAGCTGGGTCCCCTGCTTTCCGAGCCGGCCCTGGCCCTGCTGGTGGCGGCGGTGGCGGGGGTTCTGGCGGTGGCGGTGCTGCCTTGCCGGCCCGACCTCACCCCAACCCCTCTCCTAAAGGAGAGGGGCTTTTCTTGGGGACGTTTTTCTCCCCTCTCCTTTAGGAGAGGGGCCGGGGGTGAGGTCGCTGGGGCAAGGGGCCTCAACGTCCTCAAAACCGCCCTCCGCGACTCCGGCACCACCCTCCTCCTCGCCGCCACGCTCTTCTACACCGTGCTCGCCCTCTTCGGCGGCGCCCTCGTGCCCAAGCCGGGGAGCCTGGAGCCCG
The DNA here is from genome assembly GCA_963785165.1 of Thermoanaerobaculaceae bacterium. GTDB lineage: Bacteria > Acidobacteriota > Thermoanaerobaculia > Multivoradales > UBA5704 > DATARR01. The sequence goes on from CAWAUI010000007.1 coordinate 774,080, forward strand.
ACCCGGGGAACCTCAACCTGCGGCTCCGGCTGCCCCAGGGGACGACGCTCGAAGAGACGGCGAGCCGCCTGCGCGGCCTGGAGGAACCCCTGGCCAAGGCGCCCGAGATCGAGCGGTTCTGGAGCGTGGCCTCGCCCGGCACGGCGCTCGCGGTGGCCACCCTGAAGCCCGCCTTCCGGGGCGCCGGAGAACGCCGGCTCCTGACCACCCGGCTGCGGTATGAGATGGCCGGCGTGGGTTCCGTCGAGATCTCCTCCGGCGCCCGCCCGTCTACGGAAGGGGGACGGGCGAAAGGGCTCCTCGACGACCTGGAGGACCGCGCCGAGACGGACGAGGAGGCGCTGACCTACAAGGTCGTCCTCCGCGGCGCCGACCTCGCGGCCGTGCGGACGGGCTACGACCGGCTGATCCGGCGGCTGGATTTTCTCAAAGTCCGCCGGTACCTGATCACGGGCTGGGGCGACCCCACCATCCACCTCGTTCTGCGCCCCCGGACGGGCACCACCCCGGACGCCGCCGCCGCCCTCGCCGGGCGCCTGCGCCTCGCGAGCGCCCCGCCGCCGTCCATCCCCCTGCCCGGCGGCCTCCCCGGCGCGCCCCGGAGGTTCCTCACCGCCGTGCCCGCCGGCGCGCCCGAGGACCCGGACCGCGCCGTGCCCCAGATCACGGAGCTGCTCGGCCGCCCCCTTCGTATAGGAGACCGCGTCGAGACCCCCGCCGCGTCCCTCGATCTCACGGAGGAGATCCTCTATCCGCGCGTCCTCCGTCAGTCCGGCCGGTTCGTGGTGCCGGTCGAGATCCATCTCCGGCAGTCCATCGAGGAGGCCCGCTCGGCCCGCCGGCTGGAGATCGACCGCAGCCTCGGCCAGATGCGCCTCCCCGCGGCCTGCGACCTCGAACGGCCCGGCCTGGGCTGGCGGATCGCCGACCGCGACCGTTTGCGGCTGATCGCGCTCGGCCTCGCCATCCCCCTGCTCCTCTTCGTGGTGGCCGCCTGCCGCCTGGGCTCGCTCGGCGCGCGGCCTCGCGGCGCTCGCCCCCCTGGCCGCCGGTCTCGCGGCGGCCCTCCCCTTCGTGAGCTGGAGCCTCGGGCAGCAGGACGAGCTGACCGCCTTCGCCCTCGCCGCCGCCCTCGCCCTGGCCCTGCCCTCTGCGACGGAGATGGCCGCAGGGGAGGCAACAGGAGGCGCCGGCCTCTACCACGCTCTGCGCCGGCAGGCCCCCTGGCTGTTCGCGGCGGCGCCGGTGCTCCTCCTCGCCCTGGCCGCCGCCACCCTGGGGCTGGAGCCCGCCGCCGCGCCTTGGGCCGTGCCCCTGCGGGCCGCCGCCGTGGCGAGTGGCGTGGCCCTGGCCGCCACGGCGTTTCTGGTGCCTCCCCTGCTCCTCGCCGGCACCCGCTGGCGCGAGCGCGACCCCGAGGAGGCGCGGCGAAAGCTCCACCCGCCCGCCTGGGAGGAGCCGGGCGAGCCCACGCTGGAGGTGCGGAGCCTCACCAAGAGCTATGGGCGGCAGGCCAAGGCCCCGCGGGCGCTCTCCGCCGTCAGCTTCACCCTGACGCCCGGCATCGTGGGCCTCCTGGGGCGCAACGGCGCGGGCAAGACGACGCTTCTCCGCGTTCTCACCGGTCTCCTGGAGCCCACGCGCGGCTCCGTGCGCTACCGCGGCGTCGCCATCACCCCCGAGAACCTCGCCCAGTACCGGCGGCGGATCGGCTTCCTTCCCCAGGAGTTCAACGCCTATCCGGACTTCACCGCCGAGCAGTTCCTCGACCACTGGGCCCTGGAGCGGGGGATGGACGACCCCAGAAAGCGGCACGCCGAGGTCGAGTCCCTGCTCGCCGCCGTGAGCCTCACCGAGCACGCCCGCCGCAAGGTGCGGGACTTCTCGGGCGGCATGAGGCAGCGGGTGGGGATCGCCCGCGCCCTGCTGGACGCGCCCCCCATCCTGATCGTGGACGAGCCCACCACGGGCCTCGACGTCGAGTCGCGGAGCCGCTTCCGCCAGATCCTCCTGGAACAGGCGAGCCGGCGCGTGGTGATCTTCTCCACCCACATCGCCTCCGACGTGGAAGCCGCCGCCCGCCGCATCCTCCTCCTCCACCGGGGGCGGCTGCGCTTCGACGGCACCCCGGAGCACCTGGTGGAGCGCGCCCACGGCCGCGTCTTCCGCGCCCTGGTGGACGACGCCGGCCTCCTCGCCTTCGGCCACCGCTTCCGCGTCACCTCGCGGGTGCGCGTGCTGGAGGGGATCGAGGTGCGCGCCATCGCCAAGCCGGGCGAGGAGGTGGTGGGCGACCTGGTCGAGCCCAATCTGGAAGAGGCCTATCTGGCGGAGATTGATTTGGCGGAAATGGACCGGGCCGAGATCGGATAATCTCCCCCCCATGGCGGCCCCGACCTGGCTTCTGCGCAGGATGAGCTTCTACCCCCCCTACCTGGGAGCGGGGATCCGCGTAAAGGCCTCGCGCGACCTGCGGACCTTCGACGTGCGGATGAAGCTCCGCTGGTGGAACCGCAACTACCTCGGCACCCAGTTCGGGGGCTCGCTGTACTCCCTGTGCGATCCGTTCCTCGTGCTGATCCTGGCTACGGCCCTGGGCGGCGGCTACGTGGTGTGGGACAAGACGGCGACCATCCGCTTTCGCCGGCCCGGCCGCGGCATGGTCAAAGCCACGTTCCACATCCCCCAGGAGAAGATCGACGAGATCCGTGCCGCCGCGGACGCCGGAGGCAAGGTGGAGCCCGCCTTCCAGGTGAACGTGCTGGACGCGCAGGGGGAGGTGGTGGCGGAGGTGGAGAAGCTGCTCTACGTGCGGAAGAAGGAGATCGGGTAAGCTATCGCCCCATGTTGAGACGTACCCTGCTCCCGCTCCTCCTCCTGCTGCTCGCCGCTTTCGCTCCCGCAATTGCCGCCGCCGATACCGTGCTGACCCTCCAGAGCAGCATCCAGGGGCTCAAGGACCAGCCGCAGCCCGGCCCGGTCAAGGTCTGGATCGACGGCGACAAGCTGCGGCGCGACGAGGGCGAGACCTCCTACGTGCTGCGGATCGACCGGGGGAAGCTCTACATCCTGAACCACGAGGACAAAACCTTCACCGAGCTGGCCGTGGCCGATCTCCTGAAGACCGTCGCCCCGCCACAGGCGCAGATCACCGTCAAGGTGACCGCCACCAGCGATACGAAGAAGGTCGGCTCCTGGAACGCCCGCAAGTACAAGGTGGACATCCGCAACCCCATGGGCCTCCACCTCGACACCACCATCTGGGCGAGCAAGGACGTGGCCTCCTACCAGGCCTACAACCGCCTCGCCGCCAGCCTGGCGGCCCTCCAGCCGGGCGCCGCCGACTGGGCGCGCAAGCTGGAGACCATCGAGGGCTTCCCCGTGCTCCAGGAAGCAGACGTGGAGATGGGCGGCAGCCGGTTCAAGACGCGGGAGGAGCTGGTTTCGGTCGAGACGCTGACGGCGCCCGAAGGGTCCTACGAGGTGCCGAAGGGCTACACGGCGGCGCAGGCGCAGTAAACCCCGGGACCGCCGGCATCCCTGCCGGCCTACTAACTCCGCTTCTACTTCCTCCGCTTTTCTACTTCCCCTGCGAGATCTGCCGCCGCAGCAGCTCGTTCTCGAACGCCATCCCCACCTGGGCCGTGGCCAGCTCGAGGATGTCGATGTCCTCGATCGGCCTTTCGCTCTCCCCGTTGTCCGTGTAGATCACCGAGATCACTCGCTGAGACCCCAGGACGGGGAAGATCACCACGTGGCCGTTCCTGGGCGGGCCGACCATGGAGCGGAAGGGCTCGGGCAGCTCGGCCTCTTCGAAGGTGATGTTCTGGACCTCGCCGGTGTCCAGGCTGCGGGCGAGGCCGCTCTCTACCTCCAGGGCGACCTTCAGGCCACGCGTAACCTCGGCCAGGGGACGCCCCTTGGGATCGCTGCCGAAGGCTCCCAGAGCCACCAGGTGGTCGCGCTTGACCAGGAAGAGCACGGCCCGCTCCACCGACTCCGAGATGATGTGCATGAGGTTCAGGGCCACGGTGGCCGAGATGAGCCCCGAGCGGAGGTCGCCGAAGACCCGCCGCAGGCGGGCCACACCGGAGCGGGTGTCCGGCCGCGCCGCGCCGCGCACCAGATCGCGCCGGCTCTCGATGACGTTCTCGACGCAGGCCACGACCGCCTCGATCTCGGCCGGCAGGGCGGCCAGCATGCCCGCCTCGTAGACGCGGGTGATGGAGGTGCCCGGATCGACCAGGGCGATGAACGAGGCCCGGGGGTGGGACCGGCGCAGCAGGGCCGCCTCCCCCAGGTTGACGCCGCCCCGCCGCAGGTCCACGAGGACGATGGGCTGCGGCTGGCCGTGCTCCACGACGCCGGCGTGGGAAAGGCCCGCCAGCTCCACTCCCGCCACCTCGTGCTGAAGGGCCTCGGCGAGGCTCTCGGCGAACGGCACGTCCTCGGAGACCACGTGAAGCAGCAGCAGCTCGGCGGCGTGCTTGGGCTGGCCGTGAGTGGCCTCGAGGTCGTCGGGCTCGGCGATGGCGAGGGCCGTGGCCGAGGAGGGGGCCGCGGGCTCCAGGATGGCCGGGTGGGTCGAGTCGCCGTCCTCGTAGCTCCCGGAGGAGGAGTGCGAAGAGGCGGCGCCCGGCGGGTTGTCGCGGTTCCTCTCGTCGAAGATCCGCGCCGCTTCCAGCAGGACCATCTGGGTGTTGATGTCCGCGTCCGGCAGCACGTCGCTCGGGTAGAGGGCGATGTCGTCGATCGGCCTGAGGTCGTCGATGGCGAACTCGAAGGTGCCGGTCTCCCAGACCATGACCTCGGAGACGGCCTGCTCGATCTGCTGGGCGATGACCTGGCGCAGCCCCTCGGCGTCGATCGATCCGGACGAAATCAGGATCTGCCCCAGCGACCGGCGCTCGGACTCCTCGTTCTGGGAGCGGATGGCGCCTTCGAGGATGCCGCGGTCGATCATCCCGGAGGAGATCAGGAGGTCGCCCAGCTTGGGCGTGCGCGGCGCCTGGGCGGAGACCAGCCGGCCGCCGTGGAAGCCGATCATGGCCTTCTCATGCGAGCGGGCGAGCAGGAGGGTACCCGTCCGCCGGCCGAGGTGAATGAACTGCATCACGTCGGCGACGGAAACGTCCTTGAGGCTGCCGGAGATACCCATGAGGCGTCGTTTCTTCTAAGGGAGCGGTTCAGGCTTAAGGGAGCAATTCAGCGGGGCCGGCCGGTGGCCCTCCGCAACATTCGGTGCGTCTCACTACTCTCCACGCGCCAGTTTGACGAGGCTTTCGAGCGTGCGCAGCTTTCGGTCCTTGGTGGCGAAGAGCCGCGCCGCGAACATGGCCGAGGCGGCATGGGCGGAGAGCAGGTCGAGCAGGTCACGGTCCTCGGCCCGCAGGATCGGCTTGTGGTCCAGCAGCTTCAGGAGCACGAGGGCGCCCACGATCTCGTTCTGCACGCGCAGCGGCACGGCCGCCAGCACCCTCGAGTCTGCCGTGGGCCCCAGGCGCAGCACGCCGTCTTTCAAGGTCTGATCCACCATGGTGTCGCCGCCCGTGTAGGTCTCGACGTCGAAGGGGGGCGTGACGCCGTCGAACATCCCCTCGATCAGGGCGATCTCGCACCCCTCCCCCTCGTCGCGGCGGAGCAGCAGCACGAACTGCTCGGCGCCCAGGAGGTTGATGGCGATCTCGGCGATGGTCTCCTGCACCTCGGCCGGGTCGAGGGTGGCGTGAAGCTGGTAGGTGGCCACGTAGAGGTTCATCAGCCGGCCGCCCTGGTGCTCGGAGTCGACCAGACGGGAGGCCAGCTCCTTGACGTCGGACTCGGCGGTGGCCAGCCGGTGCTCCAGCTCTCCTACACGGTCGTCGGCCGCCGGGGACTCGTCCCGGTTCCCGCCACCGCCGGTCTCTTTGACGTTGGCTTCGACGACGCGGATCAGCTCGCCCGCGCGCTCCAGCGTGGAGCGCAGCTCGGCGATCAGCTCCTGCCCGACCAGGGCGGAGTCCAGCCGCGGCGTCTGCGACGGAGGGGCGCTCAAGCGTCGGAACCCTTCGAGTCCAGGCGGGCGATGACGTCCAGGATCTCCTCGCTGTGGAACGGCTTCTTGATGTAGGCGGTGGCGCCCGCCTCCAGGCCGCGCGTCGTGTCCTCCTCCCGCCCCTCGGTGCTGATGATGATGACGTTGAGGTTGGACCGCGCTTCGTCGGAGCGGAGCTGGGCCAGGAACTCCAACCCGTTCATGTTGGGCATGTTGATGTCGAGCAGCACGAGGTCGATGTCCGGGTGCTCCGTCAGGCGGTCCAGGGCCTGCCGGCCGTCCATCGCATAAGCCAGAGGATACTGGCGCAGCATGACCTCGTACATCTTGTGCATCAACTTCGAATCGTCAACGACCAGCACTTTCCTTGGCTGCACGGCGCTCATCTCCCGGAAGGAATCCCCGTATCTTAACGCACCGGGGCCACGCCGAGGGCGTGCCAGGAGGCAAGGCCGCAATTATCGCGATCGGCCCCCGTCCCGCAGCCCCCGGTGCAACCCCGCGACCTTGTCTCTCGGTCCCCGCGAGAGTGTAGCCAAATGGGCATGAGGGTTTCAAGGAAGACGGCGGCGCGGGATATTCTTCCCCCGCCCGTGCGCACCGGTCAGCGGATCAGGCGGACCGGTGAGTTTCCGCCGCACACCCGTGAGTTTCTGCCGCGCACCGGTCGGCGGCCCGTGCGCACCCGTGAGTTTCCGGTGCACACCGGTGAGTTTCCGCGGCGCACCCGTCAGCCGCCCGTGCACACGGGTGAGTTTCCGCGGCGCACCGGTGAGTTTCCGCCGCTGACAGGTCGGCGGCCGGTGCACGACCCTGAGTTTTTGGCGCACGACCCTGAGTTTTTGGTACTCGACCCCGAGTTTTTGGTGCGCGAGCCCGAGTTTTTGCGGCTCGGGCGTGAGGATCAGCGGCGGGAGGGGGAATCCGGGAAAGCGTCCGGGGCGCGGCGGACGAGGTACGGTGCATCCCGGACCTACCAGGACAGATTCAAGGGATTTCGAAGGGGGGAGATTGGTGGAGCCGATCGGGATCGAACCGACGACCTCTTGAATGCCATTCAAGCGCTCTCCCAACTGAGCTACGGCCCCACAGGGAGGCGGATTGTACAAAGGTGGGGGCGGGGTGTCAAACGGAAGCCTTCAATCCCCCATCCCCTGGAGCCCGTACTTCTTCATCTTCGCCCGCAGCGTGTTCCGCGCGATCCCCAGGAGCCGTGCGGTCTCACGGATCCGCCCCTGGGACTGGGCGAGGGCGGCGGAGATGAGCTGCCGGTCGTAACCGTCGAGGGCCGCTTCGTAGCCGCCGGGGGCGAGATTCGTGGCCGGTGCCGGGGGGCCTTTCTCGGGCGGACGGCGGGGGGCGATCCAGCCGAAGTCGGCCACCGTCAGAGTCTCTCCCTCGGCGAGGACGAAGGCGCGGTGGAGGGCGGCTTCCAGCTCGCGCACGTTGCCGGGCCAGGGATAGGCGGCGAACAGGTCGAGGACGGCCCGGTCGATCTCCCGGGGAGGGCGGCCCAGGTCCCGGCTGATCTTGGCCAGGAAGTGGTCGACCAGATAGGGGATGTCCTCGGGGCGCTGGCGCAGGGGAGGCAGGACGATGGGGATGATGTTCAGCCGGTAGAACAGATCCTCGCGGAACTCGTTGCGGGTGATCGCCGCTTCGAGGTCCAGGTTGGTGGCGGCGATGACCCGCACGTCCGCCTTGAGGGTGCGGGTGCCGCCCACGCGCTCGAACTCCTTCTCCTCGACCACGCGCAGGAGCTTGGCCTGGACGGCCGGGGAGACCTTGCCGATCTCGTCCAGAAAGATGGTGCCGTGGTTGGCGAGCTCGAAACGGCCCAGCTTCTGGCCGGCGGCGCCCGTGAAAGCTCCCTTCTCGTGACCGAAGAGCTCGCTCTCGACGAGCGTCTCGGGCAGGGCGGCGCAGTTGAAGTGGATGAAGGGGCCCTGCCGCTGGGGGGAGATGGCGTGGAGGATGCGCCCCACCAGGCCCTTGCCCGTGCCGCTCTCGCCCCGGATGAGAACCGTCGAGGGGTTCCGGGCCACTTTCTCCAAGACCTGCTTGAGCTGGGTGATCGAGCGGCTCCGGCCGACCAGGGAACCCAGGTCGTGCCGCGACAGAACCTCCCGCCGCAGCGACTCGTTCTCCTCCTTGAGGCGCTGGCGGGCGGCGTCGATCTCGCCATACAGGCGGGCGTTCTCGATGGCGATGGCGGCCTGGTCGGCGAAGGCGGTGAGGAAATCCAGGTCCCCCGGGCCGAAGAGGTGGCGCGACTGGCGGTGGTCGACGTAGATGGCGCCGGCCAGGCGGTCGCGGATGGCGAGCGGCACGCAGAGGATGGAGAGGATGTGGCGGGCGACGATGGACTCGGCACCGGCGAAACGGCCGTCGGTCAAGGCGTCCACGGCGAGCACGGGCTCGCGGGTCTCGATGACCCGGCGCACGACGCTCTCGGAGAGCTTGCGCCCTTCTTCCTCGTCTTCGCGGCCGACGTTTCTCACCGCCGCGATCTCCAGGTCCCGGGTGATGCGGTTGGCGAGCACGATCATGCCGCGCTCGGCGCCCAGGCGCTCCAGGACGAGGTCGAGGGTGCGGTTGAGCACCTCCTGGAGGTCGAGGGTCGAGTTGACCACCTTCGAGACCTCGTAGAGGACGGCGTTGGCGCTCTGGCCGTCGCCAATGCGCTGGCGCTCCCGGACGCGCTCGATTCGCTCGATTGCCGTGCTCGTGCGCTGGCGCTCGGTCTCGGCGCCCAGCCGCTCGAAGATGGCCAGCGCGCTCCGGAGGCGGCGCAGGGCCGTGTCCACGTTCCACGTGCGCAGCCCCCACTCCCGGAGGGCACGGGCGTGCTCGAAGGGAGCTTCCAGCTCTTCCAGCACGCGGACCCCCTCGGCCAACAGCCGCTCGGCCCTCTCCACCTCGTCGCGAGTACCGGCGAGTCGGCCCGCGAGGCGGCCGTCGAGGACCAACAGCCGGGCCAGGGTGAAGCGGTCCCCCTGCTCTTCGGCGTGCCGGCGGGCCTCCCGGCCGTGCCGCTCGGCGCCGGCGAGATCCCCGGCCCTCAACGCCAGATCGGCCAGGGAGATCTGGACCCGCGCCAGCACCTGGCGGGTGCCGGCGGCCTCGGCGGTCTCCAGGGCCTTCGCGAGGTGGAGGCCGGCGGCGTCCAGGTCGTCCTGATCTTTCTCGATCTGCCCGAGCAGGTGATGGCACTGCGCCAGGAGATCCTGATCGCCCAACCGCCCGGCCCCGGCCTGGGCCTCGCGGAGCCGCCGCTCAGCCTCCGCCAACCGGCCGCGCTTGCGGTCGAGCGAGGCCAGCTGGATCAGGGCGGCGAAGCGCTCCCGATGGTCCGGCGTGCCGGCGAGGAGCTTCAAGGCCCGCTCGTAGTGGCGCTCGGCGCGCCCCCAATCCCCCAGAACCTCTTCGACCTCCCCAAGGTTGAGCCGGGCGAGGGCCTCCTTCTCCCGCAGGCCCAGCCGCCTCTTGAGCTCCAGGCTGCGGGTGAGCGGCTCGCGGGCGGCCTGCCAGTGGCCGCGGCTGCACTCCAGGATGCCGAGGTTGTTCAGGGTCGAAAGCTGGCCCCAGACGTCGTGCGTCCGCTCGCACAGCTCCAGGTTCTGGCGGTAGAGATCGAGCGCACCCTCGAAGTCGCCGGTCTTCCAGAGGATGTTGCCGAGGTTGTTCCGGAGCGTCAGGCAGAGCGTCTCGTCGCCCGTCTTGCCGGCCACCCAGAGGCCGCGCCGGACGAGGCGGCCGGCACGCCGCCAGTCGCCCCGGCCGACGGCGAACATACCGAGGGCGTTGAGCAGGCTCGCCCGCAGCCGCTCCAGGCCCTCACGCCCGGCCCGGGCGAGCGCCGTGCGGGCCGCGGCCAGGGCGGCTTCCTGATCGCCAAGATCGCGCACGGCGAGCGCACGGCCGAAAAGGAGCTCGACGGCAAGCTCCGGCTCAGGGTCCGAAGGATGGCCGGCCAGGAGCCGCAAGCCCTCGTCGTGACTCTCCAGGGCCGCCTCGTGCTCGCCCAGGCGCGTGTGCAGCCGCCCCTTCTTGAGGAGGATGCGGGGTACGAAGACGCCCGGGCTCGTCAGCAGATCCTGGTAAACGCGAACGGCGCGCGGAAAGTGCCCGGCCGCCGCCAGGGCGTCGCCCTGGCGTTCGAGGGTCTCGGGATTGCCGTCCACTTCGGCGGCGCGCCCCAGAAAGCCGGCGGCCTCGGCATGACCATGGACGGCGCTGGCGTCCTCGGCGGCGCGCAGAAGGTGGGGAACGCTCCGCGCCCGTTCGCCGCCCCGCCAGAGATGCTCGGCCACGGCGGCTCCCGGGGCGCCCTCCTCTTCCAGCCTGGCCCCCATGCGCCGATGGAGAGCGGCCCGGCGATCGCCGGCCATCCGCCCATACAGAGTCTCCTGGAGACGGTTTCCGGGGATCGTGTAGAGCACACCTTCCGCCTCGCTCGAGCGTTCCAGCTCACCGCACTCGACCAGGGCCGAGAGCCGCTCGTAGACCGCCTGGAGATCTTCTTCCAGCAGCGCCGCGAGCGTTTCAAGCGAGAAGGGACGGGCGATGACCGCCGCGGCTTCCAGTGTTTGCCTCTGGGCGGCGGTCAAACCCGAGATCCTCTCCAGATCCTCGGCCTCCTCGTCCCAACGATGGAGCGCGGACACCGAAGGCTTCCACTCGCCGTCGCGGTAGAGCAGGACCCGGCTCGCCACCAGATGGCGCAGGAGGCGCTGGATCTCCCCGGGAACGCCACGCGAGCGCTCGTAAACCGCTTCGTAGAAGCCGGCGAGAAGGCCGGAGGAGCCCAGGGAGGCGTCGATCAGCTCGGCCGTCTCCCGCCGGTCCAGCGGCGCGAGCGGCAGCACGGCCAGCGCCTCGGAATCCATGGGCCGGCGCGGAGCCGGGAGGCGGGCCGCCACCACCAGGGTCCGCGACCCGGCCAGCTCCTCGGCCAGGTAGGCCAGGAGATCTTCGCTCTCGGGATCGGCAAGATGGAAGTCGTCCAGGATCAACAGGAGGGGTGGGCCCGACCGGGAGGCCGAAGAGAGCGCCAGCGCGATCTCCTGGAAAAGCCGGTACCGTTCGCGCTGGACGGACTCCACCGCCGGAGCCTCCGAACCGGCCTTCACCTCGATCCGATCGACCCCGAGGATCCCAATGGAGGCCAACGCTTCGAGGAACGTTTCCAGGGGTCGGGAGCGCTCGGCGAGGCTGATCGATTTCCCCACCCGCGCCCCGTCCACGGCGGCCAGCAACCGCAGCTCGCGCAGCAGCCGGCTCTTGCCCACGCCTTCGGCGCCCTCGATCACCAGCGCTCCACCCCGGCCCTCCGCCGCCGCGGCCAGGGCCGAGCGAAGCTTGGCCAACACCTCGCCGCGCCCGACCAGATGGCTCGCCAGGACCGTGCCTTCGGACAGGACGGTCTCGACCGGCAGGCCGGAGGCCTCCCCCAGGTCGGCCAGCAGCCGCCCGGCCGAGGCGTAGCGGTCCGCCGGGTTCCTCTGGAGCAGGCGGACCAGGATTCGCCCCAGGGCCGGAGGCATGCCGGGGAGCAGGCTGAGAGGGTCGGGCACCTCTCCCTGCAGGTGGAAACGGAGAGCTTCGAGATCGCCGCCGGCCGAGGGGAGCACGCCCGTGGCCAGCTCGAACAGGGTCATGCCGAGCGAGTAGAGGTCCGCCCGGTGGTCGTAGCGGTCCTGGAGGAGGATCTCGGGCGCCGTGTAGGCCAGGGTGCCGCGGATCCGGCGATCGAGCCCCAGCACCGGCTGCGAGAGGCCGAAATCGAGGATCTTGAGCCGGCCGTCCTCGGCGATCCCAAGATTCGGGGGCTTCACGTCCAGATGCACCACGCCCTGGCGGTGGATGTGGGCGAGCCCCGAGGCCGCCTGCAGGGCCAAGCCGTAGAAGCTCTCCCAGCCGGCCTGAAACCGCTCGGACACCCCTTCCGGCCGGACCAGCTCCAGGGTGAGGAACGGAAAGCCGCCGGGCAGGACGCCGAAGTCCTCGACCTCGATGACGTTGGGGTGGCGGGACTCCGAAAGCAGGCGCACCTCGTGGCGGAACCGGGCGAGGTCTTCGGCGCCGCTCCGGGTGAGCGCCACCTTGAGCGCCAGGGAGCGCGCGCCGCCACGGGTGCGGATCCGGTAGACGGCGGCGCGCGGGGTGCGGGCGATCTCCCCTTCGAAGAGGACGTCCCCCAGCAGCCGTTCGAGGTGAGAAAGATCGGGGCCCGGATCGCTCTCGCGATTACTACTGCGATGACTGCGATCGCTCATGGCAGGCCCCGGGCGGGAGAGGGCCGCCGCCCGCTAGAGGAGACCGCTGGAGGGGACCGCTTCGAGAGGCGCGGCCGGCACGGGCGATTCGAATCCAAGGCGCTTCGCCAGCGCGGCCCGCAGCTCCGGAATCCCCTCCCCGGTCGCCGCGGAAATCCAGAGGCCGCCGTTCCTCGGCTCGCCGGCCGGCACGCGGTCGCTCTTGTTGTAGACGTTGACCACCCGGTCGCGCTCCACCCCCAGCTCGTCCATCACCTTCTCGGCCACCTCCGCCTGCTCCTGCCAGTTGGGATGGCTGCGGTCGATCACGTGGAGCACGAGGTCCGCCGCCGTGATCTCCCCCAGGGTGCTGCGGAAGGAAGAGACCAGGTGGTGCGGCAGCTTGCGGATGAAGCCCACCGTGTCGGCGAACACCGCGGTCTTCGAGCCCGCGATCGAGCCCTTCCGGAGCTTGGCGTCGAGCGTCGCGAACAGGCGGTTCTCGGCGAGCGTGCCGGCGGCCGTGAGGCGGTTGAAGAGGGTGGACTTGCCGGCGTTGGTGTAGCCGGTCAGCGCCACCATGGGCGCCCCGGTGCGGCCGTGCCGCTGGACGCCGCGGGTGCGCTCGATCTTCTCCAGATCCTCCTCCAGCCGGCGGAGGCGGACGCGCAGCATACGGCGGTCCTGCTCGAGCTGCTTCTCACCCTCGCCGCCGCGGGTGCCCTTGCCGCCGCCCTGCCGCGAAAGGTGGCTCCACTGCCGGGTCAGGCGCGGCAGCATGTACTTGAGCCGGGCCACCTCCACCTGCGTGCGCGCCTCGCGGCTGTTGGCCCGCTGGTCGAAGATGTCGAGGATCAGCGCGCTCCGGTCCATCACCGCGAGCTTGGTGGCCGCCTCCAGGTTCTTGACCTGGCTCCCCGAGAGATCGTCGTCGAAGATCAGCAGGTCGGCCGCGAGCTCCTTGGCCATGGCGCCGACCTCGTCGGCCTTCCCCTTGCCGATGTAGGTGGCGGGGTCCGGGGCCTTGCGGGCCTGCACGGCGCGGCCGACGACCTCGGCGCCCGCCGTGTCGGCGAGCTGCGCCAGCTCGTCCAGGTGCTCCTCGACGACGTAGCCCGGCTGGCCCGGCAGGGCGAGGCCCACCAGGAGAGCCCGGCGAGGGCTTTGCGATTGGCTTTCTTCCACGGTGTGCAATGTTTTGAAGTCCGTGCGGTATTCTAGGGGAAAGGAGTGTCCAGGGTCAAAACTTGACCCGAGGATTTCAACAGCGGAGCCCGTCTATGCATTCCACCGCGGATTCCACCGGAGCTCATTCGGACATTCGCCTCGGCTGGCCCGCGCGGCTCGGCCTCGCGGCTCTCGCCCTCTGCGCGCTGGCGGCCATTTTCTGGCCGCGCGGCGACGGGTCGGTCGAGGAGCCCGGCGGATTCGTCTTCGACGCCAGCGGCCAGTCCGTCACCATCGGGCCCCGGCTCGCTCCCGTCACCCTGGTCCACTTCTGGGCCACCTGGTGCCCTCCCTGCATCAAGGAGATCCCGGCCCTGAGGCGCCTGTCCACGGACTTCGCGGCCCACCCGGAGTTCAAGGTGCTGATGGTGGCCGTCTCCGACTCCAACGACAAAGTCAGCTCCTTCCTGGGAGCCGGCGCCGGCGACGTGCTCTTCGACCCCCAGTGGGAAGTGGCGAACCGCTACGGCACGAGCAAGCTCCCCGAGACTTACCTCGTGGTCGACGGCCGGATCGTGCGGAAGTTCGTGGGCATGACGGACTGGGACGATCCCGGCCTGCGCCAGGAGATCGAGTCGAGGTTGTAGGGGCGGCCCCGCGGGGGCGCCCCTACAAACAAACACCTTAGAAGTGGAAGACCACGCCGGCGTGGCCCATGGCGAAGAGTTGGGCCTCGTCGAAGTCGATGTAATGCCCCGAGATCTCGGCCTGCACCCCCAGCCAGCGGTTGATCGGCAGCTCGCCCGTGGCCCCGATGGCGAGCCCCCACGAGGTCTCGCTCTCGTCGCGCCCCGCCACGGTCGTGCCGTCGAGCCGGTAGCCGCCGAGGGCGATGTAGATACCCGAGTCGAAAAAGCTCTCCGGCGCGCGGTATTCGCCGCCGATCGTCGCGTAGCTCATCTCGGCGTCGCTGAGCGAGCCGAAGAATTCGTCCTCGTCGAGCGCCAGTTGGCCCACGCGCAGCACCAGGTGGGTACGCGACTCGGTGACCAGCCCGAGGTTCAGCTGGTAGCCGGTGTTGGTGAGACCGTCGCCGCGGTCGGCGTCGATCGAGCCGCCGAGGCCTCCGAAGACGCCCACCGTAAAGTTGTAGAGCTCCTGCGCGCCGGCGGCGCCGGGCAGCAGGAGCAGGCCACAGATCAGCAGGAGCCTGCCGAGCAGGCGGTAATTCCGGATCAAAATCCCCTCCTTTGCGGCGGATGCCGTGTCGATTCCTTCGCTCCCGGCACCGGGATCTCGCCCGGACCGTACGTTTCCTGAGAGTATAGCGTCACGCCCTAGTCCCCTGCTCCTGGATCCCCCCTATGCCCGATTCCCGTCCATCCGAGCAGGTATACGCTCCCGAGACAGCCCGCGTCACGCGGGGGCGGCCGGGAGCCCGCCTGCTCGACCGGCTCCTCCACGCGCTCCTCCCCTCCCCGTGCCTGGGCTGCGGCCAACCGCTGCCTGCCCGGGGCACCTCCCTGGGGCTCTGCCTGCGCTGCCGCGCGGCCCTGGCTCGCCTGCCGCGCGAGGCCTGCGCGGTCTGCGCCCGGCCGCTCGCCGCTCAGGCCCTGCCGGCAGGCTATTGCTGCGGCACCTGCCGCGCGAAGCCGCCCGCCTTCGACCGCCTGCTCGCGCTGTGGAGCTACCGGCCGCCGCTCGACGCCGTGGTGCGGGGGCTCAAGTTCGGCCGTCTGGATTACCTGGGTGGCCATCTGGCCACGGCCCTGGCGAACGGGTTGGGAAATGAGCTCGGCGGTCTCTGCGGCATCGACTGCTTGGATTGCGTCGTGCCCGTTCCGCTCCACTGGCGCCGCCGCCTCACCCGCGGCTACAACCAGGCCGAGCAGATCGCCCGGCCGCTCGCCGCCCGGCTCGGGCTCCCCTGCACGCCCCTGCTCAGCCGCAGCCGGGCCACGCCTCCCCAGAGCCTTCTCGGCCGGGAAGGCCGGCTCGCCAACCTGCGCAAGGCGTTCCGGGTGCCCCGCCCAGAGAGGGTGCGGGGGCTTCGCATCCTCCTGGTGGATGACGTCGCCACCACCGGCGCCACCTTGGACGCGGCGGCCCGGGCCCTCCGGAATGCCGGAGCGGCGGCCGTCACCGCGCTGGTCGCGGCACGGACGCCGCTCGATCCGGCCTCCTGAGGCGGAATCGGGGTCAGGGGGCGAAGCGCCGGCCGAAAATCGCCCGGGCAGGGCTCTCCCAGACCACCACGTAATTGCCGGCGGTGCCGATGTGGGACACCCGCGGGTCCTCCAGCTTCAAGTGGTCGTCCGTGGCCACCTCGAATTCCCCTCCCGTGGCCACTCCGGCTCCGGTGTACCTCCGGCCGAAAACGCCGTACTTGCTCCCGGTGTACCCCTGCCAGACCACAACGAAGTTTCCCTTGGTGTCGAACGAGATCGAGGGGTCCCGCTGATGGCTCACCGTCACGGTGTTGATGCGGAACGCCGGCCCCACCTTGCGGGCGAGCCGGCTGTAACGCTGGCCGATGATGTCCGTCCCCTCCACCGCCGGTGCCAGGTCGCCGTGCCAGACCACGACGAACGTGCTGCCGCCGCCGCAGCCGATGGCCGGCTGGAGCGCGTTCGAGGTGGGCGGCAGGACGACTTCCTGGGCGGCCAGCGGCGTGCCGGTGGGGGACAGCCGGCGCATCGAGATCCCCATCTTGCTGGGCTGGAAGGGGAGGAACTGGTCGGCGCTCGTCCAGATCGCGAGGATCCGGTCGGTGGTGTCCACGCAGACCTCCGGCCGGGTGCCGATCACCAGGCCCGTGCTGAGCTTCACCTGGGCTCCCAGCGGCGCACCCGTGGCGTTGAACCGCCGGGCGAGAACCTGCGGCTTGGTCCCCGGGAACGTGGCGCTCGCCGGCAGCAGGTTGAGCCAGACCACCACGAAGCCGCTCTTGGTGGCGGCCACCGACGGCATGAAGTCGGCCGGGATCGTCGGCGTCCCCGCGGGGTCCTGGCTGACCTTGAACACCGCCCCCAAAGGAGCGCCCGCGGCCGTGTAGATCTGCCCCTTGATCTCGCTGTTGCCGGCGCTGACCTCCGACCAGACCGCGATGTAGTTCCCCTTGGCGTCGCGGGTCACGGCGGGCTCGTACTGGTCCGGCACCACGTCCTTGGCGACCAGGAATTCCGCCGCCGCGGGCGCGCCGGTGGCCGCGAATAGCCGGCCATTGAGGCCATGGAGGTCCGTGGCGCTGTTCCCTTGCCAGAGGACCAGGAAGCCGCCCGAAGCCGAGCCGGCCACCGCGGGCACCTCCTGCCGGCACGAGGCGCAGGTGCTGACCTTGAACGGCGCCGCCAGGGGTCCCGCCAGGGCCGCCACGGCCGCGAGACAGACCAAACCACCGAAAATAACTGCTTTCCTCATCGAGGCTACCTCTCCTATACGGACAATGCGATGCGTCTCAACTCTACTACGGAGCATCCCCTCGGGACGTCTAGGAATGGCCGGTTTCCTTTTTGAGCCTTGACGTGTCCAACGGAGAAGGGCAGGCTCCCTGGCAGAGCCCCCGCGAGGAGACCGCCATGAGAGACCCCCGCCTCTACCAGATCCTCGTCCTCGCCTCCCTGCTGGTCTACGGCATGGCCCGCCTGGACTTCGAGATCCTTCCCGGCCGCGCCCTGGCGCTGCTCGGCTCGTGCCTCCTGGCGCAGTGGGCCTGCACCCGGCTCTGGCGGCTCCCGGCCTTCGATCCCCGGAGCGCCCTCATCTCGGGGCTCTCGCTCTGCCTGCTGCTGCGCACCGGCCCGGCGGCCCTCGCCGTGGCCGCCGCGGCCGTGACGATCGCCAGCAAGTTCGTTCTCCGCCTCCGCGGCAAGCACCTCTTCAACCCCACCAACTTCGGCCTCGTGGCCTTGATGCTCGCCACGGACGGCGCGGTCTGGGTGTCGCCGGGCCAGTGGGGGAACGTCGGCCTTCTTCGCCTTCCTCATCGCCTGCCTGGGCGGGCTGGTGGTCAACCGGGCGGCGCGGAGCGACGTGACCTACGCCTTCCTCGCCTTCTACCTGGCCGTCCTCTTCGGCCGCGCCGCTCTGGCTCGGCCAGCCCATGGCCATCCCGCTCCACCAGCTGCGAGAGCGGCGCCTTCCTCCTCTTCACCTTCTTCATGATCTCGGACCCCAAGACGACGCCCGACTCGCGGACCGGCCGCGTGCTCTTCGCGCTGCTGGTCGCCCTGGGCGCCGGCTTCGTGCACTTCGTGCTCTTCCGGCCCAACGGGCTCCTGCTGTCCCTGGCGTTCCTCTCGCCCCTGGTGCCGCTCCTCGACCTCCTGGTGCCGGGTAAGACGGTACGCCTGGCGCCCCGACCGCCCGTCCCGCACCTTCTCTCCTCGCAGAAAGGGGATTCGCATGAAACGGCTCCTGACCACCGTCCTCACCCTCGCTCTCCTGGTCGTGGCCACCCGCGCCGCCCTGGCCTTCTGCGGCTTCTACGTGGCCAAGGCCGACACCAAGCTGTTCAACAAGGCGTCGCAGGTCGTCATGGTCCGCGACGGCGACCGCACCGTGCTGACCATGGCCAACGACTTCCAGGGCGATCCCAAGGAGTTCGCCATCGTCATCCCCGTCCCCACCTTCATCCAGCGGGACCAGATCCACGTGGCGGACAAGGCCCTGCTCGACCACCTGGACGCCTACTCGGCGCCGCGGCTCGTGGAGTACTTCGACGAGCGACCCCTGCGCCGTTTACGACATGCAGAGAATGCCCGTGCCGTCGGCCGCCGCCGGCGCGCCGGAGAGCGCCATGGAAGGGCGCGCCAAGAGCCTCGGCGTCACCATCGAGGCCCAGTACACGGTCGGCGAGTACGACATCCTCATCCTCTCGGCCAAGGAGAGCCAGGGGCTGGAGACCTGGCTGGTGCGAGAACGGCTACCGCATTCCCGCAGGGGGCCTCCCGGGTGCTCGGCAGCTATCTCAAGCAGGGGATGCGGTTCTTCGTGGCCAAGGTGAACCTGAAGGAGCAGTCCAAGCTGGGCTTCACCTACCTGCGCCCGATCCAGGTGGCCTACGAGAGCCCCAAGTTCATGCTCCCCATCCGCCTCGGCATGGTCAACGCCAACGGCCCGCAGGAGCTGTTCGTCTACGCCCTCACCCGCAAGGGGCGGGTGGAGACCACCAACTACCGCACCGTGCGCCTCCCCTCGGACGCCGAGGTCCCCCTGTTCGTCAAGGACGACTTCGCCAACTTCTACAAGGCACATGTTCAGCCGAGCAGGTCAAGAAGCAGGACATGCGGGCCGTGTTCCTCGAATACGCCTGGGACATGGCCTGGTGCGACCCCTGCGCGGCCGATCCGCTCTCGGCGGACGAGCTCCGCCAGCTCGGCGTCTTCTGGGTCGAGCGCGGCGATGGAGGAGGCCGGCGCCCGGCCGCCATGTCCGGCGGCGCCCAGGACGTCTTCCTCACCCGCCTCCACCTGCGCTACGACGCCGAGCACTTCCCCGAGGATCTCGTCTTCCAGGAGACCGGCGACCGCCAGAACTTCCAGGGCCGCTACATCCTGCGCCACCCCTGGAAGGGCGAGCGCCACCTGCGACGCGGCCAAGACCTACCGCCGGGAGCTGCCGAAGCGCTTCGACCAGCAGGCCCAGACCCTCGCCTCCCTGACCGGCTGGGACATCAACAAGATCCGCGGCCGGATGAACCTGAAGGCGAGCACGACCGGGCCCGCCGAGGACGAGCCCTGGTGGAAGACGATCTGGAAGGATTGACGCGGACCGCTGGCTGCCTGATTACTGGATGTAGCCCAGCGCCCGCAGCTCGTCCATCAGCTCGCGGTCCGCCGCCGAGGACTTGGCCTTCCCTCCGTCGTCCCGCTTCCCCCAGGTCCGGATGGTCCGCAGGGGGTGGGAACGCCGGAACTCGGCGTTGAAGAGCGCCGCCCTCGGCCGGCCCGCGAAGTCCTCGGCCACCGGCAGGCCCAAGCTGTAGAGGATCGTGGGGGCGATGTCATGGACGTGGATCCCCGAGAGGTCCGCTTCCGGGTCGACGTCCGGCCCGGCGGCCAGAAAGATCCCGTGGGTCGTCGGCGTATGGGTGCCCGAGATCCTCCCCAGGCCGCGAACCGCCTCGCGGAAGGGCACCCCCCGCACCTTGAGGACCGGCGTGACCAGGGCCTGCCGGACGACGACCACGAAGTCGCCGTCTTCCCCCCGCCGCGGGCGGGCGTTCTGGACCAGGAAGACCGCCTCGCCCCGGTCGTTGGTGACCGTGGCCAGGTCGGCCTCCAACCTGCGGCGCAGCCCCTCGCGCTCTTCCGGGCGGACGGTTCCCCCCGCCTCGCGGCCCGCCAGGGCAAACCGGATCATCTTGGAACGTTGAAAATCGGGAGTGCCGAAGGTGTACAGCCTCGTGCGCGCAAAGTCGATGGCCCCCGCGCGCCGCGCCAGGTAGCCGAGGCGCTCGAGCACGGTATCCATGTCCAGAAGCACCCGGAGATCCTCCCGCTTGGCGGCATGGAAGCCGTGGTCCGAGAGCACCAGGACGTTGGATTCCGGCGGCGCCGCTTCGAGAATCCGCCCGATCTCCCGGTCCACGGCCTCGTAGACCCGGGGGATCCGGTCCCGGTGCTCCGCGAGCTCCCGCGGATCGACCTTCCCGAACGCCTCGGGCTCGAAGTACTTCCACTCGTTGTGGCTGACGATGTCCGGGCTGCGGAAGTAGAGCAGGATGAGGTCGTACCCTTCCGCCTTGCGGTTCTCGCCGGCGATTTTCTCGCCCGCGAGCTTGGCGGCCGACCGGGCCATGACCCGGTCCCGGCGTTGGGCGTCGTCGCTCTCGAACAGCCCGGGATCGGCGTCCGCCTTCCGCAGATCCTCCAGGAACGTTGGCAGGTAGGCGGGCGGAGAGACCCGGGCGTCGAGATCGAGCAGCGCCCGGTCGCTCAGCACCACGCCCTGGACCGGCTCCGACGGCCAGGAGCCCCACCAGCCCAGCACCGCCACCCGCTTCCCCGTGCGCGACAGCATGTTCCACAGCGCCGGCACCTTCCGCACGGCCGAGGAGATGGGGACATCCCCCTGGGGGGTCGCCACCACGAAGTCCGTGATGCCGTGGACCTCCGGCGTCACGCCGGTCGCGATGGTCGTCCAGATGACGGGCGAGGAGTTGTAGGCCGTCCGCAGTGTGGAGGTGACGCCCCGTTCCGCGATCGACTTCAAATGGGGGAGCTTCCCCTGGTCCCAGAGGCGCCGGATCACCTTCCACTCGCCGCCGTCGATGCCGATGACGATCAGGGGCGGCCGGCGGACCGGAGACGGCGGCTCTCTCCGGCACGCGAAGAGACCGGCCAGAGCGAACGTGAGCAGGAGGACGGCGAGACCGCGGCGGCACGCGCGGACAGCCGGTTCCAATCGCTCCACCGTCATCGGCCAGACGGGGCGGCCGTCACGCCCTTCTTCTCCACCCGGAAGACCCTCGTGATGAACGACGTGGTGTGACCCAGATCATCCTGGATCCCCAACGCCACCGTCTCCTCACCTCGCTCCGCCATGCGCATCCGGATATCGTAGGCGAAAAGGCGGTCGAGTTGCTGCTTCCCTTCCACCCCGGGGGTTGCAGGTGCCGGGATGCGGATCGGCACGCGGACGCTCTGGACCGGCGCCACCCGCCCCGCCGCGTCCCGCGCTCCGATCCAGAGCGTCAACTGCCCCGTCCAGGCGTCTCCCTGCGAGACCAGCACGATCTGCCTCAGAGGCAGCCGCAGCCGTAACTTCACCAGGTGCTGCCCCCGCCCGGCGGGCTCGGAAGAGACGAGCTCGATCCCGGCCTGCAGAGGATTGTCCACGATGCCATGGAGCAACGCCGTCTGCACCTGGGCGGCCATGCGTTCCCCCCGGGGCCGGTCCGTGTACGTCGTCCGGTTGCGGACGCGCACCCCCTCCCGCTTCACCTTGACCTCGATCGCGCGGACCTTGCCGTCTCCCGAGCGGGTGGGTGTGTAGCCCAGCGAGTAATAGCTGCGCAGGTCGGTCGCCACCTGGGCCAGATCCGCCTTGAAGTCGTTGCCGTTGAGCACGGCCCGGCCCCCCGTCTCCTTCGCCAGGTGGAAAAGAACCTGCTGGGCGCCGGCGGCCTTGTCGAAGTCCAGATTGACCAGGGCCGTCGCGGCGTCCTCCGCCGAAGCGGAGGAGAAGCCGCGCAGGCCCGCGGCCTCCAGCGCATGGAACGTCACGCCGTTGGCGTTCGCCAGAGTCGTCAACTTGCGGAAGGCGGCCGTGAGGTCATCGGCCTTGAAGACCGCATTGGCTCCGCAGAGCTCGGCCCACACCTTGAAGGCATCCTCTCCCGGATGCAGGGCAATTCCATCGCTGACATAGAGCACCACCTTCCGGCCCTCGACTCCCGACAGGGACTCCACCAGGCTCGCCAAGTTGTTCAACGTCGTCCTGGCCTCTCCCGAAACTCCCGCGGCGTAGCCACGGACGACCTGTTCGGCCTCGTCACACTCCCGGCCGTCCCGGATCAACTGCACGGTCTGCCGAAATTGAATGTCCTGATGGATGCCGCGGGCGGCGAGCTTCTCCAGCTTCTGGAGGTCGGCCGTCAGCGATTCCTTGCCCGGGCTCAGTGGACGCCGGACGTTGAGCCCCTGGTCGTGGGTGACCAGCATGACCCGGTCCCGCGGGCCAACCGCTGAATCGAAGAAGCTCTGGATCTGCCGGAGCACGCGTTTGCGCCCGGCGGGGCGAAGGTTGGCGTTGTCGACAAGAACCACGAGCGACAGCGGAGGAGGCTCGGGGGGCGGAGCCGGTTGGGTCTCAGGACTCTCGGCACCGGCTGCCGGGCTGGAAGCCGGCACCTCAGAAGGCAGCTCTTTAGACGGTAAGACGGAGCTCTCGGCCACCTCGGAGAAGTTCACGATCTCCACCTTGCGGCCGTCCACGAAGAGCTCGAAGTCCGCCCGAGAGAGCCCCTGAACAGGGCGGCCGTCGCGGCCCGTCACGGAGACCTCGAGGTTGGCGACTTCGACGTCGATCGATTCGGCGAACGGCTGATCGGGGATGGGCTCCTGGGCGAGCAGGGGGAAGGCGAGGAGCAGGGCGGCCGTCGCGAGCAGTCTCATACGGGTTCTCTCCGGTCAGGATCTTCCACCAAGCTTACCGCTGGAGGCCTCGAGAGCAAAAACAAAGGCCCTGGGTGATGCCCAGGGCCTTTCACGAGATAACTTCCCGGCAACGACCTACTCTCCCACGCACCAACGCGTGCAGTACCATCGGCGCTGAGGGGCTTAACTGCCGTGTTCGGAATGGGAACGGGTGTTTCCCCCTCGCCACAGCCACCGGAAAAATTGAGACTTGAAAAGAACACATATGTCTTGCGACATTCAACTGAATCGGGTCAGAGCGATAGGATTCGCTGTTGAGAGAGAGTCAAATATATTGGTCAAGCCGAACGACCGATTAGTACAGGTCAGCTGAACGCCTCTCAGCGCTTACACCTCCTGCCTATCAACCTGGTGATCTTCCAGGGGTCTTCAGGGAGACCTCATCTTGAGGGGGGCTTCCCGCTTAGATGCTTTCAGCGGTTATCCTTTCCGAACGTAGCTACCCAGCTGTGCCGCTGGCGCGACAACTGGTGCACTAGAGGTTCGTCCATCCCGGTCCTCTCGTACTAGGGACAAATCCTCTCAAGTCTCCTGCGCCCACACGAGATAGGGACCGAACTGTCTCGCGACGTTCTAAACCCAGCTCACGTACCACTTTAATCGGCGAACAGCCGAACCCTTGGGACCGGCTTCAGCCCCAGGATGTGATGAGCCGACATCGAGGTGCCAAACCTCCGCGTCGATGTGAACTCTTGGCGGAGATCAGCCTGTTATCCCCGGCGTACCTTTTATCCGTTGAGCGATGGCCCTTCCATACGGGACCACCGGATCACTAAGGCCTACTTTCGTACCTGCTCGACTT
>CAWAUI010000007.1:810000-1461958 GCA_963785165.1 Thermoanaerobaculaceae bacterium
GTAGCCGGCCAGGCAGACCCACTCGGCTCCCGCCTCGCGCAACGCGGCCACCACCTGCTCCTCCTGAATCCGCCGGGGAACGCCCTGGTGGGGGACCGCCACGGCCTTCAGGCCGAGCTCGCGCGCCTTCGCGAGCCCCGGCGCGTCCGCCACGTTGCTCAGGACGAGGACGATCTCGGCCGGCACCTCGCCCCGCTCGATGGCCGCGTGGAGCGCCAGGAAGTTGCTGCCCCGGCCGGAGAGGAGGATGGCGATCTTCACGGCGTCTCAGTCCATGTCGGCACGTCAGTCAACCGTGGGAAGCTGCGGCGTCTCGGGCCCGAGGTCGTAGACCACGCCCGAGCCTCCACTCTGGACGGTGCCGAGCACCCAGCTCTTCTGGCCCGTGGAGCGCAGGAGGCCCAGGACCTCGGCCAAGCCGGCGGGATCGACGGCCAGGATCATGCCGATCCCCATGTTGAAGACGCGGAACATCTCCTCCGTCTCCACCCCTCCCATCTCCTGGAGGAAGAGGAAGAGGCTCGGGAATCGTCCAGCTGCCCACCCGGATCAGGGCATGGGTGTCCGGCGGCAGCACGCGCGGCAGGTTGTCCGTGATGCCGCCGCCCGTGACGTGGGCCATGCCGTGGAGGGCGGCGTGCCCCAGGAGCGGCCGCACCGCCTCGAGATAGGAGACGTGAGCCTCCAGCAGCTCCTCGCCCACCGTCCTCTTCTTGTTCCAGGGCGCCTTGTCGCCGATCTTCAGGCCCGCCTTCTCGAAGACCACCTTGCGGGCCAGCGAGTAGCCGTTGGTGTGCAGGCCGGACGACGGCAGCCCCACCAGCACGTCACCCGCCTTCACCCGCGAGCCGTCGAGCACCTTGGGCCGGTCGACGAGGCCGACGATGAACCCCACCAGCTCGTAGTCCCCGGGTTGATAGAAGCCCGGCATCTCGGCCGTCTCGCCTCCCAGGAGGGCGCAGCCGTTCTCGCGGCAGCCGTCCGCCACTCCGGAGACCAGCTCCACCATCTTCTCCGGCTCCAAGACGCCGGCGCCCAGGTAGTCCATGAAGAACAGCGGCTCGGCGCCCTGCACCAGGATGTCGTTGACGCAGTGGTTGACCAGGTCGCGGCCCACCGAGGAGTAGTCCCCCGCCAGCTTCGCCACCACCAGCTTGGTCCCCACCCCGTCGGCCGAGGCCACCGAGCACGGGCTCGGCCATGCCGGCGATCTCCGGCCGGAACAGGCCGCCGAAGCTGCCGATCTCGGTCAGGACTCCAGGGGTGAACGTGGACTTCGCCAGCTTCTTGACGCGGGCGAGGCCTTTGTCCTGGGCGTCGATGTCGACGCCGGCGGCGGCGTAGGCGCTATGGGTGTGGTCTTGCTCATCTCGGAGGGGAATATACCGGAACCGGAGCCACCAGTGCGTCCGGGGGGCCAGGGTCCCCTCCCGGCAGGCGCCGGCCCGGCGAAGGCCGAAGCCCTGAACAGGCTCCGGCCTCCGGCGAAACCGACTCCGCGGCCTACGGCGATGCCTAGTAGGACAGGAGCACGCCCTGGAACGTCTTGCAGCCGACGAAGGGAGCGCAGATCTGGATGTTGTAGGTGACCTGCTTCTTGGCCGGATCGATGCACAGCGTGGCCTTGGCCTTGAAGCCCAGCACACCGCCACCCACCGTCACGCGCAACTGCCGTGCCAGGAGAGGCTCAGGTTAAAAAATAATCTATACATCCTTTAGATCCCGGACAGAGCAGGGCCGGAGGCGACTGTGCCGGACTATGTCGGGCGACGTCGAAACATCGCCGCCGACATTTCCGAGCCGCTCTGAAGCGATGGGAATGACCGTTTTCCCCTCACGATCGACCTGGCACCGCCCTTGCTCTATGGCTGAAGCGTCAGTAAAAAGTGAGCCAAACCAAAACGCTTCAAAAAGGAGAGCCCCATGTCCACAGTCAATGTCCTCATCGTCGTTGACGTCGAAGGTGCCCTGGCTTCGAACAATCTCAGCAATAACCTTTACATGATCGATACGGAAAAGTTCATGGGCGAGCTCGAAGGCACCAACGAGCTCACGACCACAGTCTCGAACGGGGAAACCATTACCTGGGCGGTGGCGCCGGTTGACCCTTCCACCAATGTGACGATCAACGCCTTCACCGGACAGGCGATCGGCTCGGTCGTCACCCCACAGGCGAATTCTCTGCCCGCGGGCACCTGGTCCTCGCAAGTCTTCCTGCCAGCCAACTCCAACGGCCAGACGTTCCAGTACTCGATGAACCTGCAGTTCGACCAGGGCGTGATTCTCGGCTTCGATCCGTTCCTGGTGTCGGGCGCGAGCTAACGCAAGGTCACGGCCAGGGCCGGAGCCCCAGCTCCGCCCTGGCCGATTCCTTCGCCTTGCGCCTCTGAACGTCAACGATTCATGCTTGAGAAGGAGATCTTTATGTCCGCCGCCGTCCTCCTAATGCCTCTCGAGACTCAGACGACTCCCGCCGAGGAATTGCACTTTAATGTCAAGTACGACCCGACTCTCGCGCCCGGCGCGCAATTCTCATTTTTCCAGGACGGCGCGCCCCACAACCGGCTATTCCAGGTTGACGGCCCCCGGAAGGTCGTGATCACTCTCGAGGGTGCTACGTTCTCCACGCACCAGGGACACGATGGGATCTACTGGCTGATCCCTCCCGCTCCCCTCCCAGATCCGAGCCCGGACCCGGCCCCGGCGAAACGGATCCTCCAGCTCCCAGAGCCGGCGCACTTCGCGAAGCCCTGGAGCTTCGGATTGGTAGTTGACACCGAAGACGTCAAGGGAATCCTCTCGCCAGCCATTTACCTGGCGAGGAAGCATCCGTCTGGTCAGCCGCAGGAAAACCTCCTGCCGATGTTTGACCCGGCGAGCCTAAGCTTCCATCTTCAGGACATTGACACGGGAGGTCTGATCTCCTTGGCCTCCACGGATCTTCTGATCTTCGCTATTCCGCCCGGTGAGGAGGGCACGGTCACCATCAGCCTGAAAGCCACCCCGAGCTCGCCGCCCTTGGCGATCACCTGGGCCAATCCGCCCTTGGTGTGGGACTCCGGCTCGGAGCCGAGCTGGGTTCAGGCAGCATTGGTCACCAACGGACTCCTGACGATCAAATTCAATTCTTCGGGCGCCGGCAAGTATGCCGGTTTCCAATTCGCCATCCAGGTGCCACGAGAGGGGCAGGCGCCGATGACGGTCCGCTCGCCCGACCCGATCCTCGTCAACACCACTATCGGCGACGGCTAGTTAGGGAGCGGAAGCGGGAGGCGAGCCGGCCGTGAAGGCAGGATCGGAACGCAGGGGATCGAACCAGGGCAGGGCGAAAATCCTGGGCTCGATCCCCTGCTGCAAGGCCCTCCGGGCGTTGTAGAGGGCCGCGTTGCGGTCCCCCAGAAGCAGGTAGACGAGACTCGCGTCGTAGGCCGTCTGCCCACCTTCGGGGCCGATGCGGAGCATCTTCTGCACCGATTCCACGGCTCCCGGGCCGTCCTCCAGGTGGGCCTGGGCCTGGGAGCGCACCGACAGGACCTGCGGGTCTGCGGTGTCCAGGTGGGTCCGCCGCACAACCTCGCGGTACAGCGGCAGGGCTTCCCCGCCCCGCCCCTGGAGGCTCAGGGTGTCGGCCAGGTTGAGCAGGGCGAAGGGGCTTTCCGGCTCCAGGGCCAACACCTTGCGAAAGGTTTTCTCGGCCTCGCCGTATCGCTTCAGGTAGATCTGGGCCGTGCCGAGGTTGGTGAGTCCTCCAGGGGACGGGGATAGCGCTGCACCAGTTGGGCGTAGAGACCGGCGGCGCGCTGCATGTCGCCATGCAGGAACTCGATCTGGGCCAGCAGGCTCAAGGCCTCGAAGCTCTCCGGGTAGCGGCCCAGAAGCTGGCTCAGGTGGCCGCGGGCGTCGGCGATGTGCCCTTGGGCCAGCTCAGCTCGGCGGCGCGGAAGAGATTGCGCCAGGAAGGGAACCGGCGGGCCCCCTCGCGCACCAGCGCCAAGCCCTCCTCCACCTCGCCTCGCCGGGCGAGCAGGCGGCCACGGTTGACTGCCAGAAGAGGGTCCCCCGGCTGGAGCCGTTCGAGGGTGCGGAGGGCCGCGTCCGCGCCATCCAGGTCACCCCTGAGCAGGGCGAGCCCGAACGCGCCGGTCGGCGGGCGGGGATCGAGAGGTGCCACCTCCGCGGCCTCGCGCAGGACTCTCCCCGCCCGGTCAAGGTCCACGGGATCCTGAGCCAGCTTGTAGCGTTGCTGCCGCACCTCGGATTCGAAGACGTAGGCCTCCAGGAAGTTGGGAGAGGTGCGGCGGATCACCGCCAGCCGGGCGAGCAGGGTCTCCGGATCGAGTCCCTCCCCCTCGCGCTTGGCCTCGAAGGCCTGGCGCAGGCGGAGGTACTCGGAAAAGTCTTCGGGCCGTACGTCCGGACCGGCCGCCCGAGAGGACCGGCGCCGGTCCGGATACGCCTGCCCCAGGTAACCCTGGACGGCCTCCCCCAAGGCGTAGGGACGGTCGAGAGGGGTGGTGAACGCCTGGCTCCAGAGCAGGTGCCCGTCCCGTCCGTCGATCCGGTTGAGGCTGACCCGGCAAACGTCCCCGGTGCATTCGAGCCGCGAGGTCACCACCTCGCCGGCGGCGAGCGCCCGGGCGACCCGCACCGGCGAGCCCGCCACGATCTCGTCCACTTGTTCCAGCGGAATCGGCCGCAGGCCGTCCACCTCCAGAAGCCCGCGCAACAGGTCAAACCGCAGGCCGGACGCCAGGAGCTGAGCCGGAGCGCCGCCGCCGGCGGTCAGCTCAGGCCGCGATCACCGCCACGTGGAGCGGCTCGGGAGGAGGGTAGAGGAACCACAGAGTTCCCGCACCGAGCAGGAGAAGCAGAACGGCGGCTCCCGCCACGGCCCATCCTCTCTTCGGGCCGCGCGGGTTCGAAAGCGACGGCGGAGTTGGAGAAATAGCTGGGACATGAGCTTGGGAGGCGGGCGGGATCCCCTCGACACGTGTGACGTCGTCCCAGGAAACCGGCGTCTCACCGCGCTCGCCTCCTGCCCCAAGGGCCCGGACCACCTCTCGCGCATCCTGAGGCCGCAGCATCGCGTCCTTTTCCAACAAGCGGTCCACCAGATCCGAGATCGGACCGGGAACGGCGGCCGCGACCTGCCGCACGGACGGCGGGCGGTAGGAGCAAATCCGGGTCAACGTCTCCAGCGTTGACGGTGCCGCGAAGGGGGAGCTTCCCGTGAGCATCTCGTAGAGCAAGGTCCCCAGGGAGAATAGATCCGACCGGTGGTCGATCGGCAGCCCCCGCGCCTGCTCGGGAGACATCGAACGGAACGTGCCAATGACCCGATGGTCTTCCGTGAGGGATGTTTCTCCCTCCAGCCGCTTTGCCAACCCGAAGTCAAGAATCTTGGCGTGCCCCTCCGGGGTCACCATGACGTTTTCGGGTTTCAGGTCCCGGTGGACGAGGCCGCGGGCATGGGCAGCCGCCAGGCCTTCCGCGATTTGCCGGCCCAGGCGGACGGCTTCCCCGACCGGCAGCGGACCCCGGGCGAGCCGGCGCGCCAGGGACTCGCCTTCCACCAGCTCGAGGATGATGGCGTCGCTCTCGTCACTCTCCACGATGTCGTAGATCTGGACGATCGAAGGGTGCGACAGGCGGGCCGCGGCGCGCGCCTCGCGGCGGAAGCGCTCGCGCGCCGTCTCATTCTCCGCGGATTCGGGCCGGATGAGCTTGACCGCCACCCAGCGGTCCAGCCGCTGGTCGTAGGCCTGGTAGACCTCCCCCATTCCACCAGCCCCGAGCCGTTCGCCCAGGCTGTAGGGACCGATCGTCTGGGGACGCACCCCCATGCGCTGACCTCCTAGGACAAGCCCAGTTGGCTCATGCGGCGCTGGAGCCCACGCTTGGAGACTTCGAGCGCCTCGACCATCGCGTCGAGATCACCCCCGCACCCCGCCCGGCACGCCTCGATCTCCTCGCGGGACAGGTCCACGGCCTTCCGGATGTGTTGACTTCTGTCAATCCTATCGTAGAGGGACCCCCGGGAGATCCGAGGCCTCGGCCGCGACCCTCTGGAGGCGCCAGCGGTTGGCCCGCAGGGCCGCCAGCAGCTCCTCCTCGGTGACGTCGTCAGGGCTGCGGTAGGCCTTTCGGAGGCCCTTCTCCGGTCCCTCCGGCACTGCCGCCGGCCGGCTCCCCGAATCCTCTGGCCGGGTTTTCCGCGCACCGGCCTCCTGGAACAGGCGCTCGGCCTGGAGCCACATGCCGGGCTCGCCCGCGTCGCGGCCGGCCAGCACCACCTGGCGAACCAGGTTCCTGAGCTGGCGGACGTTGCCCGGCCAGTCGAACACGGCGAGCCGGGCCATCAGGGCCGCCGGGATGAAGGAACGGTCTTCGGGAGAGGTCGCCAAGCGGTGCCCCTCGCCGAGCTCCTCCAGCTCCAGGCGCAGAAAGTGGAGGAAGAGCCGGCCGAAGTCGTCCCGGCGCTCCCGCAGGGGCGGGATCCGAATCTCATAGCCCGCCAGGCGATGCAGGAGAGGCGCGCGAAAACGGCCCGCCGCCACCGCGCCTTCGAGGTCCGCGTCCGTGGCGGCGACCAGACGGACGTCCACCCGCCGGGGCTCGTCACCTCCAACGGGCTGAATCTCGCGGTTCTCCAGGCGCGAAGGGCAGGGGCTCGACCTCGCGAGGAATCTCCGCCACCTGGTCCAGGACCGACGTGCCGCGTCTGCCTTCAGAAAAAAGCCGTCGCGCTTGCGGTCCGCCCCCGTATACGCCCCCCGCGCGGCGCGGAACAGCTCGGCCGCCGCCAGCGTCGCCGGCACCGCCGCCATGTTGACCGCGAGATAGGGCCGGCCACGGCGCGGGCTGGCGTCGTGGAGGGCGCGAGCCACCGGCTCCTTGCCGGTGCCGGTCTCCCCCCGCAGGAGCACGGGCACGCTCAGCCCGGCCACCAGCTGAATTTCCTGGCGCAGGCGGAGTCATGGGAGCGCTCTCTCCGATGAGGAGCCGAAACCGGGGAAACGCGGGCCAACCGGGTCGATTGAGAAAGGAGGATCCCTACCCGGTTGCCCAGCGAAGCGCCGCCCCCTGGTCAACCTCGGCCGCCGTCAGCTCCCGTTCTCCGGCCACCGGCTCGCCGTTCACCGCCACCGTGGTGCCGCTGTCGCCGCGGATCAGGCGGATGCCGCCCGGCTCGAACCCCGGAACGAGCCGAAGCGGCCGGCGGCTCGAGTGAGGGTCGGCCAGAGCGCGCGACACTCCCTCCCCAGGCTGGCAGAACGCCGGCTCGCGCCGGGAGAGAAGCTCTTCCCGCACGGCCGCGAGACCCGTGAGATCCGCGCGCTCCCCAATCCTCCCCACCTCCGGATGATGGAGCACCGTCAGGCCCGGGACTGAGGACAGCCCCCGCCACCACGGCGTTTCCGCTGTCCCCTCTCGTCTCGGCCTGCATCACATCCCGCAGGGCCTCGCTGTCATTTGGCACGAGGCGAAGTTTAGCCTTTTTGAAAGACGAATTCAGGGGGCGCCAGTCCCGAAGTCCTCAACCGGGATCGCCGGGGCGGCTTCCGTACCCATATCGAAGCGCCGGAAAGCCGCGAAGCGCAATCTCACCTTCCTCCTGGCCTCCGAGCCGCCGCGCCAGCCGGATCGAGCGCGCGTTCTCCGGAAAGATGTAGCTCACCAGCCGAGGCCACTTCAAATCCTGAAGGGCCAGATCGCGCACCGCCGCCGCGGCCTCAAACGCATACCCCTGGCCCCAATGCCGCCGGTCCAGCGCCCACCCGATCTCCCGTTCCGGCCAACCCAGCGGAAAATGCAGCCCCACCCGTCCCACAAACTCGCCCGGCCGCGTGAGCACCGCATACATGCCGAACCCCCGAAGAGCCCAATGCCCCACGAACATCGCCAACTGCCGCCACGCGTCGTCCGCCGCAAGCGCCGGGCTCCCCAGATACCGCATGACCTCCTCATCCGCGCACATCTGGCAATAGGCCTCGGAGTCTGCCTCGCAGAGCTTGCGGAGGATGAGGCGGTCGGTTTCGAGATGGGTTGGGATCATGGGGAGTCTCCTTGAGGCGCCGGCGACATAGGGTTAGGCCGGAGTGGCGGCGGAGCCAGCCTCATAGCCTCAATGGCGCCGCAATCCTTTACAGGAGTTGGATCTAAGTTTAGTTTCTCGCACCCAGCACTCGTCGTATATTGAACAAAAGCACAACCTTATAACAACTCGGTTATGTTCGGCTCTTACAACTGATTCAGCCGGACCGATGGGCAGCCAAAGGAGGCGATTAGTACGATTAGCCTCATAAGCCCCATTAGGCATAGAGAATTCAAAGTGAGTATAACTCCGCACGCCCAAACCAGATATTAATTCTGCCCAATCGCGCACAGGCTTCCCATCAAAGCGAACTTCACCCCATCTTATGAAGGCCGGCCCAACTCCCTTATTATAAAGATACCATCCGGATCCCTCCTTATCGTAATTGAACGAAGTGTACAAAAATGGCCTAACACTTAACCTGTTGTGCCTACGGGTTGCGCAGCCCTCGTAAGCAGTGAGGGCTAGGGCACAAACGGCAATCGCCAGCGCAAGGATAGAGACGGCCTTTTCTGTTAGCGAAGGGGTATTTAATTTAACGGTCATAGATTTATCAGCCTGTGATTGCGCCTCTCAGCATTGGCTCTAGCACAGTCATAAGCGGGGCGGCCCTGCACGCCGCATAACGTTCAGCCTTTGCGTGACTCGCCACCATGTCCTCGCACCTCGTAACAAAGCCCCACCATGCCGCTCTTGTAGGCTTTGACCTCCGCCAGATGGAGGGCGATGTCTCTGTCGAGCTTCTCGAAGAAGGGTATCCCATCACCAATCAAGATCGGCAGGATCGAATAGCGAACTTCGTCGGCCAGCCCGAGACGAAGGCATTCGGCGGAGACCACACCGCCTCCAACAAACCAGATGCTACGGAACGTGGGCCGTAGGCGCCCATTCACGAACTGCGCGAGATCGCCGGAGTAGAGCTCGACGGTATCCCGGGTCCGTGGCAGCTCGCGGCTCGTGAGGACGAAGGTGGGTTTGTCGCCGTAGGGCCACCCGAACCCCTGGGCTTCAAAACGAAGCGCGGTCTCATAGGTTCGCGATCCCATGACGTAGCAGTCGATCGTCTCGAGGAACGCCTCGACGAATCCCGGGTCCATGGTGTCCCCGCCGACGAATTCGTCTGAGGTCTCGAGCCAGTCGACGCGCCCGTCCTTTCGAGCGATGAAGCCGTCGAGGCTCGCCGCCATGTGGATCGTTACGCGAGAATCAGGGGTTGCCATCGTTTTGTCCCGGCGTCGAGGCTCGAGGGACTGCGATGTTTCGCGGTTTTTCACAGGCGGCCTGCCCATGGTTTCATGTATCTTTCATCGTATGCCCACTCTTAATGCTCGTCAATACATACCGGCGCCCCCGCCGTAACACCCGGGGCGTGCCCTCTCACCGCACGCCCCGGGATTCTCAGGTCACTCCGCCAGGTTGGCGGCCGTGGCTTCCGGCGCGGGGACCGGCGGCAGCGGGTTCTCCGGTGCCTTCTTGCGGCTGCCCCGCTTGCGGATGGGCTTCACGTTGAACTGGACGAGCTCTTCGTTGTCCGTGCCGAGCTGAAAGGGCGCGACACGGCGCATCCGCCGGGCCAGCTCTTTGCCTCTCTCCACGATGGTCTTGAGCTCCTGGGTGGCGCGCTGGCGCTGGCCGGCAAGGGTGCCACCTATGCGGACAAGAGAACCCGAAGAAGTGCCACCCAAGGCCCGGCCGAGGCTACCTGCGCTCCGAGCCCGTGGGAGCCCATTGTGGTCAGCCCCATTGGTACTTCGTTCCAAAAGCACCCCACGGCAACACGGGACTCCGAAGGCAATTTCTTCATCGCATGGGAGGCCGAGAGCATTGGTCAGAGATTCTCGAAGACGGGCAAGAAGGTTGGGTCGGAGTTTCGGATCAACGAGGAGAGAATCGAGAAGGACTTCCAGCCCTCGGTGGCGATGGACCGCCAGGGCAACTTCGTGGTGGCATGGCAGAGCTTCTCCAGCTCTCCTGATCGTGCGCAGTGTGGTCAGGTGCGGCTCCGGCTCTACCGGCGCGACGGCACACCCGCTGGGCCGGAGCTTCCCGTGGCTCCGGGGTACGCCGCCTGCGGCGAGGAGATCAAGGTCGCTTTTGGTCCGGACGGGGTCTTCGCCGTCGTCTGGTCGGTCGAGAAGGGATACAGTCCTGAGACCGGGACCGACTTCGACGTCTATGCGGCGCGCTTCTCGGTGTCGCCGGCTTTGCCGTAGCCGATTCACGGCGTGGCGGAAGCGTCGATCTTCCAGACCCCTCATCGCCTACAGAGGGCTCCGTGGCGGAGAACCAGAGGGTGTCTCCGCGGTCGGCCAGTATCCTGGGATTGCTGCCTCGCAGACCCGGCCAGAGGTCGGCGACCAGCCGGGTGTCCTCGCCCAGCCGGTCCGTGGACAGGTCAATCCTGCCCTGACAGAGCACTGGATGGCGGCCCCGAGAGGGCCTCAGTGCGGCTCGTCGAGGACCGCGGCGACCGAGGCGGCGACGGCAGCCTTCTCCAGCCAGCGCTCCAGCCGTTCCGGGTCTTTCTGAGCCAGAATGCGATCGCGGGCCGCGTCGGGCACCACCAGGCCGCGAGCCCGAAGCACCGTCAGAACGGCGCGAGCCGCCTCCTCGGTGCGCCCCT
Source organism: Thermoanaerobaculaceae bacterium (assembly GCA_963785165.1). GTDB lineage: Bacteria > Acidobacteriota > Thermoanaerobaculia > Multivoradales > UBA5704 > DATARR01. The sequence continues at coordinate 820,719 of CAWAUI010000007.1, forward strand.
CTGTTCGCCCTTCGGCACGCCCCTGCGCGACGTACTTTCTCGCGAAATCGCTCTGGTATTCGTAGCCTTTCATCATGGCCTCCAACGAGAGGCGAGCCGCCTCATTCAAGGAATTGTATACGAGGTCGTAGTAGAACCTGGACCTGTCGTCGTCGAGCCCCTGGATCGCGGGCAGCACCGCGGAAGCAATCGTCGCTCCCTGCTCGGTCTCGCCGTGTGACGGTTCTTGAAGAGATCCACCAGGATCTCGTGGGCCATGGAGGGCATGGCGGGTGATCGTCGCACGAGGCAGGGGAGGGATCAACAGCCAGCGCGCGGCCCACGCCGCCGGTCGGGCGAGAAGACCCTCCGGCCGGGCGGCGCGGCAGAATCTCAGAATCACAGCGGGAAACGACCGGTTTCTGTAGGGGCGGTCCGCAGGATGCCGAAGGCACCCTGCGTGGCCGCCCTGTTGCGGCAGGCGGCCTGCCCTCCCCCAGGGTGGCCACATAGGGCCACCTCTGTTCCACCCTTCGATTAACCTCAGAATGTAGTTCCGGCGCCAACGCGAGCCCGGCAGGGCGTCCTACTGATAGCCCAGGGTGCAACCCTGGGTGGGGGATGGCCTCCAACGTTGCAGTCGTGATGCAATGCGCGTCCAGCAGTCCCTCGGAGGCGGCCGAATCCCCACCGCCTACCGGCGAGCGAATCCCTGAGGCCGCCCCCTCATTCTGCATCGCAAAATAATGCTCGCGCCAGGCTCGGGAGCATTTCTGCATCACAAAGGACGGGTCCCGGGGCACCCGGAAGCCTCTCCGCAACACAAAGGAAGTTTCCCGCAACACTACGGAGCGCTCCCGTGCCATTCGAGAAGAGAGCCGCGTCATTCGCCCCTCCTCCCGAATGAGGCGGGAGCCGGTCCGCATCATTCAGCAGCAGGATCGTACGTTGCGGAAGCCTTCCCGAATGATGCACGAGCGCGGGGGAATGATGCAGGGCGAAAGTTGAATGATGCGGCAGGAGAGTCCAATGAGGCGGGAGCGTCGAGTCGTGTTGCAGCGACGCGGCCGAATGATGCGGGAGTAGGGGCGAATGATGCGGATCTCCCTCCGGGAGGCGCGGGAGGAGAGCCGAAGGTCCCAGGTCGCGCGCCGAACGATGCAGACTCCGGTCCCGGAGGCGCGGGACGCAGGGTGAAGGATGCGGGAGCGGCTCCGGGCGGGCGGGGACGGCGGGGGAATGATGCGGATCCCGGAGCGCACGGCTCGGTAGAACCGGCGCGCGACATCTGGGGCCTCCTGCACCCCTGAGGTTTCCGCCACACTGTACGGCTGGAGAGGCTCCATCCTCCCATGGCGGGAGACAAGAGCAGCCTCTCCAGAGAGGAACCCCTATGCCCCGAACCCTGTCGTCACGCCTTGCCGCCGTCTTCCTGGTCCTCCTCCTCGCGTCCTCCGCCGCCTTTGCCGCCCCTCGGCCGTCCAAGCCAACGCGTGAGCCGGGCGTCATCGCCTGGATCTCGAAGGTTCTCCACCGCTTCCTCCCCCCGGTCGCCCTGAAGGCGCACGGCACGATGGACCCCGACGGGGCCCCGGGAATTCAAGCGGATCCGGGAGGAACGCAGGGAGACGCGCACGGCACGATGGACCCGAACGGCTGATCTCCCCTTCCTATTCTCCTCGACACCGCCGGCACTCCCGGCGGTTTTTTTATCCCGGATCTGGCGCCGTGCCGTGCAAGCAAGTAGGATAGGGATGACGCAATCAAAGAATGCAAGGCCAGAACGTGAGGAGATGCGAATGGCACCGCGGCACATCTCCGAGGAGTCGGCGAGAGGCTCCTCAGACTCGAAGCTTCGAAAGAGCAAGGGAGGGACGTCGTACGCCACCTCCTGACCGGCTGCCCGGATTGCCTGGCGATGGTCTACCGGATCACCGCCGAGATGGGCTTCTGGCCCGAAGGCGGCCCCCCGTCCTGGGAGGACGCCTACGAGAAGATCTTCACCCGGGCGCTGGCCTTCGCGAACGAGGAAGAGCTGCACCTCGCGCTCGAGAACCTTCGGGGTTGGGCGAAGTGGGCTGCGCTGGAACCCATGACTCCCCAGCGCCGCCTCCTCACGGTCGAGTCGGATTCGAGCTACCACACCTGGGGCGTCTACGAGCGTCTCCTCGAAGCCGGCCGAGGCTACCTGCGCTCCGAGCCCGTGGAGGCGGCCGACGTCATCCACCTCGCCATCAAGGTCGCCGAAAAGCTCGGCCCCGCGGAGATCGGAGAGAAGCTTGCCGCCGACCTCCAAGCCGCCGCCTGGGCCGCCCTGGGGAACGCCAAGCGGCTGGCCTCCGACCTCGAAGGCTCGCGCCGGGCCTTCCACGAAGCATGGCGCCTCCTCAAAGAGGGCACCGGGGACCCCGCCGAAGAGGCCAACCTCATCAGCCTCGAAGCCTCGTACCTGAACGACCTCGGCGAGTTCGAGACCGCCGAGGCCTCTCTCGCGAAAGCCCTGGAGATCTACCGGAGACTTGGCGATCCCCATCTACAGGGCCGCACCCTCCTCAAGATGGGCGACACCATCGGCCACGTCAACCCCGAACGGGGCCTCGCCCACATCCGCAAGGCGCTCGTCCTCATCGACCCCGCCCGCGAAGCCCGGCTCCGCCTCTGTGCCGAGCACGACCTCGCCTGGTACCTGAACGACCTCGGCCAGCCGGAAGACGCCCTGGCCGCCCTGAACCGAGCCCGTCCCCTCTATCGCCAGTTCCCCGACCGCCGGACCCAACTCCGCCTCCACTGGCTCGAAGGCAGAATCGCCTTCAGGCTCGGGGACTACACCGAAGCCGAGACCATCTTCGCCCAACTCTGGGACGATTTCCGGGCCCGCGACCTCCAACACGATCTCGTCCTCCTCTCCATCGACCTCGCGGAAGTCCTTGTATCGAAAGGAGAACACGCCCGGGCCGAGGACCTGATCGCCCAGTGCCAACCCATCCTGGCCTCCTGGGGCCTCCACCGCTACGCCCTGGCCGCGTGGCTCATGCTCCAGCAGGCGATCGGCGAACGGCAGGCCGGGGCGATCTTCGGGCAGATCCGGGAGTATTACCGGCGGTATTGGGTGAGGCCGGCGCCGTTTGGTGGGACCGGGGAGTCTCTGAACTAGGATCTGTGCCGGCCGGCATAGCGCCCGCGCTGATTGGTGGCAAGCCGGACTGGAGTTAAGCACCACTTACCTTAGATTGCTGGGCGAGCGCACGAGGCGTTCCAGCGGGAGAGGGATCGCCGCCCACGCAGCCAAACCGCGCCTTCAGGGGTTCTCAAGCCTGTCTCAGGCCCTGCAAGAGGTGGCTTGGCGGCCTTCTGGGGCCGTCACCCGGTTGATTTACGCCTGTCTACACGCTGATTGAGGTAGGGCGCTAAGAGGTTTTGCCTGAGGGTTCGACACCGAGGGCGCTCTATATTCCCCCTCTCCGATGGTCCCTCTTTTCTCAATTTGTCGCGTCTTCTTTACAGGACCGCAAAGACCCATGCAATCGAATCCTTCAGGACTAGCCCCCAAGCGTCTTCCCCCGACCCCCAAATTTACACGCACGCTACGGGTTCATCGGGGAATTGATCGTCAAGGCTCGCACTCGGTCTATCCTACCTCCCTATCACCTCCGTCAAATTCCCATATCAGCGTTGCTTCTTGCAATATTGGCAATCAAACATTGACTTGACTTCACCGGACTTGACAAGCTGCATGAGTTGGGCTTAGCCTGAAAGGTGCTCCAAGTAAGTCTCATTCAAAGGCCTACAGCGTTGCAGCACTTTGCTCTGCCAGAGAGGCGATGAACTATGGCTAAGCTCCGTGAAATCTACCGAAGCCGGATTGCGCAGTTTCCCGGGCTGTGGCTCAACATGCTAGCGATTCTTCTCGCTGCAGCTTTTGTCTTCTCGTCATACAGAGCCGAGATCGGGCAACAGAGCGAGAAGTGCAGGGCTGCCAAAGACTCGATGAACTCTTTATTCGCAGAATACTTAGCAGGCACTCGAAACATCCTCGCAGTAGAAAGCCATATCCACCAGGATATACATCTTCTATTTCATGACAACCCCGAAGAGGGTCTCATCTATCACCCTCCCGAAGATGATGTAGAAGAATTCATCCGGCAAATCAATATCAAGTCCTATTTAGTCCGCCTGACTGTATCGAACAAAGATCTACTAATTACTGATTTGGTAGGCAAATTTCAGCATTACCGATACTCCAGATCCGTCTTTGCCAAAAATTTTCATATCTATTTAGGATGGGGTATCTGCGCGCTCATCTATGCAGTATTAGTATGCTTCGCATACTTTGGCCGTGCCGCATCTCCAGAAAATGCGGAGCCGCTACTGAACATAGTTGATATAGGACTGTTGCTTGCATTAGTCGAATATAGTGGAGGCCTACAGAGCCGCGTCTGCTACCTATTGGCCTTTTCTGTGGCAGTAGCTGGCTTCGAAATAGTTCGTGCCTATCGCAGCAGCGGGATTCCAACTTGGAGCAAGCTACGACTTGCAGGCCCCCAAAGTGTGGCTGCATACATTCCTACAACTTTGTATTTCTTTTCCCTATTAACAGGACTTGCGTGGGCTTCTATCGACAACGCGAGAGAGAGCCACCTGTCGATGAGCTCCTACTTCTCACAGTATGCGCAAGCGGTAGGCTTACTACTGCTACTGGCACTCGTTATAGCCACGACCGTCCACCTTCTCCATATTATTCTTATAAGAAACATGCGCGAAGAGCTGCTAATTGGATACGGCAGACAATAGCCTGAGGAGGCTGATATGAGAACGAGAGTTATCGCGGGATCCTTGTCGCTCTCCCTTATTTTACTTGGGGCAATTTCTATTTCCTGCAGAGAGCAGAACTCAAGGACAAAGAATGTTGTCAGGGTAAGCGTTAACTCGTGGGTTGGCTTCGCCCCCCTTTTTGTGGCGGCGGAACAAGGCATTTTCAAGAAAAATGGGCTTGATGTCGAAATAAACAAGACCGAAAACGCGCCCGACAGAAGAGCAGCCCTCATTGCAGGAAGAGTAGACATAGTAGGCTCAACCGTCGACGACCTCGCTGTTAGCCTTTCTCAAGGAGTTGATGCCGTCGCTATTTCTTGCGCAGACTATTCCAATGGCTCCGATGCCATCATAGGTGCGGGAGATGTAAATTCACTAGAAAAATTGGCAAAGTCTCCCGTAGCTGTGCAGCCCGGATTTGTTAACCACTTTTTCCTTCTATACGTGCTTGACTCAAAGGGTATAGACTCAAGCAACATCACGGTGCAGCCCATGACACCAGACGACGCAGGAACAGCATTTATAGCCGGCAATATAAATGCGGCAGTAACATGGGAACCTCACATTAGCCAAGCACTAAAGCAAAGATCTGGAACTGTGATTCTTGCCAGTTCCAAGGATTATCCAGAGGCTATTCTGGACATATTCATCGCCAACAAGGAATGGTACAACAGCAACCGGAAGTCTGTCGATCTATTTGCTAAGAGCTGGGATGAGGCCGTGCAAATTGTTAATTCAAAGCCAAACGATGCAATGCCCATAGTCGCCACAGAGATTGGTGTTACACCGGACGAAGCAGCCGCAATGCTGTCAGGAGCTAAACTGATGCAGCAACGAGAATGCCATCAGCTATTTGCAGCCAAGGGAGAGGCTCTGTCAAATAAAGTTCAGAAGCTTTGGGCAAAGGCAGGCTATCTTAAGGGGAAGGTAAATGTTAAGGACAGCTTAGCACCTATCATGAACCCATGAATGAATTTAGCCCTCTACTTAATGACGGAGATAGAGCGTGCATATGGAAAAACGCTCACTATTATTCAACCTGCTAATTGCAGCATGTAGCGGCTTAACGCTTTGGACGGCTAGCTGCCTTAGTCTGCAGAGTAGCTTAGTAGTCTGCCCAACAGATGTGGCAATCTCGCTTCGTACTCTGCTATTGTCTTCCGAACTTTACACTCACATGTTTGCCAGCATTCTACGGGTCCTTGAAGGCTATGTGTTGTCCGTACTACTTGCTTTGCCTATAGCTTTTCTGTGCTCCAAGAGTCGCAATCTTAGAGAACGTCTACTTCCTCTACATGACTTTATCCGCTACATACCTGTCCCTGCTTTCGTGCCTCTTTGCGCTGTTATCTTTGGGGTTGGTGATCTGACGAAGGTATCACTCATATTTATAGGGACTTACTTCCAAGTTGTTTTCATGTTTATTGCTGACATTGCCGCCGTTCCGCGCCAGATAGAAGAGAGTGCCCGCTGCCTAGGCCTTCATGGCCCGAAGCTCTGGAGTAAAGTTATATTCCGAGCAAGCCTTCCAGGGATGCTTGAGAGTGCCCGAATAGCCTTTGCATGGGCGTGGTCATACCTCCTTGTTGCTGAAGTAGTTAATGCTCGTCGCGGCATAGGGTACCTCGTTCTACAAGCGTACCGGGTCTTAGCGATGGACCGTATGCTGGCAATAATAGTTATTATTGGTCTATACGGGATGGCAAGCGACTATATTTTCAGGAAGTTCAATGCTTGGCTCTGTCCATGGGTCCAAGGAGGTATCCGTGCTGCTGGAGGTTGAGAATCTAATGATCGGATACAGGAAAGAGAACACAAAAGATACTGTCGTAGAGAACATATGTCTGCACTGCGATCATCGTGAGATAGTTAGCGTGGTTGGAAGATCAGGTAGTGGCAAGACTACTCTTTTGAAAGCGATCGCAGGACTACTGCCGTATGACGCTGGCTCAATAAGAGTTGAGGGAAGAGAAATTGACGGCCCTTCACGCGAACGTGGACTGGTATTCCAACATTACAGCAACTTTCCGTGGCTGACCGTTCGAGGCAATATTGAGTTTGGTGCGCACTGCGGCGTCAATACCAGCGCAGTGTCGATTAAAGCTGAAGTGGAAGAACTACTAGATCGCACCGGACTAAGACTCCACCAAGGAAAGTATCCTTTCGAGCTATCCGGTGGCATGGAGCAACGAGTGGCCATTGCACGATGTCTGGCCGCAGACCCCAAGGTGTTGCTCTTGGATGAGCCATTTGGTGCGCTGGATTATATAACTCGCGTACAGATGCAACATTTACTTCGCTCACTCTTAAAAGAAAACCAGCAAGGAATTGTACTTGTCACACACGATATAGAGGAAGCTGTCTCACTTTCAAGCCGAATCTATGTCATCGGAGGAAGACCTGCCAGCATTCTAGGACTGATCAGTGTTGAGCAAGGTTCCGAGCGCAAGGATCTAGTCCAAAAAATTTGCAATATACTCGGACTGGGTGACGAAGCTAAAGACAGCCTAACAAACCGTAGGATTACAACAATATGCCGATTGACTTAAAGCCACTAGTTGGGTTATGCCCATGGCTCGCAAGAACGTTGATACTGCTGGACAATGACGGGCGAAGGAGCCGTTCAACCTTGCGGGAGGTTCCAGGGAGGGACAGCCATGCGTGGACGATCGACGATATGCTGCTCGTGGCAGATCGCCTTGATCGACATGGGACTGATAGCGTATTTCCGCCGCATCCTGAGAGCTTATTTATGGCTGACTTAGTCCCCCAGCCCTCTTCGCTTAGTAAGCGTTTCCTAGATATAGGGGTCGGCTCTGGCGTACTTTCTATTGCTGCAGCAAAGAAGGGTTGGAACGTGACTGGGGTTGACGTCAATCCGCGCGCGTTAGAGTTTGCCCATATTAACTGCAAGCTCAATGACGTGACGGCCGTTTTGTCCATAGATAATCTGGCCCAGGGGATTGCGGCCAGAGGGGAACAGTTCGATCTTTGCGTCGCCAACCTTCCTTTTGAGGTAACCCCCGCTGGTTGCACAAACTTTATTCATTCCGATGGCGGAGAATTTGGTGACAAATTGGTCAGGGAAGCACTCTCCGTAATTCCAAGAATCTTGGCTAAAGATGGAGTGGCACTTGTTCCTGCATTCTCCCTCCTAAAGCAAGGAGTATCCCGCCTCGAAGAAGCCTTGGTTGACGCTCTGCCAAGTATCGAAAAGGCTGTGGTACGGTTGTCCATGCCACTAGATATCAAGCTAATGCTTTCTAGGTTTGACAAGGAACTCTGGAAAAGCTGGCATAGCCAATTACGTAGGCAGGGCTATGAAGGATTTGTAGTCGAACTAGCTGTTCTGAAAAAGGTAGAGACCTGCGGAGGTTTTTTGGGGCGGTGGTTCTTCAGGCATGCCGGAGTTGAGTGGATTCTGCCTCTTGGCGGGAGTGACCTTTCTAGGCCACGCAAAGACTCTTGAAGAGTGAGTAGCCAAGCTTGACATGAACACATCTAGCGAGTCCAACTTCCAACAAGTTTACGAATTTATAAGGGCTTACGTTTTCCATCGCTTCGGCATCAGCTGCCGGGAGGATCTCGTTGCTAACGATCACTTTGGCGACCTAAACGGGGCTGAGATCCGTATTGATTGTCGGTTGCAAAGCCAAGAGGCCCTTTTTACGCTTCTACATTTGTTTGGGCACGCCGTACAATGGAATACACAAGGAATAATCGAATTCGACCCAGAGGTCTCTCGCCTTAATCCTGAAATCCTGGAAAAAGCAATCGACTACGAGAAGAAGGCGTGCGGATTTAGCATGCAGCTGCTCTTAGATGCAGGGCAAGAACACTTCCGGCAATGGCTTTCTGATTATTCAGCAGCAGACCTCAGACATTTAGTTCATTTTTATAAAACTGGTGAACGGCTTGGAGCAGATAGATTTTGGTGTGTTGGAGAGCCCCTACTTGAGCCGATAGAAATACCAGAGTTTGCACCCAGAGTGCTTAAGTGGAGATGGGACGGCATTGTAGTCTAAGAGAAGTACGACCATCGTATCCTGTCGAAACTTACCATGGCTGCTCTACATCGCAGGTTATCTATAATTGTTCACAGTTGGGCTTGCACTCTAACTAGAAGTGCGCAACAGTCTTCTAGAGCTAACCCAAAATTGGTAATTCTCAGGCGTCTATTGAGTACAATGGCCGAGGGTTTGTCGCTTCGCTTCCCAGTATTGTGGGTGCGAAAGGAGCGCCCAACTAAAACGATGGTGAACGACAAGAGCCGAAGAGGGTAGAGTCGAGGACGGGCGTGATGGCTGTAGGCATGGGAGACCCGCCAAAATGGGTGCCACCTATGCGGACGCCCAAAATGGGTGCCACCTATGCGGACGGATCCGAGGAGGTGCCACCCAAGGGACAGCCACCCAAGGGACAAGGAAACCTCGCGAAGTTATCGGAGTCACCGCTCCTGGACGGCACTTCTCCGCCGCACGGAGTGCCTGGGGACCGCCTGAAACGCCTGCGGAGACGGTCAAAGGCGGAGCAGGTTTCCTGAACGATCAGCCGAAATCCTCCTCCAGGCACACCTCCACCGGCCTCTCGTTCGAGAAGCGCTCAAGGACGGCTGTGGGATTCAGCAGCGGGCAGACCTCTATCCACCCACGAAGGGCAGTGCGGGCGGGAAGCTCCCGATCGGGAAGAGCACAGCCCGGTTCCCCTCCCGGAGCTTGTCTGCGGCTTCGCGGTAGGCGGCCACGAACAGGGCGTACATCTCCCGGTACGCCAAGCGGGCGGCCTTGGTCGCCGCGTGCACGAAGGGTGCAGGCTCCTTCTTGGGGCGATCGGGGTGGCCATTGGGATCTTGCGCCAGGATGGCCGCCACGCCCAGGACCGGCTTACCCGTCCTCTTCCTCTCCGCGGCGGCTTCGGCCTCGATCTCCTCGACCAGGTGGGCTACGCGCTGCCGCTGCTCCTCGGGCGAAAGGTGCTGCCAACAGGGGAGAGGGTCGAACGTTACGGTCTCAGGCGTCTCGAACTGGCCGGGATCGATCTCCTGGCCCCTCTGGGCTTTTGTAGGGGCGGCCCTAATGCGGGCAACAGAACGAAGAGGTTCCACCCAGGGGACAAAGAAACCTCGCGAAGTTCTCGGAGCCACCGCCCTCGGACGGAACTTCTCCGCCGCCTGAGGGGCACGGACCGCCTGAAACGCCGGTCCGGAGGAGTCTCAGCCCTCCCCGACCGCCCCAGACCGGGCCTTCATGGCCAGCGTCTGTCTCAAGACCGGCAACACGGCTCGATCCTTGTCGCGGTTGGCCTGTTCTTTGGTTTCAATGACGGCTGCCAGCTCGAGGACACGCACTTCCAGGTCTCCAAGCTCATACGCGTGGGTTCGGCCGACAAGATCCTGGTAGGTGAGGCCTGCGCCGATCGTGCTGAGCACGACGAGAGCGCCAAGGTCGGTCAGGAGGAGATGGAGCCGCAGCCTTTCGAGCTTTTCTTTGTCCGGCTCGATGTGGCGTCCGGCGAAATCGCGATAGCGAGCTTTCGCTCTTGGAGAGCGGCGAGAAGACGATCGAGGTTGTCGGGAGTCTTGGCGTATACGACGTCCAGGTCCAGCGGCAGGATGGGGGCTCCCGCGAGTTGAGCCGCCACGCCACCAACGACGAAGAAATCGACTCCGTGGTGGAGCAGGACCCGCAGAAGTCCGAGGAACTTAACGCTCCGCGGCTCTTCCATTCCGGAGCTCGGCGAGCCCGTCCACCCAATCCTGGAGAAGCTCGATCCGTTGGAGCGGCGTCAGGCTGAGGGTCCACGCGATGAGAGTCAGATCGACGCCGTCGGGGGACTCCCCGGGCTGATCAGGTTCCAGTGCCGGCAGGGGACGTTGTGCCATGGCGACCACTATAGCAAGACCCTGGCTGGGCGCTCCCGCGAGGTTCGCCGAGGGGTCATTGGCCGCCAAAATGGGTGCCACCTATGCGGACAAGAGGCCCGCCAGACCGAGCCGCCGGCGCCACAGTCCTGACGGCGGCGGCTCGGTCCGGGCTTCATGCGATGAACGCCTCCTTGCGGAAGAAGCCGGCGAAGCGCCTCAGCACGGAGGTGGTCATGTAGGGATGCGTCGTGGAGCCGGGGCCGGCCTGGAGGAAGAGGTCGCCGTGCTCCCTCAGGAAGTCCTGATAGGGGGCACCGTCGCCGTGATCGAAGAAGGCCTTCTGATCGGTCCAGGACGAGTTGTATACCAGCGCGTCGTGCTGCGACGGCGGGAGCGCCATGGACTGATCGGAGGTGTCGGCCACGCTGACGGTGTACATCAGCGTCGCCGGCTCCTCGGCGCGCACGCGGTTGACGTAACCTTTGAGCGCTTCCTTCACCTGGCCGCGGCACCCCGGCTTCATGACCCAGCGCGCCTCGACCTGCCACGCGGTCATGGTGTCGGCTTCGGGACGGATGAAACCGTCGATCATCTCGAGCGTCTGCACCATCATCCAGGGAACGGCCGGCCCGTACATGTTCAGGAACCAGGCGCCGTTTTTCGCGAAGAACTCTTTCATGATCGGCGAGCCGTGATGCCGGTGGAAGGCGTCCCGGTCCTTGTAGCCCTCCACGAAGGCCACCTGCTCCGGCCCGGGCATCGGAAAGATCCTGACGCCGGGATCGAGATTGGGCGTATGGATCAGGTACATCCAGGTGTCGGGCTGCTCGCTCTCCACCTGGGCGGCCAACTGGCCCAAGGCCGCGTACGCCTTGGCTTCGTTGCCGGGGAGGATCGAAAAGAACGCGTTGTTGAGGTACATGGGACGAGTCCTCTTTTTTCTGTCAGGAGCCGGTCAGGAGCCGAGGGCGGCGAGGATGCTTTGCGCCGATTTGAACGCCAGAGCCAGGAGGGTCAGCGTGGGATTCGCCGTCGCCACGGTGGGGAAGCTGCCGCTGCCGACGATCCAGAGGTTCGGCACGTCGTGGGAGCGCTGGCTCGCGTCGACGACCGAGCACTTGGGGTCGGTCCCCATGCGGTGCGTGCCCATGATGTGGCCCGCGCCGTACATGTGGTACTCCCGGCCTTTGTAGGAGAAGTCACCCGGGCCCGGCTTCCTATCAGACGGATAGGGATTGACCGTGGGCTGCGTGAACTCCTGCGCCCCCATCTGCTTGAAGACCGCCGAACAGGTGTCGGCCGCCACGCGGAAGCCTTCCATGGTGTAGGTGTCGAGGCCGTAGTCGATGTGCGGCCGCGGGATGTTCAGGCCGTCCCGGTAGGTCGGGTCGAGGGTGACGCGGTTCTCCGGCTGCGGCGACTGCTCGAGCAGAAGGCCGAAGCGGAACTGCCGCGTGAGGAAGTCGTTCAGGGTTTGCACCAGCTCGAATCCCCCCAGGCGCTTGCCGTCCGGATTGAGCTGAGAGTTGTTCGTTCCCAGGATGAAGTCGAGCGTCGTCGTGTAGGGATCGCCCGCCGAGAAGTTCCAGCCCTCGTTGCCGATCTCCATGCGGAAGGCCGCGCGGTTGGACCGGAACTCGCCGTCGCGCAGCGACTCGATGCCGGAGGTGGCCAGCGGGCCGCGATAGCCCCACACCGGCTGGTCGGCCAGCGCCCACGCCAGGTAGAGGACGTGATCCATCAGGTTGCGGCCGACCTGGTCGCTGCTGTTGGCGATCCCCTGTTGATTGTTGGAAAGGAGGAGCAGCTTGGCGTTTTCAATGGCGTGCGCCGCCGCCACGTAGATCTTTCCGGTCACCGACATCGGCGTCGACTTCAGATTGCCGGTGGCGTCGCGGGACCACTGGAGGTAGTCGACGCGCGTGGCGTTTCCGCTTTCCACCGCGATGTTGACGGCCACCGACTGATAGCTCACGGTCACGTTGCCGGTGTCGAGCGCGCTGCCGAGGGTCACGGTGGGATCCCACTTCGCCTGAATCGGGCAGATGGGGATGCAGTTGGTGTTGCCGGCGCAGACGCGGCGGTTCTGGTAGGGCTCGGAGTTGCGGCCGGCCGGCGTCGAGGTGACGAAGACGGAGTATTCCTTGCCCCCCTCGCTCCCTTCGCCCGGGACGCTCATGCCGCTCACGGCGCTGCTGATGGTCTGGTCGACGAGGCTCGACGGGATGGGATTCATCGGGTATTGATAGCCGGGCGGATAGCGCAGGCCGATGGCGGCCTCGAGCGGCTCCTGCTGCGCCACGCTCGCGGCGACGCCGATCTCGCTCTCAGCCAGGCCCCACAACGTCTCCATCTCGCCGTAAGAAACCGGCCAATCCTGAAAGACGCCGTACGTTGAATACATCGTCATGTCGTTCGGCACGAGACGGAGAGACGTGCCGAGCCAGTGCCAGGCGGTGCCGCCTCCGACGCGCTCGTAGGTGCTCGAGAACTGGAGCTGGCGAACGTCACCCTGATCGTTGACCGGAGCCCCCGCGGTCTGGGATTGAATGAGATGACTCTGCTGCGGCGGCTGGCCGATGGCGAGCACCGTGGCGCGCGGAGCCGGGAGCGAGGCCGGATCCGGAATACTGCCCACGCCCGGACCGGTGCGGCCGGCGAGCGACGGGTAGGGCGATTCCGGCGTCTTCGCCAGCGCGAGGTAGAAATTCTCCATGTACTGCTCGCGGCTGTCCGGCACGGCCGGACCGGCCTCGAGGATCAGCACCTTCTTGCCGGCGAGGCCGAGCTGTTTGGCGATCAGGTTGCCCGAGACGCCGGCACCGATGATCACGACGTCGTATTGCGTGGGTTTGCGGGGTTTGCGGGGTGGCATTCCCATTTCCATGGCTCACTGTCCACCTCCGTCCGGAACGTTGACGCCGAAGGTCGCCAGCGAAGCCGGCGGCTGGCTCCAGTAGCCGAAGGTGAAGGCGCTGAAACCCATCGGGTGGGCTTGGGCCACCTGCCAGGCCAGCCCGTTCGTGTAGGCCTGCGAGGAGACGACCTGCACCACGGCGCCGGGGACGCCGCCGTTTTGGTAGGCGGGCTTGTACCAGGAGCCGAGGTACCACAGGGCCACGATGCTCTGGGCGATCTGCGCCTGGTTCGAGGGTGCCGCGCTGGCGGTCTCGAGCAGCGTGTTGGCGATGGCCTGGGGCGGCTGCGTGGCAAGGGCTCGGTAGGCGTTGAGCAGGGCGTCCATCCCTTGCTGGCTGACCTGCGATACGGCGAAATCGTAGTACGTGCCGGAGAGGTTGACGGGGTCCAGGAACGGCCTCAGAAAGCCCGGCTGGAAGCCCGTCAGGGCGGCCGACATGTTCGCGAAGTCGGCGAGGACGTCGTCGGGAACAGGAGTCGTCGTCATAAGGTCTCGCTTTCTATTGGGCTCGTTGCAGGACGTAGGTGAAGTCGGAGGCGACCGGGGTCGTCATGGTGGCGTTGTTGTGGCACTCGATGCAGTTCGAGGAGACGTTCGGCACCATCCCCTGGATGTACGTCTCGGCCGTCGTGTTGGCGAGGAACGTCGGCGCCGGTGTGCCCAGAGGAACGCCGGGAGTTGCCTGGCAAGTGCCGGTGTTCGTCGGCCACATGGTGCTGATCAGCTCATAATTCTGCCAGACCGAATCAGGGTTCACGCCGGCCAGCAGCTTCACCGCATCGGCGTTGCGCACCTTGGCGCTCGCGGGAGCGAATTCGTTCCCCTTGAAGGTGTTGATGCGGACGATCTGGCTGCGGAAGGAGCTGACTTTCGTGGGATCCCACGGCCGCGGCGGCACCTGGTTGGGCGGACAGTCGGCCGCCGAGCACTTGGGGTTGTAATAGTTGTATTTCGCCTTGAACGTCCCGGCGGCGACGTCGGCCTCGGTCGGCACGTTGTCCACGTGCTCGAACGTCGACCAGATCCACTGCGCGCCGGAATTCGTCTTGTGGCCGATGTGAAGCCCGGTAAGCCCCATCGTCTGCTTGCCGCAGGACGCTGGATACGCGGGGTTCGCCGACGCCGGGGAGTAGACCAGCACCTCTTCGCTGTGGAATTGATCCTTTTCCGAAGAATCGATGACCTTCCACGCGGACTTCACCATGATGGCTCCCTCGGCCCCGCCGAGGACGCCGCACGGGAACTTCACCGCGCCGCTGAAGACTTTCTGGCCGGCCTTCGAGTAGAGGGAGTTCGAGAGGATGTAGTCGAACATCGGCTTGTTCACGAGGATCTCATAGCGGGTGTAGACGCCGTTCTGATCGATCAGCGGACCGGTGTTGAACGGCTGGCTGAACTCCGTCAGCACGGTCGGGGTCTTGCCGACCTGGCTGAGGATTCGCATCCCCGGGGTGTAGTCGGCCTTGCACTCCGGCGGGATGGGTGCATCCCCTTTCCACGTTGGCGGCTTCCCGCCCGGGAGGAAAATGTTGGCCACGTCACGATAGTTTTCCCACACGGTGTCGTTGTCGCCGTCCTGTCCGAGGGTCTTGTTCGGATCGCCGTTGCCGTCCGGCCCTGGAGGCCAGTTGAGGGCGATGAACGAATTCCACGAAAAGATGTCGAAGTCGCCCTGGATGGCCAGCAGCTTCTGCATGTTCCCCGCGTTGGGCGGGAGCTTCCCGAACTGCGCATCGCCGGGGATCGCCGGGCTCAGAACGATGGCCGGTCCGCCGGGCGGGGGTGGCACCGGCGCCGGCGCCGTGGCCGGGGGAACGGCCGAAGCCGCCGGTCCTGACGCCGCCGTGGTCGGCGGCTCCTTCCTGCAGGCGGCGGCGAACACGAGCAGGGTGATCGTTGCAAGTTTCCTCATGGGGCCTCCATTTCCTCGCGTCAAACGAGGAAGGTCCGGTACAGCGGAGCAAGGTTGGGCGGATACGCGCCGTCCGGATTGAACGGCGATCCAATGGCCTGTTGGAAACGGAAGTGGTGATGCGGATCGACGGCCTCTTTGATGCGGCAAAGCTCGGCATAGTTGCCGCCGTAGAATTCTTTCGGCCAGTCGTGCAGGAGCGGGTCGATGTAGTTGCAATAGGCGCCGATCGAGTGCGGTGCCATCCCTTCGCCGAGCTCGTACGCCCAGTTGACGTTCTGCACGGTCTGATCGGTCTGTGGCCAGATGGCCTTCACTTCCCAGAGGAAACGGGCGTCGCGGTGCCAGAAGGCCGTATCGGTCTTCCCGACCTCGGTGACCTTGCCGCCCATGTGCGTCCAGACCAGGAGGCTGTTGGGCGACGGCGCGCTCGTCATCGACGTGGTCAGCACGTCGATGGCCGCGGGCGTGAACGATTTCGGCGCCATGAAGCCGGAGCGGATGTAGCCGCTCATCCCGCCGACGACGGTGAGCAGGCCGTTGAAGATCTCGAAAGTCGGGCAGCGTCATGTTGTAAAGGTTGATGTAGATGTTCGGGAACTTGAGGATCGGAGCGATCAGATCCATCCCCTCGCGGCTGTCGCCGTTGAAGATCGGCGTGAGGCCGACGGTGTCGACGAACGTGTCGGGATGGGCTGGCAGCGGCACTTTCCCCATGTAACCGTAGACCGCCAGCGTGTCGGGAGCCTTTTCGATCCATTCGTTGTAGAAGCCGAGGACTTCCTGCGCGGATTCGATCGGATAGCGGATCTGCCCGCACAGCATCGCCGGCGTATTCGGCTGGTGGACCCGGATCTCGAACGCGACCGCGATGCCGAAATTGCCGCCGCCACCGCCGCGGCAGGCCCACCAGAGGTCCCGGTCTTCTTTCGATTTCGACTCGGCGGAGATCGTCCGCGGCTTGCCGTCCGGCGTGATGAGGTCGATGGAGACCAGGTTGTCGACGCTCAGGCCGTACGAGCGCGAGACGAAGCTGATGCCGCCGCCGAGCATGAAGCCCGGGATGCCGACGGTCGGGCAGCCCCCCCCGATCGGAATGAGGCCGGTGTTCGTGGCTTGCAGAAAGAGATAGAGGTCGCGCCAGCGGTTGCCGGTCTCGGTCCAGACGACCTGCCGTTCGAGGTCGAGGCGCTTGGCGGTCATGCGGGTGAGGTCGATGACCATCCCGCCCTGATTGAGGCAATAGCCGGCCGCGCTGTGACCGCCGCCGCGCACGGTGAACGGCATCTCATGCTCGAGAGCGAACTTGTAGGCGGTGGCGACGTCTTGCGGTTGACGCACATCGCCACCACTCCCGGCCGCAGATCGATCCGGCCGTTGTCGATGACGAGCGCCTGGTCGTACCCGGGATCGCCCGCCTCGAGCAGCCTCCCCGCCAGATCTCCTCTGAGCTTCTCAAGGTACTTCCTTGGAACCATGATTCTCCCTCCTGACAGCTTGATGAAAGGCTACAAAGACTCTCTGTCACGGGGGCGGCAGGAATCCCACAAGCGGGGTACACTCTTCCGCGATGGACGAGGAGAAGGGTCCGGAGAGCCCGCGGGCGGAGAGGGCTGCGCAGCACCAGGGGCCACCCCAGGTCTCGCCGCTGCTCCTGTCGATGTTCGGGCGGTACTGCGAGCGCTTCCTGGCGCGCAACTTCCACTCCGTCCGCCTCTCGAAGTCGCAGCGGCCCGACCCGGTGGCCGTGCGCGGCAAGCCGCTGGTGGTCTACTTCAACCATCCTTCGTGGTGGGACCCGCTGATCTGCATGCGGCTCGCGCTGCAGCTCTTCCCGGAGCGCGCGACATTTCGGACCGATCGACGCCAGCGCCCTCGGCAAGTACAAGTTCTTCGAGAAGCTGGGCTTCTTCGGCGTGGAGCCCGGGACGGCGCGGGGCGCCCGGCGCTTCCTCACGGTGTCGCAGGAGATTCTCAGCCGGCCGGACACGGCGCTCTGGATCGCCGCCGAGGGGCGGTTCACGGACCCCCGCGAGCGCCCCATCCGGCTGCGCTCGGGGATCGGCCACCTGGCTTCCAAGGTGCGCCAGGCGGTGCTATTGCCCCTGGCCATCGAGTACCCGTTCTGGGAGGAGCGGTTCCCGGAGGCGCTCGCCCGCTTCGGCGAGGAGGTTCCCACGGGGGACGCGGACCTGGGGGCGGGAGATTGGACGCCGATCCTGGAGAGCCACCTGGAGTCCGCCCTGGAGGCGCTGGCGGGAGAGTCGATGGCGCGCGACGCGGCCCGCTTCGAGGTGCTGCTGGGCGGCACGGCCGGCGTGGGCGGGGTGTACGACACGTGGCGGCGCCTGAAGGCCCGGTTCAAGGGCGAGTCGTTCCGGCCCGGGCATGGGGACGAGGAGCTGCCGCCGCCCCGGAGAAAAGCCTGAGCCCGCTCGTCCTGGCTGTCGTCTGCGCGCTCTGCGCCCTCTTTCCCGCCCTGGTCTTCCGCAAGAACCTGGGGCTTTACGCGCCTCCTCCCGCGCCGAACGGACCGGTGTCCGGCGGTCTCCGTCCTGATCCCCGCCCGCAACGAGGAGGATGCCATCGCGGGGGCCGTGGAGGCGGCGCTGGCGAGCCGCGGGGTCGACCTGGAGGTCGTGGTGCTGGACGACTCCTCGGAGGACCGCACGGCGGAGGT
The DNA here is from genome assembly GCA_963785165.1 of Thermoanaerobaculaceae bacterium. Taxonomy (GTDB): domain Bacteria; phylum Acidobacteriota; class Thermoanaerobaculia; order Multivoradales; family UBA5704; genus DATARR01. Next base: position 838,885 of record CAWAUI010000007.1, read on the forward strand.
GGTGCGCGGGCTCGCCGTCCGGGACCCACGGTTGCGCCTGGAGACGGCGCCGCCCCTGCCGCCGGGCTGGTGCGGCAAGCAGCACGCCTGCGCGGTCCTGGCGCGGCACGCCCGCCATCCCCTCCTTCTGTTCGTGGACGCCGATGTCCGCCTGGAGCCGGACGGGGTGGCCCGCGCCGCCGGCTTCCTCGAAACGAGCGGGGCCGGTCTGGTGAGCGGCGTGCCGCGCCAGGAAACGGTCACCTTCCTGGAGCGGCTGCTCCTCCCCCTGATCCATTGGGTCTTGCTGGGGTTCCTGCCCATGGCCCGCATGCGCGCGAGCCGCCACCCGGCCTATGGCGCGGGGTGCGGGCAGCTCTTTCTGGCGCGCCGGGAGGATTACGACAAGGCGGGGGGGCATACCGCCATCCATGGCTCGCTCCACGACGGCGTCGCCCTTCCGCGCGCCTTCCGGCAGGCGGGGATCGCGACCGACCTTTTCGACGCCACGCCGGTGGCCTCCTGCCGGATGTACCACGGCGCGGGCGAGGTCTGGCGGGGGCTGGCCAAGAACGCGGTCGAGGGGCTCGCCTCGCCGGGCAAGATCGTGCCGGTGACGCTGCTTTTCCTCCTCGGGCAGGTGATGCCGGTGATCCTGCTCGTCCTGGGTCTGCCCGGCGTGCTTTCGCCCTGGGTGCTCCTGCCGGCCGGGCTGGGGACCGTGGCCCTGTACCTCCCCCGCCTGATCGCCGTCCGGCGCTTCCGCCAGCCGCTCGGCGGCGCGCTGCTCCATCCGCTGGCCATCCTGGTCTTCCTCGCCATCCAGTGGACGGCCCTCGGCAGCCGGCTGCTGGGCCGGCCGGCCGCCTGGAAGGGGCGGACGCTACACCCCCAACGCTACGCAGTAGTAGGGACTACGGTCTCGGCCCCCCGCGGCCACTCCCCCTGGAAGAAGGCGTCGGCGGCGGGGAAGAAGACCTTGGGGCGCTCGATGTAGGGGTGCGAGCCGGCGCCCTCGATGGTGAGAAAGCGGCCGTTCGCGGCGTGGGAGGCCCATTCGCGCGAGGCCTCGATGGGCACGAGGTCGTCCGAGCCCTGCAAGACGAGGAGGGGCATGGAGAGCTCGCCCAGGCGCGGGCGGAAATCCCAGTCTCCCATCTTGGGGACGATGTGCTGGAAATAGACGCTCATGGTGCGCTGCGGCCACTCGTTGGGGAACGAGCAGATGTCGTCGAGCGGAAAGCGGGAGGCCGCGGACAGCTCGCTCATCTGCGCCGGCAGGAGGAAGTAGTTGAACCAGGCGCGGCAGTAGGCCACGGGGTCGTCCCGGTCCACCTCGTCGCGCTTCATCTCTTCGAGGCGGGGCACGCCGGGCGGAAAGGCCATTTCGTCCGCCGTGGGGGTTTCCTGGAGCCACTCGCCGGGGCGGCGCGGGGTGATCGGGCAGACGAGCAGCATGCGCTCCACCCGGCCCGGGTTTTCGAGCGCATAGCGGGCGGTGACGGCGGCGTGGTAGGAGGTGCCGAGGAGCGACAGGCTCTCCAGGCCGAAGTAGCGGCGCACGGCTTCTAAATCGGCCACGTCGTCTTCCAGGCTCAGGTGGCGGCCGTCGGTGACGGCGCTCGACCGGCCCCGGCTGCGCGGGTCGTAGAAGATCAGCCGGCGCCCCTCCGACCCCTCGGTCGCTTCCGCGAGCGGCTGGAGGGGCTCCGACAGCCAGTTGGCGTTGGGGATCACCACCGTCCGCGGCCCATCTCCCAGGACGTGGTAGTAGAGGTGGAGACCCCGCCGGACGAACACGAACCCTTCGCTGCTCTGCATCGCGAGGGATCGTATCGGATCTGCGTCCCGGATTCGAATTGGCTTCGGATCCGGTTCAGCCCGGCTCCCACCCCTCGGGGGCCAGCTCGAAGCTCGAGAACTGGAACGCCGGGGCCACGGTGCACCCCACCAGCGTCCACTCCCCCGCCCCACCCAGGCAGCGGGCGGACTGCCAGACGCTCGCCGGCACCACGGCCTGGGGGCGCTCGCCGGCGGCGAGATCCCTGCCCAGCCGCAGGACGGAGCGGCCGGCCCCCTCCGCCAGGGTCACCTCCAGCGGCGCCCCGGCGTAGTGGTGCCAGACCTCGTCCGCGTCCACCCGGTGCCAGGTCGAAGGCTTGCCGGCCTCGAGGAGGTAGTAAATGGCCGTCGAAGCCCCCCGTTCCCCCTCCGGAGCCGGCGACCGGAACGTCTCGCGGTAGGCGCCTCCCTCGGGATGAGGGAGGAGGCCCAGGAGACGGATGACCTCTTCGGCTTCGAGGTCGTCCGGGCTCATTGCGAAATCCGGTACCGGACGGTCACGCTCGCCTGCACTCCCACCTGGCCGGCCGAGACCGGGGTGTCGGCGGCCACCGACAGCTCCGCCATGGCGCGGCTGAACCGCGGGTACGGCGGCGGCGAGACGGAGATGCCGCCTTCGGCGATTTCCAGGATCTGGCCGAGCTTCACGCCGAGGGCGCCGGCGAGGGTCTGGGCCTTGGAGCGCGCCTTGACCGCGGCGTCGGCGAGCGCCTGGGCGCGCGCGGCCTCGTCGTTGCGCAACCCGAAGTCCACGCCGTCCAGGGTGTTGGCCCCGGCTCCCAGGCCGGCGTCGATGACCGGGCCGACCTTGGCCAGGTCCTCGATCCGCACGGTCACGGAGTTGTTGGCCTGGTAGCCGGTGATCTTCGGCGCCTGGTTCTCCTCGGCCGTCCCGGGCCGGCCCTGGGAGTACAGAGGGGACAGGGAGAGGCCCGAGGTCTGCACGTCCTGGTCCTTCAAGCCCAGCTTGCGGATGGCGTCCAGCACGGCGCCCGCGGTGCGGTTGACCTGGTCCTGGGCCGCGCGGGCGGTGGGCGCCTGGGCGATCACCCCCAGGCGGACGGTGGCAAGGTCGGGAGCCACCCGGGCCTCGCCCGAGCCCGACACGGTGAGCACGGAAATCGCGTCGTCCATGGCGGGTCCCCCTGCCGCCGTGCCCGTCTGGGCCGCGAGAGGCAGGGCCAGGAGGATCAGGGCGGCGGTGATTGAGGCAATTGCGGTATTGGCGACAAGGGCGGCAAGGTTGAATCTCTTGAGCATGCGGTCTCTCCTTTGCGGCCCTCAGTATAAACACAGCGCCCCCGCCGGCGGGGAGGCCGGCGGGGGCGGAGACCTATCGCGGCTCAGTACGTCGAAGGCCGGGGGCGGCTCTTCCCGCGGGTCTGGAAGAAGTCCCCGAGATTGAAGAGAAGGCTGAGCAACGCCAGGATGGCGGCCCACCAACAGAAACCCAGGAAGCCGCCGGCGGCGGCGCCGGCGGCGGTCGCCAGGCTCAACAACCGCATCGTGCTCATTCTCGGTGGAGGCCAGCTTGGAAGCTCAGGTACCCGTTCACCCATGGGATCCTCCCAATTCTGACGGAGCCATTGCCATGTCATTCCCTCCTTGCGAGCGGACAGTCTCCAGTGACCGCCTCGGCCTCTGAAAAACTACGGGTTGATCGGACGATCTCCAGTGTACTTCGTCCGGACTTGTTCCAAGAGCTCCCCATGCAGGCGACGCAAGGGGCTCGATGTTACAAGCGGGATGTTAAAAGCGGCTTTGACGAGGGAAAGACGGTGCCGCTCACCGGGGCTCGCCCAGAAGGATGAACGGTGCCCAGTAGGAAGGGTGCGCGTAGGCCCCCCGGCCGATCATGGCGAGCTTCGCGGTCTGGAGCGCCGCGGCCTTGTCCTGGGGGCGGTCGAGATTCCGGTAAAAATCCAGCATCAGCTCCGGCGTGGGACTGTCCACGACATTCCAAAGGCTGACCACCAGGCTGGGAACTCCGGCATAGAAAAACGCCCGGCTCAAACCGATCAGGCCCTCTCCCGTCACCTCTTTCCCCAGGGCCGTCTGGCAGGCGGAGAGCACGGCCAGGTCGGCGGAGAGCTTGAGATTGAAGATCTCGCGGGCTTGCAGAAGGCCATCCTCTCCGGGGTGCTCGGCCAGCACGAGCGCGGAGTCTTCCGGGTGGCGTTCGTCGATCTGGGCATGGGTGGCGAAATGAAGCCGCCGGGCACCGGCCACGCCCTTGTCGCGCGTCACCGCCTCTTCATCCGCCTTGCTCTCCGACGAAGCTCAGGGCGCCCCCGGGGTAGAGCCCCGCGATCGCCGAGATCTCCCGCAGAGAGGCCGGGAGGGGCTCGAAGCTCCACCGCCGGGCTGCCCCCTTGGTTGGCGCGGACGGGGCCGCGGCGCCGCGGGCAGTGGCCGCCATTCCAGGGCCGGCCGCCTTTCCGGGGGAGGCAAACGGAGCGAACGCCGCGACCTGTTTGCGGTTCGCCGCGGGCGGCTCCGGCCTCGGCTCCCGCAGGCCCGCCAGCACGCTCGCGGAAGGGATGTAGGTGACCGGATGCCGGCGCAGCAGGTAGGGGAGGTCCCGGAAGCCACGGTCTCCCGCGGGCTCGGTGAGGAGAGCCTCGAACGGGAGATAGTAAAGAGCGCCGTCCGGAACGATGAGGAGATTGGCTTTCTCCTCCAGGGTGCCGGCGGCGGGCTCCAGGAGCTCACGGTACAGCTGGAAGGCGGCCTCCAGATAATCGCGCCGGGTCAGGAGGCTGTCTTGCTCCAGGGCTCTGCGCACCCTGCGGACCTGGCCCGCGATCTCCCCGGCGCCGGGAAGCTCATAGGTTTTGATCTCTTCCCGGGTGATCACGAAAAGCGTCGAGCTTTTCTCCTGAAGAACGTATTCGAGCAGGACGGTCCGATCGTCCAGGACCCGGTCCCGGATCTCGCCGAGGGACAAGGGAAGGGGATACCGCACTTCCGCATAGCGCTTGTTCCGGCTCTGGATCTCGACGCCGAGATCCTCCCACTGCTGGTTCAAGGGATCGAGCTCGGCCGAGAGGGCCTGGATCCGCTCCGGCCTCGTCCTGCCGGACCTCAGCTCGCTCTGCACCTGAGAGATTCGCTCGGAGAGCGCGTCCTCGCGCTGCCGCAGATCGGGATCGAGACCCTGGCGGAGATCGATCCGGCCCTCCGCCAGGAGATCGAGGAGCCCCCGCGCCCGCGCCCGCTCGGTCGCCTCCAGGGCCCGCACACGGTAACCTTTTCCTGGCTGGCGCCGGTCGAGCCGCAACAACAGCTCGATATTGAGATCGTAATAGGTCCGTTTGGCGGCGAAGAAACCGGTGCGGAACTGATCGCTCGCGAGATTCCGGCGGGTGGATTCGACGACCCCGATGGCCTTTTCCACGTCGGCCAGGGCACGCTCCAGGCGGCCCTGGTCCAGGCGCAGCTGGGCCCGTCTCAAGTAGGCCAGGGCGACGACGCTTTGATAGCCGATCTCGCTTCCGGCGGTAATCGCCTCGCCCAGATTTTCGGCCGCCGGGCCCGCCTGCTCCGAGCTTTGCGTAGGCCGTGCCCAGCGCGAGCAGGGTGGCGGCCCTTTCCGGCTGGTCATCTCTCGCTTTTTTCAAGGCCTGCTCGAGGAGCGGCAGGGCTTCGCGGGGCTGGCCAAAATCCATCCGCGCCAGCGCGGTGGAATGGAGCAGGCTCCAGGATTCCTCTTCGGGCATCAACCGGCGGGCCTTCTCGAATTCGGCGAGAGCCGCCCCCGTATTCCCCCGGCGCTGATGAATGCCTCCAATACCGACCAGCGCCCTCACTTCGTTGGGGTTGGCCGTGGCATGAAAGGCGGCCTGGGAAAGCTTGTAGTTTTGGAGCGCCTGGTCCAGGTCTCCCAGCTCGGTGTAGAGATTGCCGATGTTGTAACGGATCATCCCGGAATCCTCAAAAGGTTTCCGCGCAGCCACGCGGAGGAGCAGGTCGAGCGCTTTCTGGAACTGTCCCTGGTTCTGGTAGTAGACCGCCAGGTTGTTCCCGATGTTCGCCTCCATGCTTTCGTCCCCCGCCCGGCGGCTGAGGTCGAGAGCCTTTTCCCAGTTCTCCCTTGCGCTGTCGAACCGGTATTGCACGTAGTCGATGATGCCGATGCCGGCCCAATTCCCCGCCTGCTGCGAGCGGTCCCCGGCGGAGACGGCGAAATTCAAAGCCTCCCGGTAGGTCCGCAGCGCGGCGTCCAGGTTCCCCTGGGAGAAGTAGACGTTGGCCAACCCTTGCGCCGTATAGGCCTTCTCATAAGGCCCGCCCGCTTCTTGCCAGAGAGCCAGAGACCGCAGATAGTCGCCGACGGCTTGCTGATGGCGCTGGAGCTGGAGGTTGCAGTAACCCATGCGGTTGAGGGCCCTGGCCTCGCCTTCGGCAAAGCCGCTCGCCAGGGACCTTTGGGCTGCCTTTCCATACCAGGAAAGGGCCGCGGGCACGTCCTTCTCGACGTGGAGGTCGGCGACCTCAAAAAGGGCCTCCACCTCTCCCCGGGCGTCCTTGCCCGCCCGCCAGGACGCGAGCGACCGTGAGATCAAGGCCTCGGCCTGGGTCCGGTTCTTCTCAGGATTCAGAGACAGGAGCCGCCGGGCTTCCGCCAGCTCTTTCGCGCCTCGAACGCGAGCCTCGTCCCCAGGCCTGCCGGGCCGCAGCTCGAGCACTCTCAAGGTGCACGGTCCCGGGAGGGCTCTGGGCATTGCGGGAGATCAATTCCAGGCGATACAGCCCTTCGCGGTCCGTGACCGTGGCCAAAAGCTGGGCGCCGAGAATCTTCCCCCCCTCTCCTGCCGCAGCCGTCTCTCCAGAAGGGTCCAGAAGCCTCGTCGAGAGATTCGGGCTGGAAAGATTCAGGCTGCGGGGATAGACCGCCAGGAGAAGAAACGTCCGGGCCGGAAGCCTCAGGTTGAACGCCTTCGTTTCCCCGCCCCGCAGGATGACGTCCCTGGACAGGCCCGGGCTCAAGGTGAGGGTCTCGGCCGCCGGTGGGGCCAGTGACGCATCCCGGTCATCCCGGAGGCGTCCCGCACCCAGGCCCAGACCAACCATCAACAGTGCTGCGAGGAGTGGAGGGAGCCGGCGGACTGGAGGGGAAGCGCGGCCCGTGTCGTCATTGGAGCCTCCGGCTTCTATCTTAGCCCGCAGCCTCCCCGCGGTCTCGCGTTGTCAGAAGGGGCCGTGGCGGAGCGAAGACTCCAGGGGTCTGGATTTCTGGGAATTCCCTTGGAGAAGGATAGGATGTTCTCTATGGCAACGGACGACCGGGACGTGGTCGCGCGCTTTCTCAAGGGTGAGCTCGAGGCGGTGGGAACCGTGGACGGCTGGATCTCGCGCGCCGCCTGGCCGTACCAGCGGCGGCTCGCGGACCGCTGGGACGACGTCCTCCAGGACGTTCGCCTGGAGGTGACCCGCCTGCTCGGCCAGGGGAAGTTCCGCGGTGAATCGAGCCTGCGCACCTATCTGTGGCGGGTGGTCAGCCATACGTGCCTCGACCAGCTCCGGGCCCAGAGCAAATGGAAATGGGCGGACCTCGAGACGCTGGAGCACGGGGAGGGCTCCCTGGTTCCAATCCACGTGCCGGCCTCCAACCGGGAGGACCGTGACCTGCTCCTGCGAGTCCTCGAACGGGTCTCCCAGGACTGCCGGGAGATGTGGCGCATGATCCTGGCCGGCTACTCCTACAAGGAGATGAGCCTGCGCATGAACGTGGCCGAGGGAACGCTGCGCGTCCGCGTGCTGCGCTGCCGGGAGAAGGCTGCCACCCTGCGCTCGGAGCTTCTTGGCGGAGTTTCGCCGGACGGCCGTAACGCCGGGGTCAAAAGTTCGCCTATTAGGAGTGGAAAGGCGACAACTGATGACCTGTGATAAAGCCCAAGAGCTCCTCCCCTGGCTGTTGAACGGCTCCCTCGAAACCGCGGAACGCGACGAGGTCCGGGGCCACCTGGCGACCTGCGAAGCGTGCCGCACCGCCCTGGCCGCCACCCGCGAGGCCTGGGAGGTCTTCGACCAGCACATTCCCGGCGCGGACCTGGTGTCTCTCGCCTGGGGCGAGAGCTCCTCGGGCATCGACCCGGCGCTCGCCGAGGCCCATCTCGCGTCCTGCCCGCAGTGTTCCGCGGAGATCGAGCTGGCCCGCATGAGCCGCCGCCTGGAGGAGGAGGACAACGTCGTGCTCTTTCCCTCCGTGAAGCCGAGGGCCACGGTGCCGGCCGCGCCCAAAGCCTGGCGCAGGGCGGCCCTCGCCGCGAGCCTGGCGGCGGTCGTGGCGTCGAGCGGTTGGCTCTACACCGCCCGGCAGGCCGGCGAGCACGTCCGGGTGGCCCAGGCCCCTCAAGTTGAAACCGGGCAGGCGCTTCCCTCTCAGCCCCATGGAGCCGACATCGTAATGCTCGACGCGGTGGTCCGAAGCGGCGCCGAGGCGGAGGGCGCCTCGGTCCGGGCCGGCGCCTACAGCACCCTGCTCTTTCCGGCCCCCGGCGCCACCGGCAAGGGAAGCGCCGAGATCCTGGACGAAGCCGGGAAAGTGGTCCGCCGCGTGGACGGCCTCAACCCGACGCAGGGGTCCTACGCGCTCGTCCTCCCCCCCGGGGCCCTCCCGCCGGGCCGCTACACGGTCCGGCTCAACGGGCAAGATTCGGTGGGAACCTTCCAGGTCGTCCCTTAGCCATCAGGGTCCAGACTACCGTCCGATCTCCCGGGCCGCCGCGCCGTGGATGGCGAGCGTCCCGGGATCCTGGAGGAAGGCGGCCACGCCGACGTTCTCCAGCTTCCAGCGCTTGTCGAGCCCCAGCACGATCTCGCCCGACTTCTCCGAGCCGGCGGCGGCCGGCAGGGTGAGGGCCTTTTCCAGGCGCCGTACCACACGGTCGTTGCGCAGGGTGCGCGAGGAGTTCTCACCGGCCTTCACGGGCGTGGAGAGGCCGCTCTCGTAGACCACGACCCAGAGGTCCCAATTGCCGGAGCGATCGCCCGAGCCGGCGGCCTTGGCGAGCTTCGCCCCCACCTTCACCTTGAGATGGCCGTCCGGCGTCGGCTTGTCGAAAGCCAGGCTCACCCGCCCGGCCGGCTCCGCCTCCAGGGCGTCCTTGATCTGCTCGGCGACTTGGCCCTCCGAGTTGCCCACGCACTCCGAGCGGCCGTTGACCACCACCTGCGGCGTGTAGATGCGGTTGCTGTGGAAGACCTTGCCGGCATACCCCCGCTGCCGGTCCGACCAGCGGGCCGAGGAGTAGGGATCCGTCCAGCCGATGTGGTTCCAGTAGTCCACGTGGAAGGAGAGCGGGATCACCTTCCCCTGGTAGCGCGGGTCGCTCGCGATCTTCGAGAGCAGCCGGTCGGCCGGCGGGCAGCTCGAGCACCCCTGCGAGGTGAACAGCTCGACGATGGCGATCCGGTCCCCGCCTGGAGCGGGAGCCGCGGCCTGGGCATAGGGAGCGAGGGCGATCAAGGACAGGGCCAGGATTGAGAGCTTGAGAGTCGGGTTCATGCAAGTACCTCCGTCGCTACAGGATACGGGAGCCGGACGGGGAGGGGATTCCTTCCCCCTTGAGCTCCTCAGGGTCCTCCGGGTTCTGGACGGCCCCACCCCGGCGGGCTACGCCCGCCCAACCCCTCATCCCTGTACCCTTCTCCCACCGCCCTCCCTCCGGCCGGGAGAAGGGAACCTTGCTGAGGCGGTGGAGCTGGTAGGGCGCGCTGTGCGCGCCATGAACGCCGTTTCTGGTGCGCACAGCGCACCCTACATCGCTCCACCGGTTATGGAGCGTTCCCTTCTCCCGGCGGACGGGAGGGCGGCGGGAGAAGGGGCAGGGATGAGGGGCTTTCGGCGGGCTACGCCCGCACGAAATATACATCTCCCCACCCCGACACTCCCCCAGTGGTAGGATTCGATTCCCTGCCTTGATTCGTACGAAAGGGGGAGCCCATGGGGAACCTACTCTCATTCGGTGCCGTAGGTGCCGTTTTCTTCGCCGTCATCCTCTTCTACATCCTCGCGCGCCTGCTCTACAAGAAGGCGGGTCCGGACGAGGCGCTGATCGTCTACGGCCGCCGGAAGCTCCTCGGTGACAAGGTCAAGGACGACCGGGGCGTGACGGAGGGCTTCCGCATCGTCCGCGGCGGCGGCACGTTCGTCTTCCCGGCCTGGGAGCAGCACAAGATGCTCTCGCTGCGGATGATGACGCTCGACATCGACCTCCAGCACGTCTATACGAACCAGGGGATCCCGATCAACGTCAAGGCCGTGGCCCAGGTGAAGGTACGGGGCGACGTGGAGCACATCCGCAAGGCCGCGGAAGGCTTCCTCGGGCGTACCGCCCGAGCAGGTGCGCTCGACCATCCAGGAGACGGTCGCGGGCCACCTTCGGGGGATCATCGGCACGCTGACGCTCGAAGAGCTTTACCGCGACCAGAAGCGGTTCCAGGAAAAGGTGCGCGAGGAGGCCCACTTCGATCTGGAAGGGATGGGATTCGAGGTCAAGTCCTTCGTCTTCCAGGCCATTCAGGACTCCGAGGGGTACCTCAACTCGCTCGGCCAGCCGAAGATCCAGGAGGCGCTCAAGAACGCCCGTATCGCCACCGCCCTCTCCGACCGCGAGGCCAAGATCGAGGAAGAGTCCGCCCGCCAGCAGAAGGAGCAGAAGCGCTTCGGGGTGGACACCGAGATCGCCGACGCCGAAAAGGCCCTGTCGCTCAAGAAGGCCTCCATCCAGAAGGAAGTGGACGTGGCCAAGGCCCAGGCCGTCAAGGCCGGCGAGATGGAGATGAAGGTGCAGGACATCACCATCGCCGACAAGGAGGTCGAGCGCCGCAAGCTGGAGCTCAACGCCACCATCCGCGAGCAGGCCGACGCCAAGAAGTACGAGGCCGAGCGGCTGGCCGACGCCGAGCAGTACCGCGTCGAGCGCCAGGCCGCGGCCGAGCGCAAGCGCCGCGAGGAGGCCGCCCAGGCGGTCAAGGCCGAGGGTCTCGCCAAGGCCGAGGCCGAGTCGGTGATGCGCCGGAACATCGGCCTCGCCGAGGCCGACGCCATCCGCGCCAAGGGCGAAGCCGAGGCCGAGGCCCGGCGCCTGCTGGCCGAAGCGCTCAAGCTCTACAACGACGCCGGCCTGTCGATCGAGGCCCTGAAGGTGCTGCCGGAGATCGCGGCCGCCATCTCCGAGCCGCTGTCGCGCGCCGGGACCACCACCATCATCAGCAACGGCAACGGCCACGAGGGCACGGGCGCCGCCAGGCTGAGCCAGGACGTGGTGCAGGTGCTCTCCCAGCTCTCCCCCATCATGGAGCAGCTCGCCGGGGTGGACTTGAAGCGCTTCCTCCAGGACGTCTCGAAGCTTCCGACAGCCGTCACGGAGGGCCTCATGCGTGCCGAGCCCCAGGCTCCCCCGGCACCCCGGCCTCCCGCGGGCACGGCTTCCTGACGAGGGCCTCGAGCCATGGCCAATCCCGCCACGTCCCTGCCCGAGCTCGTCGACCAGCTCGGGCGGACCTTCTCCCCGTTCGAACGGCTGAAAATCCTCGGCCGTGCCTGGTCGCTGCTCAAGACCATGACGCCGGACCAGCGCCTCGCCGTCGCCGCCCAGCTCGGGCTCGACCGCGCCGACGAGGTCGTGGAGGCCATCGCCACCCGCGGCGGCGGCAAGGCCTCGCCCGTGCTCCTCTCGATGATCGACCAGGCCCAGAAGAAGGGCACGGCCCAACTCCCCCAGCTCCTCAGCGATCTGCAGGACCCGGGCAAGCGGGCCGAGCGCATGCGGCAGGGCATCACGGCCCTGGAGGGTGCCGCCACCACCGTAGCGGCTGGAGGCGAGGTTCCCTGGCTGCCGCCCGGCACCACCGCCGGGCCGCCTCCACTCCCCTCGGTACGGCCCCAGCCGGTGGCTCCGGCGGCTCCACCTCCGCTGCCGGCGCCGGCTCCTGCCGCTGCTGCTCCGCTACCCGTGGTGGTGTCCGCGCCGGTCCTTCCGGCCCCGGCGCCGATCCCGGCCCCGGCCCCCACACCACTTCCGGTGTCCGTGCCGGCCGCCGTCCAGGCCGTGCCCGTACCGGAGGCTCCGCCCGCGATGCCACCCGCCCCGAAACCGGCGCCGGCCCAAACCGCTCCGGTGCCCGTTCAGACAGGCACGGTCCGCGAGAACCCCGCGGACCCGTTGGTGGCCGCCGTCCCGTCGCTGACCGCCCGCTTCCGGGCTTTGCGCCGCAGCCTGCCGGAGCTGAAAAAGATGTCCGCCGCCAGCCTCGGCCCCGTCGTCCAGGGCTTCCCCGACGGCTGGGCCCGCCGCCGGGCGCTCCTGGAGATCCTCCGCGCCGGCATCCCCAGCTCCCTGGAAGACGCCCTCTCCCTCGTCGAGACCCTGGGCTCGGAACGCGACCGCCTCTGGTGCCTGGGAGCCCTGCCGGAAGGCCGGAAGATTCCGGAGGCCGAGCGGGACGGCCTGCTCGCGGCCGTCTCCTCACCCACCGCGAAAAGGCGGCTCGCCGCGCGGATGGAACGGGGAACGTAGCAACACGGTACAATTACTTCTGGCAAAGGAGGCAGGAATGCGCCGGAGACCCAGGAAGACCCTTCACCTCGGATTTGCTCTCGCAATGGGCCTCGCCGTGTCCGCGGCCACCGCTACGGCTACCGCGGCTTCCGCACCCGCCGCGCCGAAGATCGGCCTCAACAACGGCGACCTGGCACCGGCCTTCACCCTCAAGACCCTCGACGGCAAGACCCTCACTCGCGACGGCCTCAAGGGGAAAGTGGTGTTGCTCGACTTCTGGGCCACGTGGTGCGCTCCCTGCCGCAAGGCCCTCCCCGAGCTCAAGGATCTCCAGACCAAGAACACCGGCAAGCCGGTGGTCATCGTCAGCGTCAGCGTCGACGATTCCTCCAAAGTCGTCGAGGACTTCGTCCGCAACAACGGCATGGGCTGGCCCCAGGCCTGGGACAGCGGCATGCGGGTCACCGGCGGCGTCTTCCGTGTCGACAGCTTTCCCAGCTACGTGGTGATCGGCGCCGACAGCCGGATCACCTACCGCCAGCACGGCTGGTCTCCCGGCCGCTCCGCCGCCCTGCTCGACGACGCCGTCACCAAGGCTCTCGCGGCCATGGGCAAGGGCGGCTCCCCCAGAGGGAGCGTCACCACGAAGCGCTGAGGCCCCTTGCCATGCCACCGACCTCTCCACAGGCACCACCGCTCCAGCTCGCCTGCGTCGGGCAGGTCTCCATCACCGTGCGGGATCTTGATCGGGCCGTCGCCTTCTACCGCGACACTCTCGGCCTGCGCCTCCTCTTCGAAGTCCCGCCGAAAATGGCCTTCTTCGACTGCGGCGGCCTCCGCCTCATGCTCACCCTGCCCGAGGAGCCCGAATTCGACCATCCGGCATCGATCCTCTACTACAAGGTGGACGACGTCCAGGCGGCCTGGCAGGCCCTCGCCGGGGCCGGCGCCGACCTCCGGCGCGAGCCTCACCTGATCGCCCGGATGCAGAACCATGAAGTCTGGATGGCTTTTTTCCGAGATTCCGAGGGCAACACGCTTGCCCTCTCGAGCGAGGTGGCCAATCTGAAGTCTTGAATGGAGGGGAAAGGGTATGAGCAACTCGTTGCGCCGTTTCGGTCCGCTGTTCGCCGTATCGGTCCTGCTCGCCACGCCGGGCCTCGCGGCTCCGGCCTGCAGCCCCGAGTCCGCCAAGTCCGCTTTCGAGGGCTTGGTGCGGGCGTTCAACTCCCGCAATGCCGACACCGTGATGTCCCTCTTCGCCCCCGACGCCATCCTGAGCTACCCCGGCATGCCCGACTCCGGGTACGACGCCATCCGCCAGATCTTCGAGAAGAACTACTCCACTCCCGACATCCAGGGGGTCTACTCGGCCGACATCCAGGAAGTCCAGGTCGCGGGGGACCTCGCCTTCGTCCGGGCCGTCTGGTCCGCGGACCTGGAGCAGAAGAGCACCGGCCTCAAGCTCCAGAACCAGGACAAGGACCTGGAGATCTGGCGCTGCCAGCCGGACGGCTCCTGGAAGCTCTACCGGGGCCTGAGCTTCCCTCTCGAAAGCCCCAAGAAGACGGCGTCGTAGCGGGCGCCTGAAACAGAATTCCGGCGCGGGCCACTTCTCTCTGAGTGTTCTCTCTGAGTATTGGGTCAGAGAATACTGGAGGAGATAGGATAGGACTCTTCCCGAAGGAGGCCCCATGAAGCGACCCGCGGCCGGCTGGCTCCTCTCCGTCTTCCTGATGGTGGCTGGAGCACCCGGCCTCGCCGGGCAGTCCGTGGAGCTGGTCTCCAGGATTCCTTCAAGCGAGGCTTCGGATACCGGAGCCAAGCCGTCTATCCGACACCTCGTTCAGCGTCGCCTCCTTCCCTCAGCGACGACGGCCGGTACGTCGCCTTCTCCCACACGGCGGGCAATCTGGTGCCCGGCCAGCAGGATGAGAACGCCGGACAGAGACGTCTTCCTCAAGGATCTCGTCACCGATACCACGATCCTCGTGAGCAGGGTCTTCGGCTCAGAGACCAGAGCCGGGAAGCGTCCGCTCCATGGAACCCGTGATCAGCGGCGACGGCCGGTATGTCGCCTTCCTCACTGCGAGCGCAGGATCTCGCGCCCGGCCAAGCGCGCCGCCCCGTGGACTTCTCTCAGACGGATCTCCTTCTCTTCGACCGGGTGACCCGGACGACTTCGATCGTGTTTTCAGCCTTCGGCTCGGATGCCGGTGAACCGGCCATCAGCGCCGACGGTCGGTACGTCGCCTTTCACCGAGCGGGACTCGTCCTCCGAGCGGGGACCAACGTCTTCCTCTACGACCGGCTGGACGGAACGCTCCGGGTCATCAGCGACATCCCGCATCCCTCACCACGGAATCCGCGGATGCGTTCTCACCGGCCCTCAGCGCCGACGGACGGTATATCGCCTTCTACGGAGAGAAGATCCTTTCCTTCCTCACAGCCAGCCGCTGAAAACATTTTCATCTATGACCGCGACTCCGGAACCCTCACTCTGGTCGGGTCCCGGAGAGAAAGACGGAGATCAGTGCCGACGGACGGGATCCTGGCGATCGCCGACGCCCATTCCTTGTATCTTTTCGATCGTATGACCGGCGTCAAGACCCTCTTGATGGAGTCGAGCGGTTTCCTTTTCGATCCTCAGCCCACCCTCAGCGCGGACGGCCGTTTCGTCGCATTCCTCAGCCAACCCGACAACTCTGCCACCCCCAGCAGGGTGTTCCTTCCAGCGGCCTGTTTATCTACGACCGGATCTCCAAAACCTTCACGAAAGTGACCGACGACCACCCCGGAGAGGCTCGCTTTCCAGATCAGTGGCGACGGCCGGTTCGTCGCTCAGTTCCGACCGGCGTCCGGCCAGGACAATCCGCGTCGCTTCCTGTTCGATCGAACCGCGGGGACGACGAGACCTGGTGAGCCACGCGAGCGCCTCCGACTCCACGCGCGGGAAACGCCCGCTCTCTACGCGCCCACTGATCAGCAGCGAATGGAACCCGCGTCGCCTTCGTCAGCGAGGCCTCCGACCTGGTGGCCGACCTCAAGGATTTCAACCAGGGGGCGGACGTCTTCGCCTACGACACCTCGTCCGGCACGAACCTCGCGGTGACCCGCCGCGCTCCCGAGATGCCGTCCCTCTCCCCCGTCGCCATCGAGAGCAGGGCCGAGGCCCTGAGCGCGGACGGCCGCTGGGTGGTTTTCGCGAGCTCGTCCTCCGCGCGTGATCGCGGGCCAGGAGGACTGCGAACCGGGCCGAAGACCTCTTCCTCTACGACCGGGCCACCCGGGCCACGGTCCTGGTGAGCCGGCGCCGCCGGCTCGGCCACCCGGGCGGGCAATGGCCGCTCCGTCCAGGCGGCGCTCAGCGCGGATGGCCGGTACGTGGCCTTTGCCAGCACCTCCTCGGACCTGGTGCCCGGGCCTCGAGCCAGGATCAGAACCTACCGGGTCTTTCTGCTCGACCGGATCGCGGGACAGATCCGGCTGATCGGGCCGGCGGGACAAGGCGGCGACTTCGAGCTCCCCGATTCCCATCGGTCTCAGTCTGCGGATCAGCCCGGACGGCCGCTGGGTGGCCTTCGTCAGCCAAGCGAGCGACGTGGTGCCCGGGCAACAAGAAGCTCCAACGTCGATGCCCACCGCCGACGTCTTCCTCTGGGACCGCCAGACCGGGCACGACGGTCCTCGTCAGCCGGTCGAGCGCCGGAGCCGCGATCGCCGGCAACACGGCTCTTTCTTCCGGCCCGAGATCAGCTCCGACGGACGCTATGTCGCCTTCGTCAGCGAAGCCACCGACATCGTTCCCGGACCCGATCGAGGATCCGGGCCGTCCGAGAAACTGTTCCTGTACGACCGGATGGCCGGCAGCAGTGGTGCTGGTGAGCCGCGGTCGATCAATTCGCACTCCTCGGTCCTCCTTTCTGAGCGCCGACGGCAGGCTCATCGCCTACACCGTTTCGTCGAGGAGAGAAACGGCACCACCCG
This sequence comes from Thermoanaerobaculaceae bacterium, assembly GCA_963785165.1. Lineage (GTDB taxonomy): Bacteria > Acidobacteriota > Thermoanaerobaculia > Multivoradales > UBA5704 > DATARR01. The sequence goes on from CAWAUI010000007.1 coordinate 855,201, forward strand.
GACCGGACGCCTATCTCTACGACCGGGCTCCTCGGGACTCGTCAGTTGATCGCTCGTCATGGCGCCTCGGCCGAAGCTCAGCGCGGACGGCCGGTACGTGGTGTTCCAGAGCGACTAACGAGCGACGGCAGATCTACCTCCACGACAGGGTCGCGCAGACCACCATCGCTGATCACGACAGTCGCGCGCCCCGTCCCGGCGACTCTCAGCGACGGCTCCGCCAGCTTCTCCGGTGATCAGCGCTGACTGGACGCTACGTCGCGTTCATCAGCTCCTCCCGAGGACCTGATACCCGGCCAGGTCTCCTGCGCCCTGGACAGCGAAGACACCGGTCGGACGTCTTCCTCTTCGACCGGACCTCCGGCACGACCCTTCTGGTGGACCGCACTCGCCGGGCTCGCCCCTGCGGACCACGGGCGGGGAAACGTCGGCCTCTCCCCGTCACTGCTGAGCGCCAACGGCCGGCAGGTCGCCTTCACCAGCTTCAGGACCTGGTGAACGGCGACTTCAATCTCCTGTCCGACGCCTACGTCTTCAGCCTCGATCCGCCGCCTTCCACGGGCCCCATCCCCCTGCCCCGTCTGCAAGCTCCTCGACACGCGCCGGCGCGCTGACCGCCCCGTGCTCACCTCGAACGTCCAGCGCACCGTGACCGCCCGCGGCGCCTGCGGCGTGCCGGCCACGGCGAAGCAGGTGGTGGTCCAGGTGACCGTGCTCAGCCCTTCCGGCAAGGGCAACCTGCGGTTCTATCCCGGAGCCGTGACGGCGACGCCCTCCGGCATCCTCCGCTTCGAGCGCAACGCCACTCGCACCGAGACGTTCACCCTGCCGCTCAGCGCGAACGGGACGCTGACGATCCTGCCCTTCGTGGCAAGCCGGGGGACAGTGCACGTGGCGGTGGAGGTGACCGGTACGACTGACCTGCGGGCCGGTGTCCTAGCCCTTTCCGCCGGCCGGGCCGCCACCGTGGAACTGGTCTCCCAGGCCGACCCGGTCCCGGATTCGAACGGCAGGCCTGGTCGGCTGTCGCTGAGCGCGGACGGCAGGTACGCCGCCTTCATCAGCGAGGCTCCCAACCTCGCGCCCGGACAGGTGGACGACAACCTGTTTTTCGACGTGTTCCTCCACGACCGGGTGACGGACACCACCACGCTCGTCTCCCATGCCGCCGGCGCGCCCAACCACGCGGGCCGGCCCGACCTGTCAGCCTTCTTCTTCTCCCTGGACGCCCAGATCAGCGCCGACGGCCGGTACGTGGCCTTCACCAGCCTGGCAACCGATCTGGTGCCGGGCTTGGCCAACACCAACAGGGTGAGCCACTTGTACCTCTGGGACCGGGTGACGGACACGACCACGCTCGTCTCTCACGCGGCCGGCTCGCCCAACGTGCCGGCGGACGGCCTCTCCTATGACGTCCGGCTCAGCGCGGACGGCCGGTACCTGGCCTTCAACAGCACCGCCACGAACCTCGTGGAGGGGCAGACCGATCCGGGACAGGGCACCGGAGGCGTCTTTCTCTGGGACCGCGCCTCCAACACTTCGACCCTCGTCTCCCACACGAGCGGCACCAACGCCACGGAGACGGACGAGGGCGACTCGTTCCTTGCCGGAATCAGCGCGGACGGCGAGACCGTGCTCTTCACCAGCACGGCTCAGAACCTCGTGCCCAATGTCTCCGACACCCCTCGAACGCCCGACGTCTTCCTCTACCAGCGCTCCTCCCGTACGGTTTCTCTCGTCAGCCGCGCGAGCAGCTCGCCCGTGACCGCCGCCGGGGGGTATTCCGGAGTCCTCAGCGCCGACGGCCTCTATGTGACCTTCGTGAGCGCGGCCGCCAACCTCGTCCCCGGCCAAGTGGACAACGGCAACAGCCTGGACGCGTTCCTCTTCGACCGGATCTCGCGCGAGATGCGGCTCGGTGAGCCGCACCAGCCTCTCCCCCGAGATGGCGGGCGGAGGGGGCGTCAGCGGCCTCGCCATCAACCTCGCGATCAGCGCCGACGGCCGCTTCGTGGCCTTCGTCAGCCGGGCGGCGGACCTCGTCCCGGGCCAGATGGACGCCAACCCGACCGACGACGTCTATCTCTACGACCGCGTCACCGGCACCACGGCGCTCGCGAGCCATGTCCCGGGCTCGGCGGCCACCGCCACGGCCGGCACCGCCCATTCCCACGGTCCGAGCCTCAGCGCGGACGGCCGGTTCCTGACCTTCGCGAGCAAGGCCATCGACCTCGCCCCCAACCAGACGGACGCCAACGCCTTGGACGACGTCTTCCTCTACGACGCGTCCACCCGGGCCACGGCCCTGGTGAGCCACGCCGACGGCTCGGCGTTCACCGCCGCGAACGGCGAATCGACCTCGCCCGTGATCAGCGCGGACGGAGGAATCGTCGGCTTCTTCAGCCGGGCGACCGACCTGGGCGAGGGGCAGGCCGATCCCAACAACTTCTTCGACCTCTTCCTCTACCGCCGGCCTTCCGGCGAGGTCGCCAGCGCCTCGCGCCGCGACCCGGGCCAACCCATGGTCACGCCGCACGGCCCGAGCATCGTGGAGGGCTTCTCGGCGGACGGGCGGTACACCCTCTTCTCCAGCCGCGCGACCGGTCTCGTGCCCGGCCAGATCGACGTCCCCGACAGAATCGACGCTTTAGCGCCGCAGACGACCGGCACGTGGGACGTCTTCCTGCGCGACCAGACCTTGGGCAGGAACACCCTGCTCAGCCGTTCGCTCACCTCCAAGGTGACGGCCGTGGGCGGTTTCTCGCCCGTCCTCAGCGCCGATGGACGGTTCGCCGCCTTCGTCACCTCCCGAAGCACACCACCCCGGCGGCACCGGATCGACCTGCTCTATCTCTACGACCGCGTGACCGACACCCTGACCCTCGTCAGCCACAAGCCCGGCTCGGCCAAGGAATCCGGCGGCTTCACCTCCTCCACGATGTCCCTCAGCGCCGACGGCCGCTTCCTCACCTACGCCTGCACGGCGTGCGAGCTGGTGCCAGGATATTTCCGGGACCCGAACGGCATCACGTTCACCGACGTCTTCTCTATGACCGCACCACGGGGACGAACACGCTGGTTTCCCACGTGCCGGGCTCGGCCTCCACCGGCGGCGACCACGGTTCCACGTTCTCGCGGATCAGCGCGGACGGCCGCTTCGTCGTTTTCATGAGCGAAGCCACCAACCTCGTCCCCGGCCAGATCGACACCCCTTTCCCCGAGCTACGACCTCTTCGTCTTCAACCGCATGACCGGGGCGGTCACCCTCGCCAGCCGTACCGCGGCCTCGGCGGTCACGGCCGCGGGCATCACCCGCCCGGGCCTGGGCTTGAGCGCGGACGGCCGCTTCATCGCCTTCCATAGCAGCGCCACCAACCTCGTGCCGGGGCAGGTGGACACGAACGACGGGACCGATCTTTTCCTCCACGACCGGGTCTCGGGCACCACGGTGCTGGTGAGCCACGCGGCGTCTTCGCCCGTGACCGCGGGCAACGGCCCCTCCATTTCCCCTTTCTCTCGTTCCCCTGCCGGATCCACGATCTCGATGAGCGCCGACGGCCGCTTTCTCGTCTACGACAGCCGGCGACCGACCTCGTGGCCGGCGGGCCGACACGGACACCAGCTCCGACGTCTTCCTTTACGACCGTCTCTCGGGCACCAACACCCTGGTGAGCCGCGCGCTGAGGGCGCGGCCACAGCTCAATGACCCTCACATCAGCGCCGACGGCAGCCGGATCGCCTTCCTGAGCGCCTCGATCCCTTCATCCAGGGCCGCGACGTCTCCGGCTCGCGAACCGGAGCACCGGCAGGACCACTCTGGAGGAGCTCCCGGGCATGGAATCCTTTATGGCACCACCGGGAGCTTCGAGAGACGTCTGCTCCGTCACGCCCCAGCTCTCGGCCGACGGCCGGCGGATCGCCTTCACACCGCCGCCGTCTTGTCAGCGGGAGATTTCAACTGGACCTGCGACGCCTATCTCTGGAGCAATCGGCTCCCGTCCCTCTCCCCTGCAAGCTCCTCGACACCCGGCGGCGCGCCGACCGCCCCGTGCTCACCTCGAACGTCCAGCGCACCGTCACCGTCCGCGGCGCCTGCGGCGTGCCCGCCACGGCGAAGCAGGTCGTGGTCAAGGTGACGGCCCTGTCCGCCTCCGGCAAGGGAAACCTGCGGTTCTATCCCGGAGCCGTCACGCCGGCCCCGTCCGGCATCCTTCGCTTCGAGCGCAGCGCAACCCGCACCGAGACGTTCACCCTGCCCCTCAGCCCAAACGGTACGCTGACGATCCTGCCTTTCGTGGCCAGTCGGGGAACGGTGCACGGGGCCGTGGAGGTGACCGGGTATCTCCAATGAGCCGTTTGGCGTAAATTCCTGCCAGAACGCCACGCCAGATGACACATTGAGGGGAGAGGGACTCTGCCATGTTCGATCGCGCCGCGCTTCGTATCAGCCTCCTTGCCCTGGCAATGACCGCGGGAGTCATGGGTGCTGCCTCCGTCCAAGCCGCCACCGTGGAGCTGATCTCCAGGGCTGATCCATCCCCGGACTCGAACGGCAGGGCCGGGCTGCCGGCGATGAGCGCGGACGGGCGGTACGTCGCCTTCCTGAGCGATGCGCCCAACCTGGTTCCCGGACAGGTGGACGAAAACTTCTTCCACGACGTGTTCCTCCACGACCGGGTGACGGGATCGACCACGCTCGTTTCCCATGCCGTCGGCTCGCCCAGCCTGGCGTCACGCGCCATGGGCTTCTACTTCCTTCTGGACGTCCAGATCAGCGCCGACGGCCGCTACGTGGCCTTCACCAGCCTGGGAATCAACCTGGTGGCGGGCGTGACCGACGACAACGAAGAGAGTGACGTGTTCCTCTACGACCGGGTGACAGGGACGACGACGCTCGTGTCCCACGCGGCCGGCTTGCCCAACGTGCCGGCGAACGGCATCTCCTACGGCGTCCAGCTCAGCGCGGACGGTAAGTACCTGGCCTTCACCAGCCGCGCCAAGAACCTCGCGGCCGGGCAGGACGAGCCGGGGACCGGCCCCTTCGATGACTTCGCCGACGTATTCCTCTGGGAGCGCACCTCCAACACCGTGACCCTCGCCAGCCGCAAGAACGGCACCGCGGCCACGGTGGCCAACGACGATTCGAGCGCCGCCGGGATCAGCGCGGACGGCAGTGTCCTCCTCTTCACGAGCCAGGCGGCGGACCTCCTTCCGAACGGCTCCGATACGGCCGAATCGTCCGACCTCTTCCTCTACGAGCGCTCTTCGCGCACGGTCTCCCTCGTCAGCCGCGTGAACGGCTCGCCTCAGACGGCGGCCGGAGCCGCCGGGAACATCCTGGGCTTCAACAACGACTTCGTCTACCCGGTCCTCAGCGCCGACGGCCGCTACGTGGCTTTCGCGAGCCGGGCCTCCAACCTGATCCCCGGCCAACTGGACACCGGCGACAGCCTGGACGCGTTCCTCTTCGACCGGGCGTCCGGGCAGATGCGGCTGGTGAGCCGCACGAGCGATTCGCCCCAAAGGGCCGGAGGGCTCAGGCCGGAGGGCACGCGGAGGCTCACGGCCGGAGGGCTCTCCGGAGCTTATGACGGCCTCGCCATGAGCGCGGACGGCCGCTACGTGGCCTTCGTCAGCGGCGCGGCGAGCCTCGTCCCGGGCCAGGTGGACGCCGGCCCGAGCGACGACGTCTTCGTCTACGACCGCGTCACGGGCACGACGGCGCTAGCGAGCCACACCCGGGGCTCCACGGTCACGGCCGGCTCCGCCGGCGCCGGCCGGCCGAGCTTCAGCGCGGACGGCCGTTTCCTGGCTTTCAAGAGCGCGTCCGCCGACCTCGTCCCGAACCAGACCGACGCCAACTCCAGGGACGACGTCTTCCTTTACGACCGGTCCACGCAGGCCACGGTCCTGGTGAGCCGTCCCCGCGGCTCGGCCATCACGGCCGCGAACGGCGACTCGACCGCTCCCAGGATCAGCGCGGACGGCGCAGTGGTCGGCTTCCTCAGCACCGCGACCGACCTGGCCGAGGGGCAGATCGATCCCAACAGCTTCTACGACCTCTTCCTCTATCACCGCACCTCGGCCGAGATCACCAACCCCTCGCGCCGCGATCCGGGCCTGCCCGCCGTCACGCCAGAGGGTCCGAGCACGGTCGAAAGCATCTCGGCGGATGGCCGGTACGTCCTCTTCCAGAGCCGCGCCACCGGCCTCGTGCCCGGCCAGATCGACACGCCCGACGGGACCGTCAACTCGTCTGGACAGCCGGCCAGCACGTGGGACGTCTTCCTGCGCGACACCGTGGCGGGCAAGACCACCCTGCTCAGCCGTTCGAGGACCTCGAAGCTGACCGCCGTGAGTGGCGAGACTCCAGCCCTGAGCGCCGACGGACGGTTCGCCGCCTTCACCTCGTACGAGGAGACCACCAACGGCATCAACCGGGTCTACCCGCTGTTCCTCTACGACCGGGAGGCCGACACCCTGACCCTCGTCAACCACTCGCCAGGTTCGCCGGACACTGAGGGCTACCCCAGTCACTCATCGCTCAGCGCCGACGGCCGCTACCTCGCCTACGAGTGCGGCGGGTGCAGCCTGGTGCCGGGGCATCCGAGAGCCTCGAAGCGCGAGATCTTCCTCCATGACCGCGTCTCGGGGCTGAACACGCTGGTCTCCCACGCGAGCACCTCGCCCGCGGCCGAGGCCAACGCCACTTCGTCCTGCCCGCGGATCAGCGCCGACGGTCGCGCCGTCCTGTTCGCGAGCCTGGCCACCGACCTCGTCCCCGGCCAGATCGACGTCCACGGCACCCTGGACCTCTTCGTCTTCGACCGCACGACGGGAGCGGTCGCGCTCGTCACCCACACCGCGGCGTCGGCCGTGACCGCGGCAAGGCACTTCATCGACGCAGACAGAGACGCCAGCCTGAGCCCAGACGGCCGCTTCATCGCCTTCCGGAGCTATGCGGCCGATCTCGTACCCGGGCAGGTGAACGCCGCCGATTCGGGGAGCAACGTCTTCCTCTACGACCGGGCCACGGGCACCACGGCGCTGGTGAGCCATGCGGCCTCGGCCCCCGTGACCGCAGCCAATGAGATCTCGTATCTCGGAGGCGCGAATGCGTGGAGCGCCGACAGCCGGTTCCTTGTCTACGGCAGCGCCGCGACCGACCTGGTGGCGGGTGTCACGGACACGAACGATGTTCCGGACATCTTCCTCTACGACCGGCTTTCCGGCACGAGCACCCTGGTGAGCCACGCGGGCGCCGCACCCGGCAGGACCACGGATACCGGAGCCACGGAGGCGGGCATCAGCGCGGACGGCAACCGCATCGCCTTCTACAGCTCCTCGAGCCACCTGGTTCCGGGCCAGACCGTCCCCACCAACTCGGTCAACCTGTTCATCCGGGACCGGAGCGCCGGCACGACGGCCCTCGCCGGCCGGATGTTCAGAGCCGATTCCCCCCTCGATCCTGACGACACCCTCGGCCCCCTCTCCTTCTCGCCCGCGCTCTCGGCCGACGGCCGCCGGGTCGCCTTTACCACCGACGCCGCGTTCGTCCAGGGGGATCTCAACGTCAATTGGGACGTCTATCTCTGGAAGGACGACGGCGGCGGCACGCCCGGCGGTCCCATCCCCCTCCCCACCTGCAAGCTCCTCGACACCCGCCGCCGGGCCGACCGCCCCGCGCTGACCTCGAACGTCCAGCGCACCGTCACCGTCCGCGGCGCCTGCGGCGTGCCGGCCACGGCGAAACAGGTGGTGGTCAAGGTGACCGCCCTGGCCGCCTCGGGCAAGGGGAACCTGCGGTTCTATCCCGGAGCCGTGACGGCGACTCCGTCCGGCATCCTCCGCTTCGAGCGCAACGCCACCCGCACGGAGACGTTCACCCTGCCCCTCAGTACGAACGGCACGCTGACGATCCTGCCTTTCGTGGCCAGTCGGGGAACGGTGCACGGCGTGGTCGAGGTGACGGGGTATAGCAATTAACTCTGCCGGGATGCACGGCCTCTCGGCGAGGGCACGGCGGCCCCCGGGTGCTTCAACCTCTTACCGGCACAGGCGCAACCGCGGATCCCGGGGATTCGGACCTGATCCCGCGTCTGTTCCCCTCGTTCCCGCGCCATTCGGCAAGGAGGGGGAGAGTCCTCCCCCTCTTCCCGTGGCAGCGCCCCTCCTTGCCGGGTGGCTCCCCCTCCTTTCCGCGGTGCTTCCCCCTCTTCCCGCGTCAGCTCCCCGTCTTGGGGCGGGTCTCCCCCGTCTTGCCGGGTCCCCGCCCCGTCTTGCCGCCACTCTCCCCTCTGCTGCCGCGGTCGCTCCCAAGAGAGGGGAGTCCCGCGGGATCCTTGCCGCGCAACGCGGGAAGAGAGGGGAGTGCCGCACCAAGACGGGGAGCTGACCGCACCAAGACGGGGAGCTGACGCGCCAAGACGGGGAGCTGACTCGGCAAGACGGGGGAGACCCGCCCCAAGACGGGGAGATGACGCGGGAAGAGGGGGAAGTGGCGCGATAAGAGTGGGCGCTGCCGCGGGAAGAGCTGTGGATGCCAGGGGACGAGAGGGGAGCGCCGGGCTCCCTCCCCGCCCAGGCATAAATGCCCGGGCTAGTCAAAAAAAAAGCCCCCTGAAGGGGACTCCTCTGAGTCGGCTTTAGCCGGCTTCTTTCACTTAGCCCCAATGCTGTTCACTTTGGCTGAAATAAGGACGCCGGTCTCCCGGCGTCCTTCCAAGTCTTTCTCCAGAGTGGCGAGGCCTACTTCGTCAGCTCGACGTGCAGGTCGCGGTAGATCCAGCCGAAGGAGGGGCCTTCGTCCGGGTTGGTGCCGGGGAAGCCCATGTCGACGACGATGTTCTCGCCGGCCTTGAAGTTGAAGTTGTTGACGTTCGGGGCTCCCGTCAGGCGCTGGACCACGGCGCCGCCTTCGGAGATGACCAGCTCGAGCTTCGACGCCGTCGTGTCGTAGAGGTAGTCGAAGTGGTACGTCCTCCCCTTCTCCGCGGTGAGGGGCTGGATGATGCGGAACTTCTGGGGATGGGTGAGGCCGATGCCGTGGCGCAGCACGGCCTGGTCACCGCCGGGGCCGCGCAGGCTGGCGAAGCCGAACATGTTGAAGTTCTTGTCCTTGACCAGCCAGAAAATCATGTGGATGGCCGTGGGATCGACCGTCGACCAGTTGCCGATGGTGACGTCCAGGGTCAGCCGGATCTTGGTGTAGGTGCCCGGGACCGGCGTGAAGTTCACCCGCTTGACGGCGTTGGCCGGCGTGGTGGGCGCGTGGACGATTCCCCGCACGTCGAAGCAGGCGGCGCCGGGCGGGCAGACCACGCCCTGGCCGGGGACGCTCAAGAGCGACTCGCCGCTCCCCGAGGGGCCCACGTAGGAGAGCTCGCCCGTGGCCGCGTCGGTCTGCAGGGCGAAGATGAAGAACTCGCGGTTGCAGGTGGCCGAGGCCCGGACCTCCGAATTGCTGTCCGCGAAGAGGTTCGGGAAGTTGCGCGTGGACAGCGGCTTCATGGGCACCACGGGCGCGCCGATCACGCTGCCGTCGGCCCGGAGGAGGGTGACGGTGCACTCGGCCGCCGTCTGGCCCAGGTTGACCAGGGTGATGTCGGTATTGCGGCCGGAGCCCGAGCCGAGCCCCTGGAGGGCCGCCGTGCCGCCCGCGCGGACCAGGTTGTCCGAGGTGATCACCGGCAGGGGTACGCCCAGGCGCCCCGGACCCGTGCCCACCATGCGCGCCGCGTAACGCAGCTCGCCGCCACCCGACAGCTCGAGGAGGCCGCGGAACGCCGCGCCGGGCTTGACCACCGCCGTGCGGCCGGCCTGCACCTGGACGGTGCCGGGCGTGCCGGTCCTCGACGTGCCGTCGGTGTCCGTGTTCAAGAGCACCTGCCGGGCCTCGCGAACGGCCGTGGTGGTGTTGGACACCGAGACCTGGACTTCGTAGGTGGAGCTGCCGAGGGTCCCCGGACCGGGGACCGGGACGTAGACGGTGCCCGCGTGGGCGGCACCGGCGCAGAGGACGAGGAGGGAGAGAGGGAGGGACCACTGCTTCATGTTTCTGGCTCCAGAGCTTCGGAGTTGATGACGGGAGGGATTATAGCGGACCCTCTACGCCCGCCGCCGCCGCAGCATCACCGCACCCCCCATCGCCAGCAGCAGGACGAGCAGCGCGAGGCCGATCTCGTCGAGCGTCGGGATGTTGGTGGCCGGGACCGGGCCGGGCAGCACCACGAAGGAGGTGGGATTGGCGCCGCCGGCCACCCCCGGGTCATCCGTGAGGGCGGAAGACTCGTTGGTGCCGTTGCCGTCGCCGTCGAAGGCAACGGAGCCCTGGTTGGTGATGGTCGTGCCCGGGGTCACCGCGTTGACGGTGGCGTTGATGGTGATCGTCACCGAGCCGCCCGAGGGGATGGCGCCGTTCCAGGTCACCGTGTTGGTGCCCACGGTGGCCACGGCCGTGCCGGAGGTCGCCGTGGCGCCGACCAGGGTCAGGCCGGCCGGCAGCACGTCGGTGAATTCATTCCCCGGGTTGTCCGCCTGGGTGGCGTAGCCCGAGTTGGTGAGCACGATGGTGTACGTCACCGAGCCGCCCGGGAAGAGCTGGCCGGCGCCGGTCTTGGTGGCGCCCACGGCCACCGGGGGGGTCGTGTTCACCACGGTGGTGGTCGCCGTGGAGCTCTCGTTGCCCTGGTTCAAGTCGCTCGCGAGCGAGGTGACCGCGGCCGTGTTGGAAAGCACGGTGTTGTTCGGCACCGTGGTGCCGACCTGGACGATGAGGGTGAAGACCGCATTGCCCAGGGGCATCGAGGCGTGCGTGCAGGTGACCGTGCCGCCCGCGCCCACCGCCGGGGTGGTACACGACCAGCCGGCCGCGGACGACAGCGATACGAACGTCGTCCCCGCCGGCAGCGTGTCCGTGAGGCTCGCCGAGGGGGCGTTGCTCGGGCCGGCGTTGTTGGCCGTGATGGTGTAGGTGAGGTTGGTCCCCGCCGTCACCGGGTCCGGGGTGTCCACCTTGGTCACCGAGAGATCCGCCGCGGAGCCCACGGTGGTGGTCTCGGTGTCGCTGTCGTTGGCCGGGTTGGGATCGGTGGTGGCCGAGGACACCGTCGCCGTGTTGCTGATCACGCCCGTGGTGGTTGGGGCCAACGCCACCGTCAGCGTGAACACCGAGCTGCCGATGGGCAGGCTGGCGAACGAGCAGGACACCGTGCCGCCCGATCCGACCGCCGGGGTGGTGCACGACCAGCCGCCCGGAGACGCCAGCGACACGAACGTCGTCCCCGCCGGCAACGTGTCGGAGAGGCTGGCGGTCGTGGCGTTGCTGGGGCCGGCGTTGGTCACCGTGAGGGTGTAGGTGAGGTTGATCCCCCCCACCGTCGGGTCGAAGGCGTCGGTCTTGGTGACCGACAGGTCGGCGCTGCCGGTGCCCACGGTGGTGGTGGCCGTGCCGCTGTTGTTGCCCGGGGTGGGATCGGTGGTGGCCGAGGAGGCCGTGGCCGTGTTGGAGATCACGGTGCCGGTCGACGTGCCGGGAGCGACCGCCACGGTCAGAGTGAAGACCGCGCTGCCCACTCCAAACGATGGGTTGGAGCAGGCGACCGTGGCGCCGGTGGTGCACGTCCAACCGGCCACCGCCGGCAGCGAAACGAACGTGGTGCCGGCGGGCAGGGTGTCGGACAGGGACACGGTCGCCGCGTTGCTCGGGCCGGCGTTGGTGACGGTGATCGTGTAGGTCAGGTTCGTCCCCGCCGTCACCGGGTCGGGACTGTCCGTCTTGGTCACCGACAGGTCCGCGGACGCGCCGACCGTGGTCGTCGCCGTGGCGCTCTCGTTGCCCGGGCTCGGGTCGGCGGTGGCCGAAGAGACGGTCGCCGTATTGGAGAGCACCGTGCCGGCGGCCGTACCCGGAGCCACCGCCACCGTCAGCGTGAAGACCGCGCTGCCCACTCCGAACGACGGGTTGGAGCAGGAGACCGTGGCGCCGGTGGTGCACGACCAGCCCGCCACCGCCGGGAGCGAGACGAACGTCGTCCCCGCCGGCAGCGTGTCGCTCCAGGAGGCGGAAGCCGCGTCGCTCGGGCCGGCGTTGGTGACCGTGATGGTGTAGGTCAGGTTCGTGCCCGCCGTCACCGGGTCAGGGGTGCCCGTCTTGGTCACCGAGAGATTCGCCATGGCCACGACCGTCGTGGTCGCCGTGGCGCTGTTGTTGCCGGGGGTGCCGTCGCCCGTGGCGGCGGTCACCGTGGCCGTGTTGGAGAGCACCGAGCCGGCAGCCACCGAGGGGCTGACGTTCACCGTCAGGGTGAAGACCGCGCTCCCCACCCCGAACGAGGGGTTGGAGCAGGAGACCGTAGCGCCGGTCGTGCAGGTCCAGCCGGCCACGGCGGGGAGCGAGGCGAACGTCGTCCCCACCGGCAGGGTGTCGCTCCAGGAGGCGGAGGCCGCCGCGTCCGGACCGTTGTTGGTCACCGTGATCGTATAGGCCAGGGTGCTCCCCGCCGTCACCGGATCGGGCGAATCGGTCTTGGTGATCGCGAGATCGGCCGTCGCGAAGAGGCCCACGACGACCGGGTCGTGGTCGGAGGCGCGGTAGGGCGAGGCCGGCTGGAAGAGGACGCGCGGCAGCATGAGGGCCGAGCCGTCCGGCTTCTCCTCGAAGGCCGCCTCGCCGGGGCTGTCGCGCACCTCGTCGTTGTAGTCGAAGAGATCCGCCTCGTCGGCGTTGATGTGCCAAGCGTCGGCGCCGGTGACCTGCGGCAGCAGCGAGGCGCTGGCCAGGCCGTAGTCGAGGTGCCCCAGCTGGCCGTCGAACAGGTAGGAGTAGGCGTTGGCGCCGTGGAAGGTGGTCTCGAGGTCGTTGTAGCCGCCGGCCTGGAGCGTGGTGATCGGGTCTTCCTTGGCGTAGGCGTTGAAGTCGCCGAGCAGGATGACGTCCGGGTCGCCCGCCGCCGGCACGACCGTGCCGTTGATCCAGGTGAGCAGGCGCGCGGCCTGGGCCGTCCGGGTGGCATTGGAGAACCCGGCGCCGTCTCCGGCGTCGGCGTCACCCGGCAGGCCGGCGCTCGACCCCTTCGACTTGAGGTGGTTGACGACCACGGTGAAGCGCTGGCCGAAGGCCGGGTTGGTGGCGTCGACGACGTCGAAGGTCTGGGCCGTCGGCGGCCGACTGTGGATGGGATCGAGGTCAGAGAACGGCGAGCCGACGGGCGAGACGATGCCGGTGCGGTAGATCTGCTGCACCCGGATGGCGTCCGTCCCCAGCGTGCCGCCGGTGTTGACGAAGGTGTAGGGGTGGATGCCGCCGCAGCGGGTGTTGACCGCCCCCAGCAGATCGGTGATGGAAGCGCTCGCCGTGGTGTTCTCGAGCTCCGCGAAGCCGAAGACGTCGGCGTTCAAGGTGCAGATGACGATCGACGCCCGCTCACGCTGGCGGATGAGCTCGGCGTTGCTGTCCGCGCCGCGGCAGTCGAGGGTGCCGCCCGGGGCGCAGGGGCCGGTGCTGCTGCTGGCCGTGGTGTCGATGGTGGTGAAGTAGTTGAGGAGGTTCATCCCCACCACCTTGATGGCGCCGCCCACGTTCGGCGGCGTGGCCGGGCGCGGGTTGGCGACGGTGAAGGCCGCCGGGTTCGCGGCCGTGGGGCGGATGCGCCAGGTGTCGGGGGCCACGCCCGGGAAGGACCAGTGGAGGACTCCCGTCAGGCCGTTGACCAGGTCGCCGCCGCGGAAGAAGTCGATCCCCTGGGTGCCCACCGAGAAACCACCGTTGGCCTGGGGATGGAAGATGAGCTGCATGCCGTCCACCTGGAACGGCGTCAACGACGCGTTCTGGTTGTTGTTGTCGTCGTCGAGGACGACCCGCCGCCGGTCCAGGCTGGCCAGGTGAGCGGCGTACCCCGCAACGCTCGGCGTGTTGAATTCGGTGAACTGCCGGGGGCGGCCGCCTTCGAACAGCTCGAGGTGGCCGAAGCGCGCCAGCTCGAAGTACTCGGAAACGGTGAGCGTGTCGATGAAGGTCACCTTCATCCCCTCGCGCGCCTCATAGAAGTCGTCGACCACGCCCACGATGGGCAGGTCGACCGGCGACGGCGTCACCAGCGCGAGGTTGTTGCCGGCGTTGGTGACCACCACCGAGCCCGCCGTCGAGGCCGTGATCTCGGTCATGTTGTTGAACTCCGAGACGGCGCCCGTGGCCCGCACCCGCTGCCCTTCGGCGACCGGCGTGGGGCAGGAGCTGCAGAAGACGAAGATTCCTTCCGAGGTGGCCGGATCGGCGTCGGCGTCGGCGTCCTCTTCCTGGAGGAAGAAGCCCGACAGCTTGTTGGCGCCCTGGTAATTGCCGATGACGACGCCCTCGACCGACACCGTGGAGCCCGGAATGGGGGTCGCCGCGCCGTTCCCCTGGACGTCGTGGATGAAGGCCACCACGACGTCGTCATTGCTGATCGTGCCCATCCCCGGGGTAGCGCCCGCGGTGGCCCCCACGACGTTGGAGACGTTGACGAAGAAGGTCTCGTTGGTCTCGGCGACCAGATCGCGGTTGACCGTCACGCTGAAGTTGTACGGTCCCATCGATCCCATGGGGATGGACTGGCCGGTGAGGCTCTGGGCCACGTAGTCGTTGTCCTCGGTGGCCGGATTGTCATCCTGGGCCGTGCCGTCGGTCGTGGCGATGTCGAAGGTCACGCCGCCGGCGCCGGCTGGGGTGGTGAGGGTGACCGCGAAGGTGAAGGTGGTCGTGCCCGGCGGGTCTCCTTCGGCCATGATGACGTCGCCGACGTTGAGCGTGGTCGTGGGGGGGCCTCCGCAGCCGGCGGTGTTGACGACGATGTCGTCCACACCGATCCACTCGTCGTTGCCGGCGGCGTTGGTGGTCATCACGCGCACTTCGACCAGCGGCTGGTTGTTGGCCGCTGCCGGCAGCACGACGCAAACGGGGGTCACCAAGGTCGCCAGGTTGGCGCTGCTGGCGTCGGCCACGTAGGCGGCGGGCACGTCGGTGAAGTTGCCCGCGCCTCCCACCCGGAAGTGCAACGCGACCTGCTGAACGGCATCGTCGATCGAGCCGTCGATGTCACGCAGGTTGTAGGAGACCGTGATCCCCGTTTGGCCCGTGGTGTTGAGGTAGAGCTTGATGTAGGGCGCGTCGGCGGTACCGCTGCCGGCGAGCGCGGCGACAGGATTGGCGATGTGGAACTCGGTGACGCCGCCGGTGGTGAACGTATTCGGGGCCGTCTGATTCGCGTTGACGTCCAGCACACCGGGAGTGTCAGAGGCCAGAAGGGTCTGGGGATTGGCGCCGGTGGCACCGGTCAGCGCGTCACCCCGGAACCCCTCGATCCCCGGCACCCCAGACCAGTTGTCATCGGCGGTGATGAGGCCGATGTTGGTCCAATCCTGAGAGAAGGGCAGAGTCTGTGGCGTGTTGGTCGCGAAAGCCGGACGAGAGGCCGGCAGGCAAAGACCGAGCACAGCCAGGAGGACGAGCGTAAGGCGCGAGACAAGGCGCATGAGGTGAATCCCTCCAGGATCAAAGCTTCAGCCGGAACGGCGGACAAGGGCTGCGGTAAAGGACAAGTGCAAGTGTAACCCGAACGGCGGCCCGCTGGGTGACGGCCCCGTAACAACCCTTCCTCAACGGTCCTCTCTCGGGCATTGAGCTTGCATCTGTGGCTCGCCCGAACGCCTTGCCGCGGGGGGCTCAAAACCCGCGGCGGCCTTAGCGGAGAGCCTCGCGGCTCTTCCGCGCGAGGGGGCCATGAAGGACCAAGACTTCGCAGGTTTTCCCCGGGCCTCGACCGGCGGGACTCTTGCTTTGTAGGAAAGCCAAACTACGCAGGTCGACGCGAGCCCGGTAGGGCGTCCTACCCATAGCCCCGGGTGCAACCCGGGGTGGTGGGGCCGCCTCCATCTCCATGAGACGGAGGTGTGGGGGGCTGAGGCGGCTCCGTTTTTCCCAGGGTTGCACCCTGGGCTACGAGTAGGACGCCCTCCGGGCTCAGGTCACGCCCAATCCGCCTCACCCGCACGCTCGGTCCGCCGGCTTCGTCGCCTCGGCTCACTTGGGGCGAGGTCCCGCACCTTCATTGATGGACGAAACACTCTCATAAGGAGACAGAGCATGAAGAGAACCGCTTTGCTGGGGCTCTTGCTTGTCGCCGTGCTGGCCTGCGCGGCGGCTTTTTCGGCACCGGAGCCCGCCCACGCCTTGTTGTGCTGCGACAACGGCGGATACACAACCTCAAACTGGTTCTTTTGGGCTCCCACCTGCTCGGAAGCCATGGCGAGCTACAGGGCACAGGTTCTTCCTGAAGCTCAGGATTTTTGCGGCGGCCCCACCCTGGTCTGCCAATTCACCACTCCAGCCTGCTATCCATGGAACGGCGGATACAAGGTGAACGGCGTCTCGACGTTCGGTTGCAGGGAGCCCTGCGGTCCCATCGGGCCTTAGCCAAGATTGCTGAGAGCCGCCGGGTCACCTTCTGCCTCGGCGGTCTCTGTCCCGCCGCGCCGGGATCGATGGCTATGCCTGTCTTAACGTACTACGCCCCAATCCCCCCCCACCCGCACGATCGGCCCGTCGGCTACGTCGGGATTGCGAAGGCCGATCGCCCCCTGAATCGCCCAGCGGCAGCTCTTGAAGGGAAGGAGCTTCTTGAGGCCGTTGAGCGCCTTCTGGGCGTTGTCGGGGATCTCCGGCCCCGGTGGCGCGGGGCGCGGCCCGGGAAAGCATTGGGATGGCCCCTCCGGAAGAGTAGAATGGCCGCCTCCTTCCGTTGACGGCATCCGCTTTGCGTAGTAAGTTTGAAATTTATATCGATCAGCAAAGCTTGGATTTGCCGGCACCCCACTGGAGCCAAGCTTAGGGAGTGCCTTGATGAGATTCGCCAAGTGTGCAGCGCCCTGGATTGCCGCCCTGATGATGCTGGGCTGCCGGGGCAGGGACAGCGATTTCATGCCGCTCAAAGACGGCACGAGACTGGTCTATGACGTCGAATACGTCACCGGCCTCGGCGGCATCGGCAACGTGCAGCGGGCCGAGGCCATCCAGAGGATCGACGGCACGAAAAAAATCAACGGGCATGAGTACTTCCGGGTGATGCTGGTGGTCACCGGCATGCCGGGCTGGGAGCCCGAGGTCATCTACCAGAGGATGGCGGAGGACGGCCTGCACGAGGTGCGGTACGTGGAGGGGAAGCCGGTGGAGTACCTCCTGCTGCCGATTCCCCTGAAGGTGGGCCAGTCCTGGCAGACCGACATGGCGAAGATCAACGTCACCTGCCGGGTCGAGGCTCAGGAGCCCGCGATCCTGCCGGAGAAGACCTACGAGGATGCCTACAAGGTGAGCTGCTCGGGCAGCCGCGGCCCGCTCATCTTCAAAAACTACACGTACATGGTGGCGGGTGTGGGCAACGTCAAGTTCTTTCAGGAGGCCGGCGCCCAGAGGATGGAGATGCGCCTGCGGGAAGGGAACCAGGACTGATCCGAGGGTGGCAGGTGAGGGGTCAGGGTGAGGCCGCCGGCACCCGTTCCCGGATCCTGTTGAATCCCAGGCGTCCGAAAAGAGCCTCCACGCGGCCGGAGTCCGGAGCGCGCAGCTCCAGGCTCTCGAGGGTGCCATGGACGCCCGGCGCGTCAAACGCCACGGTGGCCAGCCGGCGGGAGAGGAAGGCGGTCTCGCGGCCGGCGGCGAGCTTGGCGTGGAGCGACTTGGCGCCGCGGAGCGACGGCATCCGGAGAACCTCGGCCAGCCGCCCGTAGAGCTCTTCCAGGTGGCCGAAGCGGGAGAGGAGCTCGGCGGCCGACTTGGCGCCGATCCCCTTGATCCCGGGGATGTTGTCCACGGTGTCGCCGGCCAGGCCGAGGAAGTCGGTGATCTGGTCGGGGCGCACGCCGAATTTTTCGAGCACGGTCGCGGGCGTGTAGCGAATTCCCTTGGCGAAGTCGAAGACGGTCACCCGGTCGCCGGCGAGTTGGGAGAGGTCCTTGTCGGAGGTGACGATGACGGCGGAGCACCCCTCCTTTTCCAGGCCGGCCCAGAGGGTGGCGATGAGGTCGTCCGCCTCGTAGCGCTCGTCGATGAAGGTGGCGGCGCCCAAGGCGGCCGCGATCTCCAGACAGGTGTCGATCTGGGCCTCGAGCTCGGGGGGCGGCTGCTCGCGCTGCTGCTTGTAGGCCGGGTAGACGTCGTTGCGGAAGCTCGAGTTGAGGTTGCGGTCGAAGGCCACGCCCAGGTGGGTGGGCTTTTCGTCCGCGATGAGCTTGAGGAGGAACGAGGTGAAGCCGTAGGAGGCCGCGGCGGGCTGGCCCCCGGGCGTCTTGATGCTCGAGGGCAGCGAGAAGTGAGCCCGGAAGATGTACGGGCTCGCGTCTACGAGGTGGACCGTGGCCTTCCCCGGCATCGCGGGCATCAGGCTCCGAAGAACCCCCGCACCGCCGCCGCGACCGCCTCGACTTCCTCGCCGGTGAGCTCGGGGAAGACGGGAAGGCAGAGGACTTCCAGGGCGGCGGCGGTGGCGACGGGAAGGTCTCCCTCGCGGACGTCGGCCAAGCCCTTCATGGCCGGCTGGTGGTGGAGCGGCGAGGGGTAGTGGACGGCGGAGGCGATGCCGCGCTCTTTCAAGTGGGCCATCAGCTCGTCGCGCCGGGAGGTGCGGACGGTGAACTGGTGGAAGACCGTGCGCACCCCGGGCGGGTCGGGGATGAGCCGGAGGTCGCCCAGGCCGGAGAAGGCCCCGTGGTAGCGGCAGGCGATCTCGCCGCGGCGGGCGTTGTCCAGGTCGAGCAGGGCGAGGCGGCAGTTGAGCACGGCGGCCTGGAGGCTGTCGAGGCGGCTGTTGGTGCCGATCTCCAGGTGGGTGTAGCGCACGCTCTGCCCATGGTTGCCGAGGCTGCGGACCTTCTCCACGAGGGCACGGTCGTTGCCGGTGACGGCGCCGCCGTCGCCGAAGCAGCCGAGGTTCTTGGTGGGGTAGAAGCTCCAGGCGGCGAGCTGGCCGAAGGCACCCACGCGGCGCCCTTTCCACTCGGCGCCGTGGGCCTGGGCGGCGTCTTCGAGCAGCCAGAGGCCGCGCTTGCCGCAGAGGCCGAGCAGGGCGTCGACGTCGAAGGGACGGCCATAGAGATGGACGCCGATGATGCCCACCGTGCGGTTCGTCACGCGGGCCTCGGCGTCGGCAGGATCGAGGTTCAGGGTCACGGGATCGACGTCCGCGAAGACGACCTTGCCGCCCAGCAGGGCCACGGCCTCGGCGGTGGCGAAGAAGCTGAAGGCGGGGACGATCACCTCGTCGCCGGGCTGGAGGCCGAGGGCGCGCAGGCCGAGGATGAGGGCATCGGTGCCGTTGGCGAGCCCGGCGCAGGCTTCGGCGCCCACGTAGGCGGCGAAGGCGGCTTCGAATTCCTTGACCTCGGGGCCGAGGATGAAGGAGGACTGGTCGAGGATGCGCTGCCAGCGCGCGTCGAGCTCCGGGGCGATACGGTGGCGGACGCGGCCGAGGTCGAGAATGGGTACGTTCACGGGCTTTGGTCTCTCCGGGGCGGCATTGTATCCACTTCGGCGGCTACCGCAGGCGGTGCCGGGTCCAGGGCGTTTCGTAGACCACGATCTCGTCGCCGCCCATGGTGATGTTCTGGGGAATCGGAAGCACGTAGACGGCACGGAACCGGGGGTCCCGGGCAAGGCTGGGAAACCAGGACGGAAAGACCACCACGTAGTCCGGCCGGCGGCGGGCCATGGAGGCGAGGAGGGCCTCGGTCCAGGGCGTTCCGGCGGCCATGGCGCCCGCGACCTCGCGGCCGATCTCGGGGGTCGCGATGCTCGCGAGGTCGATCACCCGGTTGGGCAGGAGGTACTTGATGGCCCCGATGTCGTTGACCGCGAGCGAGGCCTCGGGAGGCAGGCGGGGCGCCAGCCAGCGGGCGATGGCCACGTCGCTCTCCTCGACGTTGGCGACGTTCTGAACGTAGAGCCGCTCCCCCTGGACGAAGCTGAAGAGCGTGGGGGCGAGGAGCACGGTGGCGCCGGCGATCCCCAGCACCGCCCGCGCGGCGATAGGCAGGCGCGATGAGACGGCGGACCAGGCGGACTCCAGGCCCAGCATCCCGAGGACGGCGAGCACCGGGAAGAGCGGGAAGTAGTAGCGGCCGAAGTTGCCCAGCATTTTCGTGGGGCCGGGGGTGAGCAGCGAGTAGGCGAGCGGCAGGCCGAAGAGCCACAGGGCCGGCAGTAACCCCTGGCTCCCCTGCCTCCGATCAGGAGCACCGAGCCGGGCCACGAGAGCGACGGCGCCCGCGCCGGCCAACAGGACCGTCCAGGGCTGGGCCCGGAAGAACAGGTTGAGCACGTTGGCCAGGTACCGGAAGTCCGGCAGCAGGTGGCGGATCTCACCGCCGCCCTTGGCCGCGTAGGTGGTGGGGAGTACGGAGCCGCCCGCCCACGCGTAGAAGAAGAAGGTGCCCGCCAGGGCGCACGCGGCGAGCGCGGCCCCCGCGAACAGGGTTCGCCAGGCCGGCCTTGCGGCCCGGTGAGAGGACTCGGTCGATCACGGCCAGCAGCAGAAGCAGGAGCCCTTCCGGCCGGGCCAGCACGGCGACGGCGCAGCACGCCCAGGGAAAGCGGCGGGCGGGCCGGGTGCTCGCGCGAATCGCGAAGCTCTCGGATGTGCAGGACCATTCCCCACAAGGAAAGCAGGATGAAGAGGGGGATCTCCATGCCCGACAGGGCGGACCAGACGAGCCAGCGCCGTCGCCAGGGTGAGGGCCGCGGCCAGGGCCGAGAGGCCGCGCGGGAGGCCGAGCTCCCGGGCCAGGCGCCAGGTGGCGTCGATGCCGGCGAGATAGAGGACGACGCCCAGCGCCTTGGTCCAGACCACCACGCTGCCCGGCAGGACGAAGAGGACGGCGAGGAGCGCCGTCCACAACGGCGCGGTGGAGCCGGTGACCAGGTCGCCGGGGTTGTAGGAGAGCCCGAAGCCGTGCGCCAGGTTGCGCGCGAACTGAAGGTGGATCCAGCTGTCGTCCAGGGGAAAACCGAGGTCTCCCCGCAGCCGCGCGGTCTCGGCCAGGAGGTAGCGCAGGCAGGCCGTGAGGCCGGCCAGGAGCAGCAGGAGCCGGAACGGAACCTTGTTCATGATCGCCTTCGCAGGATCTTCATCGTGGCGGGCGAAGCATACACAACTGAGAAAGTCGTTTATCATCACCGGTCCCATGAGCCTTCAAGTTCTTGAACGCCGGCGCCGGCGAGCGGCGCGGATCGCCTTGTACGGCAGCCTCGTGCTGGTGGCGGGAGCCACCTGGGCAGCGGTTTATTACCTCAGCCGGCCGCTCAAGGCCCGCGCCACCGAGCAGTGGCTGCACTACGACTACCCGAGCCTGCCCGAGGTCAAGCTGCTTCAGGATTACGTACGGATCGACACCAGCGAGGCGACCGGCGACGAGATCGCGGGAGCCCGGTTCCTGGCCCGGCAGTTCGAGGCGGCCGGAATCCCCACCCGCATCGAGCAGGTCGGCCCGGAAGAAAGCGAACCTCTACGCCTGGCTGGACGGCGAGGACCCCCACCCCCTGGTGCTGCACAACCACATCGACGTCTCGGCGGTGGAGCCCAAGGACTGGTTCTTTCCACCCTTCGAGGCGAAGATCGAGATGCCCTGGATCTACGGCCGCGGCGTGTTCGACATGAAGAGCGTCGCCATCGCGCAAATGCTGGCGATGATCGACCTCAAGAAGAGCGGCGTGCCCCTCAAACGGTCGGTCCTCTTCCTGGGCACGAGTAGCGAGGAACAGGGGAGCCGCCTGGGAGTGCGCCACCTGATCCAGCTCCAGCCCGGCAAGGTCCGCGGCTTCTGGGCCGTGTTGACGGAGGGTGGGGTCGTCGAGGCCCGCTCGCGCGAAGAGATCAAGTTCTGGGGTACGGAGTTCGCTCAGAAGCGTTACGTGGACCTGATCGTCTGTGGCAGCAGCCGGGAGCAGCTCCTGGAGCTGAAAAAGACTTTACGCGACAGGGGGCCCACGGAGACCGACCTGCGGATCACTCCAGAGGTCCGGACCGTGCTGGAGACGTACGGCCAGACCCGCGACCGCGACGACCTGCGCGACCTGCTGGAGCATCCCGAGAAGGTTCTGGCTGACATCGCCGCGTTCCGCAAGCTGCCGCGCTACGTCCAGTCCATGTTCCGCAACGAGGCCGTGCCGTTCCCGGTGACCGAGGCCGAGGGGGGCGGCTACGAGATGATCATCAAGCTCCAACTCCTTCCTGGCGCGAACCTCGAGACCGTACGCCGGGAGCTGGTGCCGGACTGGATGCTCTTCGGCCTGACGGCGCAGCTCGACGTGCCGCCGGCGGCGAACGGCGGCAGCCCGCTCGACCACCCCGTGCTGAAGGAGATCGAGGAGCTGCTCGCCGACCAGTATCCCGGCGTGCCGGCCGGACCCTATTTCCTGGCCTGGACGGCGACGGACTCCCGCTTCTTCCGCACGCAGGGAGTGCCCTCCTACGGCTTCTCGCCCTTCCTGATCATGAACACCGACACCCTCGCGGTGGACAAGGCCAACGAGCGTTTCGCCGTGCCCGCCTTCGTGGACGGCGTCAAGCTGTACAGCGAGCTGGTGCGGCGGCTGGTGTCTGACACTTAGTGCTAGACAGCGGTGTCAAAATTTGTCGTCCCCGGATTTGAAGCTGAAGAAAACAAAGGACTTACGGTTGATGAACCCCTGGCATCGACCCTGCTATATCAAGCTTTCGACACGCCTCGCGGATAGCCCGTAGGCAAAGAGGTAACCAGGGGAGGAGACCCAAAATGTTGATGAAAATCCGTAACCGGCAGAAGGGCTTCACGCTCATCGAGCTGCTGATCGTGGTCGCGATCATCGGCATCATCGCCGCGCTGTTGATTCCGAACTTCCTGGACGCGCTCCAGAAGGCCAAGCAGAAGAGGACGGTCGCCGACGTCCGCAACACCGGCACGGCCATGTTCTCGTGGCTGACCGACCAGGTCGGTGCCGCCGCCGCCGGCGCGAACCAGGTCAACCTGGCCGACGACTACGGTGACTCGAGCACGGGTGGCGCTCTGCTCACCGCGCTGGTCCCGCAGTACCTCCAGTCCGTTCCGGTGAAGGACGGCTGGAAGCATGACTTCGCCTACTGGCTGAAGATGGGCACCAGCGTTCTCGACAAGCAGGTCATGGCGATCGCCTCCGGCGGCCGTGACACCTGCGCTTGCGATTCTTACACGGTGGGCCCGTTCGAGCCGACCGACTACGACCAGGACATCGTCTGGGCTGACGGCTTCTTCGTGAGCTGGCCCGAGAAGCCGGGCACCGGTTCCTGATCACCGAAGCAAGCTGTAGTTCCCCCCAGGGGGCCGCGATCCATGGCGGCCCCCTTTTTGTCGTTCTTGAGGGTAGATAGAGCTCGATGCACCTGCGCCGCCTGATCCTCTGCACCTTCGTCCTGGCCCTGCTGCTGCCCGTGCCCGCGCCGGGAAGCTCCCGCCTTGTCCGAAACGGCCGGATGGCTCCAGCAATATCTCCGCATCGACACGTCGAACCCGCCGGGGCAGGAGGGGCGAGGCGCGGCTTTCCTGGCCGCCATCCTCCGGAAAGAGGGGATCTCCTCGCAGACCCTCACTTCTCCGAAGGGCCGGGTCAGCCTGTACGCCCGGCTGTCCTCCCCGCGCAGCGGCGGGCGGGCCGTCCTGCTGCTGCACCACGTCGACGTCGTGCCCGCCGGTCCCGGCTGGACCGTGCCGGCCTTCGCGGGGCAGGTGCGCGACGGCTACCTGTGGGGCCGTGGCGCTCTGGACGACAAAAGCCTGGGTATCGTTCAACTCGCCGCGGTAGTTGACCTCAAGCGCCGGCGGGCCATGCTCGACCGGGACGTCATCCTGCTGGCGGTGGCGGACGAGGAGAGCGGAGGCGGCGAGGGCACAGCCTGGCTCCTGGCCAAGCACCCTGAGCTCTTCCGGGGAGTCGAGGGGGTGATCGGCGAGGGAGGGCGCAGCCAGGTGAGCCCCCAAGGGAAGGTCAGCTGGTGGGGGGTCGAAGTGGCTCAAAAGCGCCCCCTCTGGCTCGAGGTGTCCACGTCGGGCCGGGGTGGGCACGGCTCGGGGCTCAACCCGGACAGTGCCAACCACCAACTCGTCCAGGGGCTTGCCCGCCTGCTGGCACCCCCTCCGAAGTGGCGGGTTTCGCCGCCGGTCCGGGCCTTCTGCAAGGCCTTGGCGCCGCACCAGAACGCGCTCTGGCGCCGGATCTTCTCCAACATCGACGCCGTCATCACGGAGAAGGGTCCCAAGGAGTTCCTGATGCCGGGCATGGCGAACCTGTTCATCGACACCGTGCAGGTCACGGTCCTGCGCGGCGGGGACCGGATCAACGTCATCCCCGAACGGGCCTGGGCGCGGCTCGACATCCGGCTCCTGCCGGACACCGACTCGGCGGCTTTTCTTGCCGAGGTCAAGCGCCGGCTCGGCCCCGGGGTCGCGGTCAAGGTACTGGTGACCTCGCCGCCCGCCACGCCCTCCCCGGCCTCCGGCCGGCTGTGGAGCGCCCTCGCGAGCGGCCTTGGCTCGGAAGGCCCGGTGATCCCGACGTTCATTCCGGGCTTCACCGACTCCCGCTATTTCCGGGAGCGGGGGATCCCGGCCTACGGCGTTTCGCCCTTCAAGCTGGGGCCGGCCGATTCCCGCGGCATTCATGGGCCCGACGAGCGAATCCCGCTGGCCGAGATCGACCGCGGGGCGCAAAGAATGGGCCGGATTGTTGCCGCCTATGCCAACTCGAAGAGCCGGTGACATCCGGTGGCCAAGAGTTGACGTTCTTTGTCAGGAAGAGCTATAGCCAAGCGACAAAGTACAATTGTTTTCAATGGTTTGCGGGGCAAGCCGATCTGGCATGTGCCTTGCCCTAAACCTTCTGCGACCTTGAGGAGGGCCCCGAGCATGAAGCTCATACACCGGCGCGCGCAGCACGGCTTTACCCTGATCGAGCTATTGATCGTCATCGCCATCATTGGCATCCTGGCGTCGGTGCTGATCCCCAACCTGCTCGACGCCATGCAGAAGGCCAAGCAGAAGCGGACCCTGGCAGACATGCGGATCACCGGCACCGCCATGTTCTCGTGGCTTTCCGACCAGGTCGGAGCGGCCGCGGCCGGCGCCGAGTCGACGATCAACCTGGAGGACTACGAGGAGATCGACCTCACGAGCTTGCGGAGCGCCCTCGTTCCGCAGTACATCGAGCACATCCCGGAACGGGACGGCTGGCGTTTCGACTACCAGTACTGGCTGAACGTCACGAGCGCGGCGCAATCGCAGCACGTGATGGCCATCGGCAGCGGTGGCCGGGACAAGAGCATCGTCTCGGGCGAGTACGAGTCGGGCTCTTTCGAGCCGACCGATTACGACCAGGACATCCTCTGGGCGGATGGCTTCTTCGTTCGGTGGCCGCAGAGATAGAATTCGCATCGAATGCGCCGCTGGACCTCGTTTGCCGCGCCAGCCCTTCTCGGGGGGGGCTGGCTCCTGTGTCTCTTCTCCCGCCTGCTGTCGCCTTCGTTGGCGATGGCCAACCGTGACATTTCGGTCTTCCACCTTCCCCTGAGGGCCGCCTTCCGGGGGCTCGCGTCCCATGGATTGCCCGTCTGGAACCCCTGGGTGCATGGTGGCCAGCCGATCCTGTCGAACCCGAGCTACGGCGCCTTCTACCCTCCGAGCTGGCTGGTCTTCCTGGTCTCTCCCTCGTACTCGCTCAACCTCATGGTGGTTTTCCACGGGATCGTCGCCTTCGCGGGCGCCTGGCTCCTGGCGCGGCATTTCGGCTGCGGCCGGCCGGCGGCGGCGTTGGCCGCCGTGGGCTACACCGGTTGCGCGTCCTTTCTCTCCCTGCTGAGCGCCTTCACCCTGTTCGGCAGCATGGCCTGGTTCCCCTGGGTGATCTTCTGGGGGGATGAAGCCTTGCGGACACCGGAGCCCCGGCTCTGGTGGCGGCCTGCCCTGCTCTCCGGAGGTGCGCTCGGCCTGCAGCTCCTGAACGGCGAGCCCTCGACCGTCGTGATCAGCGGCCTGGCCCTGCTGGCCCTGGCCGCGTCCGCGGCCGGCCGCCGGCCGGGCGCGGCGTTCCGGGTGGTGGTGCCCGTGGCGTTCGCCGTGGCGCTTTCGGCGGTCCAGCTGCTTCCCACCCTGGGCCGGATCGCGGACTCGCCGCGCAAGGACGTGCCCGCCGACGTCGCGACGATGTGGTCGATGCCGCCCGAGCGCCTCGTGGAGGTGATCTTCCCCCGCTTCTTTGGCGACCCGGTGCGTATTGAAAACGGCCTGTTCCTGGGCTGGAAGCTCAACGACCGCGACTACCCCTATATCGAATCGCTCTACCCGGGCCTCCTGCTGGCGGTGCTGGGGCTGGCGGCCCTGCTGCGCTGGCGAATTCCCCGGCGTGCCGCGTGGATCCTCTGCGTCGCGGGCGGAATCTTTCTGGCGCTCGGACGCTACAACCCACTGTACGAGGCCCTGCGCAAGGCAATTCCCGTGCTGGCCGTGCTGCGCTTTCCAGAGAAGTTCATCCTGCTCACCGTTTTAGCCCTGGTCTTCGCCGGGGTCCTGGGGTGGCAGAAGATGCTCGACGACCGGGACGCCGGCCGCCGGGACGCGACGGATCTGCCCCTGGCCCTGGCTCTGGTGGTGCTGGTGACCGCCGTGGTGCTGGTCGTGCTCTTCCTGGTGGAGCCGCGCGCCGCCGCCTGGTTCATCTACTCCCACAGCGCTCCCAACATCTCTCCGCAGGCCCGCACCAACGCTTTGTACTATCTCTTCCTGGAGAGCTGGGTCGCCCTGGCGACCGCGGCGGCGGTGACCTTTCTGCTGATCCTCTGCCGCTGGCGGCGCCCGCCTCGGCGCCTGCTCGAGGCGTTGGCCCTCCTCCTGCTGGCTGCCGACCTCTGGCACTACGGGCATGGCCTGCTCCGGACGCTGCCGTCTTCGGTCTACAGCGATCCACCGCCTCTCTTCACCGCGCTGCAGCCGATCCGGAATCGGATCTTTTCCGAATACGCTCCGTCCGGAGCCCGCGAGCTGATCTGGCGCGGTGGCGATCCGCGCACCCGGACGTCCCGGACTTTCGTGGCGAACCTGACCCCTTACGCGGGACTGACGTGGAACGTTCCCTACGCCTTCGACGCCGACTTCGAGATGATGCTCACCGGTTGGGGGCGCAAGGCGGAGAACATCCTCTCCGTCGAGATTCCAAAACCGCAGCTGGCCTACCGCTACCTCGGCGTCTGGAACGTGGGCACCATCCTGCGCCGGCTTTCGGAAGCCGAGCAGAAGGCGGCCGAGAACAACCCCAAGGCCCTCCCGCGCAACCGGCTGGAGAACACCTACGTTTTGCCGCGCTATCGTTTCGTCCCCCGGGTGACCTTCCACCTCAGCCACGAGGAAGCGCTGGCCGCGGCCCGCGCCCGGAGATGGCGGGTCGCCCACGCCGAGCAGGCCGTGAGGCCCGGCAAGCCGAGCTCGATGCTCACCTACAAGCGGCCTCCCCACCTGCTCGGCGTGGTCGACGAAGCCGGCCGTACCGTGGCGCGCTACCGGGCCGAGGACGGCGCCTTCCTGGTGTTCGCCACCACCTTCGACCGCGGCTGGGAGGCGCGGGTCGACGGCAAGCCGGCGCCGGTCTATCCGACCGCGGCCTGCCAGATCGGTGTTGAGTTGCCGCCGGGCGAGCACCGGCTGGTCCTCGCGTACCGGGATCCGTGGGTGGTTCCCGGCGCCGCCGTGACCTTTACGGCCCTGTTGTTCGGAACGGTGGCGCTGTTCCGGATCGGCCGGCCGGGACGCCGGCGCCGGATCGCGTAGAATCCCGGCACCGTGTCTCTTGAAATCCTTCTCGCCGTCTATGCCGCGCTTCTCGGCCTGATCGTCGGCAGCTACCTGAACGTCGTGGTCTACCGGCTGCCGCGGGGGATCTCGACGGTGACGCCGCGCTCCCGCTGCCCCGAGTGCGGTACCGCCATCCGCGCCGCCGACAACGTGCCGGTGCTCTCCTATCTCCTGCTGGGTGGCCGCTGCCGTGCCTGCCGGGTACGGATCTCCTGGCGCTACCCCCTGGTGGAGGCGGCCACGGGAGGGCTCTTCCTGGCGAGCTTCCTCCGCTTCGGCGTCTCCTTCGAGGCGCCGGCGGCCGCGCTCTTCTGCGCCCTCCTGCTGACGCTCGCCCTGATCGATTTCGACCACATGATCCTGCCGGACGCCCTGACGTATCCGGCGATCGTGCTGGGGATCCTCCTGCAGCCCTTCCTGCCCTGGGCGCGGCTGCGGAGCGGTCTTTGGCAAGGCGGTTCCTGGCAAGCCGGGCCCTGGGGGGCCATGGCGGGAGCGGCCCTGGGCGCTCTTTTGGGCGCCGCCATTTTGCTCGGCGTCTGGGCCGCCTGGTACCTCGTTCGGCGCGAGGAGGGGATGGGGCTGGGCGACGCGAAGATGTTGGCGGCCATTGGCGCCTTCCTGGGCTGGAAGGGGGTGCTGGTGTCGCTGTTCATCGCGGCGCTTGCGGGATCCGTGGTGGGGCTCGGTCTGATGGCCTGGAGAGGAGCGGGAGGGAAAGCCCGGCTCCCCTTCGGCACTTTCCTCGCGCTGGGGGGGCTGATCGCCCTGTTCGCGGGTGAGACGCTCGTCCAGGCGTACGCGCGGCTCTTATGAGCACGCCTGGGAAGGCGGACGTGACGGCCGCTGAGCCACGGCCTTGGCGCCGCCTGGGCCTCCGGCGCGAAATCATCATCCTGTTGCCGGTTGCCCTGCTGCTCCTCGTGGTGTTGTCGACTTTCACACTCTTCTCCTACCGCAACGCCCTGTCCCTGCTCTCGGCCGAACGCCAGGAGGAAGCGGCCCGCCTGGCACGCAACGTGGCCGGGGAGATCGCCGCGGGTTCTCCTGACGACCTGCGCAGGCTTGCCCCGGCGGCCCTCGGAGTGTCGTTGCTCGACTCCGAAGGCCGGCTCCTGGCCTCGACGGGCGACGTCCCCGAGTCCGACCTTCTGGCGGGCTACGCTCCCCTGGCGGGTGGGCGGACCGTGCGCGTGGACCTGCCGGCGGGGTCGCTCGCCGGGCAGACGCGCGGGATGCGGATCCTCTCCGCGGTGGTGCTCTCGATCAACGGTGCGCTCGTTCTGCTGGTGGTCCTGTTCACCCGTCATCTGTTGACCCCTTATGAGACCCTCCTGGAGCGTGCGAAACAGATGGGGGGAGGCAGCGCGGGCCCCGGCGCGGGAGAAAGCGAGGTCGAATTCCTGCTCGCCACCTTCGAGCGGGCGCTCGCGGAGCTTTCGAAGGCCGAGCGCGGGCCGGAGGACGATATCGCCGTCATCGAGCGGACTCTCTCGGCCAGCCTGGAGAGCGGCCTCCTGCTGCTGGACCGGGAGGGCGGGGTGCTGGCCGTCAACGCCGTGGGAGAAGGTCTCCTGGGGATCGCCCAGCCTGCGCCCGGCACCCCCCTGGCGGCCGCCTTGAGCGGCCTCCCCGAGCTTTTCGACCTGCTGGACGGTGCCATTCGCCAGGGTGGGAGCCTGCAACGGCAGGAGCTTACGCTCAAGGTGGGGGAAGGCGTCCGTACGCTGGGCCTGACCCTTCATCCGCTGCGCCGCGACGACGGCGCCATCCGTGGATACCTCATCCTGTTCGCCGACCTGACGGAGGTCCGGCGGCACGCCGAGGAAGCCCACCTCTCCGAGAGCCTGGCCCAGTTGGGCGAGCTCGCGGGAGGGGTGGCCCACGAGCTGCGCAACAGCCTGGCGACCCTGCGCGGCTACCTGACCCTGATCGAGAGGCGGCCCGACGAAGGCTCGATCGCCGACTTCCTGGGCGAGATCCGCACGGAAGCGGACCACCTGCAGAGAGTGCTGGAGGACTTCCTCTCCTTTGCCCGTCCGGGAACGGCCCGCCTTCAGGAGTTGTCTCTTCTGCCCTTGCTGGAGCGGGCCGCGGCCGATCCTGCCCTCGAAGGCTTCAGCGTCAGGGTTCATGGGACAGAGCCCGGCAGGCGCCTGCGGGGCGATCCGCAGCTCCTGGACCGAGCCCTCCGGAACCTGCTCCACAATGCCGTCCAGGCCGAGCGGGAGGCCGGCGGCTCGCGCCCGGTCGACATCGGCGTCCGTGCCCAGGAACAGCCGGATGGAGTCGAGATCACGGTCGAGGACCGGGGCCCCGGCGTCCGCCCCGACATTCGGGAGCGGCTGTTCCATCCATTCGTGACCGGCCGGCCCGGCGGAGTCGGGCTGGGCCTGGCGCTGGCCCAGCGTGTCGTGGTGCTCCACGGTGGCCGGATCCGGCTGGAAGACCGTGAAGGCGGGGGGACCCGGGCCGTGCTCTTCTTTCCTTACACGCCGTCCACGGCCGGCCCCGAGCCCCCGCAGGATCTCTGACCGTCAGCGGGGGGAGGGTGGCTCCGGGTCCCCTTCCGGTTCCACGGGCGTCTCCGAGCTTCTCGGGCGTGGCTTCCTTGGTCAGCATCGGGATGCTGTTGGGCACGAGCTTGGCCGTGCTGAAGCCGATGAGCCCGGGGAAGATCGCCTGGAAGGACGTGTTCTGCCCGGGCCGGAGGGTACGGGTGGTGAGAGAGGCCTCCTGACTGGAAATGACCTCTCCGCTGGCATCGAGCAGAGTGACGG
Organism: Thermoanaerobaculaceae bacterium; assembly: GCA_963785165.1. Classification (GTDB taxonomy): domain Bacteria; phylum Acidobacteriota; class Thermoanaerobaculia; order Multivoradales; family UBA5704; genus DATARR01. The sequence continues at coordinate 885,854 of CAWAUI010000007.1, forward strand.
TCAACGACACGGCGGTGGCGAGGTCCGGGCTGGAATTCTGAACCATGCCGGTGATCTCCAGCTGGTTCAGATTCGTGTTGCGCCCCTGGGTCCAGCTCGTCACCTGCACGGCATTACTGGTCGTTGCGGCGGCTTTTCCCGCCGTGCCGCCGGCCGCCGGAGCCTGCCCCTCGCCTTCGGCTCCCTCGGCAGCCGGCGCCGGCTGGGGCTTGGGGAAATCCTTGTCGGTCAGCACGCGGACGGACTTCTTGGGCGGCGGCGGCGGCTGTGTCTCCTTCTCCTGCCGGGCCTGCTCCGCCGCCACGGTCGCCTGACGGCTGGCGTCCAAGTCGACCTCCGTCAGCCGCAGGGAGGAGAGGGTGCCGTCCGTCGAGGTGAAGATCACCCTCTTCCCCTGGACCTTCCACGGTCCGCGGGTCTCCACGTTGCCGCTTTCACGGGTCACCAGCCAGTCCGCCCCGGCGGGAGCGGCCGCCACGCACAGGCTCCCGGCCAGCAGGCAGAGCACCAGGTTTCTTCCTTGGGTCACGTCTAGTTCTCCTTCCAGTTCTTCCGGGCCACGCAGATCGGAACGGGAGCGATGCAGACCAGGCCGTTGTTCGACTGAATGGTCTCGATGTTCTGAGTGGCGTTGGCGAACTGGCAGTTGTCCGGGAAGAGCTCCATCAGCCGCTGCGTCACCTCGGTCCGATTTTCGCAGATCGGAACCGACCTGGGCAGGCAGGTCGGATCCGCCACCTCGTCGCAGGGCTTGTTCTTCGTCGAGCTCGATTCCACGAAGGGATTGGTGACGAAGTCGGGCTGCGGATCGCCGTCGATGGAGACGTTGGTGTCGACCCGGTCGCCGCTCGTCGTGTAGAGGGTGAAGATCCGGGTCTCCCCCGCGCGGGAGCAGATCTCGCCGTCCTCCACGACGTCGGGCCGCGGGTTGTAGGCGGTGAAGATGGAAATGCCCGCGATGGTGAAGGGCTTCGTGATCATCCTCTGGTCGTCGTTGAGCTGCCGGAACCAGCCTGCCCCGCTGGCGCGCAGCAGGTAGTTGGCGCCCGGGTTGGGCTCCGTCGTGATGTCCGTGTAGTCCAACTCGGTCATGGGCGTCATGCCGGTCGCGAAGCCGTTGTCGAGGATGACGTAGAAGCGCCCGGGAATGCCGTCCTTCGCCCATAGGTCGAACCGGTTGCCCGTGCCGAAGGCGAGGGCGTAGCGGCCGAGCTGCGCCACGAAAATGACCGAAGGCGCGAAGTAGATCGGGCCGCGGCGGCCGTCGGACTGCACGGTGTCGAAAATCTTGAACGGGTCCCACTCCGAGCTGGTGATATCCAGCCGGCCGCCCCTCGCCGCGTTGGCTTCGAGCAGGGCGGGAGTCTTGAGGTCGACCTTGTAGAGGTAGCCGGCCGTGGTTCCGATGTAGATGGTGTCCAGATAGCCGTCCTGGTCGGTGTCGACGGCGGCGGGATCACTGGGAGCGGAGCCCTCCAGCTGCTTCTTGTAGATGGCCTTGCCGGTCTCGACGTCGACCATGTAGAGCCAGTTGCCCCGTTTGTTCAGGTTCTCCGGGTCCATGCCGCCCCCGAAGACGGCCACGAACTTGTCTTCGAAAGTGTTCACGCCGACCCGGACCCGTACCAGCCCGGTGTTCGGACTGGACCAGGTCTGGCCGAGATCGGAGCCGCCGAAGCTGTCCTCGTTCGAGGTATCGGTGAAGCTCCAGAGCACCGCGCCGAACGGCACTGGTCCGCAGCTGGAGCCGCCGTTCCAGCACGACGGAACCCAGTCGCTGTCCGGCTGGGGCACGCCGTCGGCGTCGAGCGTGTCCGGCTGGGTGAGGTCCAGGGCATAGTAGGACTCACCCCCTTCCCGCAAGCCTCCGACTCCGATCGTGCGCCACTGCCGGTCGTCCGCGTTGGGCGTGCCGGTGTGGCTGGGGTCGATGAACACGTCGTCGACCTGCAGCGTGCCGTCCACCCCCCAGAGCTGGAAGGCAGTGGGGTCCGGGGGAGTCGTCGTGACGTCGGCCAACGCCTTCAGGTTCTTGAGCAGCGGGCGTGGCACGTAGGAGTAGATCTCGAAGCCCGTGCCGTTGTCGAACTCGCCGTCCTCCAGGTTGGAGCCGTCTTTGCGGAAGATACCCGCGTCGAAAATGTGGAGCTGCTGGTCGTTGGAGCCGACCAGGAGCATCTTGCGGCGCCGCTGGTGCTTGTTCGCGAAACAGCGGTAGCCGCGGTCCCCCTGGGCGCAGGTCTTGCCGTCGTTCTTGAAGTTCTGCGTGAAGTAACGCGCACGGTCGGGCGTGCTGAGCAGGATGGGGTTGGAATGGAAAATGTCACCCAGCAGGTAGGTGATGTCCTTCGGTTGCTTGCCGGGCGGCTTGACCGTGGCGGACTTGATGCGGTAGGTGTCCCTGAGAATCCCCAGAAGCTCCGTCCTCTTGGCCGCCGAGGTCGCGGAGGTGAGCCCGAACCCGGCCCACAGGTCCGCTTCGTCGCTCGCGGACGGAACCTTGAGGAGGTTGCGGGCGAGAGGCACCGTGTCTCCGGACGACGCCTTGGTGTAGAAGACGCGCCTCTGGTTGTCGGCGTTGCCGATGTGGAAGTTGGGCGTCGCCGCGTCCACCTCGGCATCGGTAGGCGCCAGGAGTTGGATCTTGTCTCCGGCGTCCCAGAGGTGGCACTCGCTCGTGCGGTTCGTGCCGCAGGCCCGCGCCAGGGAATCGTCCGGCTGGCGGTTGGGTGGATCGGTCAGCGGCAGAGGCTTCAGGTAGGCGTCGACGTGGCCGTCCCAATACGCCTTCTTCTCGATCGGCGTGAAGTTGGTCAGGAAGATCTTGTCCTGCACCTCGGCCTGGACGGCCGGCACAGCCGCGGAAGCGAACGTCCGGGTGCTCTCGAGGATGGCCTCTTTCAGAGCCTCCTTCAGCTTGTCGATCAGGTCCGCCTTGTTCGCCGGGTAGACCGGCGCGGTCGTACCACCGTTCCTGGCGATGCACGTCAGCACGTTGCCCGCGGAGGCCGAGTCCACGCCGAAAGCGATGACGAAAGTCGTAACCTTGTCCGTGTCGTACAGTGTCTTCGCGGCGACACAGGCGACGGCGGTCGTATTGTTCGCCAGCGGGTCACAGGTTTCGTTGCCGTCGGTGAGGACGATGAGGAATTTCCGCCGGCAGGACCAGCTCAAGTCGTTTCCATTGGCGGTGCCCTGCCAATTCTCGTACCAGGTCCGGATCTGATCCAGCGAATAGCCGAGAGGAGTGAAGCCTTCTCCAACTAACGGCTGCAGATCCTCATCGTGAAGCTCGAGGGCCTGGGTTCCGGCGCCGATGTCACCTTTGGGAAAGTCTTTGAAATACCGGGCGACCCGGAAGTCGGGGACCGCTTCACCGTCGCGGAGGTTGGGCGCCAGCCGGGCAAGGATCTCGTCCCGGTTGTTGCGGGTCCAGTCCCACGGCAGGAAGTCTCCCCGGTCGAAGCTTCTGAGGGCCGGGAAATCGGTATTCGGAGTCGTCGGATATTTCAGGTTGACGTCCGTCATCTCTGAAGGGATCGAGTAGAGGTCCGAGGACGAATCAGAATTAGGGTCCAAGCCGTTGCAGGTGTTGGCGCCGATCTTGTCGTTGATCTGATCGTTGAGCACGGCATCGGTTACCAGCGCATAGGTCAGCGTGATCGTTTGGGTGTCGGCGGTGTCGAAAGTGGTCGAGGAGGGCGGCGTGAGGCCGCACTTGTTGGTACCCGTCGTAAGGCGCTTGCGGGTGTGCTGGACCTGGATCGTCGCGTCTCCCAGCGAACCGGAGGAGATCTTCGTCTCCACGTAAAAGGTGCGGCCCAGGGCTCCGCTTTGTTTCAGCCAGACGCCGGAGACCTGATCGCCGGCGTCGCCCGTCCGTGGATAGCCGGTCAGGCTCCGCAGGTTGGCGCCGGTTGCCGGCACCGTCGTGGGGCCTGTGCACCGGTACTGAATGCTGTTGGTGCCGCCGCCGAAGGCATAGCCCTGGTCCTTCACCGGGAAGCTGAGCGGAGTCGTCCCGGTCCACACGGGAGCCGTCGTGGGCCGGTAGATCCAATGTTTGCGCAAGGCCCGCAGGGTGTCCTGGTTGAACGTCGAGAAGCCGTAGAGGAACTTGTCCTCGAACGAGGGGTCCGTCAACACCTCGTACAGGGCTTCCTTGGCCTGGTAGAGCTTCGAGCGCGAGTCGTCGCCGGCTGCCAGGGCCTCGGGGTTGCCCGTCTCGGGTTCCTCGTTCATGGAGCCCGACGTATCCAGCAGGAAGAAGACGTAGGGTTTGCCCGAGGACGCGCGAAGGAGCTCGCGGTCGTCGCTCCACGCCGGCGTCCAGAACGTTCCGGCGAGGAGGAGTAAAAAGGCCACCGCGGGTGTCAGCGGGTGGAGCGTGGGACGATGTCGGCGTTCGCGTGACATGACGGTCTCCTCGGTGTATGGCGAAGATCCTGCGGGATCGGATTCAAGGCCTGGAGGGGTCGAAGTTTTCAAGGTCGAGGCTCTCCTGGATCGGCTGAATCGCCACCATGAGCTCGATGTCCTTGCGGGCGAGGACGACCTCGTTGCCGTCGCCGTCCTCGCCAAAGCGGACGGCCTGCGCCTGGAGTTGGTGCGTGATGTTGTAGAAGTCGGTGTTCTGGTTGATCTCGCACAGGTTGCACGGCCCGGAGTTGATCTGCAGCATGGGCTCCACGCTGACGCGGGTTCCCATCACGCTCGGGACCGGGTCGAGATAGGTGAACTCGTTGGCCTGGCGGCTGTTGTTGAACAGGTAGTTCGCCACCGTCGCCGTAATGCCGGCCTCGGCGCCGTAGAACACCCGGTTGATGGTGCGCTCGTTGGCCCCCACCTCGGCCTCGCTCTGGGTGATCAGCGCGAGGGCCAAGCCGAGGAGCGTCAAGATGAGGAGGGCGAGCAGCGTCAGGACGTAGGCGCTGCCGGCCTCGCGGGAGGAGGTCCGGACGGCGTGACGGCCGGGAATGGGACGGCTCTTGTTGGTTCTCATGTCGTGAGGTTCCTCAAATTGACGACCGTTTGCATCAGCCGGCGCCGGAATCTCCGGGCTTTCTCCGCGTTGATCCGATCGGTACCGTCCAGCGGGTAGACATGGTCCTCGATCTGGTTGATGACCTCGGCGGTGTACTGGGCATCCGCCCGCTGAGTCCGCGCGAGCGTGCTGATCCGGATGCCCTTGAGGCCGCCGGTGATGGCGTCTTCACCCAGGGAGTTGCCTTGCCATTCGTCCGTGTCCGGATCCACGAGGTTTTCGCTGACGCTGCCGTCGCCGTTGACGTCGATTCCCATGGCGATCTGGAGATCGAAGATGCCATCCGCGATGTCCTCGCGGAGCGCTTCCTCGCCGCCGTAGACGTTCTCCGTGCCGGGAAAGAAGCGGGCGCGAGAGAGCACGGGTGTCAGTGCGCTGTCCTCGTTGTCGATTTCGTGGTCCTCCCGGACGTAGAAGCGGTACTCCTCCAGAAAGCCGACGTACGCCACCTTGGAGAGCGCCACTTCCGCCAACTCCCCGACCGCGCCGAGGCTGCTGTAGGAAGTAACGGTCTTGAACCCGACGGTGAGCCCCTGGAGCTGGCCGGCAGGCACCGCGGGGCAGGTCGTGGTCATGTCGTTCGAATTCATCGGGTCGAGCTCGACGACGGCATAGAACTGATCGCCGATCGGGCTCACCAGGATCAACGCCTCCGCGGTGTCGAGCCGGTCCGAGATGGCGCTCAGATCTTGGAGCGAGCCGCTGGGCGAGACCCGGCAGATCTCGGCCTTGCCGGTGGTGCCGCCGACTGAGACCGGATACACGTAGGCGCCGGGATTGGTGAACGAGAGTTGGTAGATGGGAGTCGAGAACACGCCCCGCACCGTCAGGACGTCCGTACCCTCCAGCACCTTCGGAGAGGTATCGTCATCGGGGATCACGTGGGCTTCGTCATCCACGTCTCGCCGGACCACGACTCCCTGGGGGCCGGCCAAGCCTCCCCGGCCCGCCATGCGGGCCATGCGCACCATGTCGTACTGCGCGATGCGCAGCGACTGCTGCATGTCTGCCACGTTGGTCTGCACACGCGTCAGCCGGTTGTTGAAATCGAACAGGAAGAGGATGCCGAGCATGACGATCACCGTCACCCCGAGGGCCACGGACATCTCGACGAGGGTGAAGCCGCCCTGTCCCGGGCTTGCCCGGCTGATCTTGCGAGAAAAGGTCATCGCCAGCTCCTCAATAAGCTTTCAGAATGCGCAAGGTGACTCGTTTGCCGAACCCCAGGGGCCCCCCCGACCGGCCGCTCTCCACCTGGACCTCGATTTCCTTGACCTGCACGTGAGACTCCGAGCCGGGCGGCAGAGGGCCGTCGAGGACACCGTCCCGGTCGACGTCGACGAAACCGCCGATGCCGTACTGCCGGAGGGTGACGGTGCGGGTCCACTGCGGCAGGTCGCTCGGCGAGAGGGTGTCGGCCCACACCTTCTGGGCCTGTGAGAAGTACTGCCGCTTCACCGTCGTCGTGGAGGTGATCTCGAGCTTCCGGGCTCATCATGGGGAGCGAGTACAGGCGCTCGAAGCTCGGACTTGGCGAGGTTCGTCGCCGTGGTGTAGTCGGCGCCGCTCCGGTTGTTGACGATCGCCTGGGCGAACAGCGGCACGATTCCCAGCGCCACCACCAGGAAGATGGCGGCGGCGATGAGCACCTCGACCAGCGAGAAGCCCTGCTCGCCTCGCCGGATCAAAGCCCGCCGGGTCAAAGGATGTTGCCGGTCTTCCACGTCCATGACTTCCCTCCTTTGTCTCGGCTGTGCCATTCGCTGTCTTCGTCATCCCACTTGTGCACCTGGACCCGGCCCGTCGCCTGGGGACGGACCTCGATTTCCAGGTAGTTCCCCCGGACGTCGACGAACCGGAAGGAACCCGGCTCCTGGACCGATCCGTCCGTGAGGAAGACGAAACAGCCGCTGTCCATGGTGATCGCATCCTGCCCATCCGGCGCGCCGAACGAAATGGTGTCCGGCAGCTCGATCGTCCGGCCCAGCCCCGTGATCTCCCGGCCGCCGGCGCAGACCTGCTCAACCTGCGAGCTTCTTCGATGGCCTGGTACTTGGCCTTCTGCATCACGTAGGAGACCTCGCGGGTGAGCCCCTCGAACCGGCTGCGGAGGTAGTACTTGAACAGCTCCGGCGCCGCCACGGTCATGAGGATGAGGCCGACCAGGAGGACCGTCAGAAGCTCGATCAGCGTGAAACCCGCGTCGCGGGAGACCGACTTTGGCCGAATCATTGAAGCTCCTTGGGAAACGACTGCGGCTTCCTAGGAAAGCAAACCAGGTGCCAGCCGCAGAGGCGGCCCGGTAAACGGTTGATTCGATGATGGTTTAGATCGAGGAGGAGGTTCCTCGGTCTCTTTGCGAAGAAGGTCTGCGGTTACGATCCGTAGCACAAATTCAGGACCGTCCCTACTCCCCGTCTCTACTCCCGGTACCGCGGCACGCCTTCCAGGTCGTGCTCCTTGACCTTGCGCAGGAGCGTCCGGTAGGGCACCCCCAGCCGCTCGGCGGCCCGGTGCTTGTCGCCGTCCGCCGCCACCAGGGCCTGCTTGATCCGGTCGCGCTCGGTGGGCTCGCCGGCAGGCTCCGGAGAGGGGGCCGCGAGGCGCAGCGTCGGCTTGAGGTCGGCGGCACGGATGGCGGGGCCTTCCGTGAGGATGACCGCCCGTTCGAGGACGTTCGCGAGCTCGCGCACGTTGCCCGGCCAGGGCTGGGCGGCGAGCAGTGCGGCGGCTTCCTCTTCGAGGCGGGGCGGCTCGATGCCGTGGCGGCGGGCGATCTCGCCCAGGAGGTGACGGGCGAGGAGGGGGACGTCGCTCACCCGCTCGCGCAGCGGTGGCAGCTCGATGGGGAAGACGTTCAGCCGGAAGAAGAGGTCGGCCCGGAATTCCCCAACGGCCACCATGGCGGCGAGGTCGCGGTTGGTGGCGGCCACCAGCCGCACGTCCGCCCGCAGGGTCTTGCCGCCGCCCACGCGCTCGAAGGTCCGCTCCTCGAGGACGCGCAGAACCTTGCCCTGGACGCCCACCGGCAGCTCGCCGATCTCGTCGAGGAAGAGCGTGCCCCCCTGGGCCGCCTCGAAACGCCCCGGTTGCCGGCTGTCGGCGCCGGTGAACGCCCCCTTCTCGTGGCCGAACAGCTCGTTCTCGATCAGCGACTCGGGGATGGCCGCGCAGTTGAGCGCCACGCAGGGACCCGCGCGCCGGGGCGACAGCCCGTGGATGGAGCGGGCGAACAGCTCCTTGCCGGTGCCGCTCTCGCCGGTCAGCAGCACGGTGCTCTCCTTGGGCCCCACCCGTTCGAGCATGCGCAGCGCGGCCCGCAGGAGCGGATGAGCCCCGACGATGGGCGGCGCGCCCGGAGCCTGGAACACGGCCGCCGGCTCGCCCTGCCCGCACTGCCCGCTTTTTGCCCGAGTCCGTTCGCCCATGGCCCGCTCGATCAGCCGCGAGAGGTCGTCGATCTCGAGCGGCTTCTCCAGGAAGTCCCAGGCTCCCAGCTTCATGGCCTCGACCGCCGTGCCCACCGTGCCGAAGCCGGTGAGCACCACCACGGGCACGCCCGGCTGGGCCTCCCGGCTGGCGGCCAGAACTTCGATCCCCGAGACGTCCGGCAGCTTGAGGTCGGTCAGCACGAAGTCGAACGGCCGCTCCCCGAGGAGGCGGATGCCGGCCCCGCCGTCCGCGGCCGCCGTCACCTCGTACCCCTCCTGGCCGAGCGCCCGCTCCAGCATGCGGCGCAGCGAGTCGCGGTCTTCGACGATGAGGATGCGGCCGGTGGCCATCTTGAGCCTCAGGATCCGGACCGAATCGCGGCTTGGACGGCGGCCATCAAGGCCTCGTCGTCTTCCGGAGCCACGGTCCGCAGATCCAGGTGGAGACGGTCCTGACGGAGATATCCCACGATGGGTGGATCGCCCGTGCGCAGACGGGCGAGGAGGGCGTCATCTCCAGGCAAAGCCAGCGCCTCTCCGGGAATCGGCACCTCCGGAGCCGAGCCGCCGCCCAGGAAGGCCTCCGCCGGGACGATCTCGGCTCCCAGCGCGGCGGCGAAGCTTTCGAGGCGCTCGCGGTGGGCCTCCGGGGCCGGCCAGAGGCGGTCCACCGGCAGGGGGGCGCCGGCCAGATGCAGCCGCAGAACCCCTTCGAGGGCCGAGAGAACGGTCCGGTCGGGCCGCAAGGCGCGGTAGAGGGGATGGCGGCGGCAGCGCTCGACGAGCGACTTCCCGCCCACCAGAATCCCCGCCTGCGGGCCGCCGAGAAGCTTGTCACCGCTGCCGCAGGCGAGGCCGCAGCCGAGCGCCATGAGCTCCGCCAGGCTGGGATGGCCGGCGAGCTGCGGCGCCTCGCGCGGACGCCGCGGGCGCAGCAGGCCGCTCCCCTCGTCCACCAGCACCGGCACCCCCGTACGGCGGGAGAGCCCGGCAAGCTCGGCGGGTTTTACCGAGGCCACGAAGCCGGTCTGCCGGAAGTTGCTGGGGAAGACCTTGAGCAGCAGCGCCGTTTCCGGCCCCACCGCCGCCTCGTAGTCGGCGAGCCGGGTGCGGTTGGTGGCCCCCACCTCCACCAGGCGGGCGCCGGCGGCGGCCAGGATCTCCGGAATGCGGAACGAGCCGCCGATCTCCACCAGCTCCCCGCGCGACACCACCACCTCGCGGTCCTTGGCGAGGGCGGCGAGAGAAATCACCAGGGCCGCCGCGTTGTTGTTGACCACCAGCGCGGCCTCGGCCCCCGTGAGCGCCGTCAGCAGGCGCTCGGCCCGCCGGTTGCGGTCTCCCCGCTTACCCGTAGCAAGGTCGATCTCCAAGTCGCAGTAGGCGTCCAGCAGGGGCGGCAGGGCGCGCGCCACGGAGTCCGGCAGGGGGGCCCGGCCGAGGTTGGTGTGGAGAAAGATGCCGGTGGCGTTGATGACCCGCCGGAGAGGGCGCCCGAGAAGCGCGTCGATCTCCAGGGCGATCCGTTCCGGCAGGCCGGCCACGGCGGCGTCCAAGTCTTCTTCTCTTGGAGGGGGATCGGTTGCCAGCCGGCCTCTCAGCTCCTCGACCACGCGGCGGGCTTGGACCCTTACCGGATCTCGCCCGTATAATGGGATGAGACGTGCAACCGATGGATGTCTCAACAGCCGGTCGAGCGGCGGAAGCCCTCGGCGGGCGTTGCCGGCGTGAGAGGTTTCAGAGCTTTTCATTGGCAGATCCCGAGCCTAAGGCATTCTAGGAGATCCGTGGACCCCAAGCGAACCCCGAATACCGGACCGAGCCTTCTGCGCCCGCAGGCCGCTCCAACTCCGGCTCCCGGGCGGCGGTCGGTTCCGGGTATCGGGGAGGCCCTGGATCACCTCCACGTGGAGATCCAGAAGCTCCGCGTGGACTTCGAGCGGTTCTTCAACGGCGCCCTGCCGTTTCCGCCCGACGAGCTCCGGAACCGGGTGCAGAGCCAGATCCGCACCTTGCGCGGCATGAGCCTCCAGTCCGCCGTGGACAGCTTCCGCCTGGGGGATCTGGAGGCCCGTTTCACCAGCTACAACGAGCTGTTCAACCGGCGCGTGCGCGACCTCGAAGAGGGGCGGCATGCCGCCGCCCGCGCCGCGCTTCCTCACCCCGAGCCGAAGCGGTACGATCCCGAAAAGGGGATCGTCTTCGGCGAGCGCGTCGATCCGTCGGCGGCCGAAGCCCTCTACCAGGGCCTGGCCGCTTCGCCGGGAGACGCGCCGCGTTTCGATCTCGACAGTTTCCAGACCTACCTGACCAAACAGGTGGCCGCCATTCGCGAGAAGACGGGCTGCTCGCAGGTGCAGTTCCGGCTGGCGGCTGAGGACGGTAAGCTCAAGCTGAAAGCCCGTCCCGTCGCGGCCCGCGAGGGCTCCTAGAAGGAGAAGATAGTGCGCAGAAGGACTTCGTGGATTCTCGTCTCTTGCGTGGCCGTCCTGGCCGTGGTGGTGGCCATCGCCGCGACCGCGGCGGTCCCCCCGAACCTCACCTCGACGATCGAAGCGCAGCAGCGCCTGGCAGCCGAGCGGCCCGATGACGCGGCCGTCTTCAACGACCTCGGCAACCTCCTGATGATCGTCCCCGAGCCGGCGGAGGCCGAAGAAGCCTACCGAACGGCCATCGAGCTCGATCCCGACAAGACTTCGGCCCTGTACAACCTCGGCCTGCTGCTCCAGCAGCGCGGCGAGCTGCGCGAGGCCATGAAGCACCTGCGCCGGGTGGTGGACCTCGAGCCCCGCCACGCCTGGGCCCATTACCAGATCGGCACCATCCAGGAGAGGTGGCGGCAGGATTCGCGCGCCGTCGACTCCTACGCGCGGGCCTTCGCCCTCGATCCCCAACTCGCCTTCCCCGAGGTCAATCCGCACATCGTGGAGAACAAGCTCCTGACCCGCTCGATGATGCGCGCCTACAAGAACGACTTCCCCCAGGCCCAGGTTCCCCGGGTCTACGACGATCCGGCCCGCATCGCCACGATGCTCGTGCCGCAGCCCGAAGCGGCCCAGGGCGACACGATGGCGAATAAAACCCAGCAGCAGCCGGCCAAGGCTCAGGGCCAGGCAGAGCAGGGCGCATTGCAGGGTCAAGCCCGCCCGCCCGCCGGCACTGCTCCCTCCGGCAAGGCCGCGGGCACCGCGGGCCAGACGGTCCCGGGCCAGCCGGGCAACACCGTGCTGCGCGAGCGCGACCTCGACCGCGCCAATCCCGCCGGCCAGGCCGTGCCCCAAGGCGCCCAGCGCGGCGGCTACCCGGCGCAGCCTCCGCGGGGCCTGCGCGAGTGGAACCGGCCGGAGCCGACGATTCAGGAAGTCCCCACCGGCCCCGACGAGGGCTACGACGACGGCACCCAGCCCGCGCCCATCATCACCCCGCCCCCGGGCGGCGTCTACTACCGCCCGGGCATCCAGAGCACGGGCCGGCTGAGCCTGAAGATCGTGCCGGAGAAGCGGGGGGCGCGGCGGGGGTAGGGGCACCCGCCTTGCCCCACCGACCTCACCCTCCGGCTCCCTCTCCTAAAGGAGAGGGAGAGACAAGAAAAGAACACCAACTTGACCCCCTCTCCTTCAGGAGAGGGGCAGGGGTGAGGTCGCTCGGGCAGGAGGGCGGCCGCGCGGGGCCGGCCCTACACGTTGAACCGGAAATGCACCACGTCGCCGTCCTTGACGGCGTACTCCTTCCCTTCCAGGCGGAGCACCCCGGCGTCCTTGCAGGCGGCCATGGTCTTGAGGCGGATCAGGTCGTCGCAGTGGACGACCTCGGCGCGGATGAAGCCGCGCTCGATGTCGGAGTGGATGGCGCCCGCCGACTCGCGCGCCCGGGTGCCCCGGCGGATCGTCCAGGCCCGCACCTCGTCCTCTCCCACCGTGAAGAACGAGATCACCCCCAGCAGGTCGTAGCTCGCCCGGGTCACCCGGTCGAGGCTCGGCTCGGAGAGCCCCAAGTCGGCCAGGAACTCCCGCTGCTCCTCGGCGGAAAGCGAGCTGATCTCCTGCTCGATGGGAGCGCTCACGGTGACCGCGCGCACGGCCGTCCGGGGCTGGACCCCGAACGCCTCCGGCGGCTCGGCCGCCCGGGTCTCGTCCGTGTTGATCACGATCAGGATGGGCTTGGCCGAGAGGAGCTGGAAGCCGCGAAGGCGTTTCTCGTCCTCGGGATCGAGCTCGACCTCCCGGAGCGGCTTTTCGGATTCGAGGGCCGGCAGGATGATCTCGGAGAGGATCTGGCGCTCGCGGATTTCTTCCGGATTGAGCCCCCGCTTGGTCGCCTTCTCCAGCCGCTCCAGCCGCCGTTCCACGATGTCGTGGTCGGCCAGGATCAGCTCCAGGTCGAGCGTGGCCACGTCGCGGGCCGGGTCGACACTCCCTTCCGCGTGGAGGATCTCGGGGTCGTCGAACGCCCGCACCACGTGGACCAGGGCATCCACCGTCTTCAGCTTCGCCAAGTCGAGGCTCTCGGCGCTCTCGCCCTTCTTCATCCCCGGGATGTCCACGTACTGCACCGTGGCCGGCACGTAGCGCTTCGGCTTGAAGAGATCCCGCAGCGTCTCCAGGCGGGTGTCGCGGACGGTCGCCACCCCGATGTTCGTCTGGTTCGAGGAGGCGTACTTGTCCGTCGCCTGCTGCGAGGCGGTCAAGGTATTGAACAGCGTCGTCTTTCCCGACTTCGGGAGACCGAGGATTCCGAGTTGCACGGGGTTTTCCCTCCGGAAGGGCCGCCCATCGCGGGAGGGCCGGTTGCGAGGTTAACCGGCGGGAGGGGGGGAGGTCAAATGGGAGACAGTAGCCTCAGTACACTTCTTCGTGAGATCCGACCGCCTTCAATACGAGGACCTCATGGCCTTCCTGCTGCACAAAGGAGAAAACGATCCTCAAGTCGTATCCCGCACTGCATGCCCAAGAACCGTCAAGATCCCCTTTCAACTTGTGCGTCCGCAATTGAGGATGAAAAGCATCTTCCGCCAACCGCTTGAGGGTACTTCCGACGGCTTCAACCAGCGAGGGATTTCTTTTGAGGACACGCCTCAAAGCCCGCTCAAAGGCGGGCAGCAGCATCAGCTCTCTCTTCACGAGAGGATTTTTTTGAGTAGATCGTCCGCCGACATGACCCGGCCTAGACCGGCTTCGAGCTCGCGCTCGGCTTGCCGGACTTCGCGGACGAGATCATCACGCCGACGCTCGTGAATACGTCGATTCAGAACCTCGACCAAGGCCGTCTGGTCTTCTGAGGGCAATTGGTCGGCGGCTTCGAGGATGTCGTTGAAAGTCATGTCTTTCTCCACCGGAGAGTATAGCAAAGGGCATGGTGAGCTTCTGCTCGATAGACGAAACTCGCTCTCTCCGTCCCCGCCCATGCCACAATCCCCCTGCCATGGCTGAACCCGTCCTCCAGCAGAGCCCCCCCGCACCCGCCCGTCCCTCTTCTCCCGTGTCCCCCCGGGCGGCGTGGGCGATCCCGACGAGATCCTCGACCTGTTCGTGGAGTGGGCGGCGGAGGCGGGGTTCGAGCTGTATCCGGCTCAGGAGGAGGCTCTCCTGGAGATCATGGCCGGCAAGCACGTGATCCTCAACACGCCGACCGGCTCGGGCAAGTCGCTCGTCGCCCTCGGGCTCCACTTCAAGGCGCTGTGCGAGGGGAAGACCTCCTTCTACACCAGCCCCATCAAGGCCCTGGCCTCGGAGAAGTTCTTCTCCCTTTGCGACGACTTCGGCCCCGAGAACGTGGGGATGATGACGGGCGACGCCTCCATCAACCCCGACGCGCCCGTCATCTGCTGCACCGCCGAGGTGCTCGCCAACCGCGCCCTCCGCGAAGGCGAAAAGCTCAACGCCCCCTATGTGGTGATGGACGAATTCCACTACTACTCGGACCCCGAGCGCGGCGTGGCCTGGCAGATCCCCCTCATCACCCTGCCGCAGACCCGGTTCCTCCTCATGTCCGCCACCTTGGGCGACATCTCGGCCATCCAGCAGCACGTCCAGGACCGCACGGGCGTCGAGGCCGTCCTCGTCAGCTCCGAGCACCGCCCGGTCCCCCTCGACTTCGAATACCGCGAGACCCCGCTCCACGAGACCATCGAGACCCTCATCAAAGAGGGGCGGGCACCCATCTACATCGTCAACTTCACCCAGCGCGAGTGTGCCGAGTTGGCCCAGTCGCTCACCAGCATGCAGGTCTCCAACCGCGAGGAGCGCGAGCGGATCCGCGAGGCCGTGGGCGACTTCCGCTTCGACACGCCCTATGGCAAGGAGTGCAAGCGCTTCATCTCCTTCGGCATCGGCGTCCACCACGCGGGGCTCCTGCCCAAATACCGGCTGCTCGCCGAGCAGCTCTCCCAGCAGAGCCTCCTGCGCGTCATCGCCGGCACGGACACCCTGGGCGTGGGGGTCAACATCCCCATCCGCACCGTCCTCTTCACCAAGCTGGCCAAGTTCAACGGCCAGAAGACCTCCATCCTCTCGGTGCGGGACTTCAAGCAGATCGCCGGCCGCGCCGGCCGCAAGGGGTTCGACGTCCAGGGGAGCGTGGTGGCCCAGGCGCCCGAGCACATCATCGAGAAGCGCAAGAGCGAGCGGAGCGGGGGGAAGAAGGTCGTCAAGGGGCCGGTCAAGGGCGAAGTCTCCTGGAACAAGGAGACGTTCGACAAGTTGATTGAAAAGCCGCCGGAGACGCTCAAGTCCCGCTTCAAGATCTCCCACGGCATGGTGCTGAACCTGCTCCAGCGCGACGCCGAGCTGGACGATCCCAACCTGCGGAATTTCGATTCCCTGCGGGATCTGATCCGCCGGAGCCACGAGGAGGAGGGCTCGAAGAAGCGCCTCCTCACCCAGGCCGCCGTCCTGGTGCGCTCGCTCTACCGCGCCGGGATCATCCGGATGAAGAAGGATCTTTATTCGGAGTATCTGTGGGCCGTGGTGGCCGAAGACCTGCAGTGGGATTTCTCCCTCCACCAGGCCCTCTCGCTCTACCTGGTGGAAACCATCACCCAGATCGAGCCCACCTCCGAGACCTACGTCCCCGACCTCATCACCCTGGTCGAGTCGGTCCTGGAGAATCCGGAAGCCGTGCTGCGCAAGCAGGTGGACAAGCTCAAGACGGAGCTCGTGGCCCGGCTCAAGGCCGAAGGGGTCGAATACGACGAGCGGATGGAGCGCCTGGAGGAAGTCAGCCACCCCAAGCCGCTCTCCGACTTCATCTACGGCACCTTCAACCGCTTCCGCGGCAAGCATCCCTGGGTGGGCGGCGAGGACATCAAGCCCAAGTCCATCGGCCGTGAGATGTTCGAGGGGTACATGAGCTTCGGCGACTACGTGAAGCGCTACAGCCTCCAGCGGAGCGAAGGCGTCCTCCTGCGCTACCTCTCGCAGCTCTACAAGACGCTGGACCAGAGCGTGCCCGAGTTTTCCAAGACGGAGGGGGTCTGGGATGCCCTGGGCTTCTTCCGCGCCCTGGTCGAGCAGACCGATTCCAGCCTCCTGGAAGAGTGGCAGGGGCTCCTCCATCCCGAGATCCTGGTCCGTGCCCAGGAGCGGAATGCCGCCCGCGAGATCCTCTGGCTCCAGGAGCTGCTGGCCGATCCCAAGACCTTCACCGCGCGGGTGCGGGCCGAGATGCACCTGCTCACCCGCGCCCTCTCGCTCAAGGAATGGGAAGAGGCCCCGGCCCTCGTCAAGCAGGATCCCGACGATCCCCAGACCGTCTGGGACTCCGAGCGCTTCGAAAAGGCCATGGCCCCCTACTTCGAGGAATACGGAGAGCTCCCCTTCACCCCCGAGGCCCGCCGCCATCAGTGGACCCAGATCCGCCCGGCGGGAGACCGCCAGTGGGAGGTCACCCACACCCTGTTGGATCCGCAAGGGGACAACCTCTGGGCGATCCAGGGAGCTATCGACCTGCGCAATCCCGACGAAGCCGACGGGCCGATCGTGCGGGTGGGGCGGATCGGGGCGTAGGGAGGAGTCCTGAAGGATCGCTCACGGCATCGCCAATCCGTACCTCTCGCCCAAAATCCCCACGTGATGCACCACGTGCCCCGCCATGATGAACGCCAGCGCCCGCACGGAGATCCGCTGGCCGTTGGCCGTTCCCGCGTGGCGCCAGTCGTCGTCTGACAGGCTGTTGAACACCGCGAGGTTGCCGGCTCGGACGAGGGCGAATTCCTCGGCGAGGGCGGCGAGATCCTGGTGGTGGTAGGACGAGGCTTCGACGTACTCGTTCTCGTCGAAGCCCGGGAGGGGTGTGTCGTCTCCACGGCCGATGCGGAAGGCACGGTAGCCGAAGACACGTTCGCCATCGATCAGGTGGCCGAAGACCTCCCGGACGCTCCATTTGCCGGGGGCGTAGCGGTGGAGCTGCTGGTCGGGCGAGGCCGTGGCCGCGAGGTCGCGCAGATCCTGGCTCTGCCGTTCGAGGATTTCCAGGAGCCGCTCGGCCGGGATCTTCGCGATGTAGCCGGCGTAGAAGGGTGCGTATTCGGATGGATTGGGCTTTTCGATCATTGGGTTCTCCTGGCCTGGTTTTCTCCTGGCCTCAGTACGCCGCCGCGGCCTCCGGCTCGTGCGCTTGCGCGTCCGCGGCTTCCTGTTCCAGAGACCGCACGGCCTTGTGCGTCCGCGCCACCAGGACGTAGATCGAGGGGACCACGAAAAGGGTGAAGAGCGTGCCGATGATCATGCCGCTGACGAGCATGATGCCGATGCTGTTACGCGCGCCGGCCCCCGGGCCGCCGGCGAAGATGAGCGGCATGTGCCCCACCACCGTGGCCGCCGTGGTCATGAGGATCGGCCGGAGGCGGGTGGTGGCCGCTTCGAGCACGGCGGCCATCTTGTCCCCTCCCTCCTTCTGGAGATGGTTGGCGAACTCCACGATCAGGATGCCGTTCTTGGCCACCAGGCCCACGAGAGTGATCAGGCCCACCTGGCTGTAGACGTTGAGCGAGGTGAACCCGAGGAAGGAGAACAGCAGGGCGCCCGAAAGCGCCAGGGGCACCGAGCCGGCCAGGATGATGAACGGATCCCGGAAGCTTTCGAACTGGGCCGCCAGCACGAGATAGATCAGGATCGCCGACAAGAGGAAGGTGCCGAGGAACTTGCCGCCCTCGATGCGGAGCTGCCGCGACTCGCCCGCGTAGTCCACCGCGTACCCCTGCCCCGGGGGGAGGATCTTCTTGGCCTCGGTTTCCAGGAAGGTGAGCGCCTGGTCGAGCGAGACGTTGGGCGGGATCGCTCCCTGAATGCGCACGGCGTTGAGCTGCTGGAACCGCTTCAGCTCGCGCGGCTCGGTGGTGGTCTTGAGCGTGGCGAAGGTCGAGAGCGGTACCAGCTTGCCGCCGGCCCCGGTGACGTAGATGTCTTCGAGCTGCTCCGCGGTGAGCCGCTCGCTCCGCTTGACCTGCGGAATCACCTTGTAGCTCCGGCCCTGGATGCTGAACCGGTTGACGTAGTTGCCGCCCATGAGCGCCGAAAGGTCGCGCCCCGCCTGCGAAAGGTCGACCCCCTGCGAGCGCAGCTTGTCGCGGTTGAAGACCACCTCGGTCTGCGGTTGATCGAATTTCACGTCCGAGTCCGCGAACATGAAGAGGCCGCTCGCGAAAGCCTTGCCCACGAGCTGGTTGGCGACTTCGCTCACCCGTTGGGGCTCGGCGGTGGAAGCGATCACGAAATCCACCGGCAGGCCGCCGCCGCCGCCCGGCAAGGCCGGCGGCGTCAACGGAATGATCCGCACGCCCGCGACGGTCCCCAGCTTCGCGGACACTTCCCCCTGGAGCTCGGCGCTGCTCTTGTCCCGCTCGCTCCACGGTTTCAAGGCCATGCCCGCGAAGCCGCCGTTGGGGAAAATGATCTGGAAGGTGCTGGACGTCTCCTTGAACGACTGGAACGTCTTGAAGATCTCTTCCGAGAAGAGCTTGGTCTGATCGAGCGTCGAGTTGGCCGAAGCCTGCACGATGCCGAAGATGATTCCCTGGTCCTCCGCCGGCGCCAGCTCCTTTTGCGAAAACAGATAGAACGGCACCATGAGGAGCGTCACGATCACCCAGAGGGTGAGCACGACGGGCCGGTACTGGAGCGTGCCGGACAGCATCCGCGTGTAGGCGCGGCGGATGATTTCGAACTGGCCGTTGACGAAGCCGGCGAAGCCGCGGTCGGTGTCCCCGGCGGTCAGCATCTTCGAGCTCATCATGGGCGAAAGCGTCAGCGCCACCACGCCCGAGACCAGCACCGCTCCCGCCAGGGTGAACGCGAACTCGCGGAACAGCGAGCCCGTGAGGCCGCCCTGAATGGCGACCGGCGTATACACCGCGGCCAGCGTGATGGTCATGGCGATGATCGGGCCCACGAGCTCGCGGGCCGCGTCGATGGCCGCCTGGAAGGGGGTCTTCCCTTCATGCAGATGGCGCTCGACGTTTTCCACCATGACGATCGCGTCGTCCACCACCAGGCCTACCGAGAGCACGATGGCCAGCAGCGTCAGCAGGTTGATCGTAAAGCCGGCGACCAGCATGATGAACACCGCGCCCACGAGCGAGATGGGAATGGCGATCACGGGAATGATCACCGACCGCACCGAGCCCAGGAAGAGGAAGATCACCACGATCACGATCAAAAGGGTTTCCGTGAGCGTCTTCAAGACCTCGTCGATCGAATCGCGGATGTACACCGTCGAGTCGTAGGGGATCCCCCCCTTCATCCCCGCCGGCAGCTGGGCCTCGATCTCCGGCATGGCCTCGCGCACCCGGCTGATCACGTCCAGCGTGTTGGCCGTGGGGAGCACCCAGATGCCGATGAACACGGCCGTTTCGCCGTTGAAGCGCACGTCCTGATCGTAATTCTCGGCCCCCAGCACCACGTCCGCGATCTCGCCCAGGCGCACCACGGCGCCCCCCTCTTCCTTCACCACGATCTGGCGGAATTCCTCCACCGTTTGCAGATCGGTGTTGGCCACGAGGTTCACGGAGGTCATCGAGCCCTTGGTGCGGCCCAGCGCGGAAAGGTAGTTGTTGGCCGCCAGCACGTCGCGCACCTGCGAGGGCGAAACGCCGTGCGCCGCCATCTCCTCCGGCTTGAGCCAGACGCGCATGGCAAACGTACGGTCGCCGAAAATCTCCGCCCGCTGCACGCCGCTGATGGCCGAAAGCCTCGGCTGCACCACCCGCACCAGATAATCGGTGATCTGGTTCTGGTCGAGATCCGTCGAGGAAAAGCCGAGGTACATGCCCGCGAACTGGCTGTCCGCCGTTTCGAGCGAAATGACCGGCGCCTCCGCCTCGGGCGGCAGGGTGTTGCGCACCTGCGCCACCTTGGACTGGATCTGCGTCAGGGCCGCGTTGGTGTCGTAATTGAGCTTCAGGTGCACCGTGATGGTGCTCACGCCCTGCGAGCTCGACGACTCCATGAAATCAATGCCGTCGGCGCTGGCGATCACCCGCTCCAGAGGCGTGGTGATGAAGCCGCGCACCAGGTCGGCGTTGGCGCCGACGTAGGCCGTGATCACGTTGACCACGGCCACGTCGCTGCGTGGATATTGCCGGATGCTGAGCGAACGAATCGACTGCAGACCCGCGATCAGGATCAGCAGATTGACCACCACCGCCAGCACCGGCCGGCGAATGAACAGATCGGTGATCTTCATCTAGCTGTCCTCCGGCGTGGGCGCGAGGCTGTTGCCCGGCTGGATCTTGTTGTTCACGGTCACGGCCGCGCCGTTGCGCAGCTTGAACACGCCCGACGTGACCACCTCTTCGCCCGCCTTGAGGCCGGAGACCACCGCGACCTGGTCGCCGCGCGTGCCGCCC
Source organism: Thermoanaerobaculaceae bacterium (assembly GCA_963785165.1). Taxonomy (GTDB): domain Bacteria; phylum Acidobacteriota; class Thermoanaerobaculia; order Multivoradales; family UBA5704; genus DATARR01. Next base: position 906,171 of record CAWAUI010000007.1, read on the forward strand.
AGCTTCACGAACTGCTGGCGCACACCCCGGAACGTCTTGCCGTCCGGCCCCTTGACGTCTTCCACGATGAACACCGAGTCGCCATACGGCGCGTAGCTCACCGCCGAAGCGGGGAGGGCCACCACCGGCAGGCTGTCCCCCATGAGCACCCGCGCCTCCACGAACATCCCCGGGCGCAGCCGCCCGTCGCCGTTGGCGAACGTGGCCTGGATCTGCACGTTGCGGGTGTTCGGGTCCACCACCGAGTCCACCGCCGTCACGCGGCCCGTGGCCTGGACGTCCTCCGCCCCTTCCACCTGCAGGTGCACGGTGGCGCCGGCCCGAATGTGCCCCACCTCCCGCTGCGGCACGGAGAAATTCACGTAGACCGGGCTCAAGGACTGGAGAGGGACGATCGGCGAGCCACCGGTCAGGAACTGGCCGAGGTTGACCTGCCGGATCCCCAACAGCCCCGAAAACGGCGCCCGGATGATCTTGCGCGCAATGGTGGCGCGGATCTCGCCCACCCGCGCCTCGCTCTGGGTGGACTCGGCCGCGACGCGGTCATAGTCCGACTGCGAGACGACCCCGCCTTCGTGCAGACCCTTCATCCGCTCCAGGTTGAGCTTGGCCAAGTTGCGCGCCGACTCCGCGGCGGCCAACTGGGCCTCCTCCTGGCGCGTGTCCAGCTTCACGAGCACCTGCCCCGCACGCACCATCCGCCCCGAGTCGAACGAGATCGTCTCCACGATCCCCGGCAGGTCCGCACTCACCGTGACGCCCTGAACCGCCGTCACCGTGCCGATGGAGCTCGACCGTGGCCGGCCACGTCTCCTCATGCGCCACCACCGTGGTCACCGCCTCGGGAGGCGGCTGGAACGACGACGCCTGGGCGATGGCCCCCTTGACCTGCCGGACTTTTACATAGGCAATGGCCGCGACGATCACCGCCACCACGGCCAACATCAGCAACATCCGTTTCATCATGACGACCGGTCCCCCTGCATATCGAATCCACCCATACGAATTCATGGAAGAGAAGTTGCCCCGGGCTGGAGCGGGTGAAACCTTGAGGATACCTCAAAAGAGAGGCCCTCACCCTGCCCGGCCTCACCCCCGTGGCCTGCGACCTCACCCCACCCCCTCTCCTAAAGGAGAGGGGCTTGAAGAGAGTCGGCTTGCTGGTCTCTCCCTCTCCTTTAGGAGAGGGAGCCGGAGGGTGAGGTCGCAGGCCGCAAACGCTCTGTAAACTGAACCCCGTGCCCAAATCCAAACCCATCCGCCTCCTACCCCTCCTCCTCCTAGCCTTCACCGCCGCCCTCCTGGCCGCCTGCCACCCTCCCGCCCCCGTCACCCGCCCGCCCGCCTTCCAGGAAGTCGACCAGATCCTCGAATCCTTCCGAGCCCGCCACGCCTTCCCGGGCGGCGTCCTCGCCGTGGGCCGTTCGGGGTCTCTTCTCGACCTCCATCCGTTCGGCCTCCTTTCCTATGACGAACGAGCGGCGCCCGTTGCGACAGGGACCCTCTACGATCTCGCCAGCCTCACCAAAGTCGTGGCCACCACGACCCTGGCGATGATCCTGGTGGACGAGGGGAAGCTCGACCTCGACCGGCCGGTCCAGGACTTCCTGCCGGGATTTCAGGGGCCGGGCAAGGACGCGGTGACGGTGCGCCATCTGCTCACCCACTCCGCCGGCCTCGAAGCCGTGGCGCCGCTCTTCCGTGAGATCCAGGGACGGGACGCGTTCGTCCAGCGCATCCAGGCCATGGACCTCGCCTACCCGCCCGGCAGCCGCTCCGTCTACAGCGACCTCGGCATCATCCTGCTGGGTGAGATCCTGGAGCGCGTCTCCGGCCAGCCCCTGGAGGCCTTCGTCCAGGAAAGGGTCTTCAAGCCGCTTGGGATGGAGACCACGATGTTCCGCCCGCCGGCGTCGCCTGCGCCCACGGATCGCTCCCACCGAATTCGACCCCTGGCGCGGACGCCTCCTCCAGGGCGAGGTGCACGACGAGAACGCCTTCGCCATGGGTGGCATCGCCCCCCACGCGGGCCTCTTCGGCACGGCCGGCGACCTCGCGCGCTTCGCCCGCATGCTCCTGAACGGCGGCGTTCTGGACGGCCACCGCATCGTCTCCGCGCGAGACCGTCGCCCTCTTCACCCGCCGCGCCGGCATTCCAGGTTCCGACCGTGCCCTCGGCTGGGACACCAAGTCCGCCGAAGGCTCGTCCGCCGGAACACTGATGTCCCCGCGCTCCTTCGGCCACACCGGCTTCACCGGCACCTCGATGTGGATGGACCCGGACTGCGGCCTCTTCGTCATCCTCCTCACCAACCGGGTCCACCCCACGCGGGAGAACAACCTCATCCGCGAAGCCCGCCCCGCCGTGGCGGACGCGGTGGTGCGGGCCTTCGACCCCGCCCGGCCCTGATGCCCCCTAAGCTTGGCGTAGCGCCTCCCTGGGACCGCCGGCATCCCTGCCGGCCCTGGATTAAAATCCAGGCTACCGACGGTGGTCCTTACGGACCGCAAGGCCGGCAGGCGGAGCCCCACCCTGCGGGCACAGAGCCTCTCCATCACCGGCGCCTCCATCGGCAAGCTCGTCCGCCTGGAGCAAATCCGCCGCGCCGGTCACCTGGAAGTCCTCCCGGAAGGAGATTTCCTCGTCGTCTGGACGCGAGCGGACCCCACCGGCCAGAAAACGACCCTCCAAGGCCGGCGCTACCGCTGAAGCCCTCATCTCGGCGGGTTTTCCTGTAGAAACGGACCTCAACCCATAAGGTCAGCGTCTTTTTCCAGTAGATCTGGACCGCGACCCAATGGGTCCAGCACTTTTTCTACTGGGTTGCGCCGTTTCCCAATGGGTTCGCGGATTTTTCTACTGGGTACGGGTGCGTTCCTACCAGGAACAGAGCGCGACCCAATGGGTACGGAGTTTTTCTAGTGGGTCGAGGAGCAGGATCCAAGAGTGCGCGGCTTTTCTACCAGGTTGTGGGCCGGATTCAATGGGTTCGAGGTTGTTTCTGGCGTGGCGGGGCCGCGATCTAAGATGCACGAGAGATCCGGGTAAGGAATGCCCCTTTTCCTTAAAGGGTGTGCTGGGCTGAGACGACATGGACGTCGCGATCCAAAGGCGGGTCAAGATATCCAGCCCCGGAACAGCAGCGCTGACTCGCCTAGTAGCTGGAGACAGTACGATCGAGGAGCCTGCTTTGACCAACTCGGCCGCAGCGGTTATACTCATAGTATGAAAACGGCAATCTCAATTCCCGACGACGTGTTCGAAGAGGCCGAGCGCCTCGCCACTGAGCTGCAGACCTCTCGCAGCCAACTCTACAGTCTGCGCGCTGCAAGAGTTCGTGGCCAGACATGCTCCCGAGCGCCTGACCGAGGCGATGAACCGTGTGATTGACAAGGTTGGCCCCGAGATCGACGAGTTCAGCCAGAGAGCCGCCTACCGAGTTTTGGAGCGAGTCGAGTGGTAATCAGCCAGGGCGAGATCTGGTGGGCCGACTTGGGGGAGCCAACCGGATCAGGCCCTGGATACCGGCGGCCCGTTGTCGTCGTGCAGTGCGATGCGTTGAATCAAAGCCGGGTAAGCACGGTCGTTTGTGTGCCGCTGACGACTAATTTGAAGTGGGCAGACGCACCCGGTAACGTGGTCCTGGCAGCAAGAGCGACAGGCCTTTCAAAGGAATCGGTCGCGAATGTCTCGCTGATCGTCACCGTCGACAAACGGCAGATGACTGAATGTGTCGGCAAGCTCCAACGGCGCCAATTGGAGCTGGTGCTCGGAGGCATTGAAACGGTTCTTGGGCGGTAGGCTGCCAAAGCTCACAGGAGTGGGTCTCAGAGCACCCCAGCTAGCTCACAAACATCCCACCAGAGATCTCGACGAAGAGATCTAGATGCCCCGCCCTCGAAACGCGAAGCTGCTAGAGCCGATACGATTACCAGGCGACGAGAACCGGGCCACTCTCCTCGCTTGTCCCTCCTATGCATGCTGCCGGCGATCGCCGGCTTCCATGATTGAAGCAATATTTTGACGCATTCATCACTTTCAAATATTGGGTCAAGAAACTCGGGGTCAATAGCCGATCGAGTAAGCTATCGTCTCCAAAGACTTGCAGGATCCCTTGGCCGCGATCTTTTCTCTGAAATCGGTTGTGCAAGGTTGCTGGTCGTTGGGAGGAGCTGAGAGCGCGTTGGAAAGACAGTCAACATAAAGATTACGTTCTCTTTGCAGCTTTCAATACTCGATTTTAAAGTAGCCTGAGCTTGCACGTTCAATGCTGGTTCATGGGGAGCCTGAGCCAGAGTGTCGGCCCTCCCTTTGAGGTTCAGGAGAGCTTCATCAACGGCTCGGACTTCCTCAAGGACTGCCTGTTTCGCTCGAATACGTTCAACAGAGCTTCCTTGTTGGGCAAGAGCTTCAAGATTAGCTGACAGTTTGGTGGTGGCCTCTCGGATTCCGTCGATGACGTCTCGGATACGAGAGCGACGATCTTGCCAATCCTGATAGTTTGATGCGATGCGGGAGCCGAAGCCTATGGTGATCATAGTTATCAGCAACGGCAGGAGCACGCTCCCCATTAGGAAGCGCCTTTGCTCAGTTTTTGAGATTAAATCGAGGGCCTTTTCTGCTACAGCCAAAGCCTTTCGAGTGCGCGTCAGCTCTTCCTGACTAGCCTCCATTGCTTCGCTGGGAACAGTCACAGCCACTTCGATTTCCTGAATTTCCTGGTCGATTTTTTGTTCTGATCGGAATTTCGATTTCGTTCGGCTTGGTCATGATGCTAACCTCCCGCAGGCTTTCGCCACGAAAACTTTCAATTCGGCTGCCCGCATATTGGGGTCGGATACTCTCTCTTTGCGAGAGTCGAAAGAGAAACCTGGCGTATAGTCGAACTCAAATTTAGAAATATTCTGCGCAAGCTCTTCTTCCAGCGCACAGCCACGCAACAATGCAAGCTCAGCGTTGAGGTAATCATGCTCACTGAGCTTGCTGATGGCTCGCGCATGATTCCTACTTGCCCTCAGAAGGCACCGTTCAACCAGTTCCGACAGTGGCTGAGGCTTAGGCTGCTTCTCATTGCCCCAGATAGTGCCATCAGCCAAGCCAACGAACTCCGTCGAAACCAAGTATCTAGGTCTCCAGCTTTTGATTTCTTCCGCAACTCGCGCGGCAAAAAGCGGGAGATTGGAATCACGATAATGCCCCGGTGGATAGCCGCATATTCTGAAGGTGCACTCAGCGTCGACGCCATTGGCACTGCAACCGCAAGGATTTGTATTAACCGCCGCATCACAGAACTGAATCGTCTCCGCCACCGCGCCGCCCCCATCTAAAGGGGAATCGATGAATTCTCGACAAGCCCGGATGGCGGAAGCCTGGTTCTTATCCAACTTCATGCACTGTTCGCGTCGGGCCAGCCGCTCGCGTGCGCTTTCAACGCTGGAGGTAGCGTTGGCAAAACGAAAGCAGGGAATCACCAGAAATACGGTTAACGCCAACATAGCAATCCGCAAACGCGTCGCGCAGAGTGATTTATTGCAGTCCACAGGCCCTCCTGTTCAGCGGCTGCGCGCTGCCACGCCCAAAGCTGTTCTGCTCGTACTTTCGCCTTTATAGTAGGTGATGTACATCGGCGTGTCAACACGGAGATAGCTCCTCTCCTTCGAAACGAGGTTGAAGTGTTGTGGACAGATTGCCTGTGGCCCGAGTCGCATGTAACCGCAACTCAAACGCTGCAAAACACCCGCAGGAGACGACCACAGCTCGATGCAGGTTAAACTCTGTCATGCACGAACTCTGGTTCGAACGAGACGGCGGACAGCTGTTCGCTGTCGAGACCGGCCAAGGCCCCCCCATCGTCATGCTCCACGGCGGCATGGCCAGCCACGTGGCCTGCCTGCCCCTGGTCGCTCCCTTGGCCTCACGCTACCGCATCCTCACCCCCGATCTACGGGGCAGCGGAATGTCCTGGTATGGAGGTCCGCTGACCTTCGACCAACTCGCGGACGACGTTCGAGGCCCTGCTGGACCACATCGGAGCGGACCGAGCTGTGGTCGGCGGGGTCTCAGCCGGTTCGGGCGTCGCCTTGCGCTTCGCACTCCGGTTTCCAAATCGGACAACGGGGCTCGTGCTGGTCAAGCCTGTCTATCGAGGAGAGGATCGGGGCTACACGGAGGTTCAGAGGAAGACGTTCGCCGGAATGGACGCCGTGGCGAGCCGGGCTCTCGAGGAAGGGATCCAGGTGCTGCGTCCCCTCTATGAGAATCTGCCGGAGCCGTTGCGGGAGAAGGCTTTGGCGATGGTGGAGGAGCTCGATCCGGCGAGCGTGGTGACGACGAGCCGGTTCATCGCCTCGGGGGCTCAGCCGTTCCAATCAATTGCGGAGCTGAGATCTCTTTCCATGCCGGTTTTGCTCGTCCGTGGAGACGACGCCCTGCATTCGGCGGAGATCTCGGATCTCTACGCCTCAAACATCCCGGACTGTTCGACGGTGCCGGCATCGACCACGGACGTCGGGGCGGAGATTGGAGCTTTTTGCGACAGGATCGTGCCGTAAAGCCCCTCTCCCTTCAGGACATCCCGGGCTGGTCAACTCCCACCCCTTCAGGGCAAGGCCTCGGCTCCAAGGCAACCACAGGACGGTAGACGATCATGCATGGAAGGTCCCTGCCCCCTCTCCTGTCCCCTTACAGGTCTTCGGGGTAGAGAAACCGCCAGGCACCTTGCCCTCGGCCCAGGCCGTTGTTATTGTTGCGTTATGAGAAACACTGCGGCGTTTCGCACGTTCGTCCTATCCATCCTCCTCGCGCTGACCACCGGCGCTGCCTATGCCCAGCGGTGCCCGGTCAGCCATAAGCCGCTGCCCACGGCGGCGCAGCGGCAGTTCATCATTCCGGAGAAGCTCCTCACCTGCTTCATGACGACCGCCGAGATCGCGGCCGTGCGCAGCTCGATCGGCCATGACGCGCAGACGACGGTCACCGATCCGGCCTTCGAGAGCGGCGAGCTCAATCCCGACGGCTCGCTCCGTCCGCCGTTGGCGGCGGACCAGTTCGCGGCGCTGACCAAGATGCATTCGATTCTGGACGACGACATGCGGCAGGGCGCCGTTCTGCGCAAGTACATTACGAATGCGGACATCGGCGGCTTCCTCTATGGCCGTACGGTGGTCGGCCCGCCGGACGCTCCGTTCGTGGTGATGACCAACACGGTCCGCGGTTTCGTAGGGCTGGAGCGGAACACCCAGGGGCTGGACGCGGGGGCGACGATCGGCGCTCTCGGGCTCGATTATGAGACGGCGGCCACCGGGCAGTTCACCGATGCCACGGACGATCCGTTCCGCCGGAAGGTCTCTCAGGAAGTCCGCCTCCACGGCCTGCACTCGATCCGCCATTTCATGTCCGCCCAGGGTGCGGCGGATGCCAAGATCCCGCTGGCCAAGGATCTCAATGACTATGTGAACGACAACGAGCCCTCCCTCGACGGCCGTTCCTTCGAGATGAACCGCCAGGGCCAGGCCAATCCCTATACGGGCCTTGGGATGTCGGACGACATCGGCCTGCTGACGCTCAGCGAGTCGGACGGCGACGACGCGATCTATCCGCTCCACATCAATGAAGAGGACGTGATGACCGTGCCCACGCCCCTGGCCCGCGGGGACGTGCTCCTGCGCCGGTCGCTGAACGGGCGGGAGACGCTGATCGCGCGCTACGTGAAGACGACGCGGGCGGACGGCACCACGACCCTCGCCTGGTTCCTCTCGCCCCGGCTGACGGCCGCGGAACGCGCCTACTACCGCGCTCTGGTGCGGCAGGCGGCGGCGCGGGTGGCGGCCGCGGGCGGCTGATGCCGCTGGTACGGCGCGACACGCCGGAAGGGGCGGTCTGGGTACGCCCCCCGTTCCGGCCCGACGACTACACCGCTCCCCCGGACGCCCTGCGGCTCTTCGAGCGCTGGAGCGGCAGGGACGACGTAGAGGGCACGGAAGCCGTGCTCGCCTTGCGCGACGGCCCATTCGGCAACTACGTTGAGGTGGACCGCACGGTCCAGGGCGGCAAGACGTGGATCGTGCTGCTGGAAGCCAGCCGCGAGTTCGCGGTGGAGGTGGAGGCGAGCCGGTCGGGTTTCGGGGCGGTTCGCGCGGTGCCGCCCCGGCGGGCGTACGAGTTGGCGTGTGAGCGGGACGGGCTGCGGTCCCGGCGCGTATTGAGGGAGTATGATTGCGGGAGTAGGTTTATGAGGTTGGGGTGAGGCCGCGAGAACCTGCCCGGAAACACGCTCGCGATCCAATCCCGCTCCCACCGTCAACGCCGATCCCGCCAGGGCATACCACGGCCACGCCAGCGAAGTCGCGAAAAAGATCACCGTCATTCCCACGAAACCCGTGACGAGGCCCACGAGGGCCTCGCGCTGGCCCACCCGAGGCGCAAAAATCCCCAGGAAAAAGACGCCCAGGACGATCCCCGTGGTGAAGGCGGCGATCCCCAGGACGCTGCTGACGATGGAGGACTCGAGCCACTGGCCGCCGATCCCCACCGCGATCTGCACGGCTCCAAAGACCGCGGTGAGGATGCGGGTTGTTCGGAGCTGGCGTTCCTCGGGAATCCTCAGGAGGTCGTTGACGGCCACGGTGGCGCACGAGTTGAGAGGCTCGTCATGGCGGCGGCGAAGATGGCGCCGAGCAGGAGGCCGACGAGGCCGGTGGGCAGCTCATCCAGAATGAAGCGGGCGAAGACGCGGTCCGGGCGGTCGAAGGGGATGGTGGGAGGATGGAGCTGATAGAAGGCCCACAATCCCAGGCCGATCAAAAGGAAGAACGCGAACTGGGCGACCACCACGACGCCGCTGGTGCAGAGGGCACGCCGGGCATCCCGCAGGCCGCGCGCGGAAAGGTACCGCTGCACCATCAGCTGGTCCACGCCATGGGAGCCCAAGGTGATGAAGACGCCGCCCACCAGCCCCGCCCAGAATCCGTAGGGCTCGCTCAGGTCGAGCCGGAAGTCCAGCACCCGAAGCTTGCCCGCGGCCTGCCCCATCGACAGGAGCTGATCCCAACCCGCCGGGAAGACGGTTGAGGATCGCCACGAAGGCCACCAGAGCCCCGCTCAAGTAGAGGAAGAACTGGATGAAATCGCTCCACAGCACCGTCCGCATGCCGCCCACGTAGGTGTAGACGATGGTGGTGACCCCCAGCGCCGCCACCGCCCAGGGGATGGAGATGCCGGTCATCTCCTGGAGCACGAGGGCGGAGAGGAAGAGCCGCAGGCCGTCCGCCAGGCTGCGGGTGACGATGAACAGAGCCGAAGCCGTCCGCTTGGTGGCCCCGCCGAACCGCCGGTCCAGCACCTCGTAGGCCGTGAACAGCGTGCCCCGGAAGTACTCGGGAAGCAGCAGGAAGGCCACCACGAACCGGCCGAGCAGGAACCCCACCGCGATCTGCAGCCACGTGAAGTCCCGCTCGAAAGCGAAGCCCGGAATGCTGAGAAACGTGACGCTGCTCGTCTCGGTGGCGAGGATGGAGAACAGGATCAGCCACCACGGCAAATCCCGGCTCCCCACCGCGTACTCAGACACGTCCCGAGCCCCCCGCCCCAGCCACACGCCGAGCAGCACCATGCCGGCCATGTAGGCGAGGAGGACGGTGAGGTCGAGGGGGGTGATGTTCATGGGAAGGCTTCGGGTGAGTCGATCCAATCCGCCAAGCCAGAGGTTCTTGATTACCCCTTCAAGGGACTTAGAGCCGCCTTCCGGATTCTGAATACGCTCCATCGCCACGTTGTGGTCCGTCACGATTCAAGCCGAGCGGACGTCAATCGTCTTCGCGGGGAGCTGTCTCGGGCAATCGCCATTGTGCTAGCACTCGTCGAGAAGCTGGTACCTGACCGGGATTTCCCCGGTGGCGCAGTCAAGACGGTCAGACTGCTCGTTGGCTCACCACACCGCCGGCCTCCCTTGACACCCCTTCCTCCGCCTCGTAGTCTGCCGGGCGGTTCAACATAGCTTTTTCCATCCACTTCCACAGGGAAAACTTGTATGAAATCAATCCGTCCCCTTCTCTTCAGCCTCCTGCTGCTCGCCGTGCCGCTGGCGGCAGCCTCCCAGCCTCCGGCCCCCGCGCCCGCCCCGGAGCAGAAGCCTCCGGACGAGCAGCTCAAGGACAAGCAGAAGCGCGAGCAGGAGCCCGAGGACAACGCGTCCGAGATGCAAAAGGAGCAGAAGGAGGGGGGCAAGGGCGCTCCGAAGGAGATCTCGGAGAAGAAGGAAGACAAGTGGGACGTCAACAACCCTCCCGGCCCGTCGTCCGAAGTCGCGATCGACGTGAACGAGGGCACCTGGATGAGCGTCGACGTGAGCCCGGACGGCAAGGAGATCGTCTTCGACCTGCTGGGCGACCTCTACACGGTGCCGATCGGCGGCGGCGAGGCCAAGGCCCTCACCCACGACGTCGCCTGGGAGATGCAGCCGCGCTACAGCCCGGACGGCAAGTCGCATCGCCTTCACCAGCGACCAGGGGGGCGGCGACAACGTCTGGGTGATGAACCGCGACGGCTCGAACCCGACGGCAGGTCACCAAGGAGACCTTCCGGCTGCTCAACCAGCCCGGACTGGTCGCCGGACGGCGAGTTCATCGTGGCGCGCAAGCACTTCACCGCCCAGCGCTCGCTCGGCGCCGGCGAGATGTGGCTCTACCACCGGAGCGGCGGCGACGGCCTGCAGCTGACCAAGAAGCCCAACGACCAGAAGGACGTGGGCGAGCCCGCCTTCTCGCCCGACGGCCGGTACCTCTACTACAGCCAGGACACCACGCCGGGGCCGGTGTTCGAGTACAACAAGGACCCCAACGCCGAGATCTACGCGATCCAGCGGCTCGACCGGCGAGACCGGCGAGATCGCGGCGCTACGTCACCGGCCCGGGCGGCGCGATCCGGCCGACGCCGTCGCCGGACGGCAAGACGCTCGCCTTCATCCGCCGCGTGCGCAACAAGAGCGTGCTCACCTCCTGGACCTCGCGTTCGGGCGAGAGCTGGCCGGTCTACGACGGTCTCGACCGCGACATGCAGGAGACCTGGGCGATCCACGGCGTCTATCCCGGCATGTCGTGGACGCCGGACTCGAGCTCGATCGTCTTCTGGGCCGGCGGCAAGATCCGCCGCATCGACGCGGCGAGCAAGACAGGTCTCCGACATCCCCTTCCACGTGAAGACGACCCGCGCGGTCACCGAGGCCGTGCGCTTCCCCGTGGAGGTGGCGCCGAAGACGTTCGACACCAAGATGCTGCGCTGGGTCGACGTTGCGCCCAACGGGCGACCGGGTGGTCTACCAGGCCCTGGGCTACCTCTGGGTGCGCGACCTGCCGGACGGCACGCCGCGGCGCCTGACCAAGCAGAGCGACCACTGGGAGTTCTACCCCTCCTTCTCGCGCGACGGCCGGCAGATCGTCTACACCACCTGGGACGACGACAAGCTCGGCACCGTGCGGGTGGTCCCGGCGGACGGCGGCGAGGGCCAGGCGGTGGTCTCGACGCCCGGGCACTACGTCGAGCCCGTCTTCACGCCCGACGGCCGGGAGATCGTCTACCGCAAGATCGAGGGCGGCTTCCTGCGCACCGCCTCCTGGTCGCTCGAACCCGGGCATCTACCGGGTGGCGGCGACGGGCGGCGACCCGGAGCTGGTCACGGAGGACGGCGCGCGCCCGCACTTCGGCGCCGAGAACGACCGGGTCTACCTGCTCCGCTTCGCGGGCGAAGGGAAGCGGAAGCTGGTCTCGATCGGCCTCGACGGGCGAGGACGAGCGCGAGCACCTGACGAGCGAGAACGCGACCGAGTTCTCCCGTCTCTCCGGACGGCAAGTGGGTGGCCTTCACGCGAGCGCTTCAAGGCCTACGTGATGCCGCTCGCCGCCACGGGCAAGGCGGTCGAGGTCGGCCCGAAGGGCTCCGCGATGCCGCTGCGCCGGGTCACCCGGGACGCGGGCGAGTACCTCCACTGGTCCGGCGACTCGAAGCAGCTCCACTGGTCGCTCGGCCCCGAGCTCTTCACGCGTGGACTTGAAGAACGCCTTCGCCTTCGTGGAAGGCGCGCCGGAGACGCTTCCCGACGCGCCGGCCTCCGGGGTGAACATCGGCTTCCAGACCGAGGCCGACGTGCCCACGGGCACGGTGGCCCTGGTCGGCGGCGCGGGTCGTCACCATGAAGGGCGACGAGGTGATCGAGGACGGCACGGTGGTGATCGAAGGCAACCGCATCAAGGCCGTCGGCCCGCGCGGCCAGCACTACGGTGCCGCCGGGCGCCTACGTGGTCGACGCCAAGGGCAAGACGGTGATTCCGGGCCTCATCGACGTGCACTGGCACGGCGGCTTCGGCACCGACGGCATCGTGCCCCAGACCAACTGGATGACCTACGCCAGCCTGGGCTTCGGCGTGACCACCCTGCACGACCCGTCGAACGACACGGACACCGTCTTCGCCGCCTCGGAGCTTGCAGCGCGCCGGCCTGATCACCGGCGCCGCGCATCTTCTCGACGGGCACCATCCTCTACGGCGCCAACGCTCCCTTCACGGCCAACATCGACAGCCTGGACGACGCGCGCTCGCACCTGCGGCGCATGAAGGCGGTCGGGGCCTTCAGCGTGAAGAGCTACAACCAGCCGCGCCGCGACCAGCGCCAGCAGGTCGTCGCCGCCGCCCGCGAGCTGGGCATGATGGTGGTGCCCGAGGGCGGCTCGCTGTTCGAGCACAACATGACCATGGTGGTCGACGGCCACACCGGGGATCGAGCACTCGATTCCCGTGGCAAGGATCTACGAGCGACGTCCGCCAGCTCTGGAAGGGCACGAAGGTGGGTTACACGCCGACGCTGGTCGTGGGCTACGGCGGCATCTGGGGCGAGAACTACTGGTACGACAAGACCAACGTCTGGGACGACAAGCGCCTGCTCGGCTTCGTCCCCCGCGAGGTTCTCGACGAGCGGTCGCGCCGCCGGGTGACGGCTCCCGACGAGGAGTACGGCCACTTCAACAACGCCCGCGTCGCCAACGAGCTCTCCAAGGAAGGCGTGAGCGTGCAGCTCGGCGCCCACGGCCAGCGCGAGGGCCTCGCCGCCCACTGGGAGATGTGGATGTTCGTCCAGGGCGGCATGACGCCGCTCGAGGCCTTCCGGGCCGCCACCCTGAACGGCGCCCGCTACCTCGGGCTCGACAAGGACTCGGCTCCCTGGAGGCCGGCAAGCTGGCGGACGTGGTGGTGATCGACGGCAACCCGCTGGAGGACATCCGGAAATCGGAGGACATCGCCGTCGTGGTGCAGAACGGCCGCGTCTACGACTCCATGACCCTGGACCAGCTCGCGCCCGACAAGCGCAAGCGCCCCCAGTTCTTCTGGCAGAAGGGGCAGCCGGCCTTCGCCCCCGGCACCAACCGCGCCCTGGGCCACGTCGAAGACTGATGCCGAAGGCTGAGTGCTAGGCGTCGACCTCAGGCTGGTGGCCACACTGGCAGCCTTGATGCTGCTGATGCAGGGCTTTTGCTGGCTGCTGGCCCGAGGTCTGCGTCTTCGTCTCTGGAAGGGCGCCGTCCTCGGCGCCTGGATTCTGCCCCTTCTGGTGGTGGCACCCTGGCTTTCCGGCAACCCTCTGCTCGTGGCGAGCGACATTCTGGGCCGGGGGGTGCCGGGAGCGCCCGCCATCGAGCGCTCCGGCTCGCATGATCTCCTGAACGACACCGTTTACCAGATCCTCCCCTGGGAGCTGGAGGTGCGGCATGCGCTGTCGGAAAGGCGCCTGCCGTTCTGGTCCGACGCCCTGGAGGGAGGCAGCTCGCCGTGGGCCAATCCCCAGGCCGGCGTCCTGTCGCCGTTGCAGATGGCCGCCCGGCCTCTGCCCATCCAGCACCACCTGCTGGGCACCCTGGTGCTCAAGCTGCTGGTGGCGTTCCAGGGCACCTGGCTCCTCGCCCGCCTGACCGGGCGCAGCCGGGGCGCCTCCCTGCTGGCGGCGACCGGGTTCACGCTGGGCGGGGCGCTCTTCTCCTGGGCCTTGTTTCCGGTGACGGCCACCGCCGCCTGGGTGCCCTGGCTGGCGGCGGGGACGATCCGCCTCTTCCGTCGGCCGAGCCGGCGGGTGATCGCCACCACGGCCGTCATCACCGGCATCCTGCTGCTCTCGGGGCACCCTGAGACGGCGGCGTTCGGCGGTCTCTTCGCGGCCGTTTGCGGTCTCAGTCTACGCAGGAAGAAAACTGGGTTTCGGCGGGGCTTCGGAGCGGCGGCCCTGGCCGCGATGCTGGGCCTGGGGCTCGCGGCTCCCCAGATCCTGCCGTTCCTGGCCGTCATCCCGGACTCGCAGCGCGCCCGGGACACGCTGGCCTACGATCTTCCGTCCGGCTACATCTCGATCCGCGAGCCCCTCACGTGGTTCGTGCCGGGCTACGGGAAGTTCGTCCTGGCTCCCCTGGGGCCTCACGTCTACGGCCGGCCGTTCCAGGATGAGTTCACGGGTCCGTTCCATTGGGCGGATTCGGAAGCCGGTTACGCCGGCTTGGTGGTGCTGGCGGGAGCCCTGGCGGCCTTGTTGGCGGCGCGCGACCGGCGGGCCTGGCCTTTTCTGGGCTTTGCCATCGTGAGCCTGATCCTGGCGGCGCGCCTGCTGCCGGTGTCGAACCTGCTGGAGATGGTGCCGCCGCTCAAGGTCCCGGCGTATTCGCGGTGCCTGATCCCCGGCTCCCTGGCGCTCTGCATCGCGGGCGCCTTCGGCATCGACTTGCTGTTCTCCAGGAAGCGGCGGGCGCTGGCGTGGGGGGGAGTCGCCTTGGCCGCCCTGTTGAGCCTGGCCGCGGAGGCCGACGGGTGGACGATCGGTCTCTGGATCGCCCTGGCCGCGGCTCTCGCCCTGGGGTCGATCCGTCCCCGGTGGGGCGTCCTGGCTCTCGTGGCTGTCCTGCTGACGGATCTCGTGCCCTGGTCCCGCAGCTTCCTGCCGGAGGGGCATCCGGCCCACTTCTACCCCAAGACGGAGGTCATGGACCTGATCTCCCGGGAAGCCGGAGAGCCGGCCACGGGCCGGGCGATCGGAGGCGATTACCTCCTGTATCCCAACCTGCTGCCGGCCTACGGAGTGGCGGATTTCCGTCCGCACAACCCGCTGGCTCCCGCCCGGCTGCTGGAAGTTCTAGGGGCGGGGGTCGGCTACCACCCCTGGATGAACGAGTACTTCGCCCCCGTGAAAAACATCGATCACCCGTTGATCGATTTCCTGGGCGTGCGCGCCGTCCTCGGCAGCCCCGCCGTGTCCAGCCGGACGATGACGCGGATCGACGAAGGCCGCTTTGCCCCGTACTCGGTGTACCGCAATCCGGACCCGCTGCCGCGCTGGTTCTTCCCGGAGGCCGTGGACCGGATCGGACGTGGGGACATCGAGACCTGGATCAAGAATCTCGACAACCCTCACCGGATCGCCGTCTTCGCGGACGAGACCGGTTCCTGGCAGCCCGCGGCCAGCCCAATGCCGCCGCCGCGAGTCGTCCGATCCTCCCCGGGACATGTCGTTCTGGAGTCCCCCGCGGCTGGGGAACGAGTCCTGGCAAGCTCCGTCGCCTGGTCGAAAGGCTGGTCGGCCAAGACTGGAGACCGGCGCCTGCCGGTCCTCACCGTCAACGGCGCCTTCCTGGGAGTGCGGGTGCCCGAGGGAGTGTCGCGGGTCGAGATGCGCTTCGTGCCGCCCGGGTTCCGGACGGGCTGCGCGGCGTTCGCGGTGTCGGTTCTGGCGGTTCTATTCCTGCTGTTGACTGGCCGATTTACTCGCCGATTTACTGGCAACAGCGCGCCAGCTCGGCTCGGTCGTGCACGCGGATCCGGTGATCCGAGTCGACCGAGATGAAGCCGCGGTGCTTGAAGTCCCCGATCACCTGATTGACCCGTTCGCGGGAGGCCCCCACGATCTCGGCCAGGTCGCTCTGGGTGAGGCGGATGGGGATCCTCACGTCCCCGCCGGCCTGCTTGCGGCCGTAGCGGTCGGCCATGGCCAGGATCTGGCGGGCCACCCGGCCGGAGACGTCCAGAGTGCAGAGCGCCTGGATCTGCTCGTTGGCGAAGCGCAGCCGGTTGGCCAGCAGCCGGACCAGGTTGTTGGCGAGCGGCGTCAGGGTGCGCAGGCAGGTCTGGAAGGTCGCCCGGTCCATCCACAGCAGGCGTGACGGCTCGGTGGTGACCACGTTGGCCGAGCGGCCGGCGCTGTCCACCAGGCTCATCTCCCCCACCGTGTCGCCCGGCCCCAGGAAGGCGAGGATGACCTCGCGGCCGTCCGAACGGGTGACGTAGATCTTCACCGTTCCTTCGAGCAGCACGTAGACGACCTCGCCGGGCTGCTCGGCGGTGATGAAGTGCGTGCCGGCCTGGACCGTCTGCCCACGGAGCAGGCCGTTGAGCTCCGTCAGGCGCTCCGGTGGCAGCCCCTGAAAGAGGTCCAGCTCGCCCAGCGACGTTGGGTCCTCGACGGCAGCCATGACCACGGGGAGCGGGGCGCTACCGTCCGATCAGCGGTGCCAGCGCCTCGACGCCGCGCTCGATGGCGTCCGGCGGAGCGGCGGTGAAACAGAGCCGGACGTGGGTGGGATAGGGGCCGAAGCTCGGCCCCGGTGCCAGGAAGAGGCCGCGGTCCACGCAGCGCTCCAAGAATCCCGCGAGGCCGGTCTCGTCCAGGTGCTCGGCAACGTCCAGGAACAGGAAGGTGCTCCCCTTCGGAGCCTCCAACCCCAGCCGCTCGGCCACCCACCGCCCCGTCTCCCGGTACTGCTCCCGGGCGCGGGCGATCCAGGCCTCTCCCAGCCCGTTCATCACCCGCAGGGCCGCGATCTGCGCCGCCGTGGGCGTGCTGTAGAAGCTGTGCATGCCGATCTTGCGCAGTTGGGCGACCGCCTCGGCGGGGCCGACGATGTAGCCGCACCGGTTGCCCGCCATCCCATACGCCTTGGAGAAGGAGTGGGTGGAGAAGGTGCGCTCCGGAGCCAGGGGCCGGGTGTAGGTGTGCTCGCCCTCGAAGACGTAGTCCTCGTAGACCTCGTCGGCCAGGATCCAGAGATCCTCCTGGCGCGCCCACTCGACCAGCGCCTCGATCCACGGACGCGGAATCAGCCGGCCCGCCGGGTTGCTCGGCGTGTTGAGGTAGAGGGCCACCGTGCGGTCCGTCCGCAACGCGCGCACGGCTTCGACGGCGGTCTCCGGCGAATCCACGGCGCCGAAGAAGGGGACGTCGACCGGCACCCCGCCGAAGGACTGGACGATGCCGGTGATCAGCGGCCAGTGGGGCGCGAGCTGAAGCACCTCGTCGCCCGGCGACAGGATGGCCCCGGCCACGGCGCCCAGCCCGCCCGTGGCCCCTGTCGCCACCAGCACGTTCTCGCGTTCCGTCGGCACGCCGGTGCGCTGGCGCACCCGCTCGACGATGGCGTCGATCAGCGCCGGCATTCCCTGCGGCTGGGCATAGCGATGCATGCCGGGGTACTCCGCCACCCGCAGGTCTTCCATGCGCGCCCCTTCGGCAGGCTCCATCCAGGTATCTCCCACGTGGAGCGGGAAGACCTCGCCTTGATGGGAGGCGAGCCGGTGGGCCAGAGCCGAATACACGGAGCCGGCAATGTGCTGGACGGACGGCGAATAGTTGGGATGGCGGGGCATGGTTCGGTTCCTCGGAGGGCGATCCTACCGCAAAGCCCGTGAATTCGACCGTATGCAGCGTTGCGCACAATTGTACCGCCAAGGCGAAACATCGCGCAAGATCGGGACGGACTGCGGTAATATTCCTGCTCCAAGTCTTCACGAGAGCATCCCTGTGCGTGCCGACCGACTCCTCCGCGCCTCACTCGCCGGGGCGCTTCTGATCGCCGTCCTGATCCTTCTCTGTCTTCAGAAGAGGGACGACGGGATGGTCTTCGCCATGAACGGCCTGACGGCCCTGGGATTCGTGGCCGTGGCGCTCCTCACGCTGGTGCAGAGGGACGGCGGCCTGCGGGTCTGGCTGCTTTTCGGGTTCTTGGCCTCGGCGGCCTTGGAGATCGCGCTCCCTTTCCACGCGGAGGGACACCCCCTCCTCGCCGTCGCCGCGGGCTCGGCGTACTACCTGTTGACGGGCTGGCAGATCGGGGCCTATCTCCATCTGGCGTCCCTGATCCCCGAACGGGCGGACTGGCTGCGCTCCCGGCCCTGGGTGGTGCCCTTCTACTACGTGGCCGGCCTGGGAATCGGGGCCGTGGGCTGCGCCACCTACGTGCTTCAGGAGGTGTTCGGCCGCACGCTCTTTCCCTGGAATCTGGACGGTTGGGACCGGGTGCTGGAGCAGGCCGTGCTGCCCGTCTGGGCCCTGGCCGTCACCTCGGTCCTGGCGGCCCAGGCGCTCCGCCATCCCGAGCCCCGGGGCCGCCAGCAGGCCGGGCTGGTACTGGCGGCAGCGATCCCTTGGATGCTCTTCACCCTCTTCAGCGCGGCCCTGGAGCGAGCGGGCTTCACGCTCCCCCTATGGGCCGATCCGCTGGAGACGCTGGTGCTGCTCTGCTATCCCGTGGCCTTCTTCGCGGCCATCTTCCGCCACCACCTGTTCGACATCGAGCTGGTGGTGCGCCGGAGCCTCCTCTACACAAGCCTGACGGGATCCCTGATGCTGGTGTTCTATGCCGCACTGGGGGCGGGAAGCGCCTTGTTCTCTCATTTTTTGGAAGGACAAGGCTCGGTCGGCTCGGTGGCCGGGGCCACGCTGCTGCTCGGTCTGCTGTTCACTCCCCTGCGCCGCGCGCTTGACCGGGGGATCGACCACCGGCTGTTCCCCGAACGCCAGGCTCTCCGCCGCAAGCTGGCCGACCTTGCAGGCGAGCTGCCGGCCCTGGGCAAGCTGCCGCGCATGGGCAGCCATCTGGTCGAGCGGTTGACGGCGGTCTTCGGAATCCGCTCGGCCGCACTGCTGATCGCGGAGCCGGAGACCGGCCTGCTCCGCGCCCTGGCTACGACGCGGGACGGGATGAATCCGGCGTTCCTGATGTCTCTGGACGGTTCGGTGGTGGAGAATCTCCAACGATCGAGATGGATCGAACCGGAGGACCGGGTCATCCCCCTTCAATACCAGGAACGCCTCACCGGCGTGCTGCTCGTGGGCCGGAAGGTGGACGGCGGGACCTGGCCGGCCGAGGAGCTGGATCTGCTGAGCCTGCTGGCGCACCACGTCGCCATCGTCCTCGAGAACGCCCGGCTGTTCGAGTCCGCCACCTATGAGGGGCTGACCGGCCTGCTGCGCCGCGAGGCGATCCTGGAGCAGCTCGGCCGGGAGATCGAACGGGCGCTGCGCTACAGCCGGCCCCTCACCGTGGCCCTGGCCGACCTCGACCACTTCAAGAGGATCAACGACCTTCACGGCCATCTCGCGGGGGACGCCCTGCTGCGCAGCGCCGCCCAGGTCATCGCCGGGCGAGCTCCGCGGCACGGACGCCGTCGGCCGCTATGGTGGCGAGGAGTTCCTGCTGGTGCTGCCGGAGACGGACCTCCAAGGCGCCCTGGCCGTGGCCGAGAAGGTCCGCCGCCGAGTTCAGGAGGCGCGGGTGCCGGTGGAGGGCGGCCCGCCCATCCGCGCCACGGTCTCAATCGGCCTCGCCGCCCTGGGCGAAGGGGGAGGCGTCACCTCACGCGATTTGATCGCCGCGGCCGACCGTGCTCTCTACGAAGCCAAAGACGCGGGGCGCAACCGCGTAAACATCAGAACGCAATAATCAGCCCCACGCTCCCCTGCCCCTGGAACAGCCCGTCGCCCGAGTCGTAGCGGTTGTACCGGTCGTCGAAGCCCGTGTCGAGGTCGGTCCAGAAGCCGCGGGCCTCCAGCCGAAGCCCGACGTTCTCGCTGAAGAAGATCTTGGCTCCCCCGCCGACGCTGCTCGAAAAGCGGTCCTCGGAGTCGAGGTCGCGGAATTTGGGCTCGATCCGGGTGATGCCGGCGGAGGCCACGATGTAAGGATTGACCTGGCCGTCCCCCCACTGGAGGAGGATGCCGCCGTGGACCGTGGTGAGGTCCACGTCCCCCAACTCGGCCGAGGGCTCCAGGAACCCCTGGTCGACCCGGAAGGCGCTCTGCTGGCGGTTGGCCATGATCTCGATCTGCCAGTTGGGCGACAGCGGGATGTCGAGCGTCACGCCGTAGGCGGCGCTCTCCTCGACCTCCACGTTGAGACGGGGGTCGAACGCACGGTTGCTGTTGGCGTCGAAGTCGCCCGCCAGGCGGTAGCCCGCGAACGGAGTCAGCTCGAACCGGCCGGGCTGGGCAAAAACGGCGGCCGGGAGAAGGAACGTGAGAACGAATAAGGCTCGGCGCATAAAAGAATCCTCCTTGATACCTTCCCAGGTTCTATCACACGAGGTGCTACGATCCGCGCCATGAGCTCTGTTCTCACCGAAGTCCGAAGGCTGCCCGAAGAGCGGCGGCTGCGCTTGACCTGGAGCGACGGCCATACCGCCGAATACGGTTACGACTACCTGCGCGGCTGGTGCCCGTGCGCCGGCTGCCAGGGGCACTCCGGCATGAAGATCCGTTTCCTGCCGGCACCCGCTCCCGTCACCGTCGAGTCCATCAAGGCCGTGGGCAACTACGCCATCTCCCTCGTTTTCTCAGACGGCCACGGCACGGGGATCTACCGCTTCGATTTCCTGCGCGAAATCTGCCCGTGCGGCGCTCACGGCGAGGTGCCGGAAGCGCTGGACGTCTAGAGCGCAGAATGCGCTCCTAATTCAGATAACGCTCCAAGTCTTCCGGGGTGTTGAGGTTCAGGAAGACTTCCTCCGGCGGGCCGAACCGGGCGAGGCCGTCCCCTTCCAGGTAGCGGACCGCGAGGTCTTCCTCCGCCAGCCGGCGCGGCGCCAGCAGGCCGGTGTCCCTCAGCCGGGCCAGAGTCCGCGGAGCGTAGAGCGCACAGAGCGGCTCCAGACCCCGGTCCCAGCGGGGCACCGCCCAGTCGCAGCCTTCGGAGCGGGCCAGCTCGGCCAGCAGCTCCTCAGGAACCCGCGGCAGGTCGCAGGCCAGCACCAGCAGGGGCCGGCCGGGATAGGCCAGCGCGGCGCCCAGGATGCCCGCCGCCGGCCCCCGTCCCGGCCCGTCGAGGAGCGTGGGCAGGCCGGCCAGCAGGCCCCGTCCGCGGTCCGCCACGGCGACCTCGGCGCAGACGGCCGCGAGCCGCCGGGCCGCCAGCGCGGGAAGGGAGGAGAGGGCCTTGTCCCAGCCCATCCGGCGCGACGCGCCTCCGGCCAGCACGAGGCCCACCGGCGCCTTCAGATGCTGCTGCGTGCTACCATCCACGCCCGTATTCATTGGCAAAGGAGAATTCTTCAATGAACGGCATTCTAGCGTCTCTCGTCTGCCTCCTGGCGTTCGCCGCTCCGGCCGCGCCGCAGGCCCCGAAGAAGGCACCCGCGCCGGCCCCGAAAGCCCAGGCCGCCGCTCCCAAGGTACAGACCCCACCCGCGGTGAATCCCCGCGTACTGCTGGATACCACCAAGGGCAAGATCGTCATCGAGCTCTACCCCGGCAAGGCTCCCAAGACGGTCAAGAACTTCCTCGACTATGTGAAGTCCGGCCAGTACAACGGCGAGATCTTCCACCGGGTCATCCCCGGCTTCATGGCCCAGGGCGGCGGTTTCACACCGGACATGAAAGAGAAGCCGACCCGTGCGCCGGTCCAGAACGAGGCCAAGAACGGCTTGTCGAACGAGCGCGGGACCGTTGCCATGGCGCGCACCGCGGACCCCCACAGCGCCTCGGCCCAATTCTTCATCAACGTGGCCAACAACGGGGCGGGCCTGGATTCCGGCAAGGCCGCGGACGGCTGGGGCTACACCGTGTTCGGCAAGGTCGTCGAAGGCATGGAGGCCGTGGACGCCATCGTCGCGGTGCCGACCACCACCAAGGGTCCCTACGGCGACGTGCCGGTCGATCCGATCATCATCCGCAAGGCGAGCATCGTCGCGGCCGGGGCCGCCGCCGCTCCGAAGAAATAGCTTCAAGGAAGAAGAGGAGGCCTCATGCAGAACCCGACCATCGCCCTGGACACGAACCACGGCCGCATCGTGCTCGAGCTGTACGCCGACAAGGCGCCCAAGACCGTCGAGAACTTCCTCGGCTACGTGAACGCCGGCTTCTTCGACGGCACCTTGTTCCACCGCGTCATCCCGGGCTTCATGATCCAGGGCGGCGGCTTCGACGGCCAGGAGAAGCAGAAGCCGACCCGGCCGCCGGTCGGCAACGAGGCCGACAACGGCGTCGGCAACGAGCGGGGCACCATCGCCATGGCGCGCACGAACGACCCCCACAGCGCCACGGCCCAGTTCTTCATCAACCTGAAGAACAACACCTTCCTGAACCACAGCGGCAAGAATCCCCAGGGCTGGGGCTACACCGTGTTCGGCAAGGTGACGGAAGGAATGGACGCCGTGGACTCGATCGCCAAGGTCAAGACGGCCCCGGGAAAGATCTCCGAGGCCGTGCCGCACGAGGCGGTGGTGATCGAGAAGGCGTCGGCCCTGTAAACCCTCACCTCCCCGGCCCTCCTCTCCCGGTGAGGGAGGGAGGGGCCGGGAGAGGGGGGTCGGGGGGGGGGAGGGCTCAGTGGTGGGCCGGCCCACCCTTGAAGTCCTTTTCCCCGGCCTCGACGGCGACCGCCAGCTTGTTCTGGGCAGGCGGCAGCGGGCAGGTGGCGAAGGCCGTGAAGGCACAGGGCGGGTTGTAGGCGGTGTTGAAGTCCACCACCACCTTGCCGTCCTTGGGCGGATCGGTGTCGAGGAAGCGGCCGGCGCCGTAGGTCTCCTTGCCGTTGGTCTTGTCGCCGAAGACGAGGAAGAGGCCGCCCTCGTCCGAGCCCTGCAGGGCGTCGATCCGGTAGGTCTTCCCCTGCCAGTCGAACACCACCGCGCCCGGTGAAGGGTTGTCCTCCACCAGCCCCACGATGTTGGCAATGGAGATCTTCTTGTCCTTGTAGGGCTCGAAGCGGGCCACGATGCGCCACTCGGGGCGGATGGGGTAGTTGTCGAGCCCCTTGAACGCGGCGAGGGCGGGGCTCTGCCGGTCCTTGATCCGCACGCCGATGCGGTCGCCCCTCTTGATCAGGTAGAACGTCAGCGAGCCCAGATCCAGAATGGTGGGCTCGCCTGAAGCGTCCACCTGGAGCTCCAGGGGCTCGCCGGGCTGGATCTCCTTGCCGCCGGTGGTGAGGCCGGCTCCGGGCGCGGCCTCGAGGGTCACCTTGTCGCCTTCACGGATCCCCTTTTCGAAGGTAATCACTCCGGCGACGGCCGGGGCCTTGCCCTCGGGGAGGAGGACCGTGTTGCCGGGGTCGCTGCCGAGCTTGTTCTCGCCGGGCTTCAGCCAGTAGAGCCCCACCAGGGTGAGCCAGCCGCTCTCTTTCTTGAGGCCGTCGACACGTTCCTGGCGGAAGGCTTCGACCTGCTTGCGGTAGTCGTCCGGAGAAGGAGCGGCGATGGGCTCAGCCGCCCGGAGAGCAGCGGCTGAGAACAGCGCGGTAAGGAGAAAGACGTGAAATTTCTTGGTCATGGTGCCTCCTGGTACGGACTCACAGGATAACCCGATGGGGGCCGGCGAGGAGCCTCCGGCTTCCAGCCCCCGTAACCTTCCCCTGGGTCCTTTCGTATTGGTGCAGGACGGGGACCGCGCCGCGCCTCCCCGGCTCCCGAAAACAAGGAGAGACATCCCATGCTGACGATTCGCGACCTCGTGAAGGTATATCCCGGCCCGGTCACGGCCCTCCAGGGCATCAACCTCGACGTTCCCCCCGGCATGTTCGGGCTGCTCGGCCCCAACGGCGCGGGCAAGTCGACGCTGATGAAGATCCTGTCCGGCCTGCTGGAGGCGACCTCGGGCCAGGTGTCCCTGGACGGCGAGGACGTGCTTTCGAAGCCCGAGCGGATCAGGCGCCGGCTTGGCTATCTCCCGCAGGAGTTCGGCTTCTACCCTCACCTGACGGGCGAGAAGATGCTCTCCTATCTCCTGAAGCTCAAGGGAGTCGAGGCGCCGGGCGGCCTCAAGAAGCTGGTGGCCGAGCTGTTGGACCGGGTCAACCTCACGCCGGCCGCCAAGCGCCGTGTGAAGACCTACTCGGGCGGCATGCGGCAGCGGCTCGGCATCGCCCAGGCGATCGCGGGAGATCCACGCCTGATCATCGTGGACGAGCCCACGGCGGGTCTCGACCCCGAGGAGCGGCTGCGCTTCTACCGCATCCTGGCCGAGTTGGCGGCGGACCGCATCGTGCTCCTCTCCACCCACATCGTGGAAGACGTGGCCGTGCTCTGCCCCCGCTTCGCCGTCATCCGCAAGGGGCGGCTGGTGGCCCAGACCTCGCCCACGGAGTCGCGCCAGGCGATCGACGGCAAGGTCTTCGAAGGGCGCCTCGGCCGCGAGGAGACGGAAGAGGTCCACCGCCGCCACATGCGCGTCATCCAGTCCGTGCTGGTGGAAGGGAAGAACCGCGTGCGCGTCTACCACCCCGAAGGCGCGGCTCCCGCGGGCTTCGAGCCCGTGCCGGCCACCCTGGAAGACGCCTACCTCCTGCTCATGCAGGACGTGGCTCAGAACGGCCAGGCGACAGAGGCGACGGCATATCAGCCGGTCGAGGAGCCCACTCAGAGTACCCTCGCAGGCGGTGCCGCATGAGCTTCGCCCGCACCCGGACCATCTTCAACGAGGAGCTCGCCCGCACCCTCAAACGCCCGCTGTTCTGGTTCCTCATCTTCCTCGTGGGCCTGATGACCTGGGGCCTGTCGACCGGCCACCTGCACATCGCCTCGGGCGACTCCTCGGTGGGCGGCACCAAGGCCTGGGTCACCTCCGAGTTCGCCTTCGCCCGCGCCCTGATGGCGTTGATGGCCATGCTCTACGGCTTCTTCGGCTCGATCGCCGCGGGCATGGCCGTGGTGGCGGACGACGAGGCCAAGGTGAGCGACATGCTGCTCTCGACGCCGCTCCGGCCGGCCGAGTACGTGTGGGGGAAGTTCCTCGCCATCCTCGCCGGCTTCCTGTGCGCCTTGGGCACTCCACGTGCTCTTCGCCGTCTTCTTCGGCCACGTGCTGCCCAATGCGGAAGCGAAGGACATCCATGGGCCGTTCCACCTGTTCAACTATCTGCGGCCGGTCCTGGCGTTCGCGCTGCCGACGCTGGTCTTCTACCTGGGAGTCTCCTTCTTCCTGGGCGAGCGCTGGCGGCGGCCGGTCACGGTCTTCCTCTTCCCCATCGCCCTGCTTCTGGTGTGCGGCTTCTTCCTCTGGAACTGGACGCCCACCTGGCTCGACCTGCGGATCAACCGGCTGCTGATGTGGGTCGACCCCTCCGGCTTCCGCTGGATCAACGAGACCTGGATCAAGCTCGACCGGGGAGCCGAGTTCTACAACAAGGCCCGCATCGGGATCGACCTGCCGTTCCTGCTCTCGCGCCTGGCCTTCCTCGGGATCGGCCTCTTGGGCGTGGTGCTGGCCCAGCGTCACCTCGCGGCCCATTTGCAGGGCGAAACCTCGGAAGGCGGCTCGAAGGGATGGTTCCGCTTTCGGCGCTCCCCTGCCAACCTCATCGGCAATGCCGGCGCCGCCGTGGTCTCCTTCCCCCGCTCGCTCGCGGACCTGCGGATGCGCACGGGAGGCGCCGGGCTCTTCCAGGGGATTGTGGAGGTGGCCGGCACGGAGCTCAGGAA
Organism: Thermoanaerobaculaceae bacterium; assembly: GCA_963785165.1. Classification (GTDB taxonomy): domain Bacteria; phylum Acidobacteriota; class Thermoanaerobaculia; order Multivoradales; family UBA5704; genus DATARR01. The sequence continues at coordinate 931,879 of CAWAUI010000007.1, forward strand.
CCTCCTGGCCTCCCCCGGCCTCTACCTCTTCGGCGTGCTGATCCTCGTCCAGACCCTGGGGAGCAGCCTGGTCGCCCTGGGCGCCTTTCAGACCGAGCTGCTGATTACTCCCGGGGGGGCCGCCGTCAACTCCCTGGAGACTCTCTCGCTCCTCCTCTGCCTGCTGCTCATGTTCTACACGGTCGAGTCGATCGAGCGGGAGCGGTCCACGGGGCTCGCCGCCATCTCCTTCTCCACCCCGGCGCGGACGGCCTCGCTGCTGTTCGGCAAGGCGCTCGCCAACAGCGCGGCGGGATTGCTCATGGCGGTGGCCACCTTCCTGGGCTGCGCCATCGCCATTCTCATCCAGGGGAAGGTGGCGCTCAGCCTCACCCCGTTCCTGCTGGTCTGGGGCGTCCTGCTCATCCCCACCCTGCTCGCCTGGACCTGCTTCGTCATCGCCGTCCAGGCAGTGGGCGGGCAGCGCTACCTGACGTACGGCATCAGCATGGGCGTGATGTTCCTCAGCCTTTACTTCCAATTCACGGACCGCATGAACTGGGTCGGCAACTGGTGGATCTGGGGGACCCTGCGCTGGAGCGACATGAGCGTGCTGGAGATGGACCGCCAGGCCCTCGTGCTCAACCGGCTGATGATGGTGGGGCTCGCCGTCTTCTTTACCGCCGTGGCGGTGCGCGCCTTCGGCCGGCGGCAGGCGGACGCCATCGGCAGCATCCACCGGCTCGGGGGTGCTCCCCTGCGCCGGGGCCTTCTGCGCCTCGCGCCCTTCGCCCTCGTGCCGGCCGTGATCGGAATCGCCCTCTGGCTCGCCGTGGACGGCGGCTTCCAGGGCGCGGCGGTCGAGAAGAAGCAGCGCGACTATTGGAAGCAAAACCTGTCGACCTGGAAGGACGTCCCCCAACCCGGGCTCTGGAACGTCGATCTGGATTTAAAGATCGAGCCCGAGCGCCAATGGCTCGAAAGCCGCGGCACCTATGAGCTGTTCAACGGGCACGGCGAGCCCCTGAAGCGGTTCGCCCTCACCGGTGGCACCCACTGGCAGAAGGTGAGCTGGACGCTCAACGGCAAGCCCTGGAAGCCCGAGGACCGCTCCGGCCTCTACGTGTTCACCCCGCCCGCGCCGCTCAAGCCCGGCGAGCACCTGCGAGTCGGCTTCCGGTTCGAGGGCTCCTTTCCGCACGGCATCACGAAGAACGGCGGCGGCACGGGCGAATTCATCCTCCCCTCCGGGGTCGTGCTGACCAGCTTCAGCCCCAGCTTCGTGCCCGTCATCGGCTACGTCGAGGAGATCGGGGTCAAGAAGGACGAGAACGACTACGAGCCGCGCGACTATCCGGACGATTTCTACGCCGGCCAGACGGACGCGCTCTTCGGTCTGGGACACCCCTTCACCACCCGCATCGCCGTCACGGGACCCGCGGACTACACCTTCAACTCCGTGGGCACCCCGGTGAGCGAGAAGACCGCGGGAGGCCGGCGCACGGTGGTCTGGAAGAGTGACTACCCGGTGCGTATTTTCAACGTCGTGGGCGGCCGCTGGGCCGTGCGCCGGGGGCAGGGGACGGCGATCTTCTACCACCCCGGCCACGCCTACAACATCGACGAGATGAGCGCGCGCCCTCGACGCCGCGCGCCATTACTACTCGGAGTGGTTCCGCCCCTTCCCCTGGCGCGAGCTCAAGCTCTCGGAGTTCCCCAACCTCGCGAGCTACGCCCAGGGCTTCCCCACCGACATCACCTTCTCGGAAGGGATCGGCTTCCTCACCAAGAGCGACGTCAAGACCGACGCCGTCTTCATGGTGACCGCCCACGAGAGCGCCCACCAGTGGTGGGGGAACCTTCTGACCCCCGGCAAGGGGCCGGGCGGCAACCTGCTCTCGGAGGGGATGTCCCACTTCTCGACCGCCCTCTTGACCGAGCAGGTCAAGGGGCCGCGGGCGCGCATGGAGTTCCTCAAGAGGATCGAGGAGAGCTATGGCGACTCCCGCCGCGCCGACGCCGAGCGCCCCCTGGTGAAGGTGGACGGCTCGCGCGAAGGCGACACCACGGCCACCTACGACAAGGGGGGCTGGGTCTTCTGGATGATGGAGCAGAGCCTCGGCCGCGAGCGCACCCTGGCCGGCCTCCGCAAGTTCATCGCCGACTGGGGGAACGGGCCGGACTACCCCGTGCTCCAGGACTTCACGGCCGCCATGCGCCCCTTCGCCGCCGACCCGGTGGCCTACGACGCCTTCGTCAAGCAGTGGTTCCACCAGGTCGTCGTACCCGAGTACAGCCTGAGCGGCGCCCGGCTGTCCGGCGGGGGCCAGGCTTGGAAAGTGGCCGTGAAGGTGAAGAACGCCGGCACCGGCCGCATGCCCGTCGAGATCGCCGCCGTCTCCGGCGACCGCTTCACCGGCGAAGGCAAGCCCCTGCCCGGCTACCGCGACGCCCGGCGGACCGTGGTGCTGGGAGCCGGCGAGGAAAAGGCCGTCGAGATCCCCTGCACCTTCCGTCCCAAGAGCGTGGTGGTCGATCCCGACGTCAACGTGCTGCAGCTTCGGAGGAAGACGGCGGTGGCCAAGCTGTAGAGGAGCTCGCCGGCAATCCTTACCGGCTCCTCACCCGTAGATCCAGTGGTACCCTATGTGCCCCCTGGGTGAGCACCTGGACCGTCCGCGAGTGCCCAAAGAAAGCTCACCTGAGAGGCGCGCTTTTTCCCCTGGGCCGCACCATGAGAGTTAGACGCGCCTTTTTCAAAGGGTGGCCGCAGTATCCGATGGAGCGCTATCCCGAGATCCGCCAAGGGTCTCGAAAGGAGGAGAGGAGATGGACCGCAGAACCATTCACCGAGGAGTTGCGGCGCTGGCGATCGTTACCTGTATGACGCTCGCCCTGGCGCAGCCGGCGGCGGCCGCTCCCCGGGCGGGGTCCCTGAGCCGGCTCTCGAGCCTTTGGTCGGTGGTGACCGGCGGGGAGACGGACTCCCTCTGGAACCGGCTGACGGTCTGGCTGGAGGGCAAGCCGGCCGGCAAGTCACCGCGGGCGACGGTCAAGCGCGGCTGGGGCATCGACCCCAACGGCAACCAGGTCTATATCGAGGATGACCCGACGACGACGCCGGGCACCGGCAGCCCGGACAACAACAGTTAGCACTCTGAAATTGGCTTTTTTCCGCTGGATTTGATGAGGAGAATCGGATGAGCGAGCATCCACACCGCGAAACCCTGGAAGGCCTCCTTTTGAATAGCCTTCCCTCTCCCGACGTCACGGCGACGGTCGCCCACCTGCTCGTGGGCTGCGACTCGTGCCGGGAGGAGATGACGCCGCTCGCCACGGCAATGTTCACGCCCGACGGCGCTCCTGAGCGCCAGCTCACGGCCGACGAAGACGCCGCCTACGAGCGGGCCATTTCGGCCGCCTTCGGCCGCGCCCTGGAGCACGAACAGATTCTGCGCGCCGAGCGCGAGACCGCCGGGCTGAAGGCCGAGGAGCTCCTGCGCTCCCTGCGCCGCTCCGAGACGCCTTCCCTTCCCGAAGGGCCCGCCTCCTGGGGCCTCTGCGAGGCCCTGCTCGACAAGAGCCGCGCCCTGCGCCAGGAAGATCCCGCCGGCATGCTCCACCTCGCGGATCTGGCGCGCCTGGCCGCCGACCGGCTCGACCCGGTGGTGTACGGCGCCGACCGCCGGACGGACATGCAGGCCCGCACCTGGGCCGAGCTGGCCAACGCCTACCGCATCACGGACGACTTCGCCCAGGCCGAGGCGGCCATGGCCTGTGCCCTGGAGCTGCGCGTCCAGGGGACGGGTGACCCGCTCCTCTACGCCCGCATCGCCGACCTGAACGCCTCGCTGCTCTGCGACCAGCGGCGCTTCAAGGAAGCCTTCCGCATGCTCGACCTGGCCTATGCCATCCACCGCCGGCACAGCGACTCGCACGAGGTCGGCCGGGTGGCCATCTTGAAGGGCCTGTACACCGGCTACGCCGGCAAGCCCGAAGAGGGGCTCCAGCTCCTCGTCCGCGGGCTTTCCATGATCGACCGGGACCGCGACTCGAAGCTGGTCTTCCACACCCTGCACAACATCCTCCTGTTCCGCGTCGAGCTCGGCCAGTTCGAGCAGGCGCGGCGCCAGCTCCAGCGGATGCGGCCTCTTTATACCGCCCACGCCGGTTGGCTCGACCGGGTGAAGCTCCAGCGCCTGGAGGGCGAGATCGCCGCCGGGCTGGGCGACCTGGTCACCGCCGAGGCGACCTTCCACCAGATCCGCCAGGAGCTGAACGAGGCCGGCCTGGGCTACCAGGCTTCGCTCGTCTCCCTCGACCTCGCCGGCGTCTGGCTCCGCGAAGGGCGCACCGCCGAGGTGCGCGGCCTGGTCACGGAGATGGTGTCCACCTTCCGCGCCCTGGGCGTGGAGCGCGAGGCCATGTCAGCCCTTTACATGTTGCAGGACGCTCTGGAGCGCGATCAGGCCACGCTGGAGGTGCTCCGGCTCACCGCCGGCATCCTGCGGCGCCTGCAAAACGAGCCGGCCACCCGCGCCGGGCTCGACGCCCTGTGACGCTCCCCTCCCTCTGAGCGAACCTCGAACGGCCCGGGTCTCCCGGGCCGTTTCCTTTTCCGGGACAACGGCCCGCCCCTTGCAAAGGTCCCTCACAAGGGCGCGCCCCTCGCGCGCCCCGGACCCTGAAAAGGACTAGGAGGAAAACCTCATGAACGACGACAGCCACCGCCCCGACGGTCTCGATACCATTCCCCCCCAGGCAGAGTCCGACGGAGTCTCGATCGGTGTCGAGCCCTTCGGCACGCCCATCGGCCATCCCGCGGCTCTCGGCGACCTCGGCCCCCTGATCACCGAGACCATCGTCCGGGCCAGCATTTCGGACGAGGAGAATGCGCTCACCCAGGATCGGCACGCCCCGGGTGTTCATGAGCCCGGCATCGAGACCACGCCTCCCACGAGATTGGCGGGGCTGGAGCCCGGCCGTGGCTCTTCCCACGCCGAGCCCACCCCGGAGGTCACGGGCGAGCTCGACCACGCCCTTCACGCTCCCGATCACAACCAGACCCGGTAGAGCCTCTCCCCGGCCGGGAGGCACCTTGCTTCCGGCCGGAAAGCCTTCCTATGGCCTCTCACGAAAAACCCCTCGCCATCTACGGCGCCATGGGCGCCAACCTGCTCATCGCCGTCACCAAGTTCGTGGCCGCGGGTATCACGGGCAGCTCGGCCATGCTGTCGGAAGGCATCCATTCCGTGGTCGACACGGGCAACCAGCTCCTCCTGCTGCTGGGCCTCAAGAAAAGCCGCAAGCCGCCGGACGCCGGCCATCCCTTCGGCCATGGCAAGGAGCTGTACTTCTGGAGCCTGATCGTGGCGGTCGCCCTCTTCGGCATCGGCGGCGGCATGTCGGTCTACGAGGGGATCACCCACCTGATCCATCCCAATCCCCTCGAAGACCCGACCTGGAACTACGCCACCCTCGGCCTGGCCTTCGTCTTCGAGAGCGTCTCCTGGGTGATCGCCGTCAAGGAGCTCCGCTCGAAGGTCCGGGAAAAGGGCCTCTGGAAATCCTTGCGCGCCAGCAAGGACCCGTCGGTCGTCACCGTCTTCTTCGAGGATTCGGCGGCCCTGGCCGGCCTCATCGTGGCGTTCCTCGGAGTCTTGCTCGGCCACCTCTGGAACAGCCCCACGGCGGACGGCGTCGCCTCCATCGTGATCGGCCTCATCCTGGCCGCCGTGTCGATCTTCCTGGTCCGCGAGAGCAAGGGGCTGCTGCTGGGCGAGAGCGCGGATCCGGCCATCGTGCAGGAGATCCGCGACCTGGCCCGGGCCCTGCCGGCCGTGGCGGACGTCCAATGCCCGCTCACCATGCACTTCGGGCCCGACGAGGTGCTGCTCAACCTGGAAATCGATTTCCACCCGGGCCTCCCGCCGGGCCAGATCACGGAAGCCATCAACGATCTCGAAAGGGAAATCCGGGAGAAGCACCCCGAATTCAAGAGGATCTTCATCGAGGCGCGGGCGCTAACACCCCAGGCTGCCGAGGCGCACGCCGCCGGGACGCGTTAAACTAGGGGTTGTTTTCCAGGAGCTGATCCATGACCAACCGTGAGCTGCTGCTGAATGAGCTGGAAGAAACCCCTGAGCCTCTCCTAGGCGAGGTTCTCGACTTCATCCAGTTCTTGAAGACCAAAGTCTTGAAGCCGGGTCTCGAAACCGCTCGGGTCAGCGAGTCTGTTCTGGGGAGGGATTGGCTGCGCCCTGAGGAGGACGAGGCGTGGCAGGGTTTGTAAAGGGAGATGTCGTCGTCGTCCCTTTTCCCTTCTCCAACCTCGCGATCCTCGAGGAATGAGCCGTTCATGGCCCCTCCCAACCCCCCCGTCACCCTTGACGACATCCGCGCCGCCCGCGAGCGCATCCGTCCCCACGTCCATCGCACGCCCGTCCTGACCTCGCGGCTGATCGACGAACGGGTCGGGGCGAGCGTCTTCTTCAAATGCGAGATCTTCCAGAGGATCGGCGCCTTCAAGGCGCGGGGGGCGTTCTCGCGGTTGACGCAGCTCTCGCCCGACGAGCGCTCGCGGGGCGTCGTGGCGTTCTCTTCCGGCAACCACGCGCAGGCGGTGGCGCTCGCCGCCCGCGAGCTTGGTGTCCGCGCGACCATCGTGATGCCCAAGGACGCCCCCTCGTCGAAGATCGCCGCCACTCGGGGCTACGGAGCGGAGGTTCTGCTCTATGACCGGCTGGCCGGGGAGAGCCGGGAGGAGATCGCCAAGCGGGTGGTCGACGAGAGCGGGGCCGTGCTCGTGCCACCGTTCGACGACGACGCCGTCATCGCCGGCCAGGGGACGCTCGCCCTGGAATTGCTGGAGGACGTACCGGATCTGGACGTCATCGTCACCCCGTGCAGCGGCGGCGGCCTTCTCTCCGGCGTCTCCATCGCCGCCAAGGGCCTCCGCCCGGAGGTTCGCGTCTGGGGCGTCGAGCCCGAGGCGGGGGACGACATGAAGCGCTCCTTCGAGGCGGGCCATATCGTGGACGTCCCCCTGCCGGATACCATCGCCGACGCTCTCCAGACCACCCGCCCCGCCGAGCGCACCCTCGCCATCGTCCGCGAGCTCTGTGAAGGCATCCTCACGGCGAGCGACCTCGAGATACGGCGTGCCATGGCCCTCCTCGCCTCGCGCATGAAGATCGTGGTCGAGCCCGGCGGCGCCATCGCCTTCGCGGCCCTCCTCCACGGCAAGGTGCCCGACGTCGCGGGCAACGCCGGCAAGAAGATCGGCGTCGTCCTTTCCGGCGGCAACGTCGACCCCGACCGCTTCGGCGCCCTGATCTCGGACCTCGAAGTCTGATCTCTTTTTTGGTCTTTCTCCCCCTCTCCCGGGAGGGAGGAAGGGAGGGGGCGGGAGAGGGGGCCGGGGGGTGAGGGTTCGGGAGGAGCCTACGCCGACCGCCCCAGGTACGCCTTCATCTTCGGAGCTACGCTTCTCCGTGTCAGCGCGTTCTGGGCCTGCCATTTGGCGGCGGGATCCAGATCCACCAGGAACCGGGACTCCCGCCCTTCGAGCACGGCCACAGGCTCGCCGTCCCGGTAGAGCAGGCGGTTGCCGGAGAGGGCCGGCAGGCGGTCTCCGAAGGTGGCGATTCCCACGAGGTTCAGGGGGTCAGCCGCGGAGACGGAGACCAGGACGCCCTTCTTCGGCTCCTTGCGCAGGGCGCGCAGGCGGCCCACGGCGTCGGTCAGGGCGTACTGCTCGCCCGAGAAGCCGTCCACGAACCGGCCTCCCCGAATCTCGCCCCGCGCTTCCAGCCTACGAAGCACCTGGAGCAGGTCACGCCAGGGGGGCAGCAGGGTCTCCCGCTCCAGGAGCTTGCGGAAGACCACGCCGTAGCGGCGCAGCAGGGTCCAGGCGACGGTCTCCGACGGCCTCCCGCGAAACGCCTTCAGCGCCTGGCCCTGAATGATGCAGGAGCGACCAGCGGCCCGCGTTCTCCATGCCGAAGAGCGAGAGGGAGAGCCCCGCTCCGCCCTGAGCGATCCACGGGCGGACGCTTGTGGGCCGGGGTGAGGAGCGCCCGCAGGCCCGTGAAGCTGTCCGAGGTTACGAGCCCCCAGGCCACCAGCTCGGCCAGGGACATCTCGAGCTGCGTGTGGAGCAGGCCGGCGCCGTGGGCGATGTCAGCGATATCGCCAAAGAAGGAGGCGCCCCGGGTGCGCAACAGCTCGTACACGGACCGGGCGTTCGCCGAGAGGTCCAGCTCCTCGGGGTTCAGGACCGGTGCGATCTCCCGCCAGAACGGGAGGTTCTGCCGGGAGAGGAGCGCGAGAGGCGTGGCCCGCACGGGGGACCGCCGCGAGCCGCCCGGCCCCGGCGCCGAAGCGCGCCCCCAGACGAAGCGGCCCGAGAGGCACAGGGCGTCCAGCCAGGAGGGGTCGTACTCCTTCATGCGGGCCGGCAGGATCTCCCCTTCCCACGCCGAAGCCGCGGCCTCGAACCCTTCGAGCTGCCCCACCAGGGCGTGCAGGCTCTCCGGTCCCTCGGCCCGGCCGTCGGGATCGACCCGCTGCCAGGCGAGGAGGAAGCGCACGTAGTCGGCCTGGGAGACCGGCTCGATCTCGCGCCGCAGCCGGTCCAGCGTGTAGCGGTGAACCCGGGCCAGGAGACGCCGCTCGCACCACTCCTCGATCCCCAGCCCGGGAGTGAACCGGCCGCGGAAGACGAACCCCTCGGATTCGAGCGCCGCCAGAGCCCCCTCCACCGTGCTCGCTCCGTACGCCCAGGTGGACGGCGAGCGCCTCGGACGTCACCGGCCCCAGTCCTTCCAGGCGGCCCCGGAGGATCTCGACAGCGGCCTCTTCAGGCGTCCATTCGCGGGCGAACCGGCCCGGTGCCGAGATCTCCGGCGCCAGCCGGGCCTTGGGATGCAGGGCGAGCATCTGCGGCAATCGCTCGGCCGCCACCCAGAGATGGAGATCATCCTGCGTCAGGACCGTGGCTCGCCGTGCCGCGGCAAGAGCGTCGAAGAACCGGCTCCAGCCGGAGCGGTCCCCTTCCTCCGCCGTCACGAAGCCGAGCGTCATCAGGGCGTCGTGGAGCTCGTCCGGCGTCTCCGCCTCGGGCCACGCCTCCTCGCGCACCCGGTGGATGGCGTCCGCGTCCAGCGCGCCCAGGTCCGACGCCGTCTCCGGATCGAGCCAGCGGCGCAGGGAGACCGCCTGCGTCCGCCGCTCCTCCAGGGGCGCGTCGTCCAGGAAGGCGTACGGCTGGGCCTTCAGGATCTCGTGGGCCAGCGGCGAGGGCTCCACCACGTCGCGGGCTATCAGCTCGACCTCGCCGGCCTCGATCCGCCGGAGGAGCGCCTCCAGCCCTTCGACGTCCATGGCCTCTTCCAGGCAGTCCCGGAGGGTCTGTTCGACCAGGGGATGATCGGGGACCTCGCGCTCGCCCACGATGTTCTCCAGGCAGGCGAGCTGGTCCGGGAAGACCACGGCCACCAGATCCTCCGCCTGCTGCCGCAGCAGCGGCGCCGGCACCCTCCGGCCCCCCCGGTGACGGGGGATGGCGAGCGCCCGGCCGGCGTTCCACCGCCAGCGCACGCCGAAGAGCGGTGCGTCGAGCACGGCCTGCGTGAGCACGCCCCGCACCGTGTTGGAGTGCAGGAAGTGGAAAGCGTCTTCCAGCGGGAAGCTGTGCGTGGGCCCGAGCGAGAGCACGATGGCGTCTTCGGTGGCCGCGGCCTGAAGCTCGAAGTTGAACGTCTGGCAGAAGCGCTTGCGCAGAGCGAGCCCCCAGGCCCGGTTCAGCCGGCTGCCGAACGGCGCGTGCATCACGAGGTGCATGTCCCCCGCCTCGTCGAAGAAGCGCTCGGCCACCAGCGTCTCCCGGCTCGGCATGGCCCCCAGGGCCCGGTCGGCGGCGGCCAGGTAGTCCACGAGCTGCGTGGCGGCGGCCGGATCGAGCCCCAGCTCTCCTTCCAGCCACTCCACCGCGGCCGGCAGGCCTTCCCGCGCCCGCAGCGCCACCTCGTCCCGCAGCCGCGACACGGCCAGCGACAGCTCCTCCGTCCGCGCCGGGGCCTCGCCCAGCCAGAAGGGGATGTTCGGCGGCTGAGCCCTTGGCGTCCTCCACCAGCACCTTCCCCTGCTCGACCTTGAGGATGCGCCAGGAGGCGTTGCCGAGCTGGAAGACGTCTCCCGCCAGGCTCTCCACCGCGAAGTCCTCGTGCACCGTGCCGATCTGCACGCCGGCCGGCTGCAGCACCACCTGGTAGTCCGCGAGGTCGGGAATGGCCCCGCCCGAGGTCATGGCCGTCAGGCGCGCACCCTTGCGCGGGCCGCAGCACGCCGTTCACCGCGTCGTGGTGGAGGTAGGCCCCCCGGCGCCCGCGGCGGGTGGTGAAGCCCGTCGAGAGCATCTCCACCACCTCGTCGAAGTCCTTCCGCTCCAGGTTCCGGAACGGCCAGGCCCGCCGCGCCAGGGCGAACAGCTCGTCCTCCCCCACCCCGTCCTCCGGCTCCGCGGCCACGGCGGCCACGATGTGCTGGGCCAGGATGTCGAGCGGCCTCTCCGGAATGATCAGCCGGTCCAGCTCCCCCCGGCGGACGGCGTCCACCAGGGCCGCGCACTCCACCAGCTCGTCGCGCGTCAACGGGAACAGCCGCCCCTTGGGCAGACCCGCCGAGATGGTGCCCGGACCGCCCCACCCGCTGGAGCAGCGTGGCGATCGACCGCGTCGAGCCGAGCTGGCAGACCAGGTCCACCGACCCGATGTCGATCCCCAGCTCCAGCGACGCCGTGGCCACCAGGGCCGACAGCTCCCCGGCCTTGAGGCGCCGCTCCGACTCCAGCCGGTTCTCCTTCGACATGCTGCCGTGGTGGGACGCGACCCGGTCCGCCCCCAGCCGTTCCGAGAGATGCCGGGTGACCCGCTCCGCCCGCCGCCGGGTGTTGGCGAAGACCAGCGTCGTCCGGTGCTCCCGGATCAGCTCCGCCAGCCGGTCGTAGATCTCCTCCCACACCTCGTTGGGCATCACCGCTTCGAGCGGCGACGACGCGGGCACCTCGACCGCCAGGTCCATCCGCCGCCCATGCCCCGCGTCCACGATGGCGCACCGGGGCGTGCCGTCCGGCTCGACGTTCGCCGTCCCCACCAGGAACCGGGCCACCTCCTCGATGGGCCGCTGCGTGGCCGAAAGGCCCACGCGGACCAGACGTCTCGGACCCTCACCCCCCGGCCCCCTCTCCCGCCCCCTCCCTCCCTCCCTCACCGGGAGAGGGGGAGTCGCAGTGCATAGAGCCTCAAGCCTCTCCAGGGACAGCGACAGGTGTGAGCCCCGCTTGTCGTCCGCCACGGCATGGATCTCGTCCACGATCACCGTCCGCGTCGTCCGCAGCATCCGGCGCCCGCTCTCGCTGGTGAGCAGGATGAAGAGCGACTCCGGCGTGGTGACCAGGATGTGCGGCGGCCGCTTCGCCATGGCCGTCCGCACGGACGCCGGCGTGTCCCCCGTGCGCACCTGGGTGCGGATCTCCACGTCCGGCAGCCCCATCGCCACCAGCTCCTGGCGGATCCCCGCGAGCGGCTCCTCCAGGTTCTTCTCCACGTCGTTCGACAGCGCCTTGAGCGGTGAGACGTAGACGATCTCCGTCTCGTCGGGAAGCCTCCCGCCGTCCTCGGAGAGCTGCGCCTGCCGCACCAGGTCGTCGATCGCCGAGAGGAACGCCGCCAGCGTCTTGCCCGATCCCGTGGGAGCCGCGATCAACGTGTGCCGGCCGGCCCGGATCTCCGGCCACGCACGAGCCTGCGGCTCCGTCGCCGCGCCAAAGCGCTTCGCGAACCAGGAGGCGACGGCGGGGTGGAAGTTGGAAAGTGCCATGGCGAAAGAAGGGCGGTAAGGCCCTTCAGGATAACAGAGGATCGGGGCCGGGGATTCCTCTGAGGGAACCTACATGGCGCTATGCAAGCCGGTATCCGCGCATGGGCCGCGACATCCCGGGATAGCTCGCGACATCTCCCCCTATCTGACGACATCTGGAGATACGCGCCAACATCCGCAGCTACCCGCCAATATCTCGGGATACGGGCCGGCATCTCGGGATACGCCGAAATATCTCCAGCTATCCGCCGATATCTCCAGCTATGGCACAGGATCCCGGGCTATGAGCCGACATCTCGCGCTATGCCGGGATATCTCCAGCTACGGGCCAATATCTCGGGATAGGCGGCCAGATCTCGGGATACGGAGCCGATATCTCCAGCTATGCGCCGACATCTCCCGCTATCTGCCGACATCTGGAGATACGCGGCGACATCGCCAGATCTCGCGAAGTATCCCGGGATCTGGGCCGGCATCTCGGGCTATGCCGAAATATCTCCAGCTATCCGCCGATATCTCGGGCTACGCCGCCAGATCCCGGGAACGGGGCCCGGTATCTCCAGCTATGCGCCGATATCTCCAGCTAGCTGACGACATGTGGAGATACGCGACGAGATCTCCAGATCTCGCGGCGGCAGGTCCAGAGCGTGGGTCGTGGCCCGGGATCTCGCGGCGTATCCAGGGATTTCGCTACCTATCAAGCCGTGTGCGGTAGGGCGAGAAGGGGAGCTACCGCAGGTTTCGCAGAGCCGTGCAGATCCGGCTCAAGACTCGGTCGAAGCTCAAGATGAGTGGGGATAGGGCGGGGCTGATAGCCCGCTCCGCGAGGATTGACCTCATATGGCACCAGCCCAACGCCGTCCATCATTTGGTTCGCCGCGTCAGCGAAACGAATAACCCTTTCAAAGTCTCGCTGGTCCACGACCCGGATAGCGAGAAAAAGGACGCAGGTCGGCTTGCTTTGGTGCAATTAGGTCAGCAGGTCGCTCGTGGGGCCACCGAGAGGACGGCATCCCGGGCTTGTCGCTACACGGGGGCTGGTCTTGCGGGTCATGTCCTCTTGTCGCGCGTAGGCCGGGCACGTGCCTGGCGCCGCTCGTGGAGGGTCGAGCGGGCGGCGGTCATCGCACCCGCAGCGATCTTCTCGCCTTGGAAAAGGACTGCGTCGACCGTGGACACGACCTCGTCGAGGCAGCCTTCCCGGCAGTTTCGCAACACCGTGTCGATCCGCGGCGCGAGCCGGCTCAAAGCGGTCTTGTGACGGGTGACCAGCTCGACGGAAGGGACCAGGATGCGGTCGGCCTCGCTTGGCTCCAGCTTCAGGACCCCACCTCCGTAACTCCGCCCGATACGTTCACAGGACAGGAGCGTGGCGGAGTTGTAGAAGGCCGTCACGAATGCCTTACGCAGGGCGGCGGGAATCCGGGGCAGGCGAATATTGTGGAGTGTGTTCGAGGAAACCACCTGCGCGCGGTTGAGACAGAGGCGCGGCACGACGTCGCTCATGTAGTCAGGAAGGCGTCCGGCGTAGCGACACCGGGGACGCGGTACCACGGCGAACGGACGCGGCATTTGTAGCGCTCGGCGTACCCAAGCTCTTCGCCCCGGCGGACGTAGGCCTGCTCGGCCCGGCTCAGCCGCTCGCCAGGGAGCCAGAGGAGGCAGCGCTCTGCAGGCCGGGAATCTGCCTTGCCCGAACCAGAGCCGAGCGGAGCGAAGACTCCGGCAGACGCCAGCGAGATGCCTCCTCGGGAGTGACCACGAAATACTCGTTCGCTCCGCTGACAAACCCGATGTTCGCCTTGCCCACCTCGCCGAGCGGCACGAGGAGAAGCACCACCTCGGCTTGGACGCCGGGGAATACCGCCTGCCGGAAAGAGATGACGCGAACCTCCTCAAAGGAATTCCGCAGATGCCGCCGGAGAGGGGCGGCGTAGGTCGTGTGGATCAGCTCTGCCGGAAGGATCAGGGCCAGGCGGCCTCCTGGCCGCAGAAACTCCAGAGCATGGACGACGAAGTGAGCCCAGGACGAGGCGAGCCGGGAGAGTTGAACTCCGGCATCCGTCGCCCGCTCCAGGGCCTCGAGCCGGGCGCCGCCGGCGAACTCCTGATAGCGGATGTAAGGCGGATTGCCGATGACCACGTCAACCCCCTCCGGCGGTCCGAAGAGGGTGCCCGGTGGAGTCAGGGAAAAGAAACTCTCCATGCGGACGTTGTCGAAAGGTCGGCCCAGAGCGGATGACAGCCGGCTTCGCGTGACGTGAGCCGCCTCAGGATTCAGGTCGACGGCATGCAGCAGAGAGGCGGCGCGCTCCGGCGTGGCGCCCAGGTGGCGCAGGCGGCGGGCCGCGTGTTCCAGGAAGACTCCGTCCCCGCAGGAGGGGTCGAGAACCTCCTGGTCGGCACGGTGGACAGCCCAGGCGACCATCGGCTCGACCAGCGCTTGAGGAGAGTAGAAGGCACCGAGGCGCTTGCGCTGACACCGTTCCACAGGGGCGCTCGTCACCATTACGTCAAGCATCTCACCTCCGAGCCTTCCCGGCCAAGCGGTCGAGAGGCGTGCGATGCTATCACGGCTACCGCTCCAATACCGCCCGTCATCCCGGTGGGCATCTTGCCCTCGGAGAAAGGGACTTCCGCCAGCGAGCAATTCGCTCCCCGCCCGCTTGAGATCCTCCCCTCGTTCTGCTATCTTGTCGTGCCCTCCGGGGCGAAGCAAGGAGAGACAAGACCATGGCCAAGATCTGTGAAGTTTGCGGTAAGGGCACCGTGTTCGGCAACAACGTCAGCCACGCGCACAACGTGACCTCGCGCACCTGGGAGCCCAATCTGCAGCGGGTCCGGGCGCTTGTCGAGGGTGGCGTGCGTCATATCCGGGTCTGCACCCGTTGCCTGCGCAGCGGCAAGGTGGTGAAGGCGCCGGCCCGGAAGTGGAAGCCCGAGAGCGAAGCCGCGAAGTAGCCGTCGCGGGCCTCCCCTCCCGGCCTTCCCGCCTTTCAGTTTCCTAGTTCAGCGCTTCCAGTTGGGTACCGGCACCGCCGCTGTTGCGGCGGCCCACCCGGAGCACGCCCGAGATGGCGCGCACCTCGGCGAGCAGCTTGTCGAGGTGCTTGCGGTCGCGGAGCTGGCAGACCACGCCGATCGAGGCGCGGCCCGTCTCGTGGGTCTCGGCCTCGATCTGGGTGATGTTGCTGCCGGTTTTCGTGATCGCCTCGGTCAGGCGCGCGAGCATCCCCTGCCGGTCTTCGGTCTCGATGAGCAGCGAGACCTGGTAGACCTCGTTCTTCCCCTGCTCCCACTTCACCTCGATTTCCCGTTCCGGGTTGTAGAGCAGGTTCTGCACGTTCGGGCAGTCCACCCGGTGGACCGAGACGCCGCGCCCGCGGGTCACGAAGCCCACGATGTCCTCCCCCGGCAGCGGGTTGCAGCACTTGGCGAGGTAGGCCAGGAGGTCACCGTGCCCCTTGATGATGAGGGGGCCCGAGGCCGCGCCGCCTCCGAAGGGGAGGATCTTGCTGACGGAGCTGACCGCCTGTTGCAGGCGGCTCGGCTTTTCAGGCGCTTCGTCGAGCTTCTCTTTCCCCACCACCCGTTCGAGGATGTTCCTGGGCTCGGTCTTGCCGAAGCCGATGCGGCTGTAGAGGTCTTCGAGCTTCGTCAGCCCTTCGGCCTGGAGCACCTCGGCGCAGCTCGGGCGACTCCGTGGTCTTGCGCAGGGACAGGCCGTACTTGCGGATCTCTTTGTCGAAAAGCCGGCGGCCGATCTCCGTGGCGCGCTGCTTCTGCTGGGTGTTGAGCCACTGGCGGATCTTGCTCTTGGCCCGCGAGGTGACGACCAGGTTGAGCCAGTCGCGGCTCGGGCTGCGCGAGGGGTTGGAAAGGATCTCGATCATGTCGCCGTTCTGGAGGGGGGTGCGGAGCGGCACGAGCTTGCCGTTGACCCGCGCGCCGGCGCAGTGGTGGCCCAAGTCGGTGTGCACCCGGTAGGCGAAGTCGAGCGGCGTCGCCCCGCGCGGGAAGGAGAAGACGGCTCCTTTGGGCGTGAAGACGTAGACCTCGTCGGGATAGAGGTCGACCTTCAGGGTGGTCATGAACGTGCGCGGGTCTTCGACTTCCTTCTGCCACTCCAGGAGCTGGCGCATCCAGAGGATGTTGGGATCGCTGGCCCGCGGCCTCGACTTGCCCTTCCTTGTAGCGCCAGTGGGCGGCGATCCCTTCCTCGGCCACCACGTCCATCTCGCTGGTGCGGATCTGGACCTCGAACGGCTGCCCCTGGTCGCCCACCACCGTGGTGTGCAGCGACTGGTAGAGGTTGGGCTTGGGCATCGCGATGTAGTCCTTGAACCGGCCCGGGATCGGGCGCCAGTTCTGGTGGACGATGCCGAGGGCGGCGTAGGTGTCCTTGAGGCTGCCGGTGACGATGCGGAAGGCCAGGTAGTCGTAGAGCTGCGAGATGTCGATCCCCTGCCGGCGGAGCTTCTCGTAGATCGAGTAGTAGCGCTTGACGCGGAAGCTGATCTCGGCGTCGATGCCGGCCGCTTCCAGGGCTCTTGGCGAGCCGGTCGCGGATGCGCTCGGTGGCCGACTCTGCCCGCCTTCATCTTCTCGGCGATGCTTCTGTGGAGCTCGGCGAACTGATGGGGGTAGAGGTGGTAGAAGGCCAGATCCTCCAGGTCGCCCTTGACGCGGGCCATGCCCAGGCGGTGGGCGATCGGGGAGTAGATCTCCAGCGTCTCGCGCGAGATGCGCCGCCGCGCCTCGGCCGCCAGGTGCTCCAGGGTCTGCATGTTGTGGAGCCGGTCGGCGAGCTTGACCACGATGACGCGGATGTCCTTGGCGGAGGCCAGGATCATCTTGCGGAAGGTCTCGGCCTGGGCCTCGTCGCGCCGCACGTACTCGTGGCGGCCGATCTTGGTGACGCCGTCGACCAGCTCGGCGACCTCGGCGCCGAACTCGGTCTCCAGCACCTCGCGGGTGGTGAGGGTGTCTTCGAGGACGTCGTGGAGCAGCCCGACGGCCACGCAGGTCTGGTCGAACTTGAGGTCGGCCAGGAGCCAGGCGACGTTGAGCGGGTGGATCATGTAGGGCTCGCCCGAGCGGCGGACCTGGTCCTTGTGCATCTCGGCCGAGAACTCGTAGACCGGCGCGCAGGAAGATCGAATCGACAGGACGGCCATGGGCCGTGAGGCAGGCGAGGACGTCCTCGAAACGGACTGCTCCCGGGGTGGGTACGGGCGGCGCGAAGCTCTTGGAGAGAGGCATGGGAGGTTCCCCTCAGAAGAGGGTCTCCGATTATAGAGGCTCCCCGGCCTCTCCTCTCCCAGCCGGGAGAGGAGAGGGAGGAACGTCTGCGGGGGGTGCGGGAGTTGCGGGGACCCGCTTACGCCCGGCGGCGGCGACGGGCCGGCGCCTCACCCACCTTGGGCTCAGCCTTGGGAGCCGCTCCCTGGGCGGTCGCGGCCACGGCCTTTTTACTGCGCCACTTGCCGCCGGGACCGAAGAGCTGCTCCCAGAGGAGCGCGAACGGGCTCGCGATGTAGATCGACGAGTAGGTGCCGACGATGATGCCGATGGTCATCACGAGGGCGAAGCCGCGCAGCACGTCGCCGCCCAGAATGAGGAGCGACAGCACGGTGAGCAACGTCAGGCCCGAGGTGATGATGGTCCGCGACAGCGTCTGGTTCAAGCTCTCGTTCATCAGCTCGAGCAGCGGCCTGCGGCGGGTCTTGCGCATGTTCTCGCGGATGCGGTCGAAGATGACGACCGTGTCGTTCACCGAGTAGCCGACCAGCGTCAGGAAGGCGGCGATGGTCGTCAGGTTGAACTCATAGCCGAGCAGAGCAAAGATGCCGACGGTGACCAGCGACGTCGTGGAGTGCAGGCCATGACGGCGCCGATGCCGAAACGCAGCTCGAAGCGGAACCAGATGTAGACCAGCATGCCGAGGAGCGACAGCACCACGGCCCAGAAGCCCTGCTGGCGCAGCTCTTCGCCGATCTGCGGGCCGACGTTCTCGACGCCCAGGACCGCGAACTCACCCAGAAACGCACCCTTCTCGAGGGCTGAGACGACCGCCGGGCTGACGCCCGCGACCTTCGAAACCCGGTCCCAGGCGGGGAAGAGACCGTTCTCCCGGCGTTCCTTGGTGACCCGCTCGGCGATGCCCAGGTAGTGGGCCTGCGCCGCTTCCGGCCCCTGGGCCACGCGGTCGGGGTCGGCTTGGAGGAGGAACTGGGCGAGGGCGTCAGTCCCCGTCTGGTTCAGGTCCAGGCCAGCCTTGCCCGGGTTGTAGTCCTTGGCGAGAGCGGCCACGATGCGCTCGCGGCTCCCTTCTTCCGAGCCCTTGGTGATCGCGGTCTTGATGATCACCCGGTTCTCTTCGACGGGTCCGAAGCTCTGGATCTGGGACTCTTCATCCCCGCCTGCTCCAACAGGGCGCGCAGGCGGTCGACGTCCGGCCTCTCGTGGAAGCCCAGGGTGACCTGCGTGCCGCCGGCGAAGTCGATGCCCAGGTTCAGCTTGTCGAGGGCCGAAGAGGGTGTACAGGCCGATGGCCACGCAGGACGAACGAGACGATGATCCAGTACCTCCGGTACTTCATGAAATCGATGTTGGTGTCGCGAAACAGCTCCATGGCGTGCTCCTAGATCGAAAGTCTCTGGACTTGGCCGCGGGATAGCACCAGGTCGAACAGCCAGCGGCTCACGAAGACCGCGGTGAAGATCGAGGCGAGGAGGCCGATGATGAGGGTCACGGCGAAGCCCTTGATCGGCCCGGTGCCGAACTGGAACAGGAAGAGCGCCGAGATCAGGGTGGTCACGTGGGTGTCGAGAATCGAGGAGAACGCCCGTTCGAACCCGAGGTCGACCGCCGAGCGGACCGTGCGGCCGGCCCTCAGCTCCTCCCGGATGCGCTCGAACACCAGAACGTTGGCGTCCACCGCCATGCCGATCGTCAGGAT
Source organism: Thermoanaerobaculaceae bacterium (assembly GCA_963785165.1). Lineage (GTDB taxonomy): Bacteria > Acidobacteriota > Thermoanaerobaculia > Multivoradales > UBA5704 > DATARR01. Next base: position 950,699 of record CAWAUI010000007.1, read on the forward strand.
GACGCCGGCGATGCCGGGCAGCGTCAGGGTCGCGTGGAACATGCCCATGCCACCGAACAGGATCAGGACGTTCAGGAGCAGCGCAGCGATGGCGTTGAGCCCGGAGAGGCGGTAGTACGACCAACAGAGCCAGGAAGACCAGGGTGGTGCCGAGGAGGCCGGCGCGCAGGCCGTCCTCGATGGAGTCGCGGCCGAGCGCGGGGCCGACCGTGCGCTCCTCCAGGTACGTGATGCCGGCCGGCAGCGCGCCGGAGCTTGAGCACCAGCGACAGGTCCTGGGCCTCCTGCTGGGTGAAGCTCCCCTCGATCTGCCCGCGGTCGGAGATCCGCGACCGGACGACGGGGGCCGAGACCACCCGGCCGTCGAGCACGATGGCGAGGCCGGAGCCGACGTTCTGCCCCGTCAGCTCGCCGAAGGCGACGGCGCCCTGGGGCGTCAGCGTGAAGGAGACCACGGGCTGGCCGTACTCGCCCGCGCTCGGGCTGGCGTTCGAGAGGTCGCGGCCGGTGACCGTGCGCCGCTTCTGGACCGCGTAGTAGGTCGTGCCGGTCACCTGCCCCTGGTCGTCCCGCTGGTCGCCCTCGAAGATCTCGACGGTGTCGGGGAGCCGGCCGCCGTAGTTGGCGAGGATCGCCTCACGGCTGCCGGTGCCGCCGCCGCCCTTGGGGAAGTCGACGATGCGGAACTCCAGGAAGGCGGTGTTCTTGATCAGGCGCCGCACGCGCTCCTGGTCGTCGACTCCGGGGAGCTGCACGACGATGCGGTAGCCGGTCGCCGTGGGCTGGATCACCGGCTCGGCCACGCCGTACTGGTTGATGCGGTTGTCGATGGTCTGCTTGGCCTGGGTGACGGCGCCGTTGCGGACGTCTTTCTCGGCCTGCTGGTTCATGGTGAAGACCAGGTTCTCCGCCTGCCGGCTCATATCCCAGCGCTGGAGGTTCTTGTCGGCGAGGTCGGCCACCGTGTCCCGGGCCTGCGGCGAGGCGCCGGAGATCACGAAGACCGCGTCGCCGGTGCGGCGCGAGGAGAGCCCCGTCACCTTCTTCTCCTCGGCCAGGTCGACCAGGCGCGCCATGTCGGTATCGGTCTCCGCCCGCAGGGCGTCCTCGGTGTGGACCTGCAGCACCAGGTGCATACCGCCCTGGAGGTCCAGGCCCAGGTTGATCCTCTCCTTGGGGGGGAAGAACAGGGCCACCGAGATAAGGATCGACGCGAGGATGAGCAACCCGCGCCAGAGCAAATTTCTTTTCATGAATTACTCCCTTTTTCGCTCTTTTCGCCCTCGCCTTCGAGGCCGGAGACCGCTGACTTGGCGACCTTCACGCGGACGTTGTCGGCGATCCGCAACATCACCGTTGCGCCCTCGACCGCCGTCACCTCGCCGTAGAGGCCGCCGTTGGTGATCACGCGGTCGCCCTTCTTGAGGTTGGCGATGACCTGCTGCAACGCCTTGCGCTGCCGCTGCATGGGCAGCATGAGGACGACGTAGAAGATGACGAAGATCAGGAGCATGGGAACCAGGCCCCCGAGGGCGCCCAGCATTCCGCCGCCGGAGGACGCCTGGAGGGCCAGGACCATGGAAGGGCTGAGGATTGAATTCATGGGCAAAATCCCGGCAGGGTCTGCCTGCCTTCAAGAGCTCCTTTGCTCGTGGGGATCGGAAGGAACCGGCCGGACCCGCAGCTCGGGCCCTTCCGGAGGGTCTCCACCGATGGTACGGCTGTCCGTCAACGCACCGAGTTCGATAGCCTGCCTGAGGTCGGCCATGAAGTCAAGGTAAAAGCGCAGGTTGTGGAGGGTGCCGAGCACCGCCGCCGTGAGCTCTCCCGAGCGGGTCAGGTGGTGGAGGAACGCCCGCGAGGTACGCCGGCAGGCCGGGCAGCCGCACTCGGGATCGAGAGGGAGGGGATCGTCCTTGTAGCGGGCGTTCTTGATCTTGATCACGCCGCCGCGGGTGAACAGCACGCCGTGGCGGGCGTTCCTCGCCGGCAGCACGCAGTCGAACAGGTCGACGCCCTGGGCCACGGCGTGGCGGATGTCCTCCGGGTAGCCCACCCCCATGAGGTAGCGGGGCTTCTCCGCCGGCAGCACCGGGGCCGTCCACTCGACGGCCGCGTGACGCTCCGGCGCGGTCTCGCCCACGGACACGCCGCCGATGGCGTAGCCGTCGAAATCGAGCGCCGCGAGATCCACCGCCGCCCGCTCGCGCAGCCCGCGGTAGACGCTTCCCTGGACGATGCCGAAAAGCCCGCCGGCCGCCTCCCCTTGCCAAGCTTCCCGAGCCCGCCGCGCCCAGTCGAGGGTGCGCTCCCAGGAGGCGGTGGCCGCTTCGAGGGTGACGGGCCAGGGCGGGCACTCGTCGAGCATCATGGCGACGTCGACGCCCATCCGCCTCTGGAAGTCGACCACACCCTCGGGGGTGAAACGCAGCGGGGAGCCGTCCAGGTGGCTCTTGAAGGTGACGCCGCCCGCGTCCACGGTGCGCAGCCCGCCCAGGCTCCAGACCTGGAAGCCGCCGCTGTCGGTGAGGATCGGCCCCGGCCAGCCGGTGAAAGCGTGAAGCCCCCCCAGGCGTTCGACGACGTCGATCCCCGGCCGCAGGGCCAGGTGATAGAGGTTGGCGAGCATCACCGAGGCGCCCGCGGCCTCCAGATCCTGAGGAGTCACCCCCTTGACGGCGCCGAGGGTGCCCACGGGCATGAAGGCCGGCGTCTCGACGATCCCATGGGGAGTCGTGAGCCGGCCCCGGCGGGCTTGGCCCGCGGTGGCGAGGATCTGGAAGGAGAGGGGCATCCGCCTAGGGCTTTGTCTTCGGGGTTTTCGCGCCACCCTCGCGCGACAGGTCCACCACCCGGTTCTCGACCCCCGGGGGGAGCTTCAGCACGAAACGGTCGGCGGGGATGGGCGCGTTGCGCTTCATGTCGCTGAACTGGTATTCGACCGTGTCGCCGTCCGCCTCGACGTACTTGAGCCGGGAGGGGAAGAAGGTGGCGTCGTCGATCCACAGGGTCATCCCCTTGAGCCGCTTGGCGATGCGCTGGTACTTGGGGACCAGCTCCATGCGGTAGGGCTCGCCCTTCTTCTCGGGCAGCTTGAGCTTCACCGTGAAGTATTCGAGGAGTGTCTGCAAACTGCCGCTCGCCCCCAGGTACTTGAAGACCTGGCTCGAATAGCGCCCCACCTTCAGGGTCTCGGCGCGCTTCAGGTCGCGGTACCAGGTGGTCATCTCCTCTCCCCGGATGACGACCGTGATGGGGCTCGGCGACTGGTACTCCCAACGCACGCGGTCGGGAGCGACGAACGAGAAGACCCCCTTGGACTCCTCGGGCGCCGCCAGCAGGGAGCTCTCCTGCTGCTGGGTGAAGCGGGCCTCCAGGCTCTTGAGCTGCTGTTGCTCCAGCTTGACGCGGTCGACCAGCGCGGTCAGCCGCTGGGGGCCGGTCAGCCCCGCCGCCAGGGGATCCGGCACCTTGGGGGACGCCGCCGCGAAGGAGGCGGTGGCGAGAAACGACGAAAGCACAAGGACGGCAAGGGTTTTCATAGATACTTTCTTCCGGAGTGAAGCGACGATGAATGCGGGATTTTCACCGGCGGCAGTCTCGGCGTTCCCGCGCAAAGGAAAGAACGATCGTACCGCTCCCTTTCTTCCTGAGCAATTCCGAGGCAACCCGCTCCAAGGGCTGGCCGTTGACACGTCCCCGGGCGGATGCTACGTTCACCGCCCTCTGAAAAACCGGCCCCCCGGAGGGGGTGGAGCCTGCATATGCCTGAGCTGAAACTGGGAACCAAACACGAGTGCTACAACTGTGGCACGAAGTTCTATGACCTGGGCAAGTCCGCCCCCCTCTGTCCGAAGTGCGGCGCCGACCAGCGGGATTCCACGAACGCAGACTCGCCGGCCGTCAGCCAGGCCTCGCGCCGGAAGCGCAAGACGGACGTCGCGAAGCCGATCGACATCGAAGAGGATGAGCCGATCGACATCGCCGATGACGAGATGGTCGGTCCCGCCGATCTGGAGGACGAGGATCTCGGCGCGGACGACGAAGAGGAAGATCTCGACGACGAGGATTGAGCGCGGGCCCTTGGTCCACCAGGCAATACCGGTCGCGCTCGCCCTCGGCGGCAATGAGGGTACGTTGGAGGAGGTCCGGGCGGCTCTGACCCGGGCCCTCCACAACCTCGAAGCCTCGCTCGGCCCTCTCCGCGTCGCGTCCTTCTACCGTACGGCCCCCGTCTCTCCGGTCCCCCAGCCGGATTTCCTCAACACCGCCGCGCTGGCGCACACGGCCGTCCCTCCCGAGGAGATCCTGGCTCTCGCCAAGGCCCTGGAGTGGGCCGCCGGCCGGCGGCCCGGGGTGCGCTTCGGTCCCCGCCCCCTGGACGTCGACCTGCTCCTCTACGGCAGCCTTCAGTTGGACCACCCGGAGCTCACCCTCCCCCACCCCCGCCTGCGCGAACGACGCTTCATGCTGGAGCCGCTGGCCGAGATCGCCCCGGACCTCCCCGTCCCTCCGGACGGTGCCACCGTGGCCGAGCTGCTCGCCAAGCTGAGGGGTTGATCCGGCGGGCGGGACGAGCCTCCCGATCCAGCGTTCCATGCTATAAAGCTCGGCCATGGCCAAGAGGACCCTCTTCGCGGCGCTCCTGCTGCTGACCTTCGCCTGCGCATCCCTCGCGGGCGCGGCGGAGGTTCTGTGGACGGATCTGTGTGCGGATGACGGCTGCTCCGGTGCTGAATCCGGCCCCTGTGCCTCCTGCCCATGCTGCCCGTCCCATGCCCTGGTGACGGTTCAGCCCGTGATCGGTCCGGCCACCGGCACGGCGGCCGACTTCGCCGTTCCCGCCCCGGTCCGGCTGTCCTCCACGCCGCGCGGCGTGCTCCACGTCCCCAAATCCGCCTGACCTCGTCCCCGTTCCGGACCCTTTTCTTTCTCCGGCAGGAGGATCGCGCCCTTGTGCGTGTGAGGTGAGGTGTACAGATGAGACGACTGATCGTCCTAATGTGGCTGGGCGCCGCCGGGCTGGCGTCCGCGCAGGAAAGTCCGTTGACGCTCCCGGACGCCTTGGGAAGGGCCCGCGACCGGGCCGCGGTGGTGATCCAGGCGGCGGGCCGGGTGGACGAGGCACGTTCCCGCCTCCTCCCGGCGGGCCGCCGGTTCCGCGAGAACCCGGCCGTGGAGCTGGGCGCCGGACGGCGGCAGGCGGATACGGCCTATACCGATTTTGAAGTCGCGGTGAGCCAGGCCTTCGAGCCCGCGGCCCGTCGCCGGATGCGCTTGGCGGGTGCCGGAGCGGCCGTGGCCACGGCTGAAGCCGAGCTCGCGGACGTCCGCAGGCTCTACCTGGGCGAGGTGGCCGCCGCCTTCGAGCGCACGCTGGCCGCCCAGGAAAGGCTGCGCCTCGCCACGCAGGCGGAAACGCTGGCCACGGACCTCCTCACCACGGCCGAACGCCGCTCCGAGATGGGTGAGCTGACGGCCCTGGAGCTGAACCGGGTGCGCACCGCCGCCGCCCGGGCCCGCGCGGAACGCAGCGCGGCGGAAGGCGAGCGCCTCGGTGCCGGCGGTGCTCTGCGAGCGCTATTAGGGATGGAGACGGGAGAGGCCCTCGCGGTCGCGGGCTCGCCTGAGGCGCTGCCTGCCTATGAGCTGGCGCCGCTCCTCGCCCGGGCCGCCGAACGGACGGACCTCCAAGCCCTCGATGCCGCCTTGAAACAGGCCGAAGCCGAAGTGCTCCTCGCGGAGACCCTGGCGCGGCCGGATTTCGCGTTGCGCACGGGGTACCAGCGGGAGGAAGGGGCGGACGTGGTGTCGGCAGGGATCACCGTCTCTCTCCCCATCTTTCAAAAGGGCCAGGAGGAGCAAGCCACCGGCAGGGCACGGGCGGCGAGCCTGCGCACCCAACTGGAGGCCGCCCGGCGCTCCGCCGAGGCCGGCGTGCGCGCCCGCTTCGAGGAATACCAGCGCCGCGCCGAGGCCGTCCAGGAGCTGGAGCAGACGGCCCTCCCCGCCAGCCAAGACAACGAGACCCTCGCCCGGCGCAGCTTCGAAGTGGGCGAAATCAATCTGGGCGAGCTCCTCCTGATTCGTCAGGAAATCCTGGAGACCCGCCTGACCCATCTCAATCTTCTGCTCGAAGCCCGCCTGGCGGCGGCCGAGCTCGAAACCATCGCGGGAGCCCGGCCATGAAAGACCTCACCCCAACCCCTCTCCTAAAGGAGAGGGGCTTTCTGACAGCGCTTCTTTCTCCCCTCTCCTTTAGGAGAGGGGCCGGGGGTGAGGTCGCACGGGCACGATGCTCCGTACTCCTCATCCTCCTTGCGATTTTCGCCGTAGCCTGCAACCAGCCCGCCCCCGAACCCAAAGAGGCCGAAGCCCCCCATGCCGAAGGCGAAGAGCACGCCGGCGAGGCCGGCCATGAGGAGGAGGGCGAGGAGATGGAGGGCCTCGTCCGCATCGCCCCCGAGATGCTGCGCGACCTCAAGCTGACGACCACCAAGGCCGAGGCCCGCGAGGCGCGGCAGGGCGTGTCCGTGCTGGGCGAGGTGAAGGTGAACGAAAACGCCTACGCGGCCGTGGCGGCGCCCATCCCGGCGCGGGTTGCGGCTCTGCACGCCGAGCCGGGCCAGGGCGTCCGGGCCGGCCAGGTGCTGGCCGAGCTTCAGAGCGTTGAGCTGGGCCGGGCGTGGGCGGCCCATGAAGCCGCCGAGGCCCGGGCCGAGCTCGCGGGTCAGACCCTGGAGCGCAAGCGGGGGCTCGCGGCGGAACGGATCGTTTCCCAGGGCGAGCTTCAGCAAGCGGAAGCCGCCGCCGCCGAGGCGCGGGCCGACCTCAAGGCCACCCGCGCGGGGCTGGCGGCCCTCGGCGTCTCCTCGGCCCGGGGCGCGGGGGCAGACCCGTCGCGGTTCACCCTCGTCTCCCCCATCGGCGGCACGGTGCTGGAGCGCAACGCCCTGCGGGGCGAGACGGCCGATCCCTCGGAGCCCCTCTTCCGCGTGGCCGACCTCTCCCGCCTGTGGCTGGTGGCGCAGGCTTTCGAGCGCGACGCGGTGCGGGTGATGGAGGGAGCGGAGGCCGAGGTGAGCCTGGCCGCCCTGCCGGGCCGCACGTTCCGCGGCACGGTGGCCCGGGTGGGCCGCGAGGTCGACTCGGCGTCGCGGACGGTACCGGTGCGGATCGAGCTCGCGAATCCCGGCGGAGAGCTGCGCCCCGGCATGTCGGGCACCGTCTGGCTCCCCCTCGCGGACTCCACCGGCACCGTGGTCGCCGTGCCGGCGGCCGCGCTCCAGCGGATCGAAGAGGAATGGTGCGTGTTCGTTCCCAAGGGGCCGGACACGTTCGAGGTCCGGCCCGTGGGACGGGGGCGCGACCTCGGTGGCGAGGTCGAGATCCTCTCCGGGTTGCCGGCGGGGACCACGGTGGTCGTGGACGGCGCCTTCCTGCTCAAGGCCGAGGCCGACAAGGCCCACGGCGGCGGCGAGCATCATCATCACTAGGAGAGGCCCATGATCGAAAACATCATCCGCACCTCCTTCACCCGCCCCGGGCTGGCCCTCATCCTCGTCCTCGCCGGTGCGGCCCTGGGGGCCGTCTGGCTTCAGGATCTGCCGCGGGACGTCTTTCCCGACCTCTCGACGCCGGTCTTCAACGTCATCGTCCAGAACCCGGCCATGGGCGCCGAGGAGCTGGAGACGGGGGTCGCCATCCCCCTGGAGCTCGCCCTCGCGGGCCTCCCCGAGGTGCGCCGCGTGCGCTCCTCCTCGCAGCTCGGCGTGGCCCAGGTGCGGGTGGAGTTCGAGCCGGACGCGGACTACTACCGCGCCCGCCAACTCGTGGGCGAACGGGTCAACCAAGTGGAGCGCGACCTCCCCCCGGGAACGGACACGCCTCTCGTCTCCAGCCTCACCGGCCGGCTCAACGAGATCCTGGAGCTGACCCTGGAAGCCGAGCCGGGAGCCGCCGATCCCATGACGCTCCGCGACCTCGCGGAGTTCGAGGTGAAGAACCGCCTTCTCGCCGTGCCCGGTGTGGCCGCCGTCGAGGTGCTGGGCGGCTACCTGCGGCAGTTCCAGGTGCAGCTCGACCCGGAGCGCATGGTGGCCCGGTCCATCAGCCTCGACGAGGTGATGCACGCCGTCGAGCAGGCCAACCGGTCCGCCGCGGGCGGTTTCGTCACCCAGGGGGCCATCGAGTGGACCGTCCGTGCCCTGGGCCGGGCGGAGACGGTGGCCGACCTGCGCTCTACCGTGGTGGCCGTGCGCGGCGGCACGCCCGTGCTGCTGGGCGACGTGGCCGAGGTCCGCGAGGCGCCCGCGGTGCGCCGCGGGCTCGCCCACCGGCTGGCCGGCGAGGTGGTGAGCTGCCGGGTGGTCAAGCAGTTCGGGGCCGATACGGTGGAGGTGGCCGCCCGTGTGCGGCAGGCCCTCGAGAGCCTGGAGCCCACATTCCCCAAGGGAGTCCGCCTGCGTCTGGTCTACGACCAGTCTGAGCTGGTGGCGCTCGCCCTCGGCGGCGTGGGCCGGGCCGTGCTGCTGGGGGCGTTCCTCGTGGTGGGCGTCCTCTTCCTCCTCCTCGGCAACCTGCGGGCGGCCCTGGTGGTGACGCTCACGTTGCCCCTTTCGCTGGCCCTCTCGGGGCTGATCTTGAAGCCGCTCGGCGTGGGCATCAACACGCTCACCCTGGGCGGCCTCGCCATCGCCGTCGGCCTGTTGGTGGACGCGGCGATCATCATGACCGAGAACGTCTTCCACCGGCTCACGGCCGCCAATCCTCAGGACCGCCGCCGTCAGGCGCTCGCGGCGGCCCTGGAGGTGGGGCGGCCCATTGCCTTCGCGACCCTCATCGTCGTCGCCGTGTTCACCCCGCTCTTCGCCATGTCCGGCATCGAGGGGCGCATGTACCGGCCTCTCGCCGCCGCCGTGGTGGCCGCCGTGGCCGCGGCGCTCGTGCTGGCACTCACCATCGTGCCCGTGCTCGCGGCGCTGTTCCTGCGGCCCAGGCAGGCGGGAGAGGAGGAAGACGTCTGGATTCTCCGCAAGATCAAGGCCGTCTACGCTCCCGTGCTCGACGCCTGCATGCGCCGGGCGGGGCTGGTGCGGATCCTCTCGCTCGCCGTGACCCTGCCGGCCCTGGCCCTCGCCTTCTTCGTGGGCTCGGACTTCATGCCCCGGCTGGACGAGGGCGCCTTCCTGCTCCAGACCGTGTTGCCGTCCGAGGCCTCGCTCGACGAGGTGGACCGGCTGAACCACCGCGCCGAGGACATCCTCCGGCAGGTCCCCGAGGTCGAAGACGTCGTCCGCCGCACCGGCCGGGCCGAGCGCACGGAAGATCCCATGCCCCACACCGTTTCCGACGTGCTGGTGGTTCTCAAGCCGGACCGCACCCGGCCCCTGGAGGAGATCGAGGCGGACATGCGCAAGCGGCTGGAATTCGTGCCCGGCGTGGCCATCCTCTTCACCACCCCGCTGGGCATGCGGATCGACGAGGGGCTCGGCGGCACGCCGGCCGACCTCCAGGTGCGCATCTACGGCCCGGACCTCGACCGCCTCGCCAAGCTCGCCGCCGAGACCCAGGAGATTCTGGGCTCCATTGAGGGGATCACCGACCTGCGGGCCGAACAGCTCACGGGCCTGCCGCAGATCCAGGTCACCGTCGACCGCGAAAGCGCCGCCCGCTCCGGTCTTCAGCCGGGTGATGTCATCGACGCCGTGCGCGTGGGATTGGCGGGAGAAGAAGTCTCCCAGATCTGGACCGGCCAGCGCCGGTTCGACCTCGTGGTGCGCCTCCAGGACGAGGACCGCCAGGACGCCAACGCCCTGCGCACCCTCCTGGTGGACACGCCCACGGGCGGCAGAGTCCCCCTGGGCCAACTCGCCCGCATCGAAGAGACGGTGGGGCCGGCGGCCATCCAGCGCGAAGCCGGCAGCCGCCGGATCGCCGTCGAAGCAGGGGTGGACGGGCGGGACTTGGGAAGCGCGGCGGCCGAGGTCCGCGAGCGGCTTGCTGCCGGCCTCGAGCTCCCCACGGGCTACTTCTTCGACGTCGGAGGCAAGGTGGAGAGCCAGGCGCGGGCCGCCCGCTCGCTCACCCTGGCCATCGCCGTGGCCCTGCTGGCCGTCTTCCTCCTCCTCTACCTGGCCCTGGGATCGCTGGCCGAGACCCTCGTCATCCTGGCCACCCTGCCGGACGCCTTCGTGGGCGGCATTCTGGCCCTCCTCCTGGCGGGAGAGACCTGGAACGTCTCCTCCCTCGTGGGCCTCATCGGCCTCTTCGGCATCGCCGTCCAGAACGGTCTCGTCCTGGTCGCCCAGACCCGCTCGCTGATCGCCGAAGGCCGCCCCTTCAGCGAGGCCCTGCGCGAAGCCAGCCTCGGCCGCGTCCGCCCCAAATTGATGACCGCCGGCTGCGCCATCCTGGGACTGCTCCCCCTGCTGGTCCTGAACCTCCACGGCACCGAGATCGAAAGGCCCCTGGCGGTGGTGATGATCGGCGGCCTCTTGACCTCGACTTTATTCACACTTCTCGCGCTGCCGACGTTCTACCAGTGGGTGCATGGGGTGCAGGAGCGGTTGCGGGCCTGAGAAGCACCAAGGATAGAGACGGGCTGTCCGTCGTTCAAAAAAGGAGACTCTGATGAAGCGATTCGCCCTCCTCTGCATGCTGTCGGCCTCCCTGGTGGCGTTCCAGGCGGCCCTCCCCGAAGCCTCTTCCTCGTGGGGCTGCGGCGCCGGCCCACCGCAGTGCGTCTATGGGGGTAGCAACTCCCAGTGCAACACCATCTGCGGCGGCCCTGGCTACGGAGTCTGCGAACGCCCAGGCTGCTGCGCCTGCCTGCTCTAGTCGTCGGGGTCATCCTCAAAAGGAGGTTTCATGAAAAACGTCGCACGGATCGCCGCCGTCCTGTTCCTGTTGTTCGCCGGGCTCACCTCGACCCGGGCCTCGGCCATCATCTTCCTCTGCAGTGACATCTGTACCGACTGGCAGGCCTGCGGAAGGAACTGCACCGATGAACAGACGGGGCTCCTGATCAAGTGCGGGACCTACGGCTGCTGCATCGGGAACACCTGGAACTGCTGAAAACGCCTCACGGGGCGGTCTCTGCAGGCCGCTCCGTAATTTCCCGTCGTCATTTGAAAAGCTCGATGTCTGAGATCCCGACCGTGAAGCGCCGCGATTGATCTTCAACGAGATCGAGCATCTCCGCGCTAAATGTGAAGCTGCTGCCAGTGAAGCCTTTGGGATCGCTTTCCATTTGGAAGGTCAGGATCACGGGAGCTTTGGCGCCCGGCTCAAATCGTGTGAACTCCTGCTTCTGGATTTCAATGGTGGTGCCATATCGTTCCATAACCGGCTGAGTACACTTGAGGCCCGTTACGAAGACTTCACCGTCATCGCCCACCGGGACGACGGCCTCAATGTTGTCGATCAGAGTAGCGTTACATTTGTAATTTTGCTTATCAAACGCAAGGAAAATGTCGTTGGTCGTGATGTTCTGGAACATCAGCGAGACAGTCGCCTTCCTCTTGTCTTTTGATACCGTCAACGAGGTGACATCGATTCGTAAAAATCTGTTTTGGAAGGAGACCCCCGTCCGCTGCATCGGCCGCGGCGAAGGCCGGGCTCCGCCCGTCGTGGGTGTTACACCGGCTTGGTTGGCCAGACCGGCATTCTGGCGCATGAGACCGAGCACGGTATCGTTCTTGGGAATTTTGGCGGAAGCAGCGCCGAATACCTTCGCGGTCTCGACGGAGATCACCCGGGCATTGATCTTGACGTCCGTACCGAGGTCAGCAATAGACCCTGTAATGATTGCCTCGATTCCCAGGATCTTGCCGATCTTGGAAATTGACTGGGCGTCAAAGAGGCTGCTGTCCGACAGCTCCTGTTCCTGGAGTACCCGCATCAGTTGACGGCGCTCGACAACGTCGAACTGCCCCGCGTTCGCGCCGATGGACAGTTGCGTGATCAGCTCCTCCGCGATGAACTGCCCCAGAGCCGATTGGTAACCGTTCAGATCAGGGAACTCGACAATCGCGACTTTCTTGACCTTACCGCCCACCATGGCCGCCGAGAGTTGCTTCGCGACCTCCTGGATTCCCGTCTCCAGATCGTCGGCAGCATACGACGGAAAGCCGTTCAACAGCCCAAGGGCGAGCAGCGCAGCCGCGAGGACCGCGGATCTCTTTGAGATGGTCATGGAACTGGAACCTCCTTAAGGAGCTGAGACCGCCCGCACGATGATGTTGACTCGGGAACGGTTCCAATCGATGGCAAGAACCTGGACTTCGTATTGAGAGTTTTCCGTGGAGAAGCGTCCGGAAGCTCCGGCGCTACGTGCAGGGAATCGAGTTGAGGTTGCCCCAGGAGGCGACACCATGATTTCTACGTACTGCGATCCCAGGGTCTCACGAAACGTCGCCGTGATCGCGGTCGAGAGGCTTGAAAGAAACCACGGCTCACCAGAGACGAGAGACCTGGGTCGCCCAATATCTACGACAGGTTGCGGGGACGGAGAATTGGGTTCTGGCGGCTGCCGGTCGTCAGCGAGAGCTACGCGAGACTCCGCGCTCCTCAATGGGACCGTGGGACGGTTTTGCCCCACGGGCTTTGGCACCGGGGCCATCGCCGGTGTGCTCGGCGGTGGCTGGATCACCACTACTTGTTGGGCCGGTTCCGGACGCAAGTAGACGAGGACGATCCCAATCGCTCCAGCTACAAAGGCCCCTTGGACAGCACCCTTCTGGTACCAAGCCTTCTCTCTTCTCTCGGGCATTGGAGGGTCATTATAGCGGACCTGACACCTACCCCGGTACTCGATCCGCCAAGCTCTCGCGGCCCTTCAGGCCGCAGGACTGTAGAGGTCTGTTGACCCAGGGCATCGGCCTACCGGCCGAAGCCCTGGGCTGTAATCTCGCGACCCTTTGGGCCGCAAAGCTGAAAACCTCCCCTGCGGTCCGTCAGGACCACCGTCGGTAGCCCTGGATTTCAATCCAGGGCTCAGGCCGGCAGGGATGCCGGCGCTCCCAGGGGCGCTACGCCAGAGGGTCAATTCTGCCTTGACAGACCACTGACCTCAGATCCTCGGCCCAGAGCCACGCCATAATCGCCTCCCGGACATTATCCAGAGCCTCTTTCTCGTCCCTGCCCTGAGAGACGCACCCCGGGAGCGCGGGGCACTCCGCGACGACCCAGCCATCCTCGGCCTCCTCGAGGGTCACGTGGAAAGTCATGTCATCTCCCCGCCCGCCTTATTTCGCCTCCGCCACTTCCAACACCTGATTCCCCTTGATCGGCCCCGCCACCGTCTGCGTCTTGCCGGAGGGCCAGCGGATCTCGATGCGGTCCGCCGTCTCGGCGGCGTCGAGGCCGAAATAGAGGGGCATCACGCTGTGGGAGAGGTAGCCGGAGGTGCCGTCGAGCACCTTGGTGAGGACTCGCGGGCCGGCGTGGACCTTCACCATGGCGCCCAGGGCGTTGCGGTTGGAGGCGGTGCCCTTCAGACGGATCTGGAGCCAGTGGATCTTCTGCTTGTCCGCGAGGTCGCTCAGGAAGACCTGGGGCTCGGAGTTGAATTCGTTGGTGACGATGTCCAGGTCGCCGTCGCCGTCCGTGTCAAAGATGGCGGCGGAGCGGGTGCCGAGGGTGCCGGTGACGGTGTAGTGGCCCGTCTTGCCCTTGCACTCGGTGTGGGCCTTGTCCAGGCCGCCGCAGTCTAGGGTGAACCAGATCTTGCGGGTGTGGCCGCCGCGGCGCGGCTCGATTCCCAGGAGGGAGGCGCTGTCCAGGAAGCCCTGCCCCTGGTTGTTGAGCAGGAGCGAGTTGACGCCGTAGCGGAAGGGGAAGTTCATGCTGGAGGTGATTAGCACGTCATCCCAACCGTCCGCGTTCAGGTCGTCCACGCTGACGCCCCAGGGCCAGTAGTTCTCCAGGTTCAGCTCGTCCGACATCTCGGCGAACCGGCCGCCGCCCAGGTTCTTGTAGAAGGAGTTGCCGAAGATGTTGTTGTCCGCGCCCTGGAGGAGGGGGTTCTCCTCCTTGGGAGGGAACTTGAGCTTCTCGTCCTGCGGCGGGATGTCGCCCACCATGTCGGAGTGCATGTCGGTCATCAGGAGGTCCATGCGGCCGTCGTTGTCGTAGTCGAAGCTCTTGATGCCCATGGCGCCCCAGGAGGTCTTGGGAAAGTGCTGGGCCGCTTTCTCCACGAAGGTCTTGCCGCCTTGGTTTTCCCAGAAGTGGTTATCCCCCTGCATGTTGAGCACGTAGAGGTCGGGCCAACCGTCCTCGTTGAAGTCGGCCGCCGTGGCGTCGCCGCTCCAGGAGCCGTCCACCAGGCCCGTCTCCTTGGAGACGTCCTGGAACTTGTTGCCGCCGAGGTTGTGGAAGAGGACGCTGGTCTCCGTGCGCTCCGGGAACATGTGGCCGTTGAAGGCGTCCGCGTAGGCCACGTAATAACCGCCCCGGCCGCGCTCCTCGGTGGTGTACTTGCCGACGTTGACCAGGAAGAGGTCGAGCCGGCCGTCGCGGTCGTAGTCGAAGAAGACCGCCCCGGAGGAGTGGCCGACGTAGCCCAGGCCCGACTCCTTGGTGGCGTCCTTGAACTTCCCCTTGCCGTCGTTCACGAACAGGGCGTTCCCCATGCGGACGGTGGTGACGTAGAGGTCCTGGTCGCCGTCGTTGTCGACGTCCGCGAAGCTTGCGGAAACGGAGACCTTGCCGGCGAGGCCCACGCCGGCCGCGGCCGTGACGTTCTGGAACTTGCCGCCGCCCACGTTCTTCCAGCAGCTCGTTGCCGCCCATCTGGCTGGTGAAGTAGACGTCGAGCCGGCCGTCGCCATCCACGTCCGCCACGGCGACGCCGTTGCCGTGGTCGTAGTGGGCGGCCTTGTAGGTCTTGCCCGCGTCGTCCACGATCTGGTGGACGAACGTGATCCCGCTCTCCGGCAGCCGGTCGGTGAACCGGAAGTCATGGAACACCTTGAACCTCCCCACCGACGCGCGCTCGGCCTGTCCCCGTGCTTCCAGGGTGTCCGCACCCGAATCCGTCGGAGGAATGTTGAGGACGATGTCCTTCCCGGCCTGCGCCGGCGTTTCGGCGGGCAGCGCCGCGGGACCCGCATGGTCGTGCACCGGCCCGAAGCCGAAGAGAGGAAGGGCGAGAAGAGAGCAGAGCAGAATCCTGTTCATGATGGGCTCCTGGAAATTGCTGGGAAGGGTAGCATCTCGGGTGGCCGATCCCAACGTCGCCCAAAGAGGCAACTTCATTCCTGAAACCTCTCCTCCCCTTCCCTCCCCAATCCCCCGTTCCTCCCCATCCCAAAATTTTTCCTAAGTAAAAGGCCCATCTTCACTTACGGCCCTGCGGGCGGCTCGCCTGGAGGCCCGGCAAGCACCACGCTACCTGTAAACAACATCATCTCAATTACCACGGGGCGTGCCCCGGGATAGTATGATGACCTCAATGAGCTACTAATGTCTTGTTCTGAGCATCGAATTGGGAGCCCTGGGATGAGCACGAAAGCAGGAAACAGCAGAGTCATCCTCCTGCTCGCCCTTCTCTGCCTCAGTTCCTCCTACCGGTCGGGTTCCAGCGACACCCGGAATCCCAAGGTCGGGGCACGGCTGCCCAGCGTGCTCACCCAGGCCCGCATGCGCAACGCGCCCGTGGACGAGCCGCCGGCCAAGGAAGGGTGGATCGTCTACGCCTTCTCCCCCCTGTCTCCCAAGAGCGAAGCGAACCAGAAGCGCGTCGAAGAGCTGGCCCGGTCGCTGCCTCGCGGCTGGGTGCTGCTTGCCTTGTCTACGGACACGGAGGGGGTCGCTGCCTTCGTCGAGCGCCTGCAGGTGACGATGCCCGTCCTGACGCAGGTGCCCAAGCCCACCCTCAGTGCCTACAAGGTCTCCAGCACACTCCGAACCTACGTTCTGGACAAGGAATGGAAGCTGCTCGAAGTTTTGGACGGCCCCTTCGAAGGCAAGGTGGCGAAGAAGCTCGCAGCCCGCTTCAAGGCGTCCCAATCCGGCAAGCCCACGGAGACCTCTCAGAGTAGCCCTCCCGGCGGCAAACCGCTTCCCCACAATTTGTGCCGGGACGGAAATCAGGCTCCGTACTCGCGGGGCTCGAGGGTCGTTGCTCTGGGTACAAAGCTTCAGTGTGGAATGGAAGGCGTCTGGGTGCCCGCCGTATGAACCCAAGAGGACTCGCCGATTTCCGGCAGGGTGCATAGGGGCCCCTGTCGATTACTTGGAGGTGAGGAGATGAACGAGAGCAGGATTCGGCCACGGACCACCGTGGCCCTGGTTTTCGCGATGGCCTTGCCGGCCGCCGGCGCGACGGTGTCCGCACCGGAGGCGGGGGCGAACCGAGCCCCGGTCCGGGTCGAGAAGAGCTCCAAGCTCTGCTACTACGGAAGCGGGATCTACTCGCTGAACGCCTGCCGCGACGGGCAGCGGTGCGTGCGGGGCACCGACGACGAGGACTATTGGGAGGACGGCCAGGGGTGTACCCAGACCGGGTCAGGCAGCGGCGGCGGATACAACCAAGTCTGATGAGCCTGAGTGAGCCTCGCCCTCGATCTCCGTTATCTGCGCCGCTCCATGGTCCGGTCCCCGGGGCCGGCCATGGCGGTGTGGGCTTGCACGGCGGTCTGGATGGCCGTGGCCCCCGCCCTGCTCTCGCTACTGGGGGCGCTGGAGTGGAAGTCTCTGCCCTTTCTGGATTCGCACCGCATCGTTCAGGTCAATGCAGGGATCGATCTCGTCCCCATCCTGGCCCGGTCGGGCCGGTTCCGGGCTGTCTCCAGCTATGACTCCGGCCGGGTCGTCGCCGAGGGGCCACGAGGGGCGGCCACCGCCGGCGCTGCGGCGGTGGACGAGGCTTTCTTCGACGTCTTCGGGACCCGGCCAGTCGCCGGCCGCACCTTCTCCAGCCCCTCGGACGTGGGCGGCGCCGTGCTCACGGAGAGCCTCGGCCACCGGCTCTTCGGCGGCCGCCCTTCTCCCGGCGCCGTCCTGCGGGTGGCGGGCCGGCCCCTCACCGTGCTCGGCTTGGTGCCGAACCGGCCCACCTTCCCCTCCGGAACCGAGCTCTGGGTTCTCGCGTCCTCGGACATCCGCCCGGACCGGGCCTTCGTCCCCGCCAGCCTGGGCATCGCGGCCCGCCTTTCAGACGGCGTCAACGTTCAAGCCGCCGACGCCGCCGTGCGGGTGGCGGCCCGGGAGTGGGAGGCGAAGACCCACATCCTTCAAGGAGATGTGGAGGTTCTCACGCTCGAACGGCTGCTGCGCCGAAGGTCATCCGGCGAACGGGGGATTCTGGGCGTCTCTCTGGCCGGTCTGCTCGGACTCGTCCTGCTCGCCCAGACGAGTGCGCTCGCGGGCTTCCTGGCAAAGCGGCAGACGGAGTCTCGCCTTGCGGATCTCCCTTGGCGCCAGCCGGCTCGACGTGGTCCGGCTCCTCCTGCTCCAGATCCTCCTCCTTGCCGTGCCGGGCTTCCTTGTGGGCCTGCCGCTGGCGGTTCTCGTCCTGAACAGGCTGTCCAGTTTCGTCCCCAAAGGCCTGTCGGACCTGATCCCCTCGACGCTGGACGGTGCGAGCCTGGCCATGGCCGTCCTTGGTTGGGCTGCCGCCTCCCTCGCCGCCATGGCCGGCGTGTGGCTGGCGACGCCCGAGGCCAGGTCCATCCTCGTGCCCCAGCGCTTCGAAGCTCGCCGAGGTAGGCCTCGTGTGCGAGTCCGGCTGGCTCTGGTCTGCGCCGCCCTCGGCCTCGCCGTGGCCCTGGGCGCCTCGTCGGCGGTGCTTCGCCGCTCCCTCTCCAACCTCGAACGGACGCCGCTCGGCTTCGAGCCGCGGAACCGCGTCACGGCCGTCGTCCGCTTCGCCGAGCCTCCGGCACCGGACCGCCTGCCGTCTATTCTTTCCAGTCTTGCAGACCGGCTCGGAACCGTGCCGGGCGTCGAGGCCGTATCGTTCTCCGACGCCTTGCCGATCGTGGCTCCGGCCGGCTATCTCGACCTCAGCGCGGAGGACGGGTCGGGATTCTGGCAAAGCCGCATCCAGGGGATGCAAGGCCAGCATCTCGAAGCCGCGGGAATCCCCCTCCTGGCCGGGCGCGTCTGGACGCCCCTGGAAGAAGAAACCGGCGCGCCCGTGGCCCTGCTCGACGCGGACGGCGCGCGGGAGGTCTTCGCCGGGCGCTCTCCCCTGGGTGGGACGGTTTTCTTGGGCGAACGGCTGGTCGAAATCGTCGGCGTCGTCCCCTCCACGATCGGAACGTCCCTCGAAGAGTCACGCCGGCCCCAGCTCTACCTGCCGCTCCGGTTCCGGTACACGAAGCGCGGACCGGCGGCCCTGGCGGTGTTCCTTCGCACCTCCCGGCCACTGCGCGAAGAGGAGCTCGCGGTCCGGGCGGGAACGGGCGTCACGGTGAGTCAGGTCCGGACCCTGCCGGAAATCGTCGACGGCGCCCTCGCTCCCCAGCGGCTGGCCCGGGACATGGCGACGTTCCAATGGCTCGCGGCGCTCCTGCTGGCAGCCCTCGCCACCTTCGGCACGTTCTCCTGGCTCCTGGAGATCCGCGCCCACGAGCTCGCCGTCCGCCTGGCCCTGGGAGACACACACCGGGGGATCGCCCTGCGGACCCTGCGCGGCGCTCTCGGCGTCGTCACGGTGGCGGTCCTGCTGGGCCTCGGCATCTACCTCCCCGCCGCCCAGGCGCTCCGAGCCCTCCTGTTCGGCGTCGAGCCCCTGAGCGTCCCGGCCCTCCTCGAAGCCGTGGCCGTGGCCGGCACAGTGGCCCTGGCCGCGGCCGCCCTCGCCATCGGGCCGGCCCTCCGGAAGCTGTCGCTCGATCCCCTTCGGACACTGTAGAATAGGTGCTCAATGTCCCGCGAAGAATTCGAACCTCACTCCGGCCCCGGCTTCTAGAGCACGGACCAGGGTTACGATAAGATCATCTCAAACGGCCCCAAGGAGAAAATGAATGGCCAGCCCCAACTACCGGCACGAGAAACGCCAGAAGGATCTGGCCAGACAGAAGAAGCAGGAAGAGAAGCGCCTGAGGAAGGTCAACAAGCAGGGCGGCCGGCCTGAAGACGACGCCCCCCAGGGCACGCCGCCGGAGGCTCCCCAGGCAACGCCGCCGGAAGGGGAGCAGAGCAGCAGCTCCTAGAGAAGCTCAGCAAGACGCCCCCGAAGTCTCACGCCGCGAGCCCGGAGGGCGTCCTACTCATAGCCCAGGGTGAAACCCTGGGTGGCAACGGGGAAACGAACGGCACGACGATTCGAGGGGGCGTTCCGAGGATCCGAGGGGCCACGGGTGAGATTCGGGAGGCCGGTGTTAGGTTGGCACCTCTCGTGAGGAGCGGCGCCGCAAGGCCCCCGGGTTCCACCCGGGGCTATGAGTATGCCGCCCTCCGGGCTCGCGATCTCCTCAATTGTCAGACTGGACCCTACCGCTTTCAGCCGTGCCAACGTCCCGCACGTTCTTCTGAATCGCCACCACGGCGAACAGGCTCAGAAGAAACGACATGCCGAAGAATCCCTTCTCGCTCGACGTCATCTCCGCGTTCCACAACCCAACGAGGAGCAGGAGGACGGCGATGCCGACGGACACCCAGCACAAGGCGAAGTAAATGCCCGTGACGGGGATACCCTCCAACCGGTCCCGCACCGACTTCTGCAGCGACACGGCCGCGAACAGGCCGTACATGAAGATGGTGAAGTAGTAGCCCTTCTCGTTCAGCGGCATCCCGGCGTTCCACAGACCCACGAAATACGCGACCGCGCCGGCGAGCAGCGCGATCCAGGAAGCACCAATAAAGGCCGCGGTCGGCCGTTGCACCTGTGGCTGCATAGCGATCTCCTCAATTGTCAGACTGGGTTACGAGCCGCGAAGTCGCGGCTCATTGCTTGGTATAGAAGAGTGAGGCGGAGGGTGGTTTCATTTCACGACTTCAGCCGAGGTGGACCCGAAATCACCTCACGTCGAGCGCTACCTTGATGGCGCCGTTGAGCTCGTCGACTTTGGCTGCGTCGCACGCCCCCATCAGTTTCGTCAGACGATTGCGGGGGACCGTTAGAAGATTGTCGAGATTCGCAACACACCTGATGGGAAGGCCCTGCTGACGGCCAAGCTCGATTTCTGTAGGGATCCCGCGCACAGTTCGGGTCACCAGGGTCACCACGATGGAGCCGATCGAGCGAAGGACAGCATCCCTGGTCAGGATGACCACAGGCCGATTTCCAACTGGCGGCGGCAGCTCAGCCCACCACACTTCCGCGCGCTTCACTCACGCCCCTCTTTCCACTCAGGAACGTCTTGAAGCTCCCGTAGCAGTTTGACCTGAGCCTCGGCAATGTCGGAAACACCGAGGTCCGTAATCGCTGAAGCCTCAAGATATTGCCGCACAGCCTCCTCCACGATCTCGCCTACATCGCGGCTTTGCGTCACTGCAAGATCGCGCAGTTCCCTCTCTACGATCGCCGAAAGCTCAATGGTCATGGGCATAGACTACGGAAGTCCAGGCGGAACGGCAAGAGCTTCCCTTCTGGTCTGAGAGCCTCACGGCTTCGACAAATAAAGCGTCTGGTTGGGATAGTCGAGCTCGACCCGGAACTCCTTCAGAACGTTCCCCGCCAGGGAGCCTACGATGGGCGCCGTCACCATCGAGCTCATGAATTTCTCGAACGTGCCCTTCCTCTGGGACGTCACGCCAACCTCGGTCAGCGGAAACGAGCCCCACTTCGCGCCGGGGATGAACATCGTCTCGAGCGTCTGGCCGCCCAGCGTCGCCGCGTCGCCATAGGCACCGGGGTGGCGCGGCCAGTCCGGGTGCTCCGTCCCCCGTGAGCCCAGCCACACCTCCGAGACCATGGTGAAGGAGGCGCCCGTGTCGAGCAGGAACCCGTAGGTGACGCCGTCCACCTCGACCTCCGTGCGCGGAAACCCCGTCTTCTCGAACACGGGCATCGGCAGCGGAGTCCCCTGAGGCTTCAGAGCGCCGGGCCGGGCGAGCGTGAACGTGCCGTTCGGATAGTCGAAGACCACGTGGTAGCGGGCCAGCAGATGCCCCGGGAACAATCCCTCCGGACGGCCACCGCCGGCAGGCGGCAGCATCCGGTCGCTCCCTACCGCCACGAGCACGCGCTCGGGATCGAGCTCCAGCGGCATCTCCCCCATGAACGCCTTGGGCAGCACCTTGAAACGGGCGAGCTGCTGCCCCTCCTCGCGCATGACCTCTCCCCACTCCAGCCCCAGGTCCCGAGCGACCGGGTCGGTGAGGATGAACGCCCCACCGCCCGAATCCACCAGGAACCGGGCGGTGCGCGCCGAGCCGTCCGCCCGCTGGAGCGTCACGTCGACGTACGGCCGGTTCGCCTCTACGATGAGCGGCACCGTGACCGAAGCGGGAGCCTCGGGAGCCGGCAATCCAAGCCCGGTCGTCTGCTGCACCGGTTTTTCGTTCCCCTGGCGTCCCGTCGCGCAAGCGCAGACGGCAGCGGCGATGAAGAAAAGCACGGGATTCAGGCGCATGATCTCCCCCCTGATCGTTGAATCGATGGAGGTGATCTTACCTGACCGGTCCTCAAGCGCTACCGTCCGGCCTCTCCCTTACCCCTTACTGGACAAACGATTAATGAAGTCGGTTGTGCCATGATCGTTTCCTTTCAAGCCGTCGCCACCAGCGCCGCCTCGGCCAGGGCTTCCTGAGGTAGGACGAAAGAGCTGCCGGCGAGGTCCGACTCCGGTTCGGCGATCTCCGGAAAACGGCGGCCCCGCAGAAGTTGAACGTCGAAAATCTCTTGAACGAGCCCCGCGAAACGCAGCGTGGCGATTGTCTTTCCCGTCCGGATGTCCACCACCCAGACTCCGCACTGCCTCTCGGCGACGCGCTCCGTCAGCGGCAGCGTTCCAAAACCATTCTTTTCCCGCACCTGCGACAGGCCCACGAAGGCGAACGGGCCGGCAAAGGCAAGCCCGCGAGTAAAGCCAGGAAGCTCCGCGATCGTGTTGACCTCGCCGGTAGCCGGCTCCACCGTCGCGAGCGTGCCCCTGCCGGACTCCAGCACCCACAGCTTGCCGGCGTGCCAGCGTGGCGAGTGCGGCATGGAGAGCCCCCGTGCCACCACCTCTCCCGAGGGAACCTCGAGAAGCACGCCGCCGCCGGCCTTGCCTTCCCGCCACCCCTGGAGAGTGTCGGTCGTGCCGAAGGCGGTCACCCAGCGCACCTCGCCCTCCGCCACCGCGAGGCCGTTCAAATGGCAGCGGTCCTCGGGGCAGAGGGCGGTGATGAACGGCGGCCGCCAGCGCGGAACGAAGCTGTGCCTGCGGTCGAGCGAGCAGAGGCAGGAGAAGCGGGTGTTGACGATCCAAAGCTCCTCGGTGGCGAAAGCGATTTCGTGGACGTCGATCTGGCCCGTGAGGTGGCAGCTCCGGGGCAGGAAGCAAGCGTCGTGGCGGCCCGGCGGATCGAGCGTCCAGCCGACCTCCGGCTGATCGTGGTACTCCCAGACCTGCCGTTGGGTGCCGATCGCGAGCCGGTGGGGCGCCACGGCGATCCCCATGGGGCGCGCGAAGGGGCGGAAGTGGGTGTTGAGGTCGTCGCCGTCGGCCCGCACCACGATGAGCCGGCCGCTTTGATAGGTGGAGACGGCCAGCGAAGTCCCGAGCCCGTGCAGGAGGCGGGGCAACTCGGGAGTGTGATAGCTGTAGAAAGCCTCGATCCCGGAATTGCTCGTGCCGGAGGCGGGCCTGGAGATGGGTTTCGATCGCGGTGCCATGATGATTCCTCCTGATCTGGATCTTCCGGACGGCGATGCACACCGGCCCCGCCCGGGCGATGAAAAGCGCCCGGGCGGGACCAGCGCAGGCGTTAGCGCGCTCCCGCCGCCTTCTTGGCGGCGGCGACCTGCGTCACGTCGAGATAGCGGTAGTAGGAGAAGAGCTCCGGATCCCCCGACGTGCTGGTGACGATGCCCGAAATGAAGGACAGCACCTGGGCGGGTTGGCCATCGGTATGGCGCCGGGTGCCCGAGACGAAGAGGGACTTCACGTCCGGATTCAGTTGGAACGAGTGGGCGTCCATGAGGAAGGAGCCATCGTCCACACGCCACGCATCGATCGTCACGTCGTCGACCAGGCCGGAGCCGCCGCTGACGAAGGCGCTGACTTCCAGGTTCTGGCTGTAGTAATCGAAAGTCGCTTCCCAGTACGACACGTTGACGGTGGAGTCCGCGCCCAACGCAGCACCCGACACGGCGGACTTCCGCTCACCCTTACCACGCCGCTGCTGGAGCTTGCCGCGCCGCTCATCGATCTTGGCGACGTTCTCTTTGCTCGGTTTTGTAGCCATGGTTCTGCTCTCCTTTCAGGTTGAGTGCATCGTGATTCCGGGCGCCGATCTCAAAACGTTTCGAGCTCGCCAAGCCTCGATAGCAAGGCACGGGCCAGGAATCTCTTCGCACACCAACTCGCTCGGATCGCAATAGAAAGACCCGAGGTTTTGAGCGGCGCCCTCGACAGAAAGGCGGTCTCGGGATCGCCGGACGGTACCGTCGAGACGGTCGGAGGACCGTCGCGACGGTCATAAGGCTTGCTCACGCCAACCTGAAAGAAGCCATGGAAACGCTCACTCTTTCACTTGGGCGGCCCGCCGGGCGAGATGTCCTGACAGCAGTGGTGGGTCGGGCAATAAAGCTCCACGCGGGCGTAGTTACCTCTCACCAAGAAGACTCGTCGACTGAACCTTGGCCCGATATCGGAACTTGTTGCCGTAAGCGTCTGTCCGCTTCGACGCGTGGTACCGCAAAGACCGGAGGGTTTCAAACCGACGCCCGTATTGACACCCGAAACCGCTGGAGATGGTCGACAACACCTGGTTCCCGCCGGACCAGCTCTTCCGGATCACCGGTCCGGAAAGCGCCTCGGCCGCCCTCGCGGTCATCGTCGAGCAGGGCGAGGGCACCCCAACCTCGCCGCTCGACCCGCAGGAGGAACCCGCCCACTACTACCGGTTCCAGCAGATCGTGGTCGGCAAGCGGCTGGTGCGCGACCCCGTCACGGGCGGCTTCGTGTTCGGTGGCGCCCCGGTGAGGATCGACGAGCGCAACGTCTGGAACATGCAGCCCAATGGCGATCCGGACACCTTACCGGCGGGCTCGCGGGCGCGGCGCGCCTCGGTGCAGTTCGCCTACGGCTACACGAGCCTGCTCAACGCCCTGCACCGCTCCTTCAACGGCCAGCCCGAGGCCATCGCGGAAGCCAGTAATTCCTCACCACTCCCCGCAGCCACGCCTCAAGGTCAGGCAGGATCAGCCACCGCCGGCAAGCCCCTCCAAGTGCTCGGTGACCCGCCCTAACAGGCACTCAAGCTGCTCGCGACGGAACTGCGTGAAGTCGGATAGAAAACGGTCCGCATGACGCCGAAACGCGGGCGCCAAGGAAACGACCGGATGGTAGACGATCGTCCCGGAAGCGCTCCGCGTCCGGCAGACGTAGCCATTGGCGATCAATCGCTGCAGCAACGTGCTCAGCGTCGAGATCCCCTGGCGGAAGTCTGGGACGCATTGCGACAGCTCCGAACGGATCTCTTTCACAGACAGGGGGCCTCGAGATGAACGCAACAAGAAGATCCGCCATTCAGAGGGAGAAAGGTAGGGAAGGTTCTCCAAGAGAGATGTTGGTGCCATTGGTTGCTCCGTTGGAACGCCCAGCGCTTACAGGGTCGCCTGCTTCCCTTCACGAATCGATTTCTGGAGATCTTGAAAATCGCAGCCCAGCGCCCCCAGCACGGCCACCAAGCTCGACAGGGTGGGAAATTTCTTCCCGCTCTCATATTGGCTGATCATGTCCTTGCGGAGACCCGACGCCTGGGCCACGTAGGTTTGACTCTAGAGATACCCAAGCGACCGCAGCCTCTTCTCGAGCTCCTCCGCCTTGCGCCGGGAGTCTCCCGCCGTACCCTCGCGGGCCGCCATCCAGCCCTGGAGGGCGGCTTGGAGGCGCTGGGCGTCCGCGGGGCGGCGCGCGGCGAGGTCGGTCTTCTCACCGGGGTCGGCCCCGAGGTCGAAGAGCTGGGCCCGGCCCGTGGCAAGGTCGAGGCTGAGCTTGAGGGCGCCGTCGCTGGCCGTGCGCGTCACCCCTTGAAGGCCGAAGGAGAGGCGGCGGACGGACCGGTCGCTTTCGATCACCGGCCTCAGGCTGTTCCCTTCGAAGGCGTGGCCTTCAGCGGAAATGCCCAGATAGTCGAGCAGGGTGGGGACGACGTCCAGGTTGTCCGCCAGGGCCTGGCGGCGCAGCCCCTTCTCCCCCATCCCGGGAAGCCGCATCACGAGCGGCGTCTTCAGAATGGTCTCGTAGGCGAGGTTCCGGCAATGGGCGAAGTGGCCGTGATCGTAAAGCTCTTCCCCGTGGTCCGCGGCGAAGACGACGGCGGTGCGGTCCAGGACGCCGCTCTCCCGCAGGTTGGCGAGGAGCTTCGCGAATTCCTCGTCGAAATAGGCGATCTCTTCGTCGTAGAGGTCGGAAAGGTGGGCGACGTCCCGGGGGCCGAACTGGTACTCGAGGTTGCCGTCGTAGATCCGGCGGGACATGGGGAAGACCTCTCCCCGCCGGGCCCACGGGCGCACCCCCTCGGGCTGCTTGGGGGCGAACTTCCGCTTGTGGCTGGCGGCCGGGCGGTAGGGGCCGTGCGGCTCCATGTAGTGGAGGTAGAGGAACCACGGCTCGGGAAGGGTCCGGGTCAGGCCGGCCGCCTTCTCGTTGATGCAGGCGGCGTGCCTTCGCCAACAGTCCTCGTCGAACGTCTGAAAACCCCGGCCGAAACCGCCCACGGGGTTCATCCGCGACGGAGTGTTGCGCACGATGGGGCTGGCCGAGACCGCGGCCGAGAAGTAGCCGCGCTCCCCCAGGATCTCCGGCAGCGAGCGCACGGAGTCCGGAATCCCCATGTCCGGCTGCCCCAGGAAGACGGCAGGAGCGCGCGAGGTGAGAAGCGCGTTGACGGAAGGGAACGTGCAGCCGGCCGGGCTTCGCGAATTGAGGAAGGTCACCCCCTCGCGAGCGAAGGCTTCGAGGTTCGGGCTCGTGGAGCGCTCGTAGCCATAAAGGCTCAGCCGGTCGGCCCGCAGCGTATCCACCACGATGAGCAGCACGTTGCGGGCACGGGGCGTCTCCTTCGGGCCGCAGCCGGTCAGGAGGAGGGCGAGGAGGAGGCTCCAGGCAAGAGTGCAGAGACGAGGCATCAGCGGCAATCCTACCGGAATCGGATTCCAGAAGCAGTTTCCTTTTCCCGCCACACTCTAGCCATCCATCTCTCCCTTTCGTAACATACCTCTCTCGGAGCGAGCCGTCCGGCCCGCGAAAGGAGAACGGAATGGTACCTGACCCGAAGATTTTCACGGCGCACCCTCATCGGCCGTACGAGAGCTGGGAGCTCGCGGTCACGCCGCTGCCCCTCTGGTTGCCGGTGGAAGGGCGGCGGGCACGTGCCTGGATCGCCATCTGTCTCAACCTGGACTCGGACAAGATCCTGGCCTCGGAGCCCGGAGGAGAAGAAGAGATCCCCCAAATTCTCGAGAACCTGCTCACCCGTGCCGGCAAGCGCTGGCGGACCTCGCCAGCCCGTTTGCTGGTGGCCGACGCGGAGGTGGCGAGGATCCTGGAAGGCCAGTTGAATCCGGAGGAGGCTTCGATCGAGATCGTGGCCCGGCTGACGCGGTTGCCCGAGGTCGTGGCGGCCCTGATCGCGGGCATCGCGCCGCCCGACCCCCGGCCCGGCCCGCTGACGGGAGAGGGGGTCACCGTGGAGCGGCTGCGCTCCTTCGCCCTCGCCGCGGCCCGTTTCTACAGCTCCTCCTGCGTGCGCCAACTGACAAACGAGGATCTGATCCGGATCGAGGCGCCCGAGGCGGGGGAGACCTTGCGCTATGCCAGCATCAGCAGCCAGGGCTCCGAAGGGACAGGCCTCTGGCTTTTTGAAGACGACGACGACTTTGAATGCCTGCTGGAGGGCGAGATCGAGGAGCTCCTGGAAGAGGGGTACGGGTTCTGGATCCTCGCCTTCGACCAGCCCTGGACCGCACCTCCCGAGGACGTAGAGGTCTGGGAACGGCACGGCCTCGCGTGGGTGGACGGGACGCGCTGTCCCAACGCCTGTTTTGCCACGGCCGAAAGCATCCAGCGGCCCGACGCACGGCAGCTCGCCTTCCTCGAAGGGCTCCTGGCGGCGCTGGCGGTTACGGAGGAAGCCGATCTCGATGCCGGCCGGTGGGAGAAGCAGGTCGAGACGGTGGAGGGCTCCGTCCGCTTCGTCTTGACCCTCCCCGGGCTGCTGGAGCCTGAAGACGAGAGGGAGCTGCCCCCTCGGATTTCCGCCGAGCGGTCGATGCGGGAAATCACCCAGCTCCTGGAGGAGCAGGAGTTTGCCGACATCGAAGAGGCGAACCGGTTCCTGGCCCACGCTCTCGCGGCGGGGCTTCCCAGGAGGGAGCCGGAGACCCCGAGTGAGCGGGCCGAGGATCTGCTGGACCGAGCCCGGCGAGCCCGCGGCCGGCGAACCCTGGTCCTGGCGCGGCAGGCGCTGGGGATCTGGCCGGACTGCGCAGACGCCTATAGCCTGATGGCCAGCCGGGCCCCAGATCCCGAGGCCGCCCTGGACCTCTTCACCCAGGCCGTGGCCGCGGCGGAGCGGGCCCTGGAACCCGGGATCTTCGAGGAGGAGGCCGGCCACTTCTGGGGGCGGATCGAAACCCGCCCCTACATGCGGGCCCGCGAAGGCCTCGCACAGGTTCTGCTGGTTCTCGGGCGGCTCGCGGAAGCGGCGGAGCACTTCCAGGAGATGCTGCGCCTCAATCCCAACGACAACCAGGGAGTCCGGGAGTCGCTGATCAACGTCCTGATCGTCCTCGACCGGGACGAGGAGGCGGCGGAGGCTCGCCGGCCGATACGAGGAGGACGGCTTCGCCTCAATGGCCTATCCCCGCGCCCTCCTCCAGTTCCGCCGTGAGGGCGACTCTCTCGAAGCCCGCCGGCTCCTCAAGCTCGCCCTGAAGGCGAACCGCTTCGTCCCCGCCATGTTGCGGCAAACCCGCAAGGTTCCGCCCCTGGCGGACTTCTACTCTCCGGGGAACGAGGCGGAGGCCGGCTTCTACGTGATGCTTTCCCGGGACACCTGGGCGAAGACCTCCGGCGCCCTCGACTGGCTGCGCGAACGGACCGCCAAGCCGGCGGCGTCGAAGGCGCGTGGGAAATCGAAGTCGAAATCGAAAAAGAAGAAGCGGCGGTGAGGCCTACTCCACTGGATCCAGACCGCGAACCAATGGATCCAGTGTTTTTCTACCAGGAAAAAAGCGCGACCCAATAGGTTCGCCGTTTTTTCTACTGGGTCGAGAGCCGGACCCAATGGATCCGGAATTTTTCTACCAGGTTGCGGACGGTAACCAATGGGTCGGCGGCTTTTCCTGATGGGTACGGTGTGTTTTCTACCAGGAAATCGCGCGACCCGATAGTTCCGCCGTTGTTTCTACTGGGTCGAGGAGCCCTACTTCCTCTTGCCCGGCATGTCCCGGCCGCCCTGGTGGAGGACGAGGCCGTTCACCTTGCCGTCCTCACTCCGGATGAAGTCAACCTGGGCGTCGACGACCTTGAGGAAGAAGCGGGTCTCCGACTCGGGGAACAGCTCGAACTTGGGCTGTCCCGTGGCTTGGCCGAAGATCTGGTCCCCTTCGCGGGAAACGATGATCGAGAAGTTGGGCGCAAGCTCGTACTCTCCCACGTAGGCATCATAAACCGCCGGGTCCACCTTGACGGCCTGGCGTTCCTGAGGAGGCGGCTCGTTGGTCTTCTTCCCCTCTTCCTCCGGACCGGAACGGGGGATGAAGAGCGCACCGGTGACCTTCCCCTGCGCGTCACGCCGGAAGTGGAGGCGGGCGCCGCCATCGGTAAAGAAGAATTCGTCCTTGGCCGAGGCGAGAATCTCCCTCTTCTCACTGCCGTTGCGCTGGGACAACAGCTTGGAACCATCGCGGGCATCGCGGGTAATGGTGCGGGTTGTCTGTTCGTCGAACCGGTAGACGCCCACGTACTCCTCCAGGGTCTGGGCATCGAGCTGAACCGTCTTGCGGTCCTCCAGGGGCGTGCCGAGCGCCTTGGCCACGATGCGCAGGGAGAGGGCGTCCGGCGGCGTTTCCGTGCCGTCGTTGTTGGAGAGGATGGTCACGAACACCCCCTTTTCGGGGACGCGGACCATGTGGGTCACGAAGCCGAAGATGCCGCCACCGTGCTCGATGAGCCTCTGGCCCTCGAGGCCGGTCACCCCGATGCCGTAGCCGTAGGAGGTGTTGATCCCCGACTCGAGCTTGTGGGGAGTGAACATGCGGTCGAGGGAAGCCTTCTTGAGCAGCGCTTCGCTCCCCAGGCCTTTCTCCTGCCAGATGGCGAGGTCGTCCACCGTGGACATGAGGGACCCGGCGGCGTAGGGCTGGGTCATGCTGAGGTAGGCTGCGGGGCGGAAGCCTTTGTCGTCCCGGCTGTAACCGGTGGCGCGCAGAGGAACCAGCTCCTCGGCGTGGCCATACCGGGAGTGCTTCATGCCGAGCTTGGCGAAGATCTCCTCCTCCACGAACTGCTCGTAGCTCTTGCCGGAGACCTTCTCGACGATGGCGCCGAGGAGGATGTAGCCCGAGTTGTTGTAGGCCCACTTCTCGCCGGGCTTGAACTCCAGGGGCTTGTCCTTGAAGAGCGCGATCAGCGTCTGAAGCGTCATGTCCTCCCGCACCCGGGGGAGCCACTCGGGGAGGCCTGTGTAGCTCGGGATTCCGGAGGTATGGGTGAGCAGGTGCTCGATGGTGACCGTCTCCCCGTGGGTGGGGTAGTCGGTCAGGTACTTCGTGATGTCGTCCTCCACCCGTAGCTGCCCCCTCTCCTGAAGGAGCAGGATCGAGGCGGCCGTAAACTGCTTGGTGATGGACCCCAGCTCGAAGACCATGTCGGGGGAGACGGGGACACCCAGCTCCACGCTGGCCAGGCCGTACCCCTTGCGGAGCACGACCTTGCCGTCTTGGATCACGAGCGCCGCCGCCCCGGGCTGATCGGCGGGATAGGCGGCGGCAAGAACCTTGTCGGCATAGGAGGCGAGGTCGGAGCTGGACACCGGGCTGGCGGGGCCGGCGGCCCGGGCGGAAACGGCGAGGCACAGAAGCAGGGCAGCCGCGAAGGTGGCGCGGACGCCGGAAGATCGAAGCATCATGGAAGGCTCCTTGAGGTCGGTTGGAGAGCGCCAGGGCGCTCAAGCAGAACGCTCAAGGGAGATACGCGAGAGGCAGGCCGAGGTTACGGCCTACACGAAGACTTCGGCCAGAGGGATCTCCAGCCCAGGCAGGAGAGGCGTCGAGAGGGCGTCCCCGGCCGCCGCGGAGAGGTCGGCCGCGAGAACGAGCCGGTCCCCTTTCCTCCGGTAGACTCGCGCCGCGTGGCGGTCAGGATAGACCAGCCAGTACTCATCCACTCCCAGCCGCCCGTAGCGTTCGCGCTTGATTCCTTCGTCTTGATGGCGTGTGCGAGGGGAAATGATCTCGATGACAAGATCGGGCGCACCCTGGACGTTCTTTTCCGCAAGGATCTCAGCACGTTCGCGCGAGACGAAGAAAAGATCGGGCTGCACAACGTCGGTAGGGGAAAGGATAACGTCAACCGGGGCGTACAAAACCTCTCCAAGGCCGTGCGCTTCGACCCAGGAGCTCAAGGGCCTGTAGATCCGGCCCGAGATCCGTTGATGCCGGACAAAGGGGGATGCAGTCACGTAATGTTCTCCGCCGAGGATCTCGTGGCGCATCCCGTCTTCCGGGAAGAGCACGTAATCCTCGTAGGTGAGCCTGGGGCGGAGTTCGGAGAGAACCATGGCGTGTCTCCTGTGCGACGGCGCTGATTTTACCACGGTACCGTCCAACGGACTCAACTCGCCCTTCACTGAAGCGTTTCCCGTAAAATATCACCGAAAGGCGGACCCCATGAACGATGATCTCTATGAAGATGACGATAGTGAAGAGGCTGCCGAGCAGCTTGCGGGCTTTCTCCGGGAAGCCATCGCCGAAGCCCTGCGCACCGAGGACTCCACGGCTTTTCTGACCTGGATGCGGGAGGAAGGCCCAGGGAAAGCGCCGGACCTCTTCGCGGACCTTCCGGACGACCAGGCCCGCCGCAGCGTGGCGTCCGAGCTCGGCCGGACGCTCTGGAACGGCATGCCGCTCCCCGGCAACGGCTTTCGTCCCCGGCCCATCGCGCGGCCGGAGCGTAACGAGCCCTGCCCGTGCGGGTCGGGCGCCAAGTACAAAAAGTGCTGTGGCGAGTGGGCAGGCGGCGTGCCGGTCTTCGATCCGGAGCTGCTCTGGGTGCTCGTGGCGGAGGAGCTCCCCCTGGAGAAGGTGGAAGAGCTGGGCCAATCCGGCCGGGTCCCTCGCGGAGTCGCCGGCGACCTCGCCACCGCCCTTTTCGACAATGGCGACCCGGAGCGCGCCCTGGCCCTGGTCCTCCCCCTCTTCGAGCATCCGGAAAAGCTCGACGAGCGCGACGACGCGGCTCTCAACGTGCTGCTCGAAGCCCACGACGAGCTCGATCTCTATGAAGAGAAGCTGGATCTGGTGGACCGGCTCTCCAAGCAGCTCAAGCCTCTTCTCAGGGCCGTCCTCTGGGAGCACCTGGTGCGGTGGTACGCCGTGGAGGGTGAGATGCAAGCGGCCTGGGAGTCCCTGGAGAAGGCGCGCAAGGACGATCCGGAGAGCGCCGCTCTCGGTCCTCTGGAGGTGAGCCTGCTCCTGGCCGAAGGGAAGACGGAGGAGGCCGGCGAGCGGGCGCGGTTCTTCCGCGAGCGCTTCCGCCGCGATCCCCAGGGGATCTCGGAGACCGGCCTCGAATTCCTCGACAAGGTCGCCCACGACCCGGAGGACGCGCAGATGGAATTCTCCATCGGCAAGGAGGTCTCCCTCCGGATGCGCAAGCTGGAAGGCCTGCTGGCCGAGAGGCAACCCGCCGAGACCCTCTACGGGATCGAGGAGCTGGAGGGTCAGCCGGGAGCCGGACGCCTGGTTCCCCCCGAGTCCCTCGCGGAGCTGGACCTCGAATGGGAGAAAGCCTTCTTCGAAGCCCTGCCCGAGGATTTCGACGACGAGGACGACGAACAGGACGAGGACGAAGATTTCCTGGACGACGAGGCTCTCCCGAACCCGGAGGACGAAGGCTATCTGGACGACGACGACGACGACGAAGAGGAGGACGACGACCTCGATCCCTGGGACGAGCTGCGGGCTGAGCGCTGGCTCGGTTATCTCCTCGAGAACCCGGACTCCCTGGACAGCCTGGAGACCCTCGAAGACATTGCCCACGCCGTCCATGGCCTGGTGGTGGACCGGTACCTCTTCCTGGACCGCCCGATCCTTCGGCCGGTTCTCGACCAGGGGCTCGCCATTCTCAGGCAGTCGCTGGCCGGCCACCCGGAGATCACCCGTCTCCCGGAGGGCTTCGAGCCCAATGGCTCCGCCCTGGAGCTGATCTCGCTGGCCGCCGCCCAGGCGAGCCGGATGAACGAGCCGGAGCGGTTGCGGGAGCTGGTGGAATGGCTGCGGACGCTGGAGCCGCGGGCAGAGACCGGGGAGCCCGAAGACACCGAGGAGCCCCAGGAAGAGGAGGAGTAGTTTCCCGCAAAAAAAGGCCGGTAAGGACCACGACACGGCTTCCGAAGGCGCCGGTTTGAAGTACAATGAGGAGCGTGACGGCTCCTCTTGGAACAATTCGTTCTGGATTAGGGCAACCCCCGGGCTTTCAGGTTGAGCCTGGGGCAATCCTGCTCCTCTATCTCGACCGGGTCTTCGAGACGGAGCGGCAGGGGGAGGCGCGGGAGGAAAGCTTCTATCCGCACCTCGTGGACCTGTTCGAGTGGTACGGCGAGCACCGGGGGCTGCGGGACCTCCGGGTGACTATGATCCCGCGCAAGACAGAGAGCTGCCTCCTCGACTTCCAGGTGCGGCGGGGCGCGCGGATCACCGGCTACGTGGAGGCCAAGCGGCCAGGGGCGGACCTGCTCCAGGAGGGGGAAGGGGAGCAGGTCCGGCGCTACCGGCGGACGTTCCCCAACCTCCTGCTCACCAACTTCCGCGAGGTCTGGCTCTACCGGGAAGGCGAGCTCGTGGATCGTGCCGAGGTCGTCAGCCTGGGGGACGGACCGGCACTCCTGCTGAAGATTCTGGACCTCTTCACCGGATTCAATTCTCCGCCCAGCCTCTCGGCCGCGTCGCTCGCCCGGCAACTGGCGTCCCGCACGCGCATTCTGGCCGACCGCATCGAGGGCCTGCTGGAGCGGGATACGGACAAGGCTTCGGACCTCGCCGGCTTTTACAAGGCGTTCTCGGAATACCTCCTGGCCGGGATCGGCCACCGGGAGTTCGCGGACCTCTACGCCCAGACGCTCGCCTACGGCCTTCTCGCCGCCCGCTGGCAGACGCCGGGGCATTTCGACCGCCAGGTGGCCGCCGAGAGCATTCCGCCGTCGAGCGGCATCCTGCGGGACGTCTTCCGCTTCATCTCGCTCGCGGATCCGGTGCCCGAGGTCGGCTGGATCGTGGACGAGATCGTGGCCCTCCTGGCCGCCGCGCCCGTGCGCGGCATGCTCGACCGTTACTATCCCGGCCAGAAAAACGGGCTGGATACGCAACGGCGCCGCGGGCGGGGGCGGGACCCCGTCCTCGACTTCTACCAGACCTTCCTGCACTGCTACGATCCGGGCCTGCGGAAGCAGCGGGGGGTCTTCTACACGCCGCCGGAGCTGGTCTCCTACGTGGTGCGCTCGGTGGACCGGCTTCTGCGCACCCGCCTCGGCAAGCCCCACGGCCTGGCGGAGCCCGGGGTGACGCTTCTCGATCCGGCCGCCGGCACGCTGACGTTCATGGTGGAGGCCATCCATTGCGCCGTCGAGTCCGCCCGGGAGGAGATGGGCGGTGGCGGCGTACCGGCCCTCCTCCGCGACCACCTGCTCCAGGACTTCTACGCCTTCGAGCTGATGATGGCGCCGTACGCCATCGGCCACCTCAAGATGAGCCTGATTCTGGAAGAGCTGGGCCGGCCACCGGGGAAGAAGAAAGAGGAGCGCTTCCACCTCTACCTCACCAACGCCCTAGACATGCGGGAGCTGGTGCAGTCGAGCCTCCCCTACATGTCGAACCTCTCCCAGGAAGCGCACGAAGCCGGCAAAGTGAAAAAAGACCTCCGGGTGACGGTGATCCTGGGCAATCCGCCATGGTCCGGCCATTCGGCGAACCGTGGCCTGGGGCGGGACGAGGAGTATCACCGGATGGAGGGGAAGGAGCGGAACACGAAGTGGCTGCAGGACGACTACGTGAAATTTCTCCGTTTCGCTCAGCGGAAGATCGACGAGGCCGGCGAGGGGATCGTGGCCTTCGTCACCAACCACAGCTACCTGGACAATCCCACCTTCCGGGGGATGCGGCGGTCGCTGATGGCCACGTTCGACGAGATGTACCTGCTCGACCTCCACGGCAACGGCAAGAAGAAGGAGCGGGCGCCGGACGGCGGAACGGACGCCAACGTCTTCGAGGACGTGCGGCAAGGGGTGGCGGTAGCCGTCTTTGTCAAGACACCCGTCAAGATACCCGTCAAGAAGCCGGGCCTGCCGAAACGGGTGTTTCGGGCCGACCTCTGGGGCGGCCGGGCGGGCAAGCTCCGGTGGCTCGCGGAGCACGACGTGGAGACCACCGAGTGGCGAACCGTCGAGCCCGCCGGGCCGGCCTTCCTCTTCGCGCCCCGGGACGCGGCTCTGGAGGAGGAGTACAACCGGGGGGTAGCGCTGACGGAGATCTTCCCCGAGCGCTCCGTGGGGATCGTCACCGGCCGCGACGCCTTCGTGATCGACACCGACCCCGCGGAATTCCGGCGGCGGATCCGGCTTCTTCGTGAGAAGGGGGAGGCGGCGGACGCGCCGAAGGAGACGGTCACCTGGAAGCTCGCGGGAGCCGTCGAGGCGCTCCGCAAGGATGGGGACTGGGAGGAGCGGTTCCACCGCATCCTCTACCGCCCCTTCGACTGGCGGACGGTCTTCTGGGCCGGCTACCTGGTCGAGAGGCCGCGGGAGCGATTGATGCGCCACCTGCTCCCGGGGCGGAACCTGGGACTGATCGTCCCCCGGCAGGCCAAGGAAGGGCCGGGGGCGCTGGTCACGGACGTCCTCGTGGCCCACAAAGCGGTGAGCGCGTACGACATCAACAGCCTCTTTCCGCTGTATCTGGAGCCGGCGCAGGGGCGGCTGGATGGGCACGGGCGGATCCCCAACCTCGCCCCGGATTGCCTCCGGCTGGGCGAGGAGCCCTCGCCGGAGTTGGTCCTGCACTACGTCTACGCTGTGCTTTACAGCCCGCCGTACCGCCGCCGGTACAACGACCTGCTGCGGGCGGACTTTCCACGCATTCCCCTCCCCCGGGACCGGGGCTCCCTCCTGGAGATGGCGGGCCTGGGCGCGGTGCTGATCGACCTCCATCTTCTCCACTCGGACCGCCTGGACCGCCTGGACCGTACGGGCATCCGGTTCACCGAGGGGCAGCGCTTCGAGGGAATCGAGCCCGAGGTCTGGGCCTACCGTGTGGGGGGCTATACGGTGCTGAGGCAGTGGCTGACCGCCCGCAACCACCGCTCCCTGCGGCTCCAGGAGATCGAGGAGTTTCGGCGGATCGCGGCGGCGCTCCGGGAAACGATCCGAATCGAGCGCCGGATCGAAGAGATTTGGCCTGCCTAAAGACCCAACTGTCTGATCAACTACAGGCCCAGCCGGTCCGATTCCGCCTGGAGAGCCTGGATGACGTTCGCGATGTGCTCGTCGAGCGGCAGGCCGATCTCCTCGGCGCCGTTGTAGACGTCCTCCCGGTGCACGCCGCGGGCAAAGCCCTTCTCCTTGAGCCGCTTCTTGACCGACTGGAGGTCCACGTCCGCCAGCTTCTTGCTCGGCTTGATCAGTGCCACGGCAGTCACGAAGCCGGCCAGCTCGTCGCAGGCGTAGAGGGCCTTGGCGAGCGCGGTCTCCCGCGGCACGCCCGAGTAGGGGGCATGGCCGAGGATGGCCGTGCGCATGCTCTCGGGGTACCCCTTGCCGGCCAGGATCTCGACGCCCCGGAAGGGGTGGTTCGCCTCGTCGGGCCAGCGCTCGTAGTCGAAGTCGTGGAGCAGGCCGGTCTGGCCCCAGAGCTCCTCGTCTTCCCCCTTGAGGCGGGCGTAATGCCGCATGGCGGCTTCCACGGCCAGGGCGTGCTTGCGCAGCCCTTCCTTCTCCGTGTACTGGCAGAGGAGATCCCAGGCCTCGTCGCGGCCGGGAAGCATTTCCTTTTCAGACATGGGCGTACGGTACCAGAAGTCGTTAGAATGAGGCCATGGCCGCAGAGACCGATTCTCTCAGCTCCAAGAAGCTCACCGTCCGCTGCCCCGACTGCGGCTCCGACTTGGTGATCGACGCCTCCACCGGTGCCGTGCTCTCCCACCGCAAGCCCAAGCAGCCGCTCGCCGGCGGCAAGGACTTCGACTCCCTTCTCAAGGGATTGGACGACGACAAAAACCGGGCCGAGGACGTGTTCCAGCGCGAGGTCGCCGCCCACAAGGACCGCGACCGGATCCTCGAAGAGAAGTTCCGCGAGGCCCTGCGCCGCGCCGAGGAAGATCCGAGCGAGGGGCCGCCGCCCCGGCCGTTCGACCTGGACTAAGTGCTTGGTGCGATTCAAGAATTTGTACACTCGTCAACCACTGTGGTAGCATCTGCCTCCGGCCTGGTCCTCCCCCCGCGCTGTGGCCCGAGCTTCAACCACGGTCTGTTGCCGCTCGTAGCGAGCCTGAAAACGCTTGCCCCAATTCGAATGAAGACCGAGACCATCCGACGAGCCCTTCCCGGGGCCCGAACAAAGGAGTAGACCTTGAGTCCATGGTGGATGCGCCCTACGGCTGAGGGCATGGAAGAAGAAACCCGAAACAAGCCGAAGCCCGAAACCCCCGAGCCCCTCCCGGTCACCAACCCCGTGCCTCCGCCCCTGCCCGAGCCCGAGCCGGCGGCCGACGCGGAAGCCTGGGTCGCCGAGGCGGCTCCCGCCCTCCAGCCGGACTGGTACGTCGAGCCCACGTCCCCTCCGCCCGCCCCCATATTTGCCGAGTCAGTTGCCGAATCAATCGCCGAGTCGGTGGCCGAGTCGGTGGCCGAGCTGCCCGTTCCGCGCGCCCTGCCCGCGGACGAGCCTCAGGAGCCCCACTTCGGTGACGACGAGATCTTCTTCGACGAAGACGAGGACGGCGGGTCCGAAGAGCCGGAGGAAATGCCCGAAGGGATGGAAGCCTCCGACGCCGAACGCACCGAGCAGGAGAAGGACGGCGAGAGCGAAAGCAAGAGCGAGAGCCGCAAGCGGCGCTCCCGGGGCCGGCGCGGCGGCAAACGGCGCAACGGCCGGGCCGCCACCTCCCCCACCACGGGTGAGGCCGCAACGGACGAGGACGACGAGGATGACGATTTCGAGGCCGCTCACGAAGAGCCGGCTCCGCCGCCGCCGCCTTCCAAGCCCGTATCCCGCCGGACGGCCACCCCTCCTCCGGCCCCCGCTCCCCAGTTCCGCGTTTCCCGCGGCACGGGCAGCGACAGCTTCGTGATCCCCGCGAGCGAGCACGAGCCCATGGCCCGGGAGATCATCATCTCCATCCCCGACCGCCAGCGCTCGGCGGACACCGAGCGGAAAATCGCCCTGTTCTGCGACTTCGAGAACATCGCCTTGGGCGTGCGCGACTCCGACATCGGCAAGTTCGACATCACGATCGTCCTCGAACGCCTGCTGGAGAAGGGGAAGATCATCGTCAAGAAGGCCTATGCCGACTGGGAGCGCTACTCCGACTACAAGCGCACCTTCCACGAGTCCGCCATCGAGCTGATCGACATCCCCCAGAAGTTCTACTCGGGGAAAAACAGCGCCGACATCAAGATGGTCGTGGACGCCATGGACCTCTCCTACTCCAAGGAGCACCTGGACACCTTCGTGATCCTCTCGGGCGACAGCGACTTCTCGCCCCTGGTCTCCAAGCTCAAGGAGAACAACAAGTACGTCATCGGCATCGGCGTCAAGAACTCGTCCTCCAACCTCCTGGTGGACAACTGCGACGAGTTCATCTACTACGAGGACGTCTGGCGCGACACCCAGAAGGGCCCCAAGCTCGACGGCCTGAACAAGAAGACGGCCGAGGCCTTCAGCCTGATGATCGAGTCGATCCAGGCCCTGATCCGCGAGAACAAGGACGTGCTCTGGGGCTCGATGATCAAGCAGACCATGCAGCGCAAGAAGCCTTCCTTCAACGAGGGGTACTACGGCTACAGCACCTTCTCCGAGTTGCTGGAAGACGCCGAGCGCAAGCAGATCATCAAGCTCAAGAAGGACCAGCGCTCCGGCACCTACATCGTCACCGGTTTCGCCAAGACGGGCGAGAGCGTGGCGGCGGCAGGAGCCGGCGGCGGCAGGACGCGGTAAGGACGGCTCGACCTCACCCTCCGAGCCCCTCTCCTTCAGGAGAGGGGTTGGGGTGAGGTCTCCGCCTGCTTCTTTCCTGCCTGTTTTTGGGCCATCGCGGCCACCATCCCCACCATCGACATGAGCCCCATGGACTTGCCCATGGAGAGCTCGCGGCCGAAGACCCGGTAGACCACGTCCCGCGGCACCTCGGCCACCTGCTCCGGAGGGGCTCCGGAAAGGGTCTCGTCCAGGATCGCGGCCATGGCCTTGGCCGACACCCCCTGAGGGTTCTCGACGGCGAAGTGGAAGTCGAGCGAGCCGTCCGGACGCTCCTCGCTGAAGACATGGGCCTGCGACTCGCACGCCGGCACCAGGCTCTCCGGCGGGAAGGGGCGCCGGGCGATCCGCTCCGGCACCTCCCGGAAGCGGTCGGCGATGTCGATCAGAAGCTGGATGCGCTCGGTACGGTCGGGGACCATGTCCAGCGTCTCCAGCAGGTCCGTCAGCTTCTCGGGTACGGCCATGTTGTTGTGTCGCCCTCCTCAGCGCTCGATGGGCACGCCCACCAGGTTCCCCCACTCCGTCCAGCTCCCATCATAGTTCCGCACGCGCTCGTAGCCGAGCAGGTGGGTGAGCACGAACCACGTGTGGCTGCTCCGCTCGCCGATGCGGCAGTAGACGACCACGTCGTCCTGCGGCTTGAGACCCGCCTCGCCCTCGTAGAGGGCACGCAGCTCGCCGGCGGGCTTGAAGGTGCCGTCGTCCGGGTTGACCGCCTTGGCCCAGGGGACGTTCGCCGCGCCCGGAATGTGGCCGCCGCGCAGGGCACCCTCGTTCGGGTACTCCGGCATGTGCAGCCGCTCGCCCGTGAACTCGGCGGGGCTGCGGACGTCGATCAGCGGCCGCTTCCCCTCCACATGCCCGAGGACCTCGTCGCGGAAGGCACGGATCGTCTTGTCGTCCCGCGCCGCCGCCTCGTAGCCGCTCGCCGGGTAGCTCGGCGTCTCCCGGGAGACCGGCCGCCCCTCGTTGACCCACTTGATCCGCCCGCCGTCCATCACCCGGGCCTTATCGTGCCCGAAGAGCTGGAACACCCAGAAGGCGTAGGTGGCCCACCAGTTGTTGCGGTCGCCGTAGAAGACGACGGTGGTGTCGCGAGTCACGCCGATCCGCCGCATGAGGGCCTCGAAACCCTCTCGCCCCAGATAGTCGCGCCTCACCGGGTCGTTCAGGTCCCGCGTCCAGTCCACCTCTACAGCCCCCGGGATGTGCCCCGTGGCATACAGAAGCGGGTCCTCGTTCGACTCGATCATCCTCACACCGGGGTCGTCCAGGTGGCTCGCGACCCAATCGGTCGAGACCAGAACCTCGGAATGGGCGTAACCGCGGCTCTCGATTTCACTCACGAACGTTCTCCTTTCGAGCTTTGCGATGGGGCTCGGTGGGTTGCCCCCTATTTGTGATGAATCGTATCACCAACCCCAAGCCACCCCTTCCGCCGGTTCGACAAATGACTTATAGTTAAGCCTGCATTTCTTCTTGGCCGCTGGGGGCCACGGCCATCCTTCTCTTGGGAGGGGAGGTGGCTGGCCGTGTTGGTCCGTCACCGGCTTTGAAGGGAGCCTTATGTTCAGCCGTAAAGTCTGTACCCCTGTCCTCGTTCTCGCCCTCTCCCTCGGAACCCTGCCGGCCCTGCACGCGGAGCCCTCTCGAGCCCAAGGCCTCCGCGGCGCGACAATCCGGAAAGAGCTGTCTCAGCGTATCCTTCCGCAGAGCGTAATCGATTTTTGGCGGCGCCTGGTGACCGCTCAGGACATTCCTCCGGAGGATCGGAGGGAGAGGCCCGAGGGGCCTGGACTTTGCCCGAACGGCAAACCCGCCGGGCGGAACGGCAGCAATGGAATCCGGTATGGAACAGGCGTTGGGAATGGCGGCAGACAGTGAAATGATCCTTGACGCCTGACGAATGAGAAGGAAGTCCCCTCGCCCGGAGCACTCCGGCCGGGGGGGGTTCTTCGCAGGCCCTCGAAGGAGGCTCGAAGGAGAACAAATGACGGACCGGCATCTTGATCACGGGACTCTGGCGAGGTTCCTCGCGGGCGAGCGGTCCGGCGCCTCCCTCTTGTGGGAGAGGCTGCGGCGCCACGATTCCGCGCGGCGGCCGGGGCTCATTCTGGAAGACGGCTCCTTCCGCACCTGGGGCCTCTTCGAGCTGCTCGTCGACCGTTCCCGCGACGTCCTCCCCCAGGAGCCCCGGGAGGCCGAAGAGCTGGCGCGCCTGGCCCTGCTGACCGCCGAGAACCTCGACGCCCGCCTTTACGGTGAGAGCGCCATGCAGACCGCCCAGGTCCAGGCCTGGACCCACCTCGCCAATGCCGTGCGCGTGCTCGGCGACTTCCGGCAGGCCGAGCTGGCGTTCCAGGAAGCGGAGTGCCATCTTGCCCTGAGCTGGCTCGATCCCCTCGACGAGGCCTTGATCCTGGAGCTCAAGGGCGCCATGCGCCGCGCCCAGGGGCTCTACGCCGAAGCCCTGGAGCTCATCGACGACGCCATCGCCCTCTACCGCGAGGTCAACGAGCCCCACCGCCACGGCCGGGCCTTGATCGTCAAGGGGTTGACCCTCCAGTACCAGGGCCAGCCCGAGGCGGCGGCCGGCTGCTTCCGCGACAGCCTCTTCCTCCTCGACGGCCCGCGGGAGCCCCGGCTGCTCCTGATGAGCCAGTGCAACCTCATCGGCTGCCTGAACGAAAGCGGCCGCGCCGCCGAGGCCGCTCCCCTCATCCCCGAGGCCAAGGCCCTCATCGAGCAGGCGGGCCGGCGCTCCGACCTGTTGCGGCTCTCCTGGATCGAAGGCAGGGTGCAGACCTCGCTCGGCCGCTGGGCCGCGGCCGAGGAGACCTTCCAGTGGATCCACGAGAGCTTCGCCGAGGACGGCCTCGCCTTCGACGCCGCCCTGGTGGCCCTCGACCTCGCCGGCGTCTACGTCCGCCAGGGAAAGACCGCCGAAGCCCGCCGCCTCGCCGGGGAGATGCTCGCCGTCTTCCGTTCCAGCGAGGTCCACCGCGAAGCCCTGGCCGCCCTGATCGTCTGCCAGCAGGCCGCCGAGAGAGAGCAGCTCAGCCTCAGCCTCCTCCAGGCGGTCTCCACCTTCCTGGAAAAGGCACGCGACAACCCGGAGCTGCGGTTCCAGGATGGCTCGTAGCCCTCAATCCCAGGTCCCTAGGAGCTGAAGCCGAGTTGGAGCTTGATGGCTTGTTCGATTCCGGTGATGTCGGAGAATGACAGCCGGCCAATCCTCCGCAGGAGCCGGCTCTTGCTCACCGTGGCCAGCTGATCGGCCATCGCCTTTCTTTGCTGTCCCTCGAGAGTGACGTAGGCCTCGCTTGGGTACAGCCGGTCTACGTTGCTCGTCAAGGGAACGACCTGGAGGCGATTCAAGAACTGGTTGGAGGCGTCATTGCTGACGATGACGGCAGGCCGTTGCTTCTGGATCTCGCCTCCGATAGACGGCTCAAAGTTGACCCACCAGACCTCACCGCGTTTCATCCGCGATGTCCCCGGCCAAAGCTTCCACCCACTCTAAAGCCTCGGCCTCGCGGCGCTCGTCCAGGGCCATCTCCCGGTAGGCGGCAGCAAGGTTCTGAGCCACCACGTGAGGCCGGACCAGCCCCTCGATGAACTGACTGATCTTCTGCCGGCCGATGACCCGGTGGAGGCCTTCGTAGACCTGCTCGTCGATGGTCACTGTAAGTTTTTTGTGCAAAGTCTACTCCTACGTATCCTATACGTATCTTAGGGTCTGGCCCCTCTCGGGTCAACCGGGAGTTCGCCCCGGGTGTAGACTCAGGACCAACCTAAACCTTCCAGGCCCGATCTCGTAGCTCTCTACGAAGGCCACCCCACGATTCTCATGAGACGACCATGCTCGACAACTTGAAGGCGCGGCGTTTCCGCGTCCAGTCCCCGTTCCTCCAGAACCTGCGGAGCCGGTTCGGCAAAATCGCCTTCCGGCTCCTGCTGATGCTCATCCCCCTGTTCCTCCTGCGGGGGTGCACCCTGACCTACGTGCCGCCCGGCATGATCGGCGTGCGCCAGGTCTCCTACGGCCCCGGCAAGGGCCTCCAGAAGCGGCCGGTACAGCCCGGCTACCGGCGAGAGGTCGCCGGCTACGAGCGGGTCCACACCTTCCCACGGGACATCCAGGTGGTGGAGTTCACCAACACCCCGTCGGAGGCGAGCGCCGGCCACCGCCAGCTCTCGGCGATCAAGGTGCCCACGGTCGACGGCTACCCGGTGGACGTGGACGTGACGGTGCTCTACCAGGTCAAGGACCCCTACAAGCTGGCCTCGAAGTTCGGATTCGGCCGGGCGTACGAGGAGTCGGTGGTGACCCGTTTCACGGACCCGCTGGTCAAGCGGTACCTGGGGGATCTGCGGGCGGAGCAGTTCTACCACGAGGCGCGGCTCGCCAAGGTGAAGGCTCTCAAGGCCGAGCTGGCCAAGCGCTTCGAGCCGAACGGCCTCGTGCTGACCGACGTGCTGATCCGCCAGTACGACTACCCGGCGACCTTCCAGTCGCTCACGGAACAGAAGAAGATCCAGGACCAGTCGGTGCTCGCCAACCGCGAGCTGGCCAAACAGGCCGAGGTGCAGACGCGGCTCAACCAGACCACGGCCGAGGGCCAGAACCTGATCAACGTCCGGACCTCCGAGTTCAACGCCCAGATCACCGAGATCCGTGCCCGCAAGGATCTCTATGAGCGCCAGAAGCGGGCCGAGGCCGACCTCCTGGTGAAGAGCGCCGAGGCCTCCGGCACCGAGCAGATCAACCGCGCCCTCGAAGGCGCCGGCTCGGCCAAGCTCCTGCGGCTGCGGCGCGGCCTGGCCCTGCTCAACGGCATCAAGGGACCGATCTACATCAACGAGGACCCGACGAACCTCGGCAAGCTGGGCTCGGACAAGCCGTGAGGAGCCTTCCCGTGACGAAGACGACCGCCATGAAAAACCAACTTTCCCTGTATACGGTCCTGGCGCTGCTGCTCGCCGCCTCCCTTTCCGGCTGCACGCCGCACACCACGGAAGCGACCGAGGTCGGCGTGAAGTTCAACAAGCTCACCCACTCCTTCGAGGTGATGGAGGCGGGAGCGAACTACTTCTTCATGCCCGTGGTCAACGACTGGAAGACCTTCGACATCTCCCAGCGCAACCTGGTGATGACGGCGGACGTCAAGACCGGCGACCGCACGGGCAAGGACGACCTGCGCTTCAAGACCCGGGACGGCAACGACATCGAGACCGACGTCACGGTCCGCTGGCGGATCGACCCCACCAAGGTGGAGCACGTCTGGCGGTACGTGGGGCCGGACACGGACTCCGTCGAGGAACGGCTGGTGCGCCCGCAGGCCCGGGCCTACATCCGCGACGCCCTGAACCGGCTGAACTCGGAGGACTTCTACAACCCGACCCGGCGGTTCGCGGCGGCCAACGAAGCGGCCCGCCTGCTCGGCCAGCACCTGAGCCCTTACGGCGTCCTCGTCGAGCAGGTGCTCCTGGGCGACTTCTCCTTCAAGCCGGACTACCAGCGGCTGATCAACGCCCGCAAGGAGGCGGAGAAGACGGCCGAGAAGCTGGAGGCCGAGATCCTGGCCACCCTGGAGGCGAACCAGGCGAACCTCCAGTCCAAGGTGGCGGAGCTGGCCCAACAGCTCACCCGCACCCAGGGCGACCTCGAGCAGGCCCGGCGCAACGCCGACGCCTACCTCGTGCGCCGCCAGCAGGAGGCCCAGGCCATCCTGGCCGAGAAGACCGCCGTGGCCGAGGGCATCCGCAAGGAGCGGGCGGCCCTGAACAGCAGCGCCGGCGACGCCTACGTGAACCTCCAGTTGATCGAGGCGCTCCAGAAGAAGGAGATCCGGCAGATCCCCAAGCTGCCGAACGGCAACGTCATCATCGACGGCAACAAGCTCCTCGAGCAGCTCGGCGTCATCCGCTACGAGGCCCAGCAGTCGCCGCCCCCGTGAGCCGGGCCGAGTGAGTAGGGACTGAGCAAGGAGACATGTTCGAGGGAGACCATGAGGCCATGTTGAACCTGGCGGGACCTTCCTACGACCTCGGGGACGTCCTCTTCGCCGTCCTCCAGGAGTGCGAGCACAGCCGGCGGGCCTTCGCCCCGGACGAGGCGGCGGAGCGGCTCTGGGAGACCGCCCGCGCCAAGCTCGACGAAATCCGCGAGAGCTATGAGGAGTGCGGCGGCACCGAGCCCTACTGGCGCGTGGTG
Organism: Thermoanaerobaculaceae bacterium; assembly: GCA_963785165.1. GTDB lineage: Bacteria > Acidobacteriota > Thermoanaerobaculia > Multivoradales > UBA5704 > DATARR01. Next base: position 995,497 of record CAWAUI010000007.1, read on the forward strand.
GAGCGGGAGGTTCTGGAGACCGCCCTGCCGCAGTACGTGCCGGCCGCCATCGAGCAGACCCGGCTGGAGGCGGGCAACTACGACCTCTGGCGGCGGGGCGATCCGGCCGCGCGGGCGGCCTACGGCCTCCTGGGTCTGGTGATCGGCAGCCTCATCATCCTCATCCCCTGGATTCCGATCTTCGAGGACACCTTCGCCTTCCTCCTGGCGCTCTCGGGCTTCCTCTATCCGGAGATCCGCAAGACCGCCTTCGACTACCGGCACTCCCGGCTGCTCAACCGCCTCATCGTCCAGGCCGAGAAGTACCAGAGGAACGAGAAGATCCAGTACGTGAGCGAGGCGCGGCTGCGGGAGGAGCTGGAGGCGGTGGGGCGGGTGGCGGTGCGCCGGAAGACCCTCACCTCCCCTGCCCCTCCTCTCCCGGCCCGCCACCCACCCCTCCAGGGAGAGGAGGGGAGAAAGCAGTCCTCATAGCGCTTCCGTTCCCCCTCTCCCCGGCTGGGGCGGGCGGAGGGCTGGGAGAGGGGGTCAGGGGGTGAGGGGCCGCGAAATCACACAGGCGTTGATCCCCCCAATCCCCATGGAGAGCTTGCCCGCCACTCCAGGGGACGCCGCGCAGGGCTCGTCGAACACGTACAGGTCGTGGATCTCCGCGATCTGCCGGTTCAGCTCCTCGGGGTGCAAGGGGGTCGGGAACAACCGCCCCCGCTCGTAGCCAAGATACTGGGCTGTCAGCTCCCAGCCGCCGCCGGCCGACATCCCGTGGCCGAAGGTACCCTTGCGGGCCGTCACCACCACCGAGTCCGCGACCACGCCGCGCAGGGTCTCCACCTCCCGGTAGTCGCCCGGAGTGGCCGTCGCGTGGAGGTCCCAGGTGGCAATCTCCTCGGGCTGCACGGCGGCCTCCGCAAGCGCCTGCTGGATGGCGGCCGTGGGCCCGTGGACCGAGGGGGTGATGATGTGGTCGGCGTCCGAGCTGACGCCCACCGCCACCGGCTCCATCCCCAGCGGCCGGAACCCCTTCTCCCGCATGTAGTCGAGGTCGCCCAGGATCCACAGCACCGAGCCGCCGGCCACGTGGGTGCCGCGCAGGCCGGTGAGGGGCTTCGAGACCGCGGCGTCCGCCGAGATCACGCGCGCCGAGTAGAAGGCGCCCACCGAGAGGCCCATGGGCGGGGGATCGGTGGCGCCGATCACCACGGCCTTGGCCTCGCCCCGGCGGATGGCGTCCATGCCGAGCTTCAAGCAGACGCCGAAGGTCGAGCAGGCGGCCACGGGCGCGAAGGCCAGCCCCGTGATGTGCCCCATCATGGAGATCTGCGCCGCCGGCGTGTTCCAGATGTTCCACACCACGTTGGGCGACACCGACTGCCAGGGCGGCGTGGGCTCCTGCCACTTCTCGTGCAGGTGGCGCAGGCGCCGCTGCTTCTCCTTCATCACGCTGACCTTGCTCTTCTCGATGTCCCCCTGGACGTTCAACCCCTCGATCTCGGCCAGCTCGCGCAGGTACTCCTGGAGGTCGGGCGAAGAGGCTGCCCAGAAGTGCCACCACGCCGCCTCCGCCGTGTAGCGGTCCTCGGAGTCGGCGTCCGCGAGCGTCTCCGGCCGCGGAGGAGCGCCCTCGGGGGCCTCGCCACCGGCCTGGCACTCTATGTAGGCCGGATTGCGCTCCGCCCAGAAACGGTCCCACCGCCGCTGTGCCCGGTCGAGGTTGCGGGTCTGGTTGGCGATCGTCTGCACACAGCCGATCCCCGTGCCCATGTAGATGTGGGCGGCGGTGCCCAGGCTCCGCAGCTCCTCCTCGAGGCCGGGGTTCTGCCCCAGGGCCTGAATGAACGAGCCGATGGCATAGAGCACCGGCAGGTCCATCTTCTCCTCGAGCTGATGGAAGCGGGCCGGGGGGAACCGCTGGGCGATCCACCCCCGGTAGTCCTCGAACGAGAACGACGGCACGCCGACCAGGAAGTTGTCCGGCCCAAAGCCGTTGAACGGCGTGAGCCAGCTCTCCGTGGAGTCCAGGTTCCGGGCGAACGCGTCGATATTGGGCGAGCGGGGAGCGACAACGCCCCACCCGAAGATTCCTACTCTGCGCAAGGAATTCCCCTCCCTTCGAAGCCCTGGATTCTGCCACAGGCGGGGCTCCCCCGTTCGAGGGAGGGCAAAAATGCACCACCTGAGGACTAAAAAAGGGGGCCTTCCGGCCCCCTTTACGTTGTCGGGTCCTGCGGTTGGATTACTCGGCGGTGGTCTTCACCTGAGGCTCTTCAGGCGTCTGAGCCGCCTTGCGCGGGCGAGTCTTCTTGGGCCGCGGATTGATGCCGAACTGGATGAGCTGCTCGCTCGTGAACCCGAACGTGCCCCGCAGGAACGAGGCCAGACGCCGGCGCAGGTTCTCCCCCTCCTTCTCGGTGTCCTGCCGCTGGCGGATCAGCTCGCGCAGACGGCCGCGGGTGATCTCCTGCTCGTTCTCGAGGGTCCGTGCCCGGCCGATCACCGTCTCGAGCTCGGCCGCGATGGGCTGAACCTGAGGCATCTCCGCCAGATGAGGCTGGAGGTTGTCGTTGACCAACTGCCAGTTGTTGACCGTCTTTGCGAAAATGTTTGCGCTACGCATAAAATTCTCCTTTTCCTTTCGTTGAGTTACGTTTTGACCTTTACTTCTCAGCACTTACACACGAGGCTCGTCTTCACCCTTTCTTCTTGCCGGCTTCACCTCCCCCCGTTGAATCCGGACGGCTCCATTGCCGCCGGAATGTCTGAATCTCGGACGCCGTCGTAAGAATTTCTGGCGCTCTAAGGGTCTCTTCGATTCCCCAGAAGCACCAACGAGGAGGATACGGTAGCAAGCTGGACTTCCTCTGTCAACACACCCCCTGGGGCTTCGGACTCCGCGGCAGAAGAAGCGAGCCCTCCATTGTAAGAGCGCTCCTCCACAATGTTTCTACCGCTCCACCCATAGTTTACGAAGCCTCAAACATTGTAATCTCGCTTGGAAACTATGATTCTCGGGCCAGAAACTATGTTTCTCCAGGTTGAATCTCTGTATCTGGAGCTTTCCACATAGTTTCAGCGGCTGGAAACATAGTTTGAAGTCGGAGAAACATAGTTTGAAGCCGGAGAAACATAGTTCTAACGCGCGAACCATGGGTAGAGCGGCGCCAGTCCATACCATCCCAGGACCGTAGCGTTGGTGAGGAATTGGGGGGAAGAGCTGCTGCGTCGCGGACTTCGTCCTTGAAGAGGTCTACAACGGGCCGAGCCGACGCACGGCCAGGGCCTCTCCGGGGCTCAAGCAGCGCCAGTCGTCGTGGAGGAGACCTTGACGGGAGGACTCGGTTGACGTCTTGTAGGGGCGGCCCCACGTGGCCGCCCTGGGTGGGGGAGAAGCTCGGCAGTGAAGCCTTACAGGAGATCTGCCATGACGGCCAAGACCAAAAAGACCAGCCGGATCCTGGACGCGGTTCACGAGACGGCCCGTGCTCTCCACGCGGCCGGCTTCATCTCTTAAGCCCAGGATGAAGGACTACGACACCTTGTGTCTCTTCCCGTTCCGGAATACTCAAGTGAGACCATCCGCACCTCCGCGAGCGGTACAAGATCAGCCAGGCTGTCCTGGCGTCGATTCTGACCAGGAGTACCTATCCAAGATCAAGGGGAAGAAGGCCGACCCCGACCGCTTCGTTGAGACCAAGACGCTCAACTTGGTCTCCCTCCCCTGCTGGGAAGCAACCTCTCCTCCGATGACTACTGGGCACGAATCGCAAGCCTCATCCACCAGATCGAAGAAGACGCCGCGCCCGACGAAGGCCTAAACGCCGACCTGAAGAAAGGCTGCTACTTCCAAGGCACCTGCCCGAAACAAGAGGCAGTTGAAGAAGGCTGTGGAGCTTTCCAAGTCACCCGAACGGATCAAAAGCTACTTCGACCATAACCGGTGCGATATGCTGCCGGAGTTCAAGATCTCACGACCGGATCAATAGGCTGAAATGGAGAAATCATAATGGCCTCCAAAACGGTTCAATTCGCGGATTTACGCCTGTTCATCCTCCTCCAAATGGCCTCCGGGCGTTGCTCCGCCAGGACTCGGCAGTGGACCTTCCTCTAATAGAGGTGGAACCTATTCCCTCTCTGGGAACTTACCCTAGTCCTTCGATGGATTTACGCCTGCGCGGCGGCGGGCCCTTCTCTATACTCAAGTGGACCTATTCCGAAGAACCCTATCTAGTCGTCTGATTGAGCCGACTTCTGGACAAAAGAGACGCGTTTTTCGATACCTTTTCCTCGCTATGCAGCTTTCACCTTCTGAGCAGGAAACGCCGAAGAGATAAGAGTATCCAGTTCGTGATCGACTTTCGCGAGAGCCTGCGCAAGCTTGGGAGTTGGAGCATCGATATTTTGCCCTTCGACGGCGGCGAGGGCTGGCCGGAAAACCCGCGCTTCCAAGCGCGCGTAGAGACGGGCAACTTTCCAGCCGTAGGGAGTCACCACGTAGCGTTGGGTTCCTTCTCGCCGATGCACCAACCCCTTGCGGCAAAGCCGTCTGAGATCGTATGTGGCTTGCTGTGTGGTGTAGGCCCTCATGGTCAATCCCAGAAGATCGGCTACGGATCGCCGCAGATCCTGATTCCGAAAACCGTTGATCAGGTGGGTGAAGAGGCTGAGGGTCAGCATCAAGGCCATCACCCGCGGATTGCCAAAACGAAGGCCCGGCGCTTTTTGACCGTCCTCACTGACGGTAGGCTGCACCACTCGCTGGATGCCGTCGGCCGAGAGACCACAGTTCTGGCTCACTCGTTCGACTTCCAGAAGTCGTCGGTTGATCTGGCGTCCGATCTGTTGCAGATAGCCAAAGTTCGACAATCCTTTGTTAGACGTTGAAGTCCTTGGGATTGCGGAAGGTCCCTTCCGTGCGCAAGGCACGACCCTCCTTAAAGTATTGTTTGAGATCGAAGCTTTTGTACTCGATGTGCAGACTCGGCAAGACCCCGTTTTGGATCACCCGGGTTCGGAAAGTCCCCGGAGTACTGGACACGATCTTCCGATCGAAGACCAATTGCACACGGTCAGGGCGACCCAGATCCAGGTTGTCCCGCAGAACTTCCTCGAAAAATTCGCGGCCCCGGGCCGGGCGATCGAAGACTTGCGTCAAGCTCGTCTCCATCTGCCAGATCGACAGTTGCCAGGTGTAGCCCGCCGCCCGGTCATCGCTCGTCAAGGGCATCGGCAACCGCTCCAGCCATCGCCCCAGGAAAGACTCAATCTGCTGCGGCCCCAGAGAATCACAAACCTGCTGCAACACTTGGGGATCGGCACACTCGAGAAAGCCATTGTCCAGTGCGGTGTAGCCAATCCCCTGTTTGTCCAATTGCCGTTTGGCCCACTCGTGGCCGTTCAAGCACACCTTCAAGGCCCACGGTGCGTAGCTGCACACCTTCACGAACGCAGGACCGAATTCCTCGTCATCGACATAGAAGTAGTAGTGATTCACGTACACGGCCTTATCCCGCGTGTACTCAAACCAACCCCGCCCCTTCTCCGGCATCGACTTGCCCGAGAAGGTCTTCGCCTTCTCCTGCGCGACGCCGATAAAGACCACATCTCCCCGCACGCCGCGCTCTCGACGCAACTGATTGGCACGGTCGTCCTTGCGTTCCCCCGACTTGAACTGAATCAGCGGAACCTCTTTTTCCGCAGCAAACGCCTTCACCCTGTCGCGGAACTTGGACGTGATCTGCCCCAGAACCGCCGGCGAGGGAATCGGCTTGCCCAAGTGCTCGCGCATGAACAGGGTCAGCCCTCCCGATGTCGCCAAAGACGGGATATACCCGTTCAAGTACAGCCGATCAACGCACTCCACTTCCAGGGTCACGTGGCCTTCCAGGATCTCCGTTATGGTAGCCATGACGGTATCTTAACTCCGCCATCCTCACCTATCAACCCGCTACCACTTCGCCCAAGCGTCGCACCCTCCCGATACTCCCCTCGTCGGTTTGAGGCCGAAGGCTTCGCTAGAATCAGGGACAATCAAGGCTCGCGAAGAGTCCCAACTGAGCTTGGCTTGATCACCATAGCTAAAAACACAAGAGGATGTATGGGTTCCCGGAGGAACAGTGACTCTAATATCGCGGCCACTCGGTCGATGTTTGAAGTGGTGGGTCAGGTGAGTTTCCATTTGATCAGAGCTGAGATAGAACCCTTCCAGACAACTGTCTCCGCTCCCATCTAGACGAATCTCTGTGGGCTGTAGCACGTAGGCCAAGGGTTGACCAGCTTCGACTATACCGGTTCGGTTTCGACCAACCCATACTTGGTTTCCATCCGTGACCTCGAGGAAATCTCCATTAGAAGACGCCGCGATCGCACGACACGGCATAACGTTGGCCCTGCCAAGAAATTCCGCGACAAAGGCGGAGCGTGGCTCCAGCCAAAGATCGCGTGGACTTCCTAGTTGCTCGACACGGCCGTTCTGAAGAATGGCGACGCGGCGAGAGAGAGAGAGAGCGTCAGCGAAGTCGTGACTGACGAGCACGAAAGTGCGCCCTCCCTCGGCGACCAGTTCCAAGAGATCGTTCTTGAGATCCATAGCCAGCCCGCGGTCGAGTCCATTGAAAGGCTCGTCAAGAAGGAGGATCCGGGGTTTGACCACGAGTGCCCGAGCGAGCGCTACCCTTTGCTGCTCTCCGCCACTGAGGCTGAGGATATCGCGGTCCAAGGCAGTCTGAATACGAAATCGTTCCGCCACCTCGTCAACCCGTCTTCGGCGCTCCTCTGGAGAAATCTGGCGCACTCGGAGGCCAAATTCGATGTTTTTCCTCACCGACAGGTGCGGGAAGAGCGCTTTGCCTTGCCAGACTGTGGCGATTGAGCGTTCCTTGTGAATCAAGGATTCGACGGGCCGTCCGAATAAGAGAACCTCCCCCTTCTCAGGAGCAATGAGACCAGAGATCAGCCGAAGGGTAGTGCTCTTCCCACATCCACTCGGGCCAATTAGGCTTAGAACTTCGTTGATCTCGACGAAGAGAGAAAGCCCGTCGAGAATCCTCCTCCTGTCAAAGCCGAAGACTACGTTCTTTAACTCGATTGCCTGTTCTGTCATTTGCGATTACTCGTGAGGAGTTTTATTGAGATAAGAGCTAGTCCGCAGCAACAGGTCGCCACGACGACCCCAGCAGCGTGAATCTCTGGGCTCATCGTGGACTCCAGGGAGTTACGGACAAATACGGGATAGGTCTTCTCAAATCCGCTGACGAACCAAGAAATGATGAACTCGTCCCATGACAGGACGAAGATGACCAGAAAGGCGGCAAGAAGACTTCTCCAAATCTGGCCGGCCACGATTTCTCCCAGTACCCGCCATTCCGACGCCCCGAACTCGCGAGCCGCGTCCTCGAGCACGGTGTCCAACTGCCCGCAGCGATGATAACAGAGGGCTGTGACGATGGGGCAAAAGACGATGATATGGCCAAGACTCGCAGCGAAAAGAGTCCGGTCAAATCCCAGCATTCTGGAAAACTCGAGGAAGCTAAGGCCAAAGAGAATGAACGGCATGACGGCAGGTACCGTAAGGATAAGTAGTACCTTTACACCGGTCTTCTCGGGCAGTCGAGCCAACCAGTAGCCAGCAGGAAACCCAAGACTGAGGCTGGCTGCGGCCGCTGAGGTCCCGACAACGAAGCTCCGAAACAGGCTGCCACGCAACGCTTCATTCGACAGAAGTTGCCGGTACCAGACGATGTCCCACCCAGGCCAAGGCCACGAAGGAAAACGCACACTGCTGAAGGAGAGAACAGCCATCGCTGCCAAAGGGACTGCGATGAGCACGAGGGCAGGAAGAGGTAGCAAGAGAGCCACCCCATGACTGCGAAGAGTTGCTAGCGCAGACTTCTTTGAATGGCCCATACAGAGATTCCGATGAACAGGAGGACACACACCAGGAGGAGTACAGCCTCAGCCGCCGCAGTCCCCCAGTCGTCGATTTTGACTTGATCGAAGATTTGGCTGGCGGCGGTGTAGATCCGGCTTCCGCCGACCAGGTCGACGACGACAGTGTCTCCCACGACGGACAGAAAGGAGAGGAGAAAACCGACGATCAACCCGGGCTGCATTGTGGGGAGAACGACCTCGGCATAGGTCTGCCATCGGCTGGCTCCCAGATCGCGAGCCGCTTCCACGAGGGAGTAAGGAACGGCGGCTCGGGCGACATAGATGACCACGATGCAGAGAGGCAAGAGGATTGGAAGGTAGGCCAGAACGATACCTGTACGAGTGTAGAGGAGAGACGAGCCATCTGGGAGCAGGTTCTGCCAGAGCGCTCGCATTGGGCCTTGGTCAGAGAGCAGGTAAGAAAAAGCGAAGACGCGAGGAATCATCCCTCCAAAGAAAGCAACGGCGCAACTGGTTAGAACGGCGATTCGGAGGCGCGGTCGCCGTAATCTAAGAATGCCCTCCACCGCGATCAGCGAAAGGAGGAGGGTTAGGAGCGAGACAAAGGTTCCGAGTGCAAAGGTACGTACCAAGGCTGCCGGGAAAGTGGAGGACAGGATGGACCGGAAATTCCCAACACCAAAGTCCCCGGGAATACCCAACTCATAACGCCGCAGGCTGGTACGGAGAAGAAGGAGGAGAGGGACGCCGAAGAGGATAGCTTGGAGGGTACAGTAAACACCTCCTACCCAGCCCCAAGTTCTGCGCCCCCGTTCGCTCATCGGCACCTAATTTATTGAGCCGCCTTGAACCGCTGCCAAGCCGCCTGCCACTTCTGCTCGGTCGATTTTCCGGCTGGATCAGTAGGGAGCATGCGGACGTGGACGGAATTGACCAGAGCCGCAGCTTCTTCGGCACTGTGAACCTTGAGAGCGTCCTTCTGCTTCGGCGTCAGGAGCTCGATACCCTTGATACTCGGGATATTGGACCGGTAGGCCCGGCGCCAGGTGAGGAGGGCTTGGACCTCGGGCCGTTGCATGTACTGAATGTAACGGATCGCAGCCTCCCGATTCTTCGCCTGAGGTGGAATCCCAAGGGTCTCGATCCACATGATCCCGCCTTCCTTCGGAATTGTCCAACTGATCGGAAGCCCTTGCTCCGAAAGGACGGCTGCGGTGTGCTCGCCCAAGGCCGGGACGGCCCAGATGTCACCTCGGGCCAGCGCGGCATTGATATCGGAGAAGCTAGGCATGACGGCCCGCACTTGCGGTCGGAGGTCCATGAGTCTCTGCTCGAGGACCTGGAACTGCTCGTCGCTTAACTGGTACGGCGGCTTGGAGCCAGACGCCAAGCTGAGCACCCCCATGCTCGGAAGGTACCAGTCCCACATTCCTACCCGCCCCTTCACCTTCTCGGACCAGAGAATGGAGTAAGAGCTCACGTCCTCTGCCGTCAACTTCTCGGTGTTATAGACAAGGCCATTGATCCCGTACCGAATCAAGACCGCATAGAGTTTGCCATCGATCCAGCAGAGGGGGAACTTCTTCAAGGGGTCGATGTAGTCGGAAAAATTGAAGGAACTCTCGTCGAGTGGAGTCAGGAGACCCGCGTTGTGGAGTTTCTGGATGTACTCGGGATCGATGACGACTACGTCATAGGCATCGGGAGCCTGGGTCAACTTGGCGAACATCTTGTCGGCCCCGGTGAAGGTCTCAGTGAGCACCTTGACGCCAAACTCCTTCTCGAAGGGATCGACGATTTCCGCCTCCTCGTAGCCGACCCAAGCGAGAACGCGAAGCTCTTTGGCTTGGCTTGGAGGAAGGTGCTTTTCTGGGCGTAGGTAGATTGCCACCCCTATGAGGATGGCGATTACGATGAGAATGGGGACCGCATACTTCTTCATGACGCTCCTCCCTGAATCGGCTTCGTTTGTCTGCCTGAGCCGCTGCTCATAGCATAGACTGTGCCACTTTGCGGCACGCCTCAAGCACCGGTTCCGCCCGGAAGAGAGCGGAGGGTTGGGAGGCGACAACTTCTTAGGCCCTCAACTCTTCAGGCCAGAGACATACTTGACCTACATATATGTCCCTTGTGGGGTAGCCAGTTCGTATGCGCTGCGGCACGAACCCTGTTTTCTTGGTATTTTGCTCGTGTCGGCGCTTATCCTAGCTTGTGGAGCCATCCCCAGGGAAGCCCCCGTGGCCTTGGCACCACAGTTGCTCTGGTGGCATTACGAGGCTTCGATCTTAGGAAGGGCAGACCCTCAATGAGTGACGTAAACGAGACCAAGGCGCGCGTGTTCGATTTCCTGGCTGCCATCCAGAGCCTGCGATATAAGAGCGCCGCCCCACAGGTCCCTCTGGCGGATCAGAAGCCGGCCCGCGAAGAGCTTGCTTCATTGCGGGGGAACGGCACTTCGTGGGATAGCTTGGCCGCGCCCGATGTTCCTGAAGCCGTAACTAAGGGTTGCTTCCCTCAAGGCCTGCAGGCGGGTTGCCTGAAGTACCTCGCCTGCAGGCAGGGGAAGACCTCCCCGAGCCCAAGCGCCGGCCAAGCCGGTCCTTCCAACAGAGCGTCATCCGTTCCTAAAACGGTTTCCCTTGGCGAGCATCGCCACAAAAACTCAAATGGCAGCTTATCCGCCGTGTCTCACTCCCAGGCATGCGAGACCTGCTCCTTTTTCGCATGTGTGACCGAGGAGAGCGTTGACAAGGCACTTCGCGAATGGAAAACTGAGTTGGAGGCGTACAACGCTCGCCGTACACGAGTAGAGCCGCAAGCCTTGGCTCTGGCCATCGATAGATTATGTCCCTACTTCTATAGCCAACGGCTATCGGAAGCTCAAAGCGAGTATGCTGAGGGCCCGGGCGGGGAGGGCAATGGTGAAATCCATTCTGGGTTTACGTCGATCGAGAACCCCTTCCGATTCCTTCAGTGCTTTCTGGCGATGAACAATGAGGGTCGGGCCAGGCGGCTCGTAATGCCAGGTATGCCGCTAGAAGACTTGTCTTCCAGGGAGGCACGGCGCTGCGCCGAAGTCCTGGAGGAAGAAGCTGGGATTTCTGGGATCGCAATCATCGGTCGGGACGACCTCCACAAGAAGACCTATCATCTTCAAGGCGGCAGCCGCGATCCGGGAGTTGCGCACTACTATGAGATTCCTGACTTCTGGTTCGGAGAGGACAAGGAGCCAGTCCGCCGGGGCTTTCATCACGTCTTGCGTATTGCGTTCCACGCAGCCCGAAGCACCTCGACCGAGGAGGCGCCAGAACTGCACAAGTACTTTAATCGACGTACGAGCTCGATCAGGTCCTCCCCCTTCGAGCGTCGAATTGGAGTCCTCTACTGCCCTGACGGAGAGCTGACCTTCGCGATCCTTCATTGGCGTCTCCTGCTGTTCGCCAATGCATGCTCGACATCCTGCAAAGAGCCCGCGATGTTCCAGGATCAACTGCGTCGTCTCCGGCTCGAAATCCTGGCGGCGATCGATCGACCAGATATCAAGGAAGGAGGGCTCTGGGCCGTGCTCCAGAGGATGCAGGTGCCTTTGAGCAGAATGGCGTGTCAGGCAGATCTCAAGGTCCTCAGCTTGCTGGCTGATGAATTGAGGCAGGAGAAGCTCGAGTTCCCCGAAAGCGTTGGCTTACCCTTTCCGGGGGCCTATGAACTTGACGCAACCCCCGTCGCGTCCTGGAGCCTTGCGCAGGAACTCGTTACCCAATCCCTCTGCGATGAAGACGGCGCGACGACGGAACGGTTTCTCGGCCTCCAAGCCTGGCTCCGAGGGCTTCGAGCAAGGACCCCGGACGACTCGCTCTTTCCGGAAGGATGGCCGCTGCATCCTGACCTTCTCGTTGATACTGCTGCTGATTTGGACGGGACGGACCATTCCTCAGTTGCCAAAGGGTTATCCGGGGCGCTTGCATACTGGGAGGCGGTCTCACAAATCGAAGAGGCCAATGGAGAGGGTTGTCTGGACCTTCTTATGTCAGGATTTCGCTTTCCGCACCTGCCCTACTACCTTTGGAGGAGCAAGGGAGCTTTCGCACTAGGCCACCTCGCATTTCCCGTTGCGCACTCTCATATGTCGATGCCGGATGAAATCTTCGTAAACAATCTGGCAGATGTGGACAATATACGCGAGGAAAAGGGTGGGGCTATCGGCTACTTCGCGGCAGGTTTCCGGGAAGATCTTCTAAGATCTCATCTCCTTGCCACAAGTTCAAAGTCTGCACATTTTCCAAGTTATTACAACAAAGAAGAACTGACCCGCAGTATTAGAACTGCGCGACTCTTGGGCGAGGCTCTTGGGGCCGAACTCGCCGCTGTTAATTTTTCTCAAGGTTTCCTCGCAGAAGAATTTCATGCGCGGCATGCCGAGAGAGAAGCTTTCGTAGAAACTACTATGCACTATCTCGCAAAACGGCTAGATCCTTTGACGAAGAGACTTCCTGAGGCCGCACGAGATCTTCTCATTTCTGCCGGGTGGACCTCTCGGGAAGAATTCTTCGAATTATATGAGAGAGGGGCAAATCTAACGATTGAAGGAATGGTGCTGGAGCGGCTGATGGCAGGGATGCGGAAATTGGATGAGGAGGTCACCCGGAATCAGTGGCTGGACGCCAGAAAGGCCATTTCGAAGCTTGATCTCTTTTTTTCCGATCTCCGGCAGTATATATCAGGAGATTTTGATTTCCATCTGTGTCATTGGAACCTAGAAAAAGTAAAGAGCACAGAAAGAAGAGTCCCGCTCTATGCAATTTACCGTATCCTCTACGCGATGGTCAGGAATTACGACAATTACTTTCATGCTCACGCACGTAACACCTTATTCTGTGGACGATTAGCGGTTGAAGGGACCTGCACCGTTTGCGGATGCCCAAAAAGGGGAAGCGAGATATCGATAGATTTTGATGCCGCAGATGAGGCCTTGGTGATTCGGCAGCGCAACCCCTTTATTGGACCTGAAAATGAACTCGCAGACCGAATTAGTAAGGGGACCGGAATTCGGCTCGATATAGTGCGAGTCGCGAGTTCGAAAAGGCTTTTTTCTAAGGCATTAATCGCTGGCCCGAGAGTGAATACAGGATTCTTTGAGATGGAGGTTAAATTGTGGTTGTGATTCGTCAATTAGTCAGGCTACTGCTAGTCGATGACGCGGAAGCAACAGTCATATCCTTTCGACACTCAATCATGGGCAGCCTGCATTCAGCTTTCGGTCATGAGGCGTTCTCGAAAACGTTCCCCGGGGGAGCCCTGGTCGAACTCATCTCGTGGGCCTTCGATAAAAGTGACCCACGGCTTGAACATGAGTGGGTTGAGCCACCTTCCGATCGCAGAACCAACCCGTTCTCTTATGACAAATGGCCCATCGGACCATGGGCAGACGATGTCGCTCAGGTAATTATTCGAGATTATGAGCCAACGTTTCTGTTGCTTGACGTCGATCTAAGCGCACCCTCTAAGCTAGCTTCTGAGGGTAGCGGTCTTGGCGTGGTCGCCCAGGCAGGGTCACAGGACACCGCAGAGGGTGCTTTTGTAGCGCTGGCATTAGCTAATTTAAGACTGGCCGGCAGAGTAGGCCGTCTTCAAGTGTTCTGGCTATACAGTGGCTTCGGCCCTACTGTTTTATATCCCGCGAGAGTGATGGCTTTGCCGGCCATGAAGAGAGCAGGCTTCATGGCGGACCTTAAGTTCAAGTTGCGCCTATCGGGTGAGGAGATTTCCCATAATTTGCGCCGACAATTTGAGATAAATAGGGTTGAAGAGCTGACAAGAAACAAGGAACTACGAGAGATCCTGTTCGACGTACTGAGATCTGCGCGAGGGCATGTAGATCATGTAGATTTAGATCCGGAAATACCTCTCGGGACTATAGAGACCAAGAATCCCATGGAGATTGGTACGCTTGTACGGCTGAAAGATTTCGTGCCCGAAATTCTTCAGCCAGGGTTATCGAGGACGATGAAGGTGGCCAAACTTGAACAGTTGCTTGGAATTGATCTTTCTGAGGCATGTTCGATGGCCTACAACTGCTACGGAACGCGTGTTCTCACACACCCTGTGCCCGACTGGCACGGTGCACGGGATCGAATAGGGGTGCATTTCGAAGAGGACGACGGGAAGACGCATATCGCTAGCGCTATGGCAGAATCCGAAAGGCTTAGTACACTGTTCGAGGTTCTTGGAGAGAGGGAGAGAGCCCACATCAAGAATATTTGGCGCGACAGGGACAGCCAGTTTGCGCCGGACGGCATTTTATCAATTCTGTCGAGCCTACAGTCCGAGATGTTACCTCTGAGGGGCGGAATCAGCACAGAACTTTTTGAATACCGGGCGCAATACTGTAAGTATCCCCATCATGTGGGGTCAATTCTTCAGACCATGCAAGCTCTTGGCTTGGATCGGTCGCCTGGGCACTTTGACCGAAGGACCGGAGATCTAGAGACTATTCCTGCCGACGACCTATTTTATCTTTATTGGCCCTTCCTGCGAGAGGGAATGGGGCGGCCGGAAGGACTCTTCGCAGAGCCCCTCCGCAATATACGAAGCTGGGCAGAGCGGCTAGGGTTCGATAGCTTCTGCGACTTCGTTAGCCTTCCCGATGCGAGAGAACTCTCTCTTCGAGAGAAGATATGGGTAGATCCCCGTTCACAGGAAAAGTTTCAGTGGCATGATGACAGCACAGATCTGGTTACGTGGATTCACTGCTTCTGCCTCGGGTTTCTTCCGGCTCCAGGGAAGCAGATCCGTTTTGATCTTCATCGATTCGATCTGACAGCCTTTGCGGATATCGGCGGTGTCCTTGATTTTGACTTCGCTGAGTTGATGATTGCTTTCGGACGGATGCTTGTCCTGGCTCAGAACGGTACAAAGACGCTTGACTCCGGGCGGAATCTGTCTGACGTAATTGAGAGGACGGAAGACGCCAAGCTCGGTAGGGCCTTAGCGGCGCGCTTCGGCGACGTCATAGAACGGGAAGGTGGAATCGTATGCCTCTGCTTCAAGACTTGCACGCAGTTCAACCGGAGCGATATAGTGTGACCAAAGTTTCTTCTCTTACGGTGCTCTTATCTCTCGACATTACTCGGATAGAGATAATCAGACGGCGATCAGGGACTTCCACGTACCCGATCACAAGATTTTGCTAAACGCCGATCCTTTCGACAACGAGCCTTCGCGACATGACATCTGGGAGCTCGAACGGAAGGAGCCCCGTGGATTGGGTGAGCCGTAGGGCCGGCGGTCATCGTTCCGACGATGATTGGAGGCTGGATATCGTGCGGAGGAACCCTTGATACTGCTTCTCCTGATATTGTCTTTGTGCACCTCGGCAACACCGGAGGACGATTGGGTTGGGGAGCTCGTGCTGCCTTGCGTAGACAGGAATCTACCGGTTTTCTGTCATACCGGGGGCGGGGTCTCGACCGGAGGATCGGAAGATCTCCTCCAGTTAGTGTGCTCAAGGGCCGAAGAGCTTGCCCGAAGGAGCACAGTCGGCAAGGATGTTGCAACCAAGGTGCGTCGTCTCGTGAGATTCGGCGGAGAGGCGCGGAGTAAGCTGCATGATTATAGTGAGCATCTCGGTGCGTTCTTGGCGACATGGATATCCCAAGGGGGACCTGAGAAGCTGCCAAGCGAGGAAGCCTGGGGAGTCCTGGAGTACGGAAAGCTGGGTGCGGTCACCCGCCGAGAAGCGAACGAGATCAGAGCTTCGACTGCTCCAACCTTTCCAGGCTTTGGACATCCTGCTCCAGGGCTATCTGGCGGTTCGAGGCTGGGAAGACGATAACGAGTGGAAGGAGCTCAGGGCCGAAGGCGGCATCCTACCAGAGGATTCGGAGCCTCGGAAGAAGGCGTTCGAAGTGACCCGATCGGAGCGCCTCTTCCGTCCCCCGGGAGCAACGGAAGATCGAGGGTGGTACTGGTTCGACGAGTGCGCCTCGGATGTGGCCGAGTATGCCCCATTCGAGAGCGACTATGAGCAGAAGGTAGAACGAATCATCCGTATCGCTCAGGAGAGAGGCTATCGCCAGCCGACGCTGAAGATGCTAGACCGTCGCGAAACAGTAGATGGCGAAGGTCGGGTACAGGGAGCCCTCAGGATATCTTGGGAATTGCTGCGGAGTCACTACCATCATGACCGCACGGAGAGGGAGAGGAGCCGCTCTCTGTTGCCCGACTGCTGGCGCGGAGAACTGGACCAAGAGGCGACCACGAAGCTTTTCTTCGACGCACATAACGAATTCGACATGGCGGCCAAGAAGGTCGAGGAGTACCTGGGATGACGAGTCGAGAATTTGAGAAAGCGCGCGCGTCATTGAGCCACGACGTATTCCAGAATGGTTTCCTCCTGCAAGTGGGCTACTATCCGGACGTGGTTGACAGCCAGGCCAGATTCCAGAAGCTTCTGGAGGCGATTCACGGGGACGGCGAGCGCAAGGAGCAACTCGAGGAGTCGTTCGCTCGATGGAAGGAGATCCGTGCTGCAATCGAGGACTTCCTCGACACGCCCACGGAGCGATTCGGCCTGATCATGTCCGAGGAGTATGAAGAGGAGAGGAAACAGGCCGGCGAAGCGCTGAAGACGATAAGCAGCTTCGTCACACGCTTCTTAAAGGGTCTCATCGAGGAAAAGGAGGTGGCCGGATTCTGGGCGGCCGCCGACACCGTGCGGCACCTGCTGAGGGGTATGGGACGCGATCGAGCACGCTACGTGCTCGACATCGATCCAACCCGAGCGTCGAGATCCTCTCGGTTGATTGGAGACAGAAGGTGAGAGCGTGTCTCTACGTACAATTCTCGTCGTAGACGATCAAATCGGCGCCGAAGGTGCGCCGGAGCACCGCGGGTTTCTCCTCGATTATCGGCCGCTCCAGCGCAAGTATCGATTCGCCTTTGAGACGTGCGAGGTCTCGCCTGGTCAGTACTCGAGTGATAAAGCCCTAGCCGCTATCACGACGTTTTCTCCAGACGCCGTGTTGCTTGACGTCAAGTTCGGAGCCGAGCAGGATCGGCTGGGATTTGAAATCCTCGAGCGGGTGGTACCCAGATATCCCGATCTGCCGATCATCGTCATGAGCCTCTTGATCGTGATGTGGAGAGTCTTGGGCGGAGCTCTAGAACTGGGCGCACAGCTTTACATTCCCAAAGGACCGCCTCCGGACGATCTAGCCAAGGCGATCGAGCGGGCCACCGAGATGGCCCAACGGGATTCGATCTTGGGGCAAGGGCAAGCGATTCGCAGTCTGCGCCGTGAGATCGCCAAGGTCAGCCCCTACAGCGACGTACCGATCCTGGTAACCGGAGAGAGTGGCACCGGGAAGGAACTCGTGGCTCGGAACATCCACCACCAAGGGCCACGGAAGGACGGACCGTTCGTACCAGTGAACTGCGGAGCATTGAGCGAGAGTCTCCTGGAAGACGAGCTTTTTGGGCATGTCAAGGGAGCCTTTACCGGTGCGTCCGAGGAACGGGCTGGTTGCTTGGAGCGGGCCCACGGGGGCGTGCTGTTTCTTGACGAGATCGGAAACATCTCCAAATCAACCCAGGAAAGGCTTCTGCGTGTTCTGGACGGCCGCGAGTTCTTTCGGCTCGGTGGAGACCGCCCCATCTATTCGAGTTTCCAGGTGATCTCCGCTACGAACGCGTTGCCCGAGCAACTGGTCGAGACAAGCCGGTGGCGAGAGGATTTCTACTACCGGGTTGCAGTGGTGACCATCAGGACACCACCCTTGAGCCAGCGCAGAGGCGACATCGAAGAGCTCGCTGAGCACTTCCTCCGCAAATTCAACCTTATCGGACAGGCGAAGCGCCTCGCACAGGATACGGTGAAGCTCCTTGAAAGCTATGACTGGCCGGGAAACGTTCGGGAACTCCAGAATGTGGTTCGCCGAGCCATTGTGGCTTCGGGCACCAGTCTTGAGATTACTCCAGAGTTCCTGCCCGAATCCCTAAGGGCCAGAGTCGTTAGGGGAACCCGAGGGATTACTGAAGATCGCGATCGAGACGAGAGTCAGGGCCGCGCGCCACTAGACTTGGATCTCGCAGCCAAACGATTATCCAAGGCTCAGTTGGAAGCCATCGCCCAAGTAGCGGCGATGGCCGATCAGAACGCCGCCGCTATCATGCGCCACCTATTTCCAGGGCAGGCAGCGACCAAGCGTTACCTCGGACAGGTCGCATGGAAACTTGTCTGACTGGAACCCTCGGATTCTTGCTGACCCGGATCTCCTGGGACTTCTCAAAGGGTGTAGCGCCCTTTGGGAGGCCTTTACCAGCTATATGGAATCGAACCCGCGAGCGAGGGCCAAGTTGTTCGACAAGGCGCGGCGGAGTGGGGTCCGACCTCCAGATTTGAACTAAGGACTGTGAAATTCGCTAGGTATCAAGCAAAATGAAGTGCTAGAGGAGGTAGAATGTCGATCCTACAAGCAGAGCAGGTAGCGGAAGATGTAGACACGGCACAGCACGAGGCTCTCGCACGGATGATCCGAGATGCGGTGGCGGTAAAGCGTGTAATCAAATGGGGCTACGTTCGACAGTTCGGCGGTCTCTACCCGTCCGAATGTGACTCTATTGCGGCGCACACAGGCTCGGTAGGCGTCCTCGCAGTTTTGATCGCGGCAGAGTATCGGGCGGCGATCTTGGCCGAATGTGAAGTGATGATCAACGTTGAGGAAGTGGCACTCATGGCGTTATTCCACGACTACGGCGAGGGTAGATCGGGCGACACCGGGGCGTCCTCGTACTCCGTTAGAGGCTTCTGCAATCTTCACCCTTTGGAGAGAGAGGGTTTGGCTGCGAGCCTGTCAGGCCTCCAAGTCGAAGAGCGAGCACTCCGGCTTTGGGATGATTACCGGGCATACCGAACGCCCGAGGCTATCGTGGTGCACATCGCCGACAACCTCGAAGGCTTGGAAAAGGCCCTTCACAGTGCCCGCGGAAGCAGAGAGGTCATGGCCGATTCCTTCCGGATCTTTGAGGAAAATCTCCATATTTACAAAGACAGAAAGGAAATTGATGCTAAGCTGGGAGCCGTGGCAGGCTTTCTAGTAGCAAACGTCCTTCTTCCAGGAAGGACACTCTTAACCGATGCTTATAGCGTGCGAGTTCCGCAAACATCGGTACAGAGCCGACAAGGTTAGGGCACAGCCTAAGGGAGTGAGCTGAGCTAGGATCCTGGCGAGATAAAGCTCAACAAAGGAAGTCGGGTCCAAGCCGGACGATCCCTCCAAGTGACTCCGGCGAGAGTAATACGTCCTTCGATTCCGCACTCTATAATCGCTTCGTACTCATCCAGGATTTCACCGGCGACGCTCAAGGCGGTAATAGAGGCTATCAAGGCACGACCAGGTTTGCTGAAGAGAGTTTTGTCATCCAGTGTTGGGAAGTCCTCTATGAAGGCCTTTTGTCCTTCTCTTGATTTTTGGCTCTGCGTGGAGGGCTGGGGCAACAGGGGCCGCCTCCGGAGCACTTCAAACCAGTAATAAGCTAACCATTTGTCCAGCCGCGGTTGGCAGGCGAGCAGCACCTCTCTATTTTGTGGATGCCATGGCTGAGCCACGGCTCCGTACAAGTCCCGCAATCCGACCGCATCGGCGAGGAACTGGCCGAGGCTCTCGACATGTGGCCTAGGAGCATTGAAGTGAAGGAAAATTCCCGCAGGGTGCATTTCAACGTCGTCCAGAATCTCCCGCTTTACATGCTCGCGGAGATTCAGATGATCTCTCTGTGAGTCGAACAATAGGAATTCGGTAGGGGTACGTGTCCGGTCAACATCGAGAGCATCAGCGAACCTAAGCAGCGCACAGTGCTTCCGGAGACGCTCACGCGCCGGGTTCTTGATGCCCTCCGTCCCGAAGAGTAACCGGGCCAACTCCGTCAACTGGCCAGTTGTTTGTGTAGCGTCAGGCACCACGGTCCGTGTGTCTCCGGGCATCTGTTTTGCCGCACCCAGTTTCTTTTCTCCGACCGCCCCGACACGATGAAGAAAGCCTTCCCGGCTGATCTCAAGCAGCCGGGAATGATAACCTGTCAGGACAGCGACTGCTCCCAAGATCCTGAGCCCATCCTCCCCAAGTCCTTCGAGAGTTCGAACGGCCTCCTCCAACTCTCTCGGTCGGTACGCTTTGTCCGTTAGGGCCAGCATACCTCGGACCGGATGAGTCACTCTGATCGCCTGCAAGCTACCCGGTTCCGTTGGGGGCTGCTTCTCCGGCCTCAATGGGAACATGCCTAATTCATGGGAGAGAACAGCTAGGTAGAGTTGAAGAAGCTCACGCTCTCTGATCGAAGCCTCCTCAGCAAACACGCCATCTTCCCTATCAGCAGGAAGACTAAGAAGCGGGTTCACGAGTTGTTCGAGTATGTGAAGCAGCCGTTGAATGTGGCGACCACCGTGGTCTGTGTAGAAACGAAAGAATGAGTTGTCGAGGGCATGGAAGCTATCCAGAATCTTGAGACAGGTCTTCTCGAAGACTATGGCAGATTGACGATAGGGGAGAGAGCGCAACGTGGTGTCGAACAGCCGGCTAGAGAGCCCTGTATCTCGTCGGGCATGGCCTTCGGGCAGCCAGCACTTCAGCAGGCTTACGATATCACCCGTCGTATCGCGTTTTTTGAAGACAAAACCGTTTGCGAGTTGGGCTTGGGCGGGGGAGCTCGCTCGACACTGACGTGGTCCAGAGAAGCACAGGAAGCCAAAGAAACCTTTCCCGAATGCGGCCGAGCATCTGAAGACCGTTCTCATCACCTAGAAAAATATCAAGCAAGACTAGGTCGTAGCTCGGGAGAGCCTGGTCTATCGAGACAGAAGCCTGTTTATCTCGAAAAACACGCTTGCCATCGACCGAGAACTCGAAGACTGTCGGTAGTCCCTCCATCTCGAGTTTCTTGGAGGCGTCTTCTAGGACAGGTCGCCAACTAGAAGCGAAGTCGTCAACGACGAGAACGCGAAAAAGGTCGTCAACGCGTCTCTTTCCTCTAGGCTTGAGGGGTTCCACCCATGAACTGTCGTCACTTCTTGACCCGGGTAGGATAGACTGCCTTGCATCCTCTCTGGACTTTGTGAGACAAGTCAACACGGTATCAAAGGAAGAGAGTAGGGCCTTGTGATCTTGAAACACGAGAGCCTTCAGGCTACTCCTGATAGCGCTGAAGGATTCCACAAGAATCCTACCAAGCTCCCCGTAGAGGTGCGGCTGATCAGCAATCTTCTGGATAACCTTCTCTTGAAAGAGACGTAATACCTCTCGTTGACTCCGCTTGAGTGCGGGAAGGCGGAGATGAGCCGTAGAGGGCTCGATCAGCAGCATTCGAGTTGGGCCCAGCACAAGGTTCGTAATATCCCAACTTTGGTCGTGCAGGAAGTGGCGCGTAAGATCGAAGAGCTTCTCGGCTCGAAATAAGCGCGTGGCCGCGGTCTCGCGAACATGTCCCCCTCCTCGAGGACTGCTCATCTCGCTTAGACAACGGCAGATTTCATGGAGGACGTTTCTTGAGACGGCGCAGCGCCCCTCGGTCTCTTGCCTCACTTTAAGGGGGTATCCCTGCGTTATGCTCTCGAAATGGCTGGGCTCTGCAAACACATTGATCCACCAACAGCCAAGGGAATCGAGCAAAAGGAATCGTTCTTTGAAATCGTCCTCGTCTCTGCACACGAGTAATCCGATTGTTGGCCTTGCTGCAGCGAACTCATGCGCTCGTTCGGCCTCTTCCACATCACACGGAAGTCCAAGTGTCGCCAAGACTTTCGTCAGGGCTCTGGATACCGAAGGTCTCGCTGACACGAGAACACAAGTTCGCCAGCCGACCCCCAGGCGCGATTTTTCTCCTGTACGCCTCATTATCTACACAATAGCAGGGCCACAGAGTCGATGGAAGCTTTTAGCCTGTTAGTTATAGAAGCATAACCCGGGCGGCTTGCCGGGCGCCCCCGCAAGAGCAGTTAGGCCTAGATGAGGGTGTTTCGTCAGGAAGCAGCTATAGAGGCTAGGTGGCAAACCATCTTCGCCTAATTTGCATATAGGCCCGTAGACATCGCCCAATTGCAGTTTTGCCAGTCCTTATCGTACCATTGAGACCGTCGCACTCAGTTTGCAGGGTGAGCTTGGAAGTGACTGCTGCGTGGGTCGCACGCTGCTGTTATCTCTAATAATCTGGCCGTACCAGAGGTGATGACTCAATGGGAATACTCTTGATGCTCGCCGTAGCGGCAGGCCTGGGCTTCTTTATCTTTCTGCTGATCAAGGTTTTTAATTGGATCGCTACTGAGAACAAGCGTAGGGAAGGCCTCCGTCAAAGGGCGCTGAACAATTTCATCACCTTACACTTTCCTCAGCGTGGATTCACCTGCAGAAACGAACTCTTAGAGGAACTTCAGAGCATCGCCGATGCGGGAGAGGCCGCGACCAAGCTGGAATCGCGTGCGCGTCAGGCGTCCTTTCCAGTGCCAGCCACGCTGCCTCCTTACGAAAGCCGCGAAAAAATCATTCAGCGCTTCGCGTCTTTTGTTACCGGAGCATCTTTCGGTGCCGCAGCTGGAGCAGGCGAGCAGTTCTTCTATTCCCTATTCGCTGGCCTGAAAGAAGCTCCATTTGCTGATACCATAGCTTTCCTCGCCGACTATGCTGGCCACCAAATCGCCCTCGGTGTTCATGAGGCCGCCGATCATGTCGCGCCCGCCTTTCGACAGCTTTGGGATCTTCTGGCTCATTATTACCATGACCATCCCGCTGAAGCGCTAAAGATCCTTGCGTCCGGAGCACAATGGATGTCTCTCCCAACCGAAGAGCATCTCGTAGGCGTTCTGAAGCACGTTTTTGATCCAAACCACCTCCATATGTATGGAGAGGCCTTCGGTCAGGTGGCTCATCCCGTTGCCGAAGGCTTATCGCACTCGGCATCGACAATTCACGAACACCTCAGCCATGTTGATGTTCACAGCTTCGACCTCCCTCACGACGTCGTTCCCCACTTCCATTTCCCCTTTATCACTCTGGCCCTCTCTACAACCCGAGAGATTCGTCTGTTATCAGACGAAAAGACGACCATTGGCGACTCCTTGAAAAATGCGGGCCTCGACGTAGCCGGAACCGGGCTAGGGGGATTCGGGGGCGCGAAGCTAGGTGCCGCCATTGGGACGGCCATAACGCCTGGCTTTGGAACTATAATAGGTGGCGCAATTGGTGGATTGATAGGTGGCCTTGGAGGTCGGTTCCTAACAGACAAGGTCAAGACAGTGCGACTTCGCGAGGTCAAGGAAGTCTACGACGGCAAAATCTTGAGCATGAATTCTGAGACAACGACAGCGGCACGCATACTGTACGACGGAACATCACGCTCCCTCTACAGAAGCCAACAGTCTTACCTCAAGGCTATAGGATCTACGCAATCGATCCCTGAAGCCGTTTCGCCGCTAGGCGGTTGTGCCAAAGCGATTGCCGATATGATTAGAGAAGAATTCCGGCGGTGCAGAGAGGAACTAGCGCTTTATTATCAAAGCTCTCTGGCTCTTATACCCCGCGACTCTTGGTATAACCATTTGACTGGCGGCGCGGGCGCCCATGACGCAATGGAACAACTCCGCTCTGCTTTTGATGAGAAGGATAGGGAACTCCAGCTTGGGGAGTCAAGAATCCCGTCGGATGCTCTCTGCAACTCTGGGCCGCTCTCCGCCATTGGCCAGCTTGTCGTGCTCCAGTGTCCTGGGAGCGATAAATATGAAAGTGCCCTGGCGGAATCTGCTCAAAGGATAAAAACTATCAAGGCATCGTATCTCTCCAACTTATTAATTTGGGCACGCAGATCTGCCCAACAATACCAGGAGGCGATGGGAACTGCGCAGACTTCAATAGCTGCGGACGCAAAACAATTCCAAGTGCTATGCGAACGGTGGATGGAACAAGTTCGGGCCGCAGCAGTGGACGTCAACGTTGAACTTGCAAAACACGGTCGGGCCTAGTTCGCGACACTTCATGGGTGTGCGTAGCCGAGCTCAACGAGGCTTAGACTCAACGCCCCTATCCCCAGAGCCGCGCGTTCTCCGAACGCCCGGTATTCCCAGATACAGGCGGTCTCAATGGCTAAGGAACCGGTCGTCTCGCGGCCGCAGGTGCTCCCCTGAAGCGATCCCGCCCACCCGACACACACAAGAAGGCAGGAGACACCGCCTCCGGGTTGGTGTAGCCTATAGGTGCTTCCCAATCCTTCAGGAGATCCCCGCATGTCCGACCCTTCCTCCACACCCCGGGAGAAACTCCCGTCCAGGTTCAGTGCGCTCTTTCGCCGGAAGTGGTCCGGCAAGGACGTCGCCATTCTTGCGCTTGCGCTGTCGTTCGTGTCCATGTCGGCCTTTGCGTTCCGGGAGCCCATCTCGGCGGCTTTTGCCAAGATGCGGGCGGGGGCTCAGGGGGGGGAGACGGTTTCGGTTTTTGACGTGGTGGTGGACCGGCAGAACCGGCAGTATTTCGACATCCTCTTTGACAAGCCGCTAGGGCAGGGGAAGGTCGGGGAGGTTCTGGATTCGGCTCCGGCTTCGATCTTCCCGGCTTTGGGTGGGTCTTGGAAGTGGCAGGACACGAATGCTCTGCGGTTCGAGCCCAGCGGGGGGCTTCCGGTTGCCAGCGAGTTCAAGGTGGAGATCGAGCCGGAGAAGGTGATTCAGGAGGGGCAGGTCTTCACGGGGGAGACGGAGGTCAAGGTCAAGACGGACAAGTTCCTCGTCGAGGAGGTGACCGTCTTCGAAGAGCCGGCGCTGGAAGGGAAGGGGAAGGTGACCTTCAGGGGGGAGATGAAGTTCAACTACCCCGTGGATCCCAAGACGCTGGCTCCCCTGGTGAAGGTGGTGGATTCGGAGGTGGCGGAGCCGACTCCGGTGGTGCTGGAGACGGACTGGAACAGCAACGTCATCGGCTACCGGACGGAGCCGGTGCAGAAGCAGCGGGACGAGCGGACGGTGAAGCTCGTCATCGCCGGGGTGCTGACGCCTTCGAACGGCAACTCGCCCCTGGGCGAGGAGTACGTCAAGGAGATCGAGGTCGGGTCGAGCACCAAGCTCGCCGTGCGGGGAGTCGAGACGGAGCCGGGGCCGCGGGAGTCGACGCTCAAGGTCACGCTTCTCCTCCCCGATCTCCGCCGCGGTGGCCGAGAAGTACGTGACGCATCGAGCCGGCCGTGCAGGCGCGGCTTCTCGGCGGAGCGGAACATACTGTCCATCACGGGCGAGATGGAGCCGGGCACGAGCTACAAGCTGACCATCGGCAAGGGGATGCCCGCCACCGACGAGGCCGTGCTCCAGGAGGAGTACCAGGAGGACGTGGACCTGCCGGACCTGGAGCCGTCGGTCGCCTTCCAGAGCCAGGGGATGTTCCTGTGGCGCCAGGGGCGGCACGCGGTGGCGCTCGAGACCGTCAACGTCGCCCAAGCTCCAGATGACGATCGACCGGGTCTATCTGAACAACCTGTTCTTCCTCTTCCAGTACGGCGGCTTCTACGACGGCGAGTACGGCTACTTCGACGAGCTCAAGCACGCCCTGGGCGACCGCCTCAAGGAAGAGACGCTCAACGTGGGCGGCGCCAAGAACAAGCAGAAGGTTCACGCCGGTCGATCTCGACAGCTACGTGGACACCAAGGAGCCCGGCCTCTACCGCGTGTCCGTGGGCGCAGCCGGACGACTACGAGGCCGCGCCAGCGCTGGCTGCTGCTGACCGACCTGGGAGTGGTGGCGAAGCGGGGGCCGGGCGAGATCCTGGTCTGGGTGTCGTCCCTGCAAGCGATCTCGTCGCCCGTGGCGGACGCCAAGGTGACGCTGCTCTCGGACCAGAACCAGACGATCGGCGTCGGGACGGACGGACGGCTCGGGCATGTGGCGGGTGTACGACCCGAAGGCGATGTCTGCAGGGGGCAAAGCCACGCCCTACATGGTGACGATCGAGAAGGGGGACGACTTCACGTTCCTGCTGCTCGACCAGATGGGGATCGACCCCACCGGCCTGGACGTGGGCGGCGCCGAGGCCGTGGGCGAGCGGGCTACACGGCCTTCCTCTACGGCGAGCGCGACCTGTACCGGCCGGGCGAGACGGTGAAGGGGCTGGCGGTGGTGCGCGACGGCTCGCTCCGGATTCCGCCGTCCATGCCGGCCCTGCTCCGCCACACGACCCGCAGGGGCGGGAGGTGGAGGTCACCGGCGGGTGACGAGCGACGCCAAGCGGCCTGGCGCCGTTCAAGTCTCGATCTGCCGGCCTACGCCCTCACCGGCCACCACACGCTGGAGCTGGAGGTGGCCGAGAAGACGATCGGCCAGTACCGCTTCCACGTCGAGGAGTTCGTCCCGGACCGGATCTCGGTGGAGATCGCCGCCGCCCAAGCAGACACCGTTGGGCCCGGGCAGAAGCTGAGCCTACCAGGTCGCAGTCCAACTACCTGTTCGGCGCGCCGGCGGCCAACCTGCCGGTCGAGACGCGGGTGCGGCTGGTGGACTCGACGTTCGCGCCCAAGGGGTATGAGGCGTTCACGTTCCGCAACGGCGACCGGAAGCTCGACGACAACGAGATCCTCTCCGAGGAAGGCTCGCTCGACGAGGAGGGGCGGGCCAGCTTCGAGGTCGAGATGCCGGCCGGCGCGCCGGTGCCGTCGTCGCTCGAAGCGGTGGTCACGGCCCGGGTGCAGGAGCAGGGCGGGCGCGGCGTGGCGGCGCTCAACCGGCTCCAGGTCGCATCCCTATCCCTATTACATCGGGTTGCGGCGGGCCGGCGGACTGGCGCAGGAGCGAGGGGTTCGCGGACCCGGGCAAGCCCGCCGAGTTCGAGTTCGTGGCCGTGTCTGCCGGACGGCAAGGAGGTCGCCTCGGACGGCCTGCGGGCCGACCTCTTCGAGGACCGCTGGAACACGGTGCTGCGCAAGGGCTCGGACGGCAGCTGGCAGTACGAGACGACGCGGGACCCGGTGCTGATCGTCAGTCGAAGTCGATCCCCGGCGGCAAGGCCCGCGGCGGCTTCGAGATGACGCCGCGGAGTTACGGCAGCTACCGGGTGGTGCTCACCGATCCCGAGACCCAGGCTTCGACCGAGATCGAGTTCTACGCCGCGGGCTGGGGCACGTCGCCCTGGGCGCATGAAGAACCCGTCGCGGCTGGAGCTGGACCTCGACAAGGCCGAGTACCAGCCGGGCGACACGGCCGTGGTCCAGGTGCGGGCGCCGTTCGCGGGCAAGCTCCTGGTGACGGTGGAGCGCGACCGGGTGCTCGACACCCAGGTGTACGACCTGACGGGCAACACGGCCACGGTCGCAGGTGCCGATCCGCGCCGAGTACCGGCCCAACGCCTACGTCACGGCCACGCTGGTGCGGAAGGTGGGCGACCTGGAGGTCGGGCTCGGCCGGCCGGGCCTTCGGCGCGGTGCCGCTGCCGGTGAACCGGACGGCGAACCAGCTCAGCCCGCAGATCACGTCGCCGGAGGAGATGCGGCCGAACCGGGAGCTTTCGGTGGCCGTGAAGACCGTGCCGAACGCCGTGGTGACGGTGGCGGCGGTGGACGAGGGGATCCTCCAGCTCATCGCCCAGAAGACGCCCGATCCGTTCGAATTCTTCTACCGCAAGCTGGCCCTGGGGGTGACCTCCTACGACACCTTCAGCCTGCTGCTGCCGGAGGTCAAGACCGTGCCGGCCGGCGGCGGCGAGGGCGAGCAGGGGATGAGCCAGTACGTGCGGACCGGAGGGGATGCGCCGGGTGGAGCCGGTGGCCTTCTGGTCCGGCCCGGTGACGGCGGACGGCGAAGGGCAACGCCAAGGTGACGTTCAAGGTGCCGGAGTTCCAGGGGGCGCTGCGGATCATGGCGGTGGCGATCGACGAGGACCGCTTCGGCTCGTCCCAGCGCCTGACCCGGGTGCGCGATCCGCTGGTGCTGCTCCCCACCCTGCCGCGCATCCTCTCGTTCGGCGAGACGCTCCAGGTGCCGGTGACGGTGCGGAACGACACGGGGAAGCCCGGGAAGATCCAGGTGGGGCTCACGGCGCAGGGGCCGGTCACGATCGAGCAGGCGGTGCAGACGGTCGAGATCCCCGTCGGCCGGGAGAAGACGGTCTACTTCACGGTCAAGACCGGCGACTCGTCCGGCAACGTCCGCTTCGTGGCCACGGCTTCGGGCAACGGCGAGAAGTCCGCCGTCCACGACCAACGTGGGGATGCGGCCCGACCTGCCGGTGACCGCCGTCGAAGCCGCCGGAGCCGTGGACAAGGCCACGCTCGAGGTGGCGATGAAGGACGCGGACCGCTTCCGGCCGGAGACGCTGCGGCGGACGGTGCGGATCGGCTCCGTGCCCCTGGTGCAGTTCACGGGCAAGCTGGAGCACCTGCTCCACTACCCCTACGGCTGCCTGGAGCAGACGACGTCGGCGGCCTTCCCGCTGATCTACCTGGGCGACATCGCCAAGGCGCTCGATCCCGAGCTGTTCGATCCCAAGAAGGGGCACGCCGACCCGGCCGATCTGGTGCAGGCGGGCCTGCGGCGGATCGCCGTCATGCAGCTCCCGGGCGGCGGCTTCTCGCTCTGGCCGGGCGGGCAGAACGTGCACTCGTGGGGGAGCGTGTACGCCACGCACTTCCTGGTCGAGGCGCGGCGGGCCGGGCATCCGGTCGTCGGACGGTCTCTACGAGGAACGCCCTCGGCTGGGTGGCCGACGAGGTGAAGGCCAAGGCGGACCTACGGCAGCGAGGAGCTGCAGCGGACGGTCTACGGCCTCTACGTCCTCTCGCGGGCCGGCCGGCCGGACCTGGGGACCATGGACTTCATCCGCCAGAAGCACACGGCGGCGCTGTCGGCCTGAGTCGCGGGCCTTGCTGGCGGCGGCCTACGCGTCGGCGGGCAACCCGCGGGCCACGCAGAGCCTGGCGGCCAGCCTGGGGAACGTCGAGGAGATCGAGCGGCAGATCGGGCGGCAACTTCAACTCGGCCATCCGCAACCGGGCGCTGCTGCTGCTGGCCCTGCTGGACGCGGACCCGAAGAGCCCCAAGATCCCCGCCCTGGTGGACCGCCTGGCGCGCGACGCCCAAGCCACCCAGGACTCCTGGTGGACCACCCAGGAAGAGAGCTTCACGCTGCTGGCCCTGGGCCAGTTCATCCAGAGGCAGGCCAAGCTGCCGCCCTACTCGGGAACGGTGTTCGTGGGCGGCAAGCCGCTCGGCAAGTTCACCAACCAGACGGTGACCCTGCCGCGTGGTCACGGGGACCGGCGCCGATCCGCATCCAGATGGACCCCGGGTACAAGCCCGGGGCGGCCTTCTTCAGCGTGCTCACCACGGGGCGTGCCCACGGACGCCGCCTTCAAGCCGGTGAGCGCGGGGCTGGAGATCCAGCGGGAATTCCTGAACCGGGACGGCCAGGCGCTCAACCTGAACGACGTCAAGCAGGGGGACCTGATCGCCATCCGCACCAAGGTGAGGAGCACGTCGGGGCCGGTCGAGAACGTGGCGATCGTCAACCTCCTCCCCTCGGGCCTGGAGGTCGAGAACCCGCGCCTCCAGAGCACCGAGCAGCTCCCGTGGGTGAACGACGCCAACTTCCAGCCGGAGTACATGGACCTGCGGGACGACCGCATCCTGCTCTTCGCGGACCTGCCGGCCGACACCTGGCAGACGTTCTACACGCTGGTCCGGGCGGTGGCGCCGGGGCAGTTCCGGCTGCCGCCGGTACAGGTGGAGGCGATGTACAACCCCACCCTCAAGGCGACGGGGGAGCGGGGGACGATGGAGGTCAAGACCGCGGCAGTGAGTGGGACGTCGTACCACCGCAGCTCCGCCCCCTCCGGGGGCGGCCCCTCACCCCTGGCCCCTCTCCACCGCCCTCCCTCCCGACCGGGAGAGGGGAAAAGGCCGGAGGATCGCCGTCGGCCGTTGCCGTGGCGATCCTCCTGATCTCTCCCTGGCTGTGGTTTCGGACGCTGGACTGGCTCTTCCCGTTCCCCTGGGAGAACCTCCAGCGGCCGCCCGCCGTGGTGGTCGACGGACCGCCACGGCGAGCCGCTGCGGTTCTTCCTGCCGGCGGACGACCGCTGGCGTTTTCCGGTCCGCCTCTCGGAGCTGCCGCCGGAGCTGCCGAAGGCGCTGGTGGCCTCGGAGGACCGGCGGTTCTACGGGCATCCCGGCGTCGACGGCCTGGCGGTGGTGCGGGCGGCGTGGTCGAACCTGCGAAGCGGCGAGGTGGTGTCGGGCGCCTCGACCATCCCCATGCAGGTCGCGCGCATGGCCGAGCCGGGGCCCCGGACGCTCCCGTCCAAGATCCGCGAGAGCTTCCGCGCCCTTCAGCTCGAACGGCGATTTTCCAAGGACGAGATCCTGGAGCTGTACCTGAACCTGACTCCCTACGGCGGCAACGTCGAGGGGGTCGGGGCGGCGGCGTGGTTCTACTTCGGCAAGGAGCCGGAACGGCTCTCGCTGGGAGAGATCGCCCTGCTGACGGCGCTGCCGCGCTCGCCGGGGCGGTACGACCCGCGTCAACCACCCCAAGGCGGCGGAGGCGGCGCGCGGCCGGGTCCTGCGCCAGCTCGCGGGCCGGGGCCTCTTCCCGCAGCGGGAGATCGCCGAGGCGGAGCGCCAGCCGATCCCCTCCCTCCGGCGCCGGCCGCCGTTCGCGGCCCCCCATTTCACGGAGATGGTGAAGGCCCAGCTCCCCCAGGAGCCGCGGATCCGGGCGACGCATCGACCGCGCCGTCCAGCAGGTGGCCGAGTCGCAGGTGGCCCGCCGCATCCGCGAGCTGCGGGCCCTGGGGATCGGCAACACCGCCGTGGTGGTGATCGAGAACGAGACCCGCGCGGTGCGCGCCTGGTGGGCTCGGCCGGGTTCCGCGAGACGTACTTCCAGGGGCAGGTGAACGGGGCCATCGGCCCGGCGGTCCCCGGGCTCCACGCTCAAGCCGTTCCTCTACGTGATGGCGATCGACCAGGGGCGGGTGCTGCCGGACTCCTACCTGCTGGACGTCCCCACCGACTTCGCGGGGTACGTGGCCGAGAACTACGACGAGCGCTACCGGGGGCGGGTGACGGTGCGCGACGCGCTGATCCACTCGCTCAACGCCTGCGCCGTGCGGCTGCTCTCGCAGGTCGGCCTCACCGAGTTCCACGGTCTGCTTGAAGCGGGCGGGCTGTCGACGCTGGACCGGCCCTCCGGCACCTACGGCCTGCCGCTGGTGCTGGGGGCGGGCGAGGTGCGGCTGGTCGACCTCGTCAACCTCTACGCCACCCTGGCCCAGGGCGGGCTGTACCGGCCGGCGCGGTTCGTGGAGGCCGCCGACTCAGAAAACGACCGGTCGGGATCGGACCCCGTCCGGCTGTTCTCGCCGGAAGCGGCGCGGCAGGTCACGGAGATCCTGACCGACGTCCGCCGGCCCGATCTGCCCGAGGCCTGGGATCTCGCCCGCGACGTGCCGGGAGTGGCCTGGAAGACGGGCACCTCCTACGGCCACCGGGACGCCTGGGCCGTGGGCTTCTCGGCCCGCTACACGATCGGCGTCTGGGTGGGGAACTTCGACGGCAAGCCGCGCAAGGGGATCTCGGGGAGCGAGCACGCGGGGCCGCTCCTCTTCGACCTCTTCCGGGCGCTCGATCGGAGGCGGCCGGGGTCCGCTACGCCGGGAAGGCGTGGCACCGGACGAAATCGAGGTCTGCGCCCTGTCGCACGAGCTGCCGGGGCCGTCCTGCCCGGAACGGGTGAAGATCCCCTACCTGCCCGGCAGTCTCCAAGCTCAAGGCCTGCACCCTCCACCGGCGGATGCTGGTGGACAGCGAGACCGGCGAGCTGCTGGCCGGCGACTGCGTGAGCAAGCGGCCTCACGAATTCCGGCTGTTGACGATCTATCCGCCGGAGCTGGTGGCCTGGTGGCGGTCTCAAGGGACCTCGGTCCAGGAGGTGCCCCGGCTGTCGGCGGCCTGCTCGGGGATTCCGGACGGCGATCCGCCGCGCATCGTCTCCCCCGACGAATCGACGCCCTACCGCATCCGGCGGGAATCCCCCCTGGAATACCAGAAGATCGCCCTCGTGGCCCAGGCCGCGCCCGGGGCCCGGCGGCTCTACTGGTATCAGGACGGCACCCTGGTGGCCACCACGGACACCGGCTCGACGCAGGGCCGGTTCCTCGAACCGGTCCGCGGCGAGCACCGGCTCGTGGTGACGGACGACCTGGGGCGGTCGGACGGGGTGACGTACCGGGTGGAGTAGGCCGCCTCC
Organism: Thermoanaerobaculaceae bacterium; assembly: GCA_963785165.1. Taxonomy (GTDB): domain Bacteria; phylum Acidobacteriota; class Thermoanaerobaculia; order Multivoradales; family UBA5704; genus DATARR01. Next base: position 1,027,642 of record CAWAUI010000007.1, read on the forward strand.
GCCCGGAAGCCCGGGATGAGCTGGGACGAACGGGGACGGGAACTAGCTGATCTTGTAGACGGCCGCGGCCTGGAGGATCTGGGGGCCGGTGGGCGCCGCGGTCCGCGGGTCTGCCTCGAGCGTTATCAGAACGCCCTTGGTGCCGGCCGCCATGCTCTCGGAATTCAGCACGATCGGGGTGCCGGGCTTGGCCGTGAAGGAGCCCCCGCTCACCGCTCCCTGGTCCGTGAGGAACCAGAGCTTGTAGGCCTGCCCGTTCGCGGCCGGCTGGAGGCCTTCGAGCGACATGTACCAGTGCTGGTGGTCGGCCCGCACGAACAGGATTCCCCGTGCCTGGGGCTGGACCGGCAGCTCGCCCACGGGACGCATGGGGCTGACTTCGACGGCGTGAGAGGTCACGAGCTCCAACGCCTCCCGTGCGTCGAGCGAAGCCGACTGAATCCGGCGGGACTCCGCCTCCATCTCGGCCACCCGGGTGCGCTCGGCGGCAAGCTGATCCTCGAGCTGGACGATCGTCTGGCGCTGCTCGCCCACCTGGAGATAGAGCCAGGCGGAGAGGCCGACCATCAGGAAGGCCAGGGCCGCGGCGAGAGCGAGCGGCCATCTCGAAGCGCGTCCCGGCGTGCGGCGCGCGGCGGCGGCACTCTGGGTACCTTGGACGGGACGCGGCACCCGCACTTCCTGAGAGGGGTGCGAAGAGCGGGACGGAACGGCGGTTGGGACCGCGGCAGGCACAGCGGCCACTGGGACGGCGAACGGCGGGACCGCGAACGGCGCGGGCTGGGTCTCGTCGCCCTGGACGAGCGCCATGATCCGCGTCAGCACCTCGGGGGACGGCGCCACCGGGTCGAGCTCGAAGGGCATCAGCCCGAGCGCCTCGGTGTACAGCCGCGCCAGGGCATCGGACTCGGAGATCTCGTCCGTGCCCGACGCGCCGGCGATCGGGTCGCTCGACCTCTCCAGCGCCTCGAGGGCGGCCAGGATGGTCCGATCTTCCGAAGGAGTGTCAGTGTTGGTCACAATAGGGCTCTTGCTTACAGTAATTGCCGGATCTCGTCGCGCAGGGCACCGCGTAGTTTCTTCATGGCCAGGAGCGTCCGCGTCTTGACGGTCCCCAGAGGCAGGTCCGCCTTGGCCGCGATTTCGCTCTGGCTCAGGCCCTTGTAGAAAGCCAACTCGAGAACCTGCTTCTGCTCGGGCGGGAGCTTTTCCAGCTCGTTCCGGACTCGTTCCCGCCGCTCGTGGATAAATACGGCTTCCACCCCCTCAGGGGATGCATGCTCGACCGGATTTTCTTGAATCGCCGTCTCGTGGGTGCGCTCCACCACCTTGCGGGTCCGCAAACGGTCGATGGCGCGGCTGCGGGTGATGAGGATCAGCCAGGTCGAAACGGACGACCGCCCGGCGTCGTAACGGCCGGCGTTGTTCCACACGTGAAGGAAGACTTCCTGGAGGATCTCCTCGGCGTCGGCGAGCCCTCCGAGGATGCGCTTGCCGAGCGCCAGGAGCGTCGACGCGTAACGCCCATAGAGGGCGCTCAGCGCTTCGGGCTGACGGTCTGCGATCAAGCGCAGCAAGGCCGCGTCGTTCATGGAGTCCAGGGTGGCCTGTTGAGAGATAGGGTTCATGCCCGGGGTCGAGAGCCCTCGACGACAGGATGGCTAGGATAGCATGAAGCCATGAACGAGACCTCGAACCTCACCTCCGGGCCGCGCCAGCCGGCCATCCGCGTGGTCCTGATGCCCAAGGACACCAATGCCCTGGGCACCATCTTCGGCGGCATCATCCTCTCTTACATCGACCAGGCGGGCGCCGTCGAGGCCCATCACCACGTCCCCCTCCCCGGCCGCCTGGTGACGGTGGCCATGCGCGAGGTGGTCTTCCACTCCCCCGTCTTCGTGGGCGACCTGGTGAGCTTCTTCACCGAGACCCTGCGGGTGGGGCGCACCTCGGTGACGGTCAAGGTGACCGTCGAGGCCGAGCGCAGCACCGGCGCGGGCCGTATCAAGGTCACCGAGGCCGAGGTGGTTTACGTCCATGTGGACAAGAACAATCACCCCATTCCGATCGGACCGCCGGTTCAGGGCGCGAACGGCTCGTAGCACCGCCGGCAGCGGGCCTCGTAGGACTCGGTGTCGCCCACCTGGAGCTGCTCGCCGCCGCCCGCCGTGCGCTGGCTGTAGTGGGCGGGCGCTCCACAGCGCATGCAGACGGCGTGGACCTTGTCGACGTACTCGGCGATGGCGAGCAGGCGCGGCATCGGCCCGAAGGGGCGGCGGAGATAGTCGAGATCGAGCCCGGCCACGATCACCCGCACGCCCGAGTCGGCCAACTCGCAGACGAGGTCGATCAGCCCGTCGTCGAAGAACTGGGCCTCGTCGATCCCCACCACCTGGACGCCGGGCTGAAGCTTCGCCCGGATGTCGGCGCTGCAGCCCACGCTCACGGCTTCGAGCTCGCGCTTGTCGCGGGTGATCAGGCGCTGCGGGTCGTGGCGGGTGTCGGCCCCGGGCTTGAAGACCTGCACCCTCTGGCGGGCGATGGCCGCGCGGCGCAGCCGCCGCACCAGCTCCTCGCTCTTGCCGGAGAACATGCCGCCGCTGATGGCCTCGACGCGTCCCTCGCGGGAAGGCTCGACGATGTTGTCCAGAGGGTTCACGGCGCGGGAAATCTAGCAGCCGGCGCGGCCCCACGCCAGCCCCGATGATCTGCTACCATTCCGCAATCTCATGACAAAGAAACGTTCCTCCAAGCGGATTTTCAGCTACGACGAAGCCCTGTCCACCTTTCCCCTGGTGCGGGACCTGACGTCGGCGGCGATCCGCCAGATCGACGCCATCACCCAGAACGCCGCCAGCCGCGAGGACGCGGACTCGGAGGGGCCCAGCGACGAGCTCGACGAGGCCCGCGACCGCATCGTCCGCGCCTGGGCCCGCGAGGTCTCCTCGATCGGCTGCGAGGTCAAAGGCGTCTTCCTGGTGGATTGGGACAGCGGCGACGGTTACTACTGCTGGCGCTTCCCCGAGCAGTCCATCAGCTTCTTCCATACGTACGACGAAGGGTTCGAAGGCCGGATCCCCGTCAACTGACCCCATCCTCTGATCCCGTACGTCAGCTGATCCCCTCTTCCAGTACCTTCCGCCGCAGATCCGCGATCCACTCCACGGCTTCCTGGCGGCGGTCCGCGCCCAGGGCGGCCCCACGCGGCGTGCGGTAGCGCTCGGGCGGCGGACCGGGGTCGAGCTGGCCCACGGCCCGGGCCAGGGCCGTGCGCTTCTTGCCGGCCGCCATGAGCCGCTCGACGGCGGCGAGGATTCCCGCGGATTCGAGCAGCAGCGCGTCGTGGAGGAGCTCCTCTTCAGGCCCCCGCGGATCTTCATGAAACCGGGCGAGCCCCGAACGGGCTCGCCGCCCCAGCTCTTCCGGCAGATCGAGCCCGCGCAGGAAGAGGTCGAGCCGGCCGCCGGCCCCGAGCGAACCCAGGCGATCCACGGCGCCATGAAGGAGGAGGAGGAGCTCGAGCAGGTCGCCGTCCACCCGGACGCCATCCCAGCCCTTCCGGAGATCGCCGAGGCGGGAGCGCAGCCGGTCCACGCGGTCGAACGTCTGCACGCCGTCGAGCCCGGCGTAGAGCGGCTTGACGAGCTGTTCGATCCGCTGGCGGGTCTCCGGCGTCACTGGCGGCTGACCTCCGCGAACAGCCGGTCCAGGCGCTCGGGCGTCAGCTCCCGGAGGCTCTCCGCCACCACGTCCGCGCCGCGCAGCTCCGCGGCCGGATAGGTCTGGGCCACGCCGAGGGTCGGGAACCCCACGTCCGCGGCGGCGGCGAGCCCGGCCGGGCTGTCTTCCACGGCGAGCACCTCGTGGGGGTGGAGCAGGCGCTCCGGCAGGGGAGGCTGGGAGTTCAGGGCCTCCAGGGCCTTGAGGTAGCCCTGGGGGTCGGGCTTCCCCTCCTCCACGTCCTCGACCGTCACCAGCACCTTGAAATGGTCCAGGATGCCGGCCTGCCGGAGCGCGCCCTCCACCTCCTCGCGCAGGGCGCCGCTCACCACGCCCAGCATGGTGCCCCGGGCCGCCAGGCTCCGCACCAGCTCGACGGCGCCGGGGAAGACGGGATACCCGTCCCGGCGGATACGTTCCTGGTAATAGCGCGCCTTGCGGGCGGTCAGCCGCATCAGCCGGGGGACCGTGGCGGCGGCTCCGAGCACGGCCGCGAAGCCGGCGCGGTCGTCGAGCCCCAGGTAGCGGGCGTAGTAGTCCTCGGCCGAGAGGGTGATCCCCTCCTCGGCGAGCACCCGCTGGAAGATCTCCAGGTGGATCGGCTCGTCGTCGACGAGGATCCCGTTGAAGTCGAAGAGGACGGCTCGCAGCACCCGGGGATCATACTCCGGCGGGCGGGTGCGGAATTGACATCCCCCAGGGCGGCAGCTATCGTGGAATTGCTCCGGGGCTGCCCCCGGTTGAAGGAGTCATGATGGAAACCGAAAACACCCAGCAGGTCCAGAGCCAGCCGACTGATCCCGCGACCGGTCCCGTGCCGTCCCAGGAGGCCTCGCAGGAGGACCACCCGATCACTCTCACCAAGAAGGCGGCCGACATGGTCAAGATCACCCGTGAGCAGGAAGGGATCGACCCCTCCCACGGGCTGCGCATCGCGGTGCGCGGCGGCGGTTGCAGCGGCTTCGAATATGCCCTCGACTTCGAGAGCGAGACCCGGGACAACGACTGGGTCTACGAGCAGAGCGGCCTCACGATCTACGTCGACGCCGTGAGCGCCCGGTACCTGCAGGGGACGAACATCGACTACGTCCTCGGCTCGACGGGGGCGGGGTTCAAGTTCAACAACCCCAAAGCCACCGGCACCTGCGGCTGCGGCTCCTCCTTCGCCGTCTAGGCCGGGACCCTCTAGACCGGGACCAGTCAGGCAGGAACCAGCGGAAGCTCCCTCACCTCGGCCTTCCCACCGTCCGGCAGGTCGAGCCCGGTACCGGGCTCGGCGCCGCGGCGGTGCAGGATGGCGAGCCCGGCCGGCCGGCCCAGGGCGATCGACTCGACGACGGTCGCCACCGTCCCCACCTCACGCCCCTCGAAGAGCAGCGGCGTGCCCGCGGGCACCGCCGTTTCGAAGACCAGCCCCCGGAGCATTTTCTGCACTCCGCCCCGGTAGTGGATGCGCGCCACCACCTCCTGCCCGAGGTAACACCCCTTGGTGTAGCTCACCGCCTCCTGCGCACCGGTCTCCTGGGGGAAGTTGTCCGCCCCGAAGTCCTTGCCGAACCGGGGGATGCCCGCCTCCACGCGCAGAACCTCCAGGGCCTCGGTCTCCACGGGCTCGACGCCCGGCAGCTCCAGGAGTTGCTCGGAGAGGTGGCCGGCGATGGAGGCTGAGACCCACAGCGCCCACGCCTCCACGCCCATCCGCCCCAGGCGCTGAAGCTCGACCTCGGTGCCGTGCACCATGGACCGCCGATGCCGCCAGTCGCCCGGCGGCGGCAGCTCGGTACCCTTGGCATGGCTCAGGGCCTCCGTGCCCTTGGGGCCCAGGAGGCAGAGCGGCGTCATGTCTTCCAGCCCCCGCACCTCGACCCGGTCGGCCAGGACGTACTTCTCGAGATGGCTGGAGATCGCCCCCTCCTGCCCGGCCCCGACCTGGAGCCAGAGCCGGTCCGCCAACGCCATCACCACCGCGTCGGACAGGATTCCGCCCTTGGGCGTGGTGAAGAACCCGTAGGCTCCGTCGCCGGAAGCGAGGCTCTTGACGTCGCAGGTGAGGTAGGCGTTCAGGAACCGGAGCCGGTCGGCGCCGAGAACCTCGAGCCGGCCCAGGCCGGAGAGGTCGGCCAAGCCGCACCCCTCGCGCAGGGCCCGGTACTGCTGGGGAAGCGGCAGGGTGGGGGTATGGAGGGTTGTCATGGACTAGAGCCCATCCTTTGATTCTACCTTCAATCCCTGGGAAATCAGGACGCCTCCTCTGGAATTCACCTCCATGCCTCCGGCCTTCGCCGGCCCTACGCCGCACCTCATTCACGCGCTCAACGCCACCTGGCGCTGGTACCGTTTACACCTGTAACGGCAGCCGTTCATTTTTTTGTCCTCGATTTCCGCCCTCCGGCAACCTTACTTGATGAAGGTCTGAGTTTTGTCGGTACCTTCATCGGGAGGAATGACATGGCGGACGATCACTTCTCGCGGCAAACCATTGTGCGCTTTCTTCAATCCAATCTCTCCAGGGACGAAAACCGGGGCTTTATTCGACATCTGTTGAGGCAATGTCCCCAGTGCACGGGGCTCGTTCAAGAAGTCTCGCAAAGACAAGACTTGAGATTTCTTTTTCGGGACCTCGACGGCTCGGCCCTACGATGCGATCCAGAACCCTACAAGCGAATCCTTCAGAGGACGTTCCGCCCTACAGGGCGCCGGGAGGCTCGGGACGGCCCGGGACGGAGGCCGCCGGGGTTTCAGCACAGCCGGGCGAGCTTGAGATAGCATCCACCCTCAATTCAGGAGGATGCCATGGACCCGCATTTCGATGGGGTGATCTTCAAGACTCACGCCGGGGAGCTGATCCGCCGGATCCGCCGGCCCTTCCCGCCGTTCTCCGTCGTGGACGCGCGCTGGCGCGGCGAATTCGAGGAGGGGCACATTCCGGGCGCGTTCCCGGCCGGGCCGGACGGGCTCGCCGCTCTTCCCCCGGGAACGACGGAGCGGACCGAGTTCTTCGTGGTCGGCAGCGGCCCGGAAGCGCCGGACATGCGCCGGCTGAGCCTCGCTCTGCGCCGGCTCGGAGCCCACCGCGTGGTGGAGGTGACCGGCGGCATGGTGGAGTGGAAGCTGGCGGGTGGACCGCTGGAAAAGAGAAGTTAGTCAGGCCGGCAGGGATGCCGGCGGTCCCAGGAATTTCTACGCCAGCCAGCCGACGGCGCCGGGCGCGGCGAAGAGGTCCGGCACCACCCAGTCGGCGCCCGCCGCGCGGAGCCTTTCCGCGGGCGTGCGCCCGGTCGCCACGGCGAGGCAGGGGATGCCGTGGTCCCGGGCGCAGGAAACGTCGTGGACGCTGTCGCCCACGATCAGCGTCTCGGCAGGATCGAAGCGGCGCCCCAGGGCCTGCTCCGCCCGGTCGAAGGCCACGGGCGGCAGCTCCGAGCGGTCCACCCCGTCGCAGCCGAAAGCCCCGAAGCCGAAGTACCGGTTGAGGTCGAAGCACGCGAGCTTGGCCCGCGCGCCCGGTTCCCAGTTGCCGGTGAGGAGGGCGAGCACCACGTCCTCGCGCGCCGCGAGCCGCGCCAGCGTCTCCTCCACCCCGGGCAGGAGGCGCATCCTCCGCGGGTCCAGCGCCCCGGCCAGCCGCTCCATGTACAGATCCTTCATCCGGGGGAGCTTCTCGCGCGCCTCCCGCTCGGGAACGCCGGCCGCCATCACCAGGTCGAGGACGATACGGGGGTCCGTCCGCCCCGCGAAGTCGTAGCCGTCCACGTTGCCCGCCGTGCCGAAGACCTCTTCCAGGGCCGAGGCGAAGAGCGGCCGCACCTGCGGGCCGCAGTCGAGGAGGGTGCTGTCGATGTCGAAGAGGACGAGCTTCACAGGATGGCTCATCTCCGGTTTTATCGCCACTTCGGCGGCTTCTTGGTTTCCAGGAAGGTGGCGATGCCGTGCTTGCAGTCGGTCGTGGCCCGGGCCGCGGCGTTGACCTCGGCCGCGAGCGTCATCGCCTCGCCGAGCGGCTTGCCGATGGCGTCGAGCAGCAGCCCCTTGGTGCGGGCGATGGACTCGGAGCTGCCGGTCTCCAGGATCTGCGCCGCCAGCGCCTCGCCCGCCGTCCGCAGGTCCGCCGCGCTCCCGGCAGACACCACCCGGTTCGCGAGGCCGATCTCCAGGGCCTTGCGGGCGTCCAGGAGCTGGGGATTGAGCAGCAGCTCGCGGATGTCCGAGCCCTTGAGGCGCAGGGGGAGGTAGGTTGCGACGAGGGCCGCCACGAAGCCGATGCGCACCTCGCTGTAGAGGAACTTCGCGTCCTCGGCCGCCACCACGAAGTCGTGCGCCGTGGCGATGCCGCAGCCGCCGGCCACGCAGGCGCCGTGGACGAGGGCGATGGTCAACGCCTCCTGGCGCAGAATGGAGGCGAAGAGGTCGCGCAGGCGCGAGCGAGTCGCGGAGGTTCTCCTCGTGACCGGCGTCGCGCAGGGAGCGCAGGTGCTCCAGGTCGGCGCCGGCCGAGAAGTTCTTCCCCGCGCCGGAGAGGAGGATGGCCCGCACCCCTTCCTTGCGCCAGTCCCGGCGGTAGAGCTCTGTAATACTCCTTGATCATGAGCGGCGAAAGGGCGTTGGCCCGCTCAGGGTCGTTCAGGGTGACCCAGAGGAGATCGTTGTCCCGCACCACGTTCGAGGCTCATGGCCTTGCCAGCTCCTCCGGCACCTCGATCTCCATCTCCAGCAGCCCCTGGGCGTGGGTCTTCCCCTGGGCGTCGTTCTTCAGGCTCTCCGTGCCGCCGCCCCCGAGGGAGTCGTGGAGCATGAAGTTGAGCGCCAGCAGGTTCGGCAGCTCGAAGCGCTCGACCGCACCCCGGCAGACCTCCCGGAAGTGCCCCTTCACGCGCTCGGCCGTGACCTCCCGCCGCAGCACCTCGTAGACCTCGGGCGTGCCGGCGATCAGGCCGACGTTCGAGGCGTCCCCCTTGTCGCCCGAACGGGCGTGGGCAATGTCGCCCAGTCGAATCCTCATGTCGTTTCCTTTGCCTTGAACAGAAAAGAAGCGGTCAGCGCGGCCAGGCCCGTCAGCAGAAAGCCGGCCGCGAGAAAGTACACGGTACGGGGCGACGTGGCCGCGGGATTGTAGAGGGCCGGAAACACCGCCCGGAATCCCAGGTCCAGGATCTCGTGGTGCCGGGACTCCAGCCATGCGAACACCGCCAAGCCACCTGCCAGGACGCCGGCCAGGAGCGCCACGAGGCGGGGGCGCCGCAGGCCCGCGGAGAGGCCCCGGTGGAGCGCCACCACCCAGACCGTACCCGCCACCAGGGCCCAGAGGGCGAAGGCGGTGCGGTCCGCGACGGCGCTGTAGAGGAAACCCAGGAGCAGGATGGGCAGGAGCCCGCCGAGGAGGCCGCCATACCAGGTGAAGACCAGGGAACGATTGCCGGAGGGGGCCTCGCTCACACCTCCTCCACGGTGACCTCGATGCGGCTCTCGACCTCCTCGCGGGCCAGCAGGGCCGGCCAATAGGCCACGATCTCCTGCGGCTTGGGCCGGCCGCCGGCGAAGCCCGTCACCCCCGGGGGGCCGGCGGTCACGAGCGGCGCGATCTCCTTGCCGAACCGCTCCACCTTGGCCGAGTCCGCGTGCTTCACGCCGAGCCGCAGCACGACCTCGGGGAGATCGTCCGGCGTGGCGAAGATCCCCGGCAGGCAGGCGCCGGTGCCCAGCAGCTCCGTCTCCCGGTCCTCGGGAGCGAAGACGACCCCGGCGCGTTCCAGCCGCTTCCACACCACCTCGGCGGCCAGCGTGGCCTTCTCCACCGCCCGCGGCCCCGAGAGGGTGATCTGCCCCGAGGCCTTGTAGCCGGCGAGGTAGGAGCCCGAAACCTTGAGAAACGGCGTGTTGGGCCGCCCCTCGATGCCGGAGACCTCCACCCGGTCCTTGCCGTCCTGGCGCAGGTGGATGGTGGTGAAGTCGGCCGTCACGTCCGGCGTGATGTAGCTCGCGGGATCGCCCATCTCGTAGACCAGCTGCTCGGAGACGGTGTCGACCGTCACCATTCCGCCCGTCCCCTCGTGCTTGGTGACCACGAAGGTGCCGTCTTCCCGGGCCTCGACCACGGGATAGCCGACGTTCCAGAGGTCCGGCACTTCCCAGAAGCGGCTGAAGTTGCCGCCCGTGCACTGGGCGCCGCATTCGATGATGTGGCCGGCGATGGTGCCCGCGGCCAGGCGGTTCCAGTCTCCCTCGCTCCAGCCGAACTCGTGCATCATCGGCGCGAGCGCCAGGGCCGTGTCCGTCACCCGGCCGCAGAGCACGATGTGGGCGCCCTGCGCGAGGGCGTCCACCACCGGCCGGGCGCCCAGGTAGGCGTTGGCGCTCATCACCTTGTCGACGTGCGGCCCCAGGGGCTCGCCCGTGTCCATGTTCTTCATCGCGTGCCCGGCGGCGATCAGGTCCTTGAGGCGCGGCAGGAGGTCATCCCCCTCGACCACGCCCACCCGGAGCCCCGTGACCCCGAGCTCGCTTCGCCACCTCGAAGATGCGGTTGCGGCACGCCCGCGGGTTCAGGCCGCCCGCGTTGGTGAGCACCCGAACGTTGCGCTCCACCAGCTCGGGAAGCACCCGGCGGATGAAGCCGATGAAGTCCGTGGCATAGCCGAGCTTCGGGTTCTTCAGCTTCTGCCGCATCATGATCGACAGCGTCACCTCGGCGAGGTAATCCATGCCGATGTAGTCGATGGGACCGCCGCGCAGCAGCTCCACGGGCGCGTCCACGTTGTCCCCCCAGAACCCCTGGCCATTGCCGATCCGGATCGTCTTCATAGAGCCCGGAAGAGTAGCATGGGTGTAAGCTGGAGGCTGTCAGGACAAAGGGCGGCCAGGAAATTGCAGGCCGTTTCTGGCGGAGAGTGAAAGGAGAATTGTCCCATGGCAAAAAATGGCAAGAAGAGGGATACCCAGGAGCCCGGCAACACGGACGGAATCTCCCAGGACCAGTTCCTTGAAGGTTTGAACGTCGATCTCGCCCATGAGTACGCGGCGGTGATCCTGTACCGCACCTACGCCAGCCAGGTCCAGGGCCAGTGGCGCATGGAGCTACGCCAGTTCTTCGAGGCCGAAATCCCCGACGAGCTCGGCCACGCCCAGATCCTGGCCGACAAGATCGTGTCCCTGGGCGGCACCCCCACCACCGTCCCCGCGCCGGTCAAGCCGGCGAAGGACGCCAAGGAGATGCTCAAGAACGCCCTGGAGGATGAGATCGAGACCATCCAGCGCTACGTCCTGCGCCGCAAGCAGGCCGAGGCCCTGGGCCACTACGGACTGGCCGTCGAGTTCGACGACCTGATCCGCGACGAGACGACCCACCGCGACGAGATCCGGATGATCTTGAAGCGGTGGGACACCGGTTAGGCCCCGGCTTCTCAACAGCGCAGTAACTGAAGCTCTGAGCTGGACGGAACGGAGCGGGCTCTCCGGCTCAGAGCCTTCCCTTGCGCCTCCTGACGAGCGAAGTCAGCACGGCGAGCTCCTCGGCTTCGTCCTCCGTGCTTCCGGCAGCCCGGTTGGAGACTGCCACGGTGGAGCTGGCCCGCAAGGTGATGGCGGAGATTGAGCTCGTGCAACTGATCCCGGACGACGGCTCACCTCTTGTTTCCAAGCGCGCTTCCCATAGTGCCGGCCTCGTCTCCCATAGTTTCAACACCGAGGAACATAGGCTGAAGTGTGGGAAACAATGTTCTCGCGCTTAAATACATAGTTCCAGCCTTGACGTCCATAGTTTCAACACCGAGGAACATAGGCTGAAGTGCGGGAAACAATGTTCTCGCGCTTAAATACATAGTTCCAACCTTGACGTCCATAGTTTCAAAGCCAAGGAACTAAGTGTGAGATGCGAGAAACAATGTTCTCGCGCTTCGCGGCCGGCGCGTGAGCTTTCGCGGCCCGGCTCCGGGCGCACCGCATCTAGGCTCTGTCAAGGTAGAAACGACGGTAGGGGGCGGTCCGCGGGATGCCGTAGGCACCCTGCGTGGCCGCCCTGTTGCGGCAGGCGGCCTGACGGCCGTCAGGCCGGACAACCTAGGGCCGCCCCTACAGATATCTCCCGCCTTTACTTCTCCTGGATCTCGATGAGGCTGCCGACCTTGGGGTTCTTGACCGTCTGGGTTTTGCCGGAGGGCCAGAGGACTTCGAGGGTGTCGGGCTTGGCGGTGTCGCCCAATCCAAAGTAGAGGGGCATGACGCTGTGGGAGAGGTAGCCGGAGGCGCCGTCGTTCCACTGGGTCCAGGTCTGGGTGCCGGCCTTGACGCGGACGCGGGCTCCCAGGGCGTCGCGGTTGGAGGTGGTGCCGGTGAGCTTCACCTTGAGGAAGCGCGGGGCCTTCTTACTGGATAGGTCGCTGACAAGAACCTGGGGCTCGGAGTTGAAGTCGTTGGTGACGACGTCGAGGTCGCCGTCGCCATCCAGGTCAAAGATGGCGGAGGAGCGGGAGCCCAGGGTGCTCATGATGCGGACGGTGCCGGTGCGGTTGGCGCAGGGGGTCTTCTTCTTGTCCTCGCCGTTGCAGTCCATGTCGGTCATATGGAAGTGGGTGCGGCCGCCGCGGCGCGGCTCGACGCCGAGGATGAATTCGCTGTCGCGGAAGATCTTCCCCTGGTCGTTCAAGAGCAGGGAGCTCACCCCGTAACGGAAGGGGAAGTTCATGCTGGCGGTGATGAAGAGATCCTGGTAGCCGTCGGCGTTCAGGTCCGCGGCGCTGACGCCCCAGGGCCAGTAGTTCTCGACTCCCATGGCGTCGGAGACTTCGGCGAACTTGCCGTCGCCCTCGTAGTGGAAGAGGGAGTTGCCGAAGACGTTGTTGGCACCGCCCTGGAGCATCTGGTCGTTCCACTGCATGTCGGACTTGAGCTTCTCCTTGTCGGGGCCGATGAGGAGGCTCATGTCCGAGTGCATGTCGGTGATCATGACGTCGGGCCGGCCGTCGTTGTCGTAGTCGAAGGACTTGATGCCCATGGCGCCCCAGGAGGTCTTGGGGAAGTACTGGGCGCCCTTCTCGACGAAGGTCTTGCCCCCCTGGTTCTCCCCTTGATTTTCCCAGTAATGATTGTCGCCCTGCATGTTGAGGACGTAGAGGTCGGGCCAGCCGTCTTCATTGAAGTCGAGCACGGAGGCGTCGCCGGTCCAGCCGCCGTCCACGAGGCCGGTCTCCTTGGAGACGTCCTTGAAGCGGTGGTTGCCGAGGTTCTTGTAGAGGATGCTGGTCTCGGTGCGGTCGGGGTGGAGATGGCCGGCGAAGGCGTCCTCGACGCCCACGTAGTAGCCGCCGCGGCCGGTCTTGTCGGTGGTGTAGCGGCCGACGTTGGCGAGGAAGAGGTCGAGGAGGCCGTCGCGGTCGTAGTCGAAGAAGACGGCGCCGGAGGAGTGGCCGTTGTAGTCCAGGCCGGCTTCCTGGGAGACGTCCTTGAAATGCCCCTTGCCGTCGTTCAGGAAGAGGTGGTTCCCCTTGCGGACGGTGGTGACGAAGAGGTCGGGGTCGCCGTCGTTGTCCACGTCGGCGAAGGAGGGGGCGATGCTGATCTGGTCCTCGAGGCCGACCCCGGCGGCGGCGGTGACGTCGCGGAAGGTGCCCTTGCCGAGGTTCTTCCAGAGCTGGTTCTCGCCGAGCTGGGTGGTGAAGTAGAGGTCGAGGAGGCCGTCCTTGTCCACGTCGGCCACGGCGACGCCGTTGCCGTGGTCGTAGTGGACCATCTTGTACTCGCGCCCGCTGTCGTCCACGGCCACGTTGCGGAAGGTGATGCCGCTTTCGGGCTGGCGGTCGGTGAGCTGGAAGCCGTGGAAGACGCCGATCTGGCCGGCCGTGGCCAGTTGGGCCGCCTTCCTCGCGGGGAGGTTGGCGACGCCCTCGTCGTCCTGGGGGTAGTAGTAGTCGCCTCCCGCCTGGGGCTCCTGAGGCGTTGCCGGCGGGGCGGCCGCCATCTGGCCGTGGGCGTGGTCCATGCCCTGGGCATGGAGCGCCGGGCTGAGGAGCACGGCGAGGGCAAAGAAGAGTCCGGATTTGCGATGAGACATGAAGTTGATCTCCCCTATGCTCAGGTGGCCATTTCGGTGGAGGCCATTTCGGTGGTGGCCATTCCGGTGGAGGATGATACGCGAGGTTGCGGCCCGGCCGACCCGTCCCGTACCCCTGCCTTGCGGGTTGCAAGGCGCCTGTCGTAGACTCAGCCGTCTTTTTCAGAACAGCCGTTCGCATGCTGTACAGAGGTCGCCAAGATGCGGGGCAGATTCCAGGGGCCGCGGCAGTGCGTCCGCTGCCGGCCGGCTCGTTCTGTCCGTTCCGATCACCGTCCGAAGGGAGATCGTAGATGGCACTAGTCGACGAACGGGCCCATGGTCATCACGAGGCCCACCACCACGAAGAGCAGAGTTTCTGGACCAAGTACGTTTTTTCCCAGGATCACAAGGTCATCGGGATCCAGTACGGGTTCACGGCGCTCGTGTTCCTCCTCTTCGGCTTCACGCTGATGATGATGATGCGCTGGTCGATGGCGTATCCGAACCAGCCCATCCCCCTGGTCGGCGGCCTTCTGAAGGCGAGCGGGGGGATCATCGCGCCGGAGCTCTACAACCAGCTCGGGGCCATGCACGGCACGATCATGGTGTTCCTCGGGATCGTGCCGCTGGCCGTGGGCGCGTTCGGCAACTACCTGGTGCCGCTCCAGATCGGCGCGCCGGACATGGCGTTCCCGAAGCTGAACATGGCGAGCTACTGGTGCTACTTCGTGGGCGGCGTGCTGATGCTGGCGAGCTTCTTCGCTCCCGGCGGCGCGGCACAGTCGGGTTGGACCTCCTACCCGCCGCTGTCGAACATCGCCACCTCGGGCCAGACGATCTGGCTGTTCGGCATGCTGGCGCTGATCATCTCGTCGGTGCTGGGCTCGACGAACTTCATCGTCACCATCGTCCAGCTCCGGGCCCCGGGCCTGACGTGGATGCGGCTCCCCTTCTTCGTATGGGCGCAGTTCGTGACGTCGTTCCTGCTGCTGCTGGCCTTCCCGGCGCTCCAGGCGGCGGCGGTGCTGCAGATGATGGACCGGCTGGCGGGGACGAGCTTCTTCATGCCGAGCGGCCTGGTGATCTCGGGCCAGCAGCTCGCGGTGTCGGGCGGCGGCAGCCCGCTCCTCTGGCAGCACCTGTTCTGGTTCCTGGCCCACCCGGAGGTCTACGTGCTGATCCTGCCGGCCTTCGGGATCATCGGCGAGGTGATCGCCAACAACACGAGGAAGCCCCTGTGGGGCTACCGCTCGATGGTGTACGCGATCTCGTTCCTGGGCTTCATGTCGTTCATCGTGTGGGCGCACCACATGTTCATGACCGGCATGGGCACGGTGATGAGCACGTTCTTCCAGACCACGACGATGATCATCTCGGTGCCGTCGGTCATCGTTTTGACGGCCATGATCATCTCGCTGTGGGGGGCCTCGATCCGCTACACGGTGCCGATGCTGTTCGCCATGGCCTTTCTCCCGATGTTCGCCATCGGCGGCCTGACGGGCCTGCCGCTGGGCCTGGCGCCCACGGACATCCACCTGCATGACACGTACTACGTGATCGGCCACTTCCACTACGTGGTGGCGCCGGGGACGATCTTCGCGATGTTCGCCGGCATCTACTACTGGTTCCCCAAGCTGACGGGCCGCAAGATGAGCACGCTCTTGGGGCATCTGCACTTCTGGCCGTCGTTCCTGTTCATCAACGGCGTGTTCGGGCCGATGTTCATCCAGGGCTTGGCGGGCGTCTCGCGCCGGCTGTACGACGGCGGCGCCGCGTACTCGCACGCCCAGCCGGTGCTGCACTGGAACGCCTTCATGTCGGTGTCGGCCTGGCTGCTCGGCCTGGCGCAGATCCCGTTCATCCTCAACCTCTTCTGGAGCATCTGGAAGGGGAAGAAGGTGGGCGCCAACCCATGGGACGCCACGACGCTCGAGTGGGCCGCCGCGCCGTCGCCGCCGGTCGCCCATGGCAACTTCGTGGAGATCCCGACGGTGGTCCGCGGACCGTACGACTACAGCCTGCCGGGGGCCCCCTCGGACTTCGTCCCGCAGCACCAACCACTCCCGCAGTTGCCGCAGGAGGCTTGAGGCCATGATGGACATTCCGTATACCACCAAGCTCCGGCCCGATACCGGCCTGTACAACGCCAAGCTGGGGATCTGGCTGTTCCTGGCGTCCGAGGTGATGCTGTTCGGCGCCCTGTTCTCCTCGTACGTGCTGCTGCGCACGGGGGCCCCTCCGGGCACCTGGCACCATGGCCGGGAGTACCTGAGCGTGCCGCTCGCGACCCTCAACACGATCGTGCTCATCGGCTCCTCGGTGACCATGGTGATGGCGTGGGCGTCGCTCAAGCTCAACGACTTCAAGAAGTACAAGATGTACATGGCCATGACGTTCCTGGCCGGCGTGGGCTTCCTGATCATCAAGGGGATCGAGTACAACGCCAAGTTCCACCACGGCTACTTCCCGAGCAAGAACACGTTCCTCGCCATCTACTTCACGCTGACGGGCCTGCACGGCCTGCACGTGATCGGCGGGATGATCGTCAACGGCTACTTCTGGGGCCCCGGCTCGAAGATGTGGAAGACCCAGCCCGACCGGTTCGCGAACCGGATCGAGGTGGCGGGCCTCTACTGGCACTTCGTGGACCTGGTGTGGATCTTCCTGTTCCCGGTCCTGTACCTGCTCTAGGCGAGGAGAGAGACGACGATGAGCGCAACCGACGCTGATTCGATCCGGAAACAGACCCGGGCCTACGTCGGGGTCTTCCTGGCCCTGATGGTTCTGACCGTGCTGACGGTGGCCGTCAGCTACTTCCACATGCCCGTCGTCTGGGCCGTGGTCGTGGCCCTGATCATCGCCAGCTTCAAGGGTTCGCTGGTGGCGGCGGTGTTCATGCACCTCAACCACGAGCGCAAGGCGATCTACTGGCTGCTGCTGCTGACGGTGCTCTTCTTCATCATGCTGATGGCGATCCCGTCGCTGTGGCATTGGGACGGGCGGTACGTGCGGTGAGCCTGTCGCTACGGTCGTTCCACCTGTTTTTCATCGCCGTCTCGGTGCTCCTGGCGGCGTGGGTGGGCGTCTGGGGGGTGCAGAGTTACCTTGCCACGCACAGCGTGAGCGACCTCGCGCTGGGAGTGGTGTTCTTCTTGCTCGGATTCGTCCTGTTGATCTACGGCCGGAACGTGCGGAGCAAGCTGCGCGCGCTGGCGCCGGACGAGGAGTGACACCGATGAAGACGACGAAGACGCTCAAGACGCTCAGCATGGCCCTGGCGGCGGCTTGGCTCGCGCTGCCGCCGGCCGCCCAGGCCTGCGCCACCTGCTACGGCGCGGCCGACTCGCCCATGACGAAGGGCATGAACAACGCCATCCTCACGCTGATCGCCCTGGTGGGCCTGGTCTACGTGGGGATCGGCAAGGTGATCCTCGATTTCCGGCGTCGTTCCAGGAAGCTATCGGACAAGGCTTCGGTGCGGCAGCGACTGCGCCTCATCCACGGAGAGAAACAGTGATGGACAGGACTTACGGATTTCCTCTGAATTTCCCTCCGGATGGATCGGAGCATGGCCTGGAGCTCGACAAGCTGACGGGTGTGATCCACTGGTTCATGCTCATCCTGTTCGTCGGGTGGGGGCTGTTTTTCCTCTACTGCCTGTACCGTTTCCGCCGCAAGGCCAACCCGGTGGCGAGCTACGGCGGCGCCAAGGGTCACTTCTCGACCTACGGCGAGGCGGGCGTGGTGCTGGTGGAGGTCATCCTGCTGGTCGCGTTCGCGGTGCCGATCTGGGCGCGGCGGGTCAACGTCGTCCCCGACAAGTCGCAAGCCGTGCAGGTGCGGGTGGTCGCGGAGCAGTTCGCGTGGAACGTCCACTACCCGGGTCCGGACGGCCTCTTCGGCCGCACCGATTCGAAGCTCGTCACCTCGGGCACCAACCCGCTGGGGCGCGACCTCGACGATCCGGCCGGCAAAGACGACATCACGACCATCAACCAGCTCCACCTCCCCGTGGGCAAGCCGGCGCTGATCTACCTGACCAGCAAGGACGTGATCCACAGCTTCTTCCTGCCCACCATGCGGGTGAAGCAGGACGCCATCCCCGGCCAGGTGATCCCGGTCTACTTCACGCCCACGATGGTCAACCCGCCGGAGGCGGCACTGCCCGGGTGCGCCGTCAAGAAGACCTGCTGGGAGATCGCCTGCGCGCAGCTCTGCGGCCTCACCCACTACCGCATGCAGGGGTACCTGACGATCCACACCCAGGAGAACTTCGACGCCTGGCTGGCGAAGAACGCCCCCGCGCCGCCTCCGGCTCCCGTCGCGGAACCGGCTGCGGAACCGGCTGCCGCGGCTCCGGCCGCTCCGGCGGTCTACAGCGGCCTCACCCCAGCCCTCTCCCGAGAAGGAGAGGGAGCGGCGGACAAACACGGCTCCCGCAAACCCCCTCTCCTTTCAGGAGAGGGGTTGGAGTGAGTTGGAGTGAGGCCCGCGCGTGCATCCCCCGACCGTTCGCGCTAGACTCTGCGCGGCGCTCCCCGTCCCGACAAGGCGTCTTTCTCGTGAGTCATCAATGAGCACCATGCCATCCACAGAATCGGTCGAGGGTACCTCTTTGCCTGTCTCCGTTCGCCTGGCCGATTTCTGGGAGATGACCAAGCCGGGGATCACCCTCATGGTGGTGCTCACGGCCGGTCTGGGCTTCCTGCTGGCCGAGCAGGGGAGCTTCCACTTCCTGCTCCTCGTCTACACGCTCCTCGGTACAGGCCTCATTTCGGCCGGCGGGTCGGTGCTCAACCACGTCCTCGAGCGCGACACCGACGCCCTCATGACCCGCACCGCGAACCGGCCTCTGCCCACCGGGCGGATGAACCCGGACGTGGCGCTGTCGTTCGGCGTCGTGCTGGCCGTCCTGGGCCTGCTCGACCTCGCCCTGGGGGTGAACCTGCTCACGGCCCTGCTCGGTGCCGTGGCCCTTGCCGGCTACGTCTTCGTCTACACGCCGCTCAAGCGGATCAGCTCGCTCGCCACCGTCATCGGCGCCGTGCCGGGGGCCATTCCGCCCATGATGGGGTGGAGCGCCGTGCGCAACGAGCTCGACCCCGCGGCCTGGGTGCTCTTCGGCATCCTGTTCTTCTGGCAGCTCCCGCACTTCCTGGCCATCGCCTGGCTCTGCCGGGAGGACTATGCCCGCGGCGGCTTCCCCATGCTGCCGGTGCTCGATCCGGAAGGAACCCGCACGGGCCGCCAGGCCATTCTCTACGGCGCGGCCCTGGTGCCGGTGTCGCTCCTGCCGTCGCTCCTCGGGCTCATGGGCACCATCTACTTCGTGGGTGCCCTGGCGTTCGGCCTCGCCTACCTCGGCTTCTCCTTCGCCTTTGCCCAGGCCCGCTCGAATCCCGGAGCACGCCGGCTCATGCTGGCCTCGCTCCTCTACTTTCCGGCCTTGCTGCTCATCATGCTGCTGGACCGCGTGGCCTCCTGATTTCCTCCATGACATCCCCTGGGGGATCACCGCCTCCCGCCGTCCAGGCGCAGGGTCTTCATTATTCCTACAAGGGAAAACCCTATAAAGGCAAGCGCAAGGGCGGACCGTCCCGGCCGGCGCTCGCGGGGATCGATTTCTCGGTCTCGGCAGGCGAGATCTTCGGCTTCCTCGGACCCAACGGCGGCGGCAAGACCACCCTCTTCCGCATCCTCGCCACGCTCGCCCGGCCCGACGCGGGCACCGTCAGCATTCTCGGCGCCGACCTGGGAACCCAGGCCGTCGAGGTGCGCCGCCGGCTCGGCGTCGTCTTCCAGAACCCGAGCCTCGACCTCCAGCTCACCGTGCGCGAGAACCTCGTCCACCAGGGCCAGCTCTACGGCCTATCCGGCATGGAGCTCGCGGCCCGGACCGCCGCCGCCCTCAACCGCTTCGGCCTCGGCGACCGCGCGGGGCAGAAGACCCTGGAGCTTTCGGGGGGATTGAGACGGCGGGTCGAGATCGCCAAGGCCCTCCTGCACGCCCCTCGCCTGCTGCTTCTGGACGAGCCGAGCACCGGCCTCGATCCGGGAGCCCGGCGGGATCTCTGGGAGACTCTGGAAAGCCTGCGCATCGAGGGAGTGACGGTGCTCCTCACCACCCACTTCATGGAAGAGGGGGACCGCTGCGGCCGGCTCGTGCTCCTCGACCGCGGCGCCATCGTGGCCGAGGGCTCGCCCGCGGCCTTGAAGGAAGAGATCGGCGGCGACGTGATTACGGTCACCGGTCCGGAGCCGGAAGCCCTGGCGCGCGACCTCGCCGCCCGCTTCCCGGACCTCGGCCCCACGTTGAGCGACGGCACCGTCCGCATCCTCCGCGAGCGCGGCCACGAGCTGGTGCGCCCGCCTGGCCGAGGCCCTGCCGGGGCGGATCGACTCCGTCACCGTGGCCCGGCCCAGCCTGGAAGACGTCTTCCTGCGCCGCACCGGCCACCATCTCTTCAGCGAAGAAGAGGCCGCCGCTTGACGATGAAGATAATGCTCGCCGTCTACACCCTCTGGCGCCGCGAGCTGACGCGTTTCTTCCGCCAGCCCAGCCGCATCGCCGGCGCCGTGGCCACGCCGCTCATCTTCTGGCTCCTTCTCGGCAGCGGCCTCTCCGGCTCCTTCCGGCTCCCCGGCGGGCCGGAGAGCGTGGACTACCTGGAGTATTTCTTCCCCGGAACCATCGTCCTCGTGCTGCTTTTCGCCGCGATCTTCTCCAACATCTCCGTCATCGAAGACCGCCACGAAGGCTTCCTCCAGGGCGTGCTGGTGGCGCCGGTGGGGCGCGCCACCCTGGTGGCCGGCAAGGTGCTGGGCGGCTCCACCCTCGCCTGGCTCCAGGCGATCGTCTTCCTGGCCCTGGCCCCCGCGGCGGGCATCCACCTGACGTTCTGGAACCTCCTGGCGGCGGCGGGCGTGCTGGCCGTGCTGGCCGTGGCCCTGTCGGCCCTGGGCTTCGCCTTCGCCTGGAAGCTCGACTCCGTCCAGGGTTTCCACGCCATCATGAACATCGTGCTCATGCCGATGTGGATGCTCTCCGGCGCCTTCTTCCCCGCCAGCGGCGCCCCCGGCTGGCTCGCGGCGCTCATGCGGTTCAATCCCCTCACCTACGGGATCGCGGCGCTGCGCCACGCCTTCTACGGCGCCGCTCTCGAGGAGGGGATGCCGGGGGTGGCGCTGTCTCTGGCCGTCACCCTCGCCGTGGGCCTCGCCTCCTTCGCGTCCTGCCTGCTCGCCACCCGGGGCGCGAGGGTCGAGTGAACGTCCGCCGGGGCCTCCTCTGGGGGATCCTGATCGCGGTGCTCCTCCTGGTGGCCGCCGCGGCCCTGGTCCAGCGCCTCCACCGTCCCGATCCCCCGCCCATCCTCGGCCAGGTGCCGGACTTCACCCTCACCAACCGCGACGGCCGCACCGTCCACCGCGCCGACTTGGCCGGCGCCCCCTGGATCGCCGACTTCATCTTCACCCGCTGCCCCGCCTCCTGCCCCATCATGACCACCCGCATGGCCCGCCTGAACCGCGAGCTGCCGCCGGACCTCGGCCTCCGTTTCGTCTCCTTCACCGTCGATCCGGACCACGACACCCCCCAGGTTCTGCAGAAATACGCCGCCTCCTTCCAGGCTCCCGAGCGCTGGCTCTTCCTCACGGGCGGCAAGGACACGCTCTACCGGCTCTCCCAGGAAGGCTTCAAGCTGGGAGTCGCCCTCAATACCGAGCCGGGCACCGTCGAGCCGATCCTCCACAGCACGCGGTTCGTGCTGGTGGATGGGGAGGGACGGATTCGGGGGTATTACGATGGGTTTGATGAGGAGTCGGTGGGGCGGTTGGAGGGTGATCTCAGGGCTTTGGTGGAGTAGAGCCGGCCGCGGCTTTTCTTCTCGCCTTCTCTGCCTTCAGCTCCTCGATGGCCGCACGGATTTCATCCTCATAAGGTATTGGTTCTACTTTCGAGGGATCGAAGGGCGGCAACTCTGGCTCAGGTATGCCAAGCCGTGCGAGGATCCTTTTGGAGTTCTCCAAATCCCACCAGAAGATGTGCGGCGGGCCGTCTGCCCAAGCTTTCTTGTAGGCGAGCATGGCGTGTTCCTTCGCTTTATTACAGTCGTCGAGCTGTAGATAAACCTCAGCGGCTTCCCAGTTACCCTCTAAGCCAGCCTCTTCTACCAAACTTTGAGCCTCATAGAGGCGGCCCTGCATTGCCAAGATTCGTGCAATAAAGACTTTGCCGTAAGCGTCTGGGACTCCAGTTTTCCTGAGAATCTCTATCTCGCGGTCGGCGGCTTCAACGGCTTCGTGGAGTATTCCTTTGCGTAAGGCTATCTCAGCTTGAAGGTGGAGAATGGTACTCTGGCCCGAAAGGTTTTTCCCTCGGATGGTCATCTTTAGGGCCTCTTCCAGTTCTGTAGCTTGTAGCTTATTCCGCCGAAACTTCAACCAGCAGAGAATGGCTTCGACACTGCCGATGCGGTATTGATGGCGTTCAGGGGTTGGGCGTGCAGAGAAAGCGGTGCAAGCAGTCTGCGCGTCTTTATCGCGGCCCTCGTCGAAATATAATTTTGCAAGCTTATACAAAATCCCTGTGGCAACATTCTTTGCTCCTGCTGCTAGGGCAAGGTTATAAGCCAGCTCAGAGCCATTTATGGCGGTTGCCAATTTACCTGAGATGGAGGCTCCAGTTGCATAATTTACTATATTGACCGATAGGTCTCTCCAGTTTTCCGATTCGAGGTTGAGCCTGATGGCCAGCTGCAGTCTTGCTTGTGACTCTTTGTGGCGGCCGAGTTCCTTGAGTGCTACCCCCAGGCTATTAATTATGAGGCCCTGGTCTTTAACGGAACTTAAGGCCGGCGGGCTCTCTGAGCCGTTGGTAAACATTGGGGTAAGCAGTTCAACTACTGTAGGATAAGATCCTATAGAGAAAAGTAATGAATCGTTGAGGCCGCCAAGGTAAAGGCTGGCTGCTTGAGCAAGCCTTCCGGCCCCCATAAGAGCTCGAAAAATTTGAAGAGTGTTCCTGACGTGAGAGACATCAGTGGCATCATTAAAATCTTCTGGCGGCAGTGCCTCAAAATGATCGCGGATCCGATCATAAGTTTGTATCCTATCATCTTTTTCGATCTGATCAAAGGCGTATCCACGTACCACGGGATGCAAGTCGTAGGTATTGCTGTGACGGTTCCACTGCAAGAGTCCCCGGCTCTCTAGCTCACTCAAGGCTGTGTCGAAATCCGCAATCGTTGCTTTGTATTTTAATGATCCCAAGTACGTATCTGATGCGTTCTCGGGCATAGAGGGGAGGTATGGATTGAGAATCGCTAGAGTGGCGTAGTCCGCCGCATCGCTCAGAACGGCAACTCAACTCAATAGTTGCTTTTTCTGCAGATCGAGTCCATCGAAGGCGTAAGCTAGAATGTGGGTACGGCGTTGCTTGAGATCTAGCTCGCTTAAACGAAGACTACCGCCTTCTTGGGGATCCGCTAGCCACCGATCGAAATCTCCCGGGGCGGGTCGGTAATCTAAGATACGGCCAGCGAGGACTCCAATGAGCAGACTATGATTATCGAACTGCCGTAAGAACCGCCGGATGGCGGCCGAGTTACCATGGGTTCCCAGGCTTTTGAAGAGGCTCTCGCCGTCGGCTGGATCAAGACCTCGCAGCTTCAGGTGACGGACACCTGGAAGCGGCTGGTGGGCTCGGTTTTCCAGTGATGAAGGCATTAGCCGGGTCGTAATCAGGAATTTGGATGGCGAGCACCCGACGAGTTGCCGAAGGAGATCCTCGGTACGAGGATTTGTACAGGAGCGATGGTCGGTTTTCACCTGATCGTCCTGTAGCTTCGAAGGGTCGAGTTGATGATAAGCGGTGAGCAGCCGCTCGAAACCGTCTAATACGAGGAGGTAGGGACGCCGCCGCAACTCAGTAAGGAGCCTCTGGATCTGCTCATCCTGAGGAACGTTTCGAAGATCCTCCGGGTCTATGGGAGTAACGTAGGCCAGTGCCTCCCGTACGAAGGAGACTGTGGAGGCGCCGCCCTCGTAGAAACTCCACCAGAGGGCCCCGGCGAGAATAGGTATCGCCTTCGATGCCCGATCTCGTGCCCACTCCCAGGTCAATGCGCTCTTGCCAACGCCGCCAATCGCCTCTACAACCAGCATCGTTTCCGACGAGCGTGCCCAGGTATCAAGATCGTTCAGCTCCTTCCGACGGCCGATGAATTGGGTTGTCTGGATGTAGGGCGGAACGCTGTGCATTTCCGGTGGGGTAGGGAGGGACCGACGAACTGGGGTAGGCTTGGCAGTGGGAGACGTGGCCTCGGTCTGGGCAAGATCGTGGCCTAGGAGGAGAACATCTTCCTTAAACGTCCCGACATCCTGGAACTTTTTCCAGGTGTGCTTCTTGCCGATCTTCTCCTTGAAGAGATCAAGCCGTTCGGAGTTTTTTCCCTTGTCCATTTTGGAGGCGGGCCAAGGGTGATCGGGATCGATGACGAAGAGGTGGGTCGGCAGGTTCCGCTCGATCGCCCAGTTGTACTCCATTTCGGTGATTGACACCTCGGAGCCGTCCGGGATGTAACCATAGCGGTGGGCGTAGACGCCGAGAAAAAGGTCGGCTTCCTCTACCTTGGCCTTGCAGAAAGCGATGGCGTCTCGGGGATCTGGCGGGAAGTCTTCCATGTAAACGGGGATCAGCCCGACCCGGCGGCAGGCGTGAATGGCGGCCTCTCGGTACTCCACAAGGTCGAGGAAGGTGCTGCTGAGGAAGACCTTCTTAGCTAGAGTGGGCATAGTGGATGGTCGTTATTATAGGAAGGAACGGGACATTGGCGTCTGAAGGCGTGATGGAGCGCCCTGTGGAAGACCTTGGGATGTTCCTCGGCGGTCTTTGAGTGCTCCGGCGGCAGCGGCGGGCGGTTCAAGACGCGTTTTAGTCAGGCTCTGTGCTGCCCGAGGATCAGGAGATCCAGCCCTCGAAACTGCCGGAACGCCGCATCCGTTGTCACCATTCGGTATCGGCCTGCCAGAGCGAAGGCGGCGAGGTAGGCATCCAGAGTTTGGGGGACGCCGTCTCGCGGACGGCAAGTTGTTTCCACAGGGAATCCAACTCAGCCGGTTCGTCGGCCTGGAAGACGATCCGGTCGTCAGCAAGCAAGGCTTCCCAAACTGCCCACGCCTCGCGATTCGTCAGCGGCGGATTCCCATAAAGGCCCAGGACTGTGGAATTGGTGAGTAGCCGGAGAAAGGACTGTTGAGTCGCTCGGCACAGTACTACCGATGCCGGATCCTCCACGGTTTCCAGCCACTCACGTGCAACGGTGTGGTGGCTGTGTCCGGAAAGAGCCAAGGCCAGCCAGACGTTGCTATCGCAGAAGATCACGATGCCACTTGGCTTCCTCTTCGAGCAACACGTCGGCCACCCGCTCCGGGGTCAACTCCTCGTCGGCGCGGGCTTCGTGGGCGCACTCGACGAGCGGCAACTTGACCCGCCTGCGAATCGGCCCCTGCACACGGGACTGCGCCAAGCCGCGTCTCAATAGGAAGGCCATCATGTCCTTGAGCTTCCTGTTCTCCTCGACGGCTCGGATTTTTACCGCGCGCATGACGTCATCGGGGAGGTCCAGCGTCGTCTTCATGAGCCCATTTTACCAGAAGGCTGGTTTACTAGCATGGGGGTGGAACGGAGGCGTTTGCTGGGCGGTTCCACCCTGGCCTGGCTCCAGACTGCCGTCGCCCCGCTGGGGCTTCTGGGTCATGGAGGGCGGTTTTCCCGGCGCTGAAGCGCCGGTCTAGGATGATCTGGCCTGTAGCATAGCGCCCCTGGGAGCGCGCCGACGGTCCAAGGGGGCTATCCTGTCCGTCTTGATGGAGCCTCAGGTCTGCAGCACGCCCGTCCGGAAGTCCGGAACCTCCGGGTTCATGGCCGCGCAGGCCAGCGAACGCCCGATCACCGCGCGCGTCTCGGCCGGGTCGATGATCGCGTCCACCCAGAGGCGGGCGGCGGCCCAGCGCGGGTCCATGGCCGCGGTGTAGCGCGCCTTGATCTCGTCGAGACGCTGCTTCTTCTCCTCCTCCGAGACCTCGGCGCCCCGGTTCTTGAGCTGGATCGAGAGGAGCGTCTTGCTCGCCTGGTCGCCGCCCATCACCGCGATCGACGCCGAGGGCCAGGCGTAGAGGAAGCGCGCGCCGTAGGCCTTGCCGCACATGGCGTAGTTGCCGGCGCCGTAGGAGTTGCCCACGAAGAGGGTGATTTTGGGCACCACCGAGTTCGCCACGGCGTTCACCATCTTGGCGCCGTCCTTGATGATGCCGCCCCGCTCGGCCCGGCTCCCCACCATGAAGCCGGTCACGTCCTGGATGAAGAGGAGGGGGATCTTCTTCTGGTTGCACAGCTCGACGAACCGCGCCCCCTTGTCCGCCGAGTCCGAGTAGATGACGCCGCCGATCTGAAGCTCGCGGTCGCCCGCGCCGGTTCCCGTCCTGCGGGGGACGATCGAGCGCTGGTTGGCCACGATCCCCACCACCTGCCCCTCGATCCACCCCGTGCCGCAGACCAGCGTCTGCCCGTAGGTGGCTTTGAACTCGTCGAATTCGCTGCCGTCGAGCAGCCGGGCGAGCATCTCGTGAGTGTCGTAGGGGCGGGACCGGTCGATCGGCATCAGGCCGTACAGATCCTCGGCCGGGTAGAGCGGCTCGACGGGATCACGCCGGGCGAACGGCGCCCGCTCTCCGATGGCCAACTGGGCGAACTGGCTGCGGATCTTCTCCAGGCAGGCCGCGTCGTTGGGGTGGCGGTGATCCACCACGCCCGAGACGTCGCACTGCACCAGGGCGCCGCCCAGCTCCTCGTTGTCGATCTTCTCGCCGATGGCCGCCTGCACCAGGTGGGAGCCGGCGAGGAAGATCGAGCCCGTGCCCTCCACGATGTGGCACTCGTCGCTCATGATCGGCAGGTAGGCCCCGCCGGCCACGCACGAGCCCATGATGGCCGCCATCTGGAAGACCCCCTCGGCCGAGAGGCGGGCGTTGTTGTAGAAGGCGCGGCCGAAGTGCTCCCGGTCCGGGAAGATCTCATCCTGAAGGGGGAGGAAGACGCCCGCCGAGTCCACCAGGTAGACGATGGGCAGCCGGTTCTCCAGGGCGATCTCCTGGGCGCGCAGAACCTTCTTGCAGGTCAAGGGGAACCACGCGCCGGCCTTCACGGTGGCGTCATTGGCGACCACCACCACCTCACGGCCGTGGATCCTGCCGATCCCGAGGACCACGCCGGCCGCCGGGGCGCCGCCGTACTCCTGGTAGAACCCCTCGGCCACCCAGAGCCCCAGCTCCAGGAACGGCGCTCCCGGATCGCACAGCGCCTCGACCCGTTCCCGGGCCGTCATCTTCCCCTGGGCGCGCTGCTTGTCCTGCGCCTTCAGGCCGCCGCCCTGGCGGATGCGGTCCTCCTGATCGCGGATCTCTTCCGCCTTGCGCCGCCAATGCTCCGCCTGGCGCTCAAACGCGTCGTTCCGGTTGACCTTGCTCTCCAGGATCGCCAAGTAGCCCTCCCCCTTTGGAAACGGGGGGCATTATATGGGGGAGTTCAAGGTCCCGAAGTGAGTTTCTGGTCCTTGAGCCCGGAGGGCGTCATATTTCCTAGCCCAGGGTGCAACCCTGGGAACCGGAGCGTTGTGCCGAGCCTCCAACCCACCCAGGGTTTCACCCTGGGCTAGGGGTAGGACGCCCTCCGGGCTCAGTATTAGGCAATATGGGCTAGCATCCTCGCATGAAGATCCGCCTCCTCGCCTTCGCCAGTGCCGGGGACGCCCTGGGTGCCACCGAAATGGAAATCGAGATTCCCCAGGGCAGCCGGGTCATTGATCTCCGAGCACGGCTCGAACGCCTCTATCCCGCCCTCATCCCCCTCTGGCCGCGGATGGCGGTCGCCATCGACGGCCGGGTCGCCTCTATCGTCGACGAGATCAAGGAGGGGATGGAGGTAGCCCTGCTCCCCCCAGTCTCGGGAGGGACCGAGGAACCGCTGCGAGGGGATTTGGTGGATGGGCCGATCGACACCGGCCAAGCCGTCGCCGCCGTCTCCGGTCCGGGCCGCGGCGCCGTCGTGATCTTTCTCGGGACCGTCCGGGATCACCACGCCGGCCGTCCCGTCGCTAAGCTCACCTACAGCGCCTACCGGCCCATGGCCCTGGAGGGACTCCGCCGGATCGCGACGGACCTCGAAGCGGCTCATCACGATCTCCGAGCCGCGATCGTCCACCGTCTTGGGGAAGTCCCCGTGGGCGAGCCGAGCGTGGTGATCGCCATCGGCTCCCCCCACCGGGCCGCCGCCTACGAGGCAAGCCGCACCGCCCTGGAGCGCCTCAAGGCGGAGATTCCGATCTGGAAGCGGGAGCACTACGGGGATGGTGAGGCGGCTTGGCGGGAGGAGGAGCCGCTGGTAACGGCTGAGAAGACTTAGCGCCTACCTCTCAGGCAGTGGCCGGACGCGTATCCTGTCATTTCCGACCACAGCAAAGAAGCCAGACCATTCAATACCGCTTTCCATCGCTGCCAAGGCTCGCACCTTGTCGGTCTCCGGGTCCAACCCTGAAAGGCGGAAAAGAATGACGCCGCTTGATGCAGGCAGGCCAAAGCGATAGGCAAGCTCGCCGAAGTCCTTGTCAAAGGTGACAACGAGACGAGATTCGTCTTGCGCTCGGGCAAGAACATCCCGATCTCCCGCTCCACGCATGGATTCCTTGACGGAAGTCACGTCATGGCCCCGCTGCCGGAGCTGCCCGAATTAGAGGACCCGGAAAGTTTTCGTCTGCGAGGATGCGCAGGGGAACCATTCAGCCAGGGATGGCGTAGACCCGCTCCGATCGGAGCGTCTCACTTGCGTAGGCGAGACAGGCCTGAATGTCCTCCGCCGTGATGTGGTCGTACTGGTCAAGGATCTGCTCTTTGGTATAGCCACGCGCCAGCAAATCAATGACCAGCTCCACCGCGATCCGAGTTCCCTTGATCACGGGCTTACCCACTAGAACGGCAGGGTTAACCGCAATGCGCTCATGCCAGTCCATCGTCAAGCTCTCCTACTCAAAAAGGCCCGACAGGGAGATCTCTAAACCCGGCAGCAGAGGAGTCTTCAAGGCATCTCCCCGCTCCGTGGACAGCTCAGCCGCACGGCGGTAGCGGCCATCCCACAGGCGGTAAACCTCAACCGTCTCCAACTCCGGATCCACCATCCAGTACTCTCGGACACCGAACTTCTCGTAGAGATGCCTCTTGGTGATGGCGTCGGTGCGGCGGGTGGTCGGGGAGAGAACTTCGACCACCAGGTCCGGGGCACCCTGAAGATTGGCGCCGCCCGCGGCAAGGCTCATCCGGTCCTTGGTGAGGAACAACACGTCAGGCTGCACCACGTCATGCTCGGAGAGCACCACGTCGATGGGGGCCGTCCAGACCCGGCCGAGCTTCCGGGCTCGCACAAAGCCGATCAGCTCGAAGGTTAGGTTCCCTACCGCCGTCTGATGCTTCAGGTTCGGAGCCGCCGTCACATAGTGCTCCCCGTCGATGAGCTCATGCCGCTTCCCATCCTCCGGAAAATAGAGGTAATCCTCAAACGTAAGCTTCAGGCTGCGGGCATCAGCTTCCATCGCAAATCATCCTAACATGGGGTCTCCTACCCCCCGCTCGCTCCCGTAATGAACGCCGCCACGTCCTTCTTGAGCTGCTCGCGGTCCACCTGGCGGACGTACATCATGTGCCCCGCCTCGTAGTACTTCTTGGTGACCCGCTCCGCGTAGCCGGGATCGAAGGCGATGTGGTTGAAGGTGTACTCGGTGGCGAAGAAGGGGGTCGCGAGGTCGAAGTAGCCGTTGCCCACGAAGACCTCGAGGGCCGGGTTCTGGCTCATGGCCCGGCGCAGATCCTCGGCCACGTTGGCGTACTGGTTCTGCTCGCCGAAGTTCCAGGGGCGGACGCGGTCGGTGAGGATCTCGTAGGGGAGGTCGCTCTTGAAGCCGAGCTCCTGGCGCACGTAGTCGTTGAGCGTCGCGGTGTAGGGACCCTGGATGGCCGCGTAGCTGGGGTCGAATTCGTTCTGCTCGCCGGCCGCGTCGCGGTCGATCCCCTTGAAGCGGCTGTCGAGGCGGCCCACGGTGGTGCGCTGGTCGCGCAGAAGCTCCTTGACGAAGGCCTGGATCTCCGGCCGCAGGTTGGTCTGCTTGACGAACTCGACCGACAGGCCCGTGTAGCGGGAGACCTTGGCCGCGACGTCGTTCCACCCCTGCTCGCCGAGAGTGTTGCCCTGCATGAGGGCCGTGCGATACTCGGCCAGGGCGAAGCGCCGGGCCTCGTCGACCGCCTTCTGGAGGCCGCCCGCCTGCAAATCCTGCGGCAGGCGCTTGTGGTACCAGGCCGTGGCCGTGTAGGTGGGGAGGAAGAGCGGGTAGGGCAGGTCGTTGCCCACGTCGAAACGGGCGGTCTGGAAGTTCAGGATGGAGGAGATCAGGATGACGCCGTTCAGATACATCCCGTGGCGCTGCTGGAGGAGATCCGAGAGCCGCGCCGAGCGGGTGGTGCCGTAGCTTTCGCCCGCCAGGAACTTGGGGCTCGACCAGCGGCCATAGCGGGACGTCCAGAGCCGGATGAGCTCCGCGACGGTGTCCGCGTCTTCCTTGAGGCCGTAGAAGCTCTTCGGGTCTTCCCCCTCGACGGCCCGGCTGTAGCCGGTGGTGACGGGGTCGATGAAGACGAGGTCGGTCACGTCGAGGAGCGACTCGCCGTTGTCGACCAGCCGGTACGGCGGGGGCGCGATCTGGCCCACGTCCCCCATCTCCACCCGGCGAGGCCCGAAGGCGCCCATGTGGAGCCAGACGGAGGAGGAGCCCGGACCGCCGTTGTAGGTGAAGGTGACGGGGCGCTTGGAGAGATCCGTGACGCCGTCCCGGGTGTAGGCGGTGAAGAAGATGTTGGCCCGGGGCCGGCCGCCCTCTTCCCGAAGCACGAGCGTGCCGGCGGTGGCGGTGTAGCGAATCTCCTTGCCGCCGATGGTGGCCCGGTGCTGGGTGGTGACGAGGTTGTCCACCACCTTCGACCACTCGGCCTTGGGAAGCTTCTCCTCCTTCTTCATCTCCTCAGGCGCCATCCTCTCCGGCGGCTGGGCGGCGGCGGGTCCGAGGCAGAGGAAGGTGAGCAGGGCGGCGGCGAGCCAACAATTTCTTTGTTTTCTCAAGGTTCAATCTCCTTCCAGAGACGGCCCCAAAACCGTCTCTTCGCGGGGGATTATCCATGAAGGCACCCCCACCCGGGCATAAATGCCCGGGCTACGTTGAAGAAGCCCCCTGAAGGGGACTCAATCGCCTTCCTGATTCTGGAGTCGGCTTTAGCCGGCTTCTTTTGCCTAGCCCGGGCATTTATGCCCGGGCGGGGGCGCGACGGCCTCTTCAGTACCGCGGCACCGACGGGTCCACCTCGACGCTCCAGGCCTCGATCCCACCGGCCAGGTTGATCGCCTTCGAGAACCCTTTCTGGCGTAGATAACCGACGACCTGGGCCGAGCGTGCGCCGTGGTGGCAGTGGGCCACGATGATGTCTTCGGGATTGAGCTCGCCCAGGCGGGCCTGGATTTCTCCCATGGGGATCAGCTTCGCGCCGTCGATGCGGCAGATCTCCCATTCCGGAGGGTTGCGGACGTCAATGAGCGTCACCTGCCGGCCTTCCTCTCGCCACTGCCTGAGCTCGGCGACCGTCATCTCGAAGTCGTGCTCCACCTTGTCCTCCTCGGGGTCGATTCCGCACAGTTGCTGGTAATCCATCAAGCCCGTCTGCACCGGGTTCTCCGAGCAGATGGGGCAGTCGGGGCTCTTCCGGAGCTTCAGCTCGCGGAACTTCAGCTTGAGGGCGTCGAACAGGACCAGCCGGCCGATCAGCGGGTCGCCCGCGCCCACGATCAGCTTGATGACCTCGTTGGCCTGGAGCGAGCCGATGATCCCCGGCAGCACCCCCAGCACGCCGCCCTCGGCGCAGGAGGGGACCAGCCCGGGCGGCGGCGGCTCCGGGAACAGGCAGCGGTAGCAGGGTCCGCGCGCGCCCCAGAAGACCGAGACCTGCCCCTCGAAGCGGAAGATCGAACCGTAGACGTTGGGCTTCCCCAGCAGCACGCAGGCGTCGTTCACGAGGTAGCGGGTCGGGAAGTTGTCCGTGCCGTCCACGACGACGTCGTAGTCCTTGAACAGCTCCAGGGCGTTCGAGGAGTCGAGGCGCGTCTCGATGGGGACGGACGTCGATGTAGGGATTGACGTCCCGCAGGCGCTCGGCGGCGGCCTGGGTCTTGGGCCGGCCCACCGAGGAGTGGCCGAAGAGGATCTGCCGATGCAGATTGCTCTCGTCCACCACGTCGAAATCCACGATCCCCAGCGTGCCGACTCCGGCGGCGGCGAGGTAGAGCCCCAGCGGAGAGCCCAGGCCGCCGGCGCCGATCATCAGCACCTTGGCCGCCTTGAGCTTCTTCTGCCCCACGGTGCCCACCTCGGGCAGGATCAGGTGGCGGCTGTACTGGCGGATCTCGCCGGGGGACAGCTCCGGCAGCTCGCTCAGATCCCTCATGCGCGGACCTCCTGCTCCACCGCCTCCTCCGCGGAGAAGCGCCAGCTCCGGGTTTCCACCGCCTGGCCGCCCACCACGGAAACGATGAGACAGGCGTAGCCGGGCCAGGCGTTCTCGCGGTCGAGCCGGCTCGGCCGGGCGGGGTGATCCGGGTGCGAATGGTAGTAGCCGACCACGTCGAGCCCCGCCGCGCGGGCCTCCTTGTGGACCGCCAGCACCGTCTCGGGAGGAACCGTGAACCGGTCGCTCCGTCCTCCGGTGTTGGCCGCCGGCAGAATCCGCTCGACCCGGGTGGCGCCACCCTCCGCGCTGCCGATCAGGAAGCCGCAGCATTCCTCCGGATAGCAGGCTTCGCCATGACTCTGGATCGACTCCAGGTCACGGGGCGAAAGGAGGAGGGGGTGTGGAACCGGCATCGCCGATCAAGCTAGCACAACCCCATGTATCCTTGGCCCCTGGAGCGCATCCAAGTTGGGGAGGACGAGAACGATCATGGACGACACCCCACACACCGGCGCCGACCGGGTCCCGCCGGGCCAGTACGTCACCAACAAGTGGCCGGTCCTCACCTATGGCCGCACGCCGGCGGTCGAGCCCGAGAAGTGGTCACTGCGCGTCTTCGGCCTCGTCGCCGAGGAGACGGCGTTCTCCTGGAAGGCCTTCCAGGCCCTGCCCCGCGTCCGCGTCACGGCCGACTTCCACTGCGTCACCCGCTTCTCCACCCTGGACAATGGCTGGGAAGGGGTGGCGACCCGCGAGGTGATCCGGCACGTCCGGGTCGATCCCGAGGCGTCGCACGTCATGGTCCACTGCTACGGCGGGTACACAACCAACCTGCCGCTCGAGGACTTCCTTTCGGACAAGGCCCTGTTCGTGGACCGCCACAACGGCAACCCTCTGCTGATCGACCACGGCGGCCCGGTGCGCCTGGTGGTCCCCCATCTCTACGCCTGGAAGAGCGCCAAGTGGGTGAACGGCATCGAGCTGATGAAGGAGGACCGCCGGGGCTTCTGGGAAGAGAACGGCTACCACACCTACGGCGATCCCTGGACGGAAGAGCGCTTCAGCTCCCAGGAGACCCAAAACGCCGCTCAGGTGAGACGGCGGGCCAAGGAGCTGGGAATCGTGCCGGAGGAGTGAACGGGGAGCGGTCCCGCGCCAGCACCCTCTCCTCCCATGGCACCCGGACCTCTTCCCATGGCAGCTCCCCTTCTTGCCGCGCCACCTCCCCCTCGTCCCGCGGCAACCGGCAGTGCTCCCGAGTCACTCCCCCCTCTTGCCGCACCACTCCCCCTTCTTGCCGAGACACCCCCCCTCCTTGCCGCGCCTCTACCCTCTCTTACCCGCGCGCTCCCCTCCCTTGCCGTGGGCCGCGGCGAGAGAGGGGGATGGCATCCCAACACAGGGGAGCACCGCGGCAAGAGGGGGAGGTGTCTCGGCAAGACAGGGCGCTGGCGCGGAAGCACTGCCGGTTGCCCCGGGAAGAGGGGGAGGAGGCGCGGCAAGGCGGGGAGAAGACGCGGGAGCGCTTCCGCGCACCGCAAAAACGGAGGAAGCCGGGCCGGCAGGGATGCCGGCGGTCCCAGGGGACGGGGTGCGCCGGCGCTAGGAGAGGCCCGGCACCGGTACCACCAGCGAGGCCACGATGGAGGCCGCGGTGAGCACCAGGCAGAGCAAGGCCAGGATGAGGTCGTTGCCGCGCTCGGGCCGCCGGGGATCGACCAGCATGCTTGCCAGGTAGCCGCCCGCGAAGCCGCCGAGGTGGGCCCAGTTGTCCACCCCCGGCATCAGGAATCCGAAGACGATCATGAACAGGGCGTAGCTCCAGGCCTGCCGTCCCACGGTGCCGCTGCCGGTGCGCCGGCCGTAGTGCACCAGCGCCCCGAGCAGGCCCAGGATGGGAGCCGAGGCGCCCACGGTGAGGCCCGCGCCGGAGAAGAAGGGGATGAGCAAGCTGATTGAGCTGCTGGCCAGGAAGCCCATGACCGAGGAGACCGTGTAGAGGACGACCATACGGCCGGCGCCGTAGAGCTCGGCCGCCTCGGGCGCGAGAATCCGGATCCAGTAGAGATTGAAGCCGATGTGAAGCAGGCCCCCGTGCAGCCAGCCGGCGGAGAGGAGCGTCCACCAGCGGCCGAAGACCCAGACCGGGTACCGGCCGCTCGCGCCGAACCGGATCAGGCTCTCCTGGCTGGGGGAGCCGATCGAGAACAGCCCATTCATCCGAATGCCGGAGGGATCGACCATGAGCATGGCGAGGTAAAGGAACGCCGTGCCCACGATGACGACCTGGACGAATCCCAGGTCCCGTCCCAGCTTGTTGAAGACGGAGGTCAGCCCCCACATCCCGGGCTTCTTGCGCCCGCAGTTGAGGCAGACCTCGTCGTTCACCCCCACCAGCTTGCCGCACGAGGGGCAGAGGATGGAGCCGGTCCGTTTGCGCTGGAACATGGCGGTACTGTATCAGCCGGCTCCGTTCTTGCAGCTTCCGGCCCTCCATGAACCCGCCCCTCAGCTCCGAATGGCTCCATCAGATCGTCTGGCTCCTCCTGCTGGCGATTCCCATAGCGTGCGTGGCCTGGACGGTCACCCACGAGGAGGTCTTCCGCGAGCCGCGCGAGTACTGCGCGGACCGCTCCAGGACCGCCCGCGGCCTGCTAGCCCGGAAGTTCTTCTACCTCTTCACCTGCGAGTACTGCTTCAGCCACTATGTGACGGCCTTCTTCCTGATCGTCACCCGGTATCACCTGCTGCTCGACGACTGGCGGGGATACCTCATCGCCTTCTTCGCCCTGGTGGCCATCGCCAACGTCTACATGAGCGCCTTCGGCCGGCTGCGGCAGGAGGTCAAGTCGGAGAAGCTGACGGCGGAGAAGAAGGAGATCGAGCTGGAGGAGGTGAAGGCGGGCGGCGGCGAGGCTCAGGTCGATTCCCCGGTAGGGGCGGCCTCATCCAGCTCCTCGACCCCGGCCAAGATCTCCCGGGCGCGTTCGGCGTCTTCGGGGTAGACCTCGACGCGGCTCAGGGCGGTGGGTGCGCCGGTGAGGAGGCTCACGGCGGGCAGGCGCTCTTCGAGGACACAGGCGTCGATCCCCTCGGATTCGAGGAGGGTGCGGGCGAGATGCGCTTCCCAGGGCGTGGTGAAGCGCCCGACGGTGACCAGGGCCACGGGCTCGTCGTCCTCCTCCAGTGTCTCTTCTTCGGCGAGGCCGGGCGGGTCGTCTTCCGTCACCAGGTAGAGGATGGGGCGGCGGGTGCGCAGCAGCTCGGCCGCGGAGCCCGCGTCTTCCGGGCGGACCTGGAGGCGCACGCCGCCCAGGGTGCTCGACAATGCGCCGCCGTAGAGACGCTGGAAGTGCTCGTCCGCGATGACGGCGTAGATCCCCTCGGCCTCCAGGCAGGAGCGGGCGAGCTGCGCCTCCCAGGGAGACGTGAAGGTCTCGACCGTGACCAGCTTCTCGATGTCGTATTCAGGGTCCGGCACTAGAGAACACCACCGCTCCGAAGCAGGAATCCGAGGCCCAGAAACAGGGCACCGAAGAACAGCGCCGTGCCCAGGGCCGCCCACAGGCCCGCTGCCCGCCCGCGCCAGTGTTTGGCGATGAGGTAGGCGCCGATCACGCTGAACAACGCGAAAAGACAGAACAGCGTCAGGGGCAACCACATTTCGGAGGCGGTGGGTGTCATGGCGTGGACGCCATGTTACCCCTCCACGGTGATGTCGAGGTACAGGTCGTCCTCCACGCAGCGGGAGGCGAAGCCCTTCCACTCCCCCGCCGGCACCTTGGAGGGTCGCTTGGGGAGGCCCCGGTCGACGCGGAGGACCCGGCCGTTGGTCTTCTCCTCCAGCCGCTTGAGCAGCGGAGGGAAAGGCATGTCCCATCCCTTGGGGCTGCCGCCCTTGGGTTTGTGGGCCATCTGCTCGTCCACCGGAATCAGGGCGACGAGGTCTGGATGGGCCATCATCTCCAGCCCTTTTTCGCGCAGGGTGGCGTTGTGGCTGGCGTGGTGCCCCACCTTGTAGAGCACGGTACGGCTCAGGAGGTCCGCGGCGGTGACGGGATCCTTCGGATCGCCCGTGTCGCCACCTTTCCGCTGCCACTCCAGCTTGTGCCAGGAATTCCAGTTCCCCGCCTGGGCGTCGCCCGGGAAGAGGAGGACCTTGCCGCTGGGGACGAGCTCGATGGCCAGGGCCAGGCTGGTGTTGTTGGTGTCGCTGTCGAGCTTCAAGGCCAGGCTGCCGGCCGAGCCCAGCCAGTCCGTGTCGATACGGCGCCACTCCAGATCCTCCTCGGTGAGGCGATTGTCAGAAGCCTTGCCGGGGAAGCCGTAGTAGAGCTCCTGAAAGAAGGCGTCTTTCTTCGCGGCCTCGGGCGCGACCCGGAAGACCTTGTCGAACGGGAAGGCAAGCTTGGCGGCGGCCTTCTCCTCGGGGCTCATGGGCCGTTCGCCCGCCTTCTCCTGGGCGTGGAGCACCGCGGAAACGAAGGCCGCCTTTTCGTCGAGCGCGAGCCGGGCCTCGTAGGCCTCGCCGCTCCGGGGATCGGAACGCTTGAGGAAGTCGAGATCCTTCGGGGGCCCAAGCACGTAGACGCGCGCTCCGGCGGCTCCCGGGATCGGCAACGGCCCTTCCCCCGGAGTGCGGTAGCGCGGCGGCTTGCCCCGCCCCACCGCGTAATCCATGGCCTGCTCGATGCCCCCGGGCTTGCCGGCCACCCCCAGGCCGGACGGGTCGCCGAAGAAGCCGAGGACGGAGCTCATGCCGTCCGCCCGGCGGAGGGCGTCCTTGTCGCCGCTCTCCCGCAGGTGGGCCACGGTGGCGGTGAGGGCACGCAGGGCGTTCGCCCGGTCGCGGCGCAGGGAGCGGGAGACCGGATCCTCCGGATCCTCCGTCCAGGCCACCCAGACCTCGCCGATTTTCAACCGGTCGAAGAGGTCGCGCGCCTGTTCGAAGCCCGAGAGGTGGTCCCAGTGCTCGTGGGTGGCCACCAGCACGTCGATCCGCCCGCCGGTCGACTCGAGGATGTGCGCCACGACCGCGCGCACCCGCTCGGCCCCGCCGGGAGTGCCCAAAAGCACGCCGCAGTCGATCAGCATGAAACGGGGGCGCGAGCCGCGGCTGGCCGGGAAGGCCAGCAGGAAGCAGTCGCCGAGCCCCTGGCGGTACATGCGCACGGTGACGCCGGACTTGGGAGCCTTCATGGTGGGAGTTGGGTCGGCCATGGCTGTCCTCCGTCTCTTTCCGGGTCAAAGATTTCGTCAGAGAGACCGGTGAAGGAGGGCGAACGGCTCGGCCTCCTCGCGCACCCTGGGGTCGCCGAAGTAGGTGGCCGCGAGCGAGCCGTCCGAGTCGCCGGCCACGAACCGGCGCTGGCGCTCCAGCCGCTCGGCGCTCGTGATCCCCTTGCCGATGCAGTAGCGGACCTCGCTGCGCTCCAGGTTGACGAGCACCGTGGAGCCGCCGCGGAACCAGAAGTCCTCCGGGGGCGGCGGATCGATCTTCCCCTCGTCCACCATCGTCTGGAGGTCGGGGTCGAGATAAGCACGCCGCTTCTGGGTGAGCTCGATCACCAGGTCCACCCTCGTGTCGCCGTCGGGGGCGATGCGCCGGGCGGGGCGCACGGAGTGGACCTCGAACTTGGGGAGGCCCTGCGCCCCGCGCTCGATCGACAGGGGAGCGTCCGCCTCCAGGGCCAGGCCAAGAGACGGACCGAGCGGCCGGCCGAGGTTCGACAGCCAGGCATGGACCTGCGCGGCGCTCTTCTGGGTGGCCTTCCAGGCATCCTTGCGGTCCGACGAGAGCGACCACTCGGGCTGGAGGCTCGCGAGGTACCCGGCCTGGGGGAGCAACGCCTGGAACTTGGGCATGTCCTCCGCGTCGGGCCCGGCCCAACAGAGGCTCTCGGCCGAGAGGCTGCGCACCCCCTGGGGATAGATGCCGCGGCGCCGGAAGGCCTCGATGATGGAGATCCGGTAGCGCCTCTCGTCGTCGGGCACGAGGTCGCGGTCCGCGGTGATCAGTGCCCGCAGGTAGTCGCCGAAGTCCATGTCCACCGGCGGGCAGTAGTCGAGGGCGCGGATGCACATGTTGAGGAGGTGGGCGGCGGTGCCGACGCCTCGCGGGCCAGGCGGTCGACGAGGTCGGGGTGGATGGCCCCCGCCGGCAGCACGCCCGTGCCGCCGGTGGCGATGCGCAGCAGGTCGGCGATGCGCGATTTGTAGATGGAGAGGAAGGCGTCGAACACCGCCGCCACCAGGATGGCGCCGCGGGCGTGCGGCTCGCGGGTGGTCTGGAGATCCACCGGGTCCGGCTCCTTGGGCCGCCACTGCCGGGTCTCCGGATCGATCGTCCCGATGGCGTCGCGCAGGGCGCCGTAGCTGCCGATGGCCTGGCCGAACTGGTGGGCCAGCGCCGCCAGCAGGTTCTGCGAGGCGAGGTCGCCCCGCGTGCGGGCGATCTGGTGGCGCAGCACCTCGGGGAAGGAGAAGTGCTGGAACAGGGCCACGATGTCGGCGAACGCCTCGTGGAAGGCCAGGACGTCCGGGTTGCTGGGCTCGATGAAGCGGCGGTGCAGGCCGTCGAGCAGGGCGTGGGTGGTCTCGTGGGCGATGATGTCGTGCGACAGGCAGGTGAACACCGTGCCGCCCGGCAGGTTGTGCCCCGGGTCCGTGGTCGAGGCCGGGAAGTAGCCGAAGAGCAGGGCCTTCTTCTGCGGGCTGTAGTAGGCGTTGGCCTCGCGCAGGGCGTGCGGGTAGATGCGCAGGCGCCGCACGCCGACGCGTAGTCCTGCTCCGGCCCGGCCTCGGACCAGAAGACCCGGCGGCCCAAGCGCCCGCTCGAAGTTGCGGATGGTGGTCATGGCGACCGCGTAGACCATCTGCTGGTGGAACTGCGGATCCCCCTCGGCCGGGTCGAGGCCGTCCATGGCCAGGACGTTGGGATCATTGAGATCCACCGGCGCGTAGCAGCAGCCGCTCGCCGGATCGACGTCGACCACCTCCAGGTACTCGCCGACCGGCCCGGGCTCCAGCCCCTCCCAGGGCACGTCCAGCGTCATCCGGTTCAGGACGGCGGTATCGAGCTGCCAGTTGAAGCTGGGATCGAAAGCGTAGACCCGCAGGCTGCGGGAGGTGGGCGGCCGCTTCGGGGGCGGCAAGATTCTGGAGGCCGGGGGCTTCACGGGGGCTGCCCTCCTTTGTTTACGGCGTTCCTTCAA
This sequence comes from Thermoanaerobaculaceae bacterium, assembly GCA_963785165.1. Taxonomy (GTDB): domain Bacteria; phylum Acidobacteriota; class Thermoanaerobaculia; order Multivoradales; family UBA5704; genus DATARR01. The sequence continues at coordinate 1,067,197 of CAWAUI010000007.1, forward strand.
TTATAAGCCCTCACCCCCCCCCCGGCCCTCCCGGAAGGCAAGGACCCCAAGGACACCAAGGGCTTCAGGGACGGGCAACGCGTCTCTCCTCAAGCGTCCTTGCCGTCCCTGGTGTCCTTGAGGTCCTTTTACTTGTAGAACTTCTCCCCCCGCCGGGCCATCTCGCGCAGCAGCTCCGCCGGCCGCAGCCGGTCGCCGTAGCTGGTCGGCGTAGCGCGTCGAGCGTCTCCACCACCCAGGGGAGGCCCATGCCGGTCCGCCTCGCGCAGCAGGCCGCCGCGGAAGGGGGGGAAGCCGAAGCCGAAGATGACGCCGATGTCGACGTCCGCCGGGTTGGTGATGATCCCCTCCTCCATGCAGCGGGCGGTCTCGTTGAGCATCTGGAGCCAGCAGCGCTCGACGATCTCCTGGTCCGGAGACGGGCGTCGTCCTGCCAGTCGAGCAGGCGGTAGACGGCCGGGTCGACCTGCTTCTCGCCCTTCTTCCCCTTCCCGTCCTCTTCGTAGAGGTAGAAGCCGCGCTTGGCCTTGCGGCCGAGTCGCTTGTCGTCGATCATCTTCTGCGAAGATCGGCGGCGGGGCCACGCGGTCGCCCAGCGCGTCCTGCAGCATCTCGCCCACGTGGGCGCCCACGTCGAGCCCCACCTCGTCCATCAGGGCGAACGGGCCGACCGGCCAGCCCCAGCGGGTCATGGCACGGTCGACCTGCTCGATGCTCGCGCCCTCGGCCAGCATCCAGGCCGCCTCGTTGAGCATGGTGCCGAGCACCCGGCTGGTGAAGAAGCCCGGGCCGTCGTTGACCACGATCACCGTCTTGCCCATCTTGCGGCCGACCTCGACGATGGTGGCGAGGGTCTCCTCGCGAGGTGCCGGGGTGGCGGATGATCTCCAGGAGCGGCATCTTGGCCACGGGGCTGAAGAAGTGCATGCCCACCACGTTCTCCGGCCGGCGGCTCGCCTCGGCCAGCTTGGCGATGGGGATCGAGGAGGTGTTGGAGGCGAAGATCAGCCCTCTCCCGGTAGTCACCGCCGCGGCTTCCGTCTCGCGGATGCACGTTCGCTGCTTGACCTCCAGATCCTCGAACACGGCCTCGACGACGAAGTCCACGTGCCGCAGAGCGGCATAGTCGACCGTGCGGCAGGATGCGCCCCAGGGCGTTCTTGGCCGCGGCGTCGCTCAGCCGGCGGCGCTTCACCAGCTCGCGGAACTGCTGCCGGCAGAAGCCGTAGCCCCGGCCCACGGACGGCAGGTCGCGGTCCTTGAGGATGATGGGCAGGCCCTTGTAGGCGAGCACCTGGGCGATGCCGGCGCCCATGAAGCCGGCGCCCAGCACGCCCACGGTTTCGACCGGGCGGGCCTTCTTCGCGATCTTCGCCGCCCGGGCCTCGACGTCGTTCTTGGTGAAGAAGATGGAGATCAGGCTCTTGGCGGTGTCGGAGACCACCAGCTCGGAGAAGGCGCCGGCTTCGAGGTCCAGGGCGCGGCGGAGGGGGAGCTTCAGCCCGTCGCGGACGATGTCGACCGCCACCAGCGGCGCCGGGTAGTGGCCGCCGGTCTTCGCCATCACTCCGGCCTGGCCTTGTCCCACACCATGGGGCCGCCCAAGGGCGAGCGGGCGAGGAAATCGCCGGCCCGGGAGGCGAAGGGCTTCTTCTTTTCCTTCTTCTTGTTCTTGCCGCGCCCCCGGATGGCTTTCTCCGCCGCGGCCCGCAGGTCGGCGGGGTGGCAGGTGTCGTCCACCAGGCCCAGCTTCTTCGCCTTGCGGGCGTCCACCTGCTTGCCGGTGAGGATCAGGTCGAGGGCGTCGGGGACGCCGATCAGGCGGGGCAGGCGCTGGGTGCCGCCGAGGCCGGGGATCAGCCCGAGCTGCACCTCGGGGAGGCCCAGCTTGGTCTTGGGATGCTCCGTCGCCACCCGGTACCGGCAGGCCAGCGCCAGCTCCAGGCCGCCGCCCAGGCAGGCGCCGTGGATGGCGGCGACCGTGGGAAACGGCAACGCCGCCAAGCGCTCCATGAGGTCATGGCCGCGCTGCAGCATGGCGATCAGGGAGTCTTTGTCGGAAACCGCGAGCAGCTCTTCGAGGTCCGCCCCGGCCACGAAGCCGTCCGGCTTGCCGGAGAAGATGACGAGGCCTTCGGGGCGTTCGCGCTCGACGCGGGCGACCTGCTCCTCGAACCAGGCGAAGAGGCGGGTCGAAAGGGTGTTGACCTTCTTGCCGGGATCGTCGAGGCGGAGCCAGGCGATCCCGTCTTCATAAGCCAGCACGCCGGGCGGCGTGCCGGCCTGGACAGTCTTTTCCGTTTGGGTTGGGGCTTCGATGACGCTCATGCGGCCATCCTAGGGATCTATGCCGCAGTGTGTCAAGAAATCCCCCACCTTACTTCGGAATGGCCTCCACGTGGACGTCCTTGTAGACCCAGTTGTAGGAGGGCACCTCGTCCGGCGTCTTCCCCTCGGGGAAGGCCATGTCGAGGACCAGCTTGTCGTTCGTCTTGGTGGCCAGCTGGCGGACGTTGGCCCGGCCGCTCAAGACCACCTTGTCGCCCGAGTCCGTGTCGGTGACGGTGATGGTGATCGTCCCCTTGGCCATGTCGAGGTCGTTCTCGCACCGGTAGGTGCGGCCCGGGACCGCCTTGAAGGGCTTGACCAGCTTGATCTTCTGGGGGTGGGTCAGGCCGATGCCGTAGCGGGAGAGGGCCGTGTAGGCGTCGGGGCCGCGGAAGTACAGCATGCCGATCATGTCGAGGTTCTTGTTCAGCACGAACCAGTAGATGAGGTGCTTGGCGTCCGGATCGGGCTTGTAGAACGCTCCCACGGTGATGTCGAGCGACATCTTGATCCGGCCGTAGGTGTTCACCGGCACGGGGAAGGTGACGCGCTTGACCGGCTCACCCGGCGTAGGCTGGTGGACGATCCCCTTGGAGTCGAAGCAGACCACCCGGGGGCCGCCGGCCGCCGTGCACGGCGTCACCGCCTTGGTCTCCACGATGAGCGAGGAGTCGACCACGGCCACGTCGCCCGTCTCCTGGTCGGGAATCACGGCGAAGGCGTAGAAGGCGCGGTCGCAACTCACTTCCGCGCGGGCTCCGGCAATCTCCCCGCGGCCGGCGAAGAGGTCGCCAAGGTAGCGGTGCGCCCGCGGCGCCAGGGTCACGGCGACCTCGCCCAGGGACTTGCCTTCGGCGTCCTCCAGGCTCACAGAACAGTGCGCGCCGGCGCCGGCGAGGTTGGCGAGCGCCAGGCCGGACGTGCGCGAGCCGCCGGAAACAAGGCCCTTCAAGGCCAGAATGCGGCCGGGGCCACCGAGGTCCGCGGCGGCCAGCGGCCGTTCCGGAGCCGGACCGGCGTACGAGGTGACCGCCGTGAGGGCGGTGACCGCCAGGCCGGTGACGAGCAGACTGAGGCTGAGGAAACGCTTCATGCTTTTCTCCCTACGGTTTTGGCGAAAAATCCGGTGCGGATTATACCGGAAGGTATACGGGACGGGCCTCAGCCCTCGTCGTCCCCTTCCAGGCTCTGCACGATCTGGGTGACCTCGACCTCGGCCTTGCGGATCTTCCCCCGGCAGAGGTCGAGGAGCTGGGCGGCGCGGCGCAGCTCCTCGGCCAGGCGGTCGATGTCGATCTCTTCGCCCTCGATCCGCTCGAGGATCCCTTCCAACTCGTCCATGGCCTCGCGGAAGCTCGGGTTGGCCTCGGCGGTCCCGTTGGTATTCGGCTCACTCATGATTCCTCCACTCGGCTCTGCAAGTCTCCCCCGGCGAGGCGGGTGGTGATGAGGTCTCCGGGCCTGGCGTCGCCCGGGTGGCGCAGGGTCCGCCCGGCGGCGTCCCGTGTCAGGCTGAAGCCCCGTTCCAGGGTGCGCTCCGGGGCGAGCTGGAGCGTCAGGCGCTCGATCCCCTGGAGCGTCGCGGCGGCTTCCCGCACCTGGCGCGCCCCGAGCCGGCGATCCGCCCGCCCAGCCGGACGCGCTCCCGTTCGGCCGCTTCGAGCCGGCGGGGCGTCAGCTCGATCAGGCGGCCGCGCACGGCGTCCTGCCGGCGTTCGGCGGCGCGCAGGGCGCTCTTGCCCAGGCGGGCCAGGGCGCGGGCATGCTCCTCGATCCGGTCGCCGGCGGCGGCCAGCCGCATGCGGGCCAGGCTGACTCCCCGTTCCGCCCGCCCCAGGGCCTCGCGGCTGGAGCGCAGCGGCTCCAGGGCCTCGCGCAGCAGCCGGCGCCGCAGCTCCGTCGACCGCCTGGTCGGCCGACGGCCACGCGCTCGACCAGGAACTCGGCCGCCTTGGTGGGGGTCTTGAACGCCGTGTGGGCGACCAGGTCGGCGATGGCGACGGTCGATCTCGTGCCCCAGCCCGGTGAGGACCGGGAACGGCGCCAGCGCGATGGCCTCGGCGATCGACCCGGCTGTCGAACGCCGCCAGGTCCGTGCGCGAGCCGCCGCCGCGGATCAGCACGGCGCAGTCGATCGGCAGGCCGGCCAGAGACGACGAGGGCCGAGACCATCTCCCGCTCCGCCTCCTTCCCCTGCATGGCGGCGTGGACGAAGATCACCCGGAAGCCGTAGCCGCTCTCGGCAAGCCCGAGAGGAAGTCGTGGTAGGCGGCGCTGCCGTGCGAGGTGACCAGGGCGATCGAGAGCGGCAGGTCCGCCAGCGGCAGCCCGCGGTTGCGCTCCATGAGGCCCGCGGCGGCCAGGGCGGCCAGGGTCTCCCGCCGCCGCCGCTCCAGCAGGCCCAGGGTGAAGGCCGGGTCCACCTCGCGCACGCAGAGCTGGAGCCGGCCGCCGGGGGCGTAGAAGTCGAGGCCGCCCCGGCAGCGGATCTGGACCCCGTCCGTCGAGCCGCTGCGACGAGCGCCGAGAGCACGCGCTGGACCCTGACGGCGTCCCTCTTCCAGATCACCGCGTCGAGCTTGCCGACGATCTCGTCGCGCTCGCCCTTCTCCACCAGCTCGAAGTAGAGGTGCCCGCGGGCGCTCGGCCGCACGCGCTGCGCCTCGCCCACCACCCACACGGAGGGGAACGCCTCGCCCAGGAAGTCGCGGACCTCCCCGCAGAGCTGCGGCGACGCTGTAGGTAGGCTCGAGAGAGGGAGTGTGGTCAGACCCGGCTCCGGTGCTTACGGGAAGAGCGGCTCAATGGTACGACTTCAGCTCCTTGGTGGAGATCGAGCGGGATCGACTCCGCCCACTCGATGGCCTTCTTCTCGCCCGCCGTCAGCTTGGAGAGGAACTCGACCGCCTCGTCGCGCTCGCGGAACAGGCGCCAGATGAAGGTGTGGCCGGCGGGAGCCGTGAAGTAGGTGTAGCTCTTGGAGCCGTTCGAGAGGTCGAAGCCCAGGTTCGACTCGCCGTTGACCCCCACGCAGGCCACGGCGATGGCGCGGTAGGCCAGGGCGAGCGCCTTGACGGCGTCCTCGTAGTCGGCCAGCTCCTCGCGCGACAGCGGCGAGTGGTAGAGGGCGATCTTGGCTCCGTCTTCCTCCGCCAGCAGGTTGTAGGGGATGTCGTGGCGGTCCATCGCGTCCTTGGTCTCGCTGGTGGTCACGAAGACGTCCTCCGTGCCGGCGACCTTGTAGGTGATCGCGTAGACCTCCTTGTCCAACTGGGCGAACGCCTCCGACGAGGATGCTCTCATCCTCGATGGTGAAGTAGTAGAGGCGGTTCATCATGCGTCGTGCAGCCATTCGGCTTGACCTCCGGATCCAGGGGATTCTGTACGGGTGGAACAGATGGCGGGCGAAGACCTCGCCCGGCACCTTATTGTAACAAACCGCTACGACCGCCCCTCAGAATTCCCCGGAGGGTCCAACCGGCTCATATCCCAGGGACGGCCGGGGGCGCTCCCGCAGGCCCAAACCCAGCAGGAGCCCGGCGGTGCAGCCCCCCAAGGTGGGCGGCGTTGTCGATGCCCGGAATGGAGAAACCGAGGAAGACGTTGATCGCCGCCCAGCCCACGAGCTGGGAGAGCAGCCCCTTGGCCTGAGGGGTGAGGAGCTGGCGCCGCTTGAGGAGGAAGGCGATGAGGGCACCCATCACGCCGAAGATGGCCCCCGACGCACCGGCCGACAGCGACTGGGTGAACATCACGCTGGCGAGGGAGCCGGCGATGCCGCTCACGAAGTACACCAGCAGGAGCTTGCGGGAGCCGAGGATCAGCTCGAACAGGGCGCCCAGCTGCAGAAGAGCCCAGCCGTTCACCAGCAGGTGCACGAAGCCGATGTGGAGGAACATGCTGGCCACCAGACGCCAGTACTGGTGGGAGCCCAGGACCAGAGGCGGGAAGTTCGCTCCCAGGGTCAGCAGCACCCGGGGATCGGTCGATCCGCCCAACAGCGTCTCCGCCAGGAACACGATCCCGATGAGGACGAGGAGCAGGGTGGTGACGGGCGCCTGCCGGCCGATCAGCATGGCCGGCATGGTATCGCGAAACGGGGCGGGGGGCCTTACGGGTACGTTCCTCGCGACACCCGCGCCTTGAGCCCCTTGCGGATCTTCACCTCCACGGGCCGGAACCCGTTGACGTCCGCCGGGTGGTCGGAGCTGTAGGTGAGGAGGTAGCGGCTGCGCAGCTCCTCGCCGATCTGGCCGTAGACGTTCGACAGCTCGTCGGCCCGCTCGATGAAGAAGGCCCGGCCGCCCGTGGCCGCGGCCAGCTCCTCGAGCTTCCCCCGGGGACCCGTTGCCGAGGCCGATCGTGTAGATCGTCACGCCGCTCCTCTTCGCGTAGGCCCAGGGCGTCCTCCCAGGTGGTGCTGCTCGCGGTGTCCTCGCCGTCCGTCAGCAGCACCAGGGCCCGCTGCCCCCGCTCGGCGCGGAAGTAGTAGAGCGAGGTGAGGATGGCGTCGTAGAGGGTGGTGCGGCCGAACGCGCTCAACCCTTCGAGCGCCAGGGCGGCGGCCTCGGCGTCGTCCACCGGCGGCATGAGCAGCTCCGGCCGGCCGCCGAACTGGAGCACGAAGCAGCGGTCGTCCCGCTGGAGCAGCTTCTGGACGAAGCCGGCGGCGGCCCGCTGCGCCTCGGCGAGCGAGGACACCATGGAGAAGGAGGTGTCGATGGCGATGCCCAGGGAGAGCGGCAGGTCGTCCACCTGCTCGAAGCGCACGATCTTCTGCGGCTTGCCCGCCTCCAGCACCTCGAAGTCGGAGGCCGGCAGGCCCCGCACCGGGTGGCCGGAGCCGTCCAGGGCCGCGGCGAACAGCTCGACGAGATCGACCTCGACCTCGCCGAGGTTGGCCGGTGCCCGCAGGAAGCGCACGTCCTCGGCCTGGGAGCCGTCGTCCAGCCGCGCCGTCACCGTGAGGTAGGCGAGGTCGCCTTCGGCCGGCACCTGGATCTCGTGCTGCCAGGGGGGCTGGGTGAGAGTGGCGGCCACCCGGTCGTTGACTTTGAATTCGACGCTCTCGACGCGCCGCTCCTCGGGCACCACCACCTCGGCCCGGGCGACGGTCTTGCCGCTGGCCCGTCCACCCCGCCGGGGGTCGGTGATCAGTACCCGGAAGCGCCCCCGGGCCTGGTTGACCACCAGCTGGTCCCAGGCCACCAGCTCGCCCGCCGCGTCATACCCCTCTACGCGCACCACCTGCTCGCGGGGAGAATCGGCGAGCCGCATCTCCGCCGAGTAGGGCGGCCGGGTGCGCGTGAGCTGGGGCTGGCCGTCCAGCAGGAAGACCACCTTGCCGATGCGGTCGCCCGAGACCACCGTTTCCGCCCGCCAGACGCCCAGCAGCACCTCGGCGGGCGGCGGCAGGAGGAGCAGGGTGTCCGGCCCCGTCACACCGGAACGCACGGCTTCGCCGCCCACGGCGGCCGCCACCAGCTCGGTGGGAAGAGTCCTCTCCGGGCCACCCGGCACGTGGAACCCACGGGCCAGCCGCACCTCGGCGCCGCTCGCCTCGTCCTTGACCTTCAGCCGCAACACGAAGCTCTGGCCCGGGCGTACGGCGCGCTCCAGGAGCAGGGCGGCGGGGGTTCCGGACGCCGGCGGTGCGATCTGGTAACGGACCCGGAAGTCCTCGAAGACCTCGCCCTCGCGCTCCAGCACGCCGTTGACCGCCAGACGCACGCGCGGTTTGCCGTCTTTGCCCACCGGGCCCGCCATACCGGACGCCGACGGCAGGGTCACCAGGAAACGGGCGAGCAGGCGCTGCCCCTGGCGGCGGGGGAAGTCCACGTCCAGCGTGCCGGCTTCCAGGGCCTCCGGAGCCGGCGGCAGCACGGTGGCCGCCGCCTCACGGGCCCAGGCCGCGAGATCCGCCCGTCCCCAGAGCAGCACGATCCGGTCCTCGGGGCGGACCCAGCGGAAATCCGGTCCAGTCGACCCCGTCTCCGGCCCCGCCTGCTTCTCCGGCCGGTCCTCCGCCGCGTAGTCGGCATTGGCCCCCTTGACCGGCACGCCCAGGCCGTCCAAGCCGGTGGCGGCGTCCACCCGCACCGAGTCCGGGCAGAAGAAGCGGTCGATCCGCTTCTTGAGCGGCAGGCGCAGCAGGTCCCACTGGGCGAGCCAGAACTGCATCTCGCTGGTGTAGAGGGCGCGCTTGGAGTCGATGGGCAGCCAGAGGCGGAACGGCTCGCCGGCCGAGGGGCGGAAGAGCACGAGATCCTTCACCTCACCGCTCGCGCCCCGGTAGGCCCAGACCTCCAGCGGTCGGAAGGCGGCGGCGCAGTCCACCACCAGGCGCTCGACGGGCCGGCCGCGCAGGAAGAGGAGCTCCGCCCGGGCGTCCCGCGGCGAAGGGAGCTCCTGGGCCACGAGGCGCATCCGGCGCTCGATGCCCGTCCGCAGCTCGTTCTCGGGCGTCTCGGGAAGAGGATCGCGTTCGAGGAATTCCTGGATCAGCCGCTCGCGTCCGGCCTCGTCGACCCCCAGGATCTCGCTCCGCTCCTCCGCCGACAGCAAGAGGCCCGGGCCGTCCTGGTAGAAAGCCCGCTGCGGCTCCGGCCAGAGGGTGGGGTCGGACTGGGCGAAAGATGGAAGCGCGAAAAGGAGAAGGAGGACCCCTACGAAACGCCTTCCCCGTCGTCTCACGGGTAGTACCCCCGAGCCGTACGGGCCTTCAATCCCCCCTTCTTCACCTTCACCTCCACGGGGCGGAAACCCGGCACCGCGCTGGCGTCGTTCGAGTTGTAGGCCACGAGGTAGCGGCTCCGCAGCTCGGTCTCGATCTGCTTGTAGATGTTCTGCAGCTCCTCGGGTTTGCTGGTGAAGAACGTTCGGCCGCCCGTCGCCTCGGCCAGCTCGCCCAGCTTGCCGCGGATCCCCGTTTCGAACATGGCGATGTTGAGGCCGATCGTGTAGATGGCCACGCCACTCCTCTTGGCGTACTCGATGACGTCCTTGTAGTTGATGTAGCTCGCGTTGTCGTCGCCGTCCGAGAGCAGCACCAGGGCCCGCTGCCCCTGGACGCCCCGGAAGTAGTAGAGGGTGTGCACCAGGGCGTCGTGGAGGGCGGTGTCGCCCACCGCCTGGAGCCCCTCGATGGCCTGGACCACCGCACCCACGTCGTCCGTGGGCGGCATGATCAGGCTCGGCCGGCGGGCGAAGCTCACGGCGAAGGCCCGGTCCTTGGGGCGCATGACGCTTTCGAGGAAGCCGGTGGCCGCCTTCAGCGTCTCCACCATGGAGCCGGCCATGGAGCCCGAGGTGTCGAGCAGCACGCCGAGGGTGAGCGGCAGGTTCTGGACCAGCTCGAACTTGACGATCTCCTGCTTCTTGGCCGACTCGGTGACCTCGAAGTCCGCCTGGGTCAAGTCCGTCACGAGATCGCCGGAGCGGTCCGTCACCGCCACGTACAGCTCGACCAGGTTGACCTCCACCTCCGAGACGAACTGGGGGGACCGCAGGTACCGCACGGCCTCGGCCGTGCTGGCGTCGTCGAGCGTGACCACCACCGTCAGGTAGACCAGGTCGCCGTCCGGCGGCACCGTGATCTCGGTCTCCCAGGGGGCCGTGGTGAGCGTGGCCACCGTATCGTCGTTGATCCGGAACTCCATCGACTTGACCCGCCGGCCGTCCGGCACCACCACCTCGGCGCGCGCCCGGATCTTGCCCGAGACCTTGGTCCCCTTGGAGGGGGACACGATGCGTACGTTGAGCGCGCCGCGCGGCTGGTTGAGGATCACCTCGTCCGACACCACCAGCTTCCCCTCGGCGTCGTACCCCTCGGCGCGCACCGTCTGCTCCGTGGGGTAGCGCTCGAGGCGCACCTCGGCCGTGAACGGTTTCTTCGACGTGGTGAGCTGAGGCTTGCCGTCCACCAGGAAGGTGACCTTCTGGATGCGCTCGCCGGTGACCAGCGCCTCGGCCCGCCACAGCCCCAGCAGGATGTCGTCCGCCGGAGGCAACAGGAGCAGGCTGTCCGCGCCCGCGGACGTGGTCACGGGGATCAGCTCTCCCTTGATCGGAGCCTCCGCGGAGACGGGCATCGGCACGGGTATCGCCTCCGCAGGAACCCGGAAGCCGCGCGAAATCCACGCCTCGGCGCCGCTCGTCTCGTCGCGGATCTTCAGACGCATCACGTAATTCGCCTTGGGCCGCAACGACTGGTCGATCGCCAGCACCACCGGCTCCCCCTTCTGGGGAAGCGGCACCTGGAAACGCATCCGGAAGTCCTGGAAGCTCTTTTCGTCCGCCTCGATCAGCCCTTCGACGATGAGCTTGACCAGGGGCTTGGCATCTTCCGACGGCTTGAACCCCGCGTCCGCCGGGAGCGCCACCACGGCGCGGGTGACCAGGCGCTGCCCATCCTTTTCAGGAAACTGAAGCTCCACTCTCTCCACCTTCAGCTCGGCGGCCAGCGGCGGCAGCTCCGTCGCCGCGGCCAGGCGCGCCCAGCGGGCGAGATCCTTGGGAGGCTCCAGGTACGAGGCGTTGTCCTTGGGCTGAACCCGGCGGCCCTTCCCCTCCAGCGCACCCGTGAGGCCCGGCACGCCCGTGGCCTCGTCGACCTTCCGGGCCTCCTTGCAGTTCTGAAGGTCGAAGCGTACGGCACGGATCCTCCCCCGCAGCTCTTCCCACTGCTCCAGCCAGTACTCCATGAGCGGCGTGTAGAGCTGCCGCTTGGAATCGCTGGGAATCCAGAGCCGGTAGGCCTCTCCCTTGCCGGGGCTGTAGACGACCACCCCGCGCTCGATCGGCTTGCCGTCCGGAGCGGTCCCCACCGGGTAGCTCCAGACCTCCAGCGGCTTGAAGACCGCCGCGCAGTCCACCACCAGCCGGTCGGAGGGCGCCCCATTCAGGAACAGGAGCTGCGCCCGCACGTCCCGCGGCGAGACGAACTGGTCCTGGGCCAGCTTCCAGCGCCGGGCCACACCGTCCGCCAGCTCGTTGGCGGGAGTCTCCGGCACGGGGTCTTTGGCCAGGAATTCCTTGATCCAGAGCGCCCGCGCCTCCTGGCTCAAGCCCCGCAGCTCCGTGCGCTGCTCAGGGGTGAGGAGCAGAGCCGGGCCGTCTTGCAGGAACGCCCGCTCCGCCTCCGGCCAGAGGCTGGAATCGTTCTCCTGGAGATCCTGGGCCCGCAACCGCGAGGGGTGCGACAGGGACACGGCGAATACGAGGAAGAGGAGAAGGAAGAGCTTGATCCAATGTCTCACGTGCGGCCTTTCTGCATTCCCGGTGCCATGGGGTGGGGGGCATCCGGCGCCTCCCGGTTGGCACGGGCCGATTGACAGACTACTATGGCGGGACCCATGCCGAAGATCCTCCGCAATCAACCGATCCGTACCTGGGAAGCCGGCGACAGCGTCCAGGGCTTCGCGCTCCTCACCAAGAAGGAGACGCGCCAGGACCGCAACAACAAGAGCTTCCTCGACATGGAGGTCGCGGACGCCAGCGGCTCCATGATCGCCAAGGTCTGGTCCGACAGCCCGGCTTTGAGCGCCCGCGTCGAGCCTCACCAGTTCATCGCCTTCCGCGGCTCGGTCAAGAATTACCGCGACCAGCTCCAGCTCACCATCGACGACTGCCGCGAAGCTTCCGAGGGCGACCGCCACTACGGGTTCGACGAATCGAAGCTCATCCCGTCCACACGGGAGGACATCGATGATCTCTGGCGGCGACTGGAGCGCCTGCTCTCCGAAGACGTGGAGCGGCCCGTCCTGCGCCGCCTGGCGGCCGAGACCCTCGCCATCCACGGCAAGGCCCTGCGCGAGCATCCGGCGGCCAAGGCCATGCACCATGCCTACCGCGGCGGCCTCCTGGAGCACGTCGTTTCCATGGCCGAGCTCGGCCGGCTCGTCTGCAGCCACTACCGGGACCTCGACCGCGACCTCGTGCTGATCGGCGTCCTGTTCCACGACCTCGGCAAGCTGATCGAGCTGGGGGCCATGCCCGCCAACGACTACACGCTCGAAGGGCGCCTGGTCGGCCACGTGGTCATGGGCCGCGACCTGCTGATCGAGCGCTGTGCCGCCATCGAGGGCTTCCCCCGCGATCTGCGGCTGCTGCTGGAGCACATGGTCCTCTCCCACCAGGGCAAGAAGGAGTTCGCCTCCCCCGTGGAGCCCATGACGCCCGAGGCCCTGGCCCTCCACTTCATCGACGACCTCGACTCCAAGATCAACCAGCTCCGCGCCTCGCGCGAATCCGCCCCCGGCATCCAGTTTCACCGCGGCCTTGGGCGCTACGTCTACCTGCCACCCCTGCGCACGCCGGAGGAGATCCTGGCGGACGGGGAAGACGAGAGCGAGGAGCTCGCCGCCTTCTCCGCCGAGCCCCATGCCCTGGAGGCGGCGGAGAGCGAATTGCCGCCAGACGTCGAAGAGAGCGACGGCACCGACGAGCCGACGACGGCGGAAACCGCGGAGGTCCAGGCGCCGCTGTTCCGGGTGGAGTAACATTTCGCCTTCGAACGTTGGGCTGAGCTTTCCCAGAGCGGAACCAACCTAGCCGGCGGCTGGCGACCTTCGCCAATTCGTGGCGAGTCTCGCCAAGCCGTGGTGACCCTCGCCAGCCCGTGGTGACCCTCGCCAGCCCGTGGCGACCCTTGCCAAGCCGTGGAGACCCTCGCCGGCTCGCGGCGACCCTCACCAAGCCGTGGCGACCCTCTCCAGGAGACATACACCTTCCGCACGCATTCCCGGACGGTGGGTCTCCTTTCGAGGACGAAATTGGCGCGCTTTTCGCACAGGGAATCTGGTACCATGGCTTTGCCGCGTCGCGGCATCGCGCTGCGGCAAAACCTCAAGAAGAGAGGGAGGATGTATGGCCGAGCACGCGAAGGTCGCCCAAGAAAAAAGCACTCAAGATTGGACCCATCCACGCTGGAAGGGGATCGACCGGGCCTATACCGCCGAGGACGTCAACCGGCTGGCGGGCAGCTTCCCCATTGAATACACCCTGGCGCAACGGGGTGCCCAGCGCCTCTGGGATCTCCTCAACAGCGAGGATTACGTGCCCGCCCTGGGCGCGATGACCGGCAACCAGGCCATCCAGATGGTTCAGGCCGGGCTGCAGTCGATCTACGTCAGCGGCTGGCAGGTGGCCGGAGACGCCAACGAGGCCGGCGAGGTCTACCCCGACCAGAGCCTCTATCCCGCCAACAGCGTGCCCTCCCTGGTGCGGCGGATCAACAAGGCCCTGCGCCGCGCCGACCAGATCCAGCACGCCGACGGGCATAACGGTCCCGATTGGCTCGTGCCCATGGTGGCCGACGCCGAGGCCGGCTTCGGCGGCAACTTGAACGCCTTCGAGCTGATGAAGGACATGATCGACGCCGGAGCGGCCGGCGTTCACTTCGAAGATCAGCTCTCCTCGGCCAAGAAATGCGGCCACATGGGCGGCAAGGTTCTGGTCCCCATCCTGGAATTCGAGCAGAAGCTCGCCTCGGCTCGCCTGGCGGCCGACGTCCTGGGCGTGTCCACCCTCGTCATCGCCCGCACCGACGCCAACAGCGCCAACCTCATCACCAGCGACGTCGATCCCCGCGACGCCGAGTTCCTCGGCAGCGAGCGCACCTACGAGGGGTTCTACACCTACCGGGGCGGCCTCGACGCGGCCATCAACCGGGGCCTGGCCTATGCCCGCTGGGCGGACATGCTGTGGTGCGAAACCGCCCATCCGGACCTCGACGAGGCCCGCCGCTTCGCCGAAGCCGTCCACGACAAGTACCCAGGCAAGCTCCTGGCCTACAACTGCTCGCCCTCCTTCAACTGGAAGCAGCGGCTCGACCCGGCCACCATCGCCAAGTTCCAGCGCGAGCTGGGCGCCATGGGCTACAAGTACCAGTTCGTCACCCTGGCCGGCTTCCACGCCCTGAACCTCGGCATGTTCGAGCTCGCCCGCGCCTACAAGGAGACCGGCATGACGGCCTACTCCCGGCTCCAGGAGCGGGAGTTCGAGAACGAGCGGCTGGCGGGCTACCGGGCCGTCAAGCACCAGAGCTTCGTGGGCACCGGCTACTTCGACCTCGTGGCCCAGACCGTCACCAGCGGCCACGCGTCCACCACGGCCCTCCACGGCTCGACCGAGGAGGAGCAGTTCCAGGAGGCGCAGGCGAGCTGAAGGGAGGGAGGAACACCATGGCCATGGAAATCCGTATCGCGGGGCCGGAGACGGCCTCGCGCGACCGAGTCCTCACACCGGAAGCGCTGGCCTTCGTGGCCGATCTCCAGGAACGCCTCGGGGTGGCCCGGGACGACCTGCTGTGCCGGCGGGCCCAGCGCCAGGAAGACTTCGCCCGGGGGATCGAGCCGGGCTTTTCCGAGCACACGCAAGCCATCCGCCAGTCGGATTGGACCGTGGCTCCGGCGCCCCCGGACCTCCAGGACCGCCGGGTCGAGATCACCGGCCCCGTGGAGCGCAAGATGATGATCAACGCCCTCAACTCGGGGGCCAGCGTCTTCATGGCCGACTTCGAGGACTCGCTCTCCCCCACCTGGGAGAACGTCGTCGAGGGGCAGGCGAACCTCATGGACGCCGTCCGGCGCCAGATCGACTACCGGAGCCCCGAGGGGAAGGAGTACCGGCTCGCGGACCGCACCGCCACCCTGCTCGTCCGCCCGCGCGGCTGGCACCTGCCGGAGCGGCATGCCACGATCGACGGCGTCCCCGTGTCCGCCAGCTTGTTCGACTTCGGCCTCTACGTCTTCCACAACGCCGCGGAGCTGCTGAAGCGCGGCAGCGGCCCCTACTTCTACTTGCCCAAGCTCGAGAGCCACCTCGAGGCCCAGCTCTGGAACCGCGCCTTCGAGGAGGCCCAGGACTGGCTCGGGCTCCCGCGCGGCACCCTCCGCGCGACCGTGCTCATCGAGACCCTCACCGCAGCCTTCGAGATGGACGAGATCCTCTGGGAGCTGCGCGACCACGCCGCCGGCTTGAACGCCGGCCGGTGGGACTACATCTTCAGCATCCTCCGCAAGTTCCCCGAGAGCGCCGCCGTGCTGCCGGACCGCTTCCAGATCACCATGGCCGTGCCCTTCATGCGCGCCTATACCGACCTCCTGGTGAGCACCTGCCACCGGCGCGGGGCCCATGCCATTGGCGGCATGGCCGCGTTCATCCCCAGCCGGCGCGACGAGGAGGTCAACCGGCGAGCCCTGGAGAAGGTGCGGGAGGACAAGGAGCGCGAGGCCCGCCAAGGCTTCGACGGCACCTGGGTGGCCCACCCCGACCTCGTGCCGGTCGCGAAGGAGATCTTCGACCGCGTCCTCGGCGACCGGCCGAACCAGAAGGATGTGCTGCGAGACGACGTCGACGTATCCGCCGCCGACCTGCTCGATTTCCAGGTCCCGGGGGGCCGCATCACCGAGGAGGGAGTGCGCTCCAACATCTCGATCGCCCTCCAATACCTCGATTCCTGGCTCCAGGGCCAGGGCGCCGTCGGCATCCGCAACCTCATGGAAGACGCCGCCACCGCCGAAATCTCCCGTTCCCAGCTCTGGCAATGGGTGCGCCACGGCGCCCGTATGGACGACGGCCGCCCCATCACGGCGGAGCTTTACCGGGATCTCAGGGATCAGGAGCTGGCGGCTCTGGGAGGATCCGGTCAGGGACGCCTGGGCGACGCCGCACGGATCCTCGACGACTTGGTGCTCAGCAGTGGCTTCGTGCCGTTCCTGACGGTCGAGGCCTACGAGCTTCTGGACTAGGCAACCGCCAGAAAAAACCCCTCGGCCACCCAGAACCGGAACCAAGCGCGCAGCTCCGCCGCCAGCGACTCGTCATCGAGATCGCTGGCGGCCGCCGCGTCGTTGATCGCCTCTCCGACGGTGCCCCCGGCAAGAAGCGCGCTCAGCAGGGCGTGTTGCGGCGCCGTCAGCGGATACCTCCGCACGATGAACTCGCGGCGGGTCAGGGCCACGTGCTCCGCGCCGGGCTCGGGCAGCGGCACCTCTTCACCCTCCGCCGCCCGCCTGGCCGCCGTGTAGTAGGCGTTGATGGGGAAGCGGAAGGTGAAGACGTGCAGGCACGGCACAGGGACCAGCCGCGCCTCCGCGAAACGCTCGGGAGGGAAGGCCTGAAGCGCCTCCGGGGTCAGGAGGGTCTTGCCCTCGACGCCGGGGCCGTCGAACACCTTGGCGACCGCCCACTCGAAGGTGGCGAGGTCGATGAGGAAGTCGGGCCAGCTGAGCTCTTCGGTGTCCCCGGGATCCTCGGGCCGGGTCTCTTCCAGGTACCGTGCGAAGCTCGCCCCCAGGTGGTCCAGGGTGTAGCTGCTCGGCGGGTATTGCTGGAGGTACTCGAAGGCGAAGCCGTCGAAGACCTCGTCGCCCAGCGCCTGTTTCAGCATGGGAAAGTTGGCCCCCAGGCACTCCAGCAGCCGCGAGTAGTAGGCGTTGGCGTAGATCGACATCCGCTCGGTCGCCGTGAGGTTGCGCGAACGGCGCACCACCGCTTCCAGCTCGCCACGGTCCAGCCGGATGAGCGCCTGGGCCTCGTCCGAGACCGCGCCCCCCTCGACTCCGCCGGGATGGGCGACCACGGCGTGGAACCAGCGCTGCACCACCTCCAGAGACCTGGGTCCACCGCTCACCGGGTTCTCGCTCACTCCACCTCCGGCCGGATGTGGTGGAGCGGATGGGGCACGTGCGAGCCGCCCCCTACGAGCACGGGGGCCTCCTCGACCGCCTCCTCATCGAGCTTCGGCAGGTGCTCGCCCATGAACTTCTTGGCCTTGAGCACCTCCTCGTGCACCACGGGGAAGGGCGGGATGTTGGCGTCCCACTCCAGCAGCGTCGAGACACCGCCCGTGAGCTGGTGGGCCGTCCGGTAAAGCTCCCAGACCGGGTCGGTCACGTGGTTGTCGTGCGTGTCGATCAGGTGGGTCGTGTAATCCGTGTGCCCCGCGAGATGGAACTGGACGATCCGCTCGTGCGGCAGGGAGCGGATGAACCGGTCCGGGTCCATGTCGTGGTTGAAGCTCGACACGTAGACGTTGTTGACGTCGAGCAACAGGCCGCAGTCGGCCTCCTCGGCCATGCGGGTCACGAACTCCCACTCGTCCATGGTCGAGTCCTGGAAGGTGATGTAGGAGCTCGGGTTCTCCAGCACGAACGGCCGCTCCAGCACGTCCTGCACGATCTTGACCCGCTCGACCACGTGGCGCAGCGTCTCCTCCGTGAACGGCACGGGGAGCAGGTCGTGCGTGTTGCGGCCCATCACCCCGGTCCAGCACAGGTGGTCGGAGATCCACTTCGCGTCGATCTCCTTGGCCAGCCGCTTCAGCTTCTTCAGGTACTCGATGTTCACGGGATCGGTCGAGCCAATGGACAGCGAGACCCCGTGCATGACGACCGGATAGCGTTCGGCGATCTGCTGGAGCACGTAGCGCGGACGGCCCTGCGAATCGATGAAGTTCTCGCTGATGATCTCGAACCAGTCCACCTCCGGCTGGTTCTGAAGGACGTAGTCGAAATGGACGGACCGCAATCCCACTCCCAGTCCGAGGTTGTCGTGTCCGAGGCGGGGCGGCTTCATCGGGGGCTCCTTCCGAATAGGGGCGGCCCCGGGGGCCGCCCCTACGGTCATTTCGTCAGCAGACTAGGTACCGCAGGACGCCGGGGCGGCGCCGAACTTCTTGCCGGC
The DNA here is from genome assembly GCA_963785165.1 of Thermoanaerobaculaceae bacterium. Classification (GTDB taxonomy): domain Bacteria; phylum Acidobacteriota; class Thermoanaerobaculia; order Multivoradales; family UBA5704; genus DATARR01. Next base: position 1,085,212 of record CAWAUI010000007.1, read on the forward strand.
CTTGGTCATCGCGGCCTCGTAGTTGGCGCGGGCCTTCTTCCAGGCGTCGCCCTTGATGGGAACCGCGCAGCTACCGTGACCCTTGCAGTCGTTCACGCCTTCGCCGCCCTGGTTCTTGCAGGCGTTCGAGCCCTGGCAACCGTGGGCCTCGGTGGTGGAGCACTTGCCCTGGCCGGCGCAGTCGTTCTCGCCGCCCGCACCCTGGCCCTTGCAGGCGTTCAGGCCGCAGCAGGCATGCGCCTCACCCTTGGCCATCTCTTTCTTCATCTCGTCGGCCGACAGCAAACTGCCGCCCAGCATGGAGCCGGCGACCACACCACCGAAGGCCGCGAAGGCCAGCTTTCCGAAATCTCTCCTGCTGACGTCGTCTTTCTTCATTCTGCTCTCCTTTGGAAAGTGAAGCCGGGCAACTGCGTATAGGACGAAGGAACCCCAAGTCTACCCCTAAGTACGCGCCGCGGCGGCGAAGGGATGGGTCACCAGCTCATCTGATACAGCATCCAGTACACCACGACGCCCGTCACCGAGACGTACAGCCAGATCGGCAGCGTCCAGCGGGCGATGCGGACGTGCTGGACCCAGCGTTTCCGGTACGCCCTGGCGACGGTGAGAACGGCCAGAAAGGGCACGGTCGCCGCGAAGACGGTGTGGGTGATCAGGATGGTGAAGTAGACCGTACGCGCCGTGCCGGTGCCCGGGAAGTGCTTGGACCCCACCTGGGCGTGGTAGATCAGGTAGGACGTGAGGAACAGCACCGAACAGGTGAGGGCGGCGATCATGACGTTCCGGTGGGCGATGAGCCGCCGCTGCCGGATGAGCACGTAGCCCGTCGCCAGCAGGAGCGTGGCGAGGGCGTTCAAGGCCGCATTGAGCGCGGGAAGATCCTGGACCTGGAGCATGCCGGGAGTCTACCGGAAGGAAGCCCTCTTCTTCAGGACAAGGGGTGCCGTTGCCGCCGAGGAAGTCTATGCGTGCTGAGGTTGCCATGGTTCCAGCGATCATAGAGGAAGGTTCTATACTCCTCCCAAATGCCCCGAACCTCCCCGAGCCCTCTCTCGGTGCTCGCCTGGGCCAACGTCGCCCTCCACGTGGCCGGCCTGATCGTGGCCTGGTTCGCCATGCAACCGGGGAGCGTGGTGGTACCGCTGGCCGAGCGCATGGCCTATCTGGCGGGCCGGCCGGTGGGGTGGAGCGTGGGATGGGGAATCTGGATGCTCTGCACCCTGCTCCTCATCGCCTTCCTGGCCGTGCTGCGCCAGCGGCTGCCGGCCAGTCCGTCCGCGATACCGCAGATTGCGCTCCTCCTGACGGCAACAGGCATGGCCGTGGATCTGCTCTGCGACGTGATCCAGATCCAGGTTCTCCCGAAGGCGGCCGGCGGTTCACCGGACCTCTTCCTCGCCTTCGAGCGGCTCGCCTTTACAGGCGGCATGACGGTGGCGAACGGCCTCTACACGGCGGGCGTCCTGTTGATGAACGTCCGATTGCGCGGCCTCGTAGGCTCCCCGGCGCTCCTGGCAGGCTGGGCGACGGCCGCCGCGGGCCTGGCTCTGGCCGTTGCCGGGTTCGTGCCGTCGGCCACCCTTCTCCAGATCTCGACGGGAACGACGATCGTCACCTACAGCCTGTGGGCGGTTCTCGTGGCGCGGGATCTCCGGGAGGTTTGACCATGATCGTCCTCTTCGGGGGCTATGGCACCTTCGGGACGCATGCCACGCGAGCTCTCATCGCGGCAGGCCTCCCGGTACGCATCACCGGCAGGGACGCGGCGCGTGCGGACCTCGTGGCCGACGTGAACGATCCGGTCTCCGTGGCCCGCGCACTGTCCGGCGCCCGGGTGGCCGTCAACTGCACGGGGCCGTTCTCCTCCATGACCATGGCCCTCCCTGATGCCTGCCTCGCCGCCGGAATCCATTACGTGGACGTCGCGGACCATCGGGGATGGATCCAGAGGATGCAGGCCCGGGATCAGGAATTCCGCGCTCGCGGCCTGACCGCCGCCGTCGGCTGTTCCTCACTGCCTGGAATCTCCGGCGCCCTGGCCATCCTCGCGGCCCGGCGGTTGCCCACCGTCGAAAGGGCACGGATAACGCTCTTCATCGGCAACCGCAACCCCAAGGGAGAGGCCGCCGTCCGCTCCGCCGTCAACCAGCTCGGACGCCCCTTCCCGGCACCGCAAGGAACGCTTCGAGGCTTCCACGGCCGGGAGACCGTGATGCTGCCGCCACCCTTCGGCCCTCGCGACGTCTATGACTGGGACAGCCCCGAGCTCGACCTCTTCCCCAAGCTCCTGAGAGCAAAGGAAGTCCGAGTCAAAGTAGGCTTCGAAGCGCGCCTCGCGACCCTCTCCTTCGCCGGCCTCGCCCGCCTGGGGCCAAACCTGGGGAGCCGCCTCCTCGCCACCATCGCACCGCTGGCCCGGCATCTCTCCACCTTCGGCCACTCCGGAGGCTTCGTCAAAGTCGAGCTGTTCGCCCCGGACGGCACCACCGCCTCCGCCACGCTGGGAGGAGAGAATGACGGCCAGAAGATGGCCGCCCTCCCCGCCGCCTTCGTGGCGCAAGGAATCCTGGACGGCAGCGTGACGGCCCCGGGGGTGACGACGGCCTATGAGGCGATGGGAGCCGACCGGCTCGTTGAGCGGCTGGTCGCGGAAGGGTACGGCCTCACGGCATCGCCGTCTCAATCCCCTCCGGTGTAGTGGACGCCGACCTCGCTTTCGGCCGCCACCTTGCCTCCCTGGAGCCGGGTCAGGCGCCCCTTGAGAATGACCTCGCCCTCCGGCCTCTCTTCGGGAAAGTTGCCCAACCTCGTGAACGCACCCGTGAAGCGATAGCTGACGCCCCCCACCTCCTTGGTGGTGAACGTCAGGCTGCGCTCCTTTCGAGTGGGGGCCACCAACGGAAAGTCCACGGCGACCTCCTTGCCCTTCACCATCTTCGGCTTCAGGCGGATGAAGCCGTAGAGAGGAACCGTCAGCTCCTTGCCATCCTTGTAGTCGAAGGTGGAAAGGTGAAGCTCGCTGATGTCCTGGAAACCCTTCGGAGCCGTCTCCTCCGGCAGATAGTAGTAGCCGAAGACGTCGACCTTGACCGGCGGGGCTCCCGCGGCGAAACCCGCCGTCCCCAGAACCAGGGACAGCGCCAGGACGGCCAGCATCAAACGCCGGGCCATGGATCACCACCCCATCTTGTCGATGGAGTACGGCAGCATCTTCCGCCACCAGGGCCAGTCGTGCGACACGTCGTGCCCCCAGACGTCCAGCACGTGAGGGATTCCCTTGCTGTTGAGGATCTCCGAGAGAGCGCGTGAGGCATGCGGCGCCTCGTACGCCCCCTGGCCGGTCAGAATGTGAATCTGGGAGGAAGTCTGCAGCAGATGAAGCGACTCCCCCTCCAGCTTCGGCAGATACCAGGCCGGGTTGTTGAAGTAGCAGTTGTCGTCGCTGTAGCCCTTGAGATAGTCCGGCCCCAGGTCATAAAAGCCCGACATGGCAATGGTGCCGTCGAACAGGTCCGGCCGGCGGAAGAGGCTGTTGGCCGCGTGGAAGGCACCGAAGCTCGCCCCGGTGGTGGCAATGCGGATGGCCGGGCTCTGGCAGACGTGGCGTATGTAGGGGACCACCTCCTCCTCCACGTACCGGGCGTAGAGCGCCTGCCGGCGGCCCTGCTCGGGCACCGGAAGCTTGTCGTCCATCCAGGCCTGGTTGTTGATGCTGTTGATCGAGAACACCCGCACCCGGCCGGCGTCGATGGCCGGCTGAACCGCGCCGATCAACCCGAAGCGCTCGTTTTCCAGGAAGTCCGCGGCCGCCGTGGGAAACAACAACAGCGGATGCCCCCAGTGCCCATAGGACACGATGGGCATGTCCTGCCCCAGGATTGGGCTGTGCCAGCCCGAGATCTCACGTTGCCCGCCGTTCGCCATCGTCTTCTCGCCTCCTGGGGCCCAGCCCACTCAAATTGCGTTGCGCGGGAGGATAACATCCCGGCCATGGAGAGAGTCCCCATCCTCGAAAACGGCCACGAGGTTTCTCACCTTGCCGTGCGCTACGACCGGCCGGACCCGCGAGCTGTCCGTCCCGGTGCTCCCTGCATCCTGTACCTGCACGGCTTCGGCTCCCAGCAGACGGGCGAGAAGGCCGACTTCTTTCGCCAGCAGGCTCTCGAAGACGGCTTCACCTTTTGCTCCTTCGATTTCCAGGGGCACGGACAGTCCGGCGGCAATCTCAGCGGCCTGACCCTCACCCGCAACCTGGAAGACGTCCGGCGCGTCCACTCCTTCCTTCGCGAACGAGGCCACGAGCGGCTCATCCTGATCGGCTCCTCCATGGGCGGCGGCACGGCCCTCTGGTACTCCGCCTACCACCCCGAAGACATCGTGGCCGGCCTCCACATCGCCCCGGCGCTCGAAATGGGCCGCGGCCTCCTCACCTGGGCCGGCCCGGAAAAGACTCGACTCTGGCAGGAGACGGGACTCCTCTTTTTCGAGAACGAATGGGTCTCCTGCGAGCTCGGCTGGCAGCTGATCGAAGACCTGGAGACCCACCCCCTGGAAACGCTCTACGCCCGCTACAGCACCCCCTGCCTCCTCCTCCAGGGTAAGCAGGACAAAAGCGTCTCCTGGCGAAGCGTGCTCGACTTCGCCACCCATTGCGCCTATTCTGAAATCGACTTCCACCTCTTCGCCAACGGCGACCACCGTTTGACGGACCGGCGAGAAAGACTGTGGGCGCTGATGATGGAGTTCCTTCGGAGACGGAACAGATAAGGTGAGGCGATGAAGGCTCATCCTCGCGATTCAGTACTGCGGCAAGCTCTCGATCCCAGTGGCGAAGGCGTCCGACGAATTCGACTGCATCTCTCAAGGTGCGCTGAATGCCGAGAACGGCTCTCCGGCTTGACGCTTTCCAGAATTGCCCGGCACCGGTCAGCGAAGCTTGACGCTTACGAGCCGGTCCTCGACCGGTGTCTCCAAAAGCTGGCTCTCCGAGAAGTTGCTTTGAGGCGTGAGCGCTTGGAGGCACCCAGGCTCCTTTCTCGTTTCCTGGGCCTGCCGTATGGGAGACAACAACTCTTGTTTCAGAATAGCTCTCGTTTCAGAACGTGGGGATTTTTTGAGTTGTTGATCGAAGCTGGAGGAGCGGAGACAGTCAAGGACCCTAAGCATGCGGAGGAAACCCTACAACTTTCTCTCATGGTTTCCCAACACCTCGATCCGTCTTTCTACGGGAAAGAGCTCATCGAAGACATGAGGGCTCGGGCATGGGGGCATATCGCCAACGCTCGGCGAGTCCGGTTGGACCTCCCTGCATCCGAGGCGGCGTTTGGTGCAGCTTTTCGCCATCTAGACCAAGGGACGGAAGATCCACTGGAGCGCGCGCTTCTGATCTCTTTGGAAGCGTCGCTTTGCAGACTTGAGAAGCGCTTCGAGGACGCCATACGCCTGTCGAAACGGGCACTCCGCATTTTTCAGAAGGCAGACGAGAGTCACCGCGTTGGCAGGACCCTGGTGAGCCTGTCCATCACACATTCATATAAGGGGGATCCCTCTTTGGCGATTTCCCTCTTGCACCAAGCGTTTCCTCTAATCGACCGTGACCGCGATCCTCGCTTGGCACTATCCGCCCTGAACAACCTCGCTGACAACCTCGCGACGACTGGACGCTTCATGGAAGCACAGCGCGTTCTCGTCCAAGCACGGCCACTCTCCCGGCGGTTCTCGGAACCTCTTGTCCAGGGGCCTTGCCTATGGGTGGAAAGCAAGATTGCCGAGGGCGTGGGCAGGCGAGTCGAAGCGGCAGACCTCCTCTTGGCGGCCCGTGCATGCTTTGTAGCTACCCAGTCGGTTTCCGACGCGGAGTTGATCTCCCGCCAGTTGGATTCGCTTCGTTCTCAAAGCTAGAACGGTCATTTGACGGAAGAGGTAGAACGGATGCTCCCACCGTCCTCTATTTCCCCAAAGATGACACCTATACTCAGAGGCAACCCCCGAGTAGCTAAGGTGGCGACCGGTTGCGGTTGTTCAGGAGGGAGATCATGTCTCGTACGTTTCGATCGGCCAGCACTGTCCTGGTTGTCTCCGTACTCGCCTGCGGAAGCCTGCAGGCTCTCCCCTTGACTTCCCGGGCCTCCCGGGCCGACCCAGAACGGGGGGACGTTCTATTGGCACTCGTCGACTGGATCGACTCCCTTCTTGGCAAGAAGGGAACGGATCCATCCCTTCCGGCTTTGTCCCAGCCGAAGGAAGGAAGCATCATGGATCCCGACGGCCAACACTGACGAATGCGGTGAAGCCTGCTGGCGGGAGCATGGATTCGCCTTTCGTGCTCCCTCTTTGTCCCGTTTTGCCCGCCTGAAGCAACCACTTCTTATAGGAGCGGTATTTTTTGTTCGCCCGTACGGCCCGCTCCGGGAGGCTGGTCTTCGCCTCCCGGCAAGGCCGGCGGGTTGGGGAGGGAGAAGAGATGAAGACCCACCCGCATGATCTCCTCCTCGAGGAGTTCGTGACGACCCTTACAGGCGAGCCTCAGGAGGTACTGGATCACCTTGTCTCCTGCAACAAGTGCCAGCATCGGTTAAAAACGCTTCTCCATCCGCAGTCCGGCGTGGCGGCAGACAAGGTGGTTCCCCTCGGACGCCGGTCCATCCTGCCGCCGGATTACAGCCCGATGCTGGACAGGATCTCCTGGTCTCTACGGGGCGTCGAATCGGCCTATCGCACGGAACGCGCGGAAGCCGCAGGTCTCTTCTCGGATCTGTTGGAGCATCCTGCCGAGAAGCGAACCCTCTTCGTCCGCAATTGCTCACGATTCCACACCTGGGGCCTGTGCGAGCTCGTGCTGCGAGGCAGCCGAGAGCAGAACTTCCAGGATCCGGCCCTTGGAGAGCACTTGGCGTTGCTCGCTCTCGAGATTCTGGATCGGCTCGACCCGGCAAGTTATGGGACGGAAGCTCTCGCGGATCTGAGAGCACGGGCCTGGGCCTATACGGCAAACTCGCGGCGTGTAAATGGTGACTTGCGGGGAGCTGAAGAAGCCTTTGCCCTCGCCGTTACCGCGCTGAAACAAGGATCTCAGGAACCCATGGAAAGAGCGGTTCTGCTCGATCTCCAGGCTTCCCTGCTGAGGGCTCAGCGCAGGTTCGGCAAATCTTTGTCTCTTCTGCGCCGTGCCACGAAAATTTTCTTGGAGTTGGGAGAGAGGCATCGGGCCGGCCGATCGCTGCTGAAGATGTCGACCGTCCATCACGTTGCGGGCGATCCAATCCACGCGATCCCGCTGCTCTATCAAGCCTTGGAGCTGATCGACGGCGGCCGTGAGCCTCGCTTGCGGCTGGTCGCCTGGCATAACCTGATCAATGGCCTCGCGGAATCCGGGCAGTTCATGGAGGCTCAAAAATTGCTCGCGAAGGCCCGGCCACTTTATCAACAATTCACGGAACATTGGACGCACAATCGCCACAAGTGGGTGGAAGGACTGATCGCCCGTGGCCTGGGTCAACTGGAGAGTGCGGAAAGCCTCTTCTTGACCGCCAGAAAGGGCTTCCTCACAGAGGGCGCCGCGTATGACGTGGCCCTCGTCTCGCTCGACCTCGCTTCGCTGTATGCCCGGCAGGGGAGGACGGCAGAGATCAAACGGCTGGCGGAGGAGATGGTGCCGATTTTCGCATCGCGCCAGATCCACCGCGAAGCCCTTGCGGCTCTCACCTTCTGGCGGCAGTCGGTCGAGGCGGAGGAGACGGGTGTGGAGCTTGTGAACGGGATCTCGGCCTTCCTCAAGCGGGCTCGCCACGACCCCGCGCTTCGATTCAAACGGCCCGAATAGAAAACGGGCGGCCTGCTGGAGGCCGCCCGAGGTCCAACGCGTTCGAATCAGGCCTTAGAAGGCGAAGGTGACGTCCACTTTCTGGTTGGGGGCGATCGTCACTTCCTGGGTCTTGGTGCCCAGCTTCTCGTGCCAGGCCTCGAGCGTGTAGGTGCCCGGGGGGAGCTTGTCGATGGAGAAGGACCCGTCGTCGCCGCTCACGGCGTAGAAGGGATTGTCGACGGCGGCCACGTAGGCATTCATCCAGGGATGAACGTCGCACTTGAAGTGCACCGGCACCTCGGCCTTGTCGAAGGTCTTCTCGAAGGGCGGCAGGCCCTGGGGCTGCGCCTGGTTGAACTCCGCGTTGGACTTCGGCAGGGCGTGCACGTTGTGCAGCGTCGCGTCGGTGTTCTTGATGATCAGCGCCTGGCCCACCTGGATGCCCTGGACGCGCGGCGAGTACTGGCAACCCACCTGGTCGAGCTCCTTCTTCTCCGCGGGCGCCGGGTAGCTGCCCGTGAGGCCGCTCTTGACGTAGACGAAGACGTTGCCCAGCTTGCCGTCCTTCGCCGCGATCTCATTGGTGTCGACCGGGGTCGTGTGCAGGCCGGCGCAGACCGGATCGGCGTCCATGGCGATCGGGGTATCCGTGTCCGCGCCGGCAAAGGTCACGGAGCCGTTGACGCTGCCGGCGTCCGCGGCCGGAGCCGCGGCCGCCGTGCTCTCCGCTGCCGGAGCCTCGGAAGATGCCTCGTCTTTGGCGCCGCCACCGCAGCCCGCCAGAATCGGAAGCGCACACAGCGCCAGAATCCACGTTCTATTCCTGCTCATACGAGAAACCTCCTTGTTTGGGAATGAACCACTTCTCGAAGGGGAAGACGACCTCAAGATGAAGCAGCGCCGGCCGCGCTCCCTCAGGAACGGCGGCCGGCCAGCTCTGGACGATTGTACAACGTTTCCGGTTACCGGCCGCCCGCGGCCCCGCCTGCAACCGGACCCGCCGCGGGCGCGGGGCTGGTCTCGGCCGTAGCCGCTCCCGGCCGGCGGCCACCGGAGAGGATCCAGATATGGTCCCGCAGGGCTCCCGTCACCTTGCCCACGTCTCCGAGAGTAGGCGTTCATCTCCTCGTCCGTCGCGAAGTAGCCCCGCAGTTGCTGCTTCTGCGCCGCGAAGATGGGAGCGTTGAGCAGGTGGGCACGGGCGACATCAGCTCACCAGGCTTCACTCTCCGACGAAGAAGTTCGGCATGCGCGTTCCCGGCACCCACTTCTGCGGGTTCTGGATCCAGTCGGGCACCCAGTCGTGACGCAGGCGGTCGTGCGCGAGGAGCAGCGACGGCGCCAGGTCTCCGGTGGCCTTCGCGGCCGCCTCTACCGTGGACGGATGGCACCGGGCGCACTGGAGCATGCCGAAGACGACGCTCGCCCACGGCGGCACTGCGCGCATCCGGCACCGCGGGCTCGGAGAGGAAGGGCCGCTGCCGTTCCCGGGCCGCGAAGTAGGCCAGCACGGTGTTGGCCTGATCGTCCGTGAAGCCGAAGGTGGGCATGCGGACGTTGAGCCACGGCCGCATCTTCACCCGGCTCGGGTCGTGGAGGTACTCCCACAACCAGTCGCTTTGCACGCGCGCGCCCTCGGCGGCCAGGTTCGGCGGCAGAGAAGCCTCGTTGTCGCCGATCAAGGTCTTGATGGCCCGGCCATGCCCCTCGACCAAGTGGCAGCCCTGGCAGTTGAAACGGGTGATGAGCTTGCGCCCCTCGGCCAGCGACGCCGCCTCCGGGTTGTTGGCGGCCCGGCGGGTGGCGATGGCGGACTCCTTGGTGAAGCCCATGACGTTCGAGAGCACGGCCTGGGCCTCGCGCTCGGACATGCCGAAGTTGGGCATCCGGAGGAGCTCGTTGTAGTCCTTGACCGCCTCCTTGCCCTCGTCCCAGATGCGGGGCCGCAGGAGCTTGGTCTTGATCCAGGCGTGGCGGCTGTGCTCCACCTCGTGCACGTGCCCGAAGTCGAACTGATGGAGGGTCTTCGAGCCTTCCTGGGTCAGCTCCGTGCCGATCGGCTTCAGGTTCTCGAACCCCTTGATGTCGTGGCAGCCGTAGCAGCCGTACTTGCCGATGGTCTGCTCGCCCAGGTAGACGTTCCTCTCCTGCTCGGGCATGGCGGCCAGCTTCGCCCGGCTGCGTTCGATTGTGAAGAGGTTCTGTAGATAGGAGAGAGCGAGCTCGTCACGCAGCTTGCCGTCGACCGCCGGCAGGGCGGCGTTCTCATATTTCGAATCGCGGTCCGACAAGAGGTAGGCCGCGAGATCCGCCGCCTCCTGGTCGGTGAGCCGCAGGTTCGGCATGTTGGTTTCAGGGTAGTACTGCTTCGGGTTCTTGAGCCAGGCGAAGAGCCAGCCGGGCGAAACCTTGCTCCCCGTGCGCACCAGGTTGGGGCCGTGCAGGCGGTTGACCAGGGGGAAGAAGTCGTCCCGCTTGGCATTGCGGTCCAGGATGTGGCAGCCACCGCAGCCCACGGTCTCGAAGAGCTTCTTGCCGTTCGCGGCATCCCCCACGGGCGCCTGCGGTGCATAGGCCGGCTTCTCCGACTTGGCCCAGAGGTAGGAGACGATGGCCGCGATCTCGACCTGCTGGCGCTTCTTGTTGAGCGGAGTGGTGGTGTTCTCCTGGTTGAAGAAGTGCGGCATGTAGGACGTGGGATGGAACTCCCGCGGCGCCTCGATCCACTTGTACGCCCAGCCCGGATTGGTCTTGCCGGCGATCCGCGTCAGGGCGGGGCCCGGCTTGCGCAGGCCGGTGTAGCCCGGCAGGTTGACGGTGTGGCAGCCGTAGCACCCCATGTGGGTGATCAGCTCGCGCCCCGTGTCCTGCGTCTCCGCCTTCGCCGTCCAGACGCCGCCGGCATGGCACGTCACGCAGCCGGACTGGGCGAGCCCGGCGGGCAGGATCGGGTAGTCGAGGAACGGCTGGCGCTCCCACTTGTACTTCTTCTCCCACTCCTTCTGCTGCTCCTCGTTTTGCGGGCTGTGGCCGGCACGCGCGAAATCCGTGGCGCGGTCGAGGCCGCCGTGGCAGGTGGTGCAGCCGAAGCGGGTGTAGGGGTGCGGCGAGCCGTCGCCCACGAACAGGTCGAGGTCCGGATGGCTGCGGTACGGCTCCTTCCACTCTTCACCGTCGAAACCCGGCCGGTTGGTCGCCACATGACAGGTCATGCAGCGGTCCACGCGGTCGATGTTGGTGAAGTTGATGTTGTGGTAGAGCCCCGGCAGGACGACCTGCTCGACCTTGAGGGTCGGCAGGACGAAATCGGTGAGCGGCGCGTTCAGGGCGAAGTAGTCGAAGTCTTTCGCCAGGTTGGCGATGCGGGTCTCGAGGTTCGAGACGCCCTCGTTCAGGGCTTCCAGCTTCTTTTCGGCCGCGGTGACCGACGCCCGCCGTTCCGTCAACCGGGCCTGAGCGTCACCGTAGGCCTGGGCCGTCTCTTCCTTCTCCTTGGTCGCCACGGCGAAACGCGCCCGCGCATCCGTCAAGCGCTTACGCTGGTCGCCGGCTCCGGCTTCTCCGGAATGCTGGAGGGCGGTGTCGAGCTCGAAGCGGCGCGCGTCCACCTCGGCCTTGCGGGCCCGCCAGATCGAATCGGCGTTGTTGGCGGCCGTTTTGAGATCGCTGATCTGGTCTTCCAGCTTGTCGATCTCGCCGCGGTGGGAAGCCAGCTTGGCTTCCTCGGCCTCGATCTCTTTCTTGAGCTGGGTGATCTCCGTCTCGTTCAGCCGCTTGCGTTCCGCGTCGGCCTCGGTCATCAGCTTCTGCCGTTCCAGACTCCGGAACTCCGACTGGAACCGCTTCCACGGCTGCGCATAGTCGGCGAAGGCCATCCACAAGGTGACCGCGAGCAGGCCCAGCGAGCTCAGGGCGAACACCATGTTCATGCGACCGAAATCGTAATGACGGTCGGGGCGCTTCTCGGGCGGCGTGATCGGTGGGGTCACCTTGGAGGCTCCTTCCCTCTCGCGGAGGGACGCAACCGGTCTAGACGTTGAAGAAGTACTCCTGGATGTGGATGAAGTATTTCAGGTTGAACAGCCACCGGCAGTACATCTTGATCGGCAGCAGCATCATGAAGAGGAACAGCGTCACGCCCACGTAATAGCGGGCCGGCCCCATCTTCTCGTAATACTTGCGGAACCATTTCGTGCGGCGCAACAGCACCGGCAGCGCGAAGAAGTAGAAGCCGATCAGCAGGATCCCCGGCAGCTCGCGGACGAACCAGTTGCCCGGCAGCCCGGAATTCAGCATCTTGATCCAGAAATACTCGGAGAGGTCGACGTTGACCAGGGCCTCGACCTTGTTCTGGTCCCAGAACTCGAAGGGACCGAAGAAGTTCCAGTTCGGGCCGCGCAGGAAGGTGCCGATGACGATCATCTGGCTCCACAGCACCAGCCAGCCGAAGAAGAACAGGGCGATCTCGACTCTCCGCTCGCGGAACGTGTAATAGCCGTTCCCCTTGGGGTTGGTGTCGATGTAGGGGATGGCCATCAGCCCGACGATGATGAGGCCGGGCAGCACCACGCCGGCGAGCCAGGGGTCGAAGTACACCAGCATCTCCTGGAGCCCCAGGAAGTACCACGGCGCCTTCGACGGGTTGGGGGCCAGGGCCGGGTTCGCCGGCTCCTCCAGGGGAGCCTTGAGGACGATCGACCAGACCACCATCACCACCGTCAGCACCACCATGCAGATGAACTCGGAGAACACCAGGTCGGGCCAGGTGAAGATGCGGTCCTCCACCTCGGTCTTCTCGAACAGCGGCTCGCCCCGGGCCACGCGGCTGTCGTTGTCGACCGCCTTGTTCATGGAGAACCAGAGGAAGAAGCCGACCAGGAAGACCATCATGACGATGGGCACGTTGTCCGGCTTGGCCACGATCGACCGGAAGTTTGGATCGAGCAGCGCGAGGATGAACAGGAGGGTGCCGACGGCGAGCATGGCGAGCCCCCCGCCTTCGACCACAGCCGCTTCGACCACAGCATGGCAAAAAACGCCACCAGCGTCAGTGTGAACGACCACTGCGGGTACGACAGGAAGTTGACGATTCCCTTGATCGTTTCCATGGGCTCTCCGCCTAGGTCGGACCCGAGATGCCGCCGTCCTTGCGGACGCGCCAGAAATGGACGGCGATCAGGAACGCTGCCACCAGCGGAATGCCCACGCAGTGGAGCACGTAGAAACGGATCAGGGTCGCGCCGCCGATCGTCCGGCCGCCGATCAGCGCGAAGCGTGCGTCGCTGCCGGCGTGGATCAACTTCTGCCCTCCCAGTTTCAGGAAGGCGGCACCCGGTCCCTCGTTGCCTAACAGGGGCGTTGCCCGGGCCATGTTCGAGCCGACGGTGATCGCCCAGATGGCCAGCTGGTCCCACGGCAGCAGGTAGCCGGTGAACGAGAGCAGCAGCGTCAGCACGAGCAGGATCACGCCGACGTTCCAGTTGAACTCCCGGGGCGGCTTGTACGAACCGGTCATGAAGACTCGGAACATGTGGAGCCAGACCGCGATCACCATGGCGTGCGCACCCCAGCGGTGCAGCTCGCGCATGATGCCGAAAGCCGCGGCCTCGCGCAGGTCCACGATGTCGACGAAGGCGTACTCGACGGTCGGCCGGTAGTAGAACATCAGCAGCAGGCCGGTGATGGTCTCCACCAGGAAGAGGAAGAAGGCCGTGCCGCCCATGCACCAGGTGTAGCTCATCCGGATTCCGGACTTCTTCACCTTGATCGGGTGCAGGTGGAGCACCACGTTGCCCAGCATGGCGAGCGCGCGCTTGCGGTTGTCCGTCGGGATGCCCACCCGGAAGATGGACTTCCAGACCTGTGACTTGGTGATGCTCTTGGACAGGTTGCCGATCATGGGTCCTCTTTCAAGTGCTTCATCGGGAACGAATCAGGATCAATCAGGTGACCGGAATGAACGCGTTGGGATCTTCCCACTGCCCGAGCTCCCACTGGAACTTCTGGGACTTGTCGACGACGATCTGGCCGTCGTCCGGGCTGACGAAGATGCGGGCGCGCTCGAGCGGCCTCGGCGTCGGCCCCTCGAAATTGACGCCGCTCTTGTAGTAGCCGCTGCCGTGGCACGGACACTTGAACTTGTTCTGCGTGTCGAGCCAGGCCGGCGGGCAGCCCAGGTGGGTGCAGATCGCGATCAAGGCGTAGATCCGCCCCTGGTCGCTGACGATCCACACGCCGTATTTGTCGACGAAGCGGGTGTCCACCACGCCCGCCTGGAAGTCCTTGGGATCCCCCACCTTGAAGCTCGTGGGCGGCTCGAAGAGGACGTTGGGGAACATGAACCGGCCCATGGCCGTGACGCAGCCGCCAATGGCGACCGTGAAGCCCACCCAGGCCACGGCGGCCCAGGAGAAAAATCCACGGCGCGTAACGCCGGCGTCAGCAGCGGCAGGCTTCGCCACCGGCCTCGCGGCAGGCGCGGCGGCCGGTTTGGCCGCCGCGGTGGCAGCGGGAACGGCCGCCGCAGGTTCCTGGGACGGGAGGCTGCCCTCGGGTTCGTCAGCCATGTGGCCCCTTTCGTTGAGCGTTTTCCTACATCCGCCTACATCTTTTACTGCGTTTCACTGCCCATTGAGGTGGGCATTTTCTAAGCGAAACAGGCGCAAGGTGTCAAGCCCCGGCGCGTCAACCCCCGGTCCCCTACCCCTCTACTTGCCGGCGAGCGCATCGCGGGCCTCGATGGCCGCCTGGCGCACCTTGAGGCTCGGGTCGTCCTTGGCCAGAGACTCGAAGGTCCCCCGGTACTTGGCTCCCCCCACGGCCGCCAGCGCGGGAATGGCGCTCACCATGGCGTCCTCCTGCTGTTCGCGGGTGATGTCCGGCACCTGCGCGAGAAGCCGGCGGTCCACCATCGTCTCCAGCACCGGCAGGCCCGCGGGGCTGCCCAGCCGGGCCAGCGACAGCGCGGCGTTCCAGCGCACGTCGGCCACCGCGTCGTCGACCGATCCCGCCAGGAGCGGCACGGCGCCGCGGTCACCGAGCTCGCCCAAGGCGAAAGCCGCCGTCTTGCGCAGGCCCGGGTCAGGGTCGGACAGCGACGCCTCCAGCGCGCCGCGCGCGCCCGGATCGCCCAGCGTGCCCAGCGCCCAGAGGGCGTAGATGCGGGTCTTGTCGTCCGGGTCCTTGGCCGCTTCCACGAGCAGCGGCAGAGCCTCGCGGTCATGGGTGCGGCCGAGCACCAGCGCCAGGTACTGGCGCATCTCCGGGTCCTCGGCCTCCTTGAACAGCCGGCGAACCTCCTGCCGGGCGCCGGGCTCCTCTTCGAGAGCCTTGGGATCGGCCACCAGGATCTTCGACAGCTCATAGGCCGCCTGCACCCGCCGCGGCTTCCACCAAGACTGGAGGTCGTTCAGATAGTCCGAGGTCGTCTGCCGGTCGTAGGCGATCCAGCCGAAGCCGATGAACACGGCCACGCAGAGCACCACCACCAGGAGCGGCACCACGAACAGGCCGAGGAACGAGCGCAACACGCTGTTCCCAACGGCATCGTCGATCTCCTCGGGAGGAGAAACTTCAGGGTTGGACATCGGGCGCAGAGCATAGCCGAACGGACGGCCCGCCGCCAGCGGCCCCTACCCCTGCTCCCGCTCGAACTGGTTCAGCCGGGCCACCACGCTTTCGAGCAGCGCCGCCGTGGCGATCCGCCGCTCGAAGGCCTCGCGCACCACCAGCACCGAGGCCATGGCCTCGCGGCCGATCCCCAGGTTCGAGAACACGCGGACGGACTCCAGGGCCCGTTCCCGCGCCTCATCGGCCCGGTATTGCCGGAGGTGGACCGCCGCCAGCTCCAGCCCCGCGAGCGCCGCCTTGTAGGTGAGGCCGATCTCCTCGAACCCCTCGCTGACCTCCGCGAGCGCCTCCTCGGCGGAATCCAGCTCGCCGATGCCGGCGTCGATCTGCCCTTCGAGCCAGCGGACCTTGAGGCGGTTGACCTGCCCGCCGGGATCCACCTCGCTGTTCGCCCGCAGCAGCTCCCGGGCCTCCTCGAACCGGCCGCAGGCCGTGAGGGCACGCCCGAGGTTGTGCACCGCCCCGAACACCAGCCCGGGGTCGCGCCCCCGGTCCACCAGGCCCAACCCCTCCTGAAGGAGCCGCACCGCCTGTTCGGGATCGCCGGAATAGTCCGCGTAGAGCCCCTTGGCGAGCAGAGCCCGGCCCGCCATGTGAGGATCGCCCTGCCGCAGGTGGATGGCATGGACCACGTCCAGCGACTTCAGCGCCTCGCCGAAACGGCGGCGATCGGCGTCCACCGAAGCCTGGACGTCCAGCAGCCGGACTCCGGCGGCTTCCCCGGCCGAACCCGCGACATAGGCGTCCGCCGCGGTTTCGAGGGCCGTCTCCGCCTCGCGCAGCCGGTCGGCCACGCGGTAGGCGTTCGCGAGCCTCGGTCCAGGCCAGGCAGCGCAGATCAGCCACCTTCTTCACCCCATACTGGCGGGGATCGAGCCGGTCGGCCAGGAACGCCGCGAAACGGGCGAGGTCCACCATGCGGGCGGGATCGTCATAGCGCAGCCCCCGGCACCGGTCCAGCAGCGCCTCGAAGCCCGGAGGCCCACCCACCCGGGGGGGAGCCGGTTTGGCCGGGCGGGGCGGCGACGCGAGCGTCTCCCGGATCCACTCCATCCGTCCGCCGGGGCGCTGAACCTTCTCGGCCACCGCCGCGAACGCCCGGTCCAGCACGGCGTCGTAGACGTCCTCCGTGTCCCGGAGCTCGTCCTCGCCCAGCGGGAATCCAAAAAGCGTCTTGAGATCAGGAGAGAGCCGCGAGCCACAGCGCTGGCACCCCTCCAGAAGGTGGCGCACGACCGCACGAGCCCGCTCGGCGGCCAAGCCGCCGCCCCAGAAATTCCGCAGCTCACTCAGGGTGGGATGGTCGTTCACTGTATCCCCCTCCTCCGAAATCAAATCAACACATCAGTCCCTTCATTATTTCACAGACGGAGGACGAGGGGGGATAGGGGCCCCTCACCCTGCCCTCTCCCAGCCCTCCTTCCGCCCCACCGGGGAGAGGGTACGATGCCCCTCTTTCTCCCTCCTCTCCCCGGTGGGAGGGTGGAGGGCCGGGAGAGGAGGGCCGGGGAGGTGAGGGGCTCACCCCCGGCCCGCGGAAGGCGCCGTTCCGAACGCCTCCTTCCACACCCGGCGGAGCTGGCGGGCACTCTCGAAGCCGCAACGGGCGGCGATGGCCTCCACGGTCAGGCCGGGATCCCGCAACAGATCGCGTGCCCTCTCCAGGCGCAGCCGCGTACGGTACTCCTGGATCGACACCCCCGTCGCCTGCCGGAAGACGCGGGTCAGGTGGCGGGGCGAAAGGGCGGCCAGGCGTGCCAGATCGGCGAGCGTGGCGTGTTCATCCGGATGGGCGATCAGCCAGTCCTGCACCCGGTGGATGCCGGCGTGGAGGTGGGTACGGTACTCCAGATAGATGCTCTGCTGCCGGTGCGAGCCGTCGCGCCGCACGTACACCACCATCTCGCGGGCCGCTGCCGCCGCCACCAGCGGACCGTGCCGGCGCTCCACCAGGGCCAGCGCCATGTCGATCCCCGAGGCGATGCCGGCGCTCGTGGTAATCCGCCCGTCCTCCACGAACAAGCGGTTCATGAGCACCCGGGCCCGCGGAAATCGGCGCTCCAGATCCTCCAGCCGCGTCCAGTGCGTGGTGCACTGCCGGCCGTCCAGCAGCCCCGCCTCCCCCAGCGCGAAAGCCCCCGTGCAGACCGAGGCCACGTGGGCACCCCCGTCGTGGGTCTGCCGCAGCCAGCGCCGAAAGGCGGGATCGATCCTCGAGAGCACCTCCATGCGGGCTCCGGGCACGACCACCAAGTCCTCCGGCCCCACCGCCGGCAACGGCTCCAGGTCCGACAGCCAAAGCCCCTGGCCCGTCCGCAACCGGGCCTCCAGGGCGCAACTGTGGACCTCATAGTCCGCACCGCACGCGTTGGCCTCATGGAACGCCTGGACCGGCCCGGCCAGGTCCAGGATCTCCACCTCCGGCAGCAGCGCGAAGATCACCCTTTGCATGGAACCCCGCCTGTCTTAAAGCCCCTCTCCTTCAGGAGAGGGGTTGGGGTGAGGTCGAACCGGCAAGCACGCCCGCATTCTCCTCCACCTCCCTCACCAACCCCTCCACCGTGGCGATCCGGGCGAAGCGGCCCCGCAGCACCATCTCGGTCCGCCGGACGACCTCCGCCGCCGAAAGCACCTCGCCCGTGGCCGCGTCCGTAATCGGGAACGTCCGGGTGGCCTCGCTCACGAAGTCCACGTCGAAACCCAGGTCGGCGGCCACACGGGTCGTGGTCTCACAGCATTGCTCGGTCGATATGCCCGTCACCACCAACCGCTCGACCCCCTTCTCCTCGAGCATCTCCTGAAGGTTGGTGCTGGTGAAGGCGTTCCGGGTGTTTTTGAGGATCACGGGCTCACCCGGTGCAGGCTTCAGGAAGTCCATCACCTTCAAGAACGGGCTCGTGGTCTCGAACCCCGGATCGGAATCCGTATGGAGCACGAAGATCACCGGCAAACCGGCTCCTCGCCAGGCCTGGACCAGGCGGTCCACGTTCTCCTCGAACCTCGGGTTGTTGCGCTGCTCCCAGCGCGACGTGGCCTTGAACGAATCCTGAATGTCGACCACGAGCAGCGCGGAGCGCTCGATGGGAGCCGGGTTCTGGCCGGTCTGGGACGGGCGGGTCGTCTGGGCGGTATAGGACATGGGATAGGTCTCCTCGGGACATGAAACCGGGAGGAAGGTCTCCCGTGTTCCATCCTCATCCTAGAGGGGAGCCGCGGCCTTGGACAGGTCCAATCCGGGACGGGGAGCGGTCGGATCGGGCCATGGCGTCTTGGCACCTTTCCGCCAGTGGTACGATTCGAGTATGGCTGAAGCTTTCGACTACGAGGCTCTTCCGGGAGGCGATCTCGTGCGTCAAGGGCTCGCCGACCTGAAACGCGGCGTGGAGTCGATTCCAGCCCTCTTGGTGCTCACCGCCGGCCCGAGGCTCCGCCGGCTGTCCATCGAAGTCCCCACCGTCGGGCCTTCCGATCCCCTCCCCGAGCACCGTCTCTATCAGCTCCTCGCCACGGCCTACGGAAACGCCGCCCACAGCCGCTATAACTCGCTCCTGCGGCGGCTGGTCAGTTTCGCAAGAGCGGCTCAATGCGTTGCCCGTCCTATCGATACGTTGGCTCATCCTATCGATAGCTGACCCGATTTATCGATAGACAAGCCAACCTATCCATAGCTGAGCCGTCGCAAGGACAGCTGAGCCGTCGTATCCATATTTTGGCCCGTCTACGGGTAGCTGGCCCGTTTTATCCATAAAACGGCCCGTCCTATCGATAGCTGAGGCAAAATAAGGATAGCCGGCTCGTCCAAGGATAGACAGGCCAACTTATCGATAGCTGAGCCGCCGTATCGATATTTTGGGCCGTCCTATGGATAAGTTGGGCCGTTTTATCCATAGGATGGGCCGTCTGCCCCTTCCGCGTACTGGCGCCGCACCGCGGCCAGCCGAGCGCCGATCTCCAGGACGAGCTCCGCCGTGACGGGTCGCCGCTCCTGTCCGGGAGTGGGTGGGAGGGGGAGCCTCTAGAAGAAAGGCGCGGTGCAGGAGGGACTTCCGGGCGACTTCATGCCTACTGCCGGTGGTGCTATTCTCTACGCCTATGGCATCAATGGTTTACCAAGTCTATGCGGATTGGGACCCGGAAGCGGATGTCTGGGTGGCCACCAGTGACGACGTGCCCGGCCTGGCGACGGAGGCTTCCACGATCGAGACCCTCACGGAGAAGCTCCGCACGATGATCCCCGAGCTTCTGAAGGCGAATCAACTCGTTGCTAGCGATCAGCCCGAGGCGATCTCCTTCGAGCTTACAAGCCACCGTCAGGAAAGAGTCCGTCTGGCCTCCTGAATGGGCTCATCGTTCACACCTCAGCTCAAGAAGTTGTTGGTTACCCACGGATGCCACTTCGAGCGGCAGGGGAAGGGTGACCACGAGATCTGGTTCAGTCCCCTCACAGAACGTCGGTTCGTGGTCGATGGCGAGATCAAGTCTCGGCATACGGCAAACGCCGTGTTGAAGCAAGCTGGCATCGACAAGCAGTTCTGAGAGGGGACACAATGGCGACCGCGTATGTGATCCAGGCCGACGGCACGACGGTCCCAATGTCCCGCTTGCGCTGCAAAAACGAGGATCGCGAGCTTCAGACAATCCTCGAGCGCAATCCTGATCTTCTCCCAGGTGACCAGATCGATCCCGAGAATCCTCGCCGCTGTGAGACGGTTGAGACGGCTAATCCCGCCTTACCGGGCTCCGCGGTCCAGTTCTGGACGGTCCGGCTCTTGGGGTGGGCGGTCCGCCCCGGCTCCTCCAGGGCTACTTTCCTGGGGCGACCGGTTGGCCCTCATTCCTCAACTGCTCTCCCTCTGGGCCGAACGGTTCGCGGCCCTTCCTCAACCGCCCGCCCCAAGGGGAAGACGGAGTGGCCGTTCTCCTCGACCGCCCGCCCTGAGGGGTCAACCTCTGGCCCCCGGGGGCCAACCGCCCACCCCGCGGGGAAAGAGGCGGGCCCCGACTCCTGAACCGCCCAGATTTCCTGCCGGGTCTGTCCGGCGTCGCTCAGGGTATGCCCTGATGGTTGAGCGGGCTGTTCGATTGTACCTGCCACACACCCAAGCCCTGGGGCCAGTAGAGATTGGCGGCCCGAAGCGCCTCGGTCGGCCCTACGGGGCTTGGACTGAGGTGGCGTCCTGGTTCCTGGGGTTGTCACCCCAGGCTGTTCAAATTTCGCCCTGTCAGGGCGGTTAGCCTGCGGTGGTCTCCGTGGTTCCCAAGCGCGACCCGACGGAGGTGTGTATAAGAGGGTGGTTTGACACAAGGGGTCATTCGATGTTCGAGTCCTTTGCCGACGAGTACGAGCCCACCTGGAATGAGAGGCTGAAGGTAGCCTTTCTCTTCGCGGTTGCAGCCTTGATCGCAGCAGCCGCCTCGGCCGTCCTGCCTCTCGTAGACTTTCGCCTCCAAAACATCTGGCGGGCAAGCCTTGCCGCCTTCACGGCAGCGCTTCCCCTTTCGAAACGCTTCCTGGTCGCCAGCCGGAAATCCGCCTATCTGACGATCACCACGCTGAGCCTTCTGCTTTGCGCGCTCGGTTACTTCGCGTTCGCAGTCTGGCCTTCAGATCCTCCCCTCTCGCACCTCCTTGGACGGCTCCACCGATCAACCCTGGCAGTTGGCCGTATTAATCACGTATTTGGTCATTCTCGCCACTTGGTCAGCCTATGTTCCGGCGACGGTGTTGGCTGGCCACATCATCGCCAAGCTTCTCCGGCGTAGGCTGCCACCCCGTCGCGGAAACCGTTCGGCAAGCTATTGACCGCCTCAACGGGTGCGCGCGAGTCTCACAATTTTGCTCGCGGGTCTCACAATCTGCGACACGTAAGTCTTTGATCTATTGGGATCGGTGCTCTCCAAGCGCCCGGTTTGGCGTGCACAATTTTAGATTCTGATCTGGACGGCGGATTTGGTCTCTCGTAGGATCCGGCTGTTGGATCCCGATCCATTCTTGTTGATTCCTGGTGGAAGCTTGCTGGGTGGAAATGGGCACGGGAGGGTTCTTTGACAATCGATGGGCCGGTGAGGACGGGTGGCGACCGCCCTTGCCGGATTTTCTTTTCTTGCGCGAGGCAGGGGCGGCGACTGCCTCGCGCTACCACGGGTCTTGCCGGGATTGTACCTACAGGGTACGCTTCTTCCAGAATATCTCGCCCTCTCGGAACGTCGCTCGCCTGGTACTCCAAGCGGGCCTGAGGTCTTTACATCTCATGAGCAACACCCCGGAGAGCCTGCGCGGGAGCTACGACTCCGTAGCCGCCGCCTACGTGGAGCACCTCTACTCCGAGCTTGCGCGGAAGCCTCTCGACCGCCACCTCCTGAATCGTTTCGCCGAGGAGGTGCGCGGCCACGGCCGGGTGGCAGACCTCGGCTGCGGCCCGGGCCATGTTTCGAGATACCTCCACGACCAAGGCGCCTCGATGCTGGGGATCGACATCTCGCCGGAGATGATCCGGTGGGCTTCGGAAGCTCAATCCGGATCTCGAATTTCGCGTGGGCGATCTCCGGTCTATCGATCTCCCGGACGCCTCCCTGGCGGGCATCGTCGCCTTCTACTCGGTGATCCATCTCGATGGCCCCGATCTCCACGTGGCCTTTCGTGAATTCAGGCGACTCCTCCTCCCCGGGGGCGTCCTCCTCGTGGCCTTTCACATCGGCGAGGACACCGTTCATCTCGACGAGCTCTGGGGGCAGCCGGTGACGCTCGACTTCCACTTTCTCTCTCCCCGCGAGGTCACCGCTGCCCTTCATTCGGCGGGTTTCACCGTGACGGAATCGGTCGAGCGCGAGCCCTACGCCGGCGCGGAATACCCCAGCCGCCGCTGTTACCTGTTCGCACGTGTGGCCTGAGAGCGGCCTCAGCGCGTCCTCCTGCCAAGATTTTGATACCATCCCAGGCGGGGTTACGAGCTACGAGGAGCAACAGGCCTATGAAAAATTCGAAATCGACCGCGGCACTTCTCGGGCTGGCAGCCTTGCTGGCCACCCTTCCGGCCTTGCTCTCTTGCCAGGCTCAGGAACCCTCAGCCACCAAGGAAGAACCCTCCGTGGACAAGTTCGAGGGCGAGCTCGGCCACTTCGAGAAGAGCAGAGCTTTCGAAAAGTTCATTTTCGATCACGCGCTGAAACCGGTCTACATCGACGCATACCTGACGCCCGGCCCCATGGATGACGAGAAGGCTTTCGAGCCCACCAACGATACGTTCGGCCTGGAGACCTTCGTCCTCTGGGATGCCTGTGAATCCTTGAAGCCTGGCGAAAAGCCCTCTACCCTCACCTGCACGGGTACGGAATTCTCGATCGACCGAAGCGAGGGGCCCAAAGATTCGGATCTCACCTTCATTCGAGGCGTCCTCCACCTGAGGGGCTACTTCGTGGTGAAGGGATGCGACGGCCCCCACCAGGGGTTGATGGGATGCTCCTTGAGGCCGGTCAATGTTGAGGCGGTTCTGTAAAGGGCTGCGAGAGCTTCGGTTGCTTGAGCTGAGAGGCCGAATCAGCTATTCTAGCCAGATGAAGCGAGCCACTTTAACCGACACCAAGAACAACCTGAGCGCATTGGTCGATCAGGTGCAGCATGGAGAGACGATCCTCATCCTGGATCGGGGGCGGCCAGTGGCTCGTTTGGAGTCCGTTGTGGGAGGCAAGGACGATCCCGAAGGCCGGCTCGCCCGGCTGGAACGTCAGGGCCTCTTGCGCCGGTCTTCGGCCCCCATGCCCCGGGAGATCCTGATGGCGAAGCCGCCACGGGCCGGCGGAGCCAGTATCCTTGAAGCCCTACTTGCCGATCGCAGGGACGGTCGGTGAGGTTTTGGGATAGCTCAGCGTTGGTCCCCTTGCTTGTCGAGGAGGAGCTGACCGCTCCGCTTCGTGACCTCTACCTCAGTGAGCCTTGGACGATCACTTGGTGGGGTACCTCGATCGAATGCGCTTCGGCGCTCTCTCGGCTCGAACGGGAAAACAAGCTCTCCGCTCGCGAGGTGAACGGCGCCCTCGAAAACCTGGATGCGCTGGCTCGCCACTGGCATCGCATTGAGCCGGTAGACGCGGTGCTGGAAACGGCACGACGCCTACTTCGTGTCCATCCTCTCCGCGCCGCCGATTCCTTCCAACTCGCCGCCGCTGTTCTGGCCTCCGAGGGTAGACCTTCTACGCTCGAGTTCGTTTGCCTCGACGACAGGCTTGTCACCGCGGCACAACGGGAGGGTTTCCTGGTGCGAGATCAAGGCCGATTGAGTGGGGAGTAAATCACAGGGCAACATGGGTAACATCTCTAAATCATCAGCGGCTGATGGGACGGGTGGAGGTCGTGGAAAAGCCTCACGACACGTTCTATGGAATGCGGGAGGTCATCATCCAGGACGTAAACCGGTTCTGGATCACGTTCGGCGAGGAGATGGCAAAGTAAGCTGAAAGTAAGTCAGGCCGGCAGGGATGCCGGCCGGCCGCGGAAGCAACGAGAAATAGCGCCGTACCAACAAGGTCGAGCGCTTCTGCAACGAGAACTAGCGTTCATCCTCCTCCATGGAACGTTCCGCGAGGGAGGTCGAGGGCTCTTTCTCGTTGCAGGAGCGCTCGACCTCGTTGCTTACGCGTTCCCCAAGGGGGGATTTGTGTTGCTTGGGGAGCAGATTTGTGTTGCTTGGGGCTGGCTCGTGTTTCATGCGGGAGCCCCTGACCCGCCGGCCGCTCGGCGTTGACAAGCTCTGAGACTCGGCAGATGCTGTCGGCATAGGCTGGGGAGGGCCACAGAGGAGCACACTTGGCTACGATGACTGCACGAATCTTCCGCAATGGCCGGAACCAGGTGGTCAGAATCCCGGTGGAGCTGAGTCTGGACGCAGATACCGTAACGATTGAGAGGCAAGGCGAGGCCCTGATCCTCCGACCGTTCCCTTCAGGCGGTTGGGACCGACTTTTCGCCGACCCGTCTCTCGTGCTGCCGCCGGAGCTTGAGTTGGGGGACGATCCGCCCCCGCAGGGACGTTCCGGCTTCTGATGTACGTCCTCGACACCGACATCTGCAGGTACCTCATGAAGCAGTCATCCAGCGATGATTGAGCTGGTGACCAACAATCACCGGAAGTTTTCCCGCGTGTCCGGACTCGGGCTCGCCAACTGGCTGGAGGAATAAGCGTTGCAGCCGATCACCGAGTTGTCGTCCACGCCGATTCTCCGCGCGCCGTCTCCGACGGAACAGATGTTCCCCACCCTCACGCCGGCCCAGATCGCGCGGATCGCCGCCCATGGGCACGTGCGCCCGGTCGAACAAGGCGAGGTGCTGGTCGAGGCCGGGGACCCTCATGTGCCCTTCTTCGTGGTGAAGGCCGGCCAGATCGAGATCGTCCAACGCTCCGGCGGCACGGAGACGCTCGTGGCCGTCCATGGGCCGGGCCAGTTCACGGGCGAGGTCAACATGATCTCGGGCCGCCGCTCGCTCGTGCAGGCCCGCGTGACCGAGACGGGCGAATTGATCGAATTGGACCGCGAGAGCCTGCTGGCGCTCGTGCAGAACGACAGCGAGCTGGGCGAGATCCTCCTCCGCGCTTTCATCTTCCGCCGGGTGGAGCTGATCGCGCACGGCATCGGGGACGTGGTCCTGGTCGGATCCAGCCACTGCGCGGGAACCCTGCGCGTCAAGGAGTTTTTGACCCGCAACGGCCATCCGTACGCCTATATCGACCTCGACCATGACGAGGGCGTGCAGGAGCTGTTCGATCAGTTTCACATCGGCTACGAGGACGTTCCCGTCGTGATCTGCAGGGGCGAGCTCGTGCTGCGCAATCCCACCAACGCGCAGATCGCCGAATGCCTCGGTTTCAACGAGGAGATCGATACCAGCCATATCCGCGACCTGGTCATCGTGGGCGCAGGGCCTTCGGGGCTCGCGGCGGCCGTGTACGGCGCGTCGGAAGGGCTGGACGTCCTGGTATTGGAAGCGAGCTCGCCGGGAGGCCAGGCGGGCTCAAGCTCCAAGATCGAAAACTATCTCGGCTTTCCCACCGGCATCTCGGGCCAGGAGCTGGCGGCGCGGGCGTACACGCAGGCCCAGAAGTTCGGCGCCCAGTTGATGATCGCGAAAGGCGCCACACGGCTCACCTGCGCCCGGCGGCCGTACTCCCTCGAGATCGACGGCGGCCCACGGGTGCCGGCGCGGGCGGTCATCATCGCCACGGGCGCCCAGTACCGGAAGCTGTCGCTGCCGAACCTCTCGCAATTCGAGGGCGCGGGTATTTATTACGGAGCCACTTTCATCGAGTCGCAACTGTGCGGCGGTGAAGAAGTGATCGTGGTGGGCGGCGGCAACTCGGCCGGCCAGGCCGCGGTCTTCCTCGCGCAGACCGCCCGGCACGTGCACGTGCTCATCCGGTCGGGCGGACTGGCGGAGAGCATGTCGCGCTACCTGATCCGGCGCATTGAGGACAACCCCAGGATCACCCTGCGGACGCGCACGGAGATCGTGGGGATCGAAGGGAACGGCCATCTCGAACGGGTTCACTGGCGGGACCAGGCCGGAACCGTGGAAGACCGCGGCATCCGCCACATCTTCGTCATGACCGGCGCCGCGCCCAGCACCCACTGGCTTCACGAATGCCTCGTGCTCGACGAAAAAGGTTTCATCAAGACGGGGCCGGACCTGACCCCGGAAGACCTCGCCGGCGCCGAATGGCCGCTCACCCGGCCGCCCCACCTGCTGGAGACGAGCCTCCCCGGAGTGTTCGCAGTGGGCGACGTGCGAGGCGGCAACGTCAAACGCGTGGCCTCGGCCGTGGGAGAGGGCTCCATCGCCGTCTCCTTCGTGCACCGGGTGCTTCAGGAGTAGCCACGGTTACGGCCTCTTCACCTCCACCTTCCCAAGATCCGGCAGCAACCGCACGTTCGCTTCGTCCACCTGCTTGCGGAAGGCGGCCACGTCCGTCTCGAAAAAGCGGTTGAAGTCGGCGAGGACGGCCTGGGTATTGGCCTCGGCCTGGCGCAGGTACTCCAGGTGGGTGGGGCTCGGCGGTTCCCACGTGCCGGTCACGTAGTAGAAGACGTAGAAGACCTTCGAAAGGGCGTCGTTGTCGGGCTGAATCCCCACGCTGTCGTAGGGAATCCACAGCCGGCGCTCCAACTTGTCGAGATCCCCCTTGAGCTTGCCCGCCGCTTCGACGATGGGATCCGGCTTTTCGTCTTTCGTTTCGGATTTCTTGGCAGCCTTGGCGCTTTCGACGCGGGCGACGACGCTGTCGACGTCCGCGCGGGTCTTGCGCAGGCGGTCCACGGCTTCGGACAGGGCATCGTTGAGGGCCGCCACCCGGGCGATGGCGGCTTCGCGGGCCTGCCAGTCCGCCTCGGTGTTCTTGGAGCGGGGATCGGGGAGCACGCGCGCGGTGCCCTGGGCTTCGTGATCGCCGTATTTGACCGTCACCGTGTAGGTGCCCGGCATCACCTCGGGGCCTCCGGGGAATTCGTTCTCGGCGGGCCTCTCCTGCGGGAATTGCTTGAAGCCGTCGCGGGCGAGGTCCCACACGACCCGGTTGAGGCCGCGGGTGACCGGCGCCTTGAAGGTGCGGACGGTTTTGCCGGCGGCGTCCGCGATGCGGATCTCGGCCCGGGGCTCGCTAGCGTCCTTCTTGGCCTCCTCGCCCTTTTCTGTTTCTAGCTTTTCTTCTCCCTTGGCCTCTGTCAGCCGGCGGGCCTGCCGCTCTTCCAGCTTGCGGGCGCTCTCTTTGTCCGGGTCCGGCAGTGGCAGCTTTGGATCACTGAGCGAAAACGTGAGAAGGGAGCCGTAGGGCTCGTTCTCACCCCGGAACTCGCCGGAGCCCAGGCCGAAGCCGCCGGGCTCGGGGACCCGGGAGTGCTGCAAAGCATCGCTCGCGGCGTAGAAATGAAGAGGCTCGGCCAGGGTCTTCTCGGACAGCGTGCGCAGCGGCGTGACGTCGTCGATCACGTACAGGGCCCGGCCGTGGGTGGCGATCACCAGGTCGAGGTCGCGCGGATGGATCACCAGGTCCATCACCGGCACCGTGGGCACACCGTGGGTCCACTTCATCCAACGGCCGCCGCCGTCGAGCGAGACCCAGAGGCCGAATTCGGTGCCCAGGAAGAGGAGATCCTTGGCCTTGGGGTCCTGCTCCACGATGTAGGCGTGGCCCTTGACGTCCTTGGTCGCCAGGCTTTTCCAGGTCTTTCCCCAGTCGTCCGTGCGGAAGACGTAGGGCGTGAAGTCCGACCGCCGGTGGTTGTCGAACACCACGAACGCCGAGGCGGGATCGAATTTCGAAGGCGTTATGTGGGGAATCCAGGTGTTGGCCGGCACACCCCCGCCCTGATAAACGTTCTTTTCGACGCTCGTCCAGCTCGCGCCGCCATCGCGGGTGACGTGCAGGCGGCCATCGTCCGTGCCCACCCAGATCACTCCCTGCTGGAGCGGGCTGGGAGCGATGGCGATAATGGTGGTGAAGTTCTCGGCGTTGCTGACGTCGGGCGTCAGTCCGCCGCTGGTGTCCTGCTTCTGCCATTCGGGGTTGTTGGAGGTCAGGTCCCCGCTGATCACGGTCCAGGTCTCCCCGCGGTCCGTGGACTTGTGAACGAATTGGCTGCCCAGGTAGATCGTGCCCTCCTGGAAGGGGTCCGTGGCGAAGCCCGAATTCCAGTTGAAACGGAGCTTGACGCCCTCCGGCGGCGCCGGCCGGATCTGCCGCTGCTCGCCGGCCCACAGGTTGGTCCGGCCGAGGTAGCCCCCCTGCGACATGGAGTAGACGAGGTTCGAGTCTTCCGGGTCGGGCCGGGTGTCGAAACCGTCGCCGCCCCCCACGGCCAACCACTCATAATTCCGGATGCCGCCGAATTGCCAGACGGTGTTGGGGCCGCGCCAGGAGCCGTTGTCCTGCAAACCGCCGTAGACGTTGTACGGCTGCTCGTTGTCCACCGCCACGTGGTAGTACTGGGCGAGCGGCAGGGTGGAGACGAAGGCCGCCGTGCGCCCGCGGTCGCGGCTGACGGCCACGCCGCCGTCGTTGCCCAGATAGATCAGGTTCGGATCTTTCGGATCGATCCACAGGGCATGGTAGTCGCCATGGATCAGGAATCCCGGAATCAGCGGCCGGAAGCTCTGGCCGGCGTCTTCGGAGACCCGGACGTCGAAATCCAGGCTGTAAAGGCGGTTGGGAAGCTCGGGATCCACCCGGAGGTCCGCGAAATAGAACGGGCGCGGGTTGGCGTCATGGCGCTGGTTGACGATCTTCCACGTTTGGCCGCCGTCGTCCGAGCGCACCACGGCGCTTTTTTCGGCTTCCACCGTCGCGTAGACCACGTCCGGATTCGAGCGCGAGATGGCGATGCCGATGCGCCCCAGGTTCCCCTTCGGGAGGCCGTCGGCGTCCGTGATCTCGCGCCAGGTGCGGCCGCCGTCCAGCGTCCTGTAGAGCCCGGAGCCCGCGCCGCCCGACTTGAAGAACCAGGGCCAGCGCCGGACCTGCCACAGGGAGGCGAACAGCTTGTCGGGATTCCGGGGGTCCATCACCAGATCGGAAGCCGCCGTGCGCTCGTCCACGTAGAGAACCTTGTTCCAGGTCGTTCCGCCGTCCTCCGTCTTGAACACACCGCGGTCGGCATTCTCGCCCCACAGCTGGCCCATGGCGGAGACCCAGGCGACGTCCGGATGGGTGGGATGGAGCACGACGCGGTAGATGCGCTCGGTCTTCTCCAGCCCCAGGTGGCGCCACGTCTTGCCGCCGTCGATGGAGCGGTAGACGCCGTTGCCCACCGAGGTGCTGTTGCGGGGGTTCCCCTCGCCCGTGCCGACCCAGACGACGTCCGGATTCGGCTGGAAAACGGCCACGGCGCCGATCGAGGAAACGGCCTGGTCGTCGAACACCGGCGTCCAGTTGAGGCCGCCGTTGACCGATTTCCAGACACCGCCGCTGGCGCTCCCCACGTAGACGACGTTCGGATTCGACTCCACGGCCGCGAGGGCGGCCACGCGGCCGCTCATGCCCGCGGGGCCGATGGAGCGCGCCTTCATCCCGGCCAGCAGGCCAGGATCGAGGGCCGCCCGCGCGGAGGATGCGGAAACCGCGGTGAGCAGGACGAGGACGGTGAGAATGAGCTTGCGCATGCGGAAAACCTCCCATGGATACTCCATGAGTACTCTAGCGCTTCGTCGCCGAAACTTCCGGCTGAATTTCCCGTACCCTTGCCCGGGAGAGACTTTGTCTTGGAAAGGAGATTCTGTGCGTAAATTCTTTTGGATGGCGGCGGCCCTGCTGCTTCTGCCGGCGCTGGCCACCGCCCAGTCCGGTACGGGCGAGACCCGCCTCCTGCGTTTTCCCGACATTCAGGGAGATTCGATCGCCTTCACGTACGGGGGCGACGTCTGGCTCGCCGGCGCGCAGGGCGGAGCGGCCCGGCGGCTGACCTCGGACCGGGGCGACGAGGTGTTCCCCAAGCTCTCGCCGGACGGCCGGTGGATCGCCTACACGGGGCAGTCCACGGGGAGCCGGCAGGTGTTCGTCATCAGTGTTCAGGGGGGCACGCCGAAGCAGCTCACGTTCCGCAACGACGTGGGGCCGATCCCGCCCCGGGCCGGCTATGACAACCAGGTGATCGACTGGACGCCGGACGGCAAACAGGTGGTCTTCCTGGCGCACCGGACGCCTTGGAGCAACCGCATCGCGCGGCCCTACATGGTGCCGGTGGCGGGCGGGCTCGAACAGCCGATGCCGCTCAAGGAGAGCTCGGTGGGCACGTTCTCGCCGGACGGCAACCGCTTCGCCTTCGCGCCGGTGATGAACGAGTTCCGCACCTGGAAGCGCTACTACGGCGGCCGGGCGTCGGATGTCTGGATCTACGACTTGAAGAGCGGCGCGGCCGAGCAGATCACCGACAGCCCGGCCATCGACCAGCAGCCGGTCTGGGTGGGCAACGACGTCGTTTTCGCCTCCAACCGGGACGGGGTGATCAACCTCTTCCGCTACGACGCCACGACCCGCACACCGCGCAAGATCACCAACCACGACGTCTTCGACGTGCTCTGGCCGAGCAGCGACGGCCGGCGGATCGTGTACGAGAACGGCGGCTGGATCTATCTCCTCGATCCCGCGACCGGGAAAACGGCCAAGGTCTCGATCCGCGTCGAGGGCGACCTGCCGCGGACGCTCCCCTACTTCAAGAACGTCACCGAGGACGTGGACGCCATGGCGCTCTCGCCCACGGGCAAGCGGGCTCTGCTCACCGCGCGCGGCGACCTGTTCAGCGTGCCCGCCGAGAAGGGGGAGATCCGCAACCTGACCCGCACGCCGGGTGTGCGCGAGGTGGCCGGCACGTGGTCGCCGGACGGCCGGTGGGTGGCCTACCTCTCGGACCGCACGGGCGAGTACGAGGTCTGGGTGCGCCCGGGCGACGGCTCGGGCGAGGAGCGGCAGGTCACCAAGGACGGCAAGATCTGGCGCTACTTCCCCGTCTGGTCGCCGGACTCGAAGAAGCTCGCCTACAGCGACAAGAACCGCAAGCTCTTCTGGGTCGACGTGGCGAACGGCAAGACCACCGAGGCCGACCAGTCCAAGCGCGGCGACATCACGGACTACAAGTGGTCGCCCGACAGCCGCCACCTGGCCTACACCAAGGCGGGCGAGAACCAGTTCTCCTCCATCTGGATCTACTCGCTGGACGAGGGGAAGGCCCGGCAGCTCACGAGCGACTTGACGGCCGAGCAGGAGCCCACGTGGTCGCCGGACGGCCGGTATCTCTACTTCCTTTCGAACCGGGACTACAACCTGACCTTCAGCGGCTTCGAATTCGACTACGTCTACACCAACCCCACCCGCATCTACGTGGGCGTGCTCTCCAAGGAAGGGCCCGCCCTGTTCCTCCCCGAGAGCGACGAGGAGGAGCCGGCGAAGGACATGCCGGCCCCCCTCGTTCAGGATGACGCGAAGAAGAAGGCTTCCCCGAAAGGGAGTCAACTGGCGGGGCCGGACGACGTGGCCGCCGAGGGCAAAGGCGACGCCGCGAAGAAGCCGCCGGTGCGGGTGAAGATCGACTTCGACGGCTTCGAGCAGCGCGTGCGGGCCATTCCCGGTCCGGCGGGCAACTACCAGAACCTGGCGGCCGGCGGCGACGCCATCTTCTACCGCTTCGGCGCGGGCCAGGGTCCGGGTCCCTTGGCGCTCAAGATGTACGACTTGAAGAAGCGCGAGGAAGGGACGGTGGTGGAGCGCGCCGCGGGTTATGAGCTGTCCGCGGACGGCAAGAAGATCCTCTACCGCCAGGGGCAGGACGTCTACGGCGTCATCGACGCCCGGGCCGGCCAGAAGGGGGGCGACGGCAAGATCGACCTCGAGAAGCTCTCGATGAAGATCGAGCCGCGCGCCGAGTGGGGCCAGATGTACACGGACGCCTGGCGCTCCTTCCGCGACTGGTTCTACGACCCGGCCCTCCACGGCGTGGACTGGAACGCCATGAGGGCGCGCTACGGCGAGCTGGTGCCGTTCATCGCCACCCGCTCGGACCTCGACTTCATCCTGGGCGAGCTGGGCGGCGAGATCTCCGCCGGCCACGTCTACGTGGAGGTGGGCAACGCGCCCGGTCCGGAGCGGGTCGAGGGTGGCCTGCTGGGGGCCGAGATCCAGGCCGACCCTTCGGGCTACGTGAAGGTGGCCCATATCTACCCGGGCGAGAACTGGCATCCGGACTTCCGGTCGCCGCTCACCGAGCCGGGCGTGCACGTGGAGGAAGGGGAGTACATCCTCGCCGTGGACGGCCAGCCCACCAACAAGGCCGACAACTTCTACCGCTTGATGGAGGACAAGGCGAACCGGGTGGTCACCCTGTTGGTGAACGGCAAGCCGGACCTGAAAGGTGCGCGGGAGGAGCGGGTGCGGCCGGTGACCAGCGAGCAGAACCTGCTCTACCTGGACTGGGTTCTCGCGACCCGCGCCAAGGTCGAGAAGGCCTCGAACGGCCGGATCGGCTACATCCACCTGCCGAACACGGCGGTGGAGGGGAACCGCGAGCTGTTCAAGTACTTCTACCCCATGGCCAACAAGGACGCGCTGATCCTGGACGACCGCTACAACGGCGGCGGCTTCATTCCAGACCGGATGATCGCCCTGCTCAGCCGGCCGGTGCTCAGCTACTGGGTGACCCGCGACGGCGAGCCCGGCAGCACGCCGGCCTTCGCCAACAACGGCCCGAAGGTGGCGCTGATCAACGGCCAGGCGGGCTCGGGCGGTGACGCCTTCCCGTACTACTTCAAGAAGCTGGGCCTCGGCCCGCTGATCGGCACCCGCACCTGGGGCGGCCTGATCGGCCTCTCCGGCAGCCCGAACCTGGTGGACGGCGGCCTCCTGAGCGTCCCCACCTTCCGCTTCCTCACCACGGACGGGAAGTGGGCCGTGGAGAGCGAGGGCGTGGCACCGGACATCGAAGTCATCGACCGCCCGGACGCGTTCGCCAAGGGTGAGGACCCGACGCTCGAAAAGGGGATCGAGGTTCTGATGGAGGCCCTGAAGCAGAATCCGCCGAAGAAGGTCACCGTGCCGCCCATTCCCACGGGCGGGAAGCCGCGGTAGGGGCTGGCCTTTCAATCGTCCGTCCGGACCTTCAGGTCCGGGCGGACGCTCAGGTGGACGATCGCCGGCGCATCGCCGCCTTCAGCCAAAGCAGCCCCACCCCCAGGAACGGCACCACGTAGATCAGCGACGCCCACGGCCCGAGCACGCCGTCCGGCGTCGCCTCCACCTCGGCGGAGAGCTCACCGCCCCCCCGCGGTCCTTCGAGAAAGACACGGACCCGCCACATCTCCTCCTTGTCGAGCGGCGCCAGGGTGAAGTAGCGCACGCCGTCCGGCATGGGCTGGGCTTCCGTCGGGTAGAACGCTTCCGGCAGGCGCCCCGTGACGGGCTGGAGGCCTATGCGCACCCGGGTGCCGGGGAGGTTGGGCTCCAGGACGACGAAGAACGTGCCCGTTCCCACGTCCGGATCGTTCCACACGGAGGCCACATAGGGGCCGGCCTTCTGGTCGACCAGGATGGGAAACGGCGGACCCGCGTGGGCGTGGGCGGCCGTGGAGGTCCAGAGAAAAGAGAGGCAGACTAAAAACTTCTTCATGGTCAGCTTCCCAGGAACGTGCCCCGCATCTCCATGGGCTGCGCGAGGAGCCACAGGGCGGAGCCGAAGAGGAGGAGGGCGAGGCCGGCCCAGGGGAGGAACGTCCGTGCGGCCCGGGCCGGATACTCCCGTTCCGCGATGCGGTAGGCCACGAGGAGCGAGCCCATCCATCCCAACGCCAGGAACCCGGTGCCGAGGGGATTGACGAGCCCCGGCGCGAGGCCGGTCAGGCTCCACCGGGGAGCGCCAAGGAGGGGCAGGCCGAGATCCGCGAGCGCGCTCTGCGCCACCGGCACGAACGTCCAGAACCCCGTGAGCAGGTGGAAGCTGTAGTGGGCCAGCCAGACCGCGAAGCCCAGCGGCACCAGCGCGTAGGCGAAGCGGCTGGCGAGCGGCAGCAGGGGCTCGCGCGTCCCCGCCGCCCGGCGGGTCAGCCAGGCCGCGAGGCCCATCAACAGGACCGGTTCGACCACCAGGAGCAGGAAGAACAGGGTGCCCAGCACGGGCGCCTCGTGGGTGGTGCCCAGCCGCTCGGCGAGCCAGGCCTGGACGGCGTAGACCGGGCTCACCATGCCGAAGGCGTTGAGCAGCGCTCCGAAGGTGAAGACGAGCGACAACGCCGCGAGATCCTTGCGCTTGGAGAAGAAGCCGATGCCGGAGCGTGGCGGATCGGTCCACAGCTCGCTCCCCGGCACGCGGGTGGCGATGGCCACGTTGTCGTGGGGGCAGGCATGGATGCAGTCGAGGCAGAACGTGCAGTCCAGGTTCCCCACCTTGCGCGGCAGGAAGAGGTCGAGCTCGCAGCCGCGCTCATGCTCGTTGCCGCGGATGCAGTCGTAGGTCGTGCAGCGGGCGCAGACGTCCGGCTCGCGGACCTGCACTTCGAGCGGCGAGAGCGTCGAGGCCACGAAGTTGAACTGGCCCACCGGACAGACCCACTTGCAGAACGCCGCCTTCTCGAACAGGCCGTCCACGGCCAGCGCTCCCGCGAAGTAGCCGAGGACGAGCGCCGAAGTCCAGGCGGGGGAGCCCCACAGGTCGAACAACTCGTAGGCGAAGAGCACGAGAACGAAGAGGCCGGCGGAGAGCCACTTGGTGCGCAACTTTCGAGGCCACCGCCGCAGGGGCTTGAAGAAACGCCGGGCGATGGCGCGGGGGAGCATGAACGGGCACGCCATGCAGAACAGGTTGCCGGCCGCGAGCAGCACCAGCACCAGGGCGCCCCGGTAGTGCACCCAGGTGAGGAGCGTCGAGAGGTTGCGGGGGGCGAGGCGGGGGCCGAGGAGACCGTGGACGATCATCACGGCCGCCAGGACGAAGAGCGGGATCTGCATCACTGTCCGCGCGTGGCGCCAGCGCAGGAAACGGCCCAGCACGGGCCAGCGGAGCACGTCCGTTCCGCCGCTCAAGACGCTCCCGGCCGGGGGCGGACACCGGGCAGCGGCACCTGCCGTTCGAAACGGCGCCCGTCCTGGAGCCGGGCGTCGACCGAGATCACCCAGTCACCGGCCATGGTCAGCTCGAACGCCGCCTCATACCGCCCCGGAGCCACCTCGCGGGCCGTGGCGGAGACGGGCTGCATTCCAGGGTGCGTCATGTCGCCGTTGATTCCTACCGTGGCGCCCGGGAGGGGCCGGCCGGTACCCCGGTCCGTCAACTCGATCGCGAACCGGACCGGACCGGCCGTGGGCGGGCTGGGCGTCACGCGCCAGTCCATGGCGACCGACTCCTCGAGGGAGTCAGCCGCCTGCCGGCAGCCCCCTGCCGTCAGGAAGACGGCAAGGCAGGCTGCCAGCAGGGATCCGGACCGCCTCAGGCCGCCAGGGCCATGCGCGGCTGGACGGCGCAGGTGCATCGCATGTGGACCGCTTCTCCCTTGGGCGGGAACATGTGGAAGTACATGGCGATCATCATGGGAATGAACACGATCGTGTTGTAGATCAGGTGCAGCTCCACCCGCGGAATCCAGAGCTGGGCAATGCTCGTGGGCACCGGCGAGCCGAACAGATTGTGCCCGCTGATGGCCTGCCACTGGAGCAGCCCATGCTCGATGTGGTGCCAGAACTGGATGATCAGCGCGACGTTCCACCAGGTCCGCGACGTGCCGACGAAGCCGGTCCGCAGCATCCAGATGCCGATCAGCATGACGATCGCGTAGCCGTAGTGAAGCACCTCGGACTTGATGAGCCAGGGGAACCACAACCCCAACACGCCGCGCGCCTGCGGCGGAGGCCAGCCGAGGGCGTAGATCTGGAACGCCTGCGTCAGGTGCTCGGCCCAGTGGGCCAGCACGATCAGCATGAAGAGCTGGAGAGCGCGCTCGTGCATCGGTCCGTTCAGGCGCTCCAGAAGCCGGGGTTTCTCTTCCATGGGATCTCCTTTCCTCGGGCGTGCTAGACACCCCTCCAATAATAAGCAGGTGTCAAAACAACTGCAAAGCGAGCCGCCTCCGGCCCACGATCTTCAACCCGGATGGTAGGCACGCTCCAGATTCGCCCGGATCTCCTCCAGGGTGAACCACGCCGGCTTGAGCTCCCCCCGAACGTAGAGCGGAGCCTGGTCGAGGAAGTGGGGCGAGGCGGGATCGCCGCTCTGGCCGAAGTAGACGATGGAGCGCGCCTTCACCGTGGGGCCGAATTCGACCACGCTCACGTACGAGTTGCCGTACCGGCCGTAGTGGCGCTTCGCCTCCGGCGTCCCGGGGCGAACCGTATAGAAGTTGAAGACAATGCCGAGCCACCCCGGCCCGCCGGGAACCGCCAGGCTCGGCCGCG
The DNA here is from genome assembly GCA_963785165.1 of Thermoanaerobaculaceae bacterium. Taxonomy (GTDB): domain Bacteria; phylum Acidobacteriota; class Thermoanaerobaculia; order Multivoradales; family UBA5704; genus DATARR01. Next base: position 1,121,557 of record CAWAUI010000007.1, read on the forward strand.
CGTCGCTGAACGGCTCACTCCCGCTCCAGTGCGTCCGTTGGAGCCGGTTGATCTCGCCCCACGCCACGCGCCACGTCCCCCAATCCCGCTCCAGCTCCTGGCGAACGGCTTCGAGAGTGCGGACGCGGGACCAGGGCTCCTTGTTTCCTTCGGGAAGGTCCCGCATCCGGGTGAACCATTCCGCGAACAGGGTCATGGCAACCGAATCGATCCGACCGACCCGGTCCCAAGCCCGCAACTCGCCGATCAAGGGGCTGAGGGCCTCGGCGCGGGCTGCATCCTCCGGGCGGAGCCGCTCCCATTCGGCGAACAGCTCCGGCAGGCTCTCCTCGGCCGTCAACACCCGGGTGTCCACCACGGCGCGGGCCCACTCGTCGAAGCTGAACCGTTCCTGGGAGGTCAGGATCCGCTTCGAGACCCGGGCGCGCGGGTTGTCCGTCTCGGGGCCGATCATGTAGCCGGGGAATCGGGCCGGGTCGGGATTCCCCTCCGAGGTGGTGGCGAAGGGGGACGAGTTGCAGCTCTGCACGAACCCGCTGGCCGGATTCGTGAGCTGCGGCAGCTCGTCGAAGGAGTGGTACCCCTGCCATTCCGTTTCGGGATCGCTGCCGTCCACCGGCCGGCGCCAGTCGAATTTCGTGGACCGGCGGGGCACGGCGCCGTTGTAGACATAGAAGATGTTGCCGTCCCGATCCGCGTAGGTGATGTTCATGTAGGGGATGGCGCCGCGCCGGAGGGCCTCCTTGAATTCGGCGAGCGAGCGGGCGCGGTTCATCTCGTACCACTGGTCGAGCCAGCCGCCCTCCTCCAGCTTGGCCAGGCGGACCGCCACGGGCTTGCCCTCCTGCTCGGAAAGGATCGGGCCGTGGTGGGTCTTGCGGAAGGTGAAGCGCCGCGTCTGGACCCCCTCCGGCGTCTTCACCCGGACCTCCTCCGTCCACTCGACCGCCGTCCGGTGCCCGTTGCCGTAGCGGTAGGAGAGCGGTTGGCTCGGATCGTCGAAGGTTTCCAGATAGAGGTCGCCGAAGTCCGGGTAGTCGTCCGTGTGCGCCCAGCCGAGCGCCTCGTTGTGCCCCATGTAGAGGAGCGGAAGCCCGTACCGGCCGACACCGGAGAAGTCCCACCCTTCGTCGCTGTGGACGTGGGCCTCGTAGTACTGGCCCACGCCGAGGAAGGAGACGTGCGGGTTGATGAGCAGCAACGCCCGCCCCGAAGCGCTCCGGGATGGGGCCACGGCCCAGGCGTTCGAGCCCTGGGGCCGTTCGGCGGGCTTGTCCTCGACGGCGACCCGCAGATCCCCGGGATTGAGGCCCGCGTAGCCGATGAACTCCCCCTGGTAGTACTTGAAGCGCATGAGGGCCAGCGGATACCAGGGCTCGAAGTGTTGGAGGAGCTTGGGCTTCTTCTCGGGGCGTCTCTCCAGAAAGAGATTCAGCCCGGCGGCGTAGGCGTCATAAAGCGCCCGCATGCGGGGCGAGGCCCGCTCGTACTCCTCCCGGGAGAGCCGGGGGATCTCCAGCGCACGGGCGGTCTGGTCGTCGCGAAGGGCCTCTTCGCCATGCACCTCCGCGCCCCGGCCGAGGGAGCGGATGAAGTTGTCTTCCAGGTGCTCGAAATTGTCCTCGGCCTGGGCCCAGGCGAGCCCGAAGGCGACGCTCGCGTCCGTCGGTCCATAGACGTGCGGCACGCCGTAGCGGTCGCGGTAGATCGTCACCGAACGCTCCATGGGGACCTCCCGAGGCTGGACCGTGGGCCGTGGGGCCGGAGCGCAGGCGAGCGCGAGCGCGGCAAGGGCGAAGAAAGCTGGCGAAGGGCGCATGTCGGGGCGAAGTCTAGAGCTCCCGCAGCGCCGTGGCCACCGGCAGGCGCGCCGCGCGGATGGCCGGGAAAAGGCCGCCGATCAGCCCCATCAGCAACGAGCAGACGATGCCCAGCACGATGAGCGGCGGCGTGACGGCGAACGAGAACGACAGTTGGCTGAACGTGCTCCAGTTCAGAGTCGAGGTCTGGAAGCCGTCGAAGGCCGCCCAGGCCACGCCGGCACCGATCAGGCCGCCGGCGAGCGCCAGGAGCAGCGACTCGGCCAGCACGGAGAACACCACCGGCCCGGCCCGGAAGCCGAGGGCGCGGAGCGTCGCGATTTCCCGCGACCTTGCGGCCACGGCCGCGTACATGGTGTTGAGGGCCGCGAACACCGCTCCGGCGCCCATGGCGACGGTGATGAAGATGCCGATGATGCGGATCATCAGGGTCAGCGCCTGCGACTGGGAAGCGTAGTACTCCTCTTCGCGGATCACCTTGGTGTCCAGCTGCGGGTTGCTGGTCAAGGCGTCCTTGAAGGCCGTGAACGCCGCCGGGGATTCGAGCTTGACGTGCACCGACTGGAAGGAGCTGCCGCGCCGGTAGGCGGGCTGGAGCACCCCGACGTCGCACCAGATCTCGGACTCCGGGAGGCCGCCGCCGGCCTCGAAGATCCCCACCACGGTCCACTCGTTCTCTCCCCAGCGTAGGTGGTTGCCGAGGTCCAGGCCCGCGAACTGCGAGGCCGCGGCACGGCCGACCACGATCTCGTTGCGGCCGGGCACGAACTTCCTCCCCTCGACGATCTTGAGGTTTTCGCGCACCTCGAAGGCGGCCGGCTGCACGCCCCGCAGGGGGACGTTGGCGTCGGTACCCGTGGAACGCTTCGGCAGGTCGACGATGACGTAGAGCTCGGCCGAGGCGGCCTTCACCCCGGGCGCCTCGGCGATGAGGCGCGTGGCGTCGCGCTCAAGGCCGCTCATCATTTCGCTGTCACTGCCGGACCGCAGCACCAGGGCCGCGTCCGACGAGGTGCTCGCGGTCAGGGCGTGGCGGATCCCTTCGCCGATGGAGAACACGGCGATGGACACGATCACCACTCCGGCCACGCCGATGATGATGGCGAGCGAGGAGCCGAGGCGCTGGGGGATCGTCCGCAGGTTGACCGCCGTCACCGCCAGTACTTGAGAGAGCCAGCTCATGGTTCATACCCTCCGCAGCGCTTCGACGATGCGCAGCCGCATGGCCTGGGTCGCCGGCAGCAGCCCGGCGAGGGTCCCGAAGAAAAGAATCAGCGCCACTCCGGCCAGGAGGGCGTTGGTCGGCAGGAAGAAGACCGGGAGAAACGAGCTCAGCGCCTTGCCGAGCATGGGAATGATCACTCCGACGGCGAGGAGCAAGCCCAGGCCCCCGCCGAGCAGGGCGATGGCCAGTGACTCGGCCAGCACCAGCATCAGCACCAGCCCGCTCGAAAAGCCCAGGGTCTTCAGCACGGCGAGCTCGTTGGTGCGCTCCCGCACCGCCTGCGCCATGGTGTTGCCCGTCACCACCAGCATGATGAGGAAGACCGCCGTCAACACCCAGCGGACGATTGCCGCGATGTTCCCCACCTGGTTGGCGAAGGACTGCGCGAAAGCCTTCTCGGTGTTGGTCTTGGTCTCGGCCGGCGAGTTGGCGAACAGCCCGTCGATGCGGCTCGAGAGGCTGGCGGCCTGCGCGGGATCGGCGATCCGAATGACGTACCAGCCCACGAAGCCGAGCCGCCCGCCCATCCCCTCGTTCAGGTAGTCGTAGCGGAAGTACATGCCGCTGGTGTCGGTCCCTTTCTCCGCCCCCTCGTAGATACCGGAGACGTTGAAGTCCCACAGGCTCGAGCCGCCCGGCTTGCGGTAGATGGTGGCCTGGATGGGGATGCGATCCCCCACCTTGAAGCCGAACCGGTCGGCGAGCTGGCGGCCGATGATCGCCCCGGCCCGGTCGGAAAGCCAGGCCTTCTTCTGGGCCTCGGGCAGGATGTACTCGGGGTAGAGGTCGAGGAAGGTGTCCTTGTCGACCGCCATCTGGGCGAAGAAGTTCTTGGGGTCCTGGTAGATGCCGCCGAACCAGTTGGCGAAGGTGACCGCCTCGACGCCCGGCATCGCCTTGATCCGCGGCCCGTACGTGGCCGGCAGAGGCTGGATGAGGGAGACCTTGTGGATGGTCAGCAGGCGGTCCGCCCCGGCCACGTCGACGCCGCTGGTGAAGGCGTTGTCAATGGCCAGCAGGGCTCCGAACAGCACGAAGCTGACGAACACCGACAGCACGGTGAAGATCGTCCGGGCCTTCTTCCTCTTCAGGTTGCTCCAGATCAGCGGGAGGTACTTCATGGCGCCGGCTCCGTGACCAGAGTCCCCTTGTCGAGGTGCAGGACGCGCCGGGCGCGCGCGGCGGCGTGGGGGTCGTGGGTCACCATCACGATGGTCTTGCCTTGGTCGCGGTTGAGCGCCTGGAGGAGGTCCAGGATCTCGTCACCCGACTTGCGGTCCAGGTCGCCCGTGGGCTCGTCGCACAGCAGCAGCGTCGGGTCCGTGGCAATGGCCCGCGCGATGCCCACGCGCTGCTCCTGGCCGCCGGAGAGCTGCCGGGGGTAGTGCTGAGCCCGGTCGGCCAGGCCGACCACGGCCAGCGCGTTCGCCGCGTGCTGCTTGCGCTCGGCCGACGAGAGGTGGGTCAGCAGCAGCGGGAGCTCGACGTTCCGCTGGGCCGTGAGCACCGGCAGAAGGTTGTAGAACTGGAAGACGAACCCCACGTGGCGCGACCGCCAGTTGGTGAGCTGGCCGTCGGACAGCTTGTGGATCGGCTCCCCGGCCACTTCCACGGTGCCCGAGGTCGGCCGGTCGAGGCCGCCCATCAGGTTGAGCAGCGTCGTCTTGCCCGAGCCCGAGGGCCCCATCAGCGCCAGGAAATCCCCCTTGGGGATTTCGAGATCGATCCCCTGGAGGATGTCGATCTTTTCATCACCGCGCCGGTAGACCTTGTGAACGTCCTGGATGCGGACCAGCGTAGAGCTATCCATTCGAGTCTCCTTAAAGTGCTTGGGGCTGAACGGAGACCAGGGCTCCGTCCTTCAAGTCCGCGGGACCTTCGGTGACCACCTTCTCGCCCGCCGTGAGGCCGGAGGTCACCACCGCCTCGTCTCCCTGACCCGGCGCGAGCCCCACCGCCCGCCGCTCCACGTGGTCGCCCTGGATCACGAAGACGACGTCCTTGCCGCCGTCCTTGCGGATGGCGGCGAGCGGCACCACCACGGCTGCCTGGCGAGGCGCGGCGGAGGCGCCCGTCTCCTCGTCGCCCAGGAACGCCACCTTGACCCCCATGTCCGGCAGGATCCGCGGATCGAGCTGGTCGAAGGAGAGGCGCACCCGCACGGTGGCCTTCTGCCGGTCCGCCGTGGGCACGGGCATGATGACCTTCGACGGGATCTGCCAGTCCGCATAGGCGTCGAGCGTGGCGAGCGCCTTCTGGCCGGGCTTCACCCGGTGGATGTAGCTTTCGTTGACGTCCACCTCGATCTCCAGCGACTTCATGTCCACCAGCGTGCAGATGCCCGTGCGGGTGAAACCGCCGCCCGCCGACACCGGCGAGATCATCTCCCCGGGCTGGGCGTCCTTGCTCACCGCCACCCCCGCGAAGGGCGCGCGGATGATGGTGTCGTCCACGGCCTGCCGCCCCAGGGCGACCTGGCGCTCGGCCACGGCCACCTCCTGCCGGCCGACGTCGAGCCGCGCCGCCAGGGAGTCGACCTCGGCGTCCGCCGTGTCCACCTGGGACTGGGTCGAGATCCCCTGCTCCAGCAGGCGCTGCATGCGCTGCTGGTTGACCTTCGCCTCGCGCAGCCGCACCTCGGTCTCTATGAGGGAGCGGCGCTGCGAGAGAAGGCGGGCCTCGGCCAGGGCGAGCTCCTTGGTCACCGTCGAGTCGTCGAGGTGGGCGAGCACCTGCCCCTCGCGGATCTCCATCCCCTCTTCGACCAGCACGTCCACCACCTTGCCGGTGATCTTGGAGGACACGGTGGCCTGCCGGCGGGCCGTCACATAGCCCGAGGCGTTGAGCACGGCCCCCGCCGCGGCCGGCCCGCCCGCCCGCGTCTCCGCGGCCACGGCCTTCACCTTCGCCGGGCGCGGGCGGGTAAACCACCACGCCGCTCCGGCCGCCACCAGCACGACCAGCAACAGGACGAGCCACAGGCGCCCTCGGCCGCTCGTCTCCTCAACCGCCGAGCGATCGATGCGCAGGGCGTCCAGCGTGGGCTTTTCCGGCGAAGCCATTCCTTCTCCTTCTCTCCTCGAGCGTGCTGATACGAAGGGGACCGGGATGAAGTTGCGTGAAGCCAGTTTATCTGGGGGTCGCCCTGAGGTCGCCTGGCCCCGGATTCTATCCGACGGCGCAAGCGGAGCGGAAGGTCAAGCCTCGTAGACGGCGCAGGAGGTGTCGGTCTCCCACACCTCCACCCGCGCCACCCGCACCCGGTCCTGGTCGGCTCCCTCGGACAACCGCCGGCCGACCTCCTCGAATACGTACTGGCTGAGCAGCTCGGCCGTGGTGTTGCGCTCGTCGAACGGCGGGATGTCGTTGATCACCTGGTGGTCGAACGGCCCCAGGATCTCCTGCATCATCGCCTTCAGGTCCGCGAAGTCGAGCACCATTCCCAGCGCGTCCAGCCGGCCGGCCCTGAGGTGCACCCGCACCCGGTAGTTGTGCCCGTGCAGGTTCTGGCACCCGCGGGTGTGCCCCCGGATGGCATGGGCGGCGGAAAAGCTGAAGTCCTTGAAGATCGTATGCATAAGCGGCCCATCGTGCCGCTCCGGGGCGCGGAGAGTCAAGGGGTACTCGAACGAGGACGCCTCCGGCCTCGCGCGAGGACATTTTGGAAACCTTTTCTCCTGCCCGGGCCGGAATTCGAAAGTTTGGATCACGACCGGATTTCCGTTTCAGCCCGCCGCCAGGGATGAGCCGTCTGAAATCAGGGACGAAACGCTGAGTTTCCGGGCCGATCAATCCGGCGCGCCCGTGGCGCGGATCCCCCGTCGCGCTTTCAACGATCCATCCGATTGAATCGATCATTTCCCAGAAAACCCCGGTTGCTTCATGGAATCAACGAGTTGCAGAGGCGGCACGACCGTTGCTCTCTAGGCGGCACATGTTGATTGAACCCAGGAGGGCATCAGGAGGTTCGATCTTATGAGTTTCTATCGGATGTCAAAACGCGCGCTCGCCTTCGCCGTCTTGCTGCTCACCCTCGCCGTGCCGCTGCTGGCGCAGTCGCAGAGCGGCAACCTTTACGGCACCGCCGTGGGGCCGGACGGCACTCCCATGCCCGGCGTCACGGTCAACCTGACGGGCGCCGGCGCTCCTCTGAGCACGGTGACGGACGAGCAGGGGCTGTTCCGGTTCCTCGGCCTGTCGCCGGGGCTCTACACGGTCGAGAGCTTCCTGCAGGGCTTCTTGCCCGACCGGCACGAAGGTGTCGAGATCAACGTCGGCCGCAACACCGACGTCACGCTGACGCTCGCGGATCGAGGGCGACACCTTCGTGGTCTACACCGACCGGCCGCTGATCGACACCCGCCGCGTCGACCAGAGCCAGACGGTGACGCTCAAAGACCTGCAGAGCATTCCCACGGCCCGCGATCCCTGGGCCGTCGTCGGCTCCACGCCCGGCGTGCTCACCGACCGCATCAACGTCGGCGGCAGCGAGAGCGGCCAGCAGGCGGCCTACGTGGGGCCAGGCTCCGGGGGAGACCAGGCCATCTGGTCGCTCGACGGCATGGTGATCACCGACATGTCGGCCATCGGCTCCTCGCCCGGTTATTACGATTTCGAATCGTTCGAGGAGATGCAGGTGACGACCGGCGGCAGCGACGCCTCCACCGCCACCGGCGGCGTGGTGCTCAACATGGTCACCAAGCGCGGCACCAACGAATGGCGCGGCTCCGGCCGCTACCTGATCTCGGACGACGGCATGCAGTCCGAGCCTCGATTTCGACCGTAGCGAGCTCGCCGCCGCCGGCCCCTGGAACCGGGGCCATGGCCAGACCGCCTTCAAGCAGGGCAACCGGATCATCGAGAACAAGGAGATCGGCGCCGAGATCGGCGGCCCCATCGTCCGCGACCGCCTGTGGGCCTGGGGCTCCTACGCCAAGCCGGAAATCGACCTGCTCGACGATCGACGACGTGAGCGACAAGACCACCCTCGAAAGCTGGAACGCCAAGGTCAACGCCCAGCTGACGCCCGGCAACTCGGCCTCCCTGTTCGCCTGGCAGAGCGACAAGGTGAAGATCGGCCGCAACGCCGGCCCTTCCCGGCCCCAGGAGACCACCTGGGACCAGTCCAAATTCGGTCCCGACCCGACCGCCTATAAAGTGGAAGACACCCAGATCTTTGGCAACAATTTCTACCTCACCGGCATGTACTCGGTGGTCAACGGCGGCTTCCAGCTCGTCCCCCAGGGCGGCGAGGCGCTTCCGTACCGCGACGCCGGCCTCAAGTGGCACAACAGCTTCATCTTGAACCAGGTCGAGCGCCCTCAGGAGCAGCTCAAGGCCGACGCCTCGAATTTCTTCAACACCGGCACGCTCTCCCATGAGCTCAAGTACGGCGCCGGCTACCGCACGGCCGAGCAGTCCTCCCTGTTCCACCTGCCCGGCGGCGGCCTCGAGATCACGCTTTCGAACGGCAACCATTTGCTGGGGATCACCCGCGACGCGGTGCCCCGCGTGAAGACCGACTACACGGATCTTTACGTGCAGGACACCGTGGTCAAGGGGAACCTCACCGCCAGCGCCGGCCTGCGCTACGACCGCCAGGGCGGCAAGAACCTGGCCGCCACCTCGCCGGCCAACTCGGTCTTCCCCGAGCTGCTCCCGGCCGCCCATTACGACGGCGGCGACGCCGGTTTCGAGTGGTCGTCCGTCACCCCTCGCCTGGGCCTCACCTACGTGCTCGGCGCGGACCGCAAGACCCTGCTGCGGGCGAGCTATTCGCGCTTCGCCGACCAGCTCGGCACGGGCACGGCCAGCTTCCTCAACCCCCTGGCCGGAGCGGGCTACCACTACTTCTACACCACCAACAACGGCGGCCCCACCCTCGAGCCCGGCGACATCGGCGACGACCTGGGCTACAGCGGCAACGTCAACCCGAACACCCTGGAGCCCCTGCAGTCGAACGCCGTCGACGCCGAACCTCGACGCCCCGCTCACCGACGAGCTTCTGCTCGGCATCGAGCACTCCTTGCTGCCGGAATTCGCCATCGGCCTGAACCTCAACTACCGCCAGTCCACCGGCATTCTGGAAGCCGAGCGCCTGGTCTTCGACGGAGACAATCCCTTCTCCGACGCGAACCTCGGCTCGGTCGGCCGCGTCCACCGGCGGGACGACTACGAGGAGATCACCTCGGCGCCGTTCACGGCCCCCGACGGCCGCACCTACACCGTCCACTACTGGGAGCTGCGCGAAGGCGTCTCCACCCGCAACGGTTTCCGGCTGGAGAACGGCGACCGCGAGCAGGAGTTCCTGGGCGCCTCGCTCACCTTCAACAAGCGCCTCGCCAACCGCTGGATGATGCGCGGCAACGTCTCCTGGCAAGACTGGACCTGGCACATTCCCGACAGTGAGAACGAGGATCCGACCGACACCGTGGCCGGCGGCGTGGTGGACGGCACGGACGTGCTCCAGGGCTCCGGCCTCGCCTCCGGCGCCAAGGGAAACGTGTTCATCAACAGCGCCTGGTCCTACAGCCTGAACGGCCTGTACCAGATCGCGCCCGACCATCCCTGGGGCTTCAGCATCGCCGCGAACCTCAACGGCCGCCAGGGCTATCCCCTCCGCTACGTGCAGCGCATCGGCCGCTCCACCGTCAGCGACAACGCCGGCAGCGGCATCGACGTCCCCATCGACTCCTCGGCGGACGCCTTCCGCTATCCCGACGTCCACGTCGTGGACCTGCGGGCCGAGAAGTCGTTCGCCGTCCGCGGCGTCGGCCTCACGCTGGGCGCCGACCTCTTCAACGCCTTCAACGAGTCGTACGTGCTCCAGCGCCAGGGCGTGCTCGGCACCCGGACCTCCAACTACGTCCAGGAGGTTCTGAGCCCGCGCGTCTTCCGCCTGGGAGCCCGGCTGAGCTTCAACTAAGAAGTGCACCTCCGATGCCGCCGCCGGGGGTAACCCCGGCGGCCCCTTTTTTCTGATGCCGACCCCGAGGGCCCGGGAGGTATTTGAGAGATGAGCGCGAATTTAAGAAGCGTCAGCCTTGAAGATGATTTTCGCGATGATTTCCGCGACGATTTACGAGAGCGCCGCCTGGCCGACCTCCTGACGGTCGCGGCCACCCTGCAACGCCAACTGGCCACCCTCCTCGGCCCCCCCGAGGCCGAAGGCCCCACCTTCCGCCGGCTCGCCGTGCGCAACAACGGCAACGTGCTCTTCCTGGCGCCCGAAGAAATCGAATGGATCGAAGCCGCCGGCAACTACGTCCGCCTGAACGCCCTCGGCCAGTCGCACCTGCTCCGCGAAACCATGTCCGGAGTCGAGGCCAAGCTCCCCCGCGACCGTTTCCTCCGCATTCACCGCTCCGCCATCGTCAATCTCGACACCGTCCGCGAGCTGGAGCCCAGCCCCCACGGCGATTTCGTGGTCGTCTTGAAAAGCGGAAAAAGGTTGCCATTGTCGAGGGGGTGCCGGGACCGGCTGGAGGAGGCGCTACGTTGACAGGCCGTTCGCCTGCCTTGTACTCTCGCTCGCCGAGATTTACAGGAAACACGGTGAGTGAATGACTTAGGCGCGGCCGGCAGCCGGTGCGGCGCGAGGTCTGGAGAGGAGAGGCCATGCGAGATGAGATCCGAGGCGGACGTGGAGTTTTCTGCTGGGCCGTGGTGGTGAGCCTTGCTTTGGCCTGCGGGAGCGCGGGCGCCCAGAAGCTGCCGGCAGGGGAGGGGGGCCGCGGAATCTGGATCACTCTGGCGGAACGCGACCTGGCGGTTCTCCATGAGTCCAAGTCCCTCGGCGGTTGGGAGGGCGCCCTCGAGGTCCACGCCACCCACGACGGCCTGGTGCTGGCTCGGCTGCCCGAGGAGCGGTTGGAGGCGCTGGGGAAGGCCGTGCACCAGAGCCTGAAGCGCTGCGGCGGGTTCGTCGCCCACCCCTCGCGTGAGGCGGCGCTCGATGCCCTCTATCTGCGCCCCGAGTTCGCCTCGCTCGCGGTCAGCTACACCATCGACAACACGGCGGTGGCCCAGGCGCTCCTCGCCGCGGTGCAGCCGGCCAACATCCTCAGCACCATCAACCTGCTGGCCGGCAACACTACGCGCTACTACACCACCACCGGCGGGGTGAACGCGGCCAACCAGCTCAAGGCGCGCTGGGAGGGGTATGCCGCGGGGCGAAGCGACGTGACCGTCGAGCTGTTCACTCACCCCACCTGGGCCCAGCCGTCGGTGATCGCCACCATCACCGGCACCAGCCTCCCCGGCGAGGTGGTGGTGATCGGCGGCCACCTCGACTCGATCAACAGCTCTTCTCCCACCACGGGCACCGCCCCCGGGGCCGACGACGACGCCTCGGGCGTGGCCTCGCTCACCGAGGCCTTCCGCGCCGCCATGGCGAGCGGCTACCGCCCCCAGCGCACGGTCAAGCTCATGGCCTACGCCGGCGAGGAGGCCGGCCTGCGCGGCTCGGGCGAGATCGCCGCCAATTACCTGGCGAACGGCGTCAACGTGGTCGGCGTGCTGCAGCTCGACATGACCAACTACAAGGGCTCGGCTCCCGACATCGTGCTGGTCTCCGACAACACCAACGCCGCCCAGAACACCTTCCTGGAAAACCTGATCGATACCTATCTGGGCCTTTCCCGCAGCACCACCGCCTGTGGCTACGCCTGCTCGGACCATGCCTCCTGGCACAGCCGGGGCTTCGCCGCCTCGATTCCGTTCGAGGCGTTGATCAACCAGTACAACCCGCGCATCCACACCGCCAACGACACCCTGGCGAACAGCGACGCGACCGCCGGCCATGCCGCCAAATTCGCTCGCCTCACCGCGGTCTACATGGCCGAGCTGGCCAAAGGAAACTTCGGCGGCGGCCCGCCGCCCCCGGTGACCGTGACCTTCACCTCCGTGGGCAGTGAGGACGGGCGGACCTCGGAGTCGACCGAGACCAGCAACGTGGGGGGCAGCGCGACCGCCTCGGACTCGACCTCGTCCGGCCTGCGGGTGGGCGACTTCAGCGGCGACCTCCAATACCGCAGCGTGCTGTCGTTCGACACCTCGGCGATCCCCGACGGCGCGACCATAACCGCCGCCACCTTGAGCCTGGTGCGCGGCTCGCTCACCGGCACCAATCCGTTCACCACCCACGGCACCTGCGGGGTCGACGTGCGCACCGGCTTCTTCGGTACCGCGGCCACCCTGGCGGTCTCCGACTTCGAGGCCGCGGCTACTGCTACCGCCGTGGCCACCCTTTCGAACCCGGCCTCGAACGGCGCGGCCTCTTCCGGCGCCTTCAATGCCGCCGGCCTGGCGGCGATCAGCAAGACCGGCCCCACCCAGATCAAGATCTACTTCACCCTGGACGACAACGACGACGGGGGGAGCGACTACGTGGGCTTCTGGGGCGGCGAGGCGGCCACCGCCGCCAACCGGCCGAAGCTGACCGTGACCTACCAACCGTAAGCCGCGCGCTTGGAACGTCGAACAAACTTTGCAGAACGATGTCGATTTCCGGCAAGCTCGTTCGACGCCCCAATGAGAGGCCAAAAAGGGCTGGCTCAAACAAGGAGACAGACAATGCGCGTAATGGTATTCGCGCAAAGCCACCGAGGACAGCAAACTGGGCGCAGATCCCACGCCGGAGCAGCTCGAGGCGTTCGAGGCCATGGACCGGTTCACCGAGGAACTGGTCAAGGCCGGCGTCTTCATTGCCGCCGCCGGCCTCAAGAACAGCGCCCAGGCCAAGCGCGTCGTCTGCGATGGTCCCAGCCGCACGGTCATCGACGGGCCGTTCGCCGAGACCCGCGAGCTGGTCGTCGGCTTCTATATCTGGGAGGTCAAGGACATGGATGAGGCGGTGGCTTGGGCGAAGCGCTCCCCCAATCCCATCCGGGCAAGGGCGAGATCGAGATCCGGCCGTTCTACGAGGCGGCCGATCTGGCCGAGTTTGTGACGCCCGAGGAGCTGGCGACGCCCCGTGAAGGGGAGCGCGGGAGGCTCGGCGTCGCCTGACCCGCGGTCTGGCGCCGGCTTCTCCCTGGGGCCTTGGCCGAAAATGAGGTGTGACCGCAGGCGAGACGCACCAGGCGATCGAAGCGACCTTTCGCATTGAACGGGCCAGGCTCATCGCGGGCCTGGCCCGCAGTGGTGCGGAATGTCGACCTTGCCGAGGAGCTGGCGCAGGACGCGCTGGTCGTCGCCCTGTCCGAATGGCCGAGGACCGGCGTTCCGGCCAATCCGGGCGCCTGGCTGATGGCCCTCGCCAAACGGCGCGCCATCGACGCCTTTCGGCGCGACAAGATGCGCGAGCGCAAGCACGAGGAGATCGCGCGGACGCTGGACGAGACGTTCGACGGCGCGCTCGTGGCGATCGAGGCGATCGAAGCGGCCCTGGACGATGATCTCGGCGACGAGCTGCTGGGCCTCATCTTCACGGCCTGCCACCCCATCCTGTCGCCCGACGCCCGCGCGGCGCTCACCTTGCGGGTCGTCGGCGGCCTGACGACCGACGAGATCGCTCGCGCCTTCCTGTCGAGCGAGGCGACGATCGCCCAGCGCATTGTCCGCGCCAAGAAGACCATCGCCAAGGCCGGGCTCGGTTTCGAGACGCCGCGCGGCGCCGAGCGGGCGACACGCCTCCCCTCGGTGCTCGAGGTCATCTACCTCATTTTCAACGAAGGCTATGCGGCCACGGCGGGCGACGACCTTGTCCGGCCGGGCCTGTGCCTGGAGGCGCAACGGCTCGGCCGCATACTGGCCGGGCTGATGCCCGAGGAGGGCGAAGTGCTCGGCCTCCTGGCCCTGATGGAGATCCAGGCGTCGCGCCTCAGGGCGCGCACCGGGCCGGACGGCGCCTTCATACCGGTCACCGAGCAGGATCGCGCGCGCTGGGACCATTTGCTGATCCGCCGGGGCCTCGATGCGCTGGCCCGCGCCGAAGCGCTGGCCAGAGAACCTGGGGGCGGCGACGGCCCCTATGTGCTGCAAGCCGCGCTCGCCGCCTGCCACGCCCGCGCGCGCCGGGCCGCCGATACCGACTGGCCGCGCATCGCCGCGCTCTATGACCGGCTGCGCGTCGTGGTGCCCTCGCCCGTGGTCGATCTCAATCGCGCGATCGCCCACAGCATGGCCTTCGGGCCCGAAGCGGGCCTCAGACTGGTGGACGAGATCGGCGACGCCGCCGCCCTGCGCCACTATGCGCCCTTGCCGGCGGCGAGGGGCGACTTTCTGTTCCGGGCCGGCCGACTGGCCGAGGCGCGTTCAGAATTCAAGGCCGCGGCCACGCTTACCCGCAACGTGCGGGAAAGGGCCTTTCTTCTCGCGCGGGCGGACGCCTGCGACCAGCACTGAATCCTGTTTAGACGGCCATGCCCAGCGTAAAGACCGCCATTTCGATTCCGGAGGGGTCAGCAAACAATTAATCCATCCTTACCCAAATGTGGCGCAACTCAATCTCGGGTAAGCCCCCTCCTCTTGTATGTGACGAACGAAGAACTGTTAACCCAAGCGGCTCAGAGCTTCGCATGAGATGAAGCAAATCCCGCTTACTCCAACCGGGCTGGAAGGCCTCCGCCAATTCGCCGATCCATCTTGATATGCAACTCTGCCACCAAGCAGCTGTGCCCTCCTGAACATATCCAATGATGGCTCCCAGCCCATGGGCGGCACCATGATTCCCGGCCTTGAAGCGCTGTATGCCACCCGTCGAAGCATTCCGGTTGACGACATATTCCCACTCGTCCCGGTTGTCGCCAGGAGGTGTCGGCAACCTCTTGCACTCGATAGGGAATAGAGTGTCGAAGTCTGTATGGCGGCGGCCTTCAATCCAGATAGCGACTCCGCAGGGCAAGGGAGCCAAGTCGATTTTGCGTCCAGGCCGCACTTCATCCGGCACTTCAGTGCGGAACTGCAGACAATCCCATCCGGGAGAAAATCGGGCGACGCCATTCAGATGGCTGCAGAGTTGATGCGTCAACGCCACCTCCGATGCCACGTTCTTCCGCTCACCGCGGTCCCGCCAGTGCGGCAGCTCATCCGCGACGAAGTCCAGCAGCTCATAGAGAGAGCTCTTTGGGAGGTGTACGTCTCTGCTGAGAGCGCCTGATTGAACGAATGGGCCTGGGTAGTCAGCAAGCATGGGCGTGAATCTCAAAAACCCTGCGCCCGCAGATCCGCCATGGTTTCATCGGCATCCCGTAGCGCGACCGAGCGCAGCCAATACCGCAGCCGGTCCGGTTTCAGCAGGAAAATGAACCTGCCATCGTATATGCGGGCGATGCGTGTGACACGAAGCGCCGTGCCCTTCCTTTCGTGGAGAAGCGCATTCAACCTACCCCTCAGCTCGTCGTCTCCAGTCCACTCCACTTCACCCTCATCAAAGACAAACGTAAGGCATATGAAGCCCGGCCAACTCCGTGGCTCCAAAGCCTTCAATGGATTCTTTTTGTAGACTGCGTTGATCTGTCCAGTAAAGACCGAAACGAAGCCAGAGATCGCCGCATGCCCGCTCTCCTTCATCGCCGGCGAGTCATCGCCCAGCCGGATCAGATCGCGGTAATACTCAACAATGTCGCTGGCGAGGATCTCCTCGTTGAGACTGAGATTCAGATTACCGGAGTCCGGGTAAGGCAGGGCTTTGATGTCGGCATCCGAAATCGTCGTGGCCTTCTTCGTAAAAAGCTTGGTGCTGGTGCTTGCGACGAATGCACGAAGCGCCATCGCTTCCGCCGTCATCCACCGATCGATCTCAGAAAGCAGAGCCCTATCTTCTTTCGGCGCCGCGAATCCGACAATCTGGTCTCTGTACGTCAGATACTCTTCGGACCATACTGCATGAGGGAGGTCCATTTGTTCACGTACCAGAAGCATCGGCGGCGAAAATCGCGCTTCAGATCGCGGCCGTTCAATGGGATTGTCGAGGGCTGTGGTTACAGAGTTTCGATCGATTCCCTTTAGCGTCAGCGCCTCCGATGGGAGAAGCGGTTTGCCGACAATGTGGTCCGCCGGCCCCGATACGCCTCGACTCCCTTCGACAAAACCTTCGCCAAAATCCCACTTCTTCGCTTCAGCAAACTGGCCTAGCGTGCGGAGCTCCTTCAGGCGGTCCAACAGGCCAAGCACACGTCCGCCCCCAAGAAGATCCGTTCTCCAGACGCCATCGTTCGCGAGGACAAGATCCCGAGGCAGCCAATGCAGATCATAATAGTCAATGTCAAATCCCTGCTCGGCCTCAGCCCGTCCGCTCCGGCGAAAGGTGGCATGGAGGATCTTTCTGTCCCCCGGCGGCGCGGCAGCCTCGGCGACGATGACGACGACTTTAGTGTCCGCATCACCTTTCTGAAAGAGACCTCGGACAGAGATAAAATCGAGGATCTCTCGCACATCCCACTTGGCGATGAACGCGCGCCGAAAGCCGAGCGACTGCTGATTGTACAGAAAGTTGTATTGCTGGAGAAGACTGAGGACTCCTCCCTCAACCAACATACCCATCGATTCATGCAAAAAGAGATAGGCCAGCTGCTTGTCCGGCAGGGGACCATGGCTCTTCGTGTAGCTGTGATAGCTTCGCTTGGCACCTTCCGTTTTGAGATTGGATACAAAGGGTGGGTTTCCCACCACTACACCAACAGGCTCTCTTGGCAGCCCTTGCTCTTTGGCTTCGAAAAAGTCTATAGGATGTAGTGTCCTCCCCACGAGAGCAGGAAACAGCTTGACGCTGGCGCGAATAGCCTCAGGCTCCAGTGCATCACAGAGAGCCAGGCAAAGACTGAAGGCTGCAAGCTCCACCGCACCCTTCTCCACGTCAATGCCATGAAGCTTGTCCAGCAACTCTCTGAGAACAGGTTCCGTGGGCTTCTTCCAGTGATGGCGGCTGCGCCAGTGCAGAACCAAGCGCTTGTAGGATTCCACGAGAAAGACGCCCGAGCCACAACAAGGATCCAATATGACCTCGCCGTGCTCCTGCAAACGGTCGAGCCTCTCCCAACTCAACGCTTCGTCCAGCATCAGACGGACGAGGGCCGGTGGAGTATAGATGGAGCTGTCAGCGTCGCTTACAAACAATTGGTAAACGTGGCTGATCAGCTCTACAGGCAAGTCTTTGAAGGAATAGCGCTGCCAGAGAGTGAGTTGGCCTCCTTTCTCTTCGCGCCCTTCGACAAGCTTCGCAAAACGGCCAAGCTGCCGGCTGCCGGCCAGTCGCGCACGGTCTTCTCCATCAAGGCTGAATACATTGCCATTGAACCGAGTTTCCAGCGCCTCCAGGACTGCCACCAAGGCATGGCCATTGGCAAGTACCTGGAAGAATCTTTCCGCCCCTGGTAAAAAGCGCGCGAGATAGCCATCCTCGAAAACCTCGCGCTCTTCCAGATAAGCCACCAGCAAGGAGAGGATGAGCAGCTTCCTGCGCAAATGCTTGGGCAGGATCCCTTCTTCATTCAGGGTGTCGCTCAAGTCGCTGATCGCCTCAACCAGTCCCTTGTGCGCAGACTTCCTCGCAGAGAGCATTTTTCTAGAGACTCTTGGATCATCCCAGAGAGCTCCATTGCGCAACTGTTCTGGGTTCCACCAGGGATCAGCGCTTATGGCAGAAGCAAGCTTTAAGGTTCTAACAGGATTGCAGACCAGCTTGCCAGCGCTGGACAAGAAATCGGGGCCGTGAGCACAGCGGAACAGCTGCACCTGACCTGGCAACTTTCGATAGATTAAAGGAACTCCACCCCAGCTCCAAAGCCTCTTATGAAGAGAGGCAAATTGCACGTCACCATCCGAGCCATCGGAGACAAAGATCAGGGCTTGAGCCACAGGCGCCTTACCATTTCGGCCAGCTTCAAAAAACACGGCATAGGCACCATAAGCGGCTGCCCTTTCCATCATCGCTACTTCTTCAGGGGGCCGCCCCTCGCGCTTGTACCCCCGCACCGGGACGAGACCATCGATTGGCCGGCTTTCTTTCGCCTCGCCAAGGTCCCTCCACCATTGGCCGTGATCCGGTCTCCCTTCGAGCCTCATATCTTCTTCTCAGGCTAGCACGAGTAAGGCGTAAGCGACAATCTCGGAGGCGAATCTACTGCGCCCGCTCCACCCGCACGTCCACATCCCCGTCCCGATCCCGCGTAATCGTCACCGACCACGGGTTGCAGCAGACCTCGCAGTCCTGCACCAGCGTGCCGTAGACGTCCGGCTCCACCGAGATCTCCAAGTGCTCGCCACAGTAGGGGCACTGGACCTCGATCTCCTCCGCCCAGTAGCCGTCATGCTCCCTCATGACGTCCAGCCTCCCTTGCGGCCGAGCTTGACCACGATGTCGAATTCCTTCTTCGTGACCGGCTGCACGGAGAGGCGCGAGCCCTTCTGGGTGACCATCATGTCCTTGAGCCCCGGCGTCGCCTTGAGCACGGCGAGGGGGACGATGTCCGGGAAGGTCTCGACGAAGCGGACGTCCACCATCATCCAGGTGGGGTTGTCCGGATCGCTCTTGGGATCGAAATACTTGTGCCCTTCCTGGAAGGCGTAGGGGTCGGGATAGCCGCCGCGGGCGATCTCGGCGAGCCCCGTCACCCCCGAAGGCTCCGCGTTCGAGGCGTAGAAGAGGACGCCGTCCCCCTTCTTCATGTCATCCCGCATGGAGTTGCGCGCCTGGAAGTTGCGCACCCCCTCCCAGGTCGTCGTGCCGTCGCGCTCCAGGTCCTGGATGGTGTACGCCTCGGGTTCGCACTTCAGCAGCCAGTATCGTTTTGCTCTTGCCATGCCAGTCCCCTCCGCTGGAGAGCTTATCCGAGAATCCAGCTCCGCCCGGGCATAAATGCCCAGGCTATGCGAAAGAAGCCGGGTGAACCCGGCTCAAGAATTTGAGGCTCAAGAATTTGAGGAAGGTTGAGTCCCCTTCAGGGGGCTTTTTCAGCCTAGCGCGGGCATTTATGCCCGGGCGGGAGCTCAGGAAAGACCCACTCCCCGCAAACCAGAACAGAGACCTTCGTACTAAACTCTGCTTATGAGACCGCACGGGAAGCTCCTCCAGCACACCGAAGGAGGGAACAGGCTTGTCTGGATTGACGATGGCGAGGGGATCCGGGCCATCCTAGTGCCAGCTGATCCTATCGCGGCGCTACGTGGATCAGGACAGGGCCAAAAACTCTTGGATCGACTGTTCCAGAGCCGGCGCGAGGATCGGGAACGCGGATCGTAATCACACTTCCTGCCTCAGCATGTCGAGCAGCTCGTCGCGCGAGAACACCTTCGCCAGCTCCGGCGAGTCCTCCTGGACGACGCTCGCCATGACTTTGCGCTTCTTTTCGATGATGGCCGCGATCTTCTCTTCGAGGGTCCCTTCGGTGACCAGCTTGAAGACCTGCACGGCCCGCTTCTGGCCGAAGCGGTAGACGCGGTCGGTGGCCTGGTCTTCCCGGGCGGCGTTCCACCAGCGGTCGTAGTGGATCACGGCCGAGCCGCCGACGAGGTCGATGCCCGCGCCGCCGGCCTTCAGGCTGCCCAGGAAAACCTTGCAGTCCGGATCGTGATTGAACCGGTCCACGATGGTGCCCCGCTTCACGCTCGCTCCGGTCAGCTTGACGTAGCCAATGCCGAGCCCATCGAGATGGCGCTCCATCATCTCGATCATTCCAAGGAACTGGGTGAAGACGACCACCTTCTGGCCGCTGTCCAGGCACTCGCGGAGGATCTCCTGGTACAGATCCCATTTGCCCGAGGTGAGATCGCCCACCCGGCTCAAGTCGCCCATGGCGAGGGCCGGATGATCGCAGATCTTCTTGAGCAGGTTGAGCAGGGCGAAAACGTGGATGTAGGGCACGTTTCCGTCCGCCGCGGCCTCGATCTGCCGTGCCAGCTCGGCTCCCCGGCCGGTCACGGCGTCGCGGTAGAGCCGCACCTGATCGTCCGACAGCGAGCAGGTCCGCACGTCTTCGATCTTCGCCGGCAGCTCGTCCAGCACCGTCGATTTCAGGCGCCGCAGCACGAAGGGCGAGATCACCCGCCGCAGCTCCTTCAGCCGTTCGCCGTCCCAGTCGTCTTCTTTGATGTATCGCGTTTCGAACCCCGCGTCCGTGCCGAGATAGCCGGGTAGGAGGAGATCGAACAAGGCTTTCAATTCCACCAGGGAGTTCTCGATCGGCGTGCCCGTCAGGCCCAGCTTGACGTCCGCCACGAGATGATCAGCGGCCTCGTACGCCTGCGTTCCCCGGTTCTTGAGGTTCTGGGCCTCGTCGAAAACGGCCAGGGAGAAGGGGATGGCGGAGAGCGCCTCCGCGTCCCGCCTCAGCACGCCATAGGAGGTCAGCAGAACGTCGCCGGACCGCAGTTTCTTCGGCAACCGCCGCCCCGCGCCGTGGTGGACGATGGGACGCAGGACGGACGGAGCATGCCGCTCGATCTGGCTCTTCCAATGCGGCAGGACGCTCGTGGGGCAGGCCACCAGAAACGGCTCGGCCGCCTTCCCCCGCTCCAGCAGCGCCGCCATGAGCGTGATCGTCTGCAACGTCTTGCCAAGGCCCATGTCATCGCACAACAGGCCCGCCAGACGGTTCTCATAAAGAAACAGGAGCCAGTTCGACGCCGATCCGCTGATACAACCGGAGCGTCGTCGCGATCCCCTTGGTCTCTCCGAGAGGCTCCGCCGGCCGCAGATCCAGCAGGCGCCCCAGAAGGTCCGAGCCCTCTCCGGACACCGCGACCGCCGAGCCCGATTCAGCCTGGAGCCTCAGAACCTCGGCGACCGGCATGCGCACCCGTCCGCCCGGATCTCCGAGAGCCTCTCCCCCCAGGCGCTCCAGCAGGCCGTCCAGAGCCCGGAAGGCGTTCAAATCCACCCAGCCGCCGGCGGTCTCCAGGTACGGCACGCCATCCTTGCGGGCCCGCAGAATCTCGGCGAGCGAAATCATGTCGCTGCCAAAACCATAGTCGATGGCGAGCCAGTACCAGCTCCTCTCCAGCGCCGCCTCCAGATCCGCCGCTAATGCCTGGGAAATAGAAATCCGGTCCGCCGCGCGAAAAACCTTCCGGTCGCGCAGGGGCTCGTCCAGCACCAGCAGCCCTTCTCCCAGGGCCTCCGCGTGCTCGGCCAGAAAGCTCGGCACCTGGCTCCGCTGCAGCTTCATGCTCACCGGCGCCTTGAATTTCCGTTCCTTCCCCTCGCGCTCCAGCTCGGCCAGGACTCCGAGATCCTTCACATAGATCAGGTTTCCATAGCGGAACTTCTCGACGTCCCGCCGCTCCAGATACCGCTCCTCGCCGTTCGCCTGAAGGGCGAGGATCACGGGGCGAACCTCCAGGTCCAGCTCCGTCTCCTGGGTGATGCGGAAAATCGATTTCAAGGGGATGGGCCGGACGGCCAGATCCTCCTGCTCCGGATATTCGGCGGCCAGCATCTGAAGCGCCGCCCGCACCCGGTCGCGCGGCACGGTGAAGCGCACCACGTCGCCCCCCTCCGGTCCGCGGTAGGTGAAGGTGAACCGCCCGCTCACCTCGTCCACGGCGGGGTGGAACGTGCCCCGCCCGGCCTCCTCCATCTCGCGGACGCAGTGGTACGCCAGCCGGTGCCAGAAGCTTTCCTCCCACGACTGCCGCTGGGTCTTCATCCCCGCCTTGTGGAAAAGGCGCTCCTGCTCCGTGGCCTGGAACAACGCGAGCCGTTCCAGCAGGCCGGCCCGGTCGAACACGCCCTCGGCCTCCAGCGCGGCCTTCCCCGTCCGCTCCAGGAACCGTACCCGGGCCGGCGAGGTGTCCAGGTACTCCGCCAGCTCCGCGCCCCGGGGCGAGGTGACACGGATCAGCGAGCCGCCGCCCATGGCATCCAGAGGCACCCGCAGCACCCGCACCTTGGCCGAAGCCTGGGGATCGCCCTCGAACAGCAGCCGCGCCAGCCGGTGCCACACGGAGGTCTCGAAAGCCGCCTCCCACCGGCTGACCCAGAGGGACTTCTCGAGCTCGGCCACGGCCCGGGAAAGGTCGAGCAGATGGTCACAAGTCTTCTTCCTGCTCGCCTCGCAGGTACAGGACCGCAAGGCCTTTTCGCTGCCCGGAACCCGGGCGACGTAGATGGCGGTGTGCCGCTCGCCAGGGCGGTCGGGCACGAGGCCGATACCGGTTCGATGGAACTCCAGGTGCGTGAAGGGAGGCATGATGGTGTAGAGAGGATACCGGAATCGGGTGGCGTCTGGCGAGCGGGGGATTCTAGCCGAGAACTGGCCGCGGACGAGAAAGGCGGCACACGCGCGAGGCAGGCGAAGCTCGGGGCCTACATTAAGCCCCCGGTAGGCCAGACCGCTGCAGTTTGGCGAGACTTGGGTTGCAGGATGCGGGCCTTCGATGGGAACGGCGGACCCGATGCTACCTACTCAGCCCGGAGGCATCGAAACGGACCTCAGAGGATCTGGATCGCTGCCGAGTTTGTTCCCGCCGGACCTTCTTCCTACCGTTGCGCCCCTAGACCGCAAAACGAATGCCCGCACACCCGGCGGGGCTCTCTTTCACACTCACGATTCTAAACACTGCGCTAACCGGCAGTGTCTCAATGATGTAGACCGTGAGCGCCCTGGCGCACTCATTGCCTCTACGAAAGGAAAAGGGTGGAAAGCTTCCTTCAATTTCTTAAGGTCGGCTGCATCGGCCTCTTTGCTCTCATGGCGATATTTTTCGTGCTGTTGTCCCTGCCCAAAAGTCGTCTGAGATCTTTCGTCCTTGAGATTCTTGGTTGGTTCGGCGTGGCGGGATCTGCAGTTTCCGTCATCAGTCCGATCGACCCCATTCCCGACTTCATCCCGGTCCTGGGGCAGATGGATGATGTGGGCATGATCATCGTTGGGCTTGGCAGCGCCATCGTCGCCTACATGATGCGGCGTGAACGCGCGAAGCTCGACAACTAAAGCCGGAGATCTGCCGCGATGGCGGCACGTCGCAGCATCTTCTCAAGGCGAGATATGGGCACACCTTGCCAATGGCTGGTCAGGCTTCGCGAGACGACTCGCCTGCGTATCCGTGCATGGCTCTGGCTCCGTATGGCAACAGGCGGAGTACGGATCGGCAGCTTCGAGAGAGCGCTGGACTATGCGCGACGCGCCATCGAAGCTTATGAGAGCCTCGGCGACGGGGGGCGCGGCGCGGCGGCCTACGCCACCCTGGCGGCGGCATCCCTGCCCCTCGGACGCGTTGAGGAGGCGAGGGCCGCAGCGGAAAAGTCTCTGGCCTCAGGTTTTTGCACGATCCTCGCAGGAGGCCAGGACATATTCCAGATCCTTGCCTTGTCCCTGTATCTCGCAGGTGCCTACGCCCAAGCCATCGAATCTTTCGAGCGCTCCTGCCTGCTGGCGATCGACCGAAGATCACCGAAAATAATCCTATCATCTCTCTTCGGACTGATCGATTGCTACATCCAGCTACGGCAGCCCGAGAAAGCAGAGGAAATCGTGGAGCGTGCTTTGGATCTCGCACGCCGCCTCGGCGATCAGAGAGGCTTGGCTTCAAGCTCGATGGCGCGAGCTTCGGTCTGCCTTGCAGCTTGGGACAGAAAAGGTGTTGAGATTGCCCTTGGCGACGCCTTGTCGGCGGCCGAGCGCAGCGGCGACAAGCAACTGGAGGCAACGGTTCAGCTCCATGCTGCGACCTTGCGAGCTGCGTTCGATGGCTCGGCGGTTGCCAGGGCTACTCCAGCACCGCAGATTGATGAAATGCCAGCGTATGTCCGCCTACCTTTTGTCGTGCAAGCGGCGCGCGCCGCCATGGCGACAGGCGACATGGCGGGGGCCAAGAGCCTAATGGAGAAGAGCTGGTCGCCGCGGTGAGGCGCGAGGGCTCGGCCAAGGAAACGCGCGCAGCCTTGCTGGAGCAGGCTCACTTCTGGCACGTCAGCGGCAACCCCACTGAGGTCGAGAGGACGCTGTTACAGGCAGTCGCCCTGAACGAACAGATCCGCTTCGCCCAGGGTGACGAAGACGACATGAAAATCAGCTTGGCACGGGGTTTTCTGGTCGAATACGACCTGTTGCAGGAGGCGCTGGTCGCGCAGGGCAAAATCGTCGAGGCACTCGAATACGCAGAACGCAGCCGCGGACGTGCGTTTTCGGATCTCATCGAGCATTCGGTTCCGGGACGCCTCGAGCCACCCATCCGCGCAGGTGAGGTCAGAGACTATGCCATGGCCACCCGCTCCGTCATTATCGAGTACTCGTTGCTCTCAAAATGGTCAGGGATGATCAAAGTGCTGCCCTCCGCAGTCGAGCTGTTAGCTTATGTCGTCACGCCGAAAGGCGACGTGCACCTGCGACGATTGTCGTTGGAAATCGAGAAGGTCAACCGGCTGAAAAAGGTGGCGCTGAGCTGCTTTCCCGAGATCTGGCCCCTCTAGGCAAGTCTAGCGCCGAGGAGCTGAACCTAGATAAAACTACCTTCGAAGAGCTGGACATAGAGGGGAGCTCTCTGCCTGGCTTATCGATCCGATTGGTGACCTGCTACCCAAGGATCCGCGCGAAGCAGTGCTCTTTGTGCCAGATATGTTTTTCCTCTCGGCTCCATTTGCAGCACTGCAAAGCCCGTGTGGCGGGGCCCTGGTCGAGCACCATCCCATACTAACCGCGCCTTCGATCCAGATGGTTTCGCGCCTCAGGCGCAGAACGTTGGCGAAACGGCAAACCGCTGAGGGAGCGCTGGTAGTCGGCGATCCAGATGGCTCACTGCCCCATGCGATGAAAGAGGCCCGGCAGATAGCAAAAATGCTCCAAGTAGAGCGCCCCGGAGCGGAGGCTACCAAAGAGAGAGTCCTCGCGGAGATGCCCGGCGTCGCATTCTACATTTCGCCACCCACGGCCTCCGATTTGACCCAGAGACAAAGGAGGGGATGCCAGGAGCCATCCGACTGAGCCCTACGTTGGAAGGGGATAGCTGGCTGACCGCCGAGGATGTCCGGGGGCTTACTCTTGATGCCGATCTGTAGTCCTCAGCTCCTGCTGGGCCGGTGGTGGCCGCGAGCCCGCCGATGGCATGGTGGGCTTCTCTCGTGCCCTCCTGGCGGCCGGTGCAGCGGCGGTTCTGGCGGCGGTGTCTCCCGTCCCGGACAAGCTGACCGAGATCCTGATGACCACGTTTTACAGACATCTGGCCGCCGGTGATGCTGCCGAGGCCCTGCGCCAGGGAATGCTGGCTGCCATCCGCTTCGATGCGGCGTCCCTACCCACGTGTGGCCTCTTTCATTTTGATGGGCGAACGCTTCGTGCCGACGCCGCTGACCCGGGGACAGGTAACGCCTGAGCTTCCTCGTGTCTAGGTTTGCAGTTAGGTCTCTATCGGATCGAAAGCATGGCCGCATTCCAGAAGCTGTCGTACCCTCCAAGGTTGAGCCACCACGTCCGACCATACCAGGACTTCAGGAGAGGGAGGCCGATACCGGTTCGATGGAACCAGGTGCGTGAAGGGCATGAGCCGAGAACCGGCCGCGGTGCTGGTGCAACCTCGATCCCAACCCCTCTCCTGAAGGACTCCTGAAGTCCTACCCTACACCAGCCCCAGCACCTTCCCCTCAAAGTACCCATACTCCTGCCCACCCGCGAAGAACTCCCGGATCACCCCGTCGCGGTCGATCACGACGCTGATGGGCCGGGCTCCTCCACCTCGTAGTCGCCGAAGGTGGAGGCATGCCGGCGACCGTCTTCATGGGATTCTCGGCGAAGTACTTCTGGAGCGTTTCGGGTTTCTCATCGGACAGGTTGAGGACGACGAGGCCACGGTCCGCGTAGGCGGCTTGGAGGCGGTAGAGCTCGGGCATCTCCTTGCGGCAAGGTGGGCACCAGGTGGCCCAGAGGTTCACCAGCACTACCTTGCCACGGTACTGATGGAGATCGAGCGGCGCGCCGTCGGAACCTGATGGAACGCCAGGTTTGGCGCCTCGCGTCCGATCTCCCTCCTCATCCGCCGGTAGTCCGAAAGGAGGGTGCTCGAGCGGCCCGTTGACGGCGTGAGCCCCAGCCCACAACCCGCGCCAAGGAGGAGAAGGACGGCAGCGCCGATCTTCCTCCAACTCCGGCCGGGACCGAGAAACGCCTTCCGCGGCCCAGGCGCCAGAGCCCGGCCACGATCAGCGCGATCAACGCAATGAGGATTCCGTTCCCCAGATAAGCCATAGTGAAAATCAGTAAAGCTTCCATGTTTCCCTCCTTGAACGTGCTCCGGTTCCCACTACGAGGCAACGCGCCGCGAGGTTCCAAGGCCATGCACTACGGACCCCAGCTCCGTCGATCCCGACGGTAGCTGCACCCACGGCTGCCTCGGCGTCAAAACCTGCGGCGACGGCGAAGGCGTCGGCCCCGGACGAGGACGTCAAGGTCGCGCAGGAGTATTGTGATTGAGGACTGAACTGAGCGGGTAAGCTGGTTGGGTGCGGATTCGAAGGGGTCCGCACCCGCTAAGAACGCTCACAGGGTCAGGTCTTCGTTTTCGGCGGCCGGGTGCTTGCCCCCCGCAACCAATCTGCGCACGACCGATGAGCCCATTCTCACGAAGGGTCCGAGGAACCGTCTTCCCCAGATCTCTATCCGTGAAAAATGTCAGCTCAGGCGGCTTTGGGTGGGGCCTCGTACCTGATGGCCTCTTCAACCTCAAAAACCTGCTGAATCATAGTCCTCTGCGAGATCGGCCATCGCTTCACCGGCCTGAAATCTCTCGGCGATAGCTGAGGTTTTGATGGCATTCCGCAAGATGACCGGACGGCCAAAAGCCAATTTTTGGATCAATGCCCAGAATCTTTGGAGAGTCCAGATGTTGATCCCGAGTTTCAGCGGAGAACATCCGTGCAGGACCGGCGAAGTCCCACTCGATCCTCTCGAAGATAAGCGCCGAGATTTTCGGGCATGGCCCCTTGACCACCCCTGCCTACGTTGGCCAGCTTATCTGCTCTTGAAGAAAGGATTGCCTTTCATCGGCCCGAAGCTGCCGACTGAGAAGAACTCGCTCGATTCCACGTTTCCGGCTGATGTACTCCAGCGCCGTTCTGCTCTCATTGACCTTCACTCGATGCTGTCTACGAAGAGCCAGGAGGACGTGGGCCTCGATGAGATTGGAGAACGATGGCTTAGGGTCGTTCTCGTTCGGGGCGAGTGACTTTAGCCCGTCCCAGTGCCTGTTCCCGCCGGTGACCGGGGACGAGCGCCAGCGACACACGACTTGAGAGTCGTTTCAGACATTCGAAGGGATCGTGCCGCCTCCGGTACCGTGTAACGGGGCAGTTCCTTCGGATCGAGTAGGGCAAGGTCGCTCACTTCCCCTTCTACCGTCCTCTCCTCGCCATTGAAAGCAGCACGCGTACGCCTCGTTCGCCAGGCGCGGAGCCGGCGGTCGCGGCCGATCTCCGTCGATGGCATCCTCTTGGCGATCGCCTCCTGCGGTTCCTGTGACTCTTCTGAAACCGGTCGCCAGTCTTCTCGGCAACGTCGTACAGCGGGCCAGCGAGCTCTTGAGCCTTCTCTCTCAATAGCCTCGGCGTGATCGCTGCGGATTTGGCTGGCATATAGGCCCCTCCAATTCTCGAAGTACCTCGAAGCGTCACGCTTGGAAAGGAAGGCGTCCATTATGTGCGCGCATCAGACACGTAACGACCTAACCAGAGGCCCCGAAGCATCCCGACGTCTCCCGGGACCGGGTCACGCACCCGCCGGGAGCGGAGGCTCGGCGCTCCCTCCCCGCCTCGCAGAAGGGCTGGTCTTCTGGGTTCTTGGCGGAGCCCCAGTCCCAGCCGGCGCCTGGCTTCAGGAGCCTTCCCCGACCCTCCCGCTCCCGCATCATTTCTGAACGCTCCCAGAGCCTGTCGGCGATGCTCGCGAGCATCAGCACCATCTGCATCACAAAGGAGCCCCACATCATTTCGCGCCTCGTCCCTGCGACGCTGGGAGTCTTCCTGCATCACGAAGGACGCGGCACCTATCAGCCTGCGGGCGCGTCGCAGCCGCGCTCCCAGGGCGGACCTGTTCCCGATGATGCGACCCTCTCGCGCATCGTTCGGGAGCGAGGCTAATGATGCAGAAGCCGGGGGTATGATGCCAGGGCGGAGGGCGATGATCCGGCCCCGGCGCGCCATTCAGGAGAAGGCCGAATGTTGCAGGGAAGAAGGGCGAAGTGCGCCGGCCCGATGATGCAGAAGCCGGAGGACGGCCCGGGAGGGTCCCGACCGGGTCACCACCCATGGCGGACCGCAGCGCCTCCGCCAGGTTCCGGTTGCAGGAGAATGCCGCGTCCTGCCAGCCGGTCACCAGCGGCTCGCCCCGCGGGTGAGGAGGACGCCCCCGGCTTCTTCGAGGATGGGCTTCAAGGCCGCCACGTCGTGGAGGGAGACGCGGCCTTCGAGCATCGGCGTCGCAACGGCCTTCGGCGACCAGGACGTGGCCCCACCAGTCTCCAAAGCCGCGGGTGCGGCTGGCCCGGGCGACGACCTCGGAGAGGGCGGGCCAGAAACCGTGGAGCTGGAACTGTTTCAGTCCCCCGTGGACGATGAACGCCTGCTCGATCTCCGAGATCTGGGTCACCTGGAGGCGCCGCCGGCGGCAGGTCTCGATCGCCGTGCCGGTGCCGGCCCAGGCCCCCTCGCCCCGGGCCGCCCACCAGGTTTCGCCCAGGGCGGCCGCGTGGACGACGCCGAGGACGATCTCGCCGTCCAGCTCCAGGCCGATCAGGGTGGCGAAGTAGGGCAGGCCGGCCACGAAGTTCTTGGTGGCGTCGATGGGATCGATGATCCAGCGGTCGCGCTCGCTCCCCTCCTGACCGAATTCCTCGCCCAGGAGGCCGAGCTCGGGCGTGGCGCGGCGGAGGATCTCGCGGATGGCCTCTTCGGAGCCGCGGTCCGCCACGGTGACGGGCGAGGCGTCCTTCTTGAGATCGACCTGGAGATGGCTGGAACGGAAGTGCTCGAGGTGGATCTCGCCGGCCCGGCGGCAGGCGGCGAGCGCGGCGTCCAGGAAACGCGTGGCATCGGGAGAGGGCGGCTCATTCATGGCAATGGGAGTCTATACGAGAATGTAAGCCGAGAATCATAGTTTTCCGCGGTCAAAACATTGTTTCTGGACGGTTCCACGTCGTATCTTGGCTTAAATACATGGTTTGCGGCCGCGAGAAACAATGTATGCAGCGGTCGAACACATAGTTTGCGGCTTCGACGCATGGGCTGAAGCCGAGAAACTATGTGCCCGGCGAAAAAACTCCCTCAGCGCCGGAGATACCGCGCCGCCTCGGCAAGCACCTCCGGCGGCGGCTCCGTGCACGCCCGGTCCTGAAGCACCACGGCGAGGTATCCGCGCACACGCCGGCGGCGTCCGCGTCTCGAAGGGCTTTTCCAGGGACGGCGCGGCGGCGAGGGCCTGCTCAGGGTGATCTTCGTCCAGCCGGCCTTCTGGATCTCGGCGCAGAGGTCCTTCACCTCGATCCCGGAGAGCCCTAAAGCCGCCATGTCGGTGATGGCGATGCCGTCCAACGACCAGACCGCTTGGTCCTCCGCGGAGCCGGGGCCCACGTACGCCATGCTGTGTCCGCTCTCGTTGCCTCCCACGTTGATCCGGTCCGTGAGCACTCCGGGCGTGTTCTGGAACATGGCCCAGGGATCCCGTGCCGTGGGAATCTTTTCGAGGCTCGGCCTGCGAGACGGTGGCGCCCGTGCTGATCCTCCGCTCGTCGAGCAACGGCGACTCGGCGGTGACGGTGATGATTTCCTCCATCACGGACTCGTCCTGCGGGTTGACGGGCAGTACCCTTCTCTCGGGCTGGAGACCGGACGGCGCGGTCTCCTCCGGATCCACCGCCACGCAGGCTGGTGTAGTCCGTGACCAGGTGGTGGCGCAGGCCCAGGTGGGTGATGCCGCGGCGCACCTCCTCCGGGTCCCCGCCGTCGGCCAGGCTGTCCGACAGGCCCTGGATCTTGCGGCGCGCCCAGAGCTTGTCGATGCCCGCGCCCTTGAAGTCGCCGGCCACCGCGAAAGAGTCCTGCCAGGCCGTGCCTCCCCGGAGCCCGGAGACGTTCACCGGTCCGGAGCCGTCCTCGAGGCGCGCGGTCACGACCAACGGCTCGCCCAGGTAGAGGTCGGGAACGCGGGCGGGCCAGGCCTCGGCCGAGGGATCGCTCCATTGGACCTCGATCTGCCGGAGCATGGGCGACTGGAGCTGAGAGAACAGCGCGCCCATGGCTTCGCGGACCCTGGAGACATCGGCGATCCGGGTGAACGAGCCGCGGCCCAGCTCCCCCAACCGGGACAGGAGTGGAACGTTGGGAGCCGAGCCAATCGCCACCGGGAAGAGCCGGCGGTTGCCCAGATTCGACTTGAGGAACTGGACGACCTTCGCCTCGTCATAGAGCTGCCCGTCGGTAGCGAAGATCACCTGCGGAGACGAGGCCGGGCGGTGCCGGTTTGCGAAAGGCGATCTCGACGGCCGGAAACAGCTCCGTGGAACCGTCCGCATCGAGCCCCGCGATGAAGCGCCGGGCCTTCTCGAGCGCGCCGGACGTCGCCGGCACGCTCTCCGGGAAAACCGGCGAGGCGAACGAGTTGAACTCGATGACGTTGAACCAGTCCATGGGCTGGAGTGTGCCGAGGCCGAACAGAAGGGCCTCCCGGGCCTGCTGGATCGAAGCCCCCTCCATGGAGCCCGAGGTATCGATGATGAAGATCGTTTCCCGTGGCAACCGCGACGCCACCGCTCCCGGCGCGTCGGGCGGCATGACCATGAGCAGCGCGTATTTCTCGCCGTCCACCTCTTCCGAATAGAGCACGGCCCGCGGCTCCTGCCCGACGTCCGGCGTCCATTCGAGAACCAGATCGGCGTTGGCGTACTCCACACCCTTCGCCAGGTCCACGGCGTAGCGGAAATTCTTTCCTTTCTCTTTCACCACGGTGATCGCGTGGCTGGGGCTCTCAACCCTACCCAGCGGGAAACCGGGATAGAGATCGGCATGGAAAGAGA
Source organism: Thermoanaerobaculaceae bacterium (assembly GCA_963785165.1). Classification (GTDB taxonomy): domain Bacteria; phylum Acidobacteriota; class Thermoanaerobaculia; order Multivoradales; family UBA5704; genus DATARR01. The sequence continues at coordinate 1,152,538 of CAWAUI010000007.1, forward strand.
ATGGATTGACCTGCGGCGCGCCCCGCCGCAGGACCGGAGGCAGCCGCAGACGGCCGCCCCTGGCAACCTTTCCTTCCGCGGGTCGCACCACCATGGGGAAGCGAAGGCGGAACCGGCCCTGCCCCCACTGGACCACCTGCTGCAGCTCGATGGCGACCTCAACGGTCTCCCCTGGTCCAACGTTGGCCACGGAGGTGGTGAACACGTCCGGCCGTTGCTGCTCGATGAGCGAGGCCTTGGAGCCCCGCTGCTTCGCGGTTTCGTAGGTCTGCCGCGCCTCTTCCTTCTCCTGGATGACGCCGAGAATGATGCGGTCTCCCACCTTCATCCTCAACGTGTCGACCGCCGCGTCCGCGGGCAATGGAAAGATATAGATCCCTTCCACCCAATCGGACGACGGGTTCTTGAAGATCTGCGTGACCTTCGTCCGCGCGATGATCCCGGTCACCCGTACTTCGACGGTGGCGCCGAGAACAGGGGCTTCCTTTCCATTGAAATACAGGCCCTGCTCGGCCCGTGCCACACCGCTTCCGATCATCAGGAGCAGGCAAAGCTCCGCCATTCGAACCCAAATCGTTCTCATCTCAAACCTCCCAGGCTTGTTCAGGGCTGTCCTCTGAAAAAGACAGTGCCTATTTGCCGTGCCTCCTTAAAGGGCAAGGGCGGTGCCAAGCCGGGCCGGCGTTGACAAAACCTTTACAGAAGGCGGTTTGGAGGAATGACTAAAGCTCGGTAATCGGAGCAATCCAAGGAGATGGACGGGGTTGATTCAATCGGTTGATCGAATTCCGGCCATCGTCTGAAAAAGCGAACAATGTGTCCAGAGGAGGGGACGGGCGCCCAGGAGGTCTCTATCCCCTTGCCGAACGGATCATCTCCTCCAACCGAGTCCAATCCCCGCCGCACCTCGTCCATAGAGGGTCCGAACGACAGCCGGACGTGCTGGTGGAAGCGGGAGAGGCGCTGCGAGCGGCGGCGGCCGGGGTTGACGTCGAAGAAGACGCCGGGGACGCAGATGACGTTGTGGTCCAGGGCGGCGCGGAAGAAGGCCATGCCGTCCGAGATGGATTCGGGCAGGTCGCGCACCGAGACGAAGGCGTAGAAGGTGCCCGCCGGCTCGGGGTAGATCCGCATGCCCATCTCGTGGGCGCGGCGCAGGATCAGCTCCCGCTTGGGGAGGAAGGCCTCGCGGATGGCCCGGGTCTCGGCCAGCACGAGGTCCGGGTCCATCAGCGCCACCGCCGCGCGCTGCTGCGGACGCGAGCCGCCGCCGTCCAGGAAGGAGCCGGCGCTCTCGACCGCCTCGATGACCGGGCGCGGGCCGATCGTCCAGGTCACCCGCCAGCCGGGATAGCGCCAGTTCTTGGTCAGGCCGTCGACGATCACCACCGGATCGCGGTCCACGTCCTCCACGTAGCGGGCGGCGCTCACCATCGGGCCCGGGCTCGCCCTCGCCGAGGCTCCAGACGTAGTGGGAGTAGAACTCGTCGATGAGCAGCGTGCAGTCGAGCTCGCGGCCGACGGCGACCCAGTCCGCGAGCTCGTCGCCGGAGATCAGCTTGCCCATCGGGTTGCAGGGGTTCGAGAAGCAGCAGCACGGAGAGGCCGCGCCCCAGCACCTCGCGCCGCAGATCCTCGACGCCGAAGCTGTAGCCCTGCTCGCGGCGCAGCAGGATGGGGATCGGCGAGACCAGGCGGAAGATGTCGAGCAGCTCTTCGTAGGCCGTGTAGTCGGGCAGGAAGTGGCCGAGGTTGACCTGGTCGAGCGAGGCCACGGCGCGCGTGAGCGCCGCTCGGCCGCCGCCCGAGATCGCCACGTTCTCCGCCGTGTACTGCGACGGCATGCCGCGCCGGTACAGCCGGTTGTAGAGCGAGGCGACCGCCTCGCGCAGCTCCCAGATGCCCGCGACCGGCGCGTAGTAGTGGTCCGCCGGATCGATTACGAGGTTCTCGACCCGCGGCGGCGCGCCGGCCAGGGCCCCGGTCTCCGGCTGCCCCTGGCCGAGGTTCGACCAGTCGGGATCGCCCGTCCTGTACCCTCGCGCCGAGGCCTCCTTGGTGACGTAGACGACGCCCGTTCGCGGGACGGAGCGGAAGGCCTGAAGGGTCGAGGGCAAGGGGGGCGTGGTCGGGGTCGGCATGGGGCGAAGGGTAGCATGGGGCGGAAAGGAACACGGACGAGCACGGACAGACACTGACTTATAGGGACGGATGCGTTGAGAGGCCCATCGTTCGTAGCGGGCCGTCCAGATCCTCGGGCACGGGGGCGGCGATCCTCATGCGCTCTCCGGTTTCAGGGTGGTCGAACGCCAACTCCAGGGCATGGAGGGCCAGGCGGTGGAGGCCGAAACGCTCGCGGAACAGGCGGTTGTGCTCTCCCTTGCCGTAGCGGACGTCGCCGATGAGGGGATGGCTGAGGTGCTTGAAGTGGCGGCGGATCTGGTGGAAGCGGCCGGTCAAGGGTCTTGCTTCCATCAGGGCATAGCGCTCGAAGGTGGCGAGGCGGCGGTACTCGGTGACGGCAGGGATCCGCTCTCCCTTGGGCGAACGGGGGACGGGATGATCGATAACTCCACTTTCCGGCGGAATCCCTCGAACGAGCGCGAGATAACGTTTCTCAACGGTCCCGGCCTGGATCTGCTCCTGGAGGTTCCGGGCTGTGCCGGGATCCAGGGCCAGGATCAGGGCGCCACTGGTGGCCCGGTCGAGGCGGTGGACGGGGTAGACCCGCCGGCCCAGAGCGTTGCGGACGAGTTGGAGGGCGACGGTCTTCTCCCGGGCCAGACCCCGGTGCACGGCCAGTCCCGAGGGCTTGTTCACGACGGCCAGAAGACCGTCCTGAAACAGCAGCGGGAGGTCCGGAACGCTCACAGCTGGAAGTGCAGGCGGCGGCGGTCCGGGGAAATGGTGTCCTCCAAGCTGCGCCGGCCCTGGCCCGGCCAGTTGCACGTGAACTGGTGAGGGCCTGGCTCCAGGGTCTTCGTCAGGGGGGTGAAGCCGGCGTGGCGGCCGTCGATGGTGACGCGGCACCTGCCCGGCTCGCTCGTGATCTCCACCTCCACGGCCTCGGCTCCGGCGGGCGGCTGGAAATCGGCGCCGTTGTCCTCCGGGGCTTCCGGCTCCTCCGAAGGAACGGGCTCGGAATTGACGTCCGAATCCGGCGCGGAATCGGTGGCAATTCCCTCGTCAGACGTCAGCGGGGCGGTGACCGGTGAGGGCTCCGACGTGGCTGGGCTATCTGAGGCCAGCTTGTCCCAATCCACCAGAAACAGGAGCGCACAGCTGCCGGCCAGGAGCAGGAGGATCGCGCCAAGGCAGCCCAGGACCCAGGGGAGGAAGCTCTTCTTCTTCTCAGGTGTCACGGCCGTCGACTCGCTCCGGGGAGGCGGCACGGTGGGAGGTGCCGGGGGAGGCGGAGGCGTGGACGCTCCCGGTTTCACGGGGTAGCGGAAGGTCTCCGCCGTCCCGGCCGCCGCCAGGGCGCCCGCCACGGCAGCCGCGAGGTCGCGGGCCAGGGCGGTGCAGGTGGGATAGCGCTCCTGGGGCTCCTTGGAGAGGGCGCGCAGTAGCACCCGGTCAACCGCCGGAGGGAGGGCGCCGTTGACGGCCACCGGCCGCTCGGGCTCGGCGTGGAGGATCTGGTAGAGCATCGCGTGGGTGCTCTCGCCTCCGAAGGGGCGGCGGCCGGTGAGCATCTGGTAGAGCATGACGCCCAGGGAGAACTGGTCGGACCGGCCGTCGAGAGGCTTCCCCTGGATCTGCTCGGGCGACATGTAGGCCGGCGTGCCGAGGGCGATGCCGGTCTGCGTCACGTCCATCGAGACGAGCTTGGCGACGCCGAAGTCGGTGATCTTGACGGCCCCTTCGTCCGAGAGGAGGACGTTGCCGGGTTTGACGTCGCGGTGGACGACGCCTCGCCGGTGGGCGTAGTCGAGCCCGGCGGCGATCTGGCCCGCGAGCTCCACGATCTCGTTCGCCGTGAGCGGCGGCTCCTGCTTGAGCCGCTTGTCGAGGCTCACGCCGGGGACGTACTCCAGGGCGATGCAGTGGGCGCCTTCGCATTCGAAGGCGTCGTAGACGGTGGCGATGTTGGCGTGGGAGAGCTGCCCCGCCGCCCGCAGCTCCACCTGAAAGCGGACCCGCTGCTCGGCCAGGTCCGCTTCGCTGACGCCTTCCTGGACGCGGATCTCCTTGATGGCCACCTGCCGGCCGATGACCTTGTCTTCGGCGAGGTAGACGGTGCCCATGCCGCCGTGGCCGAGATGGCGCAGGGTCTCGAACCGGCCGAGCTTCTTCGGCATGCCGGTGCCGGGGCCCCGGTCGGGGCGGGTGTCTTCCGGACCGCCGGTCAAGGCACCTGCCCGGCCAGATGGAAGGCGTAGGCGGAGATCGCGATCCCGACGATCCCCAACCCATTCATGATCCAGAAGAACGTCCGGCGAAGGCCGCTCCCCTGGATGACCAGGCTGATGGCGCCGAAGACGAGGCAGAGTTGGAGAAAGAACGTGGAGTAGTCGAAGAAGTCGCCCGACGCGCCGAGGGCATCCGCCTTGGCCTGCCACTCGTTGGCGCCGGTGACCTTGCCCATTTCGCCCGCCACGTCCTGCACCCAGCCTTCCCGGCCCACGGTGGAGGAGCCGAGCAGGATTTCCTTCTTCTCCTTGCCGTAGCGCTCGACCTTGGTGTCCAGCTTCTGGACCAGAGCTTCCACGGCAGGACGCTGCTCGGGACGGATGGCGTCGGCGGCCACCAGCGCCTGCAGGGTGTCGCGCTGCCCCTCGACGAGGGTCTCCTTGATCCCCTTGGACTGGTACCAGAGGTACGCGCCGCTCTTTTCGTTGTGGGCGATCAGCTCGTCGTCGCCGTACTTGCCGGCACCCAGGTCAGTGATCGAGAGCACCGCGGCGAACAGGGCGATGAGGACGCCACAGATCACCTCGAAGCTTTTGCCGCCTTCTTCGGAATCCGCCATGAAATTTTTCTCCAGGTTGGAGCCGCCAGCATATCCCATGGACAGGGCTTCGCCCCACGACGCCAAGCGCGTCGAAGGGCGAAACGGGAAGATCGAAGGGGTTACCGGCGGAACCGGTTGAAGCGGGCCGGCGAGAACGCCGAGAGGATCTGGCCCAGCCGCTCCTCGGGGGGCTTGGTGGTGGGATCGACCACCCGGGGCTGGGGCTCGGCGGGGCGGTACGGCTCGGAGCGCCGCCGCTGCTGGTTCTTGCGGCCGCCCTGCGGCTGCTGGCTGCTGCGGTGATGGGTGGGCGCCTCGCCGGCCCGGTTGCCGCGCTCGTGCGAGGGCTCGCCGCCGCCACGGGACGGATCGCCGCCGCCGCGGTGTGCCCGGGGCTGCTGCTGGCCGCCTTGGTGACGCTGCTCGCGCGGTTCCCGCGGCTGTTGGTCGCGCGGCTGCTGCTCCCTCGGCTGTTGGTCCCGCGGCTGTTGATCCCGCGCTTGGTCCCGGGGCTGGGACCGGCCTTCCATACGGGCCTTCTCCTCGGCCTCACGCTGGGCCTTCTTCTCGGCCTTGGCCTTGGCCCGGGCCCGCTCCTCGGCCTTGCGGGTGCGGATGGCGGCGATGCGCTCCTGAATGGGGATCTCGAAGCGCTCCTCGGGCTGGGCCTGGTAGTCGAATCCGGCGAGGGTCAGGCGGCCCAGGCGCTGGCCCACGGCCCGCTCGATGGCGCCTAGCTCGGGCATCTCCTGCTCGGAGACGAAGGTGAACGCGTCGCCCACCATCTCGGCCCGCGCCGTGCGGCCCACCCGGTGGATGTAGTCCTCGGGGATGTTCGGCACGTCGAAGTTGATGACGTGGGAGAGGGCCTCGACGTCGATGCCGCGGGCGGCGATGTCGGTCGCCACCAGCACCTGGAGGGTGCCGGCCTTGAAGCGGGCCAGGGCGTCCGTGCGCTGCGCCTGGCTGCGGTTGCCGTGAATGCGGTCGCAGGAGACGCCCTGGCGGGCCAGGAAGTCGGCCAGCCGGTTGGCTCGGTGCTTGGTGCGGGTGAAGACGAGGACGTTCTTGATCTCGCCACGGCGCAGCAGCTCCACCAGGAGGTAGGGCTTCAGCTCCTCGCGCACCGGGTAGACGGCCTGGGTGATGCCGTGGGCCGGCGCGGACTTGCGCTCGACGTTCAGGCTCGCGGGGTCGCGCAGCATCTCGCCCGCCAGCTCCACGATGGGCTGCGGCAGGGTGGCCGAGAAGAACAGGGTCTGGCGCACCGGCGGCAGGTGCTTCAGGACCCGCCGGACGTCGGGCAGGAAGCCCATGTCGAGCATGCGGTCGGCCTCGTCGAGGACCAGGATCTCCAGCCCTTCCAGCTTCGCGTAGTCGTTCTGGAAGTGGTCCAGCAGGCGCCCGGGGGTGGCCACGAGCACGTCCACGCCTTTGCGGAAGGCCTTCTCCTGGGGTCCCATGGCCACGCCGCCGAAGACGGCCGCGCCCTTGATGCCGGCGTGCTGGGCGAGCCCGTTCAGGTGCTCGACGATCTGCGCGGCCAGCTCACGGGTGGGGGCCAGCACCAGGCACCGGGTGGTGCCGCGGGGCTTGTCCATCAACTGATGGAGGATGGGGAGGAGGAACGCCGCCGTCTTGCCGCTGCCGGTCATGGCGCAGGCCAGCACGTCGCGGCCTTCGAGAGCGGGGGGAATGGCGTCGGTCTGGATCGGCGTCGGCTGGGTGAAGCCCAGGGTCTCGACGCCACGGAGGAGATCGGGGTGGAGGCCGAAATCAGAGAAGTTGCTCAAGTCGTCGCAATCCTTCCGAGGACGCACGGAGCCTGCGGCAGAGCCAGGGATCAGGCGCTTGCGCCTCTCGATTAACTTCCGGCGAATTCGAAGGGAAAAGCGGGGGACTTGCCGGCGAGGCCGCCGCTTGGGCTCAGGAGCTGAGCCATCCTGTACGCATCCTGCACCCGCCGTAGCGAGCTTCATCAGGATCTCACGTTCATGCCCTTTTGGCAAGAGGTACGAGGCTTGCCGGCACCCCTGCCCGCTAGGACGGGCGTGCCCGCCGTCCGGCCTGGCGGGCGCGCCAGATCTCCCACACCGCGGGCAGCAGGGAGAGAACGATGATCATCAGCACCACCAGGGAGAAGTTCTCCTGCACGACCGGCAGGTTGCCGAAGAGGTATCCGGCGACGGTGCAGATGAGCACCCAGGCCACGCCGCCGATGACGTTGTAGCTCATGAACCGCCCGTAGCTCATGCTGCCCAGCCCGGCCACGAAGGGGGCGAAGGTGCGGACGATGGGCACGAAGCGGGCGAGGATGATGGTCTTGCCGCCGTACTTCTCGTAGAACTCGTGGGTATAGGCGAGGTGCTCGGGCTTGATCACCCGGAACCGCTTGGAGTTGAGCAGCCGGTGACCCAGGAAGTGGCCCACCCAGTAGTTGACCGTGTCTCCCAGGACCGCCGCCACGATGAGGATGCCCACGAGAACCCAGATCGAGAGCGAGCCGTTGGCGGCGAAGGCCCCGGCGGCGAAGAGCAGGGAGTCGCCCGGCAGGAACGGGGTCACCACCAGCCCCGTCTCGCAGAAGACGATGGCGAACAGGATCAGGTAGGTCCAGGCGCCGTACTCCTGGATGATCGGCCGGAGATGCTTGTCCAGGTGCAGGACGAAGTCGAGCAGGTGCTTGAGGATTTCCATGGCGGGGGGAGAGTAAGGGGCGGCGGCGCGGATGTCCAGCGCGAGGCCCACCCGTGGCAGAAACCATGCACAATACGGCCTCGTGACCTTCTCCATCTTCCTGGTCCTCTTCCTCCTCGCCGCCGTGGTGGTCCTGTTCGCCACGGAGTGGGTCGCCGTCGACGTGGCCACCCTCTCCCTCCTCTGTGTCCTGGTCCTCTCGGGGATCCTGAGCGTCGAGGAGGCCTTCTCGGGGTTCTCGAACGACATCATCATCATCCTGGCCTCCATCTTCGTGCTCTCCGGGGCGCTCATGAAGGGGGGCGTCATGGACCACCTGGGAGAGGTGATCTCGCGGGTGGCGGGCGGCAGCCGGACCAAGGTGCTGCTGTGCGTGATGCCGGTGACGACGTTCATCTCCTCGTTCATGAACAACACCACCACCACGGCGGTGCTCATGCCGGCCGTGCTCGGAGTGTGCCGGCGGAGCCGGGTGAGCCCCGGCAAGGTGCTGATCCCCCTGGCCTACGCCTCCATGCTGGGCGGCACCTGCACCTTGATCGGGACCTCGACCAACGTGGCGGCGAGCGGCTACGTCAAGACGGCGGGCCTCACGCCGTTCTCCATGTTCGAATTCCTGCCGGTGGGGGTGGCGGTCTGCGTCGCGGGCATCCTCTTCATGACCTTCGTGGGCCACCGGCTGCTGCCGCAGAACGAGGCGGGCGCTTCGGACACCGAGGCCATGCGGGAGTTCCTCTCGGAGGTGGTGGTCACGCCCGGCTCGCCGCTCGCCGGCCAGGAGCTGCGTGACGCTCCCCTGGCGCAGATGGGCCTCCAGGTGCGGGCCGTCCTGAGAGGGGACCGCCGCCTGGAGGCCGAGCCCCACGTACGTCTGGAGGAAGGGGACCTGCTGCTGGTGCAGGCGAGCCGCGAGGGGCTGCTCCAGGTGAAGGACACGGCGGGCCTCGAGATCAAGCCCGACCTCAAGATGGGTCTGACGAGCGAGGCGAGCACGATCGCCGAGGCCCTGCTGATGCCTCAGTCCTCCTTGATCGGCCGGAGCATCCGGGAGCTCGACTTCCGCGGCCGTTTCGGCTTGAGCGTGCTCGCCATCTACCGCCGGGGCCATACCCTGGCGACGCGCATCGCGGGCCTGCCGCTGCGGGCGGGCGACGTCCTGCTGCTCCAGGGCGAGCCCGGAGCGCTTCCGTTCACTGGCGGACAACGCCGACCTGTGGATCCTCCAGGAGATGGAGCACCAGCCCGACCGGCGGCGCAAGGGGCTCTGGTCGGTGGGGATCTTCCTCGTGGCCGTCGCCGTCTCGGCCTTCGGCTGGATGCCGCTCCCCATCGCCTTCCTGCTGGCGGCGCTGGCGGTGATCGGCACGCGGCTGATCACCATGGAAGAGGCCTACGACCTGATCGACTGGCGGCTGCTGATCCTGATCGCGGGGATGACCTCGTTCGGGCTCGCCATGCAGAAGACCGGCGCGGCGGCGTATCTCGCGGGACTGATCGTGTCCTGGGTCTCGCCGCTGGGCACGGTGGCGGTGATGCTCGCCTTCATCGTGCTGACGATGCTGCTGACGCAGCCGATGTCGAACGCCGCCGCGGCGCTGGTGGTGCTGCCGGTCGCCCTGACCACGGCCCACCGGCTGGGGCTCGATCCGCGGGCCTTCGCGGTGATGGTGACGCTCTCGGCCTCGCTCTCGTTCATCACGCCGTTCGAGCCGTCGTGCCTGATCGTCTACGGGCCGGGCAAGTACCGCTTCCGCGACTTCGTGGTGGCAGGCCTGCCGCATCACGGCGATCGCGGTGGTCCTCATCCTCCTGCTGGTGCCGCTGATCTGGCCTCTGCGCTGAGCGCCTCGGCGACCGCATGGACGCCCGGCTGAACCACCAGGCCCTGATGGGAACCGGGGACCGGGATCACGTCCACGCCGGCCGCGAGGGCGGACCAGCCGAGGGTGCCGTCCACGTCCGGGCCTTCCTCGGGCGGACGCTGCTCAGCCCGGAAAAGCGTGACACGCCCCGGGTACACGCCGGGACGCCAGCCTTGAAGCGCCTGCCGGTTGGCCTGGTAGACGGCGAGGTAGCGCTCGGCGCGGGCCAGGTCGAAATCCGGAGGAATCTGGCCGGCGGCGCGGGCAAGCTCCAGGACGTGGCCGAGGCGCTCCCCCGGAGGGAGGGACCTCAGCTCCTCGGCGGACACGGGAAGCAGATCCTGGAAGGCGCGGGCCAGCAGCTCGGCGCCATCCCAGGGCTCGGCGGCGCCCAGCCGGGCGGCACTGCTGTCGAGAAGGGCAAGCCTCTCGACCGTCCCCCCTCCTGCCACGATCCGGCGGGCCATCTCGTAGGCCACGAAGCCGCCGAAGGACCAGCCGCCAAGGCGGTACGGTCCCGTGGGATCGAGAGAACGGAGGGCGGTGAGGGCGTGATCGACGATCTCGTCCATGCCATCGAGAGGCCTGCCGCCCGCAATCCCTTTGGCCTCCAGGCCGTAGACCGGCTGGTCCGGCCCCAGCTCCCGCGCCAGCTCGGCGTAGCAGAAGACGGTACCGCCCGCCGGGTGGACCAGGACGAGGGGGCGCTGGCCGCCGCGCGGCTGGAGAGGGATGAGCGCCGCGCCTTCCTCGCCGGGCCGGCCGTAGCCGAAACCTTCCGCCAAGGCCAGGGTCTCCTCGCCCAGCCGGTGCCCCTTGAAGGCGTTGCGCCAGCGGTCCGCGACCGCCGGGTCCACCCGCGAGTGCTCGTGGAACTTGACGTCGCCGAGCATCTTGGCCAGCGGATGGATGCCGTCCGTCATCCGCCGCTCCTTGCTCTTGTAGGGCTCCAGCATCTCGGGGTGGAAGTCGACGCCCAGGAATTCGCAGAGCCCCCGCAGCTCGGGCTCGGGGTTGCGCACCAGATCCTCGAAGTGGACGCGGCGGACGCGCTCGGCGGGCACGCGGGTGAGCAGGCTGAAGATGTTCTGGTGGCTCACCAGCCAGATCAGCTCGGCCAGCTGCCGCAGGGTGAAGTCGTGGGGATGGCGGAAGAACGTCTGGTCGATCCGCGCCTCTTCGAAGGAGAGCATCATGCCCAGGGGATGGCGGACGAGGTGGATGTACCGCGTGTCCCGGAAGTCCTCCTCCGCGCGCTCCAATACCTTGAGGTCGAGGGCGTAGGACGGCGTCTTGTCGATCAGCAGGCGGTCGCCGATCCACTCCTGGAACCGGCCGTAGAACTCGCGGGCCGAGGTCCCCCGGCGCTCGTACTCCTCGACGATCTCGCGCGCCCGGTCGGCGTCGCACCCCTGGACCTCCATGACGGCGCGCAGCAGCCCCTCCAGCCAGAAGGCGAACTTGCCGGAGAAGGCCGCCTTGCGGTCCGCCATGGTGTTGAAGGAGAGGAGGTCCAACTCCGGCGGCGCGAAGAGGCGCGGGTTGCCGGCCAGCATGACGCGGAGCAGTGTGGAGCCGGAGCGCGGCGGCGACACCACGAAGGCGGCCGGCGGATTGGGGGGCGCGGAGCGCTCGAAGGGTGGCAGAGGCGTAATGAAGCGGCGCAGGCGGACGGCCTCGGCCTCCCCGATGCGGCCGACGCGGGTCCCCGCGCGCTGCTCCTTCTTGAAGTCCGCCGGCAGCGACTCGGGGCCGAACACCTTCTCCACGGCCTCGGGGTCGTCCTCGCCGAGGCGGCGGGCGAAGGCGGCCACGTTGGGGGCGTCGAAAAGGGCGGTCACGTAGACGTAGCGGCCTAGCTTCTTTTCCAGCTTGTTGATGAAGAGGGCGGCCTTGAGCGAGTCGCCGCCCAGCTCGAAGAAGCCGTCGTTGGCACCCACGCGGTCGAGGCGGAGGATCTCCCGCCAGAGGCCGGCGAGGTACTGCTCGAGCGGCGTTTTGGGCTCGGCGAAGGCTTCCGCCAGCTCCGGCCGCAGCTCGGCGGGCGCGGGCAGGGCCTTGCGGTCCACCTTGCCGTGCCGGTTGACGGGCAGGGCGTCCAGCGCCACGAAGACCGAGGGAATGACGGGCTCGGGGAGCCGTTCGAGGAGGAACGAGCGAAGCTCGGTGACGGAAGGCTTTTCGTCCCCTTTGGGCACGTAGTAGGCCACGAGGCGGCGGTCGCCCGGGACGTCCTCGCGGACGGCGGCCACGCTCTCGCGGACGGCCGGGTGGCGGTCGAGCGCCGCCTGGACCTCGCCCAGCTCGACTCGGAAGCCGCGGATCTTCACCTGGTGGTCGGAGCGCCCCTGGAACTCCAGCCGGCCGTCGGGCAGGCGGTGGGCCACGTCGCCGGTCCGGTAGAGCCGCGAGCCGGCAGGGCCGTAGGGATCGGGCACGAACCGCTCCGCCGTCAGGTCCGGCCGGTTGAGGTAGCCGCGGCCCACGCCGATGCCGCCGAGGTAGATCTCCCCCGGCAGGCCCACGGGCACGGGTTGCATCTCCCCCCCGAAAGAATCGAGGAGGTAGACCCGGGCCCCGGCGAGAGGCAGGCCGATCGGGATCCCCCGGGCGCGGTCGAGCGCTTCCGGGTCGAGCACCACCTCCTCGGCGGTGGCCAGGATGGTGGCCTCGGTAGGGCCATAGACGTTCCAGAACCGCAGGGGGTGCCCCTGGGCGCGGCAGCGGCGGGAGAGGAGGCGCAGCCGCGCGAGGGGCGGCATCTCGGCGCCGGTCACCATCATCTTCAGAGCGGGCGGCACCGGGCGGTTGGCGAATTCCATCTCGTCCGCCGTCTGGTTGAAGTAGGCGGCCGGCACGTTGAGCTTGGTGACGGCGTTGCGCTCGGTCTCGTCGAGCAGCTCGGGGGTGCCGGCGTAGGGGCTGGCCGGCACCACCAGGGCGGCGCCGGTGACCAGCGGCACGAAGATCTCCTCGCAGGAGACGTCGAAGGTCAGCGAGACGGCCTGGAGCTGGCGGTCCTCCGGCGTCAGGCCGAACAGGTCGCGCATGGCGAGGGCGCGGCTGACGAGCGAGCGGTGCTCGATCACCACCCCCTTGGGGAGGCCGGTGGAGCCGGAGGTGTAGATGACGTAGGCGGCGTCGGCGCCGGTCACCGCAGGGAGAGAAGCCAGCGGCGGCTCGGACGCCTCGGGAGCCTCGCCTTCGAGATCGCCGTCGGGACTGACACGGACGGATTGGACGGACCCTGTCTGGACGGATAGGGCCGGCAGGCGGTCCAGGAGGCGTTCCTGGGTGAGGGCGACGGTGGCACCGGTGTCTTCGAGGACGAAGGCGAGGCGCTCGGCGGGGTGGGCGGGGTCGAGGGGCACGTAGGCGGCACCCGCCTTGTGGATGCCCACGATGCCCACCAGGGCTTCGAGCGAGCGCTCCATGAACAAGGCCACGATCGAGCCGCGCCCCACTCCCAGTCCGCGCAGGCGGCGGGCGATGCGGCCGGCCTTGTCGTTCAGTTGGGCGTAGGTGAGCGTCCGGCCGCCGCTCACCAGGGCCGGCGCCTCCGGGCGCTCGGCGGCGTGGCGCTCCACGAAGGCATGGATGGGGAGGTCCGCCGGATAGGCGGCCTCCGAGCCGCTCCAAGCGCCCAGGGCCAGCTCGCGCTCGGCGTCCGTAAGGAGAGGAAGCTCGCCCAGGCGGCTCTCGGGGTGGGCAACGAACGCGGAGAGCAGCGTCCGCAAGTGCCCGTGCATGCGCTCGATGGTGCCGGCGCCGAAGCGGCGGGTGTCGTAGGCCAGCCGCATCTGAAGCCGGTCGCCGGCGATTGTCCCCGTAGGCACGGCGATCAGGTTGAGCGGCAGGTTCGTCTTCTGGAGGGTCGCGACGTCGGAGATCTTCAGCCCTCGATCCCCACCCGTGCTGCCGGTCGCCACCGGGTAGCTCTCGAAGACCACGATGCTCTCGAACAGCGGCAGGCCGCGGGGGATCTCGCTCCAGCCCTGGATCTGGACCAGGGGGCTGTACTCGAACTGGCGTGTGCGGAGCTGAAGATCCTGCACTCCCCGCAGCCACGGCAGCAGCTTGGCGCCGGGATCGGCGTCGACGCGCACGGGGAGGGTGTTGATGAACATCCCCACCATGGCCTCGACCCCGGGGAGGTCCGCCGGACGGCCGGAAGAGGTGGCGCCGAAGAGGACTTCCTGGTGCCCGCTGTAGCGCGAGAGAAGGAGGGCCCAGGCCCCCTGGACGAGCGTGCTCAGGGTGAGCTGGTTGCGGCGCGCCAGCTCCTGGAGGGCGGCGGTCAGCTCCGGCGGCAGCAGCTCGAAGTGGCGGGCGAAGGTGGATTCCCCGCCGAGGTCCGTGCCGATGGGGGTCGGCGCCGTGAAGCCGGCCAGAGTCGCGCGCCAGAACGCCTCGGCGGCGCCGAGATCCTGCTTCTGGAGCCAGAGGATGTAGTCGCGGTAAGGACGCACGGCCGGCAGGGGGGCGTCCACCGCATACAAGACCATCACGTCCTTGAGCACCAGGGGGAGCGACCAGCCGTCGAGCAGCAGGTGGTGGAAGCTCCAGACCAGCCGGTGCTCCTCCTCCCCCGTGCGGATGAGGGTGACCCGCATCAGGGGAGCCTTCGTCAGCTCGAAGCCGCGCCGGCGGTCCTCGATCAGGAAGGCCTCGAAACGGTCCTGGACGTCCGGGTCTTGCCCGTCTCCTGGAGCAGCGCGCCAGTCGAGGCGCTCGAACGGCAGCTCCACCCGGCGCTCGACGACTTGCAGGGGCTTGTCGAGGTCTTTCCAGTGGAACGAGGTGCGCAGCGCCGGGTGGCGCTCCAGCACCTTCCGCCAGGCCCGCTCGAGGGCGCCGGCGTCGAGCGGGCCTTCCAAGGTGCAGCGGGTCTGGGAGAAGTAGACCTCCGGCTCGCTGGCGTACCGGCTATGGAAGAAGAGCCCCTGCTGGAGCGGCGACAGCTCGTAGAGGGCTTCCAGGTTCTCGGGGTTCATTCGGACGGGGGTCCTCCACCAAGCCCCGCCAGGAAAAGGGCGAGGTCGTCGTCGTTCAGATTGGCGGCCGCGAGGTCGACGGCGCCTTCTTCCGGGATGGGCACGGGCATGTCAGGAACGGTCATGGAAGCAACGGCGACCGTGGCCAGGCCGGCGATCGTGGGGTGCTGGAAGATCTGCATGGGCGTCAGGCCGAGCCCGGCCTGGCGGGCGCGGGCCACGATCTGGATGGCGAGCACGGAGTGGCCGCCCAGGTCGAAGAAGTTGTCGTGGACGCCGACGCGGGAATCCTCGTCCATCCCCAGCACGCCCGCCCAGATGCCGGCGAGGATCTCCTCCACCGGGGTGCCCGGCGCCACGTACTCCCGGGCCGCCGTTCCCGTGCGCTCTGGCTCGGGCAGGGCCTTGCGGTCCACCTTGCCGTTGGGCGTCAGGGGGAGGGCCTCCATCTCCATCACCGTGGTGGGCACCATGTAGTCGGGCAGCGAGCGGCGCACGGCCAGGCGGATCTCGGTGACGTCGAGAGGACCCGCTTCCGGACGGGCGACCACGTAGGCGACGATCTGGCTCCGCTCGCCCTCGCCACGGATGGCGGCGGCGGCCTGGGCCACGGCGGGATGGCGGGCGAGGGCGGCCTCGATCTCTCCCAGCTCGATGCGGAAGCCGCGTAGCTTCACCTGGTGGTCGATGCGGCCCAGGAACTCCAGGGTGCCGTCCGGCCGCCAGCGGGCGAGATCGCCGGTCCGGTAGAGCCGCTCCCCCGCCTCGCCAAAGGGATCGGGGACGAACCGCTCGGCGGTGAGGTCGGGCCGGCCCAGGTAGCCGCGGGCGAGGCCCTCGCCGCCGATCCGCAGCTCGCCGGCCACGCCCACGGGCACGGGCTCGCCGTTGGGATCGACGAGGTAGATCTCGGTGGCGTCGATCGGCCGGCCGATCGAGACCGGCGCGCCCTCGGCGGCCTTCTCCACCCGGGAGACGGACGACCAGACGGTGGTCTCCGTGGGGCCGTAGAGGTTCCACACCGAGCCGGTGCGCTCGCGCAGGGCGGCCGCCAGGGCGGGCGGGAAGGCCTCGCCGCCGCAGAGGGCCTTGAAGGCCGCCTTGCCCTGCCAGCCGGCCGCGATGAGCAGCCGCCAGGTGGCCGGCGTGCCCTGGAGCACGGTGCCACCGGAGGTTTCGACGAGGTCGCGCAGCAGCAGGCCGTCCGCCGCCTCCTCGCGGGCCGCCAACACCACGCGGGCGCCGATGAGGAGCGGCAGCCACAGCTCCAGGCCGGCGATGTCGAAGGAGAGCGAGGTGACGGCCACCATGACGCCGTCCGGCTCCAGGCCCGGCTCGCGGCGCATGGCTCCCAGGAAGTTGGCGAGCGCCCGGTGGGTCACCTGGACGCCCTTCGGCCGGCCGGTCGAGCCGGAGGTGTAGATGACGTAGGCGAGGTGGTCCGGACCGGAGGACGCCGGGACCATTCCCGTCTCCGTCGCCCGAGTCACCTCTCCCCCGGGGCTCAGGCGCACCACCTTGCCGCTCCAGGCCCGCTCCGGCACCCCTTCGTGTGTCACCACCACGGGCGCCTTGGAATCCTCCAGCATGAAGGCGAGGCGGTCGTCCGGGTAGGCGGGATCGAGCGGCAGGTAGGCGCCGCCGGCCTTCCAGATCCCCAGCAGGCCCACGACCATCTCCAGCGAGCGCTCCATGGCCAGGGCCACCGGCACGTCCGGACCCGCGCCCTGGGAGGCGCAGGCGGCGCGCCAGCCGGCTCGCCCGGCGGTCCAGCTCGGCGTAGGAGAGCGCCTCGCCACGGCAGACCAGGGCGGCGGCGTCCGGCGTGCGCGCCGCCTGCGCGGCGAACAGCTCGTGGACGGGACCTTCCCAGGCTGGCGCGGGCGTGTCGTTCCACGCTTCCAGGATCTGCCGCCGCTCGGCCTCGGGCAGCAAGGGGCAGCTCGCGAGACGGGCGACGCCGGGGTCGGCCGCCACGGCCGCCAGCAGCGTCTCCAGGCTCTGAAGGACCCGGCCGATGGTGGCGCCGTCGAAGAGGTCGGTGTTGTACTCGAGGTAGCCGCCCATTCCCCTCGGCGTCGCGGTGAACGACAGCGTCCAGTCGAAGCGCGACGCCCGGTGGGCGGACTCGACGGGCGCCAGGCGTGAGCCCCGGCAGCTCCAGGCTCGCCACGGGGGCGTTCTGGAGGGCGAACATCACCTGGAAGAGCGGCGTGTGGGCCAGGTCGCGCTCCGGCGCGCAGCTCCTCGACCAGCTTCTCGAACGGCAGGTCCTGGTGGGCGATAGGCGCCGAGCGCCGCCTCGCGCACCCGGGCCAGCAGCTCCGCGGAACGCCGGCTCGCCCGCCAGGTCGCCGCGCAGCACCAGGGTGTTGACGAAGAAGCCGATCAGCCCCTCGATCTCCGGCGCGGTTGCGGCCGGCGATCGGCGTGCCGACCACGACGTCGTCCTGGCCCGCTGTAGCGGTGCAGGAGCGCCTGGAAGGCGGCGAGGAGCAGCCATGAAGAGCGTCGCGCCCTCGCGCCGGGCGAGCGCCGCGCAGCCCGCGCGGCGAGCTCGGCCGGCAGGGCGAACGGCGCGGCGCGCGCCGCGGAAGGTCTGCACCGGCGGGCCGCGGCCGGTCGGTCGGCAGCTCCAGCAGCGGCGGCAGCGCCGGCGAGCTGCTCGCGCCAGTAGCGCGAGCTGCGCCTCCAGCACCTCGCCCGCGAGCCAGCGCGCGCTGCCAGACCGCGAAGTCGGCGTACTGCACCGGCAGCGCCGGCAGCGGCGACGGCCGGCCCGCGCGCGAAGGCGCGCGTAGAGCGCCGCCAGCTCGCGCACCAGGACGCCCATCGACCAGCCGTCCGCGACGATGTGGTGCATGGTCAGCGAGCAGCGACGTGCTCGCTCGGCCCAGCCGCAGCAGCGCGGCGCGCAGCAGCGGGCCCGCGCGCGAGGTCGAACGGCCGCCGCGCCTCCTCGCGCGGCCAGGCGCGCGGGCCTCCGCCTCGCGCGGCCTCGGCGGGCAGGCCGACGAGGTCGACCACCGGCAGCGGCACGGGCGCCGGCGGGGCGATCGACCTGGACGCGGCTCGCCGTCCGTCGCCGGCGAAGGTGGTGCGCAGCGCCTCGTGGCGGCGGACGATCTCGGTCGAGGCTCGCGGCCAGCGCCGTCGACGTCGAGCGCGCCCTCGAGGCGCAGCGCGGCCGGCATGTTGTAGGCGGCGCTGCCCGGCTCGAGCTGGTCGAGGAACCAGAGCCGCTCCTGGGCGAAGGAGAGCGGCAGCGGCCCGGTCGCGCGGCACCGGGCACGAGCGGCGGCGCCGGCGCGCTCCGCGCCGGCCCGCCGGGCCGCCTCGACCGCGCGCGGCGAGCCCGGCCACGCGTCGGCGCCTCGAACAGCGCGCGCAGCGGCAGCTCGACGCCGAAGGCCTCGCGCACCCGCGAGACCACCCGGGTGGCGAGCAGCGAGTGGCCGCCGAGCTCGAAGAAGCTCGTCGTGGACGCCCGACCCGCTCGACGCCGCAGCAGCTCGGCCCAGATCGCCGGCCAGCATCTCCTCGACCGGCGTGCGCGGCGCGACGTCGGCCGGCCGCCTCGGCGCCGCGGCTCCGCTCGGGCGCCGGCAGCGCCCGGCGGTCGACCTTGCCGTTCGGCGTGAGCGGCAGCGCGGTCGAGCGACGACGAAGGCCGCCGGCACCATGTACTCCGGCAGCCGCTCGGCGAGGAACGCGCGCAGGGCCGGCGCCGGCGCGGCTCTCCTGGCGCGGCACCACGTAGGCGACCAGGCGCCGCTCGCCTTCCGTCCTCGCGGGCCAGCACCACGGCCTCGGCGGCACCGTCCGGATGGCGGGCGAGCGGCCGCCTCGATCTCGCCCAGCTCGATGCGGAAGCCGCGGATCTTCACCTGGTGGTCGGCGCGGCCCGCGAACTCGACCTCGCCGTCCTCGCGGTAGCGGCCGAGGTCGCCGGTGCGGTAGAGGCGGTCGCCGGGCTCGCCCGCGAAGGGGTTCGTGGGGAAGCGCTCGGCGGTGAGCGCCTCGTCCGCCCAGGTAGCCCGCGCGCCAGGTAGGGCGTGCGGACCGCGATCTCGCCCAGCTCGCCGACGCCCGCCAGGAGGTCCCGGCGGTCGAGCACGAGGAGCTGGACGCCGTCGATCCCCCGGCCGACCGGCAGCACCTGATCGCCCGCTGCGGTCTCCTCCGGGGTCACCGCGTGCCAGCCCATGGCCTGCGGCGTCTCGGTGGCGCCGTAGAGGTTGACGCAGCGGACGTCCGGCGCCAGCGCCTGGAGCCCGGCGACGTCGCGCCCCGTCAGCACGGTCGCCGCCGAAGAAGGCGCGGCGCAGCTCCGGCAGGACGGCCTCCGCCGTCGCGCCATGTGAAGCATCTGCGCCAGCGCCGGCGTCAGGTGCATGGCGCGTCACCCGCTCGGCGGCCATCCAGCCGGCGAGGCTCCGCGGGTCCTCGTAGACGCCGCCGCTCGGGATGCACGAGGGTCGCCCCCACGGTGAGCGGCGTGAAGAGGTCGCGCAGCAGCGGGTCGTGCGCCAAGCCCGAGAGCAGGCTGAAGCGGTCGTCCGGCCCGAAGCCGAAGCGTCTCCGCGTGCCAGCCGAGGAAGTGCGAGAGCGGCCCGTGCTCGCCCAGGATCCCCTTGGGCGTGCCGGTCGAGCCGGAGGTGAAGGCCACGTAGGCGAGGTCGTCGGGCGACCGGTGGAGACGGCGGGCGCGTCCGCGGCCCAATCCGCCAAGATCTCCGAGGTCGATGCGGCTGCGCAGCGACAGCCCTTCCAGCGCCTCCTCGATCTCCGGCGGCAACGTCTCCGTACCCGCTGACAGGACGAGGGCCCGCGGCTCGGCCAGGCGCAGGTATCCAGCCCGCCGGGCGGCTGGATAGGCCGGATCGAGGATCAGGAACGCCGCCGCCGGCCTTGAGGATGCCGAGCACGGCGACCGGCAGCATCGGCCGCGCGGCGGGCGCCGATGGCCACCACCTCGCCCGGCTGGAGACCCGCCGCGCAGGAGGCGGCGGGCCAGCCGGTTCGCCTGCGGCGTCGAGCCCGCCGTAGGTCCAGCGCTCCTCGCCGTCGCGCGACCGCGACCGCGTCCGGATGCGCGGCGGCCCGGCGCGGCGAACAGCTCGTGGACGGGCAGGAGACCCGCGGCTTCCGGCGACTGAGCCAGCGACGCGGCCGGATCGGGCAGCACGGCCCGGGCGGCGTCGCGTCACCAGCGAGACGCTCGTCGACGGGCGTCTCCGGGCTCCGCGACGACCGCGGCCAGCAGCCGCTTCGAGCTGGGCCAGCGAAGCCGGCCATGCGCTCGCGCGTCGAACAGGTCGGCGTTGTAGACGCAGCTGCAGGCCGATGCCGTCCGGGCGCTCGGCGAGCGTAGAGCGTGAGGTCGAACTTGGCGCGGGGCGGCGGCGCCTCGATCCGCGCTCCATGGCGAGGCCCGGCAGCTCGAAGCGCTCGCGGCGTGACGTTGAGCACGTTGAAGCAGCACCTGGAACAGCGGCGTGCGGGAGAGGTCGCGCTCCGGCTGCAGCTCCTCGACCAGCTTCTCGAACGGCAGGTCCTGGTGGGCGTAGGCGCCGAGCGCCGTCTCGCGCACCCGCGCCAGCAGCTCGCGGAACGCCGGGTTCGCCCGCGAGGTCGGCGCGCAGCACCAGGGTGTTGACGAAGAAGCCGATCAGCCCCTCGATCTCGGCGCGGTTGCGGCCGGCGATCGGCGTGCCGACCAGCACGTCGTCCTGGCCGGTGAGGCGGTGCGAGCAGGGCCTGGAAGGCCGGCGAGGAGCGCCATGAAGAGCGTCGCGCCCTCGCGCCGGCCGAGCGCCGCGAGCGCCGCTCGGCGAGGCCGGCGGGGAGCACGGCGGCATCGCTCGCGCCGCGGAAGGTCTGCACCGCCGGCCGCGGCCGGTCGGTGGGCAGCTCGAGCACCGGCAGGTCGCCCGGCGAGCTGGCTCCCGCCAGTAGGCGAGCTGGCGGTCGAGCGCCTCGCCCTGGAGCCACCCGCGCTGCCAGACCGCGAAGTCGGCGTACTGGACGGGCCGGCGCCGGCAGCGGCGAGGGCTCGCCCGGCGGCGAACGCGCCGTAGAGCGCCGCCAGCTCGCGGACCAGCACGCCCATCGACCAGCCGTCGGCGACGATGTGGTGCAGGGTGAGGAGCGAAGACGTGCTCGGCGTCCGCGGTGTCGCCAGCCGCAGCAGGGCCGCCCGCAGCAGCGGGCCCGCGGCGAGGTCGAACGGCCGCGGCGCGTCTCCGCGCGCCAGCCGCGGCGCCTCGGCCTCGCGCGCTTCCGGCAGGCTCCGCGCAGGTCGACCTCGGCGAAGGGGACCTCGACCGGCTGGCGCGATCCCCTGGACGGGCCGGCCGCCGATCGACGGCGAAGGTCGGTGCGCAGCGCCTCGTGGCGGCGCACCACCTCGCCGAGGGCCGGCGGAGCGCGCCGGCGTCGAGGTCGCCGCTCAGGCGCACGGCGACCGGGATGTTGTAGGCGGCGGCGCTCGCCGCGGCTCGAGCTGGTCGAGGAACCAGAGCCGCTCCTGGGCGAAGGAGAGCGGCAGCGTCCTGCCGTCGCGCGGCACGCGGCTCGATGCGGCGGCGCACCGGGGCCGCGATCGGCGCGCCGGGCCTCTTCGACCTCGCCGCGCGAGCTCGGCGACGGTCGGCGCCTCGAACAGCGCGCGCAGCGGCAGCTCGACCCCGAAGGCCGTCGCGCACCCGCGAGACCAGCCGGGTGGCGAGCAGCGAGTGGCCGCCGCAGCTCGAAGAAGTCGTCGCTGCACGCCGACCCGCTCGACGCCGAGCACCTCGGCCCAGACGCCGGCCAGCACCTCCTCGACCGGCGTGCGCGGCGCCACGTAGTCCTCGCCCGTGGCGCCCACGGCCTCGTCGCCGGGCGCGGGCAGGGCCGGCGGTCCACCTTGCCGTTGGGGGTGAGCGGCAGCGCCTCCAGGACCACGAAGGCGCCGGGCACCATGTACTCCGGCAGGGCGCCGCCCGCGCAGCTCTTGAGAGTCGCCATGTCCATCGCAGCTGCCGTGCCCTCGCGGGGGACGACGTAGGCCACCAGCCGGCGGTCCCCGGGCGCGTCCTCGCGGACCACCACGGCCGCCTCGCGCACGCCGGGGTGGCGGCCAGCGCCGCCTCGATCTCCCCGAGCTCGATGCGGAAGCCGCGCATCTTGACCTGGTGGTCGAGCCGGCCGAGGAACTCGATCGCGCCGTCCGGCCGCCAGCGCACCAGGTCGCCGGTGCGGTAGAGGCGGGCGCCCGGCTCGCCCGGCGGCGGAACGGGTCGGGCACGAAGCGCTCGGCCGTCAGGTCCGGCCGGCCGAGGTAGCCGCGCGCCAGGCCGACGCCGCCGACGCACAGCTCGCCCGGGCACGCCGCGCGGCACCGGGCTGGCCAGTCCGCGTCCAGGACGCAGCACCCGCGTGTCGGCGATCGGCCGGCCGATCGGCACGCAGGGCGCGCCGGGCCGCAGTCGGATGGGCCGTGCCAGCAGGTGGTGAAGCACGGTCGCCTCGGTCGGGCCGTAGCCGTTGACCAGCCGGAGCGTCCGGGAAGCGCCTCCACGCACCGCGCTCACGTGCGGCAGGGACAGCGCCTCGCCGCCCGCCAGGAGCTGGCGCAGCGGGGCCAGGGCCTCCACCTCGCGCTCGACCACCTGGTGGAACAGCCCCGTGGTCAGCCAGAGCGTCGTCACCCCCTGCGTCCGGATCGTCTCGTCGAGCTCCTCGGGCAGCGGCACGCGGGCCGGGACCAGGACCAGCCTGCCGCCGTCCAGCAGGGCGCCCCAGATCTCGAACATCGAGGCGTCGAAGCGACAGGGGTACGAGCTGGAGGAACGTCTCGTCCGGCGCCGAATCGGGCGTAGTCGGTGGCCTCGACCAGGCGGATGGCCGCGCGGTGCGCGACCGCCACCCCCTTGGGCCGGCCGGTCGAGCCCGAGGTGTAGATCACGTAGGCGAGGTTGTCGGGCAGGGGACGCGGCACACGGTCGCAGCCGGGTCGTCCAGCGTCTTCGCCTCGGAGATCTTCGATGAGCAGGACCCGCGCCGCTGTTCGAGGCAGCGCCGAGCAGCGTTCCGCCCTGGGCGAGCACGACCGGCGCTCCCGCGTCCTCCAGCATGCAGCGCCAGCCGCTCGCCCGGGTACGCGGGATCGAGCGGCACGTAGGCGCCGCCGGCCTTGAGGATGCCGAGGAGGCCCACGACCAGGTCGGGCGAGCGCTCGGCGCAGCAGGCCCACCCGCACCTCCGGGCCCGACCCCCAGCCGGCGCAGGCGGCGGGCCAGGCGGTCGGCCTCGGCGGTCGAGCTCGCCGTAGGTGAGGCTCTGGTCCGCCGACGACGACCGCCGTCGGCGTCCGGCGTCCGCGCCGCCTGCGCCTCGAACAGCTCGTCGATCGTGCGGTCGCCCGGCGAAGGCCGCGGCCGTGTCGTTCCACTCGACCAGCGAGCTGCTGCCGCTCGGCGTCGCATCAGCAGCGGCAGCTCGGCCAGGCGCCGGTCCGGGTTCGCCGCGACGCCGTCGAGCAGCACGCCGAAGTGGCCGGCGATCGCGCTCGACCGTCGCGGCGGTCGAACAGGTCGGTGTCGTACTCGAAGGTGCCCGCGAGCCGCCTGCGCGCCCTCGCCGAGGACGAGCGGTCAGGTCGAACTTCGCCGTGCCCGTCTCCGGGATCACCGGCTCGCAGCCGCAGGCCCGGCAGCTCCATGGCGGCGCCCGGCGCGTTCTGGAGCCCGAGCATCGACCTGGAAGAGCGGCGTGTGGGCGAGGCTGCGCTCCGGCTGCAGCTCCTCGACCAGCTTCTCGAACGGCAGGTCCTGGTGCGCGTAGGCGCCGAGCGCCGTCTCGCGCACCCGCGCCGAGCAGCTCGCGGAACGTCGGCTCGCCCGCGAGGTCGCCGCGCAGCACCAGGGTGTTGACGAAGAAGCCGATCAGCCCCTCGATCTCCGCCCGGTTGCGGCCGGCGACCGGCGTGCCCACCAGCGCAGGTCCGTCCTGGCCGCCGAGCCGCGCGCAGCAGCGCCTGGAAGCCGGCGAGCAGCACCATGAAGAGCGTCGCGCCCTCGCGCCGGCCGAGCGCCTCCAGGCGCTGCCGGCGAGCTCCGGCGCGGCAGCCGCACCGGGCCGGGCGCGCGCCGCGGAAGCTCTGCACCGCCGGCCGCGGCCGGTCGGTGGGCAGCTCGAGCAGCGGCCGGCGCGCCGGCGAGCCGCTCGCGCCAGTAGGCGATCTGCCGCGTCCAGCACCTCGCCCGCAGCCAGGTGCCGCCGCTGCCAGACCGCGAAGTCGGCGTACTGCACCGGCAGCTCCGGCAGCGGCGACGGCCGGCCCTGCGGCGAACGCCGCGTAGAGCGCCGCCACCTCGCGCGACCAGGACGCCCATCGACCAGCCGTCGCGCGACGATGTGGTGCATGGTCAGCGACGAGCGACGTGCTCGCTCTCGGCCGAGCCGCAGCAGCAGCGGCGCGCAGCAGCGGGCCCGCGCGCGAGGTCGAACGGCCGGCCGGCCTCCTCGGCGCGGCCAGCGCGCTCGGCCTCCGCGCTCGCGCGGCCGGCAGGCCCGACGAGGTCGACCACCGGGCAGCGCGAACGGCGCCGGCCGGCTGGATCACCTGCACCGGCTCGCCGTCCGCGCTCGGCGAAGGCGGTGCGCAGCGCCTCGTGGCGGCGCACGATCTCGCGCGAGGCTGCGCGCCAGAGCGCCGCGACGTCGAGCGGCCCGTCGAGGCGCAGCGCCGACCGGCATGTTGTAGAGCGGGCTGCCCGGCTCGAGCTGGTCGAGGAACCAGAGCCGCTCCTGGGCGAAGGAGAGCGGCAGCGGCCCGTCGCGCGGCACCGGGACGCAGCGGCGGCGGCAGCGCGGCCGCGCCGGCCCGCGCGCGCCGCCTCGACCCGCGCGGCGAGGCCGGCCACCGTCGGCGCCTCGAAGAGGGCGCGCAGCGGCAGCTCGACGCCGAACGCGCTCGCGCACCCGCGACACCACCCGCGTGGCGAGCAGCGAGTGGCCGCCCAGCTCGAAGAAGTTGTCCGTCGGCGCCGACCCGCTCGACGGCCCAGCAGCTCGGCCCAGATGCCGGCCAGCAGCTCCTCGGCCGGCGTGCGCGGCGCCGCTCGCACTCTCCGGCGCGCTCCGGCTTCGTCGGGCGCCGGCAGCGCCCTGCGGTCCACCTTGCCGTTGGGCGTGAGCGGCAGCGCCTCCAGCACCACGAAGGCCGCCGGCACCATGTACTCCGGCAGGCCGCTCCGCAGCGACTCGCGCAGCGCCGGGCCGGACAGCTCCTCGCCTGTCGCCGGCACCACGTAGGCCACCAGCGCGCTTGCCGCCCCGGTCGTCCCGCGCCACGACGACGCGCCTCGCGCACCTCGGGATGGCGGCCGAGCGCCGCCTCGATCTCGCCCAGCTCGATGCGGAAGCCGCGGATCTTGACCTGGTGGTCGATCCGGCCCAGGAACTCGACCCCGCCGTCCGGCAGCCGGCGCGCCAGGTCGCCCGTGCGGTAGAGCCGCGCGCCCGGCGCTCCGGCGAGCAGGGATCGGGCACGAAGCGCTCCGCGGTCAGCTCCGGCCGGCCGCAGGTAGCCGCGCGCCAAGCCCGGCGCCGCCGATGTACAGCTCGCCCGCGCACGCCCACCGGCACCGGCTGCATCGCGCGGTCGAGCACGTGGATGCGCGGTGTTGGCGACCGGCCGGCCGATCGGCACCGACGCGGCGCCGCGCTCCGGCACGCACGGCCCAGTAGCGTGACGTCCACCGCCGCCTCGGTCGGGCCGTAGAGGTTGTGCAGCTCGACGCCTGCCGGCAGCCGCGCGAAGAAGCGCTCGCGCGAGCTCCGACGGGCAGCGCCTCGCCGCTCGCCATCACCCGGCGCAGGCGCCGTGCACTCCTCCACGCCCGGCTCCTCCAGGAAGGCCTGGAGCATCGAGGGGACGAAGTGGAGCGTCGTGATCCCCTCGTCGCTGCGATCAGTCCGACCAGATAGGCCGGGTCCTGGTGCCCGCCCGGGCCGCGCGACCACCAGCCGCGCGCCCGTCGATCAGCGGCCAGAAGAACTCCCAGACCGAGACGTCGAAGCTGAACGGGGTCTTCTGGAGCACCCGGTCCGCCGGCGTCGAGGCCGTAGGCGGCCTGCATCCAGAGCAGCCGGTTGACGATCGCCGCGGTGGGCGTTCACCACCCCCTTGGGCCGGCCGGTCGAGCCCGAGGTGTAGATGACGTAGGCGGCCGACTGTCGCGCGGGCGCCGGAGTCCGGCCGTGCCTCGCGGGCGGGCGGCTCCGAGCGTGTCCAGGCAGATCACCCGGGCGACCGTCCACCTCGGGCAACGGCAGCGTCGGCAGCAGCCGCTCCTGGGTGAGCAGCACCGGCACGCCGGCGTCGCTCCAGCATGAAGGCGAGCCGCTCCTCGGGATAGCGCGGGATCGAGCGGCACGTAGGCGCCGCCGGCCTTGAGGACGGCGAGCAGGGCCGACGACCAGCTCGACCGAGCGCTCCAGGCAGACGCCCACCAGCGCCTCCGGCCCCACGCCGAGGCCCCGCAGGACGCCGGCGCCAGCGGTTCGCCCGGGCGTCGAGCTCGCCGTAGGTGAGCGACTCGGCCCTCGAACGTGACCGCGACGGCGTCCGGCGTGCGCGCCGCCTGGCGCTCGATCAGCTCGTGGAGACAGCCCGCCAGTCGTCCAGTCGACCGCCGCGTCGTTCCACTCCGCGAGGAGCTGCTGGCGCTCCGGCCGCGGCGAGCAGCGGCAGCTCGCCGAGCCGGCGCTCCGGCTCCTGCGACGGCCGCGGCGAGCAGCGTCTCGAAGTGCCCGCAGCAGCCGCCGGGCCGTCGCCGGGTCGAACAGGTCGGTGTCGTACTCCAGGCTCGCCGGCGAGCCCCTCGGCGTGTCTCGGCGAAAGCGAGCAGTGAGGTCGAACTTGGCCGTGGTCTGCTCGCCAGCCAGGCCCTCGGCCGTCCAGGCCCGGCAGGCGCAGACGCCGGTCGCGCGACGCGTTCTGGAGCAGCGACCATCACCTGGAAGAGCGGCGTGTGGGCGAGGCTCCGCTCGGGGCGCAGCTCCTCGACCAGCCGCTCGAACGGCAGGTCCTGGTGGGCGTAGGCGGCGAGCGCCGCCTCGCGCACCCGGCCGAGCAGCTCGCGGAAAGCGGGCTCGCCGGCCAGCGAGGCGCGCAGCACCAGGGTGTTGACGAAGAAGCCGATCAGCCCCTCGATCTCCACCCGGTTGCGGTCGGCGACCGGCGAGCCGACCACCAGGTCGTCCTGCCGCGGTGACGCGGAGGAGCAGCGCCTGGAAGCGCGGCCAGGAGCGACCATGAAGAGCGTCGCGCCCTCGCGCCGGGCGAGGGCGTCCAGCCCGGCCGGCAGGCTCGGCCGGCAGCGATCCGCGTCGCGACCGCGCCCCGGTGGCTCTGGACCGCCGGCCGCGGCCGGTCGGTGGGCAGCTCGAGCAGCGCCGGAGCGCCGGCGAGCCGCTCGCGCCAGAAGGCGAGCTCGCGCGTCGAGCACCTCGCCCGTGAGCCAGCTCGCGCTGCCAGGCGGCGAAGTCGGCGTACTGGACCGGCAGCTCCGGCAGCGGCGAGGGCCGCCCCTCGGCGAACGCCGCGTAGAGCGCCGCGATCTCGCGCACCAGGACGCCCATCGACCAGCCGTCGCTCGCGATGTGGTGCATGGTGAGGAGCGCCACGTGCTCCTCGGGAGCCAAGCGGACGAGGGTCGCCCGCAGCAGCGGGCCGGGGGCGAGATCGAACGGCTTGGCCGCCTCCTCACCACCAGCCGCCGGGCCTCACCGGGCGACGGCGACAGATCCACCAGCTCGACGGGGAACGACTCCGGCGGCGGCATCACGATCTGCACCGGCTCGCCGTCGGTCGCGGCGAAGACCGTGCGCACGGCCTCGTGGCGCCGTACCACCTCGGTGACGGCGCGCCCCAGGGCGGCGGCGTCCAGCCGGCCGGTCAGACGCAGGCCGGTGAAGATGTTGTAGATGGGCTCCCGGCTCCAGCCGGTCGAGGAACCACAGCCGCTGCTGGGCGAAAGACAGTGGCAGCGGGCCCTCGTGGGAGACCGGGACGAGCGGCGGCGGCTCCGCCGCGGGCGCCGCCTCCGGAGCCGCACCGAGCGCCTGGGCGAGGCTCGCCACCGTCGAGTGCTCGAACATCTCGCGCACGTGAAACGACAGGCCGGCCTGCCCGGCGCGGGCGGCCACCTGAAGGGACAGCAGCGAGTGGCCGCCAAGGTCGAAGAAGTCCTCCTCGACGCCGATCCGGTCGCGGCCCAGGACGTCGGCCCAGATCCCGGCCAGCAGCGCCTCCGTCTCATTCCGGGGAGCTACATACTCCGTAGTCGCGGACTCGGTCTCGGGCGCGGGCAAGGCTCGGCGGTCGATCTTGCCGTTGGACGTGAGCGGCAAGGCTGCGAGCACCACCCACGCCGTGGGGACCATGTACTCGGGGAGGGTCGCCCCCAGCTCTCCTCGCAGGGCCTCTGAATCAGGATGACGCCTTCCTGAGCCACCACGTAGGCTGTGATACGGCGCACGCCCGGCGAGTCCTCACGCACCAGCACGGTGGACTCCAGGACCCCTGGGAGCTGGGCGAGGGCGGTCTCGATCTCCCCCAGCTCGATACGGAAGCCCCGCACCTTGACCTGGTTGTCGTACCGGCCCGCGAACTCAATCGTGCCATCCGGCAGCAGGCGGGCGCGGTCGCCCGTCCGGTACAGGCGCGCCCCCGGCTCTCCCTCCGGCGGGAAGGGGTCGGGAACGAAGCGCTCCGCCGTGAGGTCCGGCCGGCCGAGGTAGCCGCGCGCGACTCCTTCGCCACCCGCGTAGAGCTCGCCCCAGACCCCGACGGGGACCAGCTCGCCGTCGTCTCGCCCCAGGACCAGCGTGCGGGTGTTCGACATCGGCTTGCCGATGGGCACGCCCGTGGCGTCGGCCGGCAGCGGCTTCGCCGTCCAGGTGGTGGTGAAACAGGTCACCTCCGTGGGGCCATAGCCGTTGACCATGCGAACGCCGGGCAGGCGCTCCAGAACCTTGCGCACATGGGGAAGCGAGAGAGCCTCGCCACCCGCCAGGAGCTGGCGCAGGGAGAGGAGGGCCTCGAATTTGTGGTCCACCACCTGATGGAACAGGCCGGTCGTCAGCCAGAGCGTGGTCACGCCCTTGTCGCGGACCGTCTCCTCGATCTCCTCCAGCGTCGGCACCCGGGTGGGGAACAGCACCAGCCGTGCACCGTTGAGGAGAGCGCCCCAGATCTCGAACATCGACGGATCGAACGACAGCGGCACGATCTGAAGGAACGTCTCGCTGGCGTCCAGCCGGGCGTAGTCGACGTCGCGCACCAGGCGGATGGCCGAGCGGTGGCTGACCGCGACGCCCTTGGGCCGGCCCGTGGAGCCCGAGGTGTAGATGACGTAGAGCAGGTTCTCCGGCCGGGGACGGACAGCCGGAACGTCCTCCTCATGGTCCTCGCCCTGGATCTCCTCCAGCAGCAGGACCCGCGCCTGAAGATGCTCGGGCAGCGAGGAGCGCGTCCCCGCCTGGGCCAGCACCAGCGGCGCGCCCGAGTCTCTCCAGCATGTAGCCCAACCGGTCGGCGGGATAGGCCGGATCGAGCGGCACGAAGGCGCCGCCCGCTTTGACGATGGCGACCAGCCCCACGATGAGGTCGAGCGAGCGGTCGGCGCACAGGCCCACCGGTACCTCGGGCCCCACGCCCAGCCGGCGCAGGCGGCGTGCCAGCCGTCCGGCCCGGAGGTCGAGCTCGCCATAGGTCAGGCTCTGGTCGCGGAAGACGACGGCCGTGGCGTCCGGCGCCTTCGCCGCCTGCTCTTCGAAGAGCTCAGCGACCGTGCGATCGCGCGGGAAGGCGGTCGCGGTGTCGTTCCAGGTGACGACCAACTGGTGTCGTTCGGCACCGGAGAGAAGCGGCAGCGATCGAGACCCGTGCGCCGGGATCCGCCGCCAGGGCCTGGAGCAGGTTGGTGAAGTGCCCGGCCATGCGCTCGGCGGTGGCCAGCTCGAACAGGGCGAGGTTGACCTCGACGCCGCCGGCCAACCCCTCCGGCGCCTCGGCCAGGGCCCAGACCATGTCGAACTTGGCGGCCGTGCTCTCCAGCGGTACCACGGAAAGCCGCAAACCGGGCAGCTCCGCCGACTGGGGCGGCAGGTTCTGGAGGCCGAGCGTCACCTGCACCAACGGTGGATGGGAGAGGTCCCGTTCCGGTTGCAGCTCGTCGACCAGGCAGCTCGAAGGGAACGTCCTGATGATCGTAGGCACCCGAGGCGACCTGGCGAGCCCGGCGCACCAACTCACTGCCGCTGGGGTCGCCGGCAGTGTTCACACGCAAAGCGAGAGTGTTGACGAAGAAGCCGATCAGCCCCTCGACATCCGAGCGGTTGCGGTTGGCGACCGGCGCGCCGACCACCACATCGGGATTTCCCGTGTAGCGGGCGAGGAGGGCCGAGAACCCGGCGAGCAGGGCCATGAACAGGGTGCCCCCGGCGGTGGAGGCCAGAGCTTGCAGCCGGTTTGTGACTTCCCGGGAGATCCGTACCGGCAGGCTCGCCGCGGGAGCACCGGGCAGGGCTCCCCGCGGATGGTCGAGCGGCAGGTCGAGCAAAGGGGGTGCGCCGGAGAGAAGACCGCGCCAGAAGTCGAGCTGCTCCCGAAGGGTCTCGCCGGCCAGCCACTCGCGCTGCCAAAGGGAGTAGTCGGGATACTGGATGGCCAGGGGTGCCAGGGGTGAAATGGCACCCTGACGGTAAGCCGTGTACAGGGCCGCCAGCTCACGGTTGAACACGCCCATGGACCAGCCGTCCGAGACGATGTGATGGACCGAGAGAAGCGCCCAGTGGTCCGCCGGAGCCAGCCGCACGAGGGTGGTCCTGAGCAGCGGCCCCCGCTCGAGGTCGAAGGGACGGGCGGCGTGCCCCGCGCCCAGACGCCGGACTTCGACGGCGGACCTCTCCGGCGGCAGACCTGAAAGATCGACGAACGGCAGCGGCACGGGGCGGGGCGGGGAGACGACCTGGCGGGGCTTCCCCGCTTCGGAAGTAAACGTCGTGCGCAACGACTCGTGGCGGCGCACGATCTCCTCAATGGAACGGGAGAGGGCCGAGGGATCGAGGATCCCCTCCAGCCGGAAAGCCGCGAAGACGTTGTACGCCGGGTTGCCGGGCTCCCACTGGTCGAGGAACCAGAGCCGCTGTTGGCTGAAGGACAAAGGAAGCTCCAGCGGGCCGGGGGCACGGGGTGGAATGCGGCCGGCCCGGTCCGGCTCATCCTGAGGGGGTTGCTTCTTCTTCAGCCGGAGCTGGAGAAGCTTCCACTGCTCCGGAGAGAGCTCGCCAAGGAGCTTCGAAACGTCCGTCATGCGAAATCGTCCTCCAGAACCGGTTCCCCGCCCCCCGCGAGCTGCGCCTGCAGCTCCTCGGGGGAGAGAGACCTGAGATCGGCGAGCATGGCGAGAAGCTCCGTCTCGTCCACCTCACCGGCCCGCTGCTCGACGATGGCGGCCGCCACCCCGGCCACCGTGGGGGCCTTGAAGAACCGGGAGAAGCTCATCTCGACCTCGAAGGTGTCGCGGATGCGCGACATGAGCTGGGTCGCGAGCAACGAATGGCCTCCCAGCTTGAAGAAGTCGTCTTCCGCGCCCACCTTCTCGACCCCCAGAACTTCTGCCCAAATGCCCGCGATCAGCGACTCGGTCTCGTTGCGCGGCGCGATCCACTCCTGCCCCGCCTCGCGCTCGACGCCCGGGACGGGGAGCGCCCGCCGGTCCACCTTGCCGTTGGGAGTGAGCGGCAGCGACTCGAGAAACACCCAGGCCCCCGGCACCATGTACTCAGGCAGGGCCTCGCCCACGAAGGCTTTGAGCGCGGTGGAATCGAGGTCTCCCTCCGCCACCACGTAGGCCGCGATCCGGCGGTGGCCCGGCGTATCCTCGCGCACCAGGACGATGGTTTCGCGCACCCGGGGGTGGCGGCCGATGGCGGTCTCGATCTCGCCCAGCTCGATGCGGAAGCCGCGCACCTTCACTTGATTGTCGAAACGGCCCATGAATTCGATCGTGCCGTCCGGCCGGTAGCGGACGCGGTCGCCGGTCCGGTACAGGCGTGCGCCGGCCTCACCGGGCGGGGGCAGGGATCGGGCACGAACCGCTCCGCCGTCAGGTCCGGCCGGCCGAAATAGCAGCGGGCGACGCCGTCGCCGCCCGCCAGCAGCTCGCCGGGCACGCCCACGGGCGCCGGCTGGCCCTGGGAGTCGAGGATCAGCACGCGGGTGTTGGCGATCGGCTTGCCGATGGGGACGCCGGGGGCGTCCGGAGGCAGCGCATGGGCCTGCCAGCAGGTGGTGAAGCAGGTCACCTCGGTGGGGCCGTAGCCGTTGACCAGCCGGAGGTCCGGGAAGGTCTCGACCACCTTGCGGACGTGCGGCAGCGACAGGGCCTCGCCGCCCGCCAGGAGCTGGCGCAGCGGGCGCAGGATCTCGACCTTGTAGTCCACCACCTGATGGAACAGGCCGGTGGTCAGCCAGAGCGTGGTGACGCCTTGATCCCGGATCGTCTCTTCGAGGTCCTCCGGCAGCGGCACCCGCTTGGGGAACAGCACCAGCCGTCCGCCATGGAGCAGGGCGCCCCAGATCTCGAACATCGAAGGGTCGAACGACAGCGGCACGAGCTGCAGGAAGGTCTCGCCGGGGCCGAAGTCGGCGTAGCCCGCCTCGCGCACCAGGCGGATGGCCGAGCGGTGGCTGATGGCGACCCCCTTGGGCCGGCCCGTGGAGCCCGAGGTGTACATGACGTAGAGCAGGTTCTCGGGCAGAGGGCGAATGGCGGGAAGGCCGTCTTCACGATCCTCCTCCGCCCGCAGATCCTCCAGCATGAGAATCCGTGCCTTCGTCTCCGGCAGCGCGGCCAGCGTACCGCTCTGCGGCCAGCACGATGGGCGCTCCCGAGCTTTCCAGCATGTAGCCCAGCCGCTCGCTCGGGTAGGCCGGATCGAGCGGCACGAAGGCACCGCCCGCCTTGACGATGGCGAGCAACCCCACGATCAGGTCGAGCGAACGGTCGGCGCACAGGCCCACGGGAACCTCGGGCCCCACGCCCAGCCGGCGCAGCCGGCGCGCCAGGCGATCCGCCTCCCGGTTGAGCGCGGAGTAGGAGAGGCTCTGGTCGCGGAAGACCAGGGCCGTGGCGTCCGGCGTGGCCGCCGCCTGCTCCTCGAACAGCTCGCCGACCGTGCGGTCGCTCGGGAAGGCGGAAGCGGTCTGGTTCCATTCGATCGTCAACTGCCGGCGCTCGGCTTCGGAAAGAAGGCAAAGCTCGGAGATCCGCGCGTCCGGGTTCTTCGCGAGACCGTCGAGCACGATCAGGAAATGGCCGATCATGCGGGCGATCGTCTCCTCGTCGAACAGGCTCTTGTCGTACTCCAGAACACCGCCCTCGCCGTCCGGGTTCTCGGTCAGGGCCGCCAACAGGTCGTACTTGGCGGCGGCGGTGCGCAGGCGGATCCGTTCCACCCGCAGATCGCCGGACGGCACTCCCAGCGGTGGCAGCTTCTGGAGGCTGAGCGCCACCTGCACGAGCGGCGGATGGCTCGGATCCCGCTCCAGGTCCAACTGGTCGATCAGCACCTCGAAGGGCAGGTCCTGGTGGTCATAGGCCGCGGAGACCATCTTGCGGGTGCGGGCGAGCAGCTCCCGGCAGGTTGGGTTCCCCTTGAGGTCGATGCGCAGCGCCAGGGTGTTGACGAAGAACCCGATCAGCCCCTCGATCTCGGAGCGGTTGCGGTTGGCGATCGGCGAGCCCAGCACGACGTCCTCGACTCCAGCGTAGCGGGAGAGCATCAGGGCATACCCGGCGACGAGGATCATGAACAGGGTGCCCCCCTCGGCCAAGGCCACGGAGCGCAGCCGCTCCGCGAGATCCTGGTGAAGCCGCAGCTCCAGGCTCCCCGACGGCGCACCTCCCGAACGGGGGTGGTCGTAGGTGAGGTCCAGCCGCGACGGAGCACCCGCGAGCAGCTCCTTCCAGAACGCGATCTGGGATTCCAAAACCTCGCCCTGCAGCCAGTCGCGCTGCCAGACGGCGAAGTCGGCATACTGGATCGGCAGCGGTGGCAGCGGTGGCGGTGCTCCCCGCCGAATGGCGGCGTAGAGGGCGAAGATCTCCCGGTTGAACACGCCCACCGACCAGCCATCCGAAACGATGTGGTGGAAGGAGGTGACCATCCAGTGCTCCGTGACGCCGAGCCGTACCAGGCACAGCCGCATCACCGGACCGCGGGCGAGGTCGAAGCGCTGGAGCCCATGCTCGATGGCCAGCCGGCGCCCCTCCTCCCTTGCCGTCCCGGCTTCCAGGCTGGAGAGGTCCACCAGAGGCAGCGACACCGGAGCTGCCGGAGCAATGGCCTGCCGGGGCTTGCCGCCCGTGGCGGGAAAGCTCGTCCGCAAGGCCTCGTGGCGGCGCACGATCTCGTTGAAGGCGCCGGCGAGCGCGGGCACGTCGAGCGGCCCGCTCAGGCCGAAAGCTCCGAACATGTTGTAAGCGGGATTGCCTGGGTCCCACTGATCGAGGAACCAGAGCCTTTGCTGGCTGAAAGAAAGGGGCAGCTCCTCGAGGCCCGCCGCGCGGCGAGGAATCCGGCCACGTCCCGGCGCGGCCTCGGTGCGGGCCTGCTGCTTTTTCAACCGGAGCTGAAGCAATTCACGCTGCTCCGGGGAAAGCCCCGACAAAAGATTCGACAGATCCGTCATGAAGAACCATCCTCCAAGTGCGACTGCTTTTCAGCGGCGAGCTGGTCCTGCAGATCCTCGGCCGACAGGCCCTGGATCTCGGCCAGCAGCTCGGCCAGGGCCGCCTCTTCCATGGCGGCTGCCTGCCGCTCCACGATGATCGCGGCGAGGCCCGCCACGGTCGGCGTGTCGAAGAAACGGGCAAACTTGACGTCCACTCCAAAACGGTCTCGCACCTGCGAGATGAGCTGCGTCGCCAAGAGCGAGTGGCCTCCCGACTCGAAGAAGTTGTCGTCGATCCCCACGCTCTCGATGCCGAGCAACTCCCGCCAGAGGCCCGCGACCTGGGTCTCGAGCTCGGAAAGGGGCGCCACGTAGGGCGTCGAGAGGTTGGGGCGGGGATGGAAGGACCGGGACTTGGCGGCCCCCGTTTCGGGCTTGCCCCCCGCTTGCAGCAGGGCTCCAAGGTCGCGCGTCGAGACCACGACCCGGGACAGGCCGCTCGCCAGCAGGCGCGGCAGCAGCTCGGCGGCCTCCTCGGAATGAACGTCCGGGTCCCAGTCCACGGCGAGAACCCGCGGCCGGCCCGGTTGGCCCTCCCCCTGCTCGGCGAGCGCGCCTGCGAAGGCGCCCATGGACACCTCTTCCGCGTCCCCGCCCACCACCGCCGCGAGGGACGAGGAGAGCACGACAACGCCCGCGGTTGCGCCGGACAGCGCGTCCAGGAC
Source organism: Thermoanaerobaculaceae bacterium (assembly GCA_963785165.1). Classification (GTDB taxonomy): domain Bacteria; phylum Acidobacteriota; class Thermoanaerobaculia; order Multivoradales; family UBA5704; genus DATARR01. Next base: position 1,187,505 of record CAWAUI010000007.1, read on the forward strand.
CGCCTGCCGGCCGCCTTCGGTGCGGACCACGGTCACCGGGGCCTCCAGGCGCCGGGAAAGCCGAACCGGCTCGTAGGTGCGCACCCAGCGGTGCCCGCCGCGATGAGCCACGAGGAGATCCGGCAACGCGCCGAGCAGCTCGGCGGCCAGGAGGTCCGCCGCGCCGGTCCCCGGCTCGACGTCAACCCAGCGGCAGCCGGGAATGGCCCGGCAGGGACCGAGGAGCCGCGCCCGGTCGGGGTTGTCGGCGCGGCGGGCCTCGCCGCCGACGACGTCTTGGACCCCGTCCGTCACCACCGTGACGTCCACCGGTTCCCCGCCCTTGGCGAGCGCCAGGATCTGGGCCAGGCGGCTCAGGCTTTCGAAATCCTGCCAGAGGTGAATGATGGACTGCGGCTGCCAGCCGCCGCCCACGAGCTCCGCGAGCCGTGCGCTCATGTCGTCCCCGCGCGAGACGGTCTCGATCGACCAGCCCTGCTCCTCCAGCCGTGCCGCCAGAGCCACGCCCAGGCCCTCGGCGTCCAGGAAGACGAGCGCACGGTGACGCTCGCCGTTGGCCTCCCTCGGCATGGACGGCGGCGTCCGTTTCCAGCCCGGCACGTAAGTCCAGTCGGCGGAGTCCGGACGGCGTTCGAGAGCCGTGGGCTTGGCCACGGCGTCCACCCAGTAGCGGCGGCGCTCGAAGGGGTAGGTCGGCAAGGGGATGCGGTGGCGGCTTTCTCCGGCCTGGACGCCGTCCCAGCCGAGAGCGCCTCCGGTGAGCCAGTGGCGGCCCAGAGCGTCGAGGTGCTCCGGCAAGTCGAGTGAGAGGCCGGCAGGGATGCCGGCGGTCCCAGGGGTGGGCTCAGCAAGCCCGGAAATGATCCGCCGCGGGTCCCTCAGGGCCTGGATGGCGTCGGCCGTGTCGCTGCAGACCACGATGCGCCGGTGCGGGAAGGCTCGGCGGCCCTCCCGTAGCGTGAAGGCCACGTCCGCCAAGTCGATGCCTGGGTGATCCTCGAGGTGCCTGGCGAGACGCTCCGTCACCTGCTCCAGAGCGGCCTCCGTGCGGGCGGAGAGAAGCAGGAGCTGCCAGGGCTGGGACGGAGCGGCGGGAGCCAGAACCGGGGGTTCTTCCAGGACGAGATGGGCGTTGGTGCCGCCGATACCAAACGAGCTGACGCCCGCCCGCCGGGGGCCGCCCTCCACGGGCCAGGGGCTCAGCTCCGTGTTGATGAAGAAGGGCGTCCCCTCCAGCTCGACGTCCGGGTTCAGCCGCTCGAAGTTGAGCGTCGGCGGCACGAGCCCCTCGCGCACGGCGAAGGCGGCCTTGATGAGGCCGGCCACTCCCGCGGCGGCGTCCAGGTGGCCGATGTTGGGCTTGGACGACACCACGGCGCAACGCGCGCCCTCCACTTTGGGGCCGGAGGCCTGGAAGGCCTGGGAAAGGGCGGCCAGCTCGATGGGATCGCCCCGCCGGGTGCCGGTGCCGTGAGCTTCGACATACCCGATGGTGGCCGGCTCGACGCCCGCCGCGGCCTGGGCCTCGGCGATGACGGCGGCCTGGCCGTCCACGCTGGGCGCCGTGAAGCCCACCTTGCCCGAGCCGTCGTTGTTGACGGCCGAGCCCAGGATCACGGCGTGGATCGTGTCGCCGTCCGCGAGAGCGTCTTCCAGCCGCTTCAGCACCACCACGCCCGCTCCGGCGCCGCGCGGCGTGCCCGCGGCCTCGGCGTCGAAGGCCCGGCAGCGGCCGTCGGGCGAATGGATGGCGCCCTCCCTGTAGACATAACCGCCCTTGAGCGGCACGGCAATCGAGACGCCGCCCGCGAGCGCCATGCCGCACTCACCCGTGAGCAGGGCCTGGCAGGCAAGATGGACGGCCACCAGCGACGTCGAGCAGGCCGTCTGGACGGTGAGGCTCGGTCCCCGCAGGTTCAGCTTGTAGGAGACCCGCGTGGCCAGGAAGTCCTTGTCATTGCCCATCAGGGGATTGCCGCCGTCCGCCAGAGCCCCCTGGGCGGCCAAATGGCCCAGGTAGCCACTGAAGCTCGCCCCGGCGTAGACGCCCACCGGGCTCGGGGCTCCGGAGGCATAGCCGGCCGACTCCAGCGCCTCCCACGCGCACTCCAGGAACACCCGCTGCTGGGGATCCGTCAGCTCGGCCTCGCGCGGGTTGAAGCCGAAGAAGTCGGCGTCGAACAGGTCGGCCCCGTCGAGCACGCCCGCGGCCTTGACGTAGCGCGGATCAGCCAGCAGGGCTGGATCGATCCCCTGGGCCAGCAGCTCCTCGTCCGAGAAGGACGAGATGGCCTCGACCCCGGAGCACAGGTTGCGCCAGAGCTGGTCCGCATCCGCCGCCTGGGGGAACCGGCCCGCCATGCCGATGATGGCGATTTTCGAGGTCTCCGGCGAGACCCTCCGGCGCCGGACGGCGGTGAGGCTCCGAACCTCGCCACCGAGATGGGCGGCCAGCGTGGAGACGGTGGGGAACTGGAACAGCTCGACCATGGAGATCTTCCGCCCCAGCTCCTTCTCCAGGCGGCTGTGGACACGGGCCATGAGCAGCGAGTGGCCGCCGAGGTCGAAGAAGCTCTCGGTGAGGCTGACCCGCTCGACTTCCAGAACCTCGCGCCAGATGGCGGCGATCTGCTCCTCCAGGCCCGTGACCGGCCCGGCCGCCGCCTCTTCGCGCACGGGCGCAACCGGCGCGGAGGGAGCGGGGAGCGAACGCCGGTCCACCTTCCCCGTGGGACCCAGCGGCAGCCGTTCGAGCCGCACGAAGGCGGAGGGCACCATGTGGGCCGGCAGCTCCGCCCTGGCCAGATCGCGCAAGGCGTTCCGCGGCTCGATCGCCTCGGGCAATCCGCTTCAGGAACGTAATAGGCCACCAGGATCCGGGTCGCCGTGCCCGCCCCGGCCGCCGACTCCTCGCGGTCGATCACGGCCACCTCGCGGACCCCCGGGTGGCGGGCCAGCACGGCCTCGACCTCGCCCAGCTCCACGCGGAAGCCGCGGATCTTCACCTGGCCATCCACCCGGCCCACGAACTCCAGGGCGCCGTCCGGCCGGAAGCGCGCGAGGTCGCCCGTGCGGTACAGGCGCTCACCCGGATGGGCCGAGAACGGGTGCGGAACGAACCGCTCCGCCGTCTGCTCCGGCCGCCCGAGGTAGCCGCGCGCCAGCGACGGGCCGCCCAGCAGGATCTCTCCCGGCACGCCCACGGGCACCGGGTTCATCGCGGCGTCGAGCACGTAGACTCCGGCCCCGGCGATGGCGCGGCCGATCGGCAGCACGCGCTCCGGAAGTCCCCGCCGGCAGGTCCAGGAGGTCACGGAGACCGTGGCCTCGGTGGGGCCGTAGCGGTTGAGCAGCCGGGCCTCCGGGGATAGGCGGGCAAGCAGGCGGTCGGGCAGGTCGGCGGGCACCACCTCGCCGCCGGTGACCAGGGTCCGCAGAGTGCGGCAGGCCGCGTCGAAGCCGTCCCGCTCCATCAGCACGTAGAGGAGCGACGGCGGGAAGGAGGCAATGGTCACGCCGTGCCCGCCGATCAGCCGCAGGAGGCCGTCGACGTCCCGCTGAGCCTCGGCGCGGACCAGCACCTCGCGGGCCCCCACCATCAGCGGACCGAAGACCTCGAACACCGACACGTCGAAGCTGACGCTGGTCTTCTGGAGCACCACGTCGTCCTCACCCACGTCGTACACCGCGGCCCAGCCCAGCCGGTTGGACATCGCCCGATGGGAGACCACGACGCCCTTGGGCACGCCGGTCGAGCCGGAGGTGTAGATGACGTAGGCGGGATGATCGGGATCGACCCGGACCGCGGGCGCCTCCGCGCTCTCGGCGTCGATCGCCGCGCGGTCCGCGTCCACCGAGACGGTACGGAGGTCTCCTCCATGGAAAACCGCGCCGTCGAGGACCTCGGCGAGCAGAGCCTGGCGCGCCACGAGGACCGGCACTCCCGAATCCCGCAGCATCAGCTTCAGCCGCTCGCGCGGGTAGTTGGGATCGAGGGGGAGATAGGCGGCGCCGGCCTTCAGCACCGCGAGCAGCCCCACGACGAGGTCGAACGAGCGGTCGAGGCAGATCCCCACCAGGGATTCCGGTCCGATCCCCAGGCGGCCGAGGCGGTTCGCCAGCCGGTTGGCGCGCCGGTCGAGATCGCCGTAGGTCATCGCCTCGCCGTCGAGCAGCAGGGCCACGGCCTCCGGCCGGCGCGCGGCCTGGACGGCGATCCGGTCATGCACCAGATCCTCGCCAGGGTAGGCGTCGGGAACGATCCATTCGGCGTCCAGGGCGTGCCGTTCGGCGGCGGAAAGCAGGGGCAGCTCCGAGACCCGCTCTTCCGGCATCTCCACGGCCGCCTCCAGCAAGTTGCAGAGCTGGCCGAGGGCGCGCTCGACGGTGGCCGGGTCGAAGAGGTCGGAGTTGTAGGCCCAGCGGACCTGGATCTCGTCTCCCACCTCTTCCATGGCGATGTCCCAGTCGAACTTCACCGTATCGCCGCCGGTGGGCACCGGCTCCAGGACCAGATCGCCCAGCCGCAGCTCGGGGATGGGCAGGTTCTGGAGCGCGAAGGCCACCTGGAACAGGGGCGAGCGGGCGAGGTCGCGGTCCGGCCGGACGGCCTCCACGACCTTCTCGAACGGCAGGTCCTGATGGTCGTAGGCCGCCATGGCCGCGTCGCGTACCCGCGCCAGCAGGCTGCCGAAAGAGGGGTTGCCCGAGACGTCCGCCCGCAGCACCAGGGTGTTGACGAAGAAGCCGATCAGCGGCTCGATCTCCGCCCGGTTGCGGTTGGCAATGGGCGAGCCCACCAGCACCTCGTCTTGACGGGAGTAGCGATGCAAGAGGGCCGCGAGGCCGGCGAGGAGAGTCATGAACAGGGTCCCACCCGAGCGCCGGCCGGTCTCGCGCAGCCGGGCCACGAGGACGGCGGGCAGCACGGCCCGGCGCAGGCCGCCGCGCGAGGTCTTGAGCAGCGGCCGGGGACGGTCGGTGGGCAGCTCGAGCACGGCCGGAGCGCCCGCCAGCCGCTCCTGCCACCAAGCGATCTCGCCGGCCAGGGCCTCGCCCTCCATCCATCCCCGCTGCCAGGCCGCGAAGTCGGTGTACTGGATGGGCAGCGGCGACAGCTCTCGCCCTTCGTAGAGCGTCAGCCACCTCGCGCACCAGGATGCCCATGGACCAGCCGTCGGAGACGATGTGGTGCATCGTCAGCAGCAGGACGTGATGGTCCTCGCTCTGCCTCAGCAGGCAGGCGCGCACGAGGGGCGCCGTGGCGAGGTCGAACGGCCGCAGGGCCTCCTCGCGGGCGAGGGCCAGGACGCGCGCCTCGTCCGGCACGTCCTCGACGAGCAAAGGCAGCTCCACCCCGGGTTCGATGACGGCAGCGGGCTCGCCCTCGACGGCGAGGAACCGGGAGCGCAGGGAGCAGTGGCGCGCCAGGACGCCCCCCAGCGCCCGCTCCAGGGCCGCCACGTCGAGCGGACCCGTAAGCCGCACGGCAGCCGGGATGTTGTAGGTCGGGTTCCCGGGATCGAGCTGCTCCAGGAACCACAGGCGCTGCTGGGCAAAGGAGAGCGGCAGCGGTCCTTCCAGCCCAAGCGGCACGATGGGCGGCACCTGGGCCATGCGGACACCCGCGCGGGCCGCCTCGACGGCCGCAGCCTGGGCCTCCAGGGTCGACGCCTCGAACAGCCGGCGGACAGGCAGGCTCACCCCCAGGGTCGAGCGCACCTGCGACAGCAGCCGGGTAGCCAGCAGCGAGTGACCGCCCAGGGCGAAGAAGTCGTCGTGCAGCCCCACGGACTCGACGCCGAGCAGCTCCATCCAGATCCCCGCCAGCAGCTCCTCCACCGCCGTCCGGGGCGCCGCGTGGGCTGTACGGCCGCGCTCGCTCCCCAGGCCCTCCTCGTGGACGGCGCGGGCCAGAACCTGCAGCTCGCCGGTGGACAGCCAGCGGGCGCGCTCACCCGTGGGGCGCAGGCCGCCGTCCGGCTCCTCAAGCACCAGGTCGCCCACGACGCCCGGCGGCACCGGCCGCGAATGTCCGTCGAGCACGCGGACGGGATCGGCCAGCCCGCGTCCCCACTCCCGGACGAGCTGGATCTCCTCTTCGGACGTGAGCAGGGGGAGGTCCGACAGGCGCGCCGCGGGATCGGTCGCCACGGCCTCCAGCACGGCGACGAAGCGGGCCGCGAGGCGATCCATGGTGGCCGGATCGAATAGACCCGCCCGGTATTCCAGGGTGCCGCCCAGCGCGCCGTCCGCCGCCGGGATGAGCACGGCGTTTAAGAGGAACTTGGCCTCCCGGCTCGGCACGGGGAGAGTCTCGACGGTCAACTCGCCTAGCCGCGGGCCGCTCCAGAGGGAGCTCTGGAGGGCGAAGAGGATCTGGAAGACCGGTGTCGAATCCAGGTCTCGGGCGGTGGCCAGCAGCTCGACCAGCTTTTCGAAGGGCAGATCCTGGTGGGCGTAGGCGCCGAGCGCCGTCTCGCGGGCGCGCCGCACGAGGTCCAGGAAGCCGGGGTCGCCCGAAAGGTCCAGCCGCAAGGCGAGGACGTTGACGAAGAAGCCGATCAGCGGCTCCGTCTCCAGCCGGTTGCGGTTCGCGATCGGCGAGCCCACCACCAGATCCTCCTGACCGGTGAGCCGGGAGAGGAGCGCCTGAAGGCCCGCCGTGAGCACGGAAAAGAGCGTCGTCCCTTCGCTTTGGCCGAGTCGGGTCAAGTCCGCCACCAGCGGCGCCGGCAGCACGAAGCAGTGCTCGGCCGACCGGCGGCCGTTCCCCTCGGACAGAGGGCGGTCCGTGGCCAGGTCGAGCACCGGCGGCGCGCCGGCGAGCGCGCGGCCCCAGTAGTCGAGGTGGCGCAGCAGCACGTCGCCGCGCATCCACTCCCGCTGCCAGTGGGCGAAGTCGGCGTACTGCACGGCGAGCGGTGACAGGGGCGACGGCAGCCCGGCGAGGGCGGCCTCGTAGAGGGGAGTCAACTCGCGCAGGAAGACGCCGTTCGACCAGCCGTCGGAGGCGATGTGGTGAAAGTCGAGCCCCAGCACGTGCTCGCCCTCCGCCAGCCGCAGGAGCGACGGCCGCAGCATGGGAGGGATTCCCAGGTCGAAGGGCTGGACGGCGTCCTCTTCCAGGATGCGGCGCAGCTCGGCGTGCCGCGCGGCGGCCGGCAGTCCCGAGAGATCCGCCAGGGGCAGCACCAGGGGGGTCCAGGGGGCGAGCACCTGGACGGGCCGGCCCTCCACCTCGGCGAAGCCGGTGCGCAGCACCTCGTGGCGGCGCACGATCTCGCCAATGGCCGCAGCCAGGGCGGGCACGGCGAGATCGCCCGACAGGCGTGCCGCCGCCGGGATGTTGTACATGGTGCTGCCCGGGTCGAAGCGGTCGAGGAACCACAGCCGCTCCTGGGCGAAGGAGAGCGGCATCTCCCCCCAGCGCGGCACCGGCCGGATGGGCGGCGCCTCCGCCCGCCCCCAGGGCGGGCAGCAGGCCGGCGAGCCCTGCCACGGTGGGGTTCTCGAAGAACCGCCGCAGCGGCAGCTCGACGCCCAGGGCCTCGCGCAGGCGGGAGACGAGCTGGGTGGCGAGCAGGGAGTGGCCGCCCAGCTCGAAGAAGCTCTGGTGAACCCCCACCTCGGCGCCCTCGGGCAGCCCCAGCACGTCGCGCCAGAGGCCGGCGATCAGCTCCTCGACGGGAGTCCGCGCACGGTCCGAGTCTCCAGCCTGGCGGGCGCCCTCGCTGCCCAGCTCCAGCTCCATGCGGGTCAGGGCCCGGCGGTTCACCTTGCCGTTGGGCAGCAGCGGCAGCTCGGCGAGCGGCACGATGGCCCAGGGGACCATGTACTCGGGCAAGCGGGCCTTGCAGGTGGTCCCGCAGATCCTCCATCTCCCGCACCCTGGCGGGCCACCACGAAGGCGACCAGGCGCACGTCGCCCGGCACGGGCTCGCGCGCCACCACCACGGCCTCGCGCACGCCGGGATGGGCGAGCAGGGCGGCCTCGATCTCGCCCAGCTCGATGCGGAAGCCGCGGATCTTGACCTGGTGGTCGATGCGGCCCAGGTACTCCAGCTCGCCGTCCGGCCGCCAGCGCGCCAGGTCGCCCGTCCGGTACATGCGCGTCGCCGGCCGGCGCCGGAAGGGATCGGGCACGAACGCTCGGCCGTCAGGTCCGGCCGGCCCAGGTAGCCGCGCGCCAGGCCCTCGCCCGACGAGGTAGAGCTCGCCGGGCACCCCCACGGGCACCGGGCCGCAGCTTGCGGTCCAGCACGTAGACGCGGGTGCTGGCGAGCGGCCGGCCGATGGCGGGCTCGCCGGCGCTCGGACACCGGCGACGCAGGTCGAGTAGGTCGTGTCCTCGGACGGGCCGTAGAGGTTCAACAGCCGCGCCGGCCCAGCGCCTGGACGCCGCCGGGCGAGCGCGCCGCGCAGCGGCCTCGCCGCGCCAGGATCGACCGTGCGCACCGAGGCCGGCACCGCCCCCAGCCGGACCAGCTCCGCCATGGCCGAGGGCACGGTGTTGATCAGCGTCACCTCGTTCCGGGCGCCGGCAGGTCGGGCAGCTCCAGGGCGTTCTCCGCCAGGATCACCGTGCCGCCCCAGGCGAGCGGCACGAACAGCTCGAAGACCGAGAGGTCGAAGCAGACCGAGGTCGCGGCCAGCACGCCCGCGCAGCTCCGCCGGCGTGAACACCTCGCGCGCCCAGTAGCGCCAGGGCCACGGCGCTGCGGTGGGCGATGGCGACCCCCTTGGGCCGGCCGGTCGAGCCCGAGGTGTAGATGAGGTAGGCCAGACGGAGCGCGCGAGCGTCTCCGCGTCGCGTCGGGAGTCGAGCGCAGAACGTCGCTCGCCGTGGTCCAGACGATCGGCGCGCACGATCCGCGCGCCCGTGTCCGGGCAGCAGCGGCAGGCAGCCGCTCCTCGGTCACCAGCACGGGCGCGCCCGAGTCCTCCAGGATGGCCGCCAGCCGCTCCTTGCGGGTAGGCGGGGTCGAGCGGCACGTAGGCGCCGCCCGCCTCGCAGCACCGCGAGCAGGGCGACCAGCAGCGCCGGCTTGCGGTCGAGGCAGACGCCGACCCGCACCTCCGGCTCCACGCCGGCCGCGCGCAGCCGCGCCGGCCATCCGGGCCGACCGCTCGCCGATCAGCTCGCGGTAGGTCAGCCGCTCCGTACCCCAGACCAGGGCCACGGCGTCCGGCGTGCGCGCCGCCTGGGCCAGGACCAGCTCGTGGAGCAGCGGGTCGCGCGGGTGCTCGCAGCTCCGTGCGGTTGCCAGCCGTGACCACCTGCTCGCGCTCGCCCTCGCGTCAGCAGGGGCAGGTCCGCAGACCGGCGTCCGCGGATCGCCGCGAGACCCGCCAGCAGGGTCTCGAAGTGGCCCATGAGCCGCTCCACCGTGGCGGCGTCGAACAGGTCGGTCGCGTACTCCACGAAGCCCGCGAAGCCGTCCGCGTCCTCGTCCAGGAGGAGCGAGAGGTCGAACTTGGCCGTCCCCGTGTCCACCCGCTGGGCCTCGAGCGCAGGCCCGGCAGCTCCAGCGCGCCCACGGGGGCGTTCTGGAGGGCGAAGAGCACCTGGAACAGCGGGTGTGCGGCTGGGATCGCGCGCCGGCGCCAGCTCCTCGACCAGCTTCTCGAACGGCACGTCCTGGTGGGCGTAGGCGCCCAGCGTGACCTCGCGGCACCGGCGCACGACGTCTTCGAACGAGGGGTCGCCCGAGAGGTCTCCCGAAAGATCGAGCGCGCAGGGCCAGGGTGTTGACGAAGAAGCCGATCAGCCCCTCCGATCTCCAGCCGGTTGCGGTTGGCGATCGGCGAGCCCACCGCGACGTCCTCCTGCCCGCAGATGCGGCCGAGCAGGGTCTCGAAGGCCGCGAGCAGCACCATGAACGGCGTCGCGCCCGCCGCGCGGGCCAGGGCGGCAAGCTCCGCGGAGAGACCGGCGGGCAGCCGCACGCCGCGCTGCCGGCCGCGGTGGCGTCTGGCACGGCCGGGCGCGGCCGGTCGGCCGGCAGGTCGAGCGCCGCCGGGCGCGCCGGCCAGAGCGCTCGCGCCACCAGGCGAGCTGCTCCTCCAGCACGGCGCCGCGCAGCCAGTCGCCGCTGCCAGACGGCGAAGTCGGCGTACTGCACGGGCAGCGTCGGGCAGAGGCGACGGGCGGCCCGCGGACGAGAACGCACCGTAGAGCGCCGCCAGCTCGCGCAGGAAGATGCCGATCGACCAGCCGTCCGCCGACGATGTGGTGGATGGCGAGCAGCCAGCGCGTGCTCCTCGCCGGCCAGGCGCAGGAGCAGCGCGCGCAGCAGCGGGCCGGCGGGCGAGGTCGAACGGCCGCGTCGCCTCCTCGTCGGCCGAGTCGCCGCCATTCCGCTTCGCGCAGGGGCTCCGGCAGGCCGGAGAGGTCGGCCAGCGGCAGCTCGCACGGCGCCGGCGGCTGGACCACCTGCACCGGCCGCCGGGCCGCCGACTCCACGCAAGGCGCGTGCGCAGCGCCTCGTGGCGGCGCACCACCTCGCCGAAGGCCGCGGCAAGCGCCGGCGATGTCGAGGCGCCCGGTGAGGCGGAGCGCCGCCGGCATGTTGTACAGCGAGGCTGCCGGGCTCGAAGCGGTCGAGGAACCAGAGGCGCTCCTGGGCGAAGGAGAGCGGCGGCGCTCGCCGCAGGCTGTGCGCGGAACAGCTCCAGGCGCCGGCACCAGCGCGCAGATGCTGCGACGCGCCGGCGCCATGCCCGCGACGGTGGGGGCCTCGAAAAACTGCCGCAGCGGCAGCTCGACCCCGAGGACCTCGCGCACCCGCGAGACGAGCTGGGTGGCGAGCAGCGAGTGGCCGCCGAGGGCGAAGAAGTCGTCGTGAACGCCCACCGCCTCGACGGCGAGACCCAGCACCTCGGCCCAGAGGCCGGCCAGCGTCTCCTCGGCCGGCGTGCGCGGCGCCACGCCCTGCCCGGCGCCCTCCCGGCGCGCGTCCGCCGGCTCCGGCAGGGCCGCGCCGGTCGACCTTGCCGTTGGGGAGCAGCGGCAGCGCGTCGAGCGGCACGACGGCCGACGGCACCATGTACTCGGGCAGCCGGTCCTTGAGCCAGGCCCGCAGGTCCCCCCGCAGGTCCCCAGGGCTGGCACCGGCCTTCGCCACCACGAAGGCCGCCAGGCGCACGTCGCCCGGCCGGGGCTCGCGGGTCACCACCACGGCCTCGCGCACGGCCGGATGGGCGAGCAGCGCCGCCTCGATCTCGCCCAGCTCGACGCGGAAGCCGCGGATCTTCACCTGGTGGTCGATGCGCCCCAGGAACTCCAGCTCGCCGTCCGCGCGCCAGCGGCCCAGGTCGCCGATCCGGTACATGCGCGTTCCGCCGTCCCGGAAGGGATCGGGCAGGAACCGCTCGGCCGTCAGGTCCGGCTGGCCCAGGTAGCCCCGCGCGACGCCCGCGCCCGAGATGTAGACCTCGCCCGGTACGCCGACCGGCACCGGGCGCAGGTTGCGGTCCAGCACGTAGATCCGCGTGTTCGCGAGCGGCCGGCCGATCGTGGGCTCGCCAACCGCGCCGACGTCCGCCCAGGTGGTGAACGTGGTGTCCTCGGACGGCCCGTAGAGGTTGTAGAGGTCGGATGGGACCTAGCGTCGTGGACGCGCCGGCCAGCGCCCCGCGCAAGGCCTCGCCGCCCAGGTTCACCGTGCGCACCGAGGGGGGCACGGCCCGGAGCCGCACCAGCTCGGCCATGGCCGAGGGCACGGTGTTGATCAGCGTCACCTGGTCCCGGGCCGGCAGGTCCGGCAGCTCCAGGGCGTTCTCCGCCAGGATCACCGTGCCGCCCCAGGCGAGGGTGACGAACAGCTCGAAGACCGACATGTCGAAGCAGATCGACGTCGAGCCCAGCACGCCCGCCAGCTCTCCGGCCGAGTAGACCTCGCGCGCCCAGTAGGCGAGGGCCACCACGTTCCGGTGGGTGATGGCGACGCCCTTCGGGCGGCCCGTCGAGCCCGAGGTGTAGATCATGTAGGCCAGGCCGTCGGGCAAGAGCGTTGCCGGCAGAGAGGCAACCGGAGCCGCTTCCTCGGCGTCCGCACGCACGATCCGGGCACCCGTTTCGGGCAGGACGTCGAGGCAGCTCTCCTCCGTCACCAGCACGGGCGCGGCCGAGTCTTCCAGGATGGCGGACAGCCGCTCCTCGGGATAGTTGGGATCGAGCGGCACGTAGAAGCCGCCGGCCCGCATCACGCCCAGCAGGGAGACCAGGAGGGCCGGCGTGCGCTCCAGGCAGACGCCCACGGGCACCTCCGGCCCCACGCCCGCGGCCCGGAGCCGCGCCGCCATGCGGGCCGACCGCTCCTCGACCTGCCGGTAGGTCAGCCGCTCGCGCCCCCAGACCAGGGCCACGGCCTCCGGCGTGCGCGCAACCTGCGCCAGGATCAGCTCGTGGAGCAGCGGCTCGCCGGGATGCTCGAGAGCCGTCTGGTTGAAGCCGGAGAGCACCTGCTCGCGCTCCGGCGCCGTCATCAGCGGCAGATCCTGAACCCGCGTGCGGGGCCGGCCACGCTCGCCGCCAGCAGGGTCTGGAAGTGCCCCGCCAGCCGTTCCACGGTGGCGCTCTCGAAGAGGTCCGAGGCGTACTCCAGAAAGCCCTGGCATCCGCCCTCCCCTTCTTCCAGCAGGAGGGAAAGGTCGAACTTGGCGGTGCCGGTGTCCACCGGCAGGGTGTCGATCTCCAGGCCGGGTAATGTCAGCGGCCGGAGCGACCGCAGCGGGGCGTTCTGGAGGGCGAACAGCACCTGGAAGAGCGGCGGGCGGCTCGCGGTCGCGCACCGGCACCAGCTCCTCGCACCAGCTTCTCGAACGGGAGGTCCTGGTGGGCGTAGGCCGCCAGGGTGATCTCACGCGCCCGGCCGGACCAGCTCCTCGAACGGCGGGTCGCCCGCGAGGTCCAGCCGCAGCGCCAGGGTGTTGACGAAGAAGCCGATCAGCCCCTCCGTCTCCAGCCGGTTGCGGTTGGCGACGGGCGAGCCGACGACCACGTCCTCCTGCCCCGTCAGCCGCGCGAGCAGGGTCTCGAAGGCGGCGAGCAGGACCATGAACGGCGTCGCCTCCCAGGCGCCGGGCGAGGGCGCCCACGGCCGCGGAGAGCCCGGGGGAGAGCGCCAACCGGTGCTGCCCGCCGCGGTGGCTCGGCAGGGCCGGGCGCGGGCGGTCGGCCGGCAGGTCCAGCGCCTCCGGCGCATCCGCCAGCGTCCGCCGCCAGTAGCCGAGCTGCTCCTCGAGCACCGCGCCGGCGAGCCACTCCCGCTGCCAGACCGCGAAGTCGGCGTACTGCAGGACCGGCTCGGGCAAGGGCGACGGCGCTCCCGCCAGGGCCGCGCCGTAGAGCGCCACCAGCTCGCGCAGGAAGACCCCCAGCGACCAGCCGTCCGCGACGACGTGGTGGAGCACCAGCACCAGAACGTGCTCGCGCGCCCCCAGCCGGAGCAGGAGGGTGCGCAGCAGCGGGCCCGCGGCGAGGTCGAACGGCCGCACCGCCTCCGCCTGGGCCAGCTGCCGCCAGGCGGCGGGCTCGGAGCACGGCCGACAGGTCGGTCAGCGGCAGCTCCCAGGGACTCCAGGGAGCGGTCTTCTGGACCGGCCGGCCGGCCGCCGACTCCACCAGGGCCGAACGCAGCACCTCGTGGCGCCGCACGACCTCGCCGAACGCCGCCGCCAGGGCGGCGGATCGAGATCCCCCCGGAAGCGCACCGCCGCCGGGATGTTGTAGAGCGGCGCCGCCAGGCTCCAGCCGGTCGAGGAACCACAGCCGCTCCTGGGCGAAGGAGAGCGGCCTTTCGGCCGGCTTGTCCGCTTGGCGGCCTGGAAGCCTCCTCCGGCCGACGCACGGCCCGCAGATCCCGCAGGCTCGCCGAGATGCCGGCGACGGTCGGCGCCTCGAAGAAGCGGCGCAGGGGCAGCTCGACCCCCAGCGATTCCGCGCACCCGCGAGACGAGCTGGGTGGCGAGCAGCGAGTGGCCGCCCAGGGCGAAGAAGTTGTCGTGGATCCCCACCCTCTCCACGCCGAGCAGGCCCGCCCAGAGGCCGGCCAGCGCCTCCTCGGCCGGCGTGCGCGGCGCCTCGTACTCTTCCCCGGCGGTCCGCGCCTCGTCCGGCTCGGGCAGCGCCCGGCGGTCGACCTTGCCGTTGGCCGTCAGCGGCAGGCGCTCGAGCCGCACGAACACCGCGGGCACCATGTAGTCGGGCAGGGATCTTGGCCGCAGAGGTGGCGGCCGCAGGTCGGCCGCCGTGGCTCCCTCGCCCGCGGCACCACGTAGGCCACCAGCCTCGCGTCGCCGGCCCCGCCGAGCCTCGGGCCAGCACCACCGCCTCGCGCACCGCCGGGTGGCGCGGCCAGCGCGGCCTCGATCTCGCCCAGCTCGATGCGGAAGCCGCGGATCTTCACCTGGCTGGTCGATCCGCCCCAGGTACTCCAGCTCGCCGTCCGGGCAGCCGGCGCGCCAGGTCGCCCGAGCGGTAGAGCCGCGCTCCGGGCTCGCCCGCGAAGGGATCGGGCACGAAGCGCTCGGCCGTCAGCTCCGGCCGGCCGAGGTAGCCCCGCGCCAAGCCCGGCGCCGCCGACGCGGATCTCGCCCGGCACGCCGACCGGCAGCCGGCTCGCCGCCGCCGGTCGAGCACGTAGACCGGCGAGGTCCGGGATCGGCCCGCCGATCGACGCTCGCCCGGCCGCCGCGACGTCCGCCGGCGCGATCGCGGCGGTAGGTGACGTGCACCGTGGTCTCGGTGATGCCGTACATGTTGACCAGCCGCGGCCGCTCGTCGCCGTGGCGCTCGAACCAGGGCGCGCAGGCTCGCCGGCTCCAGCGCCTCGCCGCCGAAGATCACCCAGCGCAGGGCGAGCATCCGCCGCGCTCGCCGCGGCTCCTCGTCCGCCTGCACGAGCTGGCGGAAGGCCGACGGCGTCTGGTTGAGCACCGTCACCCGCTCGCGCACCAGCAGCTCGCAGGAACGCCTCCGGCGAGCGGCTCACCTCAGTACGGCACCACCACCAGCCGGCCGCCGTAGAGCAGCGCGCCCCAGATCTCCCAGACCGAGAAGTCGAAGGCGATAGGAGTGGAAGAGCGTCCAGACGTCGTCGGCGCCGAAGCCGAACCAGGCGTCCGGTGGCGTCGAAGCAGCCGCACCGACGTTGGCGTGGGTGACCACCACCCCCTTGGGCCGGCCGGTCGAGCCCGAGGTGTAGATGACGTAGGCCAGCAGTCGCCCGTCCGGGACCTCGGAATCCAGCGCGCTCGGCCGCTCCCGGCCGGGCTCGGCTCCGGATCCGTCGAGCAGAAGCAGGCCGGGCCGGCGCCGGCGAGCAGCTCCGGCCAGCTCGCGCCTCGGTCACCAGCGCCCGCACTCCGGCGTCCGCCAGCACGAAGGCCAGCCGCTCCGCCGGGTAGGCCGGATCGAGCGGCACGTAGGCGCCGCCGGCCTTGAGGACGCCGAGCAGGCCCACCACCAGCTCGGCCGAGCGCTCGACGCAGAGCGCCCACCCGGTCCTCCGGGCCGACGCCCAGCTGCGCGCAGGCCGCGGGCCAGCCGGTTCGCCCGCGCGTCCAGCTCGCCGTAGGTCAGTCGCCTCGCCCTCGCAGCACCACGGCGACCGCGTCGGGCGCGCGCGTCCGCCGCGGCCTCGAACACGCCGGTGCAAGCGGGCGCCGGGCCGGGACGCCGCACCGCAGCGGTTCGCCGCCCACTCGGCAGCAGCTGCTCGCCGCTCGGCGGCGGCGAGCAGCGGCAGCTCCGACGAGCGGCTCGCCCGGGCCTCGGCCACCGCTCCGGCGAGCAGGGTCTCGAAGGTGTCCGACGCAGCGCTGCGACGGTCGCCGGCGTCGAACAGGTCGGCGTCGTAGCTCCAGCGTCACCGGTCAGAGCCCGCCGCCGCCTCGGCCAGGATCAGCGTCAGGTCGAACTTGGCGGTCGCCGGCGTCGACCGCCAGCGGCTGCAGCCGCGAGGCCCGGCAGCTCGAGGCGCCCGGCGCGGCGCGTTCTGGAGCGCGAACATCACCTGGAAGAGCGGCGTGCGGCCCGAGGTCGCGCTCCGGGCGCGAGCTCCTCGACCAGCTGCTCGAACGGCAGGTCCTGGTGGGCGAAGGCGCCGAGCGCGGCCTCGCGGACCCGGCCCAGCAGCTCGCGCGAAGGTCGGATCGCCGGACGAGGTCGGCGCGCAGCACCAGGGTGTTGACGAAGAAGCCGATCAGCGCCTCCGATCTCCAGCCGGTTGCGGTTGGCGATCGGCGAGCCGACCACCAGGTCCTCCTGGCCGGTGAGGCGCGCGAGCAGGGTCGTCGAAGGCGGCGAGCAGGACCATGAACAGCGTCGCCCCCTGGCGGCTGGCGAGCGCTCGCCGCCTCCGCCGCCAGGGCGGACGGCACGGTCAGGGGCATCTGGGCGCCGCCGGTAGCTCTGCACCGCGCGGCCGCGGCCGGTCGGCCGGCAGCTCGAGCAGCGTCGGGCGCCCCGGCCAGCGCCTCCCGCCAGTAGGCGAGCTGCCCCTCCAGCACCGCGCCGCGCAGCCAGCTCGCGCTGCCAGCGCCGCGAAGTCGGCGTACTGGACCGGCAGCTCGGGGAGCGGCGACGGCCTGGCCCTCGGCGAAGGCGCCGTAGAGCGCCGCCAGCTCGCGCAGCAGCACGCCGATCGACCAGCCGTCGGCGACGATGTGGTGCAGCGTGACCAGCAGCACGTGCTCCTCCGGGCTCAGGCGCAGCAGGAGCGCGCGCAGCAGCGGCCCGGCCGGGCGAGGTCGAACGGCCGCGCCGCCTCCAGGCGGCCGCGGCACGCGGCGGCCGCTTCGCGCTCGGCCGCCGGCAGGGCCGCGAGGTCGACCACCGGCAAGCGTCCACTCCGCGCCGCGCCTGGACCCGCCTGGACGGGCCGCCCGCCGGCCTCGGGGAAGGTGGTGCGCAGCACCTCGTGGCGGCGGACGATCTCGCCGAAGGCGGCGGCCAGCGCCGCCGGCGTCGAGCGCGCCGGTGAGCCGCAGGGCGGCCGGCATGTTGTAGGCCGCGCTCCCCGGCTCGAGCCGGTCGAGGAACCAGAGCCGCTCCTGGGCGAAGGAGAGCGGCCCCGTCGCCCGTTTCGGCAGCGTCTCCCGTACCGGCGGCCGCCTTCGGCGAAGCCGGCCCTCGGGCTCGCCCAGCCCGGGCAACCGCCGGGCGAGGCCCGCCACCGTCGGCGCCTCGAACAGCCTGCCGCAGCGGCAGCTCGACGCCGAGCGCCTCGCGCAGCCGCGACACGAGCCTGGGTGGCGAGCAGCGAGTGGCCGCCGAGGTGCGAAGAAGTTGTCGTGGACCCCCACCCGGTCGAGCCCCAGGACCTCGCCCCAGAGGCCGGCCACCAGCTCCTCGTCCGGCGTGCGCGGCGCCTCGACCTGGGCGGTCTCCGCGTCTCCGGCCGGCTCGCGCGCCACCTCGATCCGGCGAGGGCCCGGCGGTCCACCTTGCCGTTGGGCGTCAGCGGCAGCGCCGGCAGCGGCACGATGGCCGCAGGGGACCATGTGCTCGGGCAGGTGCTCGCGCGAGGTACGGCCGGAGCTCCGCCAGCGCCGTCCTCCCGCTCGAGCGCCACGAAGGCCACCAGCCGCAGGTCACCCGGCGTCGTCTCACGGGCGAGGTCGCGGGCGAGGACGACCGCCTCGCGCACCCCCGGGTGGCGAGCAGGAGCGGCCTCGATCTCGCCCAGCTCGATGCGGAAGCCGCGGATCTTCACCTGGTGGTCGATCCGGCCCAGGAACTCGAGCTCGCCGTCCGGCCGCCAGCGCGCGAGGTCGCCGGTGCGGTAGAGCCGCTCTCCGGGCCGGACCGCGAACGGATCGGGCACGAAGCGCTCGGCCGTCAGCTCCGGCCGGCCGAGGTAGCCGCGGGCGAGGCCGTCGCCGGCCAGGCAGAGCTCGCCGGGCACGCCGCGGGGGGTCAGGTGGAGCTGGGGGTCCACCACGTAGACCCGGGTGTTGCCGATCGGCCACGCCGATGGTGGGCTCGCCCTCCGCCCCGACCTCCGTGAAGGTCGAGTAGGTGGTGTCCTCCGACGGGCCGTAGAGGTTGAACAGGCGCACCCCGGGGAGCTCGCAGGACCCGCCGCGCCAGCGCCCCCCGCAGCGGCTCGCCCGCCAGGTTCACCGTCCGCACGGACGGCGGGCACCGCCCGTGCCCGCAGCAGCTCGGCCATGGCCGAGGGCACGGTGTTGACCAGCGTCACCTCGCCGCGGCGCGGGAAGGTCGGGCAGCTCCAGGGCGTTGTCCGCCAGGATCAGCCGGCCACCGGCCGCGAGGGGGACGAAGATCTCGAACACCGACAGGTCGAAGCAGATCGAGGTCGAGACCAGCACCCCCGCCAGGTCCGCCGGGCGGATAGACCTCCCGCGCCCAGGCCACCATCTCGGCCGCGCTCCGGTGGGGGATGGCGACCCCCTTGGGCCGGCCGGTCGAGCCCGAGGTGTAGATCAGATAAGCAATCTGGGCTTCGTCGGGTGGATTGGGAAGATCTGCGGAGACCGTCTCCTCGCGATCCACCCGCAGCACCCGCGCCCCGGTCTCCGGCAGCACGCCCAGGCAGCGCTCCTCGGTCATCAGCACCGGGGCGCCCGCGTCTTCCAGGATGGCCGCCAGGCGGTCCTTCGGATACTTGGGATCGAGAGGCACGTAGAGGCCACCGGCCCGCAGCACAGCGAGGAGCGAGGCGATCAGCTCGGGCGTGCGCTCCAGGCAGACGCCCACCGGCGTCTCCGGCCCCACCCCGGCGGCCACCAGGCGCGCGGCCAGCGACTCGGCCCGCGCGGCCAGCTCGCCGTAGGTCCAGCGCACGTCGCCGTCGATCACCGCCTCGGCCCCGGGCATGTGTTCGGCCTGGGCGAAGAACGGCCCGTGGAGCAGCACACCGCGGGGGCGCGGGCGCTCCGTGGGGTTCAAGGCGGCCAGCACCTCCTCGCGCTCGGCCGCATCCAGCAGCGGCAGCTCGGAGAGGCGGCTTTCGGGCGCGGCGGCGATCCCTTCGAGGAGCCGCCCGAAATGCGCCAGCAGCCGCGCGGCCGTGGCGCGGTCGAACAGCTCGGCGCTGTAGCGCAGCGACAGCGCAAGACCGCCGTCCATCTCCGCGGCCATGAGCGAGAGGTCGAAATCGGTGGCCGGCGCCTCCAGAGCCAGCGTCTCCATCTCGAGACTGCCGATCGCCGACACGGCCCCGGCTTCACCCAGCGCAAAACCGCCCACACCCGAGGAGTCCGTGCGTTCCCTCTGGAAGGCAAACATCACGTCGAAGACCGCCTGGCGGCTCGGGTCCCGCTCGGGCACCAGCCGCTCCGCCAATACGGGGAAGGGGAAGGCCCGGTGCTCCAGGGCCGCGAGCACCATCGTTTTCGCGCGCGCCAAAAACTCCAGGAACGGGGGGTCCCCCGAAAGGTCGCCGCGCAGCACCACGGGGTTCACGAAATAACCCACGAGGCCGGCCATGGCGCGGTGGGTGCGGCCGGCGGTGGGCGAGCCCAGGAGCACGTCGTCCTGGCGGGTGTAGCGCCCGAGAAGGGCCTGGAAGGCCGCCGTCAGGGTCGTAAAAAAAGTCGTACGGGCCCCCTTCGACAGCGCGTGGAGCCGCGCGACCACCTCGGGCGCCATGCGGGCCGAGAGCGCGCCACCGGCCCAGGTGCGCACCAGGGGACGCGGCCGGTCCGTGGGCAGCTCCAGGCGGGGGAAGCTCACCGCCCAACTGCCGGCTCCAGAAGCTCCACAGCCGCTCGCCCTCGGGACCGGCGATCCGTTCGGCCGCCCGGCGCACGCAGTCGGTGTAGCGCAAAGGAAGCTCGGGCAGGGACTCGGCGCCCGAAAGCAGCAGGCCCAGATCCTGGGCCATCACCTCGGCTGACCAGAAGTCACAAACGATGTGGTGGACGGAGATGACGAGGACGTCCCGGAGCAGGGCGACCCGGAGCAGGGGCCCCCGCTGGAGGTCGAACGGCCGCCAGGCGACCTCGTTCACGTCCAATTCATTGGAAACGATCACCTCGGGCGCCAGCCGTTCGTGGACGCGCTGGTACGGCCCGTCCGGGCCCTCGCCGAAGGTGGTCCGCAAGGCGGGATGGCGCTCTACCAGCGCCTCGACGGCCCGCAGCAGCTCGGCCGGCTCCAGCCCCTTCTTGATGCGGGCTGCCGCGGCCAGCACGTAGGCGGCGTTGCCGGGCGCCAGGCGGTCGAGGAACCAGAGCGCCTTCTGCCCCGGGGACAGGGGGAAGTCGCCCGTCTCGGGGCCGCTCTCGACAAGGCTCGCCATCATCGCCTTCAATGTACGTGCCCCCTACCTGGATTGGTCTCTTGGACGGTGAATTCGTCGACGGATTTCTAGGTTAGACGGACCCGCCCGCACGGCTGGTGGCCGGGCGGGCGGGGGGACTACATGAAACACCGCAGAGGGTTAGTGGGCGTCGTCGTAAGCCGCGAGCGCACCCGCCAGCAGCCGGTTGGAGTAGCTCTGGTTGATGACCCCCTTCTTGACCAGATCCTTGAGTGAATCCGCGGTGCAGCGGCGGAAGCCGGAACGGGTCACGTTGGCGGAGTAGCTGCAAGGAATCTCGGGCAGGGTGAGCGTCTCACCCGCCTTGACGCCGGCCAGCCGGTTGCGCACGCCACCCGGCCACAGAACCTCGACCGTACCCTCGGCCGTGGTGCCCATGCCGAAGTGGGCGGTCATGCTGTCGACCGAGTTGTAGCTGGAGCCGGCGGTGATCGGCTGGAAGCTCCGTGTGGCCGCCGTCCGGGGTGAAGTACACCACGGCGCCGACGCCGTCACGGTTGACGCGGCCGGAAGCGTTCTTGTTGGCCACCAGGCCGCGCGTGCCGACCAGGTTGAAGTCCACGGCCTTGTTGCCGTTGCCGCCGCTGTTCAAGTCGATGGCGAGGTCGCCGTTCAAGATGGTCGGGTTGAGCCAGGTCGTGAAGCCGGGCATCAGGCGGCCCGTGAACTGGTTCTGGAAGCTCGCGACCGTGTCGAACACCGAGCCCGTCGGGCCGCCCGTGAGGCCGGTGGCCGGACGGAAGGCGGCGTCGGGGATGAAGCGGTAGGTGGCGACGGTGACGAGATCCTCGAAGCCGTCGTTGTTGAGGTCGCCCGACACCGCGCCCTGCACCTGGCGGATGCGGTGGTCGGTGGTCATCGCGGCCTGGTCCCAGGTGAACTCGGCCGAGCAGCCCTGGTTCTGCAGGATGGTGCCCGGGTTGTCGGCGATCGAGAAGAAGAACGCGTCGTCGTCACCGAAGAAGGCGATGTCGTGGTCGCCGTCGTTGTCATAGTCGAGCACCGTGGTGCCCCAGCCGAACGGCGTGCCGTTGCCGAGGGCCGCACCCACCTGGGGGTCCGAGAAGGTGCCGTTGGGGCTGCCCAGCAGCCAGCGGGAGTTCTGCACCACGCCGCCGACGTAGCGGCCGAAGTTGGTGCCGAAGAAGTCCATCGAGCCGTCGCAGTTGAAGTCGCCGAACGACAGGCCCATCCAGGAGCCCCAGATGGCCAGGCCGGCGGCGTGCGTCACGTCCGTGAAGTGGCCCGTGCCGTCGTTCTCGAACAGGCGGATGGCGCTGCGCTCCTGCGACTTGTCGGCCGGCGGCGCGCCCTGCGTGTCCGCCCAGACGATGTCGGTGTCGCCGTCGAGGTCGTAGTCGACCATCGAGGAGGCCCAGGTGTAGGAACCGCCGAAGTAGATCGACGGCGGGCCGGAGATGATGTTGAGGATGCCCGAGCTCAGGCTCACGTCCTGGAAAACGTTGTTGCCCTTGTTCAGGTAGAGCTCGTTCGGCTGGAGGGCCGTCTCGCCGACGCCGATGAACACCGGTCGCCGCTGGGTCCAGTCGTCGAACGTGTTGGTCACCAGGATGTCCAGCAGGCCGTCGCCGTTGACGTCGCCCATGGAGCAGCCGGAGGCGTTACGGCCGTACCCGGCCAGCTTCGAGAACATGGTGGTGTTGGTGAAGGTGCCATTGCCGTTGTTGCGGAAGAAGAGGTTCCGCAGGCCGACCGCCACCACGTAGAGATCCTGGTCGCCGTCGTTGTCGGTGTCGCCCACGCAGACGCCGTTGCTGTCCTGGTTGAAGGCGCCCACGCCGGCCTCTTCGCCCACGTCCACGAAGCTCATCTCGCCGGTCTCGGCGAGCTGATTCTGAAGCAGCGCGCTGTTGGCGTTCGGGCCGTTCGGGACATAGATGTCGAGGTCGCCGTCGTTGTCATAGTCGAACAGCGCAACGCCCGGGGCGCCGTGCTGCTTCTGGGGGCTGTTGGCCTGACGGCTGGTCTGCTCGGAGTTGGGGAACGGCGAAGCGTCGATGCTCGCCTGGACGACCGCGATGCGGTTCGGCGTGGGTGCCCGCTCGTAGGTGACACCGACGTCGTGGGACACATTGGTGAAGGTGACTCCTCCATCCGCCCAGACCGCTCCGGTACAGGCGAGCAGCGCGGTGAAGCCCACCGCCTGCACGCGAGTGCGAAGGCACGAATTCCTACCCTGGTTCATGAGACTCTCCTTAGCGTTTTTGCTCTGGACACAGACGTTGTTCAGCCCTGGATCACCCTGCGCCGGTTACCACGGCTGCCATTGACGCTCGGCCATATAAGTGCTGCCCGAGCCCCAAAGCGGGACACGGCGGCATGGGACAAGGACGGAAGCGAACAAGGGGGACGGCCCCCAGGATCGGCGGAGCTATACTCCCCCCTCCCGCGAGCTGATTTCCATGGACCGACCCGACAACCATACACCCTTCCGTTACGAGTTGCCCTTGCGTTCCCGCCACCGGCGCGTCCGCCACCTCCCCTCCGGCGACCGCGACTGCGGCTGGATCGAGATCCTGCCGCACATCCCGCAGTCATCTCCACCGCGCCGGCTGACCGGCGCCGAGCAGGCCGACTGTGCCGTGCTGGGCGCCGGCTTCACCGGGCTCGCCACCGCACGGCGCCTGGCCGAGCTCCGGCCTGGCTGGCGCATCGTCCTGGTGGACGCTCAGCGGGCCGGCCATGGAGCCTCGGGCCGCAGCTCCGGTTTCGTCGTCGACCGCGCCCACTTCATCGCCCGGCTCCCACTGGAAACCAGCCGGCGCTACCGGGACCTGTGCCGGTTCGGCATCGACTCCCTGCGCTCGCTCGTCCAGGCCCATGGCATCGCCTGCGAATGGGACGAGTCCGGCTGGCTCCACGCCGCCGCCGGGGAGGAGGGCGCCGCCGCCCTGCCCAACCTGAGCGCCTGGCTCGAGACCCTGGGCGAGCCTTTCGAGTGGCTCGACGCCGCCGGCCTCGAACGCATCACCGGCACTTCCCACTACCGGGCCGGCATCCGCCTGCCCGGGAGCGTCCTCGTCCAGCCCGCCGCCCTCACCCGGGGGCTCGCCGCCGCGCTGCCGCCCGGGGTCGACCTCTTCGAGGACTCCCCGGTCGTCAAGATCCACCGCGGAGACGCCTTCGAGCTCGCAACCGCCTCCGGCGGCACCCTCCGGGCCGGCCGCCTCTTCCTGGCCGCCAACGGCGCCACCCGGGCCCTCGGCTTCCTGCGCCGCCGCGTCTTCCCCCTGTTCACCTTCGGCAGCCTCACCCGCCCCCTCACCGCCGCCGAGCAGGATGCCCTGGGGGGCGAGCGCGAGTGGGGGCTGCTGGCCGAGGACGCCATGGGCTCCACCGTGCGGCGCACCCGCGACCAGCGCATCCTCATCCGCAACTCCGCCTGGTACACCACCCGGCTCGCCGTCGACGACGCCCTGCGGCTCGACATGCGCAACCTGCACCGGGTGGCCTTCAACGCCCGCTTCCCGGCCCTCGCGCACGTGCCGTTCGACTACACCTGGGGCGGCATCCTCGGCGCCTCGCCCAACCGCGGCCACAGCTTCGGCGAGCTCGCTCCCGGCCTCTACGCCGCCGCCGGCTACACCGGCGCCGGCATTGCCATGGGCACCACGGCCGGAGGGCTGCTCGCCGAGCTGGCCACGGGAGAGGGCTCCGGGCACCTCGAAGCCATGCTCTCCCTGCCCGAGCCCGACCGCCTCCCTCCCGAGCCCTTCTTCGGCATCGGCGCCCGCTTCATGGTGAAGCGGATGAACGCCTCCGCCGCCGAAACGTTCTGACCCTCTCCTTCAGGAGGACAGGGTTGGAGGTCAGGCCGCGGCCTCGGACCGGTAGTGCCGGTTCATGATGTTCTTGCCCCGGTCGATGAAGCAGGTGTCGATCTGCTTCGGCTGGAACCAGCCCTTCACGAAGTCGTACACTTCCTGCTGGTCGAACTCCTGGCAGGAGTAGACGTCGATCGAGATGAACCGGTTGTTGGCCGACGTGTGGATCTGGATTCCGCTCTCGATGATCGGCACCCAGCCGCTGTAGCCGGGAACCCCCGGGAACGCCCGCTCGCAAGTCTTGAAGATGTAGGGCTGCGTCTGCTTGGTCATCTTCAGAGCCACACAGATCTTGTCGAGGAATTCATAGCCCCGCTCGAGGTCACAGCAAACTTCCTCGTCACAGCCGAAACAGTCGAGGATGAGCTGGAAACCCCAGGGCCTCTCCGTGGAGGTGGCGGTGGCGGGCTCGGCTTGGGTCACGGACTGGGTGCTCATGATATCTCCTTAACAATTACTGCAATCTAAATTGCCGCCGGGCTCAGGCCGCCGGCTGGCGTCTCGTTTCCAGGGACTCGTGGACGTTGGGAAAGTACGGCTGGCCGGCGGCTCCAAGATCGCCGATCCGCTGGCCGGAAGGCACCCACGTCGGGCGCTCCTCCCAGAGCTGGCTCGACAGCGGAGCCTCATACCCCAGATCCCGCCACAGGCGGGCCGCGAAATCAGGCAGGACCGGCGCCGCCAGCACGGCGAGCGTCTTGGCTGCCAGAACCTGTAACGCCACGCCGGTGCGTCTCTCCTCACCCCTCTCCGGAACCCGGCGCCAGTTTTCCTCGGCCTTGCCGAAGCGGCGCGCCTCGCGGACCAGCTCCGAGAGCACCCGCACCGCCCGCTGGGGCGAGAACGTGCGCGCTTCATAGGCCTCCGCCGCCTCGGCCGACAGCGCCTCCAGGCGGTTGAAGAAACGGCGGTGCTCCCCCGTCCAGTCCCCCGTGGCGGGCACCGCGCCGCCATGGTCCCGCTGCACTTTCTCACCCAGCAGGGTGAGCCATGCCTGCCAGGAGCCCCCCAGCTCCCGGTCGCAGACCTCTTCGAAGTCCGCGAGCGTGAAGTTCGTCCCCTCCACCTCCGGGGCCGTCCAGCACAGGTAGAACCGCATCACGTCCGAGGGGACACTCGCCAGCAGCTCGCGCCCCCAGATGGCATGCCGCCGGCTGGTCGAGAACTTGAGGCCGTCCAGCCGGTAGAACTCGTTCATGATGAACGCCGCCGGCAGCTTCAGCCCCTTGTCGTACGCCATCCACATCGCCGGCAGGAAGACGGCGTAGTAGAAGCCGTTGTCGAAGCCGAAGCAGTGCACGAACTCGCCGTCCGGCGACTTCCAGTACGCGTCCCGGCCGCCCAGGTGCTCCGCGTAGGAGAAATACCGGGGCGCCATCTCGCACCAGACGAAAATCCGCTGGTCCTCGAAACCCGCCACCGGCACCGGAATCCCCCAGTCCGAAACGTGGGTCACCGTCATGTCCGGCAGCCCCGCCGCGATCACCTGCTCGCAGAGCGACCGCAGGCTCGGGTTCATCCCGGCGTGGAGGTAGTACTCCTCGAGCTCCTCCGCCCACTTCGAAAGGGGGAAGAACAGGCGCGTGAAGTTGCGCTTGACCGGCGGGTTGCCGCACTGCGTGCACACCGAATCCACCAGGTCCACGCAGTCGTTCGGCCGGCCGCAGTCCTCGCACAGGTTGCCGCCCGAGGGCGAGCCGCAGTGGGGGCAGCGCCCGCGGATGTAGGCCTCGTAGAGGTAGCGCTCGCACGTCTCGCACCAGGGCGACGGGGTCTCGCGGGCCTCCAGGTGCCCATCGTCATACAGCTTCCGGAAGAACTCCTGGGTCATCTTCACGTGATACGGCGAGGTGTTCGGCCGCACGTACTCGGCGAGGTCGATCCCCGCCGCGTCGAGCGTCGCCTTGATCTCCCCGGCCAGCTTGTCGGCGGCCTCCTGGGGCCCCAGGCCCAGCCGCTCGCCGTTGGTCTTGGTATAGCTCTGGTTGTCGTCCGTGCCGAAGACGTAGCGCGCGTCCACCCCGCGCGAGCGCAGGTAGCGGGCGTGGATGTCGCCTGCCAGATACGGCCCCGACAGGTGCCCCACGTGGAGGTCGCCGTTCGGGGTGGGCGGTGCCGCGCTCACCATCACCCGCTTCGGCCTTGCCACGGCCTTGGCGTCCTCGATCGCCTTCTGCTTGCCGGCCCACAGGTTCAGGTCCTCCCACCAGACGGTGAGGAAGAACAGCTCCTCGGTCTCCGACGTGTTGACCAGGACGTGGTGGTTGAACGGCGGCTGGAACACCACGTCTCCCGCCTTGACCTCGTGCGAGTCGTCGCCGATCCGCATCACGCCCTGCCCCCGAGCGAAGAAGAAGGTCTCCCCTTCCTGGTGGGCATGGTGCTTGGTCTCGCCACCCGGCGGCACCACCGCCCAGGCCGCGCCGAACGGCGTCTCCACCACGTCCTGCCACGGGTAGAGCATCTGGACGTTGATCCCGTAGGCCTCGAACAGCTTCGCCGGATCCAGCCTCTGGATGTGCATCCCTTCGGTTCTCCTCAATAGATCCAGCGCCCTAGAGCGCGAAGTTGCCCACCGCCGCCCGCGCGGCCAGCAGGGAGCGGACGATGTCGCCCGCCCGCACCGGCAGCAGCGACAATACGGGCTCGCTCGCGCCGTGCGTTTCCTCGGCAAACCCCTGAAGGAAAACGCCCGGGGCGAACGACGGGCCGGCCGCCACCCGGTAGTCGCGCTCGATCTGGTAGGTGCCCTCGCCGCCACAGGCCAGCCAGGGTTGCAGGCTGCTCAGCAGTGGATGGTCCTTGCGCCAGGCGTAGCCCGTGCACAGCACCATACCGTCCGCCTCGAGCGTCACCGTCTCGTCGCGCAGCACGTCCTGGAACCGGGCGATCACCGCACCGCCCGTCTCCAGCACCTCTTCCAGGTTCAGGAACGTGCGGATGCGGGCGCGGTCCCGGCCCAGCACCTTCTCCTGGTAGAGCGACTTGTAGATGCGGCGGATCAGCGCCAGGTCCACCACCGCGTAGTTCACGTCGCGGCAGTGGTCGAGGATCATCTTCCGCTTCTCTTCAGGCAGCGCGTAGAGCATGTCCACCATGCCGGGAAAAAAGATCTCGTTGGTGAAGTCGCTGTCGTCCACCGGCTTGTAGGAGAAGCGGCGGATGGCAGCCGTCACGTCCGCGTTCGGGTAGTGCGCCATCAGGTAGTGGAACAGCTCCGCGCCGCTCTGGCCGGAGCCCACCACCACGAACCGGTAGGGCGCGCTCTTGTCCGGGAAGTCGGTCTTCAGCCGCTGCATGGACTCGTTGGCGTGGAACGCCTTGCCGCCCTTCTGCAGGCTGATCCCCTCCGGCAGGCAGGGCACGCCGCCCGTCGCCAGCACCACGTTGCGCGCCAGGCAGGAGATCTCCTCGCCCGTGGCCACGTCGCGGGAGACCACCCGGAGAAGCTGCACCTCGCCGCCCTCCTCCACCGGCTCCACGGCCACCACCTGCCGGCCGTAGCGCACCCGGCCGGAAAGCTCGCCGGCCACCCAGGCCAGATAGTCGTTGAACTCGATCCGCGTGGGAAAGAGGTCGCGCAGGTTCAGGAACTCGAACAACCGTCCCTTGATCTTCAGATAGTTGAGGAACGTGAACCGGCTTTGCGGGTTCCGGATGGTCGCCAGATCCTTGAGCACCGAGATCTGGATGAGCGAGTCCTCCAGCAGCATCCCGGGGTGCCACACCGGACCTGGCTTGGCCTCCAGGAAGAGGCTCTTGAGCTCCCCCGCCTCCTCCTCCAGGGCCACCGCCAGCGCCAGGTTGGCCGGGCCGAAGCCGATCCCGATCAAGTCATAGATGTCGTTTTGCGCCACAGGTTTCCGTCCATTTCCAAGCTGTGCACTCCGAGGGGAAACACTCCCCTACGCAAGGTGCTTTCAGCGCCCCAAAGAGGGACAGCTACGATCGAGATCTTGAAACGGGGATGGGTTGTGGAAATGCTCAAGGACGCGCGAGATGCGCTTTGGAAGATGGTACGGAGGGCGGACCGGAACCGGATTCATACCCGGATGGAACCGGGGACCTTCGAGGAGCTCAACCGATGCCGGTGGAGCCAAAGCCGCCGGACCCGCGGCCACTTCCTTCCAGGGTCTCGGCCTCCTCCCACTCTACGGTCTCGACGCGGGAGAGGACGAGTTGGGCGATGCGGTCGCCGTGCTTGAGGCCGAATGGGGCGTCTCCGAGGTTGACGAGGATCACGGCCACTTCGCCCCGATAATCGCTGTCGATGGTGCCGGGGGCGTTGACGACGCCGATGCCGTGGCGCAGGGCGAGGCCGCTGCGGGGCCGGACCTGGCCTTCCCAGCCAGGGGGGATTTCCAGCACCAGCCCGGTAGGGATGAGCCGCCGCTCGCCAGGATGGATCACGACGTCTCCGGTCTCGCCGACGAGAGCCGCGCGCAGGTCGAACCCGGCGGCACCGGGCGAGCCGTGGGAAGGGAGGGGAAGATCGCGGGCGTGCGCCAGCCGCTGAAGGCGAACCTTCATGGCAGGCCGCGAGGCTTGGAGGTGCCTCCCGGCTTCCCTCCGCGAGGGCGGGAGCCTCCCGGCTTGCCAGGCGTCGTGCCGTCCGGCAGGGTGCCGTCCTGGGGGAGGGTGCCTCCGGGCTGCTGGTCGAAGCCGCGCATGGGGCGGCCGAGCCAGCGGGTGGAGAACGTCAGACCGCCGGGCGGAGGCGGCACGCCGGCCCCCACGGCTCCGCCGGTCGAGACCGGCTGGGTGTTCCCCAGCAACAAGTTCTCCGTGAACTGCCACTCGTCGTAGCGCTCACGGCCGTAGAAGATCAGCTTCGACTTCTCGCTGCTCTTGCTGCGGACGCCCATGATGGGACCGATCTGGACCTGCTCGCCCTTGCCGGGGTCGAACGGCCGGCCGTTGTCATCGATTCCCGGCTTCTCCCCATCCGGCTCCTCGCCTTCACCAGGCTTCTCTTCGCCCCCAGGCTGTTCGATCGGCGTCTGGACCTGGAGCGTCCCCTGGGGCTGGTTCTGGAAGATGAGCCCCCACTTGCCGTCCTTGGTCATGGGGTCCTTCCAGAGCTGGCGGATGCAGCGCGGCTTGATCTCCACGAGCTCTTCGAGCTTGTTGGGATAGCGCTGGAAACGCAGGTGGAAGACGCGGATGGCCTCGGCGTACTGGAAGCCGCGGAAGACCAGCTCTTCCTCTTTCTCGCGCTTGATGGCCGTGCTCCACAGAGGCAGCATGGCGGCCACCAGGATGTTGAGCACGGTCACCGCGATGACGAGAACGACCAGGCTGTAGCCCTGTTCCCCGTTTTCCCTGGAAAAGAGGGCCCCGGGAGAGGGGCTAGGGGTGAGGGCCCGGGCGGGGAGTGCGGCTCTCATCACCACTCCGAGTACGGCTGGCCGTCCAGGGAGCTGCCCGGGGCGCCGGACTTGACGTCGATGATGCCGGGCTCGCCGCTGTCGTCCGTCTCGGTCTCCGCCGGCGGATTGTCCGGATCGGCCTCCTCGTAGACCAGGATCCACGTGGTGTTGCTCTTGGTGACGGGATCGTTGGGAATCCTGCGCAGGTAGCCCTCTTCGACCAGGCCTTCCAGGCTCGTGGGGTATTTCCCCTTGTCGCCGTAGTGCTGGTCGATGACGTCGCGCAGGGTCCGGAGGTTGGTCTTGAGGACCGCCTCGCGGGTGCGGAGGGGGACGTTCTTCAAGGCCGGCATGGCGATGGTGGCCAGAATGCCGATGATCGCCACGACGACGATGCAGCTCCAGGAGGGTGAACCCCCCTTCCCGGCGGCTTGGATGTTTGCGAACGAGCATGAGTCCGACTCCTTCCCTCACCACTTGCGGTAGGGGACGCCGTTCAGTCCGACGCCCGCCGAGAGGGAGTACACGTCGTAGATGTCCTCGCCGCCCCAGGAGGTGGCGTCGAAGGCGTCCTGGTAGCTGCGCAGACCCCACTCGGTCTTGCCGGTCATGGGGTCGACCGGGATGCGGCGCAACAGCTTGAGCTTCTTGTCGACCTGCCCCACGATGTCCACGCCCTCGACCAGCACGTCGAGCTCCTTCGGATAGCCGTCCGTCCCCAGGTCGACCGGGATCAGGCCGGCGTCGCTGTAGCGCTTGTACTCGTCGACCGCCGAGCGCATGTCCCGCAGGGCCTGCCGGCAGCTCCGCCTCACGGGTGCGCTTGGCGGTGAACTTGGCGACCGGCAGGGTGACCAGCGCGAGGAGCGCCATGACGGCGGCCACGGTGACCAGCTCGGCCAGGGTGAAGCCGGACTGGCCAGGGTGACGACTGCGGTGGCGGTTCATAGGGCTGCGGGAAAACATGTTTCAGAACCTCCTGTACCTTCAACGTCTGCCGGTGACCGAACCTTCCCGGTCCGGCTGCCCCGGCTGTCCCGGACGCGGGGTGGGCTCGCCCTGTACGTCGACCCTGGCCGGGCGGGTGCGCACGGCGAGGGGCTTGAGCCCGGCGTCGAGCGCCTTGCCGTCGAACACCAGCTCGCTCGATCCGACGCCGAGGGCGCGGAAGGTGATGCGGGCCAGCGTGCCCGTGCCCTTGACCCCCGGCACTTGGCCGAGGCGGCTAGCGCCGATCACCAGGGCGCCGGGACGGCCGAAGTCGGACATCACCCGGGACTCCCCGGAGCCGCCCAGGAACTCGCCGGCGTCGACCTTCTCGACCGCGAGCACCGCGGGGTCGAAGGAGAGCGAGAGCGGCAGGTGGGAAACGGGGCGGCCGGCCTCGGCCTGCACCTTCACCTCGAAGGTGTCACCCGGGGCCACGGAGAGCCGGCCCGGAGTGAGCCACAGGCGTACCGCCGGAGACGTGGCGGCGTTCCCGGTCGTGGCCGCCGCGGTCACCACCGCCGGCGCCGCGCCCTGAAGGGCAGCCGCCCGCACGGAGATGGACGCCGTGCCGGAGGCCGAGCCCCGGGAGACGAGGCCGGTGGGAGGCTCCTCCTCGGGCGGCAGGGCGTCCGTGGGCTCGGTGGGCTGGCGGAAGATGTCGGAGGGCGGCGCCGTCGGCACCAGGTTGACGCCGGTGGGTGGCGGCGGCGGCGGCGCCGCTCCATCCTCGGGCAGCACGATCTCGCCTTCGCCTTCACCCGGGCGCAGGCCGCGGGGGAGGCGCTCCAGGCGGCGGCGGATGGCGTCCTGGATCTCCTCGGGCGTCCCCTCGGTGGCGTCGAACGGGCCCTCGACGTCGGACTCGACACGCGGGCTGCCGCCACGGAAGGTGATGTTGGCCTCGGTGCCCACCCAGATGGGCTCCAGGTCTTCCTCGGTGATCTCGGCGTTGCGGATGATGTGGGGCGTCAGCGTCAGGATGACGTCCGTGCGCTGCCCCTCGGTGCGCTTCTTGGAGAACAGCCGGCCGAGGACGCGGGATCTCGGAGAGGCCCGGGAGGCCCTGGTCGTTGCTGCTCTCGTCCGTACGGATCAGGCCGGCCAGGAAGTTCGTTTCACCGTCCTGGAGGCGGATCACCGAGTCGATGGTGCGGGTGCCGATGATCGGCTGGTCGCCCGAGGAGGAGGACACGGAGCCGTTGACGTTCGACACTTCGACCTTGATCTTGAGCGTCACCTCCTGGTTGTGGTGGACGCGCGGCTCGATGTCGATACGGATGCCGACGTCCTGGTACTGGAAGGAGGTGATGGGGATGATGCCGCCCGACTGGCCCGCGTTCTGGGTGTTGAACGTGGTAAGCGGGATCGGCACGGCGGTCGCCGATGACCAGGCTGGCCTTCTCGCCCTCGGTGATGCGCAGCTGGGGCTTGGCCAGGAGCTGGGCGTCGGTGTTGCTCTTGATGAAGGTGTAGATGAAGTTCGGGATGTTCAGCAGCCAGTTGCTCTGGTTGATGAACTCCAGGTCCGACAGGCGCACGCCGCTCGGGGTGGTGGGGGTGCCCGTCCCGCCGGAGGTCTGGCCGAAGTCGAGCGACTGGGTGACGGCGTAGCTCGAAAGGCTGACGCCCAGGTCGCGCAGGCGGCCGGTGTTGATCTGGAGCAGCTCGACGTCGACCACCACCTCGGCCTTGGACTTGTCGTTGGCCTCGATGATGCGCTCGGCCACCTTCACCTTGTCGGCGGTGTCGCGCAGGATGATGGCGTTGAGCTGCTCGTTGGTGGCGATCTTGCGCGCGTCGATCAGGCTGCGCAGGATCGTCAGCATGTCCTTCACCTCGGAGTTCGAGAGGAAGAAGGTCTGGATGACGAGGTCTTCGTAGGTGCGGCGGTTCTGCGGCGTGTCCTGGGCGATGATGATCGAGTGCTCGTCGATCACCTTGTAGAAGTGGCCGGCCGCGCGCATCAGCGTCTCGAGGGACGCCTGGGCGGTGACCTCCTTCAAGTCGATGGCGATCTCCTGGTCGCGCAGGTTGGGATCGAACAGGACGTTGATGCCGAACGCCTTGCCCAGGGCACGGTAGATCGAGAAGATCGACACCGGCTGCGGGGAACTCGAGCGAGATCGGCTGGTTCGACCGCGGGTTCAGCACCGGCGGCTGCGGCCGGGAGCCGCGGCTCTTCGCCTTCATCTGGTCGATCGTCTCGTAGCCGCGGGTCCCGCTTCTGGGCGACGTAGGCGCGGTGGACGTGCTCCAGTTGGGCCTTGGCGTACTGGTTGGTCGGGTCGAGCTGCACGGCCTGCTGGTACTCGACGAGCGCGCGCTCGACGACGCCGGCCTTCTCGAACTCCTGCCCCTTCTCGAAATGGGCCTGGGAGGCCTTGATCTTGGCGCGCAGCAGAGCCGCCTTGTAGCGGATGTTGGCGGAGTCCTCCTCCACGGCCTTCAGGTAGGCCAGCACGGCCTCGTCCCACTTGCCGAGCTGTGAGGCGATCTCCCCCTGCCGGTAGCTCGAATAGCTGGTACAGCCGGCCATGAGCCCCAGCGAGCCCACGAGCAGGCCGAGGGCGAGCACGGGGATCGTCTTCCTGAGCATGAAATCACGCATCTTCAAGGTTGGTTTCCTCCGGCATTACCGGCTTCGTACGCCCAGGCGCTTGGCGGGCCAGTCGGGAAAGCCCACGAAGCGGATGTCCACGGACTCGTAGCCAATATGGGCCACGATGAACTTGTTGTCGATGACGCCACCCTCCAGGACCGTGATCTCTTTCTTGCCGTCGCCAAAGACGGCGATCTTGCGGTCCGGGGGGCCAAAATATCCCAGGTACTCCAGGGTGAACTCCGCCGGCCGGGGCTTGGCGGCCTCGATGGCGGCCAAGCGGGCCGCCTCTTCGGCACGCCTGCGGGCCTCCTCCATCCGCCGCAGCTCTTCCGCGGAAGGGGGCCGAGGCGGGGCCGGCGGCGGGGGCGGGGGGGGCGGCGGCGGGTCGATGAAGCGCCAGGGATCGCGCCCCACCGCCAGGCTGGGCGGAATACGGTCGAGGTCGGCCACGCGCAGAACGGCCACGCGGTCTCCCGGCCGGGCGCCCTGGCGCTCGCCGCGCGCGGTGCCGGCCCGGCCCGTCCGGCGTGCCGTCGCCGAGCCGGTGCCGCCCTCGTCGTCGATGCCGGTGCGCCGGACGGCCGGAGCGGCCGTTTCGGCCTTGTCACCACCGCCCATCCCCAGGGCAGGTCCGATATAGCGCCAGACGAGGACGAGGAGCAGGAGGCCGAGGATGGCCAGCATGGGCTTCAGCCGGCTGCCGCCGTTCACAGGGCCCCTCCCGGCCCGCCCGAGGCCGCCCTCTCGCCGTCTTGCGCGAACAGGGTCGAAAGCCGGAGCGAGATCTCGCAGCTCGGCGTCCGATTCGCTGCCGGAGACGCTCATCTCGTCGATCGACAGGAAGGAACGGGAGAAGCTCGATCAGGCTGATGAACCGGCGCAGCTCGCCATAGGTGCCCTCGACGTTGAAGACGAAGGACCGCCGGATCAGGCCGAACTCCTGGATCGTCTCCTCGGGGTAGTTGAACGCCCGGGGGACGAGCCCGGCCTTCTGCGCCAGGGACTTGACCTCGGCGGTGACGCCGGTGAGGCGGCTGCGGCGGGTGGACAGGCGCTCGGTGTAGAGCTGCTCGACCTGCTGCTCGTTGGTGCGCACGCGGGCGAGCATGGCCTGGGCGCTCCGCTCCTCGGCCGCCAGGGACTTCAGGGTCTCTTCCTGCGTCTCGATGGTGTTGTCGAGCGCGTCGATGCGCCCGCCGTAGCCCACCGTATAGACGGCGAACGCCGCGACGTTGGCGAGGAAGAACAACAGGGCCGGCACCCAGATCCAGAGCCGCTGGCGCCAGATCTCGCCGCGGAGCTTCATGGCCGGGTCCCTCCGGAAGCTCCGGGCGCGGCCGGCGCGGGGCCGGTCCCGGTTCCGGGATCAGCCCCGGGCATGGGCGCCTCTTCGACGACCACGCCGCCGCCCGCGCCACCCGGGATGTATTGAACGCTGAGATCGAATTTCACCAGGTTGCCTGCCTCTCCGATCCCCTCTTCGCGGGTAAAGTTCGGATTCGCGAAACCGGGGTGCGCGAACAGATTGTCTACGAGTTGGAAGAACGCTTCGTCACTGCGTGTCTCCACATTGATCCCCAGGGGGATCCGCCGCGGCCCCTCGGCTTCCTGGGTGCGCCGGCGGGACTGGCCGCCCTGCCGATCCTGATCGCTCTTCTTGGGCGAGAGGCGCACCACGCGCACGTCGTTGGGCAACACGTCCGCCAGGCGGTCGAGCAGCAGGCTCCAGGAGAAGGTACGCTCGGCGATCATCACGTTCAGGAACTCGA
Source organism: Thermoanaerobaculaceae bacterium (assembly GCA_963785165.1). GTDB lineage: Bacteria > Acidobacteriota > Thermoanaerobaculia > Multivoradales > UBA5704 > DATARR01. The sequence continues at coordinate 1,222,374 of CAWAUI010000007.1, forward strand.
CCCGGGCGTTCAACTGGCCGAGGTCGAGCTCGGACAGCTGGCGCTGAAGGCTGGCGTTGACCTGCCGCTGCCGGGCGACCTCGCGGTCGCCTTCCTCGATCTGGGCGCGCTTGTCCGCCGACTCCGTGAGGTATTTCTGGAACTGGACGAAGTTCCAGAGCAGGAGGCCGAGGCCCGCCAACAGGAGCAGCAGGGAGATGCGCACCACGGGCCGGCTGTTGAGGAACGGCCGGCGGGAGAGGTTCAGGGGCTCGACGCGGCCGAGCGGCGGCCCGGCCGGGCGGACCCGAGCCGCCGGCCGTTCGGGCATCTCCTCGGAGACACCCGGCTCATACGGCTCCGCCGGCTCGTGCAGGGAAGCCTCGGGAGTGCCGTCCAGGGTGCTCATGAGACCTCCTGCCGGGCCGCGCCGAGCATGGGGGCGAGGTCGCGCCAAGCCGGGACCGCGGCCTCTTCGGCGCGCAGCGGCGGCAGGTGGCGGCCGTCCAGGGGGGCCGCGGGAGTGTCGAGCCCCTGCTCCAGGCGGTCGAGCCAGACCGGCTCGAGCTCCGGCGGAGCCAGCAGCAGCACCTGGCTGAGCCGGGAGCCGGGGAAGTGCTCGTCGAGAAAGTTGCGGGTGAGCTTCAAGTCGCGCGCCACCAGGCTCGACCGCGATCCTTCGGGCAGGGTGCCGGTGAAAGCCTTGTAGCGGTGGAGGACCGGCTCACCCCCGCGGGCGAAGATCAGGGTGTAGCCTTCGGGCCCCACCAGCACCAGGGCCGCGAACACGGCAAAGGCCGCGGACGCCGCGGATGCCGCGGACGTCGCGTAGGAGCCTTCCTGGCTATGGGCCCCCGGAGCCACGGCCGCGAGGAGCGCCAGGCTCGCGTTGGTCACCTGGCCGAGACGCACGCCGGCCGCCGTGAAGGCCTCCTCGACCTGGCCGAGCAGGGACTCGACGGCGAAGCCCAGGAGCAGCCGGCGCGGCTCCTCCTGGCCCGGCGATCGGCGAGACCTCGGTGGCCCCCACCCGCAGGTCGTCCACCCGGAACGGCACCAGGCGGCGCAGCTTCCAGCGCAGCACCTCGTCCAGGGCGTCGGGGCGCTTCGGCAGATCGCCGCTCTCGCTGAAGTTGACGCGCAGCCAGGTGTCCGGCAGCACCAGGGAGGCCTCCCGAAGGCCGCCGGGGATCGACTTGACCAGCCCGGCCACGGTCTCCTGGAACGCCGCCGGATCGCGCGCCGGCCCGCCCAGGGGGCCATGCTGGAAACCGTCGCGCGGCAGGGCCACCTCGCGGAAGATCCGCAGGCGGAAACCATGGCGGTCGCGGACGAACTGGCCATAGCGCAGCCGCTCGCCGTCCAGGGCGAAGACGTGCGGCGGCGCCGGCACGGGATCGAAGCCTAGAATCTTCTCAATCAACGAAGGTGACTTTGTTGATCTCACGAAGCGTCGTCACTCCCCGGAAGACCATCTCGAGCGCCGACTCGCGCAAAAAGGTCATTCCTTCTTCCTTGGCGGCGCGCTTGATCTCCGAGGCCGGACGCCGGTCCAGGATCAGCTCGCGGATGTGGTCCGAAAGGTCGAGCAGCTCGGAGACGGCCACGCGGCCGTGGAACCCCGTGCCGTTGCATTCGATGCACCCCCGACCCTCGTAGAAGGTGAAGTCGGAGTAGACCGCCGGATCGAGGCCGCTCTCCTCCAGGAGATTCGGCACCAGCTTGGCCGGCTGCCGGCAGTGCGGGCAGATCTTGCGCACCAGCCGCTGGGCCAGCACGCAGTTCAGGGCCGACACGAAGTTGTAGAGGTCGACGTTCATGTTGAGGAACCGGCCGAGCACGTCGACCACGTTGTTGGCGTGGACGGTGGTGAACACGAGGTGGCCGGTGAGCGCGGACTGGATGGCGATCTGCGCCGTCTCCGGGTCGCGGATCTCGCCGACCATCACCTTGTCCGGGTCGTGCCGCAGGATGGAGCGCAGGCCGCGGGCGAAGGTGAGCCCCTTCTTCTCGTTGACCGGGATCTGGGTGATCCCCCGGAGCTGGTACTCGACGGGGTCCTCGATGGTGATGATCTTGTCCTCGGACGTCTGGATCTCGGACAGGCAGGCGTAGAGCGTCGTCGTCTTGCCCGAGCCCGTGGGGCCGGTCACCAGCACCATGCCGTAGGGCTCGCGGATGAACTTGCGGACCTTCCTCATGGTCTCGTCGTCGAAGCCGAGGATGTCCAGCCGCAGGTTCTTGAACTCCTTGTTCATCGACTCCTTGTCGAGGATTCGGATGACGCAGTCCTCGCCGTGGACCGACGGCATGATGGAGACGCGGAAGTCGATGGTCCGGCCCTTGAGGCGCAGCTTGAAGCGGCCGTCCTGGGGAATGCGCTTCTCGGCGATGTCGAGCTCCGACATGACCTTGATGCGGCTGATGATCGTCTGGTGGTGGCGCTTGTCGATCGGCTCCATGGCCTGGTAGAGGACGCCGTCGATGCGGTACTTGATGATGACTTCGCTCTCGCGGGTCTCGATGTGGATGTCCGAGGCGCGGCGCTGGATGGCGTTGAACATCGTCGAGTCCACGAGCTTGATGATCGGGCTCGTGTCGGCCGTGATGCGGTCGATCGACAGGACCTCCTCGCCCTCCTCGTCTTCCTGGACGAGCTGGATGCGGAAGTCCTCCGAGGCCTCGTCGAGCACGCGCTGGGCGCTCTCCGACTTCTGGAGGATCTCGTCGATGGCCGAGCGCACACCCACCTTGACCTCGACCGGCTGGCCGACCAGCAGCTCGAGCTCGTCGATCTTCACCACGTCCGAGGGATCGGCCATCACCACCGACAGGCGGCCGTCGAGCTGCTCCTCGGGGATGAAGCCGTAGCGCAGCATGAGGTCGAACGGGATCCGCCGGAACAGGTCGTTGTCGATCCGGAAGTGGGTCATGTCGACGAATTCGAGGCCGTAGCGGGCGGCGAAGGTCTCCGCCTCCCGGCGCTCCCGGATGATGCGTGCCCGCGCCTGCTCGACGGTCTCCGCCTCGAGCTCCTTGTCCTGGATGGCCACCGCCCTGCTGTTGAGTACTGCCATGACCTGACTCCTCAGTTTCCTCTCTCAAAACGGCCGCGCGGGACCCCCTCTCCCGACTCCGGCGAATCCGCGGGGAGGGTGGGGTCCTACCAGCAAAGTGCTAGAACTTCGACGAACCGAGCATCGAGAACATGGGCAGATAGATCGAGACCAGCAGGATCGCGATGATGATGCCCATGAACACCAGCATCATCGGCTCGACGAGGGACAACAGGCGCTGCATCCTCGTCTCGACCTGCTCGTCCAGGAAGTCCGCGACGCTGGCCAGCATTTCGTCGAGCGACCCGGTCGTCTCGCCGACCTTCACCATGTCGATCGACATGTCGAGGAAGATCTCGCTCGTCTCCGAGCGCGCTGTAGAAGGGCTTCCCCTCCCGCACCATCTGGATCGTCGGCTCCAGGCGGCTGCGCGCATAGCTGTTGCCTACCGAGGCGACGGCGATCTCGAACGCCGGTACGAGGGGAATTCCCCCGGCCAGCAACGTCGAGAGGGCGCGGCAGAATTCCGCCAGCGCGAACCGGTGGAGCACGGGGCCCATGAGAGGCAGGCGAATCTTCAGCCGGTCCACGGTGAGCCCGCCCGACTCCGTTCGCGCCCAGGAGCGCAGGAGCACGGCCGTCACCACGAGCGCGACCAGGATCGGCAGCCAGTTCGCGCTGGCGAACGTCGAGACCGCCAGCACGATCTGGGTGATCAGCGGCAGGTCGGCGCCCAGCTCGTTGAAGAAGCTCATGAACTTGGGCACCACGTAGATTGCCATGATGGCGATCATGGTGATCGACAGAAAGACCAGGACGGCCGGGTAGATGAGGGCCGAGATCACCCGCCGCCGGGCGTCGAGCACCAGCTTCATGTAGCGGATGAAGCGGCGCAGCACGAGCTCGAGCTCGCCGCTCCTCTCGCCCGCCTTGAGCGACGACGGGTAGAGCCGGGGGAACAGGTCCCCCTGGGCCGCGAAGGCCTCCGAGAGGTCCGTGCCGCTCTTGACCCGGTCGCGGATGTCCGCGAGCACCGACCGGAACTGCAGGTTCTTCATCCGCTCCAGCATCAGGTCCAGCGCCTGCAACAGGGGGAGGCCGGCCTTGATCAGCGCCGCCAGCTCCTGGTTGAAGGCCATGAACTCCTGGTCCGGAATGCGCCGGCGCAGGCCCAGGGCGGCCGGCATCGCGAGCTTGCGCGCCACGCCGCGGCGCTTGGCCTCGAAGAGGTGGTAGCCGCGCTTGCCCAGGTCGGTGCGCAGGGAGGCCTCGTCGCTCGCCGTGATGACTTCCTCGAACACCCGGCCGTCCGGTGTCCCCACTCGACAGATGAACTGCATGGCCTCTCGCCGTCTCCTTGTCTTTCTACCGCGGTCTACCTACCGCTGACCGGCCGGGGTGCCGTCACCCTCGCGGAGGGTCAGCATCACCATGAGCGCCTCGCGGCTTTCCTCGCTCTTGGCGAGGCCCAGGTTGGTCATCCGGTCGAGCCGGAGGTTCAGGCTGTTGGTCTCCAGCAGGGTGGCTTCGTTCCGCCCCTCAACCCGCCGGGAGATGCGGAACTTCGTCAGCTTGACCTTGTCGTCGCCCATCAGCACGCCGAAGCGGAAGCTCACCCGGAACTCCGGCCCCATTTCGTAGACCACCCACTGCCCCTCGACCCCGGAGAGCTGCGCCCGCGCCTGGGTTTCGAAGACGTCGAACTTCAGCAAGTTCTGCAGGTTCTTCGTGAGCTGCTCGGGCAGGTCCGAGCGGCGCAGCGGCGGCGACACCTCGGAACGGCTGGCCCGCACAACCCTCACCTCCAGCCGCAACGGGCGAGCCGGGTGATCGAAGCCGCGAAGCACCGGCATGATACGCCGGATCGCCGAATCCACGTCCCGGATCACCAGGGTGTTGGCCTGGGGCTGGTACTCGACGGTGCCGCGCGGCGAGAGCAGGGGGTAGACCAACGACAGGGCCTCGCCCGCCGGCTGGTACTTGAACGAGTAGGCGCGCAGCACCACCTCCCCTGGCTTCGGGCCCAGGCCGGCCTGCGCCGCGAGGGCCGAGGCGGCGGCCAGGATCAGCAGGAGGCCCAGGAGGGCGCGGCGCGCGTGCGGCACGGGATTCGCGGCTCTACCGCGCTGAGGAACGGGACGGGTGGGGCCGCCGTTCGGGCCGGCGTGAGGAGAGATCCGAGGCATCAGGGCTCCAGTCAGACATCCAGAGTCTCGGCGAAGCTCTCGTCGACGATCATGACGGTGGACAGGTCGTCGCTGTCCCACTGGTACACGCGGGCGTCGGGCCGGTTGAGGCCGTCGAGCAGCGGCGCGGACGCCCCCGCGGGCACGGAGGCCCCCACCGCCCGCACCGGGGCCGGCGGGGCCACGGCAGCCTGCTGCAACTGGGGCGCCCGGTCGCGGCCCACTCCCAGAGAGGCCAGAGCGAGCACCGCCGCCGCCGCCCAGCGCCGCCAGCCCGCGAACCGCCCCCGCGCCTCGCCCCGGCTCTCCAGCCGCCGGGCGGTGCGCATGGCGGCGACCGCCTGCTGCATCGACTCGACCTCCAGGCGCTCCTCGCCGGCCGACATGTCCGGCGCCGGCAGGCGGCGGAAGACCAGCAGGGGGTCGGCCTTCAGGGCCTCCTTGCGGCAGCGGGTGCAGGAGTCGAAGTGCTCCAGGGCCTCGGTCCAGGCCACGGGCTGCCGTCCCTCGGGGCTCGGCATCTTGGGCATCTTGGGCGTTGCGGGCCGCCGCGAGGCGGCTCCAGTCCGGGCAGCTCACCAGCACTAGACCTCCACCCCTTCCTCGCCGAGGCCGAAGCCGCCGGCGTATTCTGGATAGCGCCGGAGCAGCTCCCGGCGCAGATACTTCCTGGCGTTGAACAGGTGATTGCGCACCGTCGACTCCCGGCAGCCGACGATCTCGGCCACTTCGGGGGACGACAGCCCCTCGAGCCTCGCGCAGCAGGAAGACCATCCGCTGCTTCTCCGACAGCCCGGCCGACAGCTCGCGGAAGATCATGGCGACCTCCGTCTGCTGGAGGCGCGAGAGGTCGCGGTGCGCCCGGCCGTCGGCCACCTGGCGCAGGTGCTGGCGCACCGGCTCGTGGCTCTTTTCGCGGCTCTTGCGGGAGCGCAGGTGGTCGATCGCCAGGTTGCTCGCGATCCGGTAGATCCAGGTGTTGGGGCTCCAGCGGTCGTCGAACTTGTGCCGGTTCTCCCAGACCTTGAAGAAGGTCACCTGCACCACGTCGCGCGCCTCTTCGGCGTCGGAGAGGATGCGCTGGCAGAGCTGGATGAGAGGCTTGGTCTTGCGGCCGATCAGCTCGTTGAGCGCCGACTCCTCTCCCTCGCGTACGGCCATCAGGAGGTCGCGGTCGGACGCCTCGGCCCACGGCGCGCGCTGGGGGAGGGACTGGCGGTTGGTGTAGACGAGCTCGAGCATAGTCATCGTGTTATACGGAGGAGGCCCCGGAAACCGTCTATGCAGGGGCGGCCCCACCCTCAGGGCGGCCACGCGGGGCCGCCCCTACGCCTCTCCAAACAAGCCATTATACTGCCGCCGAGATGCGATCTGTCCTCTGGGGGCTCTACCAGCTCGCGGCCGGGGCCGCGCTGGCCGTGGCAGGCCCTTTCCTGCTCGCCCGGCGGGGGCGGCATTACCTTCCCACGCTGTCGGGCCGGCTGGGCCGCGGCGGCGGCTGGGCCACGGCGAGGAGACCGGCCGGCGCGGCGCCCTCTGGCTCCACGCCGTCTCCGTGGGCGAGGCCGGCGTGGCGGCCACCCTGGCGCGGGCGCTGCCGCCGGACGTCCCCCTCCTCGTCACCACCGTCACCCCCACGGGCCAGGAACAGGCCAGGAAAGCTCTTGAAGGACCGCGCCGAGGTGGCCTACCTTCCCTTCGACCTGGGCTTCGCCGTCCGCCGGTTCTTCGAGCGCCATGAGCCGCGGGCCCTGGTGCTGGTGGAGGGGGATTACTGGCCGCTCCTCCTCCGGGAAGCCCGCCGCCGGGGAATCCCGGTTGCCGTGGTCAACGGCCGGGTGGGAGACCGGAGCTTCGGGCGGATGCGCCGCCTGCGCCCCCTGCTCGGCCCCCTGCTTTCCGCCGTCGGCCGATTCGGTGTCCAGAGCGCCCAGGACCGCGACCGCCTGGCCGCGCTGGGGATCGACCCCGGCCGCATCACCGTCACCGGCAACCTCAAGTACGAATCCCCGGAGCCGCCGCGCAAGCCCGAGCTGGAAGAGGCGCTGCGCGCAGCTCGCCGGGGGCCGGCCGATCCTCCTCGCCGGGTCCACCATGAAAGGCGAGGAGGAGGCGGTGCTCGACGCTGTCCGGGACCTCGGAGACCGGGCTCTCCTGGTCCTCGCTCCCCGCCATCCCGAACGCTGGAACGAGGTGGCGGCCCTGCTCCATTCCCGGGGGATCGGCTTCGCGCGCCGGTCCGCTCTCCCCGAAGCCGGCCGGCCGGCGGTGCGTGCTGCTCGACAGCCTGGGCGACCTCGCCGGCCTCTACCGCCTGGCGGCCGCCGCCTTCATCGGCGGCACGCTGGCGCCCACGGGCGGCCACAACCCCCTGGAGGCCGCCCGCTTCGGCGTTCCGGTCGCGGTGGGGCCGGCCATGCACAACTTCCGGGAGATGGCCGAGGCTTTCGACCGCTCCGGGGCCTGGCGGCGGGTGGCGGACGCCGGGGAGCTGGCCGCCGCCTGGCGCGAATGGCTGGACGATCCGGAGGCCGCTCGCGCCGTGGGCGAACGCGGCCTGCGGCTGGTGGACGAGAACCGCGGCGCCCTGGCCCGGACGGTGGAGATGTTGGAGCCCCTGCTGGCCCATCTTAAAGAGACGTCATGAAGTCACCGTCTCCGCCCGTCTCCCCCTGGCAGCTCTTCTATGGCGGCGCCCACCGTCTGCGCCGCCGTTGGTACCGGACCGCGCCGGCCGCCTGCCACGGCCGGTCCTGAGCATCGGGAACCTCCATTGGGGAGGCTCCGGCAAGACCCCCCTGGTGGCCGCCGTGGCGGCTCACCTGCGCGACCGTGGCCTCGCCGTCTGCATCCTCTCCCGCGGCTACGGCAGCCAGGGGAAAGGGGTGCGGGTGGTGAGCACGGGAGACGGGCCGATCCTCGGTCCGCTCGTCGCCGGGGATGAGCCGGTGCTTCTGGCGGGCGAGCTTCCCGGAGTGGCCGTGGTGGTGGGGCCGGACCGCCATCAGGCAGGCCTCCAGGCCCTGCGGCGGCTGGAGCCCGCGCCCGACCTCTTCCTCCTGGACGACGGCTTCTCCCATCTGGGGCTCCACCGGGATCTCGGACGTCCTGGCCTTCCCCGCCGCGGACCCCTTCGGCGGCGGACGCCTCTTCCCGGGCGGCCACCTGCGCGAGCCGCTGGCCTCCGCGTCCCGCGCCCAGACGGCGGTGCTGACCGGTGCCTCCTCCGAGGACGGCGCCGCGCTGGCCGAGGCCCTCCGGCCTCACGGCTTCCAGGGGCCGGGCTTCGCCAGCCGCACCGTCCCCGGAATCCCCCGCTTCGCGGACGGCTCGCCGCTCGCCCCCGGCACGCGGGTCTTCCTGGTCACCGCCATCGCCCGGCCGGAAGGCTTCACCTCGACCGTCCGCGGCCTGGGCTTCGAGATCGCGGGCGAATTGCGCTTCCCGGACCATCACCGCTATCCGCCAGCCGAGCCTGAAGAAGATCGCCGAGGCCTTCCGCGCCAGCGGCGCCCAGGCCGTCCTCACCACCTCCAAGGATCGGCGTCAAGCTCCATGGCCATCTCGACCTGCCCGTCCCCATCGCAATCGCGGAGCTTCCCGTCCGCGCCGAGCCCGAGCCCGCCTTCTGGGCATGGCTGGACGCGGAAGTGGATAGGATCAGGCCGTCGTGAAGAACCGCCCCGTCCGCCACCGAGTCGAATACGGCCTCTACCTGGGCTCTCAAAGGATTCCTGCGCGCCCTGCCGCATGAAGGCGCTCGCGCCGTGGGCCGCGCCGTGGGAAGCCTGGCCCACCGGCTCGACCGCCGGCATCGCGAGGTGGCTCTGCGCAACATGGCCCTCGCCCTGCCGGAGATCCCCGAGGCCGAGCGGCAGCGGCTGGTGCGCGCCTGCTTCCGCCACTTCGGGGCCGCCCTCTGCGACGCCATTTCCTCAACACGCTTCGACGGCCGGGAGCTCTGCCACCGGTTCACCCTGGAGGGTTGGGAGCACCTGGACGAGGCGGAAAGCCGGGGGAAGGGGATCTTCATCCTCTCGGCCCACCTGGGATTCTGGGAGCTGGTGCCGCCCATGATCGGCCTCACCCGGGGGCGCATGGACATCGTCGTCCGTCCCGCCGACAACCCGTGGCTGGACCGCGAGCTGCGGGCCCTCCGCGAGCGCTTCGGCAACGCCGTCATCCCCAAGCACGGCGCCGCGCGCAAGATGATCGAGGTGCTCCGCGATCCACGCGAAAAAGGGCGCCTGGGCATCCTCATCGACCAGCGTGTCCAGGAGCGGGAAGGGATCCCGGTCCCCTTCTTCGGCCGTCCGGCCCTCACCACCCCCGTCCTCGCCCGCCTCTCGCTCCGCACCGGGGCCGCCGTGGTGCCCATCACCGCCTACCCCGAGCCCGGAGGCCGCTACCGCATCGTGGTCCGCCCGCCCATCCTGCCGCCGGAAGGAAAGGATGGAGACGAGGCCGTCACGGCCCTCACCCGCCGATACCTCGAAGCCGCCGAGGAGGACATCCGCGAACACCCCGAGATGTGGCTCTGGATGCACCGCCGGTGGGACGAGCGGAAGAAAAACCAGGACCGCCTTCAAGTCACCCAATAACACCAGCACAATCGTCCCGTAGAGACGTCCCCAGTCCTCAACCGGGCATTTTCCGGGTCCACAAACGGCGGGGCGTCTCTCGAAGGGCATACCCGCCCGGTTGTGCAAACCTGCGGGACGGCAAGACCTTTAAAAATCCTGCTCCTTGTGAAGGTGATCTCCTTGTAAAGATGATTCGATCCAGAGGGTTGCCATAAATCGAGAGGATGTGCCCTTCGAAGAGACGCCCCGCCGTTTGTGGACCCGGAGAAGTATCTGGTTAAGGACTGGGGCGTCTCTACGGGACGGTGTTGCCGTACCGGAATGTTTTCTTATCGGGAAATTCTCAAGGCTGCGCCTCCTCTTTCGGCCCCCTCTCCGCGAGCAGGCCATCCAGACTTTCCCGCGCCCATCGCGTACCGGGATGATCCGGTCCCAGGCTCGCCTCGAAAACCTCCAAAGCCCGGCGCATCAACGGCTTGGCCTCCGCCAAGCGGTTTGTGGCCTGTAGCAACAGAGCCAGATTGTTGAGGTCTATGGCAACCTCGGGGTGTTCCGGCCCCGAATGAGGCCTCATCGATCGCCAAAGTCCGGCGCATCAACGGTTCGGCCTCCGTCAAGCGGTTCGTGGCCTGAAGCAACTGAGCCAGATTGTTGAGGCGAATGGCAACGTTGGGATGATCCGGCCCAAAGGAGGTCTCATCGATCTCCAATGCCCGTCGCGTCAACGGCTCCGCCTCCGCCAAGCGGTTCGTGGCCTTGAGCAATAGAGCGAGGTTGTTGAGGTATCCAGCAATGTTGGGATGATCCGTCCCGAAGGAGGCCTCTTTGATCGCCAAAGACCGGCGCATCAACGGCTCGGCTTGAGCGTAGAGGCTCTTTCGTGAGTAAGAGGAGTGCCAACTGACCCATAAGGCGAGCAGTGGGATCTGAAATGCCCACCAAGTCAGCCTCACCCAATATTCTCGTAGCGTGTGGCCGAAGGACATCCCACACCGGCCATGTACGAACATCGTCTGCGTCGAAGGGCGCGTAATGGTTGACTACTCGCAGAGATCGTTCGATCCAATGCTTCAGTTCCTCTTCAGAAATCCGAGTCCGGAGAACCTCCTGAACGACACGGTGGACCGTCAAGTTTCCAGCCGATCGAGTCACCATTGAATAGGCCGCCAACTCCGCAAGCGCATCTCGAAGGGTTTGCTCGGTCCCAGCCTGCCCCGTCTCTGCTCGGAATGCTTCCGTTGCCTCGTCGACGATCTCTTCACCCTCAGCGAACATCGCTTCAGGAATAGGCTCTGGAGCAAGGAACGCTGTCAGGCGAAGGAGCGCCGCCGCTTTTGGGCTGAGATATTGGAAAGTGGTTTGCCAAGTTGTCGCCACTGAAACGGGATAATCCATGACGGTCGGGTCGTGCCACTCCAGAACCTTTTCGCGCTGCCGTTCCCAATCCTCCAGATATCCGGCAAAGGTGATCTGATGATGAACGATGTAGGCTGCCGTCTGCTCGAGGGCGAGGGGTAGACCGCCCAGAATTTCCGCAAGTCGCCTGGCCTGCTCAGCGTCGTCAGCGGCAGGCGTTCTTTCTCCCGCTGTGCGCTGGAGGAGGAATCGGGCTTGCTTCGTCCTGAGTCAACTCACCAAGTGGCTGCTTCCGAACGGCTGGCGGCCATTCCCGACGGCGTGAGGTCAGGAGGACGTGCCCGTTCCCGAATCGGGGGAGCATCTCCCGGACAGCCGTTGCCGCCTCGTCCGTATCGATATTGTCCAGGATCAGCAGCCAGCGAGAATGTTCCCGAAGCCAAGCAAAGACGGCCTCAAGGGTCCTTTGCCTCTGCTCCCGCCTCGTACTCGGGCAGATTCAGAAGGCCCGGCCGAGCCAGACCCGCCAAACCGGTGCGCAATGCTTCCGGAGAGTCCGCTACTACGAAGAGCGCCGTGTCGTGCCGGTCTCCCGAGCGCCACGCGTATTCCACGGCCAGCCGGGTCTTGCCGATGCCTCCAAGACCGTGGATGGCCGTTTGGGTGATTGCGGTGGCCTGGGCCGAGCTTTGAAGGTTCGAGATGAGGCGCTGCAGTTCCTCGTCCCGGCCTTTTAGAAGGTCTCCGAGGGGGAGGAAGGGAAGGTTGTGGAGGCGGGGTGCCGAGCCGGCGGCGGGCGAAGATGAGGAGGTGATCTCCTTGGCGCCCAGGGCTCGCGCGAGACGATCCAGATCCTCCTTCGATTGTTTTTTCCGGAGATCGACCCAGGAGAACCGAGCAAGAAATAAAGGTACTTCGGCGTCGTCCGGCCACCCGGGAAGCGGGACCGGAACGACGGGGATCTTTCGCTTGACGTTCTGGGCGATGCAGGCCTCGATCTCGGGCTCCTGCCACTTCCCCAAGCCATGAGGGCCGAGGAAGACCGCTGAGCCAGATACCTTGGAGATGATCTCTTGGAGTCGTTTCATCCAAAGGTCTCCAGGGGCAATCTGCTGCTCGTCCATCCAGACACGGACGCCTCGAGCTTCCAGGGCGTCGCGGATCTTGCGGACCTGAGCCCGATCCTGACTGTTGTAGCTGAAGAAGACGTCAAAGCTCTCGTCGGCCAGGGGAGTCTCCTAAGGTGGATTGCCTTAGTGTACCCGCACTTCCTCCAGCCCTCCTGCTCGGAGGGGTCAAGGTGGGCCAAGCCCTCCGCGGGGCTGTGCGCGGAGGGGCTTGGTCAATCAATTGTCAATGAACACCATGGCCACCCGCCGACCCTCTCGGAGAGAGGTGTTCACGGGTGGCCGTCTCCCTTGTCAGACAAGGAATATGCGCTTAGAATAGGCACTATGTTCGATGCTGTCAAGGGAGCCGAGAGGCTCCTCTGGACGAGCGGGGTTCATTGACAACTGACGTACCGGCAGGGCGGAGGTAGCGGCCCGCCCCTGCCGGCCTTCTTTCAGCCTTCCCCGGACGGTGAGTTTCCGCCGCGCACCGGTCGGCAGCCCATGCGCACCGGTGAGTTTCCGCCGCGCACCGGTCGGCGGCTCATGCGCACGGGTGAGTTTCTGCTGCGCACCGGTCGGCGGCTCATGCGCACCGGTGAGTTTTTGCCGCGCACCGGTCGGCGGCTCATGCGCACGGGTGAGTTCCTGCCGCGTACCGGTCGGCGGCTCGTGCGGACCGGTGAGTTTTTGCGGCGCACCGGTCGGTGGCACATGCGCACGGGCGAGGATCTGCGGCCTGGGATGCTTCCTAATGTAGAAGACGCCCTGCGGGCGTCTCTTGGCTAGCGCCATCGTTTTGCCGCCAATCCTGCCGAGGACATCTGCTATCGGCCTTCCAGGGCGTGGGAAGATTTTGGTGGCCTCCCTGGGGTTGACACCCCAGGCTCTTCAAATTCCGCCCTGTCAGGGCGGTCGCCCGTGGTGGCTTCCGTGGTTCCTCGGCACGATCGCCTGCCGCACGGATCCTTTGGTTCTTTGGACGGCATCGCCGCCTCGGAGACGCCTGCAAGGCGCCTCTACCGGTACGCGCCGGAAATTCGTTCCGGGCTTACGGCCTGGAATGTTTCCCGTGTAGAGACGCCACCGCCCTGACAGGGCGGAATTTGAACAGCCTGGGGTGACAACCCCAGGAACCGGGACGCCACCTCTTTTCAAGCCCCGAAGGGTCGGCAGAGGCGCTTCGGGCCGCCAATCCTGCCGAGGACACCTACTCTCGGTCTTAGGGATCGAGGAGGAATCCGGGACCCAACTCGGACTGCAGATGCTCGATGTAAGACGACAGACCCGCCAGGCAGTCTTCCAGGGAGGTTTCCGTTCCCATGGAGAAGATGGCGTTCAGCATGCCGCTGTGCTGCCGCATGGGCGCGACGGCCTCGGCAAGGGCCGTGACGCCCATCTTCAGAAGCAGCGCCTTGAGGACGGATTCAACACAGGCTACTCGTCCAGAGAGAGCTTGAGAGAAGTCGGTAAGGTCCGGTTCCGAGCGGAGAGCCCGAAGAGCCGTCTTGTCGTTGGTGATCAGCAGATGGCGTGGGCTCTCGAAGGCGAGGCCGAACAACAGCTCCTCGCCTTCATCGATGTAGGGTTTGCCGATGAGCCTCTGTCGAGTCGCCGCGCTTGGAGCTTCCTGGACCGGCTCGACCACTGAGCACCAGGAGCGGACCTTCTCCCGGATGGCGGGAGGATATTTTCGCGCCAGCCGTCCTCTCTCCAGCATGAGAGGCAACGGGTAGAGGCGGCGCAACCTGGCCAGATCCAGTCCGAAGACCTCTCCGGCTGCCTTGATGAGTCCCGAGGCGCCCAGGAGGATGAAGGCGTCGGAATCGACCAGCAAAATCCTGTCTTCAGGATTTTGGCAAGAGGACCGCGAGGAATCGCTCGGACGACTCGGAGAGGTCTTCAGGGTCAAGCCTCTTGAGGAAAGCTGCTCTCAGGATATCGTGCGCACCAGTATCCAGAGACAGGTACTTCAAGGCATTCTGTGCGACACCCCACCGGTCGTTGGACCGGCCGTAGATGAGCGCCAGGATGCCTGGATCGATACCCCGTTCCGGACCGGCCTGCACGGCGGCCAGAGCCAGCCTCGGAGCCGTGTGTTTCAGGTCCGGCATTTTCGGAGTGGGCGTTCCCGTCAGGATCTCGCAGGCTGCCCGGTCGGCTTCCCGCTCCTGGTGATCCGTCGACACGGACATCAGGTCGGAGTCCGCCAGGGGTGGGCTTCCGGGAGTGACGTGCTGCTTGAGCACGTGGCTCAATTCGTGGGCAAGGTGAAACGCCAGCCAGGCCGGGCTGTCTCTCCGCGAGCCGAGCACGAGCACCGGACGCTCGCCACAGAACATGGCCAGGCCGTCGAAGACCTTGCTCTTGCGGGGAGCCCTGGCCAAGTGGAAGACGATGATTCCATGGTCCCAGCAGAGCTCGGCGAGCGACGCGAGGTTGACGTAGCGGTGCTGGAGCAGGATCTTCTGACGAACGCTGGCCGGGTCCAGAGAACCGGCTTCGAAACGGGGCAGCGAAGGGATCGAGTCGATGATGATTCTGGCGGCGCGCTGAGCCACGAGGATGGCCGGAGCTACGCTCTCATCCGCCTTGTTCTTGTGGCGTTTGAACTTGACGTGGGACAGCGTGGGCAGGCGCAGAGGGACCGAAGGGCGGCTCAGGTCTTCGAGCGCCATCCCTAAATGGCGGGCGATGGCGTCTTCCGCGAGAGCCCGGTTCGCGGGGATCCCGGCGAGCGAATCCTCCCACCACTCGGGCAGGACGATAGACCGGATGAACTCCCGGTCGAAGCCCGTGGCGGCCAGCCGAGCGTAGAGATCGCTCATCGAATGGGATGTGGTCGGGATGATCGCCCCCTGTGCGTTTGCGACCGTCAGGCCTTGCCTGACGGTCGTCAATCTTACTCCATCCCCCGAACTACTTACCGCAGAGCTTGAAGTGCCCCAGGAACGCCTGGATGGCCGCCGGGTCGGCGTTGCTGCCGGTGAAGTCGGCTTCGGCGGCCGCGGTTCCGGGGGCCGGGTCGGGGCCGAACCACATGCCGAAGCGCAGGCGGCTGTCGCCCGGGCACTGGGGCATCACCATAGTCACCAGCCCGTCCTTGTCCTCGCCGCCCTTGCGGTCGATCTCACCGCGGTTGGCGGAGTAGAGGACCGGCGTGCCGTTGACGGTGAGCGTGCCGCGGCCGACGTTCTCCTTGGCGTCGAAGTTGACGTTGCTCTGCGACCAGCCAGAATCCTCGGGGCGGGGAGCCTCGCCGCGCACGTAGCGCTCCATCTTCTCCTTGTTCCCCCGCATTCCCCGGATGCTCATGAACATGAAGCCCCGGTTGTCGAAGTCCATGTTCGGCTCGTCCGCCTTGCCGTCGCCCTTGCCGTCGGCATCCTCGGTGGCGTCCGAGGTGACGGCCACGTCCGTGGTCTCCGGAGTCTCCACCGGGGTATCCGTCGTGGTCTCCTCCGGGGTGTCCGTGGTGGCGTCCGACGTCTCGGCGGCGCTCACTTCGGAGTCGGGGTCGCGGTCGGTGAACATGGCCATTTCCATGAAGCCCAGGGGCATGGACATGGCGAAGGCGGGGTAGTACCCCTCGGGCAGGGTGTCGTAGGGGAGCACGGAGCGGACCTTGGCCTCCCGCTTCTTGGGATCGGTCGCGGTCTCCGAGAATTCCTTCGCGGTGTTGACGCCCCACCAGGTCAGCCCGGCGAGGCCCAGCATGGCGAGCAGCACGGCGGCGCCGCAGCCGCAGCCCACGTACACCCACGGCGAGGTCGACTTCTTTACGGGACGGCCGTCGGGTTCCATGTCACATTTTCTCCGGGAAGGGGATCCCCAGGAGCTCGCCGAGGGTCTCTAAGCCGCGGCGGAAGATCTGCACCGTGGCGAGGCGCGAGGCCCTCACCTGCGCGTCCTTCTCCTGAAGGATCGGGTGGCGGTGGTAGAGCGCGTTGAAGCGCTGGGCGATCTCCAGCGCGTGGCGCGCGACGAGGGACAGCTCCAACGTCTCGGTGGCCTTCTCGACCGTCTCGCCGGTCTGGGCCACTTCCAGGATCAGGTCCCAGAGATCCTCGGTCCACATCTCCTCGGGCACGGCCGCCACGTCCGCGGTCGAGACGTCGGCGGAGATCCCCTCCTGGCGCAGGCGGCGGTGGATGTTCTTCGCGCGCACCAGGGAGTACTGGAGGTAGGGGCCGGACTCCCCCTCGAAGCTCAGGGCCTCGTCGAAGTCGAAGGCGATGACGCGGTTGGTCGTGGCCTTGACCATGAAGAAGCGGAGGGCGGCGACGGCGATCTGGCGCGCCAGGCCGTCGAGCTCGTCGTCCGCCAGGTCGCGGTTGCGCTTGGCGATCTCTTCGCGGGCCTTGAGGATGAGCTGGTCGAGCAGGTCGTCGGCCTTGACGCCGATCCCCTTGCGGCCGGACATCTCCAGCACCTTGTCTTCGCCCTCGGTGTCCTCGAGGAAACCGAGCTGGCGGGCGGTGGCGGGGGAGAGGGCCACCATTTCGTAGGCGAAGTGGACGGAGCGCTCGGCCTCGGCGTTGTAGCCCAAGGCCTGGAGGCCCGCGCGTACGATCTTCTGGAGATAGCTCTGGCGCACGTCGATGACGTTGAACACCCGGTGGGCGCCGCCGAAGAGGGGATGTCCCTCGACGCCCTCGCGGACGGTCTCCCAGACTCCCTCTTCTTGCCAGAAGCGGTAGCCGAAGTCGCGGCCCAGGAGGCCGAACTTCCAGAGCTGGTAGGCGATGTCCTTGCCCACGTAGGTCACCGTGCCGTCGGAGCGGATGATCACCTTGTCCGGGTCTTCGAGCCCGGCGAACTCCTCGGCCTGTGAAAGGGGCATCACCCAGCAGCCGGCGTTCTTGCCGTCCTTTTCGAGCTTCACGGCGCCGCTCTCCTTGAGGCGGCCGAAGGCCATCTCGAAGAAGTTGAGCCCCAGGATGTCGCTCTCGCGGGTGAGCAGGTCGTAGGAGACGTCGAGGCGGCTCATGGTTGCGAGGTGGCGGGAGACGATCCGCCGCGCCACCTTCCGGCCCATGTCGGCCCGCGGCCCGTGGCCGATCTCGAGCTCGTGGAGGGTCTCGCGGCGCAGGCGCTGGCGCTCCGGGTCTTCCGCGAGCCAGCGGCCGACCTCGCTGTAGAGGTCCCAGCAATAGAAGTCGAACGGCTCGGGGATCGCCGCCACCTGGGCGTCGGTCAGTCCCCGCAGGTCGAGGAAGCCGACCACGACGTCCGCGAGCTGCACGCCCGTGTCGTCGATGTAGTTCTGGATCTCGACGGCGTAGCCCAGGCTCTTGAGCGAGCGGCCGAGGACGTCGCCCAGCACGGCGTTTCTCAGGTGGCCGATGTGGGCCGCCTTGTTGGGATTGATGTTGGTGTGCTCGATGACCACCTTGCCGCCGGTGCCGGGCGCCCCGCCGATACCCTCGATGAGGGCGGCGTCGAGCATGGCGGTGGCGAAGGTTCCGCGGTCGAGGTAGAAGTTCAGGAACCCCGCCCCCTGCACCTGGATGTCGCGCACGGCGGCGGGCCTCTTGAAGGCTCCGGCGAGCTCCTCGGCAATGGCCCGCGGGTTCTTTTTGAGGATCCGGGCGAGCTGCAGGCCGGCCGGCGAGGAGAGGTCTCCCAGATCACGGCGCGGCGGCACCTCCAGCAGGGGCTCGTGCGTGACCCCGAAACGCTCCTGGATCGTGGCGGCCAGCTCGGCCGCAAGGCTCTTCTTCAGCTCGGTCCACATGGTGTCGAGGAGTCTACACTATGGGCCGAGGGACCGGCCTCGAGATCACTCTTGATATGATTCCGGGGAGGTACCGATGTCTGAGCGATTGTCCGAGATGACTGAAATGACGGAAAAACCGGCGGAGAACAAGGTGACGGTGACGTTCGACCGGACCCAGCTCGAGCTGGTCGAGGCCGACATCACCGACCTCGAGGTGGATGCGGTCGTCAACGCCGCCAACGACCAGCTCCAACTCGGCACGGGGGTCGCCGGGGCCATCCGCAAGAAGGGCGGCCCGTCGATCCAGGAGGAGTGCAACCGCATCGGCAGCACTCCCGTGGGCACGGCCGTGATGACCGGGGCGGGGAACCTCAAGGCCAAGTGGGTGATCCACGCCGTGGGGCCGATGATGGGCCAGGGGGATGAGGACAAGAAGCTCGCCGCCTGCGTGCGGGCCGCCCTGGCGCTGGCCGACCGGCGGGGGATGAAGACGATCGCGATCCCGGCGATCTCCACCGGCAACTTCGGCTTCCCCATGGACCGCGCCGCCCGCATCATGCTCACCGAGGTCCACCGCTTCCTCCAGGGTGGCACCAAGCTGGAGAAGGTGACTCTCGCCCTCCACGGCGACGAAGCCTTCCAGATCTTCAAGCGCGAGCTGCGCCGCGGGTTCCGTTGAGCCTGTCCCCTCCCCCTCTGGCGCCGCCGCCTCCCGCCGTCGTCCTGGTCCACCCCCGCGAGCAGGGCAACGTCGGCTCGGCGGCCCGGGCCATGGCCAACATGGGGCTCGACCGGCTGATTCTCGTCGAGCCCGCGGCCGAATTCGGCAACGTCGCCCAGGCCTTCGCCGTGGGCGCCCGGCACCTCCTGGAAAATGCGGTCCGCGTGCCCACCCTGCGCGAGGCGCTGGCGCCCTACCGGCGGGTGATCGGCACGACCTCGACGCGGGACCGGAGCCTGGGCATCCCCATCCTCACCCCCCGCGAGCTGCCGGCCTGGCTGGGTCAGGATGCGCCGGGAACCCCCACGGCCCTGGTCTTCGGTCCGGAGGTGGGTGGGCTGACCAACGACGACCTGGCTCTCGCGAGCGCCGTGGTCTCCATCCCCTGCTCACCAGTGCAGCCTACGCTCAACCTCGCCCAGGCCGTGCTGATCCTCGCCTATGAGCTGTTCGTGGCCCGGGGCGAGACGCCGGCCACGGTGACGGACGAGGTGCCGCCCGCCACCGCCGCCGAGATCGACGGCCTGCTCGGCCACGCCGCGGGCGTCATGGAGAAGGTCGGCTTCGCCCGCGACGACAGCTTCCCCGGGGTGATCCGCGACCTCCGCCGCTTGGCCGCCCGGGCGGCGCCGGACAGCCGGGACGTGCGGATCCTGCGGGGGATCTGCCGGCGGATCGAAGGGGCGCTGAGGCCCTCACCTCCCCGGCCCTCCTCTCCCAGCCCTCCACCCACCGGCCAGGGAGAGGAGGGAGAAATCAAAGAGAGTCTGTAGGGTGCGCTGCGCGCACCATGACGGACGTTTCTGGTGCGCACAGCGCACCCTACGAGCTTCCACCAGCTCTGCTTCGACCCCTCTCCCCGGCAGGGGCGGGCGGCGGGCCGGGAGAGGGGTAGGGGTGAGGGCCTACGCGTCCGAATCGTCATCCTCCGGGGGGACGGGGATCTTGGTGAAGCCGCGGGCGACCATCTGGTAGGTGAGGGCGGCCATGCAGCGGCGCGCCACCTTGCGCACGCTGGACGGGTGGTAGCCCATCCGCTCGGCCACCTCGCTCGAATCGAAGCCCAGGCCGTAGCGCAGGCGCAGGAGCTTGCGGCAGCGCGGCGGCAGCTCTTCGAGGAGGTTGTTCAGGTCCCACAGCAGCTCGGAGCGCTCCTGGGGTGCCGCCACCGGCTCGGAGAGGAGCTCCAGGATGGCCGTGTCGACCGAGTTGTAGAGGCTGTTGCGCCGCTTGCGCCAGTAGACGACACACCGGTTCCGCAGGGTCACGAGCAGCCAGGCTTCAGGGTCCTGGATGACGTCCCACTTCTGGATGGTGGAGATGAGAGCTTCCTGGACCAGATCCTCCGCGTCGTGCGCGGGAATACGGTACCGCCCGAGAACTTGTTTCAGTCTCGGGCGGAGCCGTCGCAGGAGCTGATCCAGCGACTCTCTTCCTACCGGTTGATCGGACACTGCCATCTGCCGTTCATATCCCGCTTAAAGAGGCGCTCCCCTCGAACGCGTGCGCCCATGATACCTCGGAAGGGTGCACTTTCCCAGTAGGAATCTGGGCTCCAGCGGGGTGGGGTTGTGGTGATAGACTCCGGCCCTGCAATGGCTGCCACCGTTCAACTCCGAGATCAAGTCGCCTCGAGCCTGCGCCGGTCCCCGGTGATCGGCGTCGTGCGCACCGCCTCCCTCGCCGAGGCCAAGGCTCAGGCTCTGGCCCTGGCCGCCGGGGGCGTGGAGCTGATCGAGATCACCTTCAGCGTGCCGGGCGCCTCCGGGCTCGTCCGCGAGCTTCTGGCATCCAGAACCGGCGAGGGGCCGCCCTGGTATGGCATGGGCACCGTCACCACCACCGCCCGTGCGCGCGAGGCGGTGGCGGCCGGAGCCGAGCTTCCTGGTGACCCCCAACGTCAGCGCCGACGTGGCGCGGGAGGCCCGGCAGGCCGGGCTGTTCCTGGTCATGGGAGCCCTGACGTGCACCGAGATCGTCGCCGCCCACGAGCTGGGCGCGGACGTGGTGAAGGTCTTCCCGCTCCCCCCCGTGGGAGGGCCGGACTACCTCGCCCGGGTCCGCGGACCTCTGGGCGACATTCCCATGCTCGCCGCCGGCGGTTTCGGCGTGGACGAGATCCCGGCCTATGCCCGGGTGGGCGCCGTGGCTTTCGGCATGGCGGCCCCGCTCCTGGGCGCCGGGCCCGACGAAACAGAATCCCGCCGGCGCATCGGCCACGCCCTGGCAATCGCCCGCAATCCCAGCGGCAGTGCTTCCCCCGAGGAGGAGAGATGAGCACGACGACCCCGACGCCCCCGCGGCAGGTGGTCTTTGACCCCACGCCCGAGATCTACGCCACCGACACGGCGGGCTCTTTCACGTTCCCCCTGATGGTGGCCGGCAAGGCCTTCCTCGGCACCAGCGCGTACGACGAGGTCCGCTTCGTCTTCTCCATCTGGCACCCTTCGGGCCAGCGCACCATCGACCTCGACCGCGCCTACGTGGAGCTGCGGTCCTCGTTCGATCCGGACGAGGACCACTGGACCAAGATCGCCGAGATCGAGCCCGTGGTGCCGCCCTATGCCGGGGGCGAGAGCTTCGACGGCTGGATCGTGCTGCCCATCCTCGGCAGCACCAGCGCCTTCGCCCTGGTGGGGAGCGGCTTCGAGCCGCGCGCCCGGCTCCAGGTCCGCGCCAGCGCGTATTTCGTTGCCTGAACTGTCGTCGCCTGAGGAGGGGATTCCATGAGCCCGAGACCGATGCGCGCCTATCTGGTCTTCATGGGCAGCGGGCCGATCCTGCTGCTCTCCACCTACCCCAAGCTGACCGACGAGCGCCTGGTCAGCAAGCTGCGCTACAAGGGGATCGACAAGTTCATCGCCTACGAGGTCGCCCAGGACGCCGTCCGCGACCGCTACGGCGACTCCTACGAGAACGTGGCGCGGGATCTGATCCGGGAAGGGGGCGAGGTGGAGGACATGCGGGTGCTCGACTTCAACGGCCACCAGATCATGGCCAACTTCTCGCTGGACGAGCTGGGCGACCCGATCAAGTACGGGGGGTGAGGGCTCAGGGGGTTGCCAGGCTGAACGCCACGGCTCCTGGGGGCCCGATGGCTCGCGCGATCATCGAGAACGCGCCGGCGGCTACCCTATCCCGCTCCGGCCAGGAAGCCTCCGGTGCGCTGGTGTGACAGGAAAACGTCAGACGAAAAACATCGCCGCCCCCGCGGCCAACATGGCGAGCGCCGTGAACAAGACCGTCGCTTGGGCGAGCCGTGAGCTTGGCTGTCCCTCCATGATCCGGCGGTCGGAGGCGACCGCGAGAATCCCGGCCAGCAGGAAGGGGGCGAGGAGACCGTTGACGACCGCGGAAATGTAGAGCGCACGCACGGCGCTGAAGTCGGCAAAGGCCATCGCCATGGCGCTGCCGATGGAGAGGGCGAACACGCCATAGAAGCCCGGCGCTCCCGAGAGCCGCTCTTCGAGCCCCTCCTTCCACCCGAACATCTCCGCGAGCGCGTAGGCCGCCGAGCCGGCGAGCGTCGGGATCGCCAGAGCGCCCAACCCCACGATGCCGACGGTGTACAAGAGCGTGGCGAAAGGGCCCGCGATCGGCCGGAGCGCCGATGCGACCTCGGCCGTGGTTGCCGGCTGCGTGATCCCGTGCCGGTGGAGCGTCAACGCGGTCGTCAGGATGATGAAGAAGAACGTCACATTGCCGAAGAAGGTGCCCACGCCGACGCCCAGGTGGCTCGCCCGGAGCTCGTCGCGGGTGGCACCGAGCCGCTCAGAAAGGGTCTTGCGCCCCATGGCCTTCTCCTCTTCGACCTCCTCCGACGTCTGCCAGAAGAACAGGTACGGGCTGATGGTGGTGCCCAGAATGGCGACGATGGTCGCCCAGGCGCCGGCGCTCCGCGGGAAGCTCGGCACGAAGGTCGCGCGCGCCACCTCGCTCCAGTCCGGGCCGAGGGAGAAGGCCGCCACGATATAGGCGAAGAGCACCAGGACCAGCCACTTCAAGATCCGGGCGATGGCGGCGTAGTGCAGGGCGATGGTCGTCCAGGCGATGAGGAGGCCGAAGACGACGATCCACACGCGCGAGTCGATGCGGGTCAGCAGCTCCGCGGCATCGGCCATCCCGGCGAGGTCGGCTCCGACGTTGAAGGTGTTGGCGGCGAAGAGCGCCGCCGCGGCGGCAAAAAGGACAGGCCGGGGGATCTTCCGGCGGAGCGCGTCCATCAGGCCGCCGCCGGTCACCAACCCTACGCGGGCACACATGCTCTCGACGGCCGCCATCAGCGGCCACGTCAACGGCGCCAGCCAGAGCAACCCGGTCCCGAACTGCGCCCCGGCGATCGAGTAGGTCGCGATCCCGGCTGGATCGTCATCGGCGGCACCGGTGATGATGCCAGGTCCCAGCGCGCGCAAGAAGCGGCGAACCAGATTCGGCTTTTTCTTTTGCATGGCAGACCACCCATTGGCGAGACGCTCCAGATGTTACGCTTCGCCGGGCGTCCCAGTCAGGCTAAGCGCCCAATTGGCGCCGCCTGTCACCGGAAATCCAGCAGCCCGTACCCCAACTCCCGGAACAGCCGTCCCGTCAAGGGCAGGGGCAGGCCCACCACGTTGGTGTAGTTGCCGAAGACCTCTTCCACGAACAGCGCCCCGATCCCCTGGATGGCGTAGGAGCCGGCCTTGTCCATGGGCTCTCTGGTGTCCACGTACCACGCGATCTCCTCGGGCGACAGCGGGGCCATCCTCACTCGCGAGGACTCAACGGCGGAAGCCCTCCGGTCCCGGTCCGGCTCCTCCAGGGCCACGCCGGTGAGCACTGTGTGCTCCCAGCCGGCAATGCGGGCCAGCATGCGGCGGGCGTCGGCGGGGTCCGCGGGCTTGCCCAGCAGCTCGCCGTCCAGCACCACCACCGTGTCCGCCGCCAGCACCAGCTCGCCGGAATGGGCCTGAGCCGCCGCCTTGGCTTTGGCGAGGCGCAGCACGGTGTCCGCCGGCGCCTCGCCGGCCAGGGGCGTCTCGTCGATGTCCGCCGAACGGACGGTGAAGCGCAGCCCCAGCCCGCCCAGCAGCTCGCGGCGGCGGGGAGAGCCCGAGGCCAGGATCAGGCCGGGCAGGTTCCTCGAGGGGGCCGTCAGGGGTAATACCCTCGGAGGGTCTTCGCTTCCAGCCCCGGCTTCGCCATCTTCACCTCGACGGTGCGGAACTTCTCGCGGTCCGCCTCCTCGACTTCCTTGGACGACTGGTAGGCGAGCAGGTACTGGGAGCGCAGCTCTTTCTGGATGGAGTCGTAGATTCCTTCGAGCTCGCTGGCGCGCTCGATGAAGAAGTAGCGGCCGCCGGTTTCGTCGGCCAGGCGGGAGAGCTTGAGGCGCACGTCCGACTCCCGGGACGACAGGCCGATCCCCACCGTGTAGAGGGCCACGCCGCTCCGGCGGGCGTACTCCAGGGCGTCGTTGTAGGGGTAGCGGCTCCCCTCGTCCTGGCCGTCCGAGAGGATGATGATCGCCCGCTTCCCCTTGATCCCGCCGAAGTAGTAGAGGGCGTAGATCAGGCTGTCGTAGAGCGCCGTGTTGCCCGTCGGCGGTGAGGCCGGCGAGCCCGCCCGCGAGCACCGGCTCCTGGTTGGTGAAGCGCACGGCGAGGTTCGGCTGGTCGCTGAAGGTGATCACGGCCGCCCGGTCCTTGGGGAGTGATGACTTTCTGGAAGAAGCTCAGGGCGCCGCGCACGGCCGCCTCCAGCTTTTCGCCTTCGCCCTCGCCCATGGAGGCCGAGGTGTCGAGCAGGATGCCGGCGTAGATCGGCAGACGTCCTGCACCTTCTCGAAGCGGCGGATCTGCTGCGGCTCGCCGTCTTCGAGGACGGTGAAGTCGCTTCTGGGCGAGCCCCTCGACCGGCCGCCCCCTGCCGATCCACCACCGAGGTGTAGAGCTCGACGAACTGGACGTCCACCTGCTTGCTGAATTCCGGCGCGTTGATCAGCACCAGGTCCTCGGTCGCGCTGCCGTCTTTCAGATAGGCCACGGCACGGACGTAGGTGATCTCCTTGCTCTGGGAGAGGAGCACGGGCTGGACGAACGGGGGCTGGTAGAGAGTGGCGACGAGGTCGTCGTTGAGGAAGATCTCCACCCGGTCGAGGCTCGTCCCCCTCGGGAACCTCCACCTGGGCCTGGGCGCGCAGGCTGGACTTGTAGGCCTTCCCCGGCTGCGGCTCGACCAGGCGAACGGCGAAGCGGTGGGGGCCGACGTTGAGCAGGATCTCGTCCTCGGCCACGGTCTCGCCGGTGGCGTCCCAGGGCCAGGGCCTTCAGGGTGTGGATGCGCGGCTGCGTCGCCCAGGTTCAGCTCGACGCTGAAGGGGGGCTTCGACTTGGTGAGCACGGGCTGGCCGTCCAGCTCGAAGCTGACCCGGGCGATCCCCGTCGCCGTCTCGGGCGTCACCGCCTCGACCCGCAGCTTGCCGGTGAGCAGGCCGGGGGGCGGGGCGAGGATGCGGATGGTCTCCTCGTCGGAGACTGCTCCCGGCGTTAGCTTCGGCGAGGTTGCCCGCCTGGGTGGCGGGCGCCTCGGCGACGGTCTGCACCGGCGGCGGAGCCGTGGGCGCCGACGGCACCTCCAGCTCCCGCTGCTCGCGGAAGAAGCGCTTGCCGGCCGTGTTCTCGATCTTGAGCACCAGCGAGTAGCTCCCCGGCCGCAGGAAGCGCTGGAAGACGATGGGGATGCGCTCCACCGTGACCTCCGCCTCGGGCAGCGCGAACCGGTAGCGGAAGTGCTCGAACAGCTCGCCCTTGTAGATCACCTCGCCGTCCACGATGAAGGCGTAGAGGGCCGTGGCGCTCCCTTCGATGCGCTCCGGCTTCACGGCCTCGCGCGGCACGGAAACCAGGCCCTGCACCACCGTGCGGCTGCCGAAGCGCCCCGGGAAGGAGAGGTCGACCTGGGCCGGGAAGGACGCGGCCCCCTCGGGCACGTCGGTCGAGAAGGAGGCGAAGGTCGAGAGCCACTCCTCGCTCGGCTTGGGGATGAGCTTGAGGGTTTCCTCGGCGCGCACCCAGTCGAGCGACTCCGCCAGCCGCGACGCCGTGTCCTCGCCGCGCGGGCACAGCTCGGCGATGGCGGCGAGCCCTCGCCCCTGGTCCTGAAGCCGCGTCCGCAGGTCGAGCGAGAGGAGGGACTCCACCCCTTCGCCGGGCGACCAGAGGCGGTACGGCCCCTTGGGCGAGCCGCCGCGGGAGACGAAGGCCACGGTGAAGCTGCCCCGGATGCGCTCGGTGCCCGGGTAGCTCCACAGCTCGACGGGGAGGAGCACGTCGCATTTGGCCTGAAACACGTCCGACGGCTCGCCGTTGAAGAGGATCACCCGCGCCCGGTCGTCCGTCAGGTTGCCGAAACGCTCCCGCGCCAGCTTCGCCCGCTCGTCCCACCGCTCCTTCAGCTCGTTGACGGGGGTCTGGGGGAACGGGTCGCGCACCTGCCAGAAGCGGCGCATGAAGGCATCGCGCTGGTAGTCCTTGCCCAGCCCCAGGAACGCCGTCTTTTCCTGAGGGGACATGAGGATCGCCACCTCTTCGAGCCAGGCCGTGTACTTGGAAGAGAGATCCGGTTGGGGCTGGGCACGGAGGGCAGGGGCGGACACGGACAAAACAAGGACGAGCACGGACAGCGGAGATCGGAGGGTCGGGTGCATCGGCGGCGATCCTACCTGAGGTCTCTCATGGGTAATAGCCTCGGAGGGTCTTCGCCTCCAGCCCGGGCCGGCCCACCTTCAGGTCCACCACGCGGAAGCCGGGGTCGGTGCGGGCGGTGGTGGACTGGTAGGCGATCAGGTACTGCGAGCGCAGCTCTTCCTGGACGGCGGCGTAGATGCCGGCCAGCTCGTCCGCCTCCCGGGGGAAGAAGGCCCGGCCGCCGGTCTCCTCGGCGATCCTGGCGAGCTTCCGCTTCTCCACGTCCTCCCCCAGGCCGATGGCGTAGACCGTGACCCCGGCCCGGCGGGCGAGCTCAAGGGCCTCCTCGTAGGTGAAGCGGCTCCCCTCGTCCTTGCCGTCCGAGAGGAGGAGGATGGCCCGGCGGCCGCTTAAGCCGTTGAAGTTGTACAGGGAGAAGATGAGGCTGTCGTAGAGAGCCGTGCCGCGCTCGGTCTTGAGCCCCGCCAGGCCCCCGGCCAGGGCGTTCAGGTCGCGCGTGAACTTGACGGCCAGCGCGGGGTGGTCGTTGAAGGTGATGACGGCGGCGCGGTCCTTGGGCCGGACGGTCCCCTGGAGGAACTGAAGGGCCGCGGCCTGTGCCTTCTCCAGGCTCTTCTCCATGGAGGCCGAAACGTCGAGCACCACGGCGGCGTGGATGGGCAGGTCGGTCACCCGCTCGAAGCGGACGATCTGCTGGCGGGCGCCGTCCTCGGCCACGGTGAAGTCCTTCGCCGTCAGCCCGGCGCCGGCGGGCACCGGCCGCCCCTGGCGGTCGAGCACCGTGGTGTACAGCTCCACCAGGTCCACGTTGAGCTCTTCCAGGTAATCGGGCCCGTTGACGAAGACCACGTTCTCGGTGCTGTTGCCGTCCGCCAGGAAGGCCACGGCCCGCACGTAGGCTAGGGATTCGCCTTTGGGGAGGACGACCGGGTGGACGTAGGGCGGCTGATAGAGGGTGGCCACCCGGGTCTCGTTGAGGTACAGCTCCAGCCTCTCGACCGTCTCCCCTTCCGGCACCTCGACCTCGGCCCGGGCGAGCAGGCTCGATTCGTAGCGCTTGCCCCTTGC
Organism: Thermoanaerobaculaceae bacterium; assembly: GCA_963785165.1. Taxonomy (GTDB): domain Bacteria; phylum Acidobacteriota; class Thermoanaerobaculia; order Multivoradales; family UBA5704; genus DATARR01. Next base: position 1,249,836 of record CAWAUI010000007.1, read on the forward strand.
GGGGCTCCGCCAGGCGGACCCGGAAGCGGTGGCCGGCGGAGTTGACCAGCAACTCGTGGGCCGCGACCTCGTCTCCGGCCGCGTCGTAGGCGGCCACGGCGAGCGTCCGCGTGCGCGGGACGTTGCCCAAGTCCAGCTCCACGCTGTAGGGCGGCCCCTTCTTGGTGAGCACCGGCTTGCCGTCCAGGAAGAAGGTCACCTTCTCGATCCCCGAATCTCCCGTCGTCAGGGTGTCGAAGCGCTGCATGCCGGTCTGGAGCTGGCCCACGGGGGGGACGAGGTGGATGGTGGTTTCGCCGCTCTTCAAAGCCGCGTTGGCCTCGGCCAGGATGCGGGTGGTCTCCACGTCCTCGCCGCCCCTCGCCGCCATCGTCGCCACCACGTTGTCCATTACGTTGTCCATCACGTTGTCCATCACGGGCACGGAGATCGCCCGCTCCTCGCGGAAGAGCTTGCCGGAGTTGACGTCCTCGACCTTCAGAACCAGCGTGTAATCGCCCGGCCTCAGGGGGCGCTCGAAGGCGAGGGGGATCGAGCCGGTGTCTGCCGGGGGCTCCGCGGAGACGGGGAAGTCGAACTTGTAGCGGAAGCTGTCGAACAGCTCGCCGTCCCTCAGCACCTCGCCGGTCAGGAGGAGGTTGTAGGAGTGCGCCTCCCCCAGGGCCGCCTGCCCGGCGGCGTCCGCGGGCACGGCCACGACCCCTTGCACCATGGTGCGGTTCTGGAACCGGCCCGGGTAGGAGAGGTCCAGCCGGGCGGGCAGGGGCACGGCGTCCGCGGGCACGTCCGTCGAGTAGGAGTTGAAGGCCGAGATCCACTCGCGCCCCGGCCCTTCCCGGCGCGCCACGACCTTGGCTTCCAGCAGGTCCCAGCTCTGCGCGGAGACCCAGGCGATGCCGGCCACGATCTTGCGGGCATGGTCGAAGTCGCCACAGCCGCCGGTCAGGGAGGTGATCTCCTCCAGGGAGTGCCGGCGGCTGCCGATGCCGCCCCCGCTGGCGCTGCCGGGGCCACCTGGGCCTCCCCCTCTCGATCCCTCGCTGCCGCCCCGGCCGCCCGCGCGCTGAGCCCCTGCGGTGGGCGCCGCCGTCTCATCTCCGGTCTCCAGGACGGACTTGGCGAAGAGCGCGTCGAGCCCCTCGGCCGGGTGCCAAACCCGGAACGGCCCCGTCCCCCACTTGCGGTAGAGCACCACGGCCAGCTCCCCCAGGGTCTGCTCGCTCCGCGTGTAGAACCAGACCTCCATGGGCGAAAGGACCAGGGAACAACCAGACTCCACCCGCTCCTCCGGCGTGCCGTTGAGAAGCAGCACCCGCGAGCGCCCGTCCGTCAAGTCCTTGAACGCCTCCCGGGCTTGGCGGACGTTGGTTTCCCAGCGCTCCTTCAGCTCGTTGCGCGCCGTCCTCGGCAGGGGATCGCGCACCTCCCAGAACCGCTTGATGAAGGCGTCCCGCTGGTAGTCCTTCTCCAGGGCCAGGAACACCGCCCGCTCCTCCTCGCCGAGGAGGACGTCGACTTCCTGGATCCAGGCCTGGTAACGCTCCGGGAGCTTCGCAAGGGCCTCGGCCTCGCCCGGCGGGACCTTGCGGTCGTAGGGGTGGAAGGCCTCGGCGGGCGTCGAGAGAAGGACCCCAAGGACCGCAAAGACCGCAAGGACTGGCCGCATTGGATGCCCTCTACGGGTAGTATTCACGGGTAGTATTCACGGGTAATCTTCACGGGTAATCTTCACGGGTAATAACCGCGAATCGTCTTGGCCTCCATCCCCGGCTTCAGCACCTTCAGATCCACCGCCCGGAAGGTGCTGCCGCCGGTGGTGTTGGTGGACTGGTAGGCGATCAGGTACTGCGAGCGCAGCTCCTTCTCGATCTGGGTGTAGATGCCCGCGAGCTCTGCCGACGGTCTTCAGGAAGAACGTTCGGCCGCCGGTCTCCTCGGCGAGCTGGTTCAGCTTCTTCTTGTCCACGTCGCCCAGGCCGATGGCGTAGATGGTGACGCCGGCCCGCCGGGCGTAGTCGAGGGCGTCCTCCCAGGTGAAGCGGCTCCCCTCGTCCTTGCCGTCCGAGAGGAGGAGCAGCGGCGCGCTGCCCCTTGACGCCGTTGAAGTAGTAGAGGGTGAAGATGATGCTGTCGTAGAGCGCCGTGCCGCGCTCGGCCTTGAGGCCGGCCAGGCCGGCGGCCAGGGTGGGCACGTCGTTGGTGAACTTCACCGTCAGGTTCGGGTGGTCGTTGAAGGTGATGACGGCCGCCCGGTCCTTGGGCCGCATGATGCTGCTGGAAGAACTCGAGCGCGCTCTGGCGGGCCTTGTCCAGGCTGTCCTCCATGGAGCCGGAGACGTCGAGCGTCACGGCGGCGTGGATCGGCAGGTCGGTCACCCGGTCGAAGCGGGCGATCTCCTGCTTGGCGCCGTCCTCGCTGACCGTGAAGTCCTTCTGCTCCAGCCCCTCGACCGGCCGGCTCTGGCGGTCGAACACCGTGGTGTACAGCTCGACGAAGTTGATGTTGACCTCGGCCAGGTCGTCGGGCGCGTTGACGAAGACCAGGTTCTCGGTCGAGTTGCCGTCGGTGAGGAAGGCCACGGCCCGCACGTAGGCGATCTCCTCGCCCTTGGGGAGCACGATCGGCTGCTGCCAGGGCGGCTGGTAGAGGGTCGCCACCCGCGTCTCGTTCAGGAAGAACTCGACCCGCTCGACGGTCTGGCCGTCCGGCACGTCGGTGTCGGCTCGGGCCAGCAGGCTCCCCTGGTAGCGCTTCCCCTTGAGCGGCTCGGCCAGGCGCACCTGGAAGCGGTTGGCGGCCGAGTTGATCACCATCTCGTCCGAGGCGAGCTCGGCGCCGGCGGCGTCGAAGGCCTTGGCCGTCAGAGTGCGGGGGCGAGGGATGTTCCCCAGGTCCAGCTCCACGCTGTAGGGCGGGTTCTTCTTGGTGAGCACCGGCTTGCCGTCGAGCGAGAAGGTGACCTTGCCGATGTTCGGGCCGGTGGTCAGGGTGTCGAAGCGCAGCATGCCGGTCTGCAGCTCGCCGAAGGGGCGGACCAGCTTCAGGCGTCGTCTCGCCGTTCGAGATGGCGGCGTTGGCCTCGGCCAGGAGCTTGGTGCTCATCTCGTCCGCGTCGGGCGAGACGGGCGCCGGCGCCACCCGGTCCGAGGCCGGCACCGAGAGAGAGCGCTCCTCGCGGAAGATCTTGCCGGAGTTGAGGTCCTCGACCTTGACGACCATCTTGTACTCGCCCGGCCGCAGGTAGCGCTGGAAGACCACCGGCAGCCCCTCGGCCTCTTCGCCCTCTCCCGGAGCCACCGAGGTGCCCGGGAAGTCGAACTTGTAGCGGAAGTTGTCGAACAGCTCGCCGTTCTGCAGGATCTCGCCGTTGAGCAGCAGGTTGTAGGTGTTGGCGCCGCCGAAGCTCGATTTCGCGGCCGAAGCCAGGGAGACGCTGACCAGCCCCTGGAGCACGGTGCGGTTCTGGTAGCGCCCCGGGTAGTCGAGGGTCAGCTTGGCCTGCAAGGGCACGGCGCCCTCGGGCATCTCGGTCGAGTAGGAGCTGAAGGACGAGACCCACTCCCCCGGCTGGTCCTCGGGCTTCGCCATCGATCCGCTGCTGGAGCATGTCGTAGCCCATGCCCTGGCGGAGCACCCAGCTGATGCCGCCGGCGAGCTGGTCGCCGTCCTTGCAGCCGCTGGCCACGGCGGAAAGGTCGGGGGCGGTGCCGCCGCTCCCCGCGCCGCTCGAAGAACAGGGCGGCCAGCCCCTCGACCGAGGACCAGATCCGGAAAGGCCCCACGCCCCACTTGCGGTAGAAGACCACGACGAACTGCGAGCGGATACGGTCGCTGCGGGTAGGACCAGACCTCCAGGGGCCAGAGGATGGTCGAGCAGCGCGACTCGATGCGCAGGCTGGGGTTGCCGTTGAGCAGCAGGATGCGGGAACGGTCGTCTTCCAGGTTGCCGAAGAACGCCTGGGCCTGCTCGACGTTGGCCTCCCAGCGGTCCTGGAACTCGTTGCGGGCCGTCGACTTGTAGGTGTCGCGCGCCTCCCAGAAGCGCTTGATGAAGGCGTCGCGCTGGTAGTCCTTCTCCAGGGCCAGGAAGGTGTCGGTCTCGGTGTCGGTGATCAGAAGGTCCACCTGGTCAACCACTTCTGGTACTTCTCGGGGAGCTTCTGGATCGCCTCCTTGCGCGCCTTGCGATCCACCTTCGCCTGCGGCGCGGCGGCGGCCGGGGACACGGCGGCGGACGACAGGAAGAGGGCGGCGAGCAGGAGCGGGAGGATCGTCAACGGACGGAATCGGCGCATTCGTTCACCTTCTGAAGCCGGGAATGGAACGACCCCCGGATTGGCCGGATCGACGCAACATGCGTGCCGGGTGAGCCGGGCGAGGGTTTACAATACCTCTCCTCATGGACGCCGTGTACCTCAACGCTATCTACCTGCAACGCTGTCTACCTCGACAACAACGCCACCACGCCGCTCCACCCCCGGGTGCGGGAGGCCATGCTCCCCTGGCTGGGTGACCGGCACGGCAATCCCTCGTCCGTGCACCGTTTCGGGCAGGCGGCCCGCAACGCCGTCGAGGAGGCGCGGGAGAAGGTGGCGGCGCTCCTGGGCGGCCGGCCGCCGGAGGTGGTGTTCACCGCCTCCGGCACGGAGGCCAACAACGCCGTCCTCCTCCAGCTGGCGGACTCGGGGAACGGGCACGTGGTGATCTCCGCCGTGGAGCACCCGTCGATCCGCGAGGGCGCGGCGCGGCTCGAAAAGGCCGGGCTGGAGGTGACGCGGGTGTCCCCTGGCAGCGGACGGGCGTCGTCTCCGCCGCCGAGGTGCTCGCCGCCCTGCGGCCGGACACGCGGCTCGTCGCCCTCATGCTCGCCAACAACGAGCTTGGCACCATCCAGCCCGTGGCCGAGGTGGCCGCGGCCTGCCGCGAGCGGGGCGATCCTCGTGCTCTGCGACGCCGTGCAGGCCGTGGGCAAGATGCCCGGTGGACGTCGACGAGCTGGGGGTCGACTACCTCGTTCTCGGCGCCCACAAGTTCTATGGCCCGCTCGGCGCCGCGGCGCTCTGGGTGACGCAAGGGCGCTCGAGCTGTCTCCCTACCTGGTGGGCGGCGGCCAGGAGCGGCGGCGCCGGGCGGGCACGGAGAACGTGCCGGCCCTGGTCGGGCTTCGGCGAGGCGGCGGCCGCGGCCGGCGAGGAGCTGGCGGAGCGGCGGAGCTCATCTCGGCGGCCTGCGCGACCGCTTCGAGGCCGGATTGGCCGACCGGATGCCGGACGTCCTCTTCCACTGCCAGGCCTCGCCGCGGCTGCCCAACACCTCGCACGTGGCCTTCCCGGGCGTCGAGGGCGAGTGCGCTGCTGATCCGCCTCGACCTCGCGGGCTTCGCCGTCTCCACCGGCTCGGCCTGCTCGTCGGGCACCGTCGAGCCGAGCAAGACGCTGCTCGCCATCGGGCTGCCGCGCGAGGAGGCGCTCTCGTCCCTGCGGATCAGCTTCGGGATCACCAACACGATCGGCGGACGTCGACGCCTTCCTGGACGCCCTGGAGCGCGAGGTGGCGGAGCTGCGCCGGGTTTCGCCGCCATCTCCGGAGAGGCGGTAGCGATGAGCGGTACCCCCGAGATGACCGCGGTCGCCATGAGCGGCGGCCTCGACTCTTCGGTCACCGCCTGGCTGCTGGCCAAGCAGGGGGTGCCCGTGGTCGGCCTCTCCATGCTCCTCTGGGACCAGTCGGGCGTCGAGGCCCACGGCCGCTGCTGCGGCGCGCTCGACCTCGGAGACGCCCGGCGGGTGGCCCAGCAGGCGGGCATCCCCCACTACACCCTGCGCATGGACCGAGGAGTTCCGCGACAAGGTGGTCGATCCCTTCGTCGAGGACTACCTCGCCGGCCGGACCCCGAGCCCCTGCGTGCGCTGCAACACCTGGGTGAAGTTCGACCTCCTGCTCGACCGCGCGCCGCAGCTTCGGCGCCGGGCGGGTGGCGACCGGCCACTACGCCCGCATCCTCGAAGGGCCGGACGGCCCCGAGCTGCACACGGCGCTCGACGCGGACAAGGACCAGAGCTACTACCTCTTCGAGCTGACCCGGGAGCAGCTCGCGGCCTCTCTCTTCCCCCTGGGCGAGATGTCGAAGCCCCAGGTGCGGGAGATCGCCCGCGAGGCCGGCCTCGTGGTGGCCGAGAAGGGCGAGAGCATGGAGGTCTGCTTCGTCTCCGGCGGCATCCGCGAGTTCGTGGAGGAGCAGGTGGCCGCCAACCCGGAGCGTTTCCCCCGCGCCGCTCCCGAGCCGGCCGTTCTCGTGAACGCCACCGGCGAGGAGCTGGGCGAGGGGCAGCCCTACTACCGCTACACCGTCGGCCAGCGGCGCGGCCTCGGGCTCTCCGCGCCGAACCCGCTCTACGTCCTCCAGATCGAGCCCGGCGAGAACCGCGTGGTGGTCGGCGAGGAGAAGGATCTCCTCGCCCCCGGCCTCCACGGCGAGCGCCTCCACTGGATCGGCCCGGCCCCTCAGGGTCCCGTCGAGGCCACCGTCAAGATCCGCTCCCGCCACCCCGGAGTCGAGGCCCGCATCCGTCCGTTGGGAGAGGGACGGGTGGAGATCGACTTCGCGCACCCCCAGCGCGGCGTCACCCCCGGCCAGGCCGCCGTCTTCTACCAGGGCTCCCGCGTGTTGGGGGGGTGCTGGATTACGGGCCGGCTCTGAGCCCGAGGGTGCCTAGGATTTTCGGATCAGCCGCGCGCAGGCCGTCTCGATCTGCCGCGCGATCTCGTCCCAGTCGTAGCCTGACGCCCGCTCGATGGCGTTGCGGCGCAAGCGGGACCACTCCTCGCCGTCCATCATCAACCGGTCGAGGGCCTCCGCCAGAGCCGCGGGGTCGGCAGGCGTGCACACCCCCTCGACGCCGTGGCGGACCAGCTCGGGCACGGCGCTCTCGGGGGATTCGCAGTAGACGACGGGGAGACCGGCGGCCATGGCTTCCAGGGGGAACAGGCCGAACCCTTCCCGCTCCGAGGGCTGGACGGCGATGCGCGCCTTTCCCAGGCTCTCCCAGACCTCGACGTTGGTCTCGACGTGCCCCCGGAAGTCCACCCGCTTCGCGATCCCCAGCTCCGCCGCCAGGCGCACCAGGGTCGTGAGGTAGGGACCGTCGCCGAAAACGGTCAGCAGGGTTCCGGGATGCCGGGGAGCGAGGAGCGCCACGGCCCGCAGCAGCAGGTCGATCCGCTTCTCCCGCAGGACGCGGCCGGCGTAGACGAGGGGCGGCGCTTCGCCCTTATGAGCCTGAGAATGTTTCTCGTCAACCCGCGCCGCAGCCCGCACCTCGTCCACGTGGATGCCGCAGGGCACCAGCTCGACGCCGCCGTCTTTCCCTCCGCCACGCCGCCGCTGGCCGGCCAGCCGCTCCTGGGTGAGCCGGCTGCTGGCCGTGGCCGCCGTGCCCAGCTGCCCCGTCAGCCACTCGATGGCCTTGTAGACCGGGGCCTTGAAGCGGCCGACGTACCCCTTCCAGTAATCCCCCCAATATTCGTACCAGGAAACCAGCAGGGGCTTGCCCGCGAGGGCGCACTTGAGCGCCAGGGGAAAGATGTGGATGTAGGGCATGTTCGCCGTCTCGACGACGTCGAACTCACGGACGTCCACCCGCGCCACCGTCCAGGCGAAGCGGATCGCCTGTCGCGTGCTCCGTTGTCCCGAGGCGTTGTAGAGGGTGCCCAGGGTGCCGAGCGACCGGACCGGGACCAGGGCGATGCCCGGCTCGGCCTTGCGGAACCCTGAAAGCACCACCTCGTGACCCCGGCGGGCCAGCGCCGCTCCGAGCTCGTGATTGCGGTGCTCGACGCCGCCGATGAAGTCCGGGTAGACCGTCTCGTAAAGGAGAAGGATCTTCAAATCACTTCCAAGATCATTTCCAAGGAATAAGAGCTGCCAGCTCGGCGGACCGGCGGTTGATCGTGGAGAGCAGCACCCCGCAGGCGAAGGAGAGGGCGGCGAGGAGGAACAGGGCCGACGACAGCACCGCCAGGGGGAGCCGGGGGACCAGCCCCGTGCGCACGAACTCGGTGACCACGACACTCCCGCCCGCGAGCGACAGCACGAGGAAGAAGAGCGCCAGCAGGCCGAAGCAGGTCATCGGCTTGTAGTCGCGGAAGAACGTGAGGATGGCGAGCAGGATGCGGTAGCCGTCCCGATAGGTGTGGAGCTTGCTCGGGTTCTCCTTGGGGCGGGCGCGGTAGCGCACCGGCACCTCCGCCACGGGGAAGCACCGCACGGCGGCCTGGAGCGACAGCTCGGCTTCCACTTCGAACCCCTGGGCGATCAGCGGCGTGGCTTCGAGGAAGCGCCGGGAGATCACCCGGTAGCCGGAGAACAGGTCGCGGGTCTTGACCCCGAAGAGGAGCCGCACCAGGGCGATGAACAGCCAGTTGCCGAACGAGTGGCCGGCCCGGAAAGCCCCCTCCTCGTAATCCGTCAGCCGGGTGCCGATCACCATCTCGCAGCCGGCCTCGGCCGCCTCGAGGAGCTTGAGGGAGTCCTCGGCAGGGTAGGTGTCGTCCCCGTCCACCATCACCAGAAACTCCGCGCCGTCGGCCCGCGCCTTGCGGAAGCCGGAAAGGAGTGCGAACCCCTTGCCGGGGCGGGGCTCGCGGATCACCTCGGCGCCGGCAGCCCGGGCCACTTGGGCCGTGCGGTCGCGCGAGGCGTTGTCGATGACCAGGATCTGGGCCTCGGGCAGGACGGCTCGGAAGTCCGCCACCACCTTGCCCACGGTCAGTTCCTCGTTGTGGCAAGGGATGATCACCGCCGTGGCGGCGCGGCTGGCATTGGGCTCGGTCACGGGCGCGAATCCTACTTCAGATGGGTTGGCTTCAGATGAATCGGCGGCCATACACGATCCACAGCACGGTCAATCCCCAGAGCACCATGTTGATGAGGAACGGCGGGTCGCGCAGGATCGCTTCCGTGGGGTTGCGCTCCGCCGGCCGCTGGTACATGAGGTAGAGGTAGCGGAAGACGCCGTAGAGAACCAGGGGGATCGTGTAGACGAGGTTCTGGGTGCCGAACTTCGCCTCCGTCTCCGGCGACACGGCGTAGAGGGCGTAGGAGACCACGGACGAGGCGGTCACCACGTTGATCATCTGGTCCAGAAAGGCCGGGCTGTAGTGGTCGAGCACCGGCCGCTGCCCGGCGGCCCCCCCGGCGAGCAGGGTGATCTCGTGCCGGCGCTTGGAGAAGGCCAGGAAGAGGGCGAGGAAGGTGGTGCAGAGGAACAGCCACCGCGACACCTCGACCCCGGCGGCCACCCCGCCCGCCTCCACCCGCAGCACGAAGCCCAGGCTGATCGACATCACGTCCAGGATCACCATGTGCTTGAACCAGAGCGTGTAGAGGACGTTCATGGCAAGGTACGTCCCCAGGATGAGCGCGAACGGCCAGCCCAGCCAGAAAGAGGTGGCGGCGGCCACGGCGGCGAGCCCGGTCATCCCGGCCACGGCCGCGGACACACCGAGGGTGCCGGCCGCGAGCGGGCGCAGGCGCTTCAGGGGGTGCCGGCGGTCCTCTTCCCGGTCGCGCAGGTCGTTGAGAAGGTAGACGGCGCTCGAGGCGCAGCAGAAGGCGAGGACGGCGAGCCCGGCACGGACGGCGGCCCGGCCGTCCAGCAGCAGGTCGCCGAAGACGAGCGGCGCCAGGACGAAGAGGTTCTTGGCCCATTGCGCGGGCCGCAGGGACTGCACGAGGGGTCGGATCACCGGTCTATTCTATGGGAGAGGCGACCGGCCTGTTGGCCAGGGCAGGATTTGGTACTCTTCAGCCCCGTGCCCGCCGAACCCTCGCCGTCCCGCCCCTGGCGGACCGCCCTCCTCTACGCCGGTCCCCTGCTGGCGCTCCTCCTCGTGGCCGTGCTGCCGCTCGTGCGGGGCACCGAGACGTTGATCCTGCGCGACGTGCTCAACTCCCACTTCCCCATGAAGCAGGCGCAGGCCGAGGCCCTGCGCAGCGGCACCTTCCCTCTCATCGACCCTTACCGGGCCGGGGGGCAGCCCCTCGCGGGGAACCTGAACGCGGTGCCGTTCTATCCCACCAACGTCCTCTACCTCCTGGGCTCCACCTTCTGGGCCTTCAACGCGCACTTCTGGTTGCATTTGCTCCTGGCGCCGTTCCCGTTCTACTGGCTGTGCCGGAGCTGGGGGCTGGGGCGGGAGGCCTCGTGGGCGGGAGCGGCCTGCTGGGTCACGTCGGGGTTCTTCCTCTCGCACCTCAACTTCCTCAACCTGATCGCCGGGGTCACCCTGGCGCCCGCCCTGGTGGCCGGCTGCATGGGGCTCGTGCGCGGGCGGCGCCTGGCTCTCCTCGCTCCCCTGGTGGCCGTGCTCTGGACCTTGCTGATCCTGGGCGGCGATCCCCAGACGGGGCTGCTCGGCCCTGCTGCTGGCCCTGGCCGCCATGGCGCTGGTTTGGCGCGACCGGCCGGCTGGCGCAGGGTTGCGCACGCTGGCCCTACTCGCGGCGGTTTTCGCCTGCGGCACGCTGATCGCCCTGCCGCAGATCGTCGAGTTCCTGCGGATCCTTCCGCTTTCGCTCCGGGGGCACATGGGGTACAGCGCCCGGGCCGTGACCACGTCGAGCTTCGACCCCTGGCAAGCCGCCGAGTGGCTGATCCCCTTCGTCTTCGGCCGGCCGGACCTGCTGACCAACGGCGGCTTCTGGGGTCCTCAGTTCTTCACCGGCGTGCCCCCCTACTACCTTTCCCTCTACCCCGGGCTCATGGCGCTGGCCCTGGTGGCGGCCTCCGGGAGGCCGCGGAGCCGGAACGCCTGGTGGGCGTGGGGAGGGATCGGCTTCGGCATTTTCATGTCCCTCGGCCGCTTCAACCCGGTGGCGGAGTGGCTGTTCACCCTGCCGGGCCAGAAGTCGCTCCGCTACCCGGTCAAGTTCTGGCTGCCGGTGGCGGTGGGCGCGGCGCTCCTCTGCGCGATCGGGTTCGAGCGGCTGCAACAAGGCCATCGCCGGGGCTTCCGCTGGGTCCTGCTGCTCCTGGCCCTGGCCTTCGCCGGGTTCTGGGCATTCCTGTCTCTCGCGCCGGGCGCGGCGGAGGGCTGGCTCGACCTGTTCATCGCCCGGCCCGCCGCCTTTATCGCCAACGAGCGCCTGCGGTGGGCGGGGCTCTGCCTGTTCTCGCTCGCCATCCTGGCGGCGCTCGGCATCGCCTTTCGAGTCACCCGCCGCGATTCCCTCCGTTCTGGGGCCGTCGGCGGCGCGCTGCTCGTCGGCCTCCACGCGGCGGCCCAACTCTGGCTGCTGAGCCCCCTCTATCCCAGGGACGCGGTGGCGCCCTACCTCGTGCCGCCGCCGGCCCTCGCCCACGTGCCGGCGGACGCCCTGGTGGTCAACCCGGACTACAACTACCTCTTCGGCCCCTCCAACCTCCGCAAAGGAAAGTTTCCCGAGCCCCACACCCGCTGGCTGGAGCGCCGCTCCTTCTACGAGCTCTACGCGTTCAGCAGCCCGGTCTGGCGGCTGCACTACGAGCTGAACACCGCGCCCGAGGGGCTGGACACCTTCCTGGCCCGCCTGGCCCAGATCCAGGTGGCACGTGCCAAGAACCCGGAGCGCCTGCGTATGCTCGCCGCCTGGGGGGTCAGCCGCCTGCTGGTCAACCACCCCCTGGAGCCGGTGCCGCCGCATGCCCGGCTGCTCACGACGGTCCCCAGCTTCGGCGGTTCTCTGTACATCTACGAGGTCACGGAACGGGCGCCCCAGGTCTTCCTGGCCCGGCGGGTGTTCCGCGAACGCGACCTGCCGGCTGCCTACCGCCGCCTCGCGACTCCTGAGTTCGATCCACGCACCGACGCCGTGCTCTCCCGCCCGGGACCACCCATGCCCTCGGCGGGCGGCACCGTCCGCGTGCTCAAGAGAGGGCCGGAAGAGATGGAGATCGAGACGGTGGCGGGACCGGGAGGCTCCCTCCTGGTGGTCCAGCGCTCCAACCTCCTGTTCCAAGCGACGGTCGACGGCCGCCCCGCCCCGGTGGTGACGGCCAATCTCTACCGCATCGGGGTCCAGGTGCCCGCGGGAGCCCACCGGGTGCGGCTCTCCGTGGACCGCCGGCCGCTCCACCGCTCTCTGTGGGGCGCCCTGGCGGGTCTGCTGCTGTTGCCTGCGTTGGCGATCTGGGGAAGGAAACGGGGTCAAACCGAACAGGGTCAGGCGGAGAGGAACAGCCCCGAGATCGTGCCCTGAATCTGGAGCGCGGCCTGGTAGGGATCGGCGGCATCGCGGATAGGCCGGCCGATCACCAGGTAGTCGGCGCCGCCGCGCAGGGCTCCCTCGACCGTCATGACCCGCTTCTGGTCGTCGGCCGGCCGGTCTCCAGAAGGACGAATGCCGGGGGTGACGATCAGCAGATCCCCTCCGACATGATCCCGCAGGGCCTTGGCCTCCTGGCCGGAAGCGATCACGCCGTCGCAGCCCACCTCCCAGGCACGGCGGGCGCGGGCGAGGACGAGATCGGAGACCTCGCCCTGGAAGCCCAGATCCCGCAGCCCCGCCCGGTCGAGGCTGGTGAGGACGGTGACGGCGAGGATCTTCAGATCCCCCTTCTCCCGGCAGGCGGCTTCCAGGATGGCGCCGTCGCCATGGACGGTGAGGAAGGTGACCGGCCGCTCACGCAACCGGCGGACGGCACGGGCCACGGTCTCGGGGATGTCGTAGAGCTTGAGGTCGAGGAAGACCTTCTTGTCCTGCCCAACGATCCAGTCGATGAGGTCGAAGGAGGCGCCGCCGGCCAGGAAGAGCTCCAGGCCGACCTTGTAGAACTGCACCGCCTCCCCGAGCGCCGTCACCAGCTTCCGGGCCACCTCGTCCGAGGGGACGTCGAGGGCGAAGATCAGCCGTTCCTCGGAAGGAATGGGGCGGACGGACAGGTACGCGGGATCGCCGGTTTCGGGATGTTTGGGCTCGTCGAAAGTCATGGCCACCTCGTCGGCTAAGATAGCATCCGAGGATCAAAACCAATGCTCGAACGGATCTTCCACGTCCGCGAGGCCGGCTCGACGCCGGGCCGGGAGGCCCTGGGCGGGCTGACGACCTTCCTCACCATGGCCTACATCCTGGCCGTGAACCCGCTTTTCCTGAAGGCGGCCGGCATCCCGGAGCAGGGGGCCATCCTCGCCACCGCCCTCTCCGCGGCTTTCGCCACCCTGCTGATGGCGTTCGTGGCCAATTACCCGATCGCCCTGGCGCCCGGCATGGGGATGAACGCCTTCTTCGCCTACGGCATCTGCGTGGGCTCGGGCGTGCCCTGGCAGACGGCGCTGGGGATGGTCTTCTGGGCGGGGATCGTCTTCGTGGTCCTGACGGTTACGGGGGCGCGCCGGGTGCTGGTGCGGGCCGTGCCCGAGGGGCTCAAGCTCGCCGGCGCGGTGGGGATCGGCCTCTTCATCGCCTTCATCGGGCTCCAGCACGGCGGGTTGGTTCGGGGTGACCAGAACACGCTGGTGGCCCTGGGCGATCTCTCCTCACCCGCCGCGCGGCTGACGCTCTTCGGCCTTGCGGTGTCGCTCGTCCTCCTGGCTCTCGGTGTGCGGACGGCGATCTTCTGGGGGCTCGCGGTGACGATCGCCGCCGGGCTCCTGACCGGCGAGGCGCGGATGCCGGACTCCCTGGCCTCCCTGCCGGGCTTCGAGCTGCCCGGCTTCCAGATCGACCTCCTGGGCGCCTTGAAGCTCCAGTACCTGCCGCTGATCCTGGTGCTCCTCTTCTTCGCCCTCTTCGACACCCTGGGGACGTTGATGGGGATCGCCCACCAGGCCGGTTTCATGAAGAACGGCGAGCTGCCGCGCGTCGAGCGGGCGCTCACGGCCGACGCCGTGGGCATGGTGGGCGGCGCGCTCCTCGGCACGTCGCCGGTGACCTCCTACATCGAGAGCGGCTCGGGGGTGGGGGTGGGCGCGCGGACTGGGCTGGCGAACGTGGTGACCGGAGGGCTCCTCCTGCTCTCCCTCTTCTTCACGCCCCTCGTGGCCATGATCAGCCGGCCCGACGGCGCGGGCTTCACGCCGCTCACGGCTCCGGCCCTGGTGCTGGTCGGCATTCTGATGGTGCGGGCCGTCGCCGAGATCGACTGGGCGGACCCCACGGAGGCGGCGCCCGCCTTCTTCACGGCTCTCCTGATGCCGCTCACCTTCAACATCTCGCACGGCCTGGCGGCGGGGATCGTGGTCTACGTACTCGTCAAGCTGGCGGCACGGCGCGGCCGCGAAGTGCACTGGCTGATGTACGTGCTCGCCGTGCTCTTCGTGCTGCGGTACGCGTTCCTGCCGGCGTAACGTTGCAGGGAAACGAATCCGCTCCCGGGTCTCCCCGGGCGAGCGCAAGGAAGAAGAGCGGAAACCCGGCGGTCTCCGGAGAGACCGCCGGTGGTCAGCCCGCGTCTTCTTCGAGTGCCGCCACCGGCTCGGCCGGTGGCGCCGGAGGGATCCGGCTGTGGAGGTAGCGCACCATCTTGTGGAAGCCCTCGAGCATCTCGCTCAGCGCCTGCTCTTCCTGCGGCGGGAGCTGGCGGTTGACGCCGAGGACGCGATAGAGGGTCACTCCATTCGCGTCGGTTTCCTGCGCGCCATCGGGGGAACCGCCCCGAAACCAGTCCCGTCCTGCACGGCGGATGGCTTCCGGCCGTTCATTGACGATCTGGAGCGCATTGTGGAGGTCGTTGAGATCGCACTCCAGGGCGACCAGGATCTTCTCCAGCGTATCGAGCGACGGCTTCTGCTTGCCGGTCTCGTACGCCGAGAGCATTGCCTTGGTGATACCCGCCGCGTCGGCGACCTGGTACTGCCGCTTACCCTGTCTGTCACGGAGCCAGCGTAAGGCCCTTCCAAGTCCGTTGAAGATCGACATGAGCGGAATGTACCTTCTCCGGAGCCCTGTGGCAAGCGCAAACTTATGCGGATCAATGACTTGGCTCAAAAAAGAGATTCTGCTCCGGCACACCTTTGTTCTTCCGGTCGATGCCCTTCTCCGCAAGGAATTGTTCTCAGCGGCAATATGTGCTCTATAATCGTCCCCGATATCATGACCGGTATTCTCGACTTGCGTGTCAAGAAAAAGCCCCCCGGAACATAATTCGGAGGGCTTACAGGTGGGCAAGGACCGGGCGGAAGAGCCAAGAGGACGCTGAAAGCCATGACTGGAAGCCACCCCCATCCGGGCGTTCTGGAGCGCTTCATGCGCAACGAGACCGAAGGTGCGGAGCGCCGCCTCGTCGTCCGCCACCTCCTCTCGGGCTGCGGGTCGTGTGTGGAGGTGACGAGGCGCTTCTGGCGGCTGGGCGAGGCCCGGCGGCTCGCCGGCCCGGGCGAATCCGAGGAAGCCGAGAGCCTGCCCGGCCGTTCGCGGGCGGTAGTACACTCCGGCGAGTGAGCGAACCGTTTTTTCCACCCTCTTCCGTCCTCTCCCAGGCCACGGCGCAGGCGCTCGAATTCCCCAGCCTGCTGGCCGTGGTCTCGCGCTTCGCCGCGAGCGACCTGGGCCGCGAGCGCGTGCTCGCGCTGCTCCCTTTCGAAGACGAGGACGACCTCCGCCTCCGCCGCATTCTCTTCGAGGAGGCCTCCCGCCTCGTGGGCGGCGGCGGCTGGTGCCGGACTTCGACGTCCCCCTGGGCGACCTGCTGGCCCGGCTGACGACCGGCCGGCCGCCCGTGGAGGGGATCGACCTCGTCCGTCTGGCGGACTTGGGCAGAGCCACTCGCGGAGCGTCCACGCGCATCCGCGAGGCGGTCCCGCCCTGCCCTCGGCTGGAAACCCTGGCGCGCGCGCTCCCCGACCTCGACCCCCTGCTGCGGAGGATCGAGCGCACGCTCGACCGCCGGGGCGAGGTGCGGGAGGACGCGAGCCCCAAGCTGGCCGCCCTGCGCCGGCAGATCCGCTCGCACCCGCGACCTGATCTACCGGGAGCTGGGCGACTTCGTCTCCTCTCACAAGGACGACCTTTCCGAAGAGACCATCCCCATGCGCGGCGGCCGGCTGGTGCTGGTGCTCCAGTCCGGCGCCAAGGGGCGCACCGGCGGCCTGGTCCACGGCCGGTCGGCCACCGGCAAGAGCTTCTACTTCGAGCCCCTCCACGTCGTCGAGACCAACAACACGCTCCAGCAGTCGGTGGAGGACGAGGAGGCCGAACGCCACCGCATCCTGGTGGAGCTGATCGAGGCCGCGCGGGCGGCGCTGCCGGACCTCCGGGAGCACGCGCGCTTCCTGGGCGACCTGGATCTCCTCCAGGCTTCCGTCCGCTTCGGCGACCGCTGCGGGGCGAGCCTCCCGGAGATCGGCGCGCGGCACGACCTGCGGCTCCTGGCGGCCCGCCACCCCCTCCTCGACCCCTCCCTCTCCGAGATCCGCGAGGAGGCCCTGGGGCAGGCCGGGCACTTCGGCCGACATCGTGCCGCTCGACATCGAGCTTTCGGCGGACCGGCGCATCCTCGTGGTCACCGGCCCCAACGCGGGCGGCAAGACCGTGTCCCTCAAGACGGCCGGCATTCTGGCCCTCCTCGCCCTGTGCGGCCTGCCGATGCCCGGCAGGCCCGGGAAGCCGGGTGCCGTTCCTCCGGCGGCTGGTGGCCACGGTGGGCGACGAGCAGGACCTGCTGGCCGACCGCTCGACCTTCAGCGGCCGGCTGCTCCGCCTCAAGGAGGCGTGGGAGGAGGCCGGGCTCGGACAGCCTGATCCTCCTCGACGAGCTGGGCTCCGGCACCGATCCCGAGGAGGGGGCGGCCCTCGCCGTGGCCCTGCTCGAAGGGCTGCTCGAAAAGGGGAGCCTGGGGGTGATCACCACCCACCTGACCCAGCTCGCCGCGGCGGCCCTGGAGCTGCCCGGCGCCACCTGCGCGGCCATGGAGTTCGACCCGGACACGGGCCGCCCCACCTTCCGCCTCGTCCCCGGCCCGCCGGGCGGCAGCGAGGCCCTGGCGCTCGCCCGCCGGCTGGGCCTGCCGGCCGACTGGCTCGACCGCGCCGAGGCCCGGCTGGGCACCGAGCACCGCGACCTGCGCCGGCTGATCGCCGAGGTCGAGCGGGTGCGCCAGGAGCTTTCCGAGACCCGCGACCGTCTGGAGATCGAGCATTCCGACGCCGAGAAGCTCCGCCGCCGGCTGGCCGAAGAACGGGCCGCGCTCGAAGAGGAGCGGCGGAACACGGCGAAGAAGATGCGGACGGAGCTCGAAGACTTCCGCCGCCAGACCTCCGAGCGCCTGCGCCGGGAGGAAGAGCGCCTGCGCGAGCGCTTCGAGGAGGGGCGCCGGAAGGGGCTGGCCGCCGAGGCTGTCCAGACGCTGTTCTCCGAGGTGCCCGCCTTCGGTCCCGTGGAGGAGCTGGGGCCTTCGGGGCCGCTGGCGGTGGGCGAGCCCGTGCGCCACCTGGGGCTCGGCTGGCAGGGAATGCTGGAAAAGCTGGAGGACGGCCGCGCGGAGGTGGTGGTGCGCGGCAAGCGCGTGCGCTGCCGGCCGGACGAGCTGGTCCCCGCCAAGGCCGCGCCAGAGTCTTCAAAAGACAGGTCCCGGGAGGCTGCCGTTCTTCGGGAAATGCGCCCCTCCTCCTCGCTCGCCACCCGCGGCGACATCGACGAGACCACCGCCGTGCCGCCGGAGATCAACCTCATCGGCCAGCGCGTGGAGCCGGCGCTGGAGCAGCTCGACGCCTACATCGACCAGGCCCTCCTGGCCTCGCGCAAGGAGGTGCGGGTGGTCCACGGCCACGGCTCGGGCCGGCTGCGCCAGGCCGTCCGCGAGCACCTGCGAGGGCACCGGGGGATCGCCGAGATCCGCTCGGGCGCCCCCAACGAGGGCGGCAACGGCGCCACGGTCGTCACCTTCCGCGGCGCCTGATTCGCCTGATCTGCTTGCCTGATTTCTGGCCATGGCCTTCGGCAACGTCAACATCACCCCGCAGCTCGTGCAGGCGGTGCGCGACGCGGCGGACATCGTCTCCGTGGCCTCCGAGCACACCCGCCTGCGCAAGGCCGGCCGCCGCTACCAGGGGCTCTGCCCGCTCCACAAGGAGAAGACCCCCTCCTTCAGCGTCGATCCGGTCCAGGGGCTGTTCTACTGCTTCGGCTGCGGAGCCGGCGGCGACGCCATCAAGCTCCACATGCTGACCTCCGGCGACGACTTCCCGGCGGCCATCGAGGCCCTGGCCCTGCGCTACGGCATCCCGCTCCCCAGCCGCAGCGAAACGCGCTTCGCGGGCGGCCGGCGCCGAGCAGGACGTCGAGGGCGCCCTCGCAGGCCGCGGCGGAGTTCTTCACGGACCAGCTCCGGAAGTCCTCCTTCGCCCGGGAGTACCTGGAAAACCGGCGCATCCCTCCGAGCTCGTCGAGCGCTTCGGCCTCGGCTACGCCCCCGACGGCTGGCGCAACCTGCTCGGCGCCCTCCACCCCCGCATCTCCCAGGCGGACCTCGAAGCGGCCGGCCTGGTGGCGCGCTCCGAGCAGCGTGGCGAGCCTCTACGACCGCTTCCGCCACCGGCTGATGTTCCCCATCCACAACGCCTCCGGGCGGCTGGTGGGCTTCGGCGGGCGCACCCTGGGGGACGACAAGGCCAAGTACGTCAACACCAACGAGACCGACCGCTTCCACAAGGGGACGCTCCTCTACGGGCTGCACCACGCCAAGCGCGAGATCCGGGAGAGCGGGCGGGCCATCCTCTGCGAAGGCTACTTCGACGTCATCGGCACCGTCGCCTGCGGTCTCGACGATGCGGTGGCCGGCATGGGCACCGCGCTCACCCCCGAGCAGGCGAAGCTCCTCTCGCGCTACGCCGAGGAGGTGGTGGTGGCCTACGACGGCGACAACGCCGGGGAGAACGCCTTCCGGCGGGCCCTGCCGCTCCTGCTCGCCGACGGCCTCGGCGTGCGCCGGGCGCGCTTCCCGGGCTCGCACGACCCGGACTCCCTGCGCCTGGAGCAGGGGGAGGAGGCCGTGCGGGAGGCCGTCGACAAGGCCGAGGACGCCGTCACGGCCGAGATCGACCGGCTCGTTCCCTCCGGCGTCCTGCGCGACCCGCAGCTCCAGGCCAAGGCCGCGACCGCCGTGGCCGAGCTGCTGCGGCCCATCCCCGACGCCATCCTCCGCTACGGCTACGCCCGCGGCGCCGCCGACCGGCTGGGGATCCCCGTCGAGATGCTGGCCCGCCGCATGGGCGGAGGCGACGGGCGCCCGGCAGCCTCGCCGTCCGCGCCCGCACGCGCGTCAGCACCTCGCCGAGCGGGATCCGGCGCGAGCCTGGTCCGGAGCGTCGAGGAGCAGGTGCTCCAGGAGCTCTTCCAGCAGGAGGATACCGCCCGCATTCCGCCCCTGGAGTACCTGCCGCCGCCGGAAGTCTTCTTCGACACCGAATGCAGGAATATTTACGAGGCGTTCTGCGCTCTCTATGCAGAAGCCGGCACCCCCCCCGAGGCCCAGCGAGTGACCTCCAGGTTGGCGGACGGGGCGGGAATAGTTGCCCGGTTCGCCAAGATTATGGTAGAAGGGAATTTTGTGTCCGGACGGACCGGACTCTCTCGAATCCCTCGACAAGTTGGTGGATCGCTGGCAGCGACAACGGCGCCAGGAGCTGCAGAGGGAGATCGCGGAGGCCGAGCGCACAGGGGATCACGCGCGCCTCGGCCGGCTCTCGCGAAGAGAAGAGACCGCTTGAGCCGCAGCCTGCATCGGGGGTCCCGGCTGGCGCGAGTCGGGCTCGGAGTGACGCTCCGGTCCGCCCGATTCCGATGGAGCTGAGAGGAGAGCCACTTTGACGATTTCGAGCCTCACACCCGTCGAAGAGAAGTACAGCTCAGTCAAGCAGCTCATCGAGCTGGGCAAGGAGAAGGGCTATCTTCTTTACGACGAGATCTACGAGATGTTGCCCGAGGAGGTGGTGAGCCTCCCGGACGAGCTGGACGAGATCTACCTGCGGTTCGCCGACCTGGGCGTCGACGTCATCGACCGGCCCGAGCGCTACCAGAACCGCGACGATTTCGAATCCGGCGCCGAGCGAGTTCGACAAGAAGGAAGACGAGACGACCGAGTTCGGTCTCGCCACGCACGAGAAGACCAACGACCCCGTGCGCATGTACCTGCGCGAGATGGGCACCGTCCCCCTCCTCGACCGCGAGGGCGAGGTGGAGATCGCCCAGCGCATCGAGCAGGGCGAGTGGCTGATCTACGAGGCCCTGTGCGAGAACCCGGTGGTCCTGCGCGAGCTGCTGCGCCTGAACGAGATGGCGGCCAAGGACAAGCGCATCCTGCGCGAGCTGGTGGCGGCCGACCCCGACGAGCCGCTCGATCCCAAGGCCTCGGACCGCATCCGGGGCAACCTCAAGATCTTCGAGCAGATCGCGGTCAACGACCACGAGATCGGCGAGCTGCGCAAGCGCCAGAAGCGCTGCAAGCCCGACGGCGAGAAGTACCTGGAGATCGAGCGCGAGATCGACCGCCTGGTGGCCAAGATCGCCAAGGACATCCGCACGATCGACTTCAGCGTCCAGACCCGCAACCGGCTGGTCGACTTCCTGAAGGACATCGACAGGCAGTTCTCCCGCTTCGAGCAGGACATCAAGCGGGCGCAGACGGCGCTTGAAGCGCGAGACCAACGACGAGCTCAAGGCCCTCCACCGCCGCCGCATCGAGAAGTACCGCGGCAACCTGCGCGAGCTGGAGGAGCGCTACGGCACCACCCACGCGGAGATCGCCGCCACGATCGACAAGATCCGCCAGGGCGAGGGGGTCTGCGAGCGGGCCAAGGAGGAGCTGATCGTGGCCAACCTCCGGCTGGTGGTCTCGATCGCCAAGAAGTACACCAACCGCGGTCTCCAGTTCCTCGACCTGATCCAGGAGGGGAACATCGGCCTCATGAAGGCGGTGGAGAAGTTCGAGTACCGGCGCGGCTACAAGTTCTCGACCTATGCCACGTGGTGGATCCGGCAGGCGATCACCCGGGCCATCGCGGACCAGGCGCGGACCATCCGCATCCCGGTCCACATGATCGAGACCATCAACAAGCTGACCCGCACCAGCCGCTCGCTGGTGCAGGAGCTGGGCCGCGAGCCCACCGCCGAGGAGATCGGCGAGCGCATGGACCTGCCGGCCTCCAAGGTGCGCAAGATCATGAAGATCGCCCAGGAGCCCATCTCCCTCGAAACGCCCATCGGCGAAGAGGAGGATTCGCATCTCGGCGACTTCATCGAGGACAAGAACGCCGTCTCGCCGATCGACTCGGTGATCTTCGCGAACCTGAAGGACCAGACCCGCAAGGTGCTCAAGACCCTGACGCCGCGGGAGGAGCTGGTCCTGAAGATGCGCTTCGGCGTCGGCGACGGCTCCGAGCACACCCTCGAAGAGGTGGGCCGGTCGTTCAACGTCACCCGCGAGCGCATCCGCCAGATCGAGTCCAAGGCCCTGCGCAAGCTCCGCCACCCCAGCCGGGCGACGAAGCTCAAGCCGTTCCTGGACAACTCGGTCTAACCCGGTTTGACCGCGGGTTTGACAGCAGAAAACGATCCGCCTACAATTCCGCCTCCCGGGTCACCCCGGGAGGCTTCTTTCCACGTTCCTCGGTAGCTCAATGGTAGAGCATTCGGCTGTTAACCGAAATGTTGGGGGTTCGAGTCCCTCCCGAGGAGCCATTCTTCTTCCCCGCCTCAGTCTTCTCTAGCTTCACGCTTCCGACAGGATTCGTCCCAGGAGGACGACCAGGCCGATTCCCGCGAGGATCAGGGTGGCCGGCATGACCCAGCGCGCCCAGAGAGCCTCGGTTGGGCCGGTATCGCCTTGCAGGCTCAGCTCGGCGGGCTGCCAGGGGTGGCTCAGCAGGGAGTCACCCAGGGCCGCCAGGTCGTAGGAGGGCGCCCGCAAGGTCTCCGGGCCGGCGAGCAGGCGCACGGGCGCGGCGTCCTCGGCGTCGGGCCAGACGAAGAGGAGCACGTCCCGCCGCCGCCAGACGGCCGCCTCCAGGTCCGCCAGGGGCGGGTTGTCGCCGTCCAGAAAGCGGAGGGAGAGGGTCTGCGGCGCGTGGCCGGGGAGTGGAAACCGTTCCAGGCAGGGGAGGGGCGGTTGAGGCCGACAGCTCCAGGTCTGGCGGACGTTGGACGGGCGGTTCCGCTTCCGGCCGATCTCTCCTTCGCTCTCCCTCCCCTTCTCCCGCCGCTGGGCGGTCTCTCCCGCGGGCTCCGGGTACCGCACCCCCACCGTGCGGCGCAGGGGCCGTGCGGAGGCCAGGAGGTCCAGCTCGGTCAGCGGCAGGCCGGGCTCGGGCAGGCGGATCTCGCCGTCGCTCTCCCGGGCCTTCCGGCTGCTGCTCGTGGGATCGAAGTCCCACTGCCGGGCGACCAGCGCGGGCGCGGCCGGCGACCAGCGGTAGAAGGGGATCTGACGCTCGCCGATCACCACCCGCAGATTCCCCAGGTCGCCCCGGGCGGCGCGGTACACGGCGTCCGGAAGCTCCAGGCGCACCAGCAACCCCGGTTGCGCGGACGGGGCTACGACCCGCCAGGCGGCGGCCAGGCGGCGGCTCCCCAGGCGGACGCCGGGTGCGGTGGCCGCGGCCGGCAGCGGCGGCGGCGCGTGCTCGATCTCGGTTCCCGCTTCGAGCCAGGCGGCCTCGACAGTCGGTAGGATTCGGCGGCTCGGCCCGCCGCGCCTCCGCCCGGGCGCCACCGCCGTAGGCCAGGACGTAGGCGCCCGGCTCTTCCGCCCGGAACAGGACCGTCTGCACGGTAATCTCGACACCCCAGCTCGCGAGCCTCGGCGCGGCCTGGGGCGAGCCGTGAAGCTCCAGGCGGAGCAGGGCGTCGGCCACCGGCTCCGGGCTCCCGGCGATCAGGTGCCGCGCCACCCCCGCCCGCTTCTGCCACACCCCTTCCGCCACGGTCTGCCAGCGCGCTTCGCTGGGGGCTTCGAGCCGGAACCCGGTCCGCCCTCCGCCCGCCACCTCCACGGTGAGGCGGCGCACGGTCTGGCCGGCGGCCGGCAGCGCCAGGATGCAAGAGGCGCGGCCCGGCTGGCTCAGATCGCATTCGGAGTCGCGGGAGGTCACCGACAGCACCGGCCCGGTCACCGCCTCCACCTCGGCCTTCTCCACTTGGGGGGGCTGTGCCTGCCGCGGCCAATGGAGACGGAGGTAACGGTCACCGGTCGCGGGATAGGAGAAGGGGGTCCAGCCGGTATCCCCTCCTTCCGTGGCCTCTGCGGCCTCCGCGGTGCCGGCGCTGGCCGGGAGAGGCAGCCAGGACACGCCGTCCGGGCTGCTGTCGATGCGGTCGGGAACGGGCAGAGGCCTGGCGCCGTCCGGTTGCAGCAGGAGCCGCTCGTGGGGCAAGGGCTCGGCCCCAAGGTCGATGCTGATCCGCCAGCCGTCGTCCACCCGCTCGGGTTTCGACAGCGTGACGGCCCGGCGTTCACTTCGTGGAGCGGCGCGCTCGACCCGGAAAGGGACCTCGCCGCCGGCCGGCGAGAACACGTGGAGATCGGCGGCGCCGGGGGCCAGATGCTGAAGGGCCGCCAGATCGAGGGGCACCCGCACCCAACCGGCGACCGGCACCTGGACCTCACGGGTGTAGTGGAACCCCTCGATGCCGGACACCTGCGCCACGGCTGTGCCCACCCCGAGCCCCAGAAGGAGACCGGGCAGGAACGCATATTGCAGAACCGTCAACAGCCAGCTCATCGCCGACGCGGCCGGGCGATTCATGGAAATTTCAGCGGATGCTGGAAGAAATCGGAGGCTGGGCATTCACCGCCGGGCTGCGTGCCAGACCGGAGAGATGGGGCCTCCAAAGGAGCGCTGATGGAAAGTGTACCACGCTCTGGCGCAATGGGAATACCCCATCTCCTATACGTGCTGGGAGCGATGGTCGTCCACCAGCTTCTCCACCACCGAGGGATCGGCCAGGGTGGTGATGTCCCCCAGCTCCTCATATTCGCCGGACGCGATTTTGCGCAGGATGCGGCGCATGATCTTGCCGGAACGCGTCTTGGGGAGACCTGAAACGACCTGGATGCGGTCCGGCACGGCGATGGCGCCGATGACGTGCCGCACCTGCTCCTTGAGCATGCCCACCAGCTCCTCGCGGTCCCACCCCTCGTACTCGGGGGTCGGATGCACGTAGGCGTAGATGCCCGTGCCCTTGATGTCGTGCGGGAAGCCCACCACGGCGGCCTCGCCCACGGCTTCGTGCGCCACCAGGGCGCTCTCGATCTCGGCCGTCCCGAGCCGGTGTCCGGAGACGTTCAGCACGTCGTCCACCCGGCCGGTGATCCAGTAATACCCGTCCTGGTCCCGGCGGCAGCCGTCGCCCGTGAAGTAGAGACCGGGATATTGAGTGAAATAGGTCTGGCGGAACCGCCTGTGATCGCCGTAAATGGTCCGCGCCTGGCCGGGCCAGGTCCCCCGCAGGCAGAGGTTGCCGGAGACGCCGTTCCCTTCGAGCTCCTGTCCCTGCTCGTCCACCAGCACCGGGCGGATGCCGAAGAACGGCAGGGTGGCCGAGCCCGGCTTGCAGGGGGTCGCGCCAGGCAGCGGCGTGATCAGGATGCCGCCGGTCTCCGTCTGCCACCAGGTGTCCACCACCGCGCAACGCCCGCCGCCCACCACGTCGTGGTACCAAAGCCAGACCTCGGGGTTGATCGGCTCGCCCACGGAGCCCAGGATGCGCAGCGAGTCGCGCCGGTACTTCTTCACCCACTCGTCCCCGGCGCGGGCGATGGCCCGGATGGCCGTGGGCGCGGTGTAGAAGATGTTGATCCCCAGGTCGTCCACCATCCGCCAGTACCGCCCGGCGTCCGGGTAGGTGGGAATGGACTCGAACATCACCGTGGTCGCGCCGTTGGCCAGCGGCCCGTAGAGGATGTAGCTATGGCCGGTGATCCAGCCGATGTCGGCCGCGCAGCAGTAGACGTCTCCCGGGTGGTAGTCGAAGACGTACTTGTGGGTGGTGGCCGCGTAGACCAGGTAGCCGCCCGTGGTGTGGAGCACGCCCTTGGGTTTGCCCGTGGAGCCCGAGGTGTAGAGGATGAAGAGCGGGTCTTCCGAGGCCATCCATTCGACGGGGCAGGTCGAGCGCTGGCGGACCGTCTCCTCCTCCAGCCAGAGATCCCTCCCATCCCTCATCGGAACGTCCTTGTCCGTGCGGCGGACGACGAAAACCTTCTCGACCAGAGAGAGACCTTCGACCGCCTTGTCCACGGTCGCCTTCAGAGGGATGCGCTTGCCCCCCCGCAGCCCCTCGTTGGCGGTGAAGACCACCTTGCAGCCGGCGTCCAGGATACGGTCCCGCAGCGACTCGGCCGAGAAGCCCGCGAAAACCACCGAGTGCACGGCGCCGATCCTGGCGCAGGCGAGCATGCTGTAGGCCAGCTCGGGGACCATGGGAAGGTAGATGCACACCCGGTCGCCCTTCTTCACCCCGTGGGCGAGGAGGACGTTGGCGATGCGCGCCACGTTGTGCTTGACCTCCCGGTAGGAGATGTGGCGGTACTCCCCCGGCTCGTCGCCGGCCCAGAGGATGGCCGTCTGCTCCCCCCGCTCCGCCAGGTGGCGGTCGACGCAGTTGTAGCAGGCGTTCAGCCGGCCGCCGCCAAACCAGGAGAAGTCCACCTCCTCCATGTCCATGTCCATGACGTTCCTCGGCGGCGAGAACCAGTCGAGGGTCCCGGCCATCTCGCGCCAGAAGGCCTCCGGCTCCTCGATCGAACGGCGGTAGAGCGCCTGGTACTCCGCGAGGCTCTTGACGTGGGCTCTCTCGGCGATCTGCGGCTTGACGGGAATCATCGACGGCTCCTCCGGAAGACGCCGATCATATATCGATGGTGTACTCTTGGGCCGAACTTTTGGAGGACCCCCATGCCGCGCGCACGCCTCGTTCTTTCCTTGATTTTCTTTGCCTTGATTTCCCTTGCCCTGCCTGGCCTGGCCAACGCCCAGACCCCGGTCGGCGCGCCGATCCAGGCCGCCGCCGTCTCCAGCGGGCTCTGCTGAGCCCGGCCGTGGCCATGAACCCACGGGGTGACTTCGTCGCCGGCTGGTCCCGCTCCGGCTCGGCGAGCCCGGGCGTCTTTGGCAAGGTCTACAACGCCAACGGCTCCGCCAAGACGAGGGAATTCCGCATCGACTCGCGCCCCGCGGACGGCACGTTCGGCGTACGGCTCGCGATGATGGACGACGGCTCCTTCGTGGCCGGCCTCCTCTCGAACGGCGCCCCCATGGCCCGGCGCTTCACGGCCCAGGGACAACCGCTCGGCGGCTCCTTCGCGGTGGCCCCTTCGCTGGCCAACGGCATGGACGTCGCCACCCGGGGGGACGGCAGCTTCGTGGTGTCCTGGATCGGGCCCTTCCCCGGCATCTTCGTCCGCTCGTTCGGAGCCAACGGCCAGCCTCGCGGACCCGAGGTCCGGGTGGTGGAGGCTTCGAGCGGCCTGGGGCGGGTGGCCGTCCAGCCGGACGGCTCGTTCCTGGTGGTCTGGGTGCAGATCGAGACCACGGGTCCGGCCCTCTTCGACCGCTCCATGCAGGGGCGGTTCTTCGAGCCCGACGGCACGCCCGCGGGCGAGGCGTTCCTGATCAGTGAACGGCGGCCGGGGGAGACCTTCCCGGTCACCGGCTACGACGTCACCGTGGACGGCGACGGCGATTTCGTCGTCTCCTGGCTCGTCGGGACCACCGCTTCCACCCCCCTCACCACTTTCATTCGCCGGTACGCCCCGGACCACTCACCCCTCGGCGAAGCGGTCCCCGCCGGACACCGCCCGGCCGGGCAGCTGACCGCGGCGGCACCGCGCGACCTCTTCGTCTCTCTCTGGCAGACCGCCGCCAACCCGGCGACCATCACCGTCCGCCAACTCACGGCGGAGGGTCAGGCCGCGGGGCCGCTGACCGTGCTCGGCAAGGTCCCGGGCGGACCGCTCGCCACCCCGGACCTTGCGGGCAACGGCGCCGGCAGCTTCGTGGCGGGCTGGATCGGCAAGCCCGGCCAGGGAGAGGGCTCCGTGGTTTACCTCCGGCGGTTCCAGACGGAGGAATGACGGAGTAAGTGGGCCTGCCTGCGGTACGTCTGCCATGGGCGATGCCGCAGGCCAAGAACGGTAGACCGCAAGACCTTTGAGGCATACGCTGTCTTACCTAATTCTTACTGGAGAGGGCTATGGCCGGATCGATCCCTGGGATGGGGCTGATCGTTGAGGATCACGGTGATTCCGTGATCCTGCGACGGGCCGAAGAGCTTCCCGTAACGACCCTGGAAGACCTCGTGGGCTGCTCTGGCTACAAAGGCCCTGCCCGTACTTTGGAGGATCTGGAAGCCGCAATCGCACAAGGCGCCCGGGAACGCCATGGATCGCGCTCGACACCATCGTCATCGTCCGGCTCGTGACGGCGGATGATCCCGGTCAGCTTCAGGCAGCGCGTGAGGTCTTTCAGGCGGGTGACCTCTGGGTCTGCAAGACGGTTCTCCTGGAGACGGAATGGGTCCTGCGGTACAGCTACGAGTCTCACCCCGGCCGCGATCCGAGAAATCCTCCGCAGGCTCCTGGGCTATTCCGGACTCCAGGTAGAGAACCGCGGGACGAATCCGCGAACGGCGTCTTCGCCCGCCGGTTCAGCCGGCGCTAGGCCCCAACGGTGCTGGCCCGAGAAGATCGTCCAGCGACCGGCCCGCCGCCCGCTCCTCGGGCTCCTGGCCCCGCCGGAAGATGCGGGCACCCCGGGCACCGCCGAGGGTGGCATGGTCCCCTTCCACGCGGATCCAGGCGCCCTCGCGGATTCCCACCACGGGCGTCTCGTTCTCCTCGTGGAACTCCTTGAGCCGCTGCTCGCGGGTCTCGCCCATGTGGGTGGAGCCCGCGTCGGGGTCCAGGTAGTGGGGATTGATCTGGAACGGCACCAACCCGAGCGCTTCGAACGACGCGGGCTCCACGATCGGCATGTCGTTCGTGGTGCGGATCGTGGGCGCCGCGATGTTCGTGCCGGCGCTGCTGCCGAGATAGGGCATGCCGGCGAGCGCCTTCTCCCGGAGGATGGGCAGAAGGCCGCTGTCCT
The DNA here is from genome assembly GCA_963785165.1 of Thermoanaerobaculaceae bacterium. Taxonomy (GTDB): domain Bacteria; phylum Acidobacteriota; class Thermoanaerobaculia; order Multivoradales; family UBA5704; genus DATARR01. Next base: position 1,277,894 of record CAWAUI010000007.1, read on the forward strand.
GGAGCGTCTTGAGCAGCCGGAACGTGTTCCCGCCACCCGTGAACACCGCCTCGGCCTCCCGGGCCATCCGCAGCCCGGCCTCATCCGCCGTCAGCGTTGACACCTCGACGCCGATCGCCGCCAGCCGCTCCGCCACCTTGGTCCCGTACCCCTCCCGGTCCTGGAGCGCGAAGGGGACGAACACCAGCCGCCGCACCGGTCCCAGGAAGGCGTCGATCTCGGAGAGGACGTGGTCCAAGTAGCCCTGGCCGTGGTTCGTCGAGTTGCTGATCAGCAGAAGTCTGCGCGTCATCATGTTCTCCCCGTTTCAACCTTGTTCAGGTAGGGAATCCTACGTCACGACCCCAGTCCCCCACCTCTCCTTTCTTCTTTGAGCACCCTGGATCCTCTCTCCTGAAGCTCCGGGAGCATCGGGGCATCCCCGGGCGCCTAGTCTCCATATAATTCCACGAGCTCTCTATATAGAAACACGCCCCGAAACGCTTCGCGGGCCTCCTCTTCATATAGCGACCTCGACCCGCTATATAAACGGGAGGCCCGGCAAGGTTGCGGAGAGCCCTCTCCATATAGTCGGGCGAGGTCACTATATGAACGGGAGACCTTGAAAGCTCTCCGGGAGGCCTGAGAAGGCTGTGATCTGCACCTTACATATAGATAGGTCAGTAAATTATATGGCCTCCTGACCCGGCTCGACCTGAAGGTCGGCTCGGGGCTCGTCAACCAGTCCCAGGCCGGCATCCTGCGGATCTACGCGGGGGAGGGGACCGGCGGGTCGCTCCTGGCGACCCAGGAGGTGACCTTCCAGTACAAGATCAACGAGTTTCAGACCTTCCAATTTTTGGCGCCGACCCTCGTCCAGACCGGGAGCCTGTACACCTACCGCTTCTCGATCCCCACGATCAACGTCGGCTGGGTCGATACTCCCCGCGGCGTCCACGTAGGGACGGACAGTCGCTTCGTCATCCCAGTTGAAGCCATGCCGGAGGAGAAGATGAAGGATGGAGTGGAGATCATCGGAGCCCTCGACGAGCAGCCGATAGGGGCTTCCCGACCGTGGAGGCATCAGCGAACTTCCAGGTGATGTTCGGCGGCGACCGCCAACTCATCCATCGTGTAACGAACCGTGGAAGGCAATCCGCGCTCGACGCGGTGTAGCGTCACCTCGCTGGCGAGGTCTTGGTTCTTCTCTTGAACCCATGCGAGAGTCCGCACACAGTCCAAGCTGTGGGTGGTGGCAAGAACCTGCACGCCCAGCCGTCTCGCCGTTTCAATCACCAGCTTCCAAAGGTCCACCATGACGGTGTGATGAAGACCGGTGTCGATCTCGTCGACCAGGAGATATCCGCCCTTCGCAGAGACGAGGTGGAGAGCGAGCACAAGCAGTCGTCTCAATCCGTCTCCCATACTTCCTAGAGGAATGCGTTGCTCCGTGCCGGCTGGCTTTAGAAAGATGCTCCTGGCAATCCGTCCTTCCCCCACAAAGGCGATCCGCTCGATATCAGGCTCTACGATTTGGATCGCTGTAACCACTCCCGCCTCCTCGGGTGTCAGAACGATGGTGTCCCAGAGCTGCCCGAGGCGCGAGGCCGATACAGCCTCAGTGCCGAGAAAAAGAACCGGGCCAGAGTCGGTCGGGGAGGGTGCAGATGAAGGGCGCGCAGGCTGGAAAGTGTCCAAAAAGGGGTTGATCAGGAGTCCGTTCTCTTGCGTGGAGTCTCCTGTAAAAAAGAACAGGGGTGAATCCTTCGGGCAGAGCGAAGAGCTGCTGCTGGGGCGAGTCGGTAACTTTACAATGGACCCAGAGCTCCCGAGGTACTGGAAATTTTAAAGGCCGTCCCTAGCTTTAAAGAGTGCCCATAGAAAAGGTGAGAGAGATCGAGCGCGCGGTGCCCCGAAGGGGCCCCCTCCTGGGTAACCCAGGTCGCTTCTCCGCGTCGCCGAGCTCCTCTCAGCAGCCCGCTGGCCGTACCCACGGCAAGCAACTCCGCAGCCTCCAAAATCGAGGTCTTCCCCGCGTTGTTCGTCCCGACGAACAAGTTGACTTGCGAGAGGCCATCGACTTGGAGGTCGCGAAAGCCCCGAAAGCCCGAGATCTGGAGCTGGGTTAGCACAGGGAGGATTCTCTCACGTGTAGGCAGGTTGGCGGAGGGGGTGGGATTCGAACCCACGGGCCGCGTGAACGACCGGCGGTTTTCAAGACCGCTGCTTTAGACCGCTCAGCCACCCCTCCGGGTGCTTCTTTCAACAGCTTACTTCCTGGCGGTGATCCGGTCCAATCCCCGGGTGTAGGGGCGCAGGGCCTCCGGGACCACGACGGAGCCGTCCTCCTGCTGGTAGTTCTCCAGGATGGCGACCAGGGTGCGGCCGACGGCGAGGCCGGAGCCGTTCAGGGTGTGGAGGAAGCGGGGCTTGCCTCCCACGGCGGGGCGGTAGCGCAGGCTCGCGCGGCGGGCCTGGAAGTCCTCGAAGTTGCTGCAGGAGGAGATCTCCCGGTAGGCGTTCTGCCCGGGGAGCCAGACTTCGAGGTCGTAGGTCTTGGCGGAGCCGAAGCCCATGTCGCCGGTGGAGAGGCACATCCGCCGGAAGGGGAGCTCCAGGATCTCGAGAACCCGCTCGGCGTGGCCGGTCAGCTCTTCGAGGGCGTCGTAGCTGTCCTCGGGCGCCGCGAGCTGGACGAGCTCGACCTTGTTGAACTGGTGCTGGCGGATGAGGCCGCGGACGTCCTTGCCGTAGGAGCCGGCCTCGCTGCGGAAGCAGGGGGTGTAGGCCGTGTAGCGGACGGGCAGGCGGGCCTCGTCCAGCATCTCGTCGCGGTGGAGGTTGGTGACGGGCACCTCGGCGGTGGGGATGAGGTAGTAGGGGAACCCCTCGAGCTTGAAGAGGTCGTCCTTGAACTTGGGGAGCTGCCCGGTGCCGAAGAGGGACGTTTCGTTGACGATGAACGGGGGGAGAACCTCGGTGTAGCCGTGCTCGCCGGTGTGGAGGTCCAGCATGAGGTTGATGAGCGCCCGTTCGAGCAGCGCGCCGGCGCCGAATTCGACGGTGAAGCGGGCGCCGGTCAGCTTGGCGCCGCGCTCGAAGTCCAGAATGCCCAGCTCGGGGCCGAGGTCCCAGTGGGCCTTGGGTCGAAAGTCGAATTCCCGGGGGGTGCCCACGGTGCGGTCGCAGCGGTTGGCGGTCTCGTCCTTGCCCACGGGGACGCTGGCGTGGGGGAGGTTGGGCAAGGTCTGCTCGATGAGCTGAAGCTCGGGGTCGATGGCCTGGAGGCGGGCCTCCAGCTCTTCGATGCGCGCCTTGAGATGGCCGACGGCGGCGATCTCCGCGGAGGCGTCGCCCCCCTTCTGCTTGACCTGGCCGATGGCCTTGCTGGCCTCGTTGCGCCGGCGCTTCAGGTCTTCGGCCTCGACGAGGTCGGTACGGCGCTCGGCGTCGAGGCGCAGCCAGGCGTCCAGGGGCGCCGGGTCCATCTGGCGGTTGAGAAGGCCCTGGCGGACTTTCTCGGGGTCGTCGCGGAGGAGGTCTCGGGAGAGCATGGTGCGGGGGAGTTTATCCTGGACCGTCTGGCCGTTGCGACCTCGCCCCAACCCCCTTCCTGAGGAGAGAGGCTTACCGGCGCCGCGCCGTGAAGATGAACACGTGCTGGGAAGGCAGCGTCTCCACCTGCCGGACCAGCACGTAGCCCGCGGCGCCCCACTCGGCCAGCACCTGCTCGGCCGACATGCGGTGGGCGAGGTTGATGTGAGAGGCCGAGTCCCCCTCCAGGCGGTATTCGACCAGGGTCACCGTGCCGCCCGGGGCCAGCACCTTGCGCAGGGCGGCCAGCATGGGCTCGGGCTTCTGAAACTCGTGGTAGACGTCCACCAGGAGGACGCGGTCGATCTTCCCCAGGGGGAGCTTGGGATCGGCCTCGGCGCCGAGGACGGGGACGACGTTGGTGATCCCCTCCTTGGCGATGCGCTCCTCGAGCATCTCGAGCATCTCGGGCTGGATGTCCTGGGCGTAGACCTTCCCCGAGGGGCCGACGGCCTTGGCGATCCGGCGGCTGAAGAAGCCGGTGCCGGCGCCGATCTCGGCGACGGCCATTCCCTTCCGGATCTCCATGGCCTGGATCACCACTTCGGGCTTCTCCAGATCCTCACGCCCCTCGCGCTCCAGCCAGGCGGCGCTCTCGAAGCTCATGACGTTGGCCGGCGTACGGTGGTGGGTGTCCGTGGCGGCCTGGACCGCGGGGCCGGCGACGGGGCCAGCCGCGCAACCCGCGTCCTGCGCCCGGCCGCAGGCGGCGCTGAAGCTCAGGAGGCCGAAGCCCAGGAGGAGGATCGCCAGGAGGGATCGGCTCAGGGCTCGGGCGAAGGGGCGGTAGGTCATGGAGTGGCTCCTGGAGTCTGTTCAGCAGAACGGCGGGCCAGGAGGGCGCATTCCCGCCCGGGGCTGAGCCGAGGCTAGGCCCGCTCCCGAGCCGTGCTCCCCAGCCAGATGGACAGGAGCGCCGTGATCACCCCCCACTGGAGCCCGCCCGCGAGGAGGCTCCAGGTGAGCAGGGGCGCGCCGTCCAGGTGGAGGTAGAGGAGAGACATGGGGAAGTCGATCCAGGCGAGGACGTTCCCCCGGCCCAGGGTGCCCCAGGTGCGCCAGACGGCCAGGGCGGTGCCGGTGTGGAGGACGTAGCCAATGATGAAGGCTGCCAGGGCGGCGCGGCGCGAAGGGCGGTAGGGCGTCATGAGAGTCTCCTGGCCATGGGTGGCGGGGACGTCGATCCACTCCCTGGTCCGATCCTCAGGCATGGTGGATAGCATAGCGCCGCCGCGAACGCTTTCATGAACGCTTTCCTGAAAGAGAGGGGACCGCGAGGGATATGATCGGCCCATGTCCTGGTACAAGGAATGGTTCGGCGAGGAGTACCTCGAGCTGTACTCCCACCGGGATGATTCCGAGGCCCACGAGCACGCGGACTTCGTGGAGCGGTGTCTCGGGAGCGGCGGCCCGAAGCCCCGGGCGGTGCTGGACCTCGCCTGCGGCGCCGGGCGGCACACGGCGGCCCTGCGCGAGCGGGGGTACCGGACCCTGGGGCTCGACCTGTCGATCACGCTCCTCGCCCGGATGCGGGCACGGGGCCTGCCGCGGGTGGCCGGAGACATGCGCCGGCTCCCGTTTGCGGACGGGAGCTTCGACTGGGTGCTCAATTTCTTCACCTCGTTCGGCTATTTCGAGCGCGAGCGGGAGAACTTCCTGGTGCTGGAGGAGATCGCCCGTATCCTCTCCCCCGGCGGCCGGTTCTTGATCGACCTGCTGAACCCCGGGCCGGCGCTCGCCAACCTGAAGCCCCAGGATTCTCAGGAGATGGGCGGTTGGCGGGCGGCGGTGGAGCGCTCGTACGACGAGGCGACCCACCGGATGAACAAGCGGATCGAGGTGAGCGCCCCCGGCGTGCCGCCGCGAACGTTCTTCGAAAGCGTGCGTATCTATCAGCCGGAGGAGGTGACCATCGGCCTGCGCTGGGCGGGCCTGGAAGTCTCCTCGCTGTTCGGCAATTTTCATGGAGACCCTTACGAGCGTGACAGCGAACGCCTCATCCTCCTCGGTTTCAAGCCGGCCTGAGCTGAAGGTCGACCTCGCGGCGGCCGGCCTCCTGGCCCCGCTGCCTTCCGCCTGGCTCGCCGGCCGCGACCTGGACCTGCTGGAGCCCCTGCGCTTCCTGCCGCCGGGCCGGATGCCCGACATGCCGCCTCCCACCCGCAGTCAACCGGACCGTAGGGAGCTGGCGGCGGCCCTGGCCGTGTCCAACCGCTCCTACGGCAACGTGAACGCGGACGAGCTGGCCCGCAAGCTGGCCGACCCAGCGACCCGCGTGGTGGTGACCGGCCAGCAGCCTGGCCTCCTGGGCGGGCCCCTCTACTCCCTGGCCAAGGCCATCGCGGTGTCCCGCTGGGCCGCCGCGCTGGAGGCGGCGGGCGAGCCCGCCGTGGCCATCTACTGGGTGGCCAACGAGGATCACGACTGGGCGGAGGTCTCCTCCACGGTGGTGCTCACGCCGGACGGCGCCCGGGAGTTCGACCTGGGGCCGGACCCGGAGCCGCTCACGCCGGTGGGCATGCGCGCCCTGGGGGCGGGGATCGACGATCTGCTCCGCGGCATCGGCGAGGCCGTGCCGGGCGACCGCTACAAGGAGTGGCTCGCCACGGTGGCGCGCTGGTACCGGCCGGACACCCGCATCGGCGACGCCTTCTGCCGCCTGATCCCCCACCTGCTGGGCCGTTACAGCCCCTTGATGCTCGATGCCATGCACCCTGCCCTCAAGGAGGCGCAGCGGCCCATGCTCAAGCGGCTCGTGGACCGCCGCCGCGAGCGTCGAAGACGCGCTGGCCAAGCGGGACGGCGAGGTCAAGGCACGGGGCTACTCCCTCCAGGTGAGCCCCCAGCGGGGCCTCTCCCCCCTCTTCCTCCTGCGCCACGGCGAGCGGCGGCGGATCGAGTGGCGGGGTGAGGACGCCTTCGTGCTGCGCGGCCGGCAGGGCGAGCCCGAGAGCGTGGACGTGCTGTACGAGACCATCGAAGAGAACCCCGGCGTGGTCACCCCCGGCGTGCTGGCCCGCCCCGCCATTCAGGACGCGGTGCTCGGCACCACCCTTCAGGTGCTGGGGCCGGGCGAGCTCTCCTACATGGCCCAGGCCGCGGCCACCCACGCCGTGCTGGAGGTGGAGCCCCCCTGGGTGGCCCTGCGCCCCCAGACCCTGTTCCTGGAAGCCAAGCTGGCCGAGCGGCTGGTGGAGCTGGGGCTCCCCCTGGCGACCCTGCTGGGCGACAAGAGCGGGCTGGACCGCTGGCTGGCCGAAAAGAACGGCGGCGACCTCGTGAGCCCCGTGCGGCAGAGGTTGGAGGAGGCCTTGGGCGAGCTGCGCGGGCCGGCCCTGGCCGCGGACCCGGGGCTCGAAAAACCATTCGAGAAGACGCGGGACCAGATCCTCCACGCCCTCGACCTCTTCGGCGAGAAGGCCGTGTCCGCCGCCGCGCGCAAGAACGAGGTGATGAACCGGCGGGTGCAGCAGCTTCGGGACGCCTGCCTGCCTCTGGGCAAGCAGCAGGAGCGGATCATCTCCTCCTCCCACTTTCCGGGCAAATACGGCGGGGATTTCGTGGAGAGCTACTGGGACCAGATGGAGCTGGACGCCGCCCATCTGCAGGTGATCGTGCCATGACGAAGCTCGACGTTCTCGCCATCGGCGCCCATCCGGACGACGTGGAGCTGGGCTGCGGCGGCACTCTCGCCCTGCTGGCGGCGCAGGGGCGGAAGATCGGCCTCCTGCACCTCACGCGGGGCGAGCAAGGCACTCGCGGCACGGCCGAGGAGCGGCGGGCCGAGGCCGAAGAGGCGGCGCGGGTGCTGGGCGCCGTGGAGCTGGACTTCCTCGACTGCGGCGACGGCGGCCTGCGCAACGGTCCGGCCGAGGAGGATGCCCTGATCGCCAAGCTCCGCGCCTGGCGGCCGGAGCTGGTGCTCGGCCCCACCCCCCGCGACCGCCACCCCGACCACGGCCGCGCCCATGAGCTGGTGGACGCCGCCTGCTTCTACGCCGGCCTGCGCAACCGCACGCCGGCCGCCGGAGAGCCCCACCGGCCGGCCGCCGTCTTCTCCTACATGCAGCACGACCTCTTCGACCCCCAGCTTCGTCGTGGACGTCTCCGCCGTGTGGGAGACCAAGATCGCCTCCCTCGAGGCCTACCGGAGCCAGCTCCACGTGGGCGGGGATGGGAAGGATGGGAAGAAGAAGCAGGAGGAGCAGCCCCTGACCAAGGTGGCGTCCCCGGAGTTCTGGCAGGCCGTCGAGGGGCGGGCCCGCCACTTCGGCCTGCTGATCGGCGCGGCGTTCGGCGAGCCGTTCTGGAACCGGGCGCCGCTGGCCGTGGCGGATCCCCTGGCCATCTTGCCCGGAGGCATCCGGTGAGGGTCGGCATCAGCTGCTACCCCACCTACGGCGGGTCGGGGATCGTGGCGACCGAGCTGGCCATGGCGCTCGCCGAGCGGGGAGACGAGGTCCACGTCATCAGCTACGCCCTGCCGTCGCGCCTCTCCCTGCTCAACTCGCGGATCTTACTTCCACGAGGTGGTGACCCCCACCTACCCGCTGTTCGACAATTATCCGCCCTACTCGCTGGCGCTCTCGACCAAGATGGTCGAGGTCGCCCGCCACGCGCCGCTCGACGTGCTGCACGTGCACTACGCCATCCCCAACGCCGTCTCGGCCGTCCTGGCCCGGCAGATCGTCTCGCCGCAGCCGCTGCCGGTGGTGACCACCCTCCACGGCACGGACGTGACCCTGGTGGGCAACGATCCCAACTACCTGGAGACCACCCGCTGGGGGATCCTCCAGAGCGACGCCGTGACGGCGGTCTCCGAGTCGCTCCGGCAGACCACCGTCGAGCAGCTCGGCATCCACAACCAGATCGACGTCGTGCCCAACTTCATCGATCCCATCCGCTTCGAGCAGGCGCGGGGCGGCCCGGGCGCCCGCCGCTGGGCGAAGCCCGGCGAGCGTCTGCTGGTCCACATCTCCAACTTCCGGCCGGTCAAGCGGGTGCTCGACGTGGTCGCGCGTCTTCGAGCGCGTGCAGCGCCAGGTGCCCAGCCGGCTGATCCTGGTGGGCGACGGCCCGGACCGCGGCAAGGTCGAGCAGTACTGCCGCGAGCACCGCATCTGCGACGCCATCACCTTCATCGGCAGCCTCCCGCTGGTCGAGGAGGTGCTGGTGGGGGCCGACCTCTTCCTCCTCCCCTCCGAGAGCGAGTCGTTCGGCCTCGCCGCCCTGGAGGCCATGTCGTGCGAGGTGCCGGTGGTCGCGTCCATGGCCGGCGGCCTGCCCGAGGTGGTGGTGGACGGCGAGACCGGCTTCCTCCGGCCGGTGGGCGACGTCGAGGGCATGGCCGCAGGCGGCGCTCCAGATCCTGCTCGGACGAAGGGCTGCGGCGGAAGCTGGGCCAGGCCGCCCGCCGCCGGGCCGTCGAGGAGTTCAGCCAGGACACCGTGGTGAAGCGCTACCGGGCCATCTACGAACGGGTGACGGGCCTGCCCTGACGCCTGGGACGACCGGCTGCCATGGCCGCCTACACCGCTCCCGCCGGGGAGGCCCGCGCCGAGATCCGCGAGAAGGGCTCGCGCTTCCTGGCGGTGGTCGGCCCGGCGGCGGACGAGGCGGCGGCCAAGGCCCGGCTCGCCGCCTTGGAGCGGGAGCTCCCCGACGCCACCCACCACTGCTGGGCCTGGCGCCTGGGCTCGCCGGCGCGCGAGCGCGCCGCGGACGCGGGCGAGCCCGCGGGCACGGCGGGGGTGCCCATGCTCCAGGTGCTGCGCGGCGCGGGCCTTTCCGACGTCCTGGCCGTGGTGGTCCGCTGGTTCGGCGGCACCAAGCTGGGCAAAGGCGGCCTCGCCCGCGCCTATGCGGCGGCGGTGCGCGAGGCGCTCCCGGGCCTCCCCCTGGCCGCCCGCGTGCCCACGGCGAGCCTCGCCATCGAGATCCCCTACGACAAGGTGGGCGCGGTCAAGCGGCTCCTGCGGCCGCCCGAGATCGAGCTGCGCGGCCGAAGAGTACGGCGCCACCGCCCGGCTGCGGCTCGCCGTCCACGAGGAGCGTCTGGAAGCCCTGCGGGAAGCCCTGGCCGACCTCGGCATCGAATCCCCTAAGCCAATGAAATGAACCGGCTTGAGAGGACAGGCCGGCTTGTATAGACTGTCGTCTAACAGCACCCATGATCCGCTCCCCCTGAAAGGAGAGGTCTGCGATGAGTGAGCCAAACGTTCCACCTCCGCCGTCCTACACCCCGCCGCCTCCGCCGGCCGGACTGCCGCCCTCGGGCGCGGTCAGCCCGAACCGCGGCTTGATGCTCGTTCTTTCCTATCTGCCCCCTCTGTCCGTGATACCCCTGGTCGTCGAGAAGGACGATACCGAGGTCCAGTGGCACGCCAAGCACGGCTTGGTGCTGTTCGTGGCTGAAATCATCATCTTTGCCATTCTTGGGGTGGTTGCTCAAATCCCCTTCCTGGGTTGCCTCTTTGCCCTCGCGTTCCCGTTGCTGGGTTTGGCGATCCTGCTGTTCCATATCTACCTGATCATCAAAGCCAACAACGGCGAACGGGTGCTCGTGCCCGGCATCAGCGAATACGCCAACCGCTTCTAAAGGAGCCTGTCGATGACTGTCGCGAATCCTGGACAACAGCAGTCGGCCAGCACCCAGGCGATTACCTCCCTGGTCCTGGGAATCCTCAGCCTGGTCTGCTGCCCCCTGCTGGCGCCGATTGCCTGGTTCATCGGCAGTCAAGAGGTCAAGGCGATTCGGGAAGGACGCTCGCCCATCGCAGGAGAGGGGATCGCCAAGGCCGGGATGATCATCGGCATCCTCGGTACCGTCTGGATGGTCCTGGTGGGGCTCTGGATTTTCTTCTGGGGCGGCTTGGCGGTCTTCCAGGCGATGATGCAACAGTAGATGTGGAAGAGACCCGGTCCGGCCGCGCGCCTGTGGCTCCTCGCGGGGCTCCTGGGGCTCGCCGGGCTCGCCGTCCTCCACTTCTGGGTCCCGTCAACCGATCCTTCCGGCGCGATCTGCCTCAGCCGCCGGCTCCTCCACCTTCCCTGCCCGGGTTGCGGCATGACCCGGGCCTTTGCCCATCTCGCCAAGTTTGAATGGACGGCGGCGTGGAAGGATCACCCCTTGTCCTTCGTGGTGGCCCTGGAAATGATCCTGGGCTGGGCCGCCTGGGGGGCCAAGCTCGCGTACGGACAGCACTTCCGCCTGCCCGTGCCCATCGAAACGGTACTGCTGGCCAACGCCGGCGCGCTCTGTGCCCTCTGGCTGGGGCGGATGGCGACGGGCATTCTTCCCTGGTAGAGGGCTCTGGCAGGGCGTAAGCTCTCCCCATGGATCCGGTTCGCCGCCGCCGGCGGCTCAAAGCGCTCATCGTCCTGCTCGCGGCCTTCCTGGCGCTGGGTCTGGACCTTTCGCGGGCGCCCGAGAACCAGCTCTCCGCGCGTGTCCTCCTCGCCTCGATCCACCTCTACCAGGCGACGCTCTCACCCAGGATGGGGAGCTTTGGAGTCCGCTGCCGCTTCCAGCCCACCTGCAGCCACTACGGCGAAGGGGCGATCCGGAAGTACGGCGCCTGGACGGGAAGCTGGAAAGCGCTCTGGCGGATCCTCCGCTGCGGGCCCTGGACCCCGGTGGGCACGGTCGACCCTCCGTAGCGACCGCGGGGGAAACTCACCCGCGCGCACGAGCCGCCGACCGGTGCGCGGCAGAAGCTCACTGGTGCGCATGAGCCGCTCACCGGCCTTCCGCTTAGAAAAACATCCGCTGCACCGACCGAGACCGATGACGGCGAGCTCGGTCCTGGATGAGAAAGCAAGGACGTCAAGGACACCAAGGTCATCAGGGACGATAACTCTGGTGTCCCTTTTGGCCTTGGCGTCCTTGAGGTCCTTTCCTTTCAGATCAGCTTGCCGAGAGGCCCCAGGTCCAGGTTCAGCTCATGGGGCCTCGCTCCCGCCGCTCCCCTCGGACCTGGCCGCGAGCTGCTGCCGTACCGCCAGCTCCAGGTCCTTGGGCAGGCAGGGCTTGGTCACCACGGCGCTGCACCCCACCTCGCGCGCCCGGTCATGGGCGGCGGCCAGGGCGTGGGCGGTGAGGGCGATGATGGGGATCGACCGGGTGCGGTCGTCGAGCTTAAGGCGCCGGGTGGCCTCCCAGCCGTCGATGCCCGGCAGGGAAAGGTCCATGAGAATGACGTCCGGCAGCAGCTCGAAGGCCTTATCCAGGGCCTCCAGGCCGTCGGCGGCGGTGGCCACTCGAAAACCCCGGAACTCCAGGTACTCGGCGAAGATCTCGCGGCCGTGGTCGACGTCGTCCACCACGAGAACGAGCGGTGCGGGCGTTTCTGCCGGGCTCATGCCATCCTCTTGCAAGGTAGGAACAAAGTGAAGGTGGACCCCTCGCCCAGCCGGCTCAACAGGGTGATGCGGCCGTCGAGGAGATGGGCGAGGCGGCGGCAGATCGTCAGGCCCAGCCCCGTGCCGCCCTGGCGCCGGACGTAGGAGCTGTTGGCCTGCTGGAACGCTTCGAAGATGGTCTTCTGGTTCTCTTCCGCGATGCCGATTCCCGTGTCGGAAACGGCGATCAGGATCTCGCCGGAATCGCCGTCGTGCTGGAGGCGGATGGCGACCGTGCCCTCGGGCGTGAACTTGAGGGCGTTCGAGAGCAGGTTGAGCACGATCTGCTTGACCTTCTGGCGGTCGGTGGTGATCTCCGGCAGCTCGGGCGCCAGCTCGCGGTGGACCTCCAGGCGGGTGCCGGCGATCACCGGCTCGACCTCGGTCATGACCTCGTCGATCAGCTCCGGCAGCAGCACCTGCTCGATCTGCACCGGCATCTTCCCCGACTCGATGCGGGAGAGGTCCAGCAGGTCGTTGATGACGGCCAGCAGGTGGCGGGCGTTGGCGTCGACGCGGTTGAGCTTGTCCTGCTGCGGCCGGGTGAGGTCGCCCGAAACCCCCTCCAGCAGGAGGTGGGTGTAGCCCATGATGGCGTTGAGCGGCGTGCGCAGCTCATGGGAGACGTTGGCCAGGAACTGGGACTTGAGGGCCGAGGCCTGCTCGAGCTGGAAGGCCTGGCGGCGCAGCAGCTCGTTCTGCTCGGCCAGCTCGGCCGTGGCCTCCCGCACCCGCTCCCGCAGCTCCTCCGAGTGGCGTTTGACCTGCTCGTACAGGCGCGCCTTCTCTTCCGCCTCGGAGAGGTCGTGGAGGCGGGGGATTCGGCGCGACGCCTGGTCCGTGCCGTGGTACCAGATGGAGGCAAGGCGGACGGCGAGCAGGTTGGCGTTCCAGAGGACGTCCTCGGAGACCGGCCCGCCGGTGGGACCGGCCAGCAGCAGCAGGCCGAGGGCGACGCCGGCCCTCTCCCCGGCGCTCCCCAACGGCACCGCGAGGAACGGGCCGTTGCCCAAGGGAGTCTCGAACGTCCGCCCCAGGGAGTCCGGGCCGTGGCAGGCCACCGGCTCCCCACTTGCGAGCACCCGGGTCAGGGGATGGGCGAGGTCCGCCAGGTCGACGCTGAACGAATCGACCTCCGCGGGCGCCACGCCCAGGCCGGCCCACCCGGAAAGCCTTCTGCTCCCGTGGTCGGCCAACGCGCAAACGGCGAGCCGGACGCCGGCGTGCCGCTCCAGCCAGCGCAGAGCCAGGAGCGCGCACGGCCGCGCCTTCGGCTCAGCCAGCAGGGCTTCGACGAGGCTCAGCTTCGCCGCGGAGCTGCAGCAGGCAGGTTCGGTCGAAGAGGCCATCCTTGTGCGCTGGTCGGGCGGAGTAAAGGTCATTCGCTTTCGGGACGCCGAATCCTAGCCGACACGTTCCCGGTTTTCAATGCAAAACCGTTGCCGCCAGGCTGTTACCATAACAGTTCCGAAACGTCAGCCGTCAGGAGCCAAAGACGATGGAAAATTTTCAACTTCCGGGCCGGTTGTTGGCCCTCCTGCTGTTCGCTCTCACCCTCCCCCTGGCGGCCCACGAAGAGCGGGGCTCTCCGGACCTCGGAGTCGGCCGAGGCCCGCCGGCTGTTCGAGAAGAACATCCAGGCCATCCGCGACAAGAACCGCGAGGCCTACCTGACCTGCTACCTCGAATCCGAAGGGCTGGCCCGCACCGGCCCCGAGGGTTTCGAGCTCGGCTACGCCGATCTCGCCGCCACCGCCGGCCAGGGGTGGCCCGACCACATCACGGCGGACGACCTGCGCCTGACCTCCGTCCGCCCCGGGGTGGTCTACGGCACCTACCGCTACCGCGTGCGCTACGGCGCCCGCGAGGACTCCGGCATCTCCGAGCGGATCTTCCTGGACACCCCCCGGGGGTGGAAGATCGCCGTGAGCACGGCCTTCTCCGCCCTCCCCGGCGTGCCGCCGCCCCCCAAGGCCCTGGTGGGCGCCACCCTGCTCGACGGCACGGGCGCGCCGCCGGTCCCCGACGCCGCCGTCCTCCTGCGCGACGGCAAGATCGAATGCGCCGGGCCGCGCGCCGCCTGCCCGGTCCCCGAGGGGATGGACACCGTTGACCTCACCGGCCTCTTCCTCACCCCCGGTCTCGTGGACGCCCACGTGCACTTCTCCCAGACCGGCTGGGCCGACGGCCGTCCCGACGCCATCGACGCGCGCGAGCGCCATCCCTACGAAAAGGTCGTCGCCGGCCTGGAGCGCCACCCCGAGCGCTTCGGCCGCTCCTACCTCTGCTCCGGCGTGACCGCCGTCTTCGACGTCGGCGGCTACCCCTGGACGCTCAACCTGCCGGCGTGGGCCGAGCCCGATTCCGAGGTGCCGCGCGTGGCCGCCGCCGGCCCGCTCCTCTCCACCATCGACTTCTGGCTCAACCTCCCGGCCGAGCGCCAGTTCATGCCTCTCACCGACACCGAGGCCGCCAAGACAGGCGTCGACTACCTGGCCGGGCACGGCTCCGCCGCCGTCAAGGTCTGGTACATCGTCACCCCCGAGCAGCCGGTCGAGAAGTCCGCCGCCGCCGTCCGCGCCGCCGGCGAGGCCGCCCGCGAGCACAAGATTCCGCTGATCGTCCACGCGACCGGCCTCGCCGAGGCCAAGGAAGCCCTGCGCGCCGGGGCCAGGCTCCTCGTCCACAGCGTCGAGGACCAGCCGGTGGACCAGGAATTCCTGGACCTCGCCAGGAAGGCCGGAGCGATCTACTGCCCCACCCTCACCGTCCGCGGGGGGTACCTGCGGATGTTCGCCGGCGCCGCCCGGGCCCAGGCTCCGGCCGTGGACGATCCCAACGGCTGCGTGGACCCCGCCACGCTCGCCAGCGTGGCCGAGACGGTGAAGCTCACCTCGCCCGTGCCGGCCGAGCGGATCCAGGGCCTGGAGGAGGCCTTCAGCGGGCGCGAGAGCCTCGCCGCCGCCAACCTCAAGAAGGTGGCCGAGGCGGGCATCCCCATCGCCATGGGCACCGACGCCGGCAATCCCCTGACCCTTCATGGCCCTTCCGTTTACGCCGAGATGGAGGCCATGCAGGCCGCCGGCCTCACCCCCGCGCAGGTGCTCACCGCCGCCACCCGGGGCGGCGCCACGGCCATGGGCCGGGAGAAGGACTTCGGCACCGTGGAGAAGGGCAAGCAGGCCGACTTGTTGATCGTGGCCGCCGATCCCGCGGCCGACACGGCCAACCTGAGGAAGGTGCGCTTCGTGGTGCGGGGGGGCGTAATGCGGGGAATCGAGGAGCTCCACGCCCTGGCGACGGCGGTGCCGGAGCCCTAGCTCAAGCCGACCAGCAGCTCCATGTACTCCTCCGGTCCCATCTCCCTGGGATTGGAGGGGTTCGAGCCGTTCAGCGCGGCCCGCTCGGCGATCCAGGGGTAGTCGTCCTCGGGGATTCCCAGAGCCTTGAAGCTTGGGATCTCCAGGTCGCTCACCAGCTCCTCGACCGCCGCCAGAACGGCCTCGGCGCTCTCGCCCAGGGTCGCCAGCTTGGCCCGGCAGGCAGGCAGGTTGTAGCGGAGGACCGGCGCCAGGAGGGCGGCGTTGGCGACGCCGTGGGGCACGTCGTAGCGCCCGCCGAGGGTCTCGGAGAGGCAGTGGACGGCGGCCACGTCGGCGTTGCCGAAGGCGAGGCCGGCCAGGGTGGAGGCGCGCATCACGGCCTCGCGGGCCTCGGCGTCGCCGCCGATGTCGGCCGCGGCCCGGCGGAGGAAACGGAAGAGGAGCGAGACCGCCGTCGCCGCCAGGGCGTCCGAAACGGGGTTGGCAACGCGGCAGGTGGTGGCCTCAATGGCATGGGTGAGGGCGTCGGCTCCCGTGCTCGCCACCAGGTGGCCGGGGAGGGTGCGGAGGAGCCTCCGGGTCCACCACGGCCCAGGCCGGGAACATGGTCTCCCCCTTGACGCTGATCTTGGCCTGCCGCTCCTCGTGGGTGAGCACGGAGACCCAGGTGACCTCCGAGCCGGTGCCGCAGGTGGTGGGCACGGCGAGGAAGGGGAGGGGGGAGTGCCCGTAACGGTTCCGCCCCTCGTAGTCCGCCGCCGAGCCGCCGTTGGGAATCACCATGGCGGCGGCCTTGGCGGCGTCGAGCACGCTGCCGCCCCCCATGCCGATCACGAGCGAAACGCCCTCCTCCCGGCTCCACTCGGCCATGCGGTCGACGGTCGAAACGCGGGGGTTGGGCTCGACGCCGTCGAAGCTGACCGTCTCGATCTCCCGCTCCGCGAGCGCCGTCCAGATCCGCTCGGGCCAGCCGGTGGCTTCGATACCGGGGTCGGTGACCAGGAGCACCTTCTCGGGCGCCTTGTCGGAAGAAACTTTCTCGGGAGAAAAATATTCGGCGACGATCTCGGGAAGCCGGCTGATGGCGCCCGGGGCCATGAGGACGCGGGTGGGGACTCGGAAGGGGCGGAGCATGGCCCCGTATCCTATCCCCCTCCGTTATAGTTCTCCCATGGCCGACGCCGAGAAGCTTCGTTCACGGATGCTGAGCCCGTTCCTCATGCGGCTGTACATGCTGTCGAAGCTCCCCCTCGCCCTGGCGGCGGGCCTGCGGGTGCGGGAGCTCGACCGCGACCACTGCGTGGTGACGGTGCCCTACGGCTGGCGGACCACCAACCCGTTCCGCTCCACCTACTTCGCGGCGCTCAGCATGGCGGCGGAGATGTCCACGGGATCCTCGGCCATGATGGCCGCCGAATCGGCCCCCCAGCCGGTGGCGATGCTCATCGTCAACCTGGAGGCCACCTTCGGCAAGAAGGCCACGGCGCTGACGGCGTTCACCTGCGAAGAGGGCGCGAAGTGCTTCGCCGCCGTGGCGGAGACGCTCCGCACGGGCGAGGCGGCCACGGCCCGGCTGGAGACGGTGGGGCGGATGGCGGACGGCACGGAGGTGGCCCGCTTCGTCTTCACCTGGTCGTTCAAGAAGAGGTCGCAGAGTCCAAGGGGATAGCGAGAGGGAGGATAAAGCGATGTGGATCGCCCTGGCCCAGCTTTCGGCGTCCCCCGACCGCGAGGCCAACCTCGCCCAGACCCTGGAGACCATGACGGCGGCCTGCGAGGCCGGCGCGGAGCTGATCGCCTTCCCCGAGGTGATCCTGGACCGCTTCTTCCCCCAGAAGCCGGGAGACAAAGCCGCCCTCAAGCTCGCCGAGCCCATCCCCGGCCCCACGACGGAGCGCATCGCCGCCCGGGCCAAGGAGCTGGGCCTCGTCACCGTCTTCAACCTCTACGAGGTGGACGGAGAGGGCCGGCGGTTCGACAGCTCGCCCGTGTTCGACGCCGACGGCACGCTCCTCGGCGTCACCCGCATGATCCACATCACGGACTACGAGGGGTTCCACGAGAAGGACTACTACCATCCTGGCAATAACTGCGAAAGAGGAGTCCCCGTCTACGACACCCGGGTGGGCAAGGTCGGGGTGGCCATCTGCTACGACCGCCACTACCCGGAAGTCATGCGCGGCCTCGGGGTCGCGGGGGCGGAGCTGGTGGTGATCCCCCAGGCGGGCACGCTCGGCGAGTGGCCGGAAGGGCTCTATGAGGCCGAGGTGCGCACCGCCGCCTTCCAGAACGGCTACTTCGCCGCCCTGGCGAACCGGGTGGGGATCGAAGGGCGGCTCCACTTCTCCGGCGAGTCGTTCGCGGTCGATCCCGAAGGAAGGGTGATCGCCCGCGGCAAGAGCCTGGAGGAGGACCTGGTGATGGTGGAGGTGGACCTCGCCAAGTGCGCGGAGTCCACCGCCCGGCGGCTGTTCTGGCGCGACCGGCGGCCGGAGCTGTACCGGGGGTGGTTGTAGGCCCTCACCCTGCCCTCTCCCAAAGGGAGAGGGTTCAAAGTCAGCCCCCCGATCCCCCGTCTCCCGACGGCCCCTTCACGTCCTCCCCCTTGTCCTTGACCGGCGCCGGCGTCTCTCCGCCCTTGCCGCGCTCGACGGTGTAGAGGAAGTCGGCGCTCGTCTCCGCGCCCTGCTCGGCCTGGAGGCTCCATTCGCGGCCGAGGAGGTAGCGGATGCGGAAGGTGCTGACCGGCTCGAAGAGGCCGATGCCGTAGGTCACGTAGAGGCGGGGGGAGAGGTACTTGCCCACCACCAGGGAGGCTTCCTTGAGGCCGCCGGTGGACTCGATCTTCGCCTCTTCCAGGCCATAGCGGGCACCCAGCTTCTTGGCCAGGAGGTTGCCGCCCTTGAGCCCCAGGGAGTTGGCGGCATTGGCGAGCAGGCTCCCTTCCTGCGGCGTGGACTGGCCGAGAGGGTGGCCGAGGAGGATGTAGGCGAGGGCCTGGTCCTGCGCCATGGCCGGGTCGGAGTAGATGGTGGTCTCCGGGGCTTTCAGAGTGCCCCGGATGTTGAGGCCGGCCACCACCCCGTCGTCCGCCTTGCGGTAGGCGCGCAGGTCGAGGCCGGGGTTGTCGAGCGGGCCGCCGGCGAAGACGACCCGGCCGCGCTCCAGGGTCAGATCCTGCCCGTACGCCTTGTAGATGCCGTCCTTCACCACCAGCTCGCCCACGGCGGTGGTGGGCTTGCCGGGCTGCTCGATGACCAGCAGGCTGCCCGGACGGCTTGCCGCGAAAAGCCGGAGTACTCGACGATTTCGACCTTGTCGCCCAGGATGACGCGGATGCGGGCGCGCAGCTCCAGGGGCGGCTTGTCCGCGTCCGCCAGCTGCTCCTCGGAGGGGGGGACGATGTAGACGTCCTTGGAGATGGGGATGGCCCCGGGGCGGCGCTTCTTCTGCTCGCCGATCTTCGCCTCGGGAATCTCGACGTCGCCCGAGACCTCGATGCGCGGGTACTCGGCCGCGATGACGAGGTTCGGCGACACGAGAACCTTGGCCCCCTTGAAGTCGGCGGCCAGGAAGCGCTTCCCCTGAACGGTGACGCGGGCAGGCCGCTTGTCGAGCGGGACGTTCCCCGCGAGGGTCACGTTACCGCCGCCCGAACGGGCCGACCCCTGGAGCTGAAGAACGCCCTGGGGATCGGCGGTGGCCGTCAGCTCGATCTGCCGCACTTCCAGGCCGAATTCGGGCACGTCCACCTGGGCGCCGCGCAACGCGACCGAGCCCACGGCCCGGGGCGCGGCGACGGTCCCCTGGATGGCGAGGTCGGCATTCAGGGTGCCCTTGGGGTTCTTGATGCCGGAGACGAAGGCTTCGAGGAGCCCCAGGTTGGAGAAGTCGGCCTGGATGCGGCCGGTCACGGTCTGGGACTTCAAATCCGCGCCCACGGCGTTGTACTGCGGCAGCCGCAGCTCGGCCTCGATGCCGCCGGTGTCCACGAAGGTCAGGTTGGCGCGGCCGGCGAGGCCGCCCTGCCCTGCCGTCAAGTTGACCAGCCCCTGGCCGTAGCGGATGCGCGCCGTCTCGCCGTTCCCGGTCGGGTAGCGGATCTCCCCCGGCCCGGGGCGCAGGTCCACGTTGGCGGTGATGAAGCCGCCCGTGGTCCCCTGCCCCTGGAAGGTGCCGTTGACGGCGCCCGTGATCTCCAGGTCCGGCGGCAGGAACGGCTTGAAGAGGGTGAACGGCAGGTCCGCGATGGATGCCGGAGGCGGTCCACGGGCCGGTCTTCGCCCAGTCTCCCTGCGCGCAGAGGCGGGCGTTGTCGTTGGCCGCCGAGGTGAAGCAGAAATCCCTCAAGGCGGCACGCTCGGTGCCCGCCGCCAAACCCGCCGGGCCGGCGAGGCTCCAGGTGCCCGTCTGCTCGTTGGCGAGGTCGAGCCGGCGGATCTGGCCGTTCCAGGACGTGGTTCCGACTAGACCGCCCGCCAGGGCCAGGTCGAGCGTGCCCTCCGGCGCCTTGACGGCGAGGGTGACCTCATGGGCGCGGCGGGTCCCCCGGCCGTCCAGGGCCACGGTGTCGAACCGGCGCTCGCCCAGCCCCACATTGGTGGCGTCGAGGTCGATCTGGATCGGGCCGTTGCTCGCCAGGTCCACGTCCGCCACCAGGGCCAGGGTGTTGGCGTTGTAGGTGCGGAAGACGAGGGACTGGCCGTTCGCCTGAGCGCGTACCCGGGGGGACTTCCAGGGGCCGGCGAGATGCCCCTGGGCGGTGACGGCGCCCCCGGCGTCCGGCAAGGCCTCCCCGAGATTGGGCGCTTCGAGCTTCCAATCCAGGTTGCCCGCGTCCTTGGTGAAGCTGCCGGCGGCGGTGACGCGCGCCGAGCCCGAGCGCAGATCGAGCCGGGGGAGGCGGTACTGGTCGCCCGCCAGCTCCAGGCGTACCCGCCCGGCCACGGGGTTCCCCCGCAGGTTGCCGTCGACGTTCAGGAGGTCCACCTGCCCGTAGGGGCCGGCGTCCTCGAGCGTGCCGTTGCTGGTGGCCGCGAAGGCGAGGCTCCCGGGCCATTCCGGATACAGGGCTCCGGGGTTCAAGCCATTGCCGTTGAGCTTCACGTTCCAGGTCACCTGGGGCTTCCAGGTGACCTGGCCGGCGGCGGCCAGGCGCCCCTCGAGCACGTCGCCCCGCAGGGAGCGGATGTCCATTTTCTCCTGGGTCCCTTGGCCGGCGAGGATCCAGCGCCCCGGCGGGATGCCGGGACCCGCGAGCTGGGCGTCTACGTCCACCTTGTAGTCCGCCAGCGAGCCCGTGATCTTGGCCTCGCCCGAGCGGCTCACCACGACCGGCGGGCCGCCCTGGAGGGGCCACGCGAACCGCTGCCACTCGGCCACGAGGTCGAGGTCGAGGTCTTTCTCTTCGGTGCCCACCGTGCCGCGGGCGCTCAGCTCGGCGCCGTTCTCCGTGCGCAGGTTCAGGTACTCGAAGATGAAGTCCTCGCCCCGGCGGGCCAGCCGGTAGGTGGCCTCACCCTTGCCGTAGCCTTCGTAGGCGCCCGCCACCTTCCCTTCGGAGACGAAGTCGTCCAGCTTCCCCTTGATCTTCACGTTCCCCTGGCTGACCCGCGCCACGGGCCACTCGGGGTTGATCTTCTGAGCCTCGAACCCCTGAACCTGGGCGGCCAGGTCCATCTCCAGCTCGCGCATGGGGGCAATGACGTCGCCGGTCACGTGGGCGGCGAAGGGCTGGGCCAGCCGGGCGTCCAGGGCGAGCTTCTCCAGGGTCCCCTTGAAGGCGCCGGAGACCACGAAGGGCGGGTACTGGGCGTCGTCGTAGGTGGCCTGGGCGCGCAGGTCCACGGGGTAGTCCCCCACCGGCGTCAGGTCCCCCTGGGCGCGCAGCTTGAAGGTGGGGCCGTCTACGTCGAGCCCGCGCACGTGGACGACGTCCGACCCCAGCTCGCTCCGGGCGTCGAGGGCGATCCGGTCGAGCTTGAAGGGTGGCTGGTTTGGCGTCCCGGGGGTAACGATCTCCACGTTCCGGATCAGGGCGTCGCGCACGATGATGTTGACCGGCAGGTGGACGTCCATCAGCGCGCCCATCCTCCGGCTCCTTCTCTTCCTGGGCCGGCGGCAGGACGATCCGGATCCCCTCCGCGCGCAGGCGCTGGACGTCCAGCTGCTTGCGCCGGAGCTTGCCGGCGTCCCACTGGAGGCTCGAAGCGGCTCACCCGCACGTCCATCCCCTCGGGGGTGCTGTAGTGCACGTCCCGCAGCTCCAGCGGCCCGAGGAGCGGGCCGCGCTGGGAGCCGATGGTGAGCTTGCCCGGCACGAAGCCGCCCAGGCGGGCGAAGAGCGCGCGGGTGCCGTTCTCGGTCGACACGCCGTACCAGGCGAGCCCCACCAGGACCCCGGCGAGGACGACGAGCAGAAGGAACAGGCCGAGCACCCAGCGCCGCCACCGCCGCCGGCGTCTGGGAGGAGCCGCCGGCGCGGGAGCAGTGGCGGGGGGAGGAGGATTTTCCAGGCTCATAAATCGGGTCCGATGTTCAAGTGGAAGCGGATCGGCCGGCCCTCTTCCGAGAGACCCCAGGCCACGTCGGCGCGGATGGGGCCGATCGGCGAGCGCCAGCGCAGGCCCACGCCGGCTCCCCGCGCGAGCACCCCGCCGAACGACTCCGAGGCGCTCCCCGTGTCGTAGAAGACGGCGGCCCCCCACTTCTCCAGGAAGCGCCGCTCGTATTCGAGGCTCCCCACCATGCAGGCTCTCGCCGCCGATGACGTTCCCCGCTTCGTCCTCACGCCCCAGCGCCTGGTAGGCGAAGCCGCGCACGCTCTGGTCGCCGCCCGCGAAGAAGCGGAAGCGGGGAGGGAGCTCGCGGAAGTCGTCGGTCGCCGTGTAGCCCACCTCGAGGCGGCCGATCAGCCGGTTGCGGTGCCGAAGGTGCGGATGGCCTTGGCCTGGACGTCGCCCTGGAGGAAGGAGGAGTCGGACAGCACGCTTCCCTCCGCGCCCTGGAGGGTCAGCCGGAGGCGGTAGCCGTTGGTGGTGTCGATGCGGTCGTCCGCCTTCACCCGTTCCAGGCTCGCGCCGGGCACCAGGAGGTTCGAGATGCCGTTGTCCAGCCCCACCTCGAAGTCCTCGCGCTGGTAGGTCAGCGAGTAGGCCTCGCGCCAGCCGCCGTGCGACTGGGTGAGCTGCGCCCCGATGAGCCCGGTCTCGGAAAGGCTCGTGTCCGTGTCCTCCCGCTGGTAGCCGAGGTTGAAGGAGAGCACGTCCGTGCGCGGATAGGGGCCGGGGATGAAGTAGCTGGTCTTGAAGCTCTGGGCGATCTCGGAGGCCTGGATCTCCGTCTCCCCCCGGTGACCCCGGCGGTTGATGCGCCGCAGCTCCCAGGCGCCCCGCGCCCGCGGACCCGTGTCCGTGCCGTAGCCCAGGCCGCCGGAGAACCGCATGGTCTTGGCCGGCACGAGGTCGACCACGATCGGGCACTTCCAGCCCCTGGGCCTCCTCCTGGCGGGGCACCACCTCGACGCGGCTCCAGTAGACGCTGTCCGAGAGGGCGTTCTGGAGCTCGAGGATCTTGTTGACGTCGAGCGGCTCCCCCCGTTTGAAATTGACGTAGCCGGTGAGCAGATCGGGATTGAGCACGTCCTGATTGAAGCGCACGTCGCCGAAGAGGTAGCGCGGGCCGGTGTCGTAGTGAAGGATGACGTCGGCCCGGTAGCGCTCGAGGTCCACCCGCACCTGGCTCTCCTGGAATTCGGCGTCCAGGTACCCCTCCGTGGCCGCCAGCTCCGTCAGCGCCTGCTTCCCCTCCTCGTAGGCGGGGTGGAAGAGCTCGTCCCCCTGCTTGACGGGGAAGTCGTCGACGATCGCCTGGAACCGGGGATCGTCCCGCCCGGCGCCCGCCAGCCGGAGGTCCACGCTCTCGACCTTGATGGCCGGCCCGGCGTCCACCTCGTAGTGGGCGATCCACTGGTCCCCCTCCTGGCGCAGCTCGGCGCGCACCAGGGGGCGGTAGTAGCCGAAGGGCTGGAGGGCTTCCTGGATCTCCTCCGTGGCGCCGGCGTGCAGGCGGCGGATGCTCTCCTCGTTCAGCTCGTCCTTGTCGAGCTTCTCCAGGCTGAGCACCGAGCGGATGTTGCGCTCCAGCTCACGGCGTACCCCGTCGACCTCCACCTTGAGGCGGAGGGCCTGGAGCGGCAGGGGGAAGAGCGCCAGGCCGATCCCCAGCGCGAGGACGGCGTTTTTCGTCTTGTTCTTCATGATCGACTTCATCATCAGCGGGAAGCGGCCGCCGCCGCCGGCGCATCGACCGGCACGGTCACGGTCACCGTCCGCTCCGCCCCGGGCTCGGGCACGGCGCGCCCTTCCCGGTAGCGGCGGGAGTGAACCCGGGTGAATTCCGCGCCGAAGAGAAAGATGAGTGAGGAGTAGTAGACCCAGACCAGGACCAGCACCACCGAGCCCGCCGCCCCGTAGGCCGAGGCCACGTTGGTCGTCTTCAAGTAGTACCCGATGGCGTATTTGCCCAGCAGGAAGAGCACCGCCGTCACCGCCGCGCCCCGGGCCACGTCGCGCCAGCCGATCTTCACGTCGGGCAGGATGCGGTAGACCATGCCGATCAGCAGGGTCATCAGGACCCAGGAGATCACCACGTCGGCCCAGCCCACCAGGGTGGCGAGGCCGACCTCCAGGCGGGCTTCCAGAAACTTCTGGAGGAACGCGATGGCGGCGCTGGCGGCCAGCGAGCCGAGCAGCAGGGCGCCGACGCCCAGGATGAGGAGGAAGCAGATCAGCCTCTTCTTGAACAGCCGCTTGAGGAAGAACCCCGGCTTGGGCGAGACCTCCCAGATGGTGTTCAGGCTGTCCTGAAGCTGAATCAGCGCCCCCGTGGCGCTGACCAGCAGGGTGACGCTGCCGATGATCGCCGTGAGCAGGTTGGTGCGCGGCCGCGAGCTGGCGGCCACGATCTCCTGCACCACCGCCGCCGCATCCGTCCCCACGAACCGGGCGAGCGTGCGCTGGATTTCGCCCTGCACCGCCTCGGGTCCATAGACCCACCCGGCGAGGGCGACGATCAGGATCAGCACCGGCGCGAGAGAGAACAGGGAGAGGTACGCCAAGGCCGCGCTGTGCGTGGTGGCCTCGTGCTTGCTCCAGTTGGCGGCCGTCTCCTTGAGGACGTAGAGGATTTTCTGCGGTTTCTTTGTGCTCATCAATGGCCCGTCACCTCCAAGGGGAGGTTGATGGGCCAGACGCATCTGCAAAGGTCTTGCCGGAATCCCGGGGCAGCCCAAGGGTGCCCCGGGATCTGGAAGGCGTCAGCGCGCCGCCGCGTCCGTCAAGTCGCCGTCATGGTGATCGTCTTCATCGCCGTCGAGGACTCCATCCTCGTCGCGGTCGATGCCGGCGCGGACTCCCGAGCCTGGCGGGGTGCAGGTGTAAGTCAGCTCGCCGTCCTTCTGCTGGGCGCGCTGGCGCAGGCTGGCGTCGGAGAGCGGGGCGTCGTGTCTCCGGTTGCCGACGAACCGGGATGAAGCGACGTCATAGAGGTAACCCTTCTCGCCGTGGTCTCCGCCCTTGACCACCAGGTCGCACTCCCCCGCCCGGGCGCGCTCGATCAGGAGGTTGATGCGCCCTCCGACCGCGGCTCCGTTGTCCCGGGTCAGCGTCGTCTGCTGCCCGACGATGGGGGCCAGGTTGCTGTCGAAGGCGAGCATGAAGTCCTCGACCTGACGCTTTTGCGCCTCGCCGGCCGGACCGGGCAGGAAGCCGCCGGGAGTGGCCGGCGACTGGTTGAAGCCTCCGTTCTCCGTGGTGATGCTGATGAAGTTGAAGACCGTCGGGGTCGCCCCGTCGTGGTTGAAGCCAAAGCCACGGACCTGGTCGCCCAGGAAGGCGTCGTCGGTGGGAATGAGCGGGCTGTTCGCCAGCCCGAACATGCCGACCTTCTGGTACTGATTGCGCAGGTGGGGAGTTTTGAATCCTTCCGTCCCGCCGTCGAAGGTATAGCGGCCGTCGGTGCCGAAGAAGCCCGGCGCGGCCACGCCCGGCTGCTCGTTGGCGTGGCGGTCGGTTGTGTGGCAGGAAACGCAGGTGCCCCGGTTGGTGAAGTCCGAGATGTTGTTCATGAAGAAATTACGCCCTGTCTCCTGGCTCGGGGTGAGCCGGTTGGAGAGCATCCGGACCGGGTTCGGCGGGTAGGTGACCTGGAGGATGAAGCTGGCGAAGGCCTCCATGTCCGTGTCGTCGATCGGCCGGTCGCGCCCCAGGAGATTGGGGAAGGCGCCCAGGAACTTCTTGAACCCCGCGACCTCGTCGAACGTGCCGCCGTTGGGTTGCGCGCTCGGGTTGTCGTTGCCGCCGGTGCGGTCGCCGCGCCAGTGCATGGGGCCGTGGTTCGCCATGCCGCGCAGGCTCTGCGTGGTCATGGGTCCCTTCATGGGGTGATGGCTGTCCAGCAGGCCGACCGCCGAGGGCGGAACCTCGAAGGGGCCGGGAATGGGCTGCACCTGGCCGTCCGGGTTGCCGAGGTCCCAGGCCAGGCTGTCGAAGTCGCCGAGACGTGGCAACTGGCGCAGGAGGAGTCTCCGTGGCTCGAAGAGAGCGACGTGTCGTAGAGGAACCGGCGTCCGGCCACCACGCTCGGCGGCTCGGGGTTGTGCATGGCGACGCTGTCGATCTGTGCGCCCGACACCGTGTCGAGAACGGCGATCGAGTTGTTGAAGCGGGAGAGCGTGTAGAGGCGCCGCTTGTCCTCCTGGAGCACCAGGCCGGTCAAGCCGCCGCCGGAGACCCGGATCTGGTTGGCGGTGCTCGGCGTGAAGGTGTCGTTCTCGAGAGCGGCGGTGTCGAAGACGCCGATCTTGGACGAGCCGAGCGTCGCGACGTAGAGCGTCCGGCCGTCGCGCGTGACCGCCATCTGCTGAGGGAGCGCCAGGCTCTTGTCGTTCTCGGCGTTGGGCACCGCGTCGCAGCAGACCGCGTAGTTGATGTGCTTGTTGAGATGCCGCGGGGTGACGCTCCCCCCCGGGCCGAGGACGGTGATGCGGCTCTGGTGGAGGTTGCCGCGGATGCTGTGGCCGGCGAAGACGCCGGGTCCCTCGAAGCGCTTCTCGTTCGCCGCCTCGGTGTTCGAGACGTAGACCTTGCCGGTCACCGGGTTCACCACCATGTTGTTGAGGATGGTGCCGACGCCCCGGTAGTACCCGGCGGTGCCGCCCACCTGTGCCGGCGGATTGGCATTCGCGTTGATCACGAAGACGTCCTTGTCGGGCAGGGAGAAGCGGACCTTGTCGTCCCACACCCGGTTCTTCTCGTCGACCCAGTGGGTGCCGTTGAACCGCACGATGACCCCCACTTCCGGCCGCACGTTGCCGTCGGCGTCGGTGTCGGGGCCGGGCACGCCCCCGGCGGCTTCGCCGCCGTTCGGGACGAGATGCTCGGCGATCGTGGTGGTGCGGTTGCCGGAGTGGAACGCCGCCGCGTAGACCTTGCTGCCGTCCGGGCTCACGGCCAGGGCGCGCGGGGTGTCGCTGAACAGGGTGACGATGGTGAGCGGCGTGCCCGTGAGCGTGAGCCCCAGGTTGTTCGCGTCGAACACCCAGACGTCCGCCCGGCCCACACCGGGAGTGGTGAGCTGGGGATCGTAGGGGACGTTCTGGCCGCGGTGGGCGGTGGTGACGAAGGCGCGGTTCTTCGCCGCTCCGCCGAAGACGACGTCGCGCGGCTCATCTCCCACCAGCAGGGTGCGCACCACGCGTCCGTTGTGCCCGCCCTGGGTCAGCTCGACGACGCTGACGCTGTCGGAGAGATGGTTGACGACCCAGACCTCGTCGTCGCCACGCGCCGCGACGGCCACGGGCTCGAGGCCCACGGGGATGGAGACCTGGTGCTCCAGTCCGTCGTTCTTGACGCGGTAGACCTCGAGGCGGTTGTCCGGCGTATTGGCGGCGAAGAGGAGCTTGCCGCTCGGCGACAGGGCCAGGGGGCGCACCTGGCCGCTCTCGAAGAGCGTGAAGCTCGCCGGGAGGGATTTGTGGGCCGGCCGAAGCGCGGGGGCGGCGGCGGCAAGGGACGGGAAAAGGGCGGCCAGGCTGATCAACGGCACGATCGACCGGCGGGCAAGGGAAGGCAGGGCCATGGGAAACCTCCAACAGGCGTCGTATCCGCTGCCCCCTGAGCCCTCAGGGGAAAAGGAGATTCCCACCGGGAACCCAAGAGCAACGAATTGTCCAAATCCTTTAACGCCTGCAATGCTGAATTCCCCTCACGTGGGGTGGAGAGAATTTCGGCGTAGACGCGAGCCCGGCAGGGCGTCCTACCCCTAGCCCAGGGTGCAACCCTGGGAAAACGGATGCGGCCCCATCCTCCACGATCCGCGTAGGGCGTGCCGCGCGGCGCGTCCCTCGACCACCCAGGGTTGCACCCTGGGCTACGAGTAGGACGCCCTACCGGGCTCACGGTTAGTAATTAGGGGACCGTCTCCCCATACACCGCCGTCCGGGGATAGAACGAGAACCAGCCGAACCAGTACGCGAGGTGGCCGGGGAGGCGCGGCAGGGATTTACCGTCCGGCGTGGTGAGGGCTTCCTCGGTGACGCGCCAGGGCTTGCCGTCCTGGTCGTTCAAGAACACCAGGCCGAGGAAGGAGCGCTCCGAGCGGGCGAAGACGCGGTCTCCCCGGTCGTAGGCGCGGACGGTGCGGTCCTGCCCCTCGGCGCCCGGCTCGTAGACGAGGAGGACGGGCTTGCCGCCGAGCTCGTCGTTCACGATCCCCTCTTTCTTCAGGCGGTCCAGGGGATACGCCTTGGGCGCGCCGTTCACGATCAGGGCGTAGATCCAGGACTTCTCCGGCAGGATCTGGCTCCGCCGGTGGACCGGGAACATGGTCTCCGCGCCGGCGAAGTAGGAGCCGTAGGGCTTGCCGGGGGTGTAGTCGCGCTGGTAGCCCGTTTCCAGGGCGAGCACCCGGGTCTCCGGATGGCCCCGCAGCCAGCTCCCCCACGAGGTGACGACCACGGGCAGGCGCTCCAGCTTGATGCCGGAGCCCACCAACGGCCCGTTGACCGGCTCGCCCGTGAGCTGGTTCCACAGGGTGCCCGTCTGCCGGTCGTACATGAGCTTGTTGCTCTCGTAGAGGAAGCCCGAGGAGCCGAAGGTGAGGGTGCCCTTGGGGGTGTCCGTCCGGTAGAGCACGCCCGCGCCGCAGAGGGTGCAGTAGGCGAGCGAGACGGGGACCTTGCCCACCACGTCGTTCGCCATCTCGTGCCAGTCGAGAATGCGCAGGGGGTAGGCCCGCGTGTCGCCCGCGATCTCGACGCCGAAGACCGGCTCTTCCGGCGTCAGGTAGGCCGCCGCCTTGCCCCGGATGAGCGGTGAATTCACCAGGGCCGGGATGCCGTCCACCTTCACGCCGCCCCACTGGATCAGCTCGACCGGAAGGGTGGTGGGCCGGCTGCTGTCGAGGAACCGTTTCATGGCGGGATCGACCATGCGGGCGTAGAGGTCTCCCTTCCAGGTGGCGAAGCCGGGGACGGTCGTCACCTCCGGATGATCGGCGAGCCACTTGTACCAGCTTGCCCATTCGCCCCCGAGTTTCTTGGTCCCGGCCGCCTCGCCCGCGATGGCGGCCATGGCCGCGCCAATCTCCGCGCGGGGGGCCACGGACGGGAAACGCAGCAGCTCGAACAGGGGCGCCAGGTAGCGCCGGTCCTTCTTGGCCGTAGCCCGGCGCAGAACCTCGCGGGTGGACCCCGCGTCGAAGCGCAGAAGGGTCTCGAGGTCCGCCTCAACGATTGCCGGGTCAACGGAAACGTCGGCCACGGCGGTGCCGGCCGGAGCCGGGGCCGGTATCCGGGAAATCGCGGATTCGGAGCCGGCGCAGCTCGCGGTGGCGAGAAGGAGCACGAACAAAGGGAAGGACGGGGTGCGCATGCTCCCCATCCTAATCGATGTCCCGGCCGCCGCTCCCGGAGCTTCTCCCCCTCCTGATCGCGGCACCCGGAAAGCCTCGTGCGCCTCCTCCCTCTCTTACCGCGCTTCCTCCCCTTCTTCCCGCGGCCTTCCCCTCTCTTCCCGCGCCATCCGGTAAGAAGGGGGAGCGAGTCGGCAAGAAGGGGGAGCGGCTCGGCAAGAGAGGGGAGCGACTCGGCAAGAGAGGGGAGCGACTCGGCAAGAGAGGGGAGCGACTCGGCAAGAGAGGGGAGCGGCTCGGCAAGAAGGGGCGGTGGCGCGGCAGCGGGGGGAGCGCACGCGGCAAGAGGGGGCGGACCCGTACCCGCCTGGGGGGCTGTCGCGGCAAGGGAGGGAGCCGGCTCGGCAAGAAGGGGGAGCGCCGCGGCAAGAAGGGGGAACACCGCGGGACGAGCGGTAAGTGACGCACCAAGAGGGGGCGGTGCCCCGGCAAGAGGGGGGAATGCCAGGGGAACGGAGGGGAGAGGCGCGGAACCGTTCCCGCGCCTCACTGAATCTCGGAATCCGGCGGCCCCACGTCGTACCCGCCGGCCCGTTCGACGCCCGCGACCCCCGCGATCCGGGAGAGGCCGTCCATCTTCCCGGGTTGGATCGAGCCCGTGATGGTTCCGATCTGGTCGAGCGCCTGATCGACGCGCAGTCCCGCGGCCTGGCAGCGCTCCACGACCTGGCGCATCTTCGGAAGGTGCTCGTCGTCCACCGAGATGAGCACCGCGATCCTGTCGTCCGTCTTCGCCATGGGGGCACCTCTGCCGTCCACTATACCGCCCCGTTGGAGAGGAGGGTCCTAGGGCGCCTGCACGAGGCCGGCTCCCACGTCCGAGGACGACGCGCCCAGGCGCCGGGCCAAGGCCGCCACGATCTGGATCAGGGCGGCGCCCGTGACCTGCCGGGCCTCGGCCCACAGCGCGGCGATGCCCGCCACGTGCGGGGTGGCCATGCTGGTGCCGGAGAGGATGCGGTTGCGCGACGGCATGGGGGCGCAGGAGAAGACGTCCACGCCCGGGCCCGCGATGTCCACCTGGCCGCCGGCCACGCTCGTTCCCCGGTTGGAGAAGTTGGCGATCTGGAAGCGGGAGTCCACCGCCGCCACGGCCAGAAACGACACGCAGTTGGCCGGCCGGCTGACGGGCCGGATCAGGTTCTGGTTGCGCTTGCTGTCGTTGCCCGCCGCCGAGATGAAGACGGTGCCGGCCGCCAGCGCCCGCCGGGCCACCTGCTCGTAGGCCACCGAGGCCGGTGCCTGCGAGCCGAGCGACATGGAGATGACGTGGCACCGGTTCAGGATCGCCCAGTTGATGCCGGCCAGGATGCTGCCGTCCGGCCCCCGGCCACTGTTGGCCAGCACCTTGCCGGCGAAGATCTGCGCCTCGCCGGCCACGCCGTAGCGCCGCCCCTGGACCGGGCGCGCCGGTCCGCACGACGTGCCGATGCAGTGCGTGCCGTGGCCGTGGCCGTCCTGCACGGCCTCGCCGGGTATGAACGACTGGCTCGTCAGCGACCGGCCCGCGAAGTCCGGATGCTGAAGGTCCATGCCCGTGTCGAGCACCGCCACCCGGATCCCCCGGCCGGTGTACCGGGAGGTCAGGGCCTTGGTGGCCGCGATCCCCCAGGTCGCCGTGTCGGTGTCTGCCAATGCGGCTGCCGCGGCGGCCTGCTCCTCCTCCGAGCCGCCCGAGCCGCCGCCGGCCGAGAGCTGCTCGTAGAGATGGGCCACGGCATCCCGGTACCCCCGCAGGTACGCCAGCGGCACCTCCTGGATGGCCTCCATGATCCGCTCGGGCTCGATGGCGAGGATGGAGCTTCTCGTCATCCTCGGCCGCGGCGGCGGACAGGGCGTTCAACTGGTCCGGCGGCGTGCTCACCACGGCGATGCCGAGCTGGTCGAAGTAGACCGCCCCGGCATCCTGCAGCTGCCCGAAGTCCATGGCCCCGCCGCCAAAGTCCGCCGAGCTCGCGACCATCCCGATCCCGGCCGACTTGCTCATCAGGTTGACGGCCTTCTGGTCCGTCCCCTCGCGGAAGGTGACGATGTACCGCCCCGTCAGATCCCCCGCAGGCTCCGCGGCCGGCGTGGCCATGGGAGGCGGCGGAACCGCAGGATCGCCCGCCGGAGCGAACGGCGGTGTGGATAGAGAACGGGACCGCGGGGTCTTGGGATCGGATTTCTTGGCCATGGCGCCTACCTCCCTCAGATCTCCTGAATGATTCAAGAGACACTTCCAAGCTTACAGGCGGCAGGGAGGGCGCGGACGTTACGCCAAGCCGGACGGCGTCTTCACCTTCGTCTCCGCCCGCGAAATCCGGACGCATGACGCCCAACCAGCGCCGTGACAACCTCATGGCGGCCGGTTGACGGCCCTATCGAGGCTGCGCTATGTAGAGGAATCGATGCAGTCGTCCCCTCCCTTCAACTTTCCGCACCTGGGAGAAGAGCCATGCTCAGAGCTTTGAGGTTTGCCGCGCTGGCGGCGGCCGTCCTCCTGCCCGTTCCCGCCCACGCGGCGGCGCCGGTCGATCCCGACCTGTTCGCCGGCCTCAAGGCGCGGCTCGATCGGCCCGGCCACCATGAGCGGCCGCGTCGCCGCCGTGGAGGCCGCCGAGTCCGATCCCGACATTCTCTATGTCGGCGCCGCGACCGGCGGCGTCTGGAAGTCGGTCAACGGCGGGCTCACCTGGAAACCGCTGTTCGACGACCAGCCGGTGGCCGCGATCGGCGCGCTGGCCCTCGATCCCTCGAATCCGAACGTGGTCTGGGTGGGCACCGGCGAAGGCAACCCGCGCAACAGCGTGTCGGTCGGCAACGGCGTCTACCGCACGCTCGACGGCGGCCGGACCTGGACGCACCTGGGCCTCGAGAAGACGGAGCGCATCCACCGCATCGTGCTCCATCCCTCCAATCCCGAACATCGCCTGGGTGGCGGCCCTCGGGCAGCTCTGGGGCGAGAACCCCGAGCGCGGCGTCTTCAAGACGGTCGACGGCGGCAAGACCTGGCGCAAGGTGCTCTACGTCGACGAGCGGACCGGCGCGGCGGACCTGGTGATCGACCCGACCAATCCCAACAAGCTGTTCGCGGCGATGTGGGACTACCGCCGCTGGCCCTGGTTCTTCCGCTCGGGCGGCCCGGGCTCCGGCCTCTACGTCACCTACGACGGCGGCGAGACCTGGAAGCGCCGCACGCGAGGACGACGGCCTGCCCAAGGGGGACCTCGGCCGCATCGGCGCTCGCGATCTCGCGCTCCAACCCGAGCATCGTCTACGCCCTGGTCGAGGCCGAGAAGAGCGCCCTGCTGCGCTCGGACGACGGCGGCCGCACCTGGAAGACGGTCAACGACGGACCAGCGGACGCGCGGAGCGGCCCTTCTACTACGCGGACATCCGGGTCGACCCGGCGTGGCCGAACCGGGTCTACAACCTGACCGCGCCGGCTCGACGGTGTCGAACGACGGCGGCAAGACGCTTCGACGTGCTCGGCGGTCGCGCGAGGTCCACGGCGACTACCACGCCCTGTGGATCAATCCCGACGACCCGCGACCACCTGGTGACGGGCAACGACGGCGGCGTCGCCGTCAGCCACGACCGCGGGCGAGACCTGGCAGTTCGTGGGCAACCTGCCGCTCGGCCAGTTCTACCACGTGCGCCGTCGACATGGAGCGCCCCTACAACGTCTACGGCGGCCTCCAGGACAACGGCTCCTGGCGGGGGCCGAGCGCCATCTGGGAGACGGCGGGCATCCGCAACCACCACTGGGACCCGGTGGGCGGCGGCGACGGCTTCGACACCCGGCCCGACCCGCGAGGACTCCAGGGCGGGCTACTCCATGTCCCAGGGCGGCTACCTGGTGCGCTGGAACCTGCGCACGCGGCGAGATGCAAGCCGATCAAGCCGCCGGAGCCGCTGCCGGGGAGCGGCCTCGAGCCGCTGCGCTTCAACTGGAACGCCGGCATCGCCCTCGACCCCTTCGAGCCGGGGACGATCTACTACGGCAGCCAGTTCGTCCACAAGTCGACCGACCGCGGCGAGACCTGGACGGTGATCAGCCCCGACCTGACCACCAACAACCCGGAGTGGCAGCAGCAGGCGAAGAGCGGCGGCCTGACCCCGGACGTGACCGGCGCCGAGAACTTCACCACGATCGTCGCCATCGCCCCCAGCCCGCTCCAGCAGGGGCGTGATCTGGGTCGGCACCGACGACGGCCGCCTGCACGTCACCCGCGACGGCGGCAAGAGCTGGACGAGCGTCGAGAAGAACGTCTTGGGCGCGCGGGGCGTGCCGGCCAACACCTGGATCCCCCACATCCTCCCCTCGCGCTACGACGCGGGCACCGCCTTCGTGGTGTTCGACAACCACCGGCGCTCCGACTTGACGCCCTACGTCTGCCGCACCGACGACTGCGGCAAGACCTGGAAGAGCCTGGCCACCACGGACCTCCGCGGCTACGCCCTGGCGATCGAGCAGGATCCGGTGGACCGGGACCTGCTCTTCCTCGGCACCGAATTCGGCCTCTGGGTCTCGCTCGACGGCGGCGCCCGCTGGATGCCCTGGCGCCACGGCGTGCCCACCACCTCGGTGATGGACCTGGTGATCCACCCGCGCGAGCACGACCTGGTGATCGCCACCCACGGCCGGGCCGTCTACGTGCTCGACGACATCACCCCCTTGCGGGGGATCTCGGCGGAGACGCTCGCCAAGCCGGTGGTGCTCTACCCGAGCCAGCCCGCCACGCTGATCCGTGGAGCGCGGGGCGGCGGCGTGCGGGGTGGCGGAGCCGGCGAGTTCCAGGGCGAGAACCGGCCCAACGGCGCGCTCCTCACCTTCTCGCTCAACGCGCCGGGTCTGCCGCTCCCCAACGCGGAGAAGGAGCGGGCGCGCAAGGAGGCCGAGCGGGCGTCGGCGCGGGAGAAGGCGCAGCAGGGCTCGACCGCGCGCAAGGAGGATCCGCCGGCCTCGCCGGAGGCCCCTGGCGCGGCAGAACCCGCGGCGGACGCCGGCAAAGACGACAAGGGGCCGCAGGCCGAGATCCGCATCGCCGACGCCTCCGGCAAAGTGATCCGCACCTTCAAGCGGCCGGTCACCCTGGGGGTCAACCGGGTGGTCTGGAACCTGACCCGCGATCCCTTCCGCACGCCGCCCACGGACAACCGCGGCCGGCCGCGCCAGGACGACAACGGCCCCACCGTGGTGCCGGGCACCTACGGCGTCACCGTGAAGTACGGTGGCCAGGAGGCCCAGGGGACGGTGCAGGTGGCGGCCGATCCCGGCGTCGAGAACACCGAGGCCGACTGGCAGGCCCGCGAAGCCGCCGTGCAGCGGGTGGGAGAGCTCCAGAACGCGGTGACGGACGCCATCGCCCGCATCGGCTCGACCCGCAAGGACGTCGAAGCCGTGCTCGCCAAGCTCGACGCCCAGGACAAGGAGAGGATGCAGGCCAATCCGGACGCCAAGCCGGGTGACGGACCGAATTCCCCCAGATTCCTCCCAAATAAGACCCTGCGCCAGTCCGCCCGCGATCTCCAGAAGAAGCTGTCGGACATCGAGCGGCGCCTCTACGTGCCCCCCACCACCAAGGGGATCGTGGTGGACGAAACGGCCTCCGCCCACGTGGAGGCGGCGGGCCGGGCCCTCGGGTCCACCTGGAGCCCGCCGAGCGCGACCACCAAGAGCTACATGGAGCTGGCCGAGAGGTCCGTCCGCGAAGTCCTCGCCGACTTCAACAAGCTCTACGCCGAAGACGTCGCCGCCTTCGGGCGGAAGGCGGCGGAAGCCAAGGTGGGGCTGCTGGGCGAGGTGGGGGCGATCGAGGTGCGGTAGGGGGGCAAAAGGGCGCAATGAATTGCGCCCCTACACCAGATACCGTGTGCGGTGTAGGGACGCGTGTCATCGCGCCCTCCTCTCCCTGTGGGAGAGGAGGGCCGGGGAGGTGAGGGCGTTACAAGACTAGCGGCGCTTCACCTTGAAGGCGTCGTGGTCGATCTCGCGGCGGTCGATGCCGGAGTTGTTGAGGATCAGGTCCGACAGCGTGTACTTCTCCACCTCGCGGATCTCGTCGCGCGAGAGGACGTTCTCATACCAGAAGCGGTCGGCGGCCCGGAGATCCTGGATCTGCCGGTGGACGACGGCGGTGATGAGAGGCCCCGTGTGGCCCCTGCCCGGGTTGGCCGCCCGCTCGCAGACACCGCCCGCGAACAGGTCCACCTTGTCGGGGTTGGGGTAGATCGAGGCCAGGCGTCCCACGGCCTCGAAGTCGAAGGCCGCGAACCAGTTAAAGACCCTCGGCAGGCCAAAGCCCTGGCGCATCTGATTGTAGCTGGGCAGGCCGAGCTCGCGGCCCCGGGCGAGGTTGATGGCCGGCAAATCAAAAAGGGTGCCAGGGGTGCCGGGCTCGTCCACGATCAGCGTGTTGCGCACGCCGTCGGCCACCACGCAGTCCACCTTCTCGTGCGTCTGGCGGATGAAGCCACGGACCACCGTGTCGAGGTCGGCGGAGGTCTGGAAGAGCGCGGCCGCCTGGAACAGCGAATCACCCAGGCCGAGCGGCGGCAGCGAGTGGTGGCCGTCGTGGCGTTCGAGCTCGCGCGGCAGCAGCGTGTGGCCCAGGCGGTAGAGCGACTGCTCGAACTCCATGGCCAGGCGGCCGTCCACCCACGGCTTGTGGCCGGTGTAGGGGGCCACCCGCTGGCCGGTCAGCGTCGGGACGAACTCGTTGACCACGATCGACTGCATGAGGCTCGCCACCCACCGGCGGCCGAGCTGGAAGAGCTGCTCGTCGGTGAGAGCCGGGTTGTCCGCGGCGTATTCAGCAACCTTCCGGTTGTGCTCGCGCACGAAGAGGGTGTGGATCATCGTCAGGCCCGGGGTCTCGTTGCACCGCGGGAAGAAGTCGCCACAAACGAACAGCGTGGAAGGGAACTGCGGCGTCGGCAGCACCGTGGGGACCCGGGGGAGCAGGTTGGTGCCCGCCTCCACGAGCAGGCGGCCGCCGGCAAACTCCCGCAGCACGCCCGGGGTCGGCCCGGCGGGGCCGGGGCCCGGAAGAGCCTGGCCGTAGCCATAGACCTGTGACGCGTCGATCCAGCCGGTCTGTTCGTTGATCGACATCCGGGGGTTCGGAGCCGGCCCCACGCCGGTCGCCGGGTCGTACTTCTGCCGCTCGATGGTGATGAACGGCCGGAGGATCGGATCGAAGAACGGATCGTCGGGCGGCACCACGATGTCGATCGGTTCGGCC
The DNA here is from genome assembly GCA_963785165.1 of Thermoanaerobaculaceae bacterium. Taxonomy (GTDB): domain Bacteria; phylum Acidobacteriota; class Thermoanaerobaculia; order Multivoradales; family UBA5704; genus DATARR01. The sequence continues at coordinate 1,314,390 of CAWAUI010000007.1, forward strand.
GGGACGCCTTCGACCGTAATGCCGAAGTCATGGTCCAGGAACTGGCCGAACTGCCACAGGAAGTTGTTGTTGCGGAGCGAGTTCAGGACCGGCTCGGGATCCTGGGCGAAGACGTGGTTCGAAATGTCCCGCTCGCCGGGGCGGTCCTGCCCCGGGAACTGAGATGAATCGCCGCCCAGATGGTCGAGATAGCGGTCCGCCAGGAAGCGCTTCTCGCGGGTGCCGGCCTGGTTGGCGTGCGGGTCGCTCAGATTGTGGTTACTGCCGTCGATCGGGGGGACGACCGTAACCGGTTGAACCGGGTGCCCGGACGCGCTCGCCTCAACTGGCACCAGGACCGCCGTCATAAGGACGGCCGTTGCGATAGAGCCAAGTTTCATGACTTCCTCCTTGAAAACAACCCACCAGGGTTGAAAGTTGGACGCGCGGGATGTCCCGCGCATCCGGCACCTACAGAAATAAGGGTGCTCCCGCCCGGAAGGACGTGACAAAATTGAAGAGAAATGGCGTCTAAATTTAAATTGATAGAAATCAACGATGGTTGCCATAAGAAATTCCTATTTATTCCTCCCGCTCCCTTGCAGACGCGCCGGGCGCCTGGTCGAGCGACATCGAATAGACAACTTTCTATAGGAATATTCTCAAATGTCCGACACCTGCCCGGGGGGGTGGAGCGAGCATGGAGGGGTAGGCATTCCGCCTACCCATGCGGGGGGCTGAGGATGCGGCCTTAGAGCCGCACGGCGATCTTGCCGAAATGGCCGCCCGCCGCCATGTGATCGAGGGCGGCGGGGGCATCCTCCAGCGGGAAGGCGCGGTCGATCACGGGCCGGAGCCCGTGGAGGGCGATGGCGCGGTTCATGGCTTCGAAGCTCTCGCGGTGGCCGACCAGGATGCCCTGGACGCGGATCTTCTGCATGAAGATGAGGGTGAGCGAGGATCTCGGTCTTCGTCCCCGACAAGGTTGCCGATCAGGCTGACCGTGCCGCCGAAGCGGATGGCCTGGAGGGACTGCTGAAGGGTGCCGGCGCCGCCCACCTCGACCACGTGGTCCACGCCGAGGCCGTCCGTCAGCTCCTTGGCCCGCGTCGCCCCAGTCCGGCATCTCCCGGTAGTTGATGCTGTCGTGGGCACCCAGCTCACGGACGCGCTCCAGCTTCTCGTCCGCTGCTGGAGGTGACGATGACGCGGGCGCCGAGGACGCGGGCGAGCTGGAGGGCGAAGAGGGAGACGCCGCCGGTGCCCTGGACGAGCACGGTGTCACCCGCCTTGACGCCCCCCTCGGTGACCAGGGCGCTCCAGGCGGTGACGGCGGCACAGGGGAGGGTGGCGGCCTCCTCGTCCGACAGGTGCGGCGGGGATTTTGACCACGCCGTCCTGATCGAGCACGACCAGCTCGGCGAGCGTGCCGTCGAGCGGGCCGCCCAGGGTGGCGCGCAGGCGCTCGCGGTTGGGCTCGCCCGCGAGCCAGCTCTGGGCGAAAATGCCGCAGACCCGGTCCCCCGGCTGCACGCGGGTCACGCCCTCGCCCACCTCCACCACCTCGCCGGCGCCGTCCGAGCAGGGGATCAGCGGCAGCTTCTGCTTGGGGTTGTACTTCCCTTCCACCATGAGGAGGTCGCGGTAGTTGAGCGAGGCGGCGCGCAGGCGCACCAGCACCTGGCCGGGGCCGGGGCGCGGGTCCGGGCCGCTCGGCGAGGGCCAGGTTGGCGAGGCCGAAGGCTCCGTGGATCTCGACGGCGCGCATGGGCCTCAGCTCTCCAGGGATGCCAGCGCGGCGCGGATCTTCTCCTGGAGATCGCGGGCGGTCGACTCCGAGAGGCTCTTGGCGGACCAGCCGATGCCGAGCCCGTCGTCGCCGAGCTTGGGGATGATGTGGAAGTGCACGTGCATCACCACCTGGTGGGCCGCCGAGCCGTTGTTCTGGAGGATGTTGTAGGCGGTGGCGCCGGTCGCCCGCATCACCGCCCGGCAGAGCCGCGGCAGGACGCGGCCGATGGCGGCCGCGGACTCGTCCGAGAGCTGGTGGAGCTGCGCCTTGCGCTCCTTGGGGATGACCAGGGTGTGCCCGTCCGAGAGCGGGCCGATGTCCAGGAAGGCGAAGACGTGGTCGTCCTCGTAGACCTTGCAGGAAGGGATGTCCCCGGAGAGGATCTTGTCGAAGATGGTCGGTTGGTGGTCGCTCATGGAAAGGTATTGTATAGACCTGACAGGAGGGGACGGCTGTCCCCGCGGACAGCACATCGTCCGCGGAGACGGAGCACCATCTTCTTACCAGACGAACAGCAGGTCGAACCGGTTGTCCGAGAGAGCGCCCGCGTGGTTGTAGCACCTCACCGTCGCCGAGAAGTCCGCGCCGCCCGACGTCCAGCTCGTGACTTTGCACTGATCGGCATCCTCACCGCCGTAGGCCGTCACCTGAACATGTCCCCCGGCTCCCCAGGAGCCGCTGCCGCTGAACAGGCCGCCGCCGCCGACGCCCTTGCATACGACCGTATAGACGCCGACGGCGGTCCGCGTGACGGTGTTCGCCGCGGCCTTGCCAACGGCGTTGTAGGAATAAATGGCGGTGGGTGAATAGGGGGTGCCGATGGTGGAAGTGGCATCGTTGGCCCAGACGTAGCATTGGACCGAGGAGCCGCGGCCCGGGTCGGCCATGGAAGGCGATGCCCAAGCGGCCAAGGCGAGCGCGAAGACGCAGACTGCGGTAATTCTCTTCATGGATGGATCTCCTTTTGGGTTCAACCTCCTTTGAGGCGATCCATCCCCTCCAGCCGTTACATCGCGCGCGATGTGAGACTTACTTCCTCCACGGCGCCAGCCGGCTCCACCAGGACGCCGGCTGTTGGGTTGCGGTCTCCGGAGGATCCGTCTCGCCATAGCGGTGCAGCGGCGACGGGTCGTTCGGGGGCCACATGGAGCTGGTGGAGCCGTCGCGGTAGAAGGTGACGGTGACACTGCGGCGGGAGAGGCGGCTGCCGTTGACGACGGGGGCGACGGCGTGCCAGGAGCTCTCGGAGCGGACGAGCACGGCGGAGGTGCCTACGAGGGGCGGGATGACGGCGGCGACGTCCTTGTCGTCCGCGGAACGCAGGATGGACAAGCAGCCGCCGTCGTCCGGGTTCCACGACTCGTTGAAGTAGAAGACGTGGGTGACGACCTTGTCGGACAGGTCGGGGTGGGCGCCCAGCGAGGAGCCCGGGCCGTAGTGGAAGACGTTCACTTCGAGCGGCGCGGTGGCCAGGTCGCAGCCGGTCAGCCGCGACATGGCCTGGCGGTATTCCGGGGAGAGGAGGTCCGCCGCGAAACGCTTCCAGGCTTCGCTCAGCTCCTCGGGATAGGAAGCGGCCGCCGCGCCCATCCGGATCAGCGCGCGGGACTCGTATTCGTAGTCTTTCTCCCCACCGCGGCCCGACACCAATTTGAAATGATCGAGGGGATAGGTGGAGGCCAGGGCCGCGGCGTCCGGCGGCGAGAACAGGTCGTCGACCCGGGCCCAGCGGTAGGGTTCGGTTTCCAGCTTGTGCTGCTCGATTCGGTCCAGTTGGATCATGGTCCCCCCTCGGATCTCCCTCTCAGCCAGCGTCCGATCGAGCGTAGTGGAGAGGTCAGTTTCCAGGAATTTGAATTGTAGAGAGCGGCGATGTGTTGGTCACGGGCCGCGATCTCCGCGTGAGCGCGGGTCAGGAGAGCGCTCGGATCCTCCAGGCGCCCAGGCAGGGATTGCCAGAACCGGTTGAGCGCCGGCAGCGCCTCGGCGGGGCCGGCCTCGAGGGCTGCGGCCACGCGGTCCCAATGAACGGCGAGCCGTCCAGCGTAGCGCGAACCGCGGCCGTGGGGGCCGTCCGCCCCACCCGGGCGAGGAACCAACCCGGGTCCGGCTCGCGGCTGGGGTCCAGTTGGAAGATCCTCTCGAAGGCCCGCAGGGCAGAGTATTTTCCGGCCGTCAGATCCTGCGGCGTAAAGACGGGGACGCCGGCGGTGAGCGCCGTGATGGCGAGGTGGTAGCTGTGGCCGACGACCGCGTCGGCGTGGCGGATCAATTCCGCGAGCTGCAGCGGGTGCGGCCAGGCGGACAGGCGGACGATCCCCGGCAGGTCCGCTGCCAGGATCTCCGCGGTGTCACCCAGCACGGGACCGATCGGCAGGGCCAGGAACCGGAACCCCCGCAGCCGCTGCTCATGCTTTTTGACGAAGCTCGTGAAGGCATCCAGACCCAAGGCTGCCTGGACAACGATGTACGGCCCCGTCAGGCCGGCGGCTTCCCGCAGGCGGATCAGATCGCTCGACGGCTCGTCCGCCAGCAGGCTGGAAAGCCCGAAGGCGGTGTCGGGGACGACCGTGATGCGGGAAGGGTCGGTGAAGCGCTTCAGGGCTTCCCGTGTCGGCTGGTCGCGCACGGCGACGTAGCGGCTCTGCGTGAGGGCCAGCTCCATCAACGGGTGGGCCCATTCGGGAATCTCGTTGCGGTGCAGGCCGGGCGCGTTCCAGACCAGCGGGATTCCGGACTGGAGGGCGATCAGCGCCGGGGTCAGCCAGTAGCCGGTGGGGTGGTGGATCGCGGGGGACGGCGGGCCGTACCCGGGAGCCACGGCCTTGTCGAAGCGGATGAGGTACCCGCCGCCGATCAGCAGGCCGTCGAGGCCGGCCGCCTTCTCTGGGAGGTCCGCCGTGGAGGTGACCGGGTAGGGCCAGTCTGGCGGTGTCCTGGCATTGTAGGAAAACCGGTGCAGCCGGACGGCGCCGAGGCGTGCCTTCAGCTCCGCCTCGGCGAGGAGCGGGAAGAGCAGATCGCCGTAGTTCCGCAGATCGAAGGTACCGGTGACCCCGATCTGCCACTCGCGAGCGGTCATGGAAAAGGAGAGTGAACGAGGGGGATTGGCTGGGAGGCAGGGATTCGAACCCCGATTCTGCGGGTCAGAGCCGCATGTCCTACCGTTGAACGACCTCCCAGTAGAACAACAGGCCGGGAAGGGTAGCGAAACCCTTGCCCGGCGTCAACCCTGAGGGGCCGAGGCCTGAGGCCGGCCGGCCGGCGGGCCTGCCGCAGGAAGTCGATGAAGCGGCCGAGGCGCCCGAGGGTCCGGTCCCGGCCGATCAGCTCGATCAGGTCGAACAGCGGCGGGCCGCCGGTGGCCGCCGGAGAGGGCCATCCGCGTGGGGTGGATGAGGACGCCGGCCTTGACCCCCCGCTCCTCGGAGAGGGCACGCAGAGCGGCCTCCAGGGCGTCCTTGTCGAAGTCGGGGAGGGCGGCATAGCGGTCCCGCAGCGTCTCCAGGCAGCTCCGGCAGAGCAGGGTCCTTGAGGAACTTGGCGCAGGCCGCCGGGTCGTAGGCGAACCGTCCTGGAAGTAGGGGACGATCTGCTCCACCAGCTCCTTCAGGGTGCGGGCGCGGGGGCGGTGGAGGTTGACGGCGGCCTCCAGGCGCGCCGGGTCCGCGGCGGCGGCGTCCGCCAGGCCCGCCTGGGCCAGGAAAGGCTCCAGGTGAGGGAGCAGGCTTTGGTGATCGAGGGCCGCGAGGTACTGGGAGTTCATCCACCAGAGCTTCTCGCGGTCGAACACGGCGGCCGACGCGTTCAGGCGGTCGACGGAGAAGGCGGATCATCTCGTCGCGGGAGAGGACCTCGCGGTCGTCCCCGGGGTTCCAGCCGAGGAGGGCGAGGAAGTTGTAGAGCGCCTGGGGGAGGATCCCCTCGTTGCGGAACTCCTCGACGGAGGTGGCGCCGTAGCGCTTGGAGAGGCGCTTCTTGTCCGGCCCGAGGATCAGCGGCAGGTGGCCGAAGGTCGGCACGGTGCCGCCCAGGGCCCGGAAGAGCGGGATGTGCTTGGGCGTGTTCGACAGGTGGTCCTCGCCGCGGATGACGTGGGTGATCGCCATGTCGATGTCGTCGACCACCACGGACATGTGGTAGGTGGCGTTGCCGTCGGAGCGCAGCAGGATGAAGTCGTCGAGCGCGTCGGGCGGGAAGTCCATGTCGCCGCGCACGAGGTCGGTGAAGGTGATGTTCTCGTCCGGCATCCGGAAGCGGACGGCGAAGGGCTTGCCGGCGGCCACGGCGCGCTCGACCTCTTCCGGCGCGAGGCTGCAGGCAGGTGCGCGGATAGCGGAAGGCGACGCCCCGCTTCTGGGCCTCGTCGCGCTGGGCGTCCAGCTCCTCCGGGGTGCAGAAGCAGCGGTAGGCCTTGCCGGCGGCCAGCAGCTCCTCGGCCCGCTCGTGGTGGCGGGGCAGCCGCTCGCTCTGGAGGAACGGCCCCTCGTCCCAGACGGTGCCGATCCAGGCCAGGGCGGACTGGATCTGGCGGGTCATGGCCTCGTCGGAGCGCTCCTTGTCGGTGTCTTCGATGCGCAGGACGAAGGCGCCGCCGGCGTGCTGCCGCAGCAGGTCGTTGTAGATGGCGGTGCGGGCTCCGCCCACGTGCAGGAATCCCGTGGGCGAGGGGGCGAAACGGACCCGGATGGGCCCCTGGACTTCAGTCATGGCTTGGCTCCGAAATCGCTCCGAAATCGCTCCGGAAGTGGCCCCGCCGGCTGGCGGGGTCTGGGACCGGAAACGCTATCACAGCCCCTGGCGGGGGAAGGCCGGGTCCTCGACCGGGTCCGCCTGGTCCCGCCAGCAGCCGATGCGGTAGCAGATCCAGGCCAGAAGCACGCCCGCATAGCCGTCCACGGCGTAATGCCAGCCGGTTAGGAGCGAACCGGCGAAGGTCAGGCACGTGGCGATCGCGAAGTATTTGGCCAAGGGGCGGGCCCGCCGCCACGCCCAGAAGAAGAAGAAGGCGTGGACGGCGACGTGCAGGCTGGGCAGGCAGGCAATACCCCGTGTGGGGTTGATCCCTTGCGGAGCGACGCCCCGTGCCCGCCCTTCGAGCATCAATTGATAGTTCCCCCACAACAGCTCCTGCAAGCCCTCGGCGTTCGGCATCTCGCGGATGACGCCGTCAAAGGTCCGCGGCGTCACGAAGACCGGCCCCAGGGCCGGCATCGACATGTAGGTCCAACTGCCGAGGATCCAGAGAAGCACGAAAGAGAGGACGAAGCGGCGCCGGAGCCGCGCGTCCATGCCGGTGTTCCAAAAAGCCACGGTGTAGAAGAGGCCCGGGAGCCAGAGGTAGTACCAGGCGTCCATCCACACGGCCAGGGGCGTGCCGGCGAACAGTTTGACGGTGAGGTCGGTCGGCGAGAGGCCGAAGTGGAGCCAGGTGTCGAAACGCCCGAGAGCCTCGTCCCATAGGCGCGGGTTGATCAACGGGATCGACACCTTGAGCCAGAAGTAGCCGTAGTTCACCAGGACCAGGGCGAGCGACAGCCGCAGCCAGAGGATCCACCACCGCGGGCGCGCCAGCTCGCGCAGGTAGTCCTTGACCGGAAGCCGCTTCAGCATGCGGTAGAGGATCTGCATCGAGATGCCGGTGAGCAGCGTCTTGGGCAGCAGGCGGACCGATGCCTGGAAGAGATAGAGCGCTCTGGACCAGTCCATTCGCAGCGCCCCATGGAAATGCAGGAAGGCGAAGGCGGCCAGCAGGCTGCCGAGGGTGACCACCTCGAAGGGATGGAGGCGGAGTACCCTGCCCAACCGGCGAGGCACGTCAACGGCGGGCAGAGCCACGGCGGACGCCGGGCTGGCCAACTGGGAATCGAATTGCATGAAAGATTTATTTTGACGCAATCGGACCGGCGGCGCTACCCCCTCGCTCCCCATTGCCCGATGCGGAAGCAGATCCAGGCGAGGAGCATGCCTACGTAGCCGTCCACGGCGTAATGCCAGCCGGTGAGGAGCGAGCCGGCGAAGGTGAGGGCCGTGGCCAGGGCGAAAAACACGGCGAGAGGCCTTGCCCGCCGGCGCGCCCAGAGGAAGAAGAAGAAATGGACGCCCACGTGCAGGCTGGGCATGGCGGCAATGCCGCGGGTCGGATTGAGCTGGCGCAGGGCACCCCCGCGCCGCCCCTCCAGGAGGCGCCCGTAGTTCTCCCGCAGCACCCGCTGGCCGCCCCGGGCCCTCGGCATCTCACCACTGACGGCGTCGAAAACCCGGGGCGCCAGGTAAATGGGCCCCAGGGCCGGCACCGACATGTAGATCCAACTGCCGAGCGTCCACAGCAGCACGCTCGAGAGCAGGACCCGGCGCCGCAGCGGTGCGTCGAGCCCGGCGCTCCAGAAGGTGAGGGTGCCGAAGACCGTGGTGACCCACAAGGCGTACCAGCGGTCGAGCAGCGAGACCAGGGGCGTGCCGGCGCAGAGGTTGACCACGAAGACCGAGGGCGAGATGCCGAAATGGAGCCAGGTGTCGAGCTGCCAGAGGGCATGGTCCCACAGCCGCGGATGGACCAGCGGCACCGACACCTTCATCCAGAAGTAGCCGTACTGCATCGCCACCAGGGCGAGCATCAGCCGCAGCCAGAGGAGCCACCACCGGGGGCGCACCACCTCGCGCAGGTACTCGCGCAGTGGCTGCCGGGTCAGCAGGCGATAGAGGAGCTGGAGGGCGACCCCGAGCCCCAGGGCCGCCGGCAGCTTGCCGAGCGGCGGCACGACGATCCAGCGCACCGTCTCCCAGTCCATCCGCAACCCGTGGGCGCGGAGGAAGACGAAGGCGATCAGCATGCTGGCGAGGGTGACCAGCTCGAAGGGGTAGGGGCGCAGCGCGGCGGTCCAGCGCCGGGGCGCCGGCGCCTCGGCGGGCGCCGGGATGGTGGGCTCGGGTTCGGTCTCGATGGCCATGAGACTCCTTCAGGACCCCATGGCCGGGACCGGATCCGCGCCGTCACCCCACCGGCCGGCCCGGTAGCAGAGCCAGGCGAGGAGCATGCCCGCGTAGCCGTCCACGGCGTAGTGCCAGCCGGTGAGGAGCGAACCGGCGAAGGTCAGGGCCGTGGCGAGAGCGAAGAACACGGCGAGCGGCCGCGCCCGCCGGCGCGCCCAGAGGAAGAAGAGGAAATGGGCGGCGACGTGCAGGCTGGGCATGGAGGCCACGCCATGGGTGGGCCGGAACCGGCGCAGGATGCCGGTTCGCCGCCCCTCCAGCACCCACTGGTAGTTCTCCCACAGCAGACCCTGGAGCCGGCCGGCGGCCGGCAGGTCGTTGGTGACGGAGGCGAAGGTCTGGGGCGCCACGTACACCGGGCCCAAAGCCGGTACGGCCATGTAGAACCAGCTGCCGAGCGTCCACAGCAGGACGCTCGAGAGCAGGACCCGCCGGCGGAGCCGGCTGTCGAGCGACGCGGTCCAGAAGGCGAGCGTGTAGAAGACCGACCAGACCCACAGGTCGTACCAGAGGTCGAGCACCAGGACCAGGGAGGTGCCCGTGAACAGGTTGACGATGAAAACCGTGGGCGAGAGGCCGAAGTGCAGCCAGGTGTCGAGCCGCCAGAGGGCGTCGTCCCACAGCCGGGGGTTGATCAGCGGCACCGAGACCTTGACCCAGAAGTAGCCGTACTGCATCACGATCAGGGCCAGGGAGAGCCGCAGCCAGAGGATCCACCAGCGGGGGCGCACGACCTCCCGCAGGTAGGCCCGCACCGGCAGGTGCGCCAGCCGGCGGTAGGCGAGCTGCATGGCGATGCCGATGAAGAGCGCCCAGGGGAGGAGGAGAGTCGGGTTCCAGAGAATGATCGCCGTCCGCCGGTCCATGCGCAGGCCGTGGCGGCGCAGGAACACGATGGCGAGAAGTGCCGCCGCGAGGACGACGATCTCGAAAAGGTACGGCCGGAACGCGATGTGCTCCCCGCGCGCGGGGGGCTCCGGCACGGACGGCGTCTCCGCGGCGGTCGCCGCGACGGGTTCGGGCTGGGCGGACATGGAGGCGTGATTATGCCGTAATCTTGAAAGAATGCCGATGGGACGCGGCCCGGAAAAGGGTGCGGTTCCCATTCATGTTAGAGTCCTCCGCCGGCCGGGGGTCTGTCCGCCTGGCGTTTTCCCCAGAACCCGACCCAATCCAGAAAACCAGGCCCCCTCCGGGGCTTCTGAGAGGAGCATTCGCACCACGATGGCCAACGCCCCGCTTTCCCGCCGCTGGTCTCCGGCCGACTCGATCGACCTCTACAACATCCGGGGTTGGGGGAACAACTACTTCTCCGTCAGCGACGCCGGCCACATGCTCGTGCATCCGGGCGGCCCCGGCACGCAGACCATCGACCTCAAGGAGCTGGTGGACGAGGTGCGGCGAGCGCGGCATCACGCCTGCCGCTTCTGATCCGCTTCTCCGAGATCATCAAGGCCCGGGTGGTCCAGCTCAACGAGGCCTTCAACCACGCCATCTCCGAGTACGGCTACAAGGGGCGCGTACCGCGGGGTCTATCCCATCAAGGTCAACCAGGACCGCTACCTGGTGGAGCGGCTGGTGGAGTACGGCCGGCCCTACCACTACGGCCTGGAGGCGGGCTCCAAGCCCGAGCTGCTCGCCGTGATGGCGATGCTCGAAGACGAGGAGGCGCTGATCATCTGCAACGGCTACAAGGACGAGGAGTACATCGAGACGGCGCTCCTCGCGTCCAAGCTCGGCCGCCACGTGATCCTGGTGGTCGAGAAGCCCTCGGAGCTGCCGCTCATCCGCGGATCTCGCGAGAAGATGGGGGTCCGCCCGCGGATCGGCATCCGCTCGCGCCTGTCGGCCACGCGGGGCCGGGCACTGGGAGGCCTCGGGCGGCGACCGGTCGAAGTTCGGCCTCTCCGGCGCGCGACCTGCTGGACGCCGTGGCCTTCCTGCGCGAGCACAACCTGCTCGACACGTTCGAGCTGCTCCACTTCCACCTCGGCAGCCAGATCTCCTCCATCCGCTCGGTCAAGGACGGCCTGCGCGAGGCGGCCCAGGTCTACGTCGAACCTGGTCGCTGATGGGCGCGCCGCTCGGCTACCTGGACGTGGGCGGCGGCCTGGGGGTGGACTACGACGGCTCGCAGACGAACTTCACCTCGTCGCTCAACTACACGCTCCAGGAGTACGCCAACGACATCGTCTACGGCGTCATGGAGGTGTGCGACGGCAAGGGCGTGCCGCACCCGACGATCGTCTCCGAGTCGGGCCGGGCCACCGTGGCCCACCACGCGGTGCTGATCATCGACGTGCTGGGCGTCTCCGAGTTCGAGGTCGGCAAGCTGCCGAGGAAGCCGCCGGCGGACGCCGAGCCGTCGCTCAAGAACCTGTTCGAGACCTACCGTGAGGTGTCGCGCAAGAACCTCCTGGAGTCCTACCACGACGCCATGCTCCGCCCGCGACGAGTGCCAGAGCCTGTTCAACCTCGGGCACCTGTCGCTCGAAAACCGCGGCCTGGCCGAGGATCTCTTCTGGGCCATCTGCCAGAAGATCCTGCGCATCACCCGCACCCTGCAGCAGATTCCGGAGGAGCTGGAAGGGCTGGAGCGGCAGCTCGCGGACACCTACTTCTGCAACTTCTCGGTGTTCCAGTCGCTGCCCGACTCCTGGGCCATCGACCAGCTCTTCCCCGTGGTGCCCATCCACCGGCTGAGCGAGGAGCCGGCCAACCGCGCCGTGCTGGCCGACATCACCTGCGACTCGGACGGCAAGATCGACCACTTCATCGACCGCCGCGACGTCAAGGACGTGCTGGAGCTGCACGAGTACCATCATGGCGAGCCCTACTACCTTGGGGTCTTCCTGGTCGGGGCGTACCAGGAGATCCTGGGCGACCTGCACAACCTGTTCGGCGACACCAACACCGTCCACGTGGCGCTCGATCCCGACGACGACTACAAGATCGAGGGCGTGATCAATGGCGACACCGTCGACCGACGTGCTGCGTTACGTGCGCTACAACCGGGAGGATCTGGTGGCCCGGGTGCGGCGGGCCACGGAGCTGGCCCTGCGCGCCAAGCGGATGACGTTCGAGGAGTCGCGGCACCTCCTGCGGCGCTACGAGGAAGGGCTGTCGGGATACACTTACCTGGAGCAGGACTGAACTTGCAGGAGGGATTTGCGATGAAGACTCTGGCCCCCGTGGTGGACTCCCTGATCGACCAACTCCGTGACGCGGTGCGCCTGCGCGACGTCGCCGCCATCACCTCGCGCATCAAGGAGGATCTGGAGTCCTTCATTCCCGCCGAGGGGCTGATGCTGCCCGAACGGTTTCGCCAGCCGAAGCCGAATTCCTACGCCCGGCGCCTCCTCTACAAGGATGAAGACCTGGGTTTCACGGCCCTGATCATGACCTGGGGGCCAGGCCAGAAGACGGCGCTCCACGACCACGCGGGCATCTGGTGCGTGGAGGGCGTGGTCGAGGGGAAGATGGAAGTGACCCGCTACGAGCTGATGGAGGAGCTGGCGGACGGCCGATGTAGGTTCGAGCAGCGCGGCGCTCCCGTGCCCGCCATGGCCGGCTCGGCCGGAGCGCTCATTCCCCCCTTCGAGCACCACGTCCTCGCCAACGCTGCCGACCGCCCCTCTCTGACCCTCCACGTCTACGGCGGGGAGATGACCCACTGCAACATCTTCGAGCCCCTGGGGGACGGCCTCTACAAGCCGTCCGAGCGGGCGCTCTCGTACGACGACTAGGCGGGCGGCGGCGGCCCGAGCACGAGATTGCAAAAGCGGCCCCATGGGGCCGCCCCTCGGGAACCGCTCAGTCTTGATCGAACAGCGCCCGCAGGGGGTTTTCTCCCCGGCGGCGCAATACGCGCATCCTCATGCGGCTCTGCCGGCTCCAGCGCACCAGTTGGGCCCCCCACTGCTGCTCCATGGCCCAGCCCGCAACCGCTCCGATCAGCAACGTACCGACAAAAATGACCATGCGTCCTACCTCGTAAAAAAGAAAATCGCCTGGGCGGACATCCCCAGGGGTGCAGTGCAAGTCCTACCGATACCCCTTTGGCTATTTTGTAGAACAAAGTCTAAGCTCCACCCGGCTTCCCGTCAACCACCCGCCCCTCTTTGAACGGAAACGGACCGCGCTCCGCTTCCCACCCCGGAGACGGCACGGCGATTGCGTGCCCTCTTCGCGCTCGAAGTCTCTTCAGGAAGGTTGTGACATGACGACAGATGCCATTCCGCTCTCGACGACTCTCCGGCGCACGCTGCGCCGTACGTTCGGCTTCCGCAAGCTCCGCGAGGGGCAGGAGGAGGTCATCCGCTCGGTTCTGGCCGGCAAGGACACCCTCGCCATCATGCCCACGGGAGCGGGCAAATCGCTCTGCTACCAGCTGCCGGGCGCGGAGCTGCCAGGCACCACGGTCGTCGTCTCCCCCCTGATCTCTCTGATGAAGGACCAGGTGGACAAGCTGCGCGAGCTGGGGATCGAAGCCGTCCAGGTCAACAGCACACTCACCGCCGCCGAGCAGAGCGAAGCGCTGGAGCAAATCGCCAAGGAACAGCGGGAGCTCGTCTTCGTGACCCCCGAGCGGGTCACCCAGCCGGAGCTGCCTGGCAACGCTCAAGACCAACAAGATCGACGTCTTCGTGATCGACGAGGCGCACTGCATTTCCCACTGGGGGCACGACTTCCGCCCCTCCTACCTGCACCTGCGCGCGGCCGTCGAGGCGCTGGGCAATCCCCCCATCCTGGCTCTCACCGCCACGGCCACGCCCGAGGTGGTGGACGACATCCGGCGGCAGCTCGGCCGGGAGGAGATGACAGTGTTCGACATCGGCGTCTACCGCGAGAACCTCCGTTTCGAGGTCATCCCGTCCCCTCGGGAGGACTCCAAGCAGGCCCACCTCGTCCGGCTCCTGGGGGAGACGGAGGGTTCGGGCATCGTCTACGTCTCCACCATCAAGGACTGCGAGGCCGTCACCGACTACCTGGAGGGCCTGGGCTTCGGCGTGGGGCGCTACCACGGCCGGCTCGGCGGCCGCGAGCGCAAGAAGACCCAGGAGCGCTTCATGTCCGGCGACCTGCGGGTGATCGTGGCCACCAACGCCTTCGGCATGGGGATCGACAAGCCGGACATCCGCTTCGTCATCCATTACAACCTGCCGGGGTCTCTCGAGTCCTACTACCAGGAGGCGGGCCGCGCCGGGCGCGACGGCGAGCCGGCCCGCTGCGTCCTCTTCTACCAGGCGGAGGACCGGAACACCCAGATCTTCTTCCTCAACGGGCGCTATCCGAAACAGGAGCACTTCACCGCCGTCTACAAGGCCCTGGAGAAGCTCGGGGCCGAGCGCCGGGAGGTCTCGATCGCCGACGTCCACAAGCGCGCTTCGGCCGTGGCCCCGGCCAAGGCCAAGGTGGTGCTCGCCATGATGAAGGATCTGGAGATGGCGGCCGAGCCCCAGCCCGGCGAGTACCGTCTGCTGCGGGCCGACCTGACCGCGGAGGAGCTGGGCGAGATGGCCGGCCGCTACGAGAAGCGGGCCGAGGGTGACCGCGACCGGCTGCGCCGCATGGTTCTCTACGCCCAGACCGCCCTGTGCCGCTGGAAGGCCATCCTCGACTACTTCGGCGAGCCGGCCGGCAGCGACTTCACGGGCGACCACTGCGGGCACTGCGACAACTGCTCGCACCCCATCCGCGAGCTCGCCGCGCCGCCGCCGGCCGAGATCCCGCTCCGGCCGCCGCACGGCGCCACCGAGGTGCTCCCCCTCCCCCCGATCTTCGGCGACCGCGATCCGGCCACCCTCCAGGCCGGCGATGAGGTGACCCTGCCGATCTTCGGTGCCGGCAAGGTCGTGTCCAACGGCCGTACCCTCGTCGTCGAGCTCTCCGGCGGGGAGGTGCGGGAGTTCCGCAGGTAGGGGGGCTGGTCGACTCCGCTACAATACGTCCTCTTTGCCGCCCCCCGTCCAGGGGAGCGCGGCGCGCGAGGGTTTCCTGATGAGCGAGAAGCGATTTCCCGACGTCCCGGGCGGATACCCGTTCCCCCGGCTCGAGCAGGAGGTGCTGGCGGAGTGGCAGAGCCGGAGCGTCTTCGAGAAGACCCTGGAGAAGCCATCCCCAAAAGGGGAGTTCGTGTTCTTCGAGGGCCCGCCCACGGCCAACAACGTGCCCCACGTGGGGCACGTGGTCACCCGGGTGGTCAAAGATCTGTTCCCCCGCTTCCGCACCATGCGCGGCTATCACGTGGCCCGCAAGGCGGGGTGGGACACTCATGGCCTGGCCGTCGAGATCGAGGTGGAGAAGCGCCTCGGGTTCTCCGGCAAGCAGCAGATCGAGGCCTACGGCATCGCCGAGTTCAACAAGGCCTGTCTGGAGAGCGTCCATGTCTACGAGCGCCAGTGGCGCGCCATGACCGAGCGCATCGGCTACTGGACGGACCTGGACCACGCCTATCTCACCTATACCAACGAATACGTCGAGTCGGTCTGGTGGGCGCTCTCGGGAGCTCGCCGCGCGCGGCCTTCTCAACGAGGGCTACAAGATCCAGCCCTACTGCGCCCGCTGCGGCACCACCCTTTCCAGCCACGAGGTGGCCCAGAACTACAAGGACGCGGACGATCCGTCCATCTGGACCCTGTTCCACGCCCGGCCGGGACAGTCGATCCGCACGACGACGGAGGGAGAGTCCTGGGAGATCCCCCAGAGCCTCTATCTGGTCGCCTGGACCACGACGCCCTGGACGACCCTCGCCAACGTCGGGCTCGCCGTGCACCCCGATCTTCTCTATAAGGTCGTCGAGCACCCCGCCAAGCCGGGCGACCTCATCCTCCTGGGCGAGGATCTCGGCACCCCCGTTCCCGTGGTGATCGAGGAGGAAGGGAAGCGCCGGCAGATCGACTTGCGCGAAGCCCCCGCCCTGGCCCGGTTCCGTGGCCGGGACCTTGAAGGCGTGGTCTACGACCGGCTCTTCACCTTCTTCGAGCCGGACGTGCCGGGGAAGGTGGTCCTGGGCGACTACGTGACGGCGGCGGACGGCACCGGCCTCGTCCACACGGCCCCGCCCTTCGGCGAGGACGACTACCAGACCGGCACCCGCTACGGCCTGCCCATGATCCTCTCCGTGGATGGCGAGGGGAAGATCGTTCCCGGCGCCGGGGCCTTCGCGGGGCTGTGGTTCAAGGACGCGGACCCCAAGATCATCCAGGACTTGAAGAGCCGGGGCCTGATGCTCCACAACGACCGCTACCACCACAGCTATCCCTTCTGCTGGCGGTGCGACCGGCCGCTCCTCTATTACGCCACCACGAGCTGGTTCATCCGCACCACGGAGAAGAAGGCCGGGCTGGTGGCGAAGGACAAGGAGATCGACTGGCACCCGCCGCACATCGGCGAAGGGCGGTTCGGCAACTGGCTGGAGAACCTGGTGGACTGGGCGCTGTCGCGCCGCCGGTACTGGGGCACGCCGCTCCCCATCTGGCGCTGCAACGAGTGCAACCACCAGCAGGTGATCGGCTCGTACGAAGAGCTGTTCGCCGCCTCGGGCCGGGAGAAGCCGGAGAACGTCTACGACCCCGAGCAGTTCAACCCGCACCGCCCCTACGTGGACGAGATCGCCTGGCCTTGCCCGGAATGTGGTGACCGCGGGAAGGGGACGATGAGGCGGGTCGAGGAGGTCATCGACGCCTGGTTCGACTCGGGCGCCATGCCGTTCGCCCAGCACCACTACCCGTTCGAGAACCGGGAGCTGATCGACGGCCGCATCCAGTACCCCGCCGACCTCATCTCCGAGGCGGTGGACCAGACGCGCGGCTGGTTCTACACCCTTCATGCCCTCGGTGTGCTGCTCTTCGATTCAGTCGCCTACAAGACCTGCATCGTGCTCGGCCATGTCAACGACGAGCAGGGGCGGAAGATGTCGAAGCGCCTGGGCAACGTGGTGGAGCCCATGGCGGTGATCGCGGAGACCGGCGCCGACGCCCTGCGCTGGTATTTCTGCATCAACAACCCAGAGGTCCCGTCGCGCTTCTCGGCCCGGCTGGTGCGCGAGGCGGCCCAGGGGTTCCTGCTGCCGCTGTGGAACGCCCTGTCGTTCTTCACGATCTATTCGAATCTGGACGGCTGGCGGCCCGGCCCGGCGGAGCAGGCGCCGTTTGACGGCAGGCCCGCGTTGGACCGCTGGGTCCTCCTCCGCCTGGGCCGTCTGGTGAGCGACACCACGGCCAAGCTGGACGGCTATGACCTGAACGCCGCGGCGCGGGGCGTCGAGGAGTTCCTGGACGACCTGACGAACTGGTACATCCGCCGGAGCCGCAACCGCTTCTGGGCACCCAATGGTGAGGGGAAGCTCGGACAAGACGAGCGCCTACGAGGCCCTCTACGAGGTGCTCACCACGCTCGCCCGGCTGGTGGCCCCGTTCACCCCCTTCGTGGCCGAGATCCTCCACCGCCAGCTCGTGCGCAGCCAACGGGCGGATGCTCCCGAAAGCGTGCACCTGGAAGACTGGCCGGAACCGGTCGAGGGGCGGTCCGACGAGGCCCTGGAGAAGGGGATGGCCGCCGTGCAGCGCATCGTCCGCCTTGGCCATGCGGCCCGGAACGTGCACTCGCTCAAAACCCGGCAGCCGCTCCCGGCGGTCACCTTGGTGACGGCGGACGAGGCGCTCCCCCGGCTGGTCGAGCCGTACCTCGACATCCTGCGCGACGAGTTGAACGTCAAGGAGGTGCGCTGGGCCGCGGACCGCACGGTTTACGTGCACCACGAGATCAAGCCCATCTTCCCCAAGACCGGCCCCCGGTTTGGCAAGAAGATGCCGGAGGTCAAGAAGGCGCTCGACTCAGGGGACGGCGACGCCTTGGCCGCGGAGCTCGAGCGGGCGGGGAAGATCACCCTTCAGATCTCGGACGGCCCCGCCGAGCTGTCGGCCGAGGAGGTCGAGGTCCGGCTCGTGGAGCGCGAAGGCACGGCCACCCAGGGGGACCGCGAGCTGCTGGTGGCCCTGGAGACGGCGTTGACGCCGGAGCTGGAAGCCGAGGGCCTGGCCCGCGAATTCGTCCACTGGGTGCAGCAGGCGCGGAAGAAAGAGGATCTGGACTACGCGGACTGCATTCGGGTGACCGTCGAGGCCAGCCCGGAGATGAAGGCCGCCGTCGACGCCCATCTCGACTGGATCCGGGGCGAGACCCTGGCCGTCGCGATCGAGGTCACGGAAGGGTCCGCGGGCGAGCCGGTGGTGCGGATCGAGAAGGCTCACTAAGAGAAAGAATTGAGGGAGAGAATGGCGGGAATCTTCAAAGCCTACGACATCCGGGGCCTCGTCCCCGGTCAGCTCAACGAGGAGATCGCGCGCAAGATCGGCGCCTCCTTTCAGTTCGTCCTGGACGAGGAAGACCGGGCGCTCGGCAACGCCGTGGTGGTGAGCCGCGACATGCGCTCCCACAGCCCGGGTCTGGAGCGGGCGGTCATCGACGGCCTCACCGCGTCGGGTCTGGACGTGGTCGAGATCGGCCTCTCGACCACGCCCATGAATTACTTCGCCATCAGCCACTTGAAGACGGCCGGCGGCGTGCAGGTCACGGCCAGCCACAACCCGGCCGAGTACAACGGGCTCAAGTTCAGCCGCCACGGCGCCCGGCCCGTCTCGGGAGACCACGGCATCGCCCTCATGGAGGAGAAGGTCAACACCGGCGACCTCCCCGAGGCGGCGGCGCCGGGCACGGTGACCCAGGCGAACGTCTTCGAGGAGTACTCGAAGCACGTCCTCTCCTTCCTGCGGGGAGCCGAGGGGAAGCGCCTCAAGGTGGTGGCCGACGCCGCCAACGGCATGGGGACGATCGACCGGCCCATCCTGGAGGCCATGAACATCGAGCTGATCCCCCTCTACTTCGAGCTCGACGGCACCTTCCCCAACCACGAGGCCAATCCCCTCAAGGAAGAGAACCTCCACGACCTCATGCGGGCCGTGCGCGAGCACAAGGCCGACCTGGGCGTCTCCTTCGACGGCGACTCTGACCGCGCGGCCTTCATCGACGAGCGGGGCCAATCCATCGGCAGCGACCTCATGACGGGGCTGATCGCGGGCGAGCTGTTGAAGCGCGAGCCCGGCAAGGCGGTGGTCTACGATCTCCGTTCCTCGCGGGCCGTGGCCGAGTACATCGAGGAGAACGGCGGCGTCCCCGTGCGCGAGCGGGTGGGGCATTCCTTCATCAAGGCCACGCTCCGGAACCGCAACGGCATCTTCGGCGGCGAGCTGGCCGGCCACTACTACTGGCGCGACCACTCCTACGCCGACTGCCCGCTGCTCTCCCTGGTGGAGGTGCTGAACCTTCTCCGGTCGAGCGGCAAGCCGCTCTCCGAGCTCGTGGCCCCCCTCAGGCGCTACTCCAAGAGCCCGGAGATCAATTTCGAGGTGGAAGACAAGCAGGGGAAGATGAATGAGCTGGCCCAGCGCTTCTCCGACGCCCAGATCGACCACCTGGACGGCATCACCTTCAGCTACCCCACCTGGTGGGCGAACGTCCGCCCCTCCAACACCGAGCCGTTCCTGAGGCTGGTGCTGGAGGCCAAGACGCCGGAGGAAATGGAGAGCCGGAAGAAGGAGCTGATCGGGATTCTGGGAGAGCCGGCGGAGTAGGCCCTCACCTCCCCGGCCCTCCTCTCCCGCCCCCTCCAGGGCCGGGGTGAGGGCTTTCGGGCGGCGGGTCCTCGAAGTGGGCCGCCTGCTAAGATCCCTGCCGTGAGAGTGAGAGGAGCACAACCGTGGTAACACGCAATCCCTTTCCTGGCGGCCCCGGCCGCATGGGCATGAGCAGCTTCGGCCTCGGGGGTCCGGCTCCCCGGGACCTGCTGATCCTCATCGGCGTCCTGTTCGTCACGTTCGCCCTGCGGTTTTTCGAGACGACGGCGATCATTCCCGCCCTGCTGGACCTGACGCCCGCGGTCTGGCAGCGGGGATGGGTGTGGCAGTTGGTCACCTATCCCTTCATGGGGTACGGGAGCCCGGGGATCTGGTTCCTGCTGGAGCTGCTCTTCCTCTACATGTTCGGGCGGGACGTGTACTACGGGCTCTACCGGCGGCACTTCTGGCGGCTGATCCTGTTCATCTCAGCCGCTTCGGCCCTGCTGGCGGTGGGCGTTCACGCTCTCCTCACGCTGACGGGGGCGATGCAGACGCCGGCGCCGTTCACCATCATGCAGGGCCAGCGGGTGCTGATGGCGATCTTCGTGGCGGCCTTCGCCACGGCGCACAAGGACGCGACGATCTATCTCTTTTTCGTCCTGCCCATCCGTGCCCGCTGGTTCCTGGGCCTGGAGATCGTCTTCGCCTTCATGGCCTTCCTGGTCACCCGCGACCTCCCGGGCTTCCTGGGCATCTGCGCGGCCACGGGCCTCACGTATCTCTACGTCCGCTCCAGCGGCTCGTTCAAGGGCGGCAGGCGGACCCTGCGGGAAATCCGGCTGCGGCTGGAGCGCTGGTGGATCCAGAAGAAGCTGGAACGGGCACGGCGCAAGCGGGGTTTCAAGATCATTCCGGGCGAAGGCGGGCGGGGCGGAAGCGGCGGTGGGCCGAACGTGCGGAAGGGGCCTTGGGTGAATTGATAGCGGGATAGCGGTGCATTTATAAGCTTTCCCTTTCCGGCCCCGCGTGTTATAAAAACTTCGCAAGCTGAAAAGTTGTTCCCTGGGCTGCTCGCGGCCAGCCCTGCCTGGGCTCGCCTGTGCCCGGGGTCCGCGAGGAGTCCGTCCAGAAAGGGGCGAACATGTCCTTCGGGAACGCGACTTCCTCTCCCCGCCGCCTCGTCGTCTCCTTGTGCTTCGCGCTGCTGGCCCTTCCAGCCGGCGCTCAGGTGCCCTGGTGCGCGGAGGATCCTCTCAATCCCGGCGCCCAGCCGTACCCGGCGCCGAAGTGGAGCGATCTCGGCACGGCAGTTCCTGACTATCACGAGGTGACGGAAAATTTCCGGATCGCGCAGAGCCTGCGGCTGCTGGCCACGGTCCTGGAGAAGAGCCTGGAGCAGTTGCGGAGCGGCAAGAGCCTGGCCGGCACGTCCGACATCGATGGTGCCTGCCTGTGCAACTGCAACGTCCAGGACGTCTCCTACTGGGCCAATTTCCTCGAGACGACGGTCAGGACCGAAACGGAGCAGGCGCTTCAGAAGACGCAGGACCGTTATCTGAGCGACATCCAGGCCAAGATCGACAAGGGAAAGAAGGTGCTGGAGGACACGGTCCCCGCGTTCAAGATGGACGTGGAAGGGATCATCAAGAACACTTGCGAGACGCTGGTCACCTGCGATCCCACGGATCCCAATGCGGTCCTCGAGGATCTCTACGAGGAGGGGGCGGAAACCGTACAGGGAGAGCTCGACGAGATTCTCGGCCCGGAGATCAGCGCGGCCAAACTGAAGCAGCTCAAGATGGAGACCGAGGATCTGCTCAAGGAAGTGAAAGACCTCCTGGCGCGGGTCTCCGGTCCCGGCGCAGGACAGGTGCTCTCGCTTCAGCAGGAACGGGAGCGGATCAAACAGGTGATCGAAAAGGCCCGCAAGCTTTTCGACGATCTGGAGGCGAGCACGAGGGCTCTGGCGGACCTGGTCAAGAACAGTGACCCGATAGCCTGGAAGAAGCAGGTCGAGAAGGCCTTGACCGATCGGCTCGGCCAGATCGTCGAGCAGGACGGCCAGGTCTTTGAAGCCATGAAGGTTCAGATCCGCACGAAAATCGACGAGCGCATCCAGGCGATCCGGACGGCGGCCGAGGACATCTACGAAACCGCGACGGACGGCCAGAAGGCGTTCGATCAGTTCAAGATGGAGCTCGCGAATGGGCTCCTCGACAGCCTGACCTCGGTCGAGGGGTGCTATGGGATAACGAAGCGCAAGGACTGCAGCGTCGATGCCTTCTGCAGCAGTAACTCGCAGCCGGGCATGCTCTTCGGCAACGAGAACCTGGAGCTTCCTCTCTGGATCCCCACCGGGGTGTTCAAGGACGGCAAGACGGCGCTGCGCTACGCGCTCGAATCGATCGACTGGCTGGAGAAGGTGCGGGATTACCTCAACAGCGCCGAGGCACCCGCCGCGGTCGGCGGTGGCAGGCTGGTGTCCCTGCTGAAAGACGGCGACGAGCTGATCATGAAGCTCAACCACTATGTCGATCTCTTCACCGAGGGGTATCACCTGGGGGCTTACGCGGACATCCGGCCGGACCTCCACATGTGCGTCGGTTGGGCCGGCCACGGGGCTCTGGCCGAAGTCTTCAGCACGGCGAACGGTAATTTCCGGGGCGGCGCGAGCTATCTGTCCGCGAACCTGGTGGAGAAACACCGGGCGCAGTTCCGCGCCGGCGGCTTCGCCCTCTTCATCAACGGCCGTACCCTGCCGCTCGCTCCCGGACTGTCGGTCAATCTGCAGATGGACGGGTTCCGGCTGTGGGATAGGAATCATCCTTTCGGCATCCAGGAGGTTGACGACAACGGCCTCTTCTCGGTGGACACCTCCAAGGTGGAGGAATACGACGTCTTCAACCTGGTGGAGGAGAAAGACCTGCGTCGTTTCTGCTGCGCCGACCTGTCTACAGATTGTCCAGAGACATCCTGCATGCTCGGCATCGAGGATTTCCTTCATGATCAGTTTTTCCCCGTGAGGTACGGCTCGAGCCGGGAGTGGCCGCGGCCGGGCGTCGAGGCGGAGAAGGACCAGCGCGTCTCGGCGGTGTTCGGCGCGGGCGTGAACCTCGACCTGGAGATGAAGACCCGTTATTGGAGCGCGGCCCCGATCCCGGTGTTTCCCGGGGCCACGATCATTCCCTGGCTGTCTCTGGACGCCGGCATCAACTGGCTCTATGACGCGAACCACCTCCGCGGCATCCTCCAGGAAAAGATCAATCAGAACTTACCCGCGGCGAGCCGGCTCAACAACGATGATTTCAAGCGCGACCAGCATGCCTTCCAGGCACCGGACGTGACGGAGGACGTGGGCAACGGCGCCCATGTCAATCCCAAGCTCGGAGCCGACCTCGTCCTGGGCATCGACATCGCCCGTTTCCTGAGAGTGGGAGTCACGGCCAACCTCTTTGTCGGGGTGGACGTGAATGCCGCGGGTTTTGGAGGCGTGCTCGACCTCAGCCGCGCCCTCACCGAAACATTGGCCCAGAGCAATCCCGAGGGAGACGACTGTACGCCGAAGATCGAAGAGAACGTCACGCGTACGTGCTCCAATGAGACGTTCAAGAAGAAAGACCCGTGCGCGAACGTCCCCGAAGAGGACCGTGAAGATTGCATCGACCTCTCGGAAACGGAACCGGAGGGTGTGCTCTATTCAACGGGAACCTATGACTGTACGGAAGAGAACCTCGCCTGCGACGGCGGAAACGGCTATTGCACGGATGTCAGAGGACAGATCGTCCTCCACGACGTCACCCGGGATCAGTGCGAGGCCGAGCTGCCGGTCTCCCGGTGCGTGGCGGTATACAAAGACTTCCCTGGTGGCCTGGGTTCCATCAGCAGCCCTGAAGATGTGATCGATCAGTGGCCACCCGTAGGCATTCATAACTCCAAAGGCCATCAAGAGGGCGAAGTGGCGAAGGCGCAGGCCGCAGCGGGCCGGCTCGCGGCCCCCCAGTCCTGCTCGTCTCTGGGCTGGTGCTACAACTGGGGTTACAAACCTGGCGTCGGCGGCTTCGATTATGTCGGAGTCTTCACGGGAACGGCGGCGTCCCAGGAGGCTTGCCCGCCGGGGCTCTACCGGAATGGCCGGCCTATCCCTATTTTCTCCCAGTTCATTCCGTTCGAATGGCAGGTCCAGGGTCCCATCCCCGAAACCACGAAGATCGGCCGCACGTTCCATCCCTATCAGTGCGTCCAATCCTCGCGTCCAGAGGTGACGGGCTTCGAGGGGCCGGACTGCAATCCGATCGAGTTCGGCTACCCGTCGGCGTGTCCCGGGGAGTCCTGCTCGTGCGATCCCAAGGCACCGGCGCCGGGCTGCGCGGCCGGACGGACGTGCGTGGAGGGAGCCTGCCTCACCCAGTGCGGGACGTGCGGCGCGGGCCAGGCCTGCCGGAACGGTACGTGCGAGATGACCAATGGCGTCCCGTTCGCCGAACAGATCGTCTGGCGCCTCCGCAACGCCGGCCAGCCCCAGCACACGGTGGCGAGCTATTCACTCAACAAGCTGATCACCAGCGTCGCCCTGGGCTTCGGCGTGCGGGTGGGGCTGGATTACAAGCTGTTCCGGAGCTGGAAGAGCAAAAACCTGATCGATTTCAAGAAGTCGATCCCCCTGGTCGCGTTCCCCTTCGTCAAGCACCAGCTCGGGCTCGAAGCCCAGTACCAGGACGACTGCGATCCCAGCCTGGGCGAGGTCACGAACCACCAGCCTGACCTGGTGAAGCGTCCGCCCGAGATCCCCACCGAGATCCGCACCTCGTCCGAGTTGGTGGCATGGTGCAAGCCGCAAATGGAGGCCGAGCCGGAGAACCCTGCCGCCATGGCTCCGCACGACCAGGTGATTGGCGAGGGGATCGAGGAGAGCTTCAAGTTCGCCACCGACATCGGCGTGGACTTCTGGGGCCGGAGCCAGCTCTGCGTGGGAGACCAGACGTGGGACCAGTACTTCGGGAGCTTCAAGAGCAATCCCACCTCGGTGTGGCCGAAGCTGAGCTGCTCCTATCTCCGCGGAGGTGTGCGGCGGACGCTCTCCTGCGTGAGCCCGGGCGACCTCCAGGGCTCTCTGGTGACGGCCCTCGGATGCCTCGATGCCGCGGGGCCGGACGCCCTGCCCAGGAGCACGCAGCTCCTCGCTCTGCTCCGCTCCCGGGGCCAGGCGGACCCCTGGCTCCTCACCCCCGGCGGAAACGTCTTCGATCTGAAAAAGCTTCTGGTCGATGACGAGGGTGAGATCGTGCGGTCCAATCTCGATCCGTTCATCCTCAGCCTGGAAGCGGACGGCTTCCCCATCGACCTCTGGCTCCAGGCCGTGAACGTCTGCGTGGGAGACGCCCCGGCCGGCCGGCTCGTGGACGCGAACCTGGAGGTCTCCCTGGACCTCGATCCCGACGACTTCCAGCCATGCGGCGGCTTCTGCTGCGTGGACGGCATTTGCGATCCGGTGGCCTCGCCGGCTCAGTGCCAGGGAACGTTCCAGCCGGGCACCACGTGCTTCAGTCCCGACGCGGGCCCCGGCTGTGAGCCCGGCTCCGGAGGGCCGCCGCCGGGCCGGGGCGCCTGCTTCCTCTTCGGCCAGTGCCAGGAGGTGGCCTCGGCGGCCCAGTGCCAGGGCTCCTTCTTCTACGCCGGAATGAAGTGTAAGGATCTGGGATCGGCCTGCGCCACGGATGCGGACTGCACGCCGGGCAACTGGTGCCGCCCGGTGGCCCAGGGCGGCCGAGAATGCGTGCCCTTCCAGTCCGAGGGGGGTCACTGCGGCGGCTTCGTCGCGCCCTGGAACCGGGAAATCTGCGCGCCTGGGCTTCTCTGCACGGATTTCATCGAGCCGACGGGCGACCTCGGCGGCTTCTGCCGCCGGTCCTGCGCCGCGCCGCCGGTGGAGCTCGCCGCCTGGTGGCCTCTCGACGAGCCGGCGGGCCCCAAGGCCGCCGAATTCCTGGCAAAGAACGACGGCCGCCACGTGGCCGGCCCCACCCCGGTGACGGGAGCCGTGGGCCGGCGCGCGCTCCGCTTCGACGGCGTCGACGACTTCCTGGAGGTCCCCGATCATCAGGACCTGGACTTCGGCACGGGGGACTTCTCCTTCGCGGCCTGGATCCGGACGTCGCACGACAGCGGCGTCCAGTCCATCCTCGACAAGCGCCGCAACGGTGTGGGCTACCACCTCTATCTGCACAACGGCCGGCTGGGGCTGCAACTGGCCGATGGCCGGTACGACAACTACACCTCGCAGGCCGTGGTATCTGACGGGGCGTGGCACTTCGTGGCCGTGACCGTGGAGCGAGGCCGTAGGGACGGCATCCGCTGGTATCTCGACGGCGCGCCCGTGGGCCCGCCGAACGATCCCACGGGCCACCCGGGCTCGCTCAGCAACGCCTCTCCCCTGCGCTTCGCCGTCCGCACGGTCTCCCGCAGCGGCTGGTGGAACGGGTCTCTCGACGAGCCGGCCCTCTTCAGCCGCGCCCTCACCCCGGCCGAGGTGGAGGCGGTGCGCAAGGCCGGCTCGGCCGGTCTCTGCAAATGCATCGGGGAGCACCGCAACCTCGAGGCGTACTGGCCCTTTGAAGAGGGCGCCGACTTCCTTGGCAGCCTCTCCGCGGCCGATGCCTCGGGGCACGGCCACACCGGGGAGAAGGTCAACCAACCCGCTTCGGTGCCGGGCCGGGTGGGCCGAGCGCTCGACTTCGACGGCGTCGACGACTGGGTGCGGGTGCCGCCTGCCCCGGGTCTCAACCTGGGCGAGGGGAACCTCTCGCTGGAGGGTTGGATCCAGACCACCGACAGGGTAGGGACGCGGGTGATCCTCAGCAAGCGGAGCTCCCTGACCGGCTATCAGCTCGTCCTGCTGGACGGCCGGCTGGCTCTGCAACTCGGCGATGGCAGGTTCACCCTCTTCGACTCCAGGGTGGCCGTGGCCGATGGCCAGTGGCACCATGTGGCGGTGACGGTGGAGCGCCAGAGCCCGAGAGGCGTTCGCTTCTATCTGGACGGCCGGGAGGCGGGGAGGCCAGGGAATGCGACTCTCCGGAGCGGCTCCCTGGACAACCCGTCACCCTTGCGGCTCGGAACCCGGACGGCCCGGACGGGCGCGTTCTGGAAGGGGAGGCTCGACGAGATGACGGTCTACCGCCGTCTCCTCCTCCCCGAGGAGATCACCGCCATCTACCGGGCGGACAAGCTCGGCCGGTGCGCCGCCCATCCGATCGTGGTCCGGCCGCGGTTGGATTGAAGAGCTGGAAGGAGAGCGGACGGTCAACGCGCGAGCGCCGGCTCCGGCTTCACACCGGCCGGCAGCAGCAGCCAAGCCTTCCCCCGGTGCTTCATGCGCCCGGCGATGGCCTCCGCCTCCTCCCCAAACCCCCAGAAGACGTCACCCCGGACGGGGCCGCGGATGGCGCCGCCGGTGTCCTGGGTGACCAGGAGGCGGCGGAGCTTTTCGTCCGGCTCGCCTTCTCGCGGCGAGGGGACTTCACCTACGAGCCAGAGGGGGACTCCGAGGGGGATGTACTTGAGGTCCACGGCGAGGGAGCGGCCGGGGGTCAAGGGGACTCCCTGGGCTCCGAGGGGACCTTCACCTTCGATCTTCTGGAAAAAGACGTAGGAGGGATTGGTCTCCAGGATCTCCCGGGCCTTGCCGGGATGGGCGGCCAGCCAGGCGCGGATGGTCTGGAGGGAGACGTCCTCACGGCGAATCTCACCGCGGTCGATGAGCTCGCGGCCGATGGCGGTGTAGGGGTGGCCGTTCTGGGCAGCGTAGCCAAGCCGTAGCTCACCCCCCTCGGCGAGCTCGACGCGGCCCGAGCCCTGGACGTGGAGGAAGAAGGCGTCGGTGGCGTCGTCCACCCAGACCACTTCGAGCTTGCGGTTGGCGAGGGCTCCGGCGTCGATCTCCTTGCGGTCCGGGTAGGGAACGAGGTTGCCGTCCACCACCTTGCCTGCGATCCTTTTCCCCTTGAGGTCGTCCCGGAAGCGGCCCAAGTCCACCATCACCAGGTCCGGGGGCCGGGTGTAGAGCGGCACGGTGTACTTGCCTCCGCGTTTGCGGCTGCCGTGGAGGAGCGGCTCGTAGTAGCCGGTGAAGAGCCCCAGGGGGTTGCGGTGGTTGCGGACGGAGAAGGGCTGGAAGCGGCTCTCGAAGAACCGCCGGGCCGCCGGGCGGTCGCCGGGAGGGAGCTTCGCGGCTTCGGCGCAGAGGGGCTTCCAGTCCTCCGGCCGGGTGGCGATCTTGGAGCAGGAGCGCAGGAAGACGGGCACCGCCCGCTCAACGGCGTCCTCGCCCCAGCCCGGGAGGTCGGCAAAGGTGGCCGGGTCCAGCACGAGGCGGTCCTCGGAGGGGAAGACGTCGAAGAGGCCGCCGAGGCCTTCGCCGTCGCGGCGGGCGATCCAGAACCGTAGCCCCAGGGCGATCAGGACGAGGACGACGATGACGAGGAGGACGACGGTACGGCGGTTCATGCGCTGGGCGGGCTTCAAATCAAAAGACCCGGCGGGTGCCGGGCCTGGATTGAGTCGTCAGGTTGGTAGCGCATACGGGATTCGAACCCGTGTTACCGGCGTGAGAGGCCGGCGTCCTGGACCCCTAGACGAATGCGCCACATGTCCGATGAGCCGTCCCACGGACCCGCGAAGGGTAACATAGACAGTTCAGGCCGTTCAACCCGTCAAGTGCGGGTCGTATTCCGTGGACGGGCCGAGATGCCGGCGGGCCCTGTTCCCGCGCGGCCTCGCACCTGTCTCTTGTGTAGGGGCCGCTTGTGTAGAGGTGAAGCGGGAAGGAGCGAGATTCTTTTGACTATCAAGCTGGTTGCCGCCGCCGGAAGCCCCTCCGTCCTGGTGACGGGCGGCCGCTCGTTCCTCGTGGGACGCTCGGCGTCGTGCGACCTGCCGATCCAGGATCCCACCGTGTCGCGGCGCCACGCCGAGCTGGAGCTGACGGGTGCCGGCGTGCGGGTGCGGGACGTGGGCTCGACCAACGGCACGTATCTCGACGGCGTGCGGGTGACCGACGCCCTGGCCACGCCGGGTTCGCGGGTGTCCTTCGGCAAGATGGAGTTCGACGTGGTGGCCCAGCGGCCGGAGGAGACCCTCCCTCTCGAAGAGATGCTGGGCGAGGACTCGCTCGACGCCACCATCCTGCGCCAGGTGCCGGTGC
Organism: Thermoanaerobaculaceae bacterium; assembly: GCA_963785165.1. Taxonomy (GTDB): domain Bacteria; phylum Acidobacteriota; class Thermoanaerobaculia; order Multivoradales; family UBA5704; genus DATARR01. Next base: position 1,342,972 of record CAWAUI010000007.1, read on the forward strand.
GCGGCCAGGCGGACGTCGCCTCCCAGCTCGGGGACGGGCACCGGGGCGACTCGCTGCTCAAGATCGGCGGCGACTCGCTGGAAGACCGGCAGGCGCGCAAGCTCAATCTTCTTCTGGAGATCGCCAAGGAGCTCTCGCAGCAGACCGAGGTCGACCGGCTGCTCGACCGCATCGTGGGCCTCACCTTCCAGGTGATGGACGTAGACCGGGTCGCCATCATGACGGCCGAGGCCGGCGAGGAGCTCGTGCCGCGGGTCTGGCGCAGCCGGGTCGAGGCGCCGGCCGGAAGCTGGCGGGTGCCGCGGCGGATCGCGCGCAAGGCGGTGGAGGACCGGGTCGCCGTGCTCTCGAACCTGGCGGACGACGACAAGGCAGCCGCGGCATCAGGGGGCGGGGGCGGGGGCGGCACGGGATCACGGATCGAGAGCGCCCTCTGCGCTCCCCTTCTGGGCAGCGAGGGGACGGTGCTGGGCATCATCTACCTCGACCATCTGGGGAAAGGTCAGGGCAATGGCCAGTCCTTTCAGCGGGAGGATCTGGAGTTCTTCACCGCCTTCGCGGGCATGGCGGCGGTCGCCATCGAGAACAGCCGGCTGATCGACCGCATGCGGCGCGAGGCGGTGGTGCTCTCGAACTTCCAGCGCTACTTCGCGCCCGACCTGGTGCGCCAGATCGCGGACCAGGAGAGCGCCATCCAGCTCGGCGGCGCCAAACGGCGGGCCGTGGTGCTGTTTTCCGACATCCGCGGCTTCACCTCCATCTCCGAGAAGATGAGCCCGGACGACATCGCCACCCTGCTGACCGACTACTTCACGGAGATGGTGGAAATCGTCTTCGAGCACGGCGGCACGCTCGACAAGTTCATGGGCGACGCCCTGATGGCCCTCTGGGGCGCTCCCCTTTCGCGGCCGGACGACGCGGACCGGGCCGTGCGGGCGGCCATGGCCATGCAGCGCAAGCTCACGCGGCTGAACCGCCAATGGCGCGAGCAGGGGCGGCCCCCGCTCACCATCGGCATCGGCATCAACCAGGGCGAGGTCTTCGCGGGCAACATCGGCAGCGCCCGCCGCCTGGAGTACACGGTCATCGGCGACGCCGTCAACATCGCGGCCCGCCTCTGCGCCGAAGCCGAGCCCGGCGAGATCCTCATCGGCGAGCCCCTCTTCGCCGCCCTCCGCCAAAAACCCCCCGGTTCCTCCCTCACTCCTTTGCCGCTACGGGGAAAGGCACAGCCCGTGGGGGTGTACAGCGTGGATTGGGAAGAGGGGCAGACGGCGCAGTAGGTTCACCTGCCCTGGGATGGGTACCGGGGCTCTGATCCGGGAATGGTCCCTCGCCAGGAGAAGCCAAAGGCATTGTTGCCGTTGATCTCCAGAAGGTGTCGCCATGATCAAAAACGAGCGCGAGTACCGCATCACCAAAGCCCAAGCGCTGAAATTCGAGCAGGCCCTCTCACAACTCTCTGGCCCGGGAGAAGGCGCCCAGCTCCATCCTCTGGTGAAAAAGGCACAGGTGGATGCTGTTTGGAGTCAACTGGAAGAACTGAAGGAGGAGCTGGCCGAATATGAGCTGTTACGGTCCGGGGGATGCTCCGTGTTGTCGCTGGACTCTCTTGGAGAGCTTCCCAAAGCTTTGATCCGTGCCCGCATAGCGGCTGGTCTGACCCAGCGCGAGCTTGCCGGGAGGCTCGGGCTCAAGGAACAACAAATCCAGCGTTATGAGGCGACGGAGTATGCCTCCGCGGACTTTGCTCGCCTGAACGAGGTCGCACGGGCTCTGGGTGTCCAGGTGCGAGAAGATCTCTTCCTCAATACTCCTCAACCACTCTCCGAAGAATTACTCCAGCGCCTGAAGGAAGTGGTGCAACAGACCGTGGTGGCTTTTTCCAAAAACGCGTGAGCTGGTTTACCCACGCAGCGTACGCAAAGGGAGGAGCCTCGCCAGCTCAAAAAAACCGGAACCGGACCGCGGAGGTCCCACGCCACCGCAAGGCGCCCCTTCGCGGAAGCTCGCGCCGGCAGGAGCGTAACGATCCCACTCTTCTTTCATCAAATTGCGGCCTTCTCCAGACGGCGCAGTAGCCCCCTGCCCACCTCCTCTCGGGAGACGTCTACACAAAATTCTGCCCTCGGGATCTAGCCGGTGAGAAGGTTCGCGTACCGCTGTCGGGCTGGCGGACGCTTTCAACCAGAGAGGACGATCTCATGGTGCACCCGATAGATCCCTTGCCGGCAAAGCCACGAAGCCCACGCCGGGATCCCCTCCAAGCTCTGCGGCTGCTGGGGACCCTGGCACTGGTCTTGACCTTGGGTGGTATGGCCACCCCGCGGACCGCGTCCGCGCAGGCTGTGGTGCTCACCTCGGTCGAGGCATTTCCGAACGGGCGAACCTCGAACGACCTGCCGCCCAACGCGATTGACGGAAACCTCAACACCTACACCTGGACCACCCGGGAATTCAACTTCATCAATCCCGCCTATCTCGCCGTGGGCTTTGCCGCGACTCCGATCAACCGGGTCCGCCTCTGGAAGAGCCGGGCGAGTGGCGCGGGCGGCGTTGAGGACTCGAAGAACATTGTCGTCCAGTACACGACGGGCACCGGGCCCCTGAGCTTCCCGAACGTGGCTCAACGTTACCGAAATGGCGAGCGGGTTCAACGGAACGGAGACTTTTCGGGGAGTGGTGTCCCCTGATGGAACCGTGCAAAACGACGTTCACGACAGCTCGAGTGGCGACGGTTATGGCTCGCTGAGCTTCAAGACAGTCACCGCGACCGGGATTCGGATCGGCTTCAGCAACATCGTCTTCAATCCGACCGCGCCCAACCACTACCGGGTCGGAGAAGCTCGAGGTCTGGTCCGACACCAAGGTGGAGATCGTCGATCCGAATCCTGGCCTCCTGCAGAATGGAGCCGTGGTCACCGGCAGCGAAGCGCTCGCCACGGGGAATGCCGCGGTCCGGTCCGGAGCCTCCGCAGACGGTGTCACCCAGGTGCTCTTGCGTACCACCGTGCAGGGTCCAGGCAGCGTCCAGGTGTCCTTCGATTTTCCGGGCCGCTTCCCCGAGGACGGCGGCTTTCGCGCGCCCGGAGGCTCCACGGATCAGGCTTCCGTCGAGTTGCCCGCCGTCCAGACCTCGAAAGGTTTCCAGGCCTTCGCCATCTATCGCGTTCCACCCGAATTCAACCGGCCCGGCGACGAGGGCGACGAAGTCCTGGGAGAGCGCTTCTTCAACTTTCGGATCGTCTACACGCCGGCCGGAGGCAGCCCGCGGGAAACCAGGGTCAGCTTCAAGCTGGTGCGGCCACCGGTGGTGCTCATCCACGGCCTGTGGTCCGATGCGGGGACCTGGAGCTTCCCGCTGGTGACGGACTCGCGCTTTTCGATCGAAAGGGCCGACTACCGAGGCCGGCATGCCGACCGCTTTGCCGCCAACGCGGGCGTGGTCTCGAGGTCGATCCAAGCCGCCGTCTACCGGCTCCGTGAAGAGAAGAACGTCGCGGCGACCCAGGCGGATGTCATTGGGCACAGCATGGGCGGCCTGCTGAGCCGGATCCGGGTGAACGACGCCACCTACAAGTCCAACGAGAATTTCTTCTCAGGGGACGTTCACAAACTGATCACTCTGGACTCGCCGCACAGGGGCTCGCCGTTGGCGAGCTGGCTGGTCCAGCTCCGCGACCACCCCATCGCAGGCGTGGTGGCCCGGGGAGCGGCGGAGAGATTGAAGATGCCGATCGGCGGCGCGCTCGACGACCTCTCCAGCGGCAGCCCCGCCCTGCTAGCGATTCCCGCGGCTCCTGTTCCGGCCCACGCGTTGGTGGGAGTCGGTGGCTCCGACGTCCTGACTTTGGCGCCAGGGGCTTTGGGTGCCTTCTATACGGCGATGCTCTTTTTCACTCCCGGGAACACGATCTGGCAGGGGGGCCAGCACGACTTCGTCGTAGGCCGCCAGAGCCAGGAAGGAGGGCTGCCACCGGCCGCCACCACGGTCATCGGAGGGCTCGACGGAATCCATACACGCAACACCGCGAGCAGCGTCTATTCCAACCGCCTCGAGGAGCTCTTGAACACGGACGGCACCGCGGACACCTTTGCCGAGCTCCCCGGCGGTCGCCGGGCTGGGAGACACCGCCACGCCGGAAGCCTTGGCGCAGGCCGGCGTTCGGGATTTCGTCTCCGCCCAGCCAAGCCTGCGGATCACCGCCCCCGCCGCGGGAGCCATCGTCTTGCCGGGCACCAGGATCCAGGTGGCCGTCGAGGCGCTTCCAGGAGTGGCCGTGGACCGTGTCCTGCTCGTCGGTCCTTTCCTGGCAGCCGTAGACGAGGCTCCTCCGTTCCTCCTGGACCTGGACGTTCCCAATGAGGCGTTCGGCGATTTCGTGCTGACCGCCATCGGCATGAACGCTGCGGGGCAGCTCTTCACCTCCCCCGACGTGCGGCTAGAGGTGCGCCCCACCACCGCTCTGCAAGGAATCACGGTGCTCCCGGACAGGCTCGTTCTCGTTGGTCTCGGCGACCAGGCGTCCCTCGGCGTGACCGGACACTTCGAGGACGGGATCGATCGCCCGGTTGGCGCCGGTGCCGGGCTGGAATTCGAGACCGCAGATCCTCAGGTTGCCCTCGTCTCCCCCGAAGGTGAGGTGACCGCCGCCGGTCTGGGCACGACGACGGTGACCGTCCGGAGCGGAGCCTTCGAACAGACCACCGCCGTCACCGTGCTCGATGGTCATCCTGTTCCAGCTCTGGTCACGGTCGTGCCTGGATCGGTGACCGCCGGTGGCCCAGGCCTGACGCTGGTGGTTCGGGGCTCGGGATTCGTCTCCGGATCGATCGTCCTGTGGGATGGCTCTCCCCGTGCCACCACGTTCGTCTCGGCCAATGAGTTGAACGCCGGCATTCCTGCCGCGGACCTCACCCTCCCGGGCGAGGCTGAGGTCAGAGTCCTGAGCCCGTCCCCTGGAGGGGGAAGCTCGTCCGCGGTTTCTTTGCCAATCCTTCAACAAGGGGTTGCGGCACCGGTCTCCGTACCGACCCTCTCAGAATGGGGGCTTGCCTTGCTGGCGTCAATCCTCGCCGCGGGCGGCCTCCTGGCCCTGCGGCACCGCCGAGGCCCCCGCCCGCCAGTGCCACGGCATGACCTGTAACCTCTCCGCCTCTCCCGCATCTCAATGGCAGACGGGGCCGCCGAGCATTCTCAAACGATCAAAGGCGGCCGTCAGCAACTTCAAACACGGGAAAAAGGAGAGATAGAGATGAACAAGAAGCGGATTTTCGGACTGATGCTCGCGCTCGCCCTGATGGCCGGGGCCTTCACCCTCGGGATGCCTCAGACCGCTCAGGCCTGCCCCAGCAACGAGGTGACGACCACGTACTACTCGGACGCCGCCGGTGGCGGGCTTCCTCGACGGACGGCCTCAACCTGATCCTGGCTGTACTGGTAATTAAGCTCGTCCAGAATACCGCCTTCTTCATCTACACCTCGGGTCCGGCAGGAGGGAGGCGCCTGCCCGTCAACGGCATCGGCATCTTCCTTGGGGAGAACGAGAACGGCTTCAACGTCGGCTTCATCAAGATCGACAATTGTCCGTCTCCCGGGCGCCCGGTTGCCGCTCCGCTGAAAAGATGATCTTGGCTTCGCCGCGGTCCATTCCCTTGCCGGGATGGACCGCGGCACCCTCACCCGCCTCCTCCTCGCGGTTCTCGCCCTGCTACGCCTGCGGGGCCGACGGACAGCCGTATAGCGTTGCCGGGCTTCCGCAACCACCCTCTTGCGTCTGGGGAAAATCTCTGGCACTATTTCTGTCGTTGGAGCGATAACAGCTCGAAGATAGAACCAGAAGAGAGTACCAGCTCTGGCGTCATGAAGGCGCCGGATTTCGAGCCCAAGCGGCTCAAAGAAGGAGAAGAAGATGTCTCAGGAAACGACGTACGCAGGTATGCAGGGCGACTGGAGCCAGCTCGTGAGGTCGCTCGAGGCGAATGTCGCCGAGCTCGGCCATCTGGAGGTGTCCCGGATCAAGCTCCGGGGCTTTCTGGCCCAGGCCGAGGAGATCAACAATCAGCAGAAGGCGTTGACGGCGAGCAAGCAGGAGGCCTCGCGGCAGCTCAAGCTGATCATGACCGAGGGCCAGCGCCTGTCGAACGCCCTGCGCACGATGCTTCGGGAGCACTACGGCATCCGCGCCGAGAAGCTCGCCGAGTTCGGACTGCAGCCGTTCCGCGGCCGGACCCGGAAAGCGAGGACGGCCCCGACGGAGCCCACCACGCCGGCCCCCACTCCCACGGATCCCGCCAATCCCGCCCGCTAGTCTTTCCAGCTTTCCTGTCTTACTTGGGGGCGTGCTTCGGCACGCCCCCTTTTTTTTGCATCCGTTGAGCCCAGCGTATCCATAAGCTGGCTCGTCCCAAGGATAGACCCGCCGTTTTATGGATAGGCAGCCCGTCGTATCGATAGGCAGCCTGTTGTATCCATGAATTGGTCCGCCGTATCGATAGCTGAGCCGGCGTAAGGATAGGCAGCCCGTTGTATCCATAGACAGGCCAGCGATCCATAAGTTGGCTCGCCGTATGGATGGCTGGGCCGTCCTATCGATGGCTGGCCCGTTTTATCCATACGTTGACCCGTCGTATCCATAGCTGAACCGTCGTATGGATAGCTGGCTCAGCGATCCATAAGTTGGCCCGTCTTATCGATAGGACGGGCTGTCGTATCCATGAGTTGGGCTGTTTTGCGCCAAAATGGCTGGCTTACTCGTCGATCACTCGCCGGTCACAGGCCGGAGCCGTCGAGGTAGCCGGCAACCATGGGCCGGTCCTCCCAGGCGCCGGCGTTCGGAGTCACCGCGTAGCCTGGCGCTTGCGGAAAGCCCTCGCCGTCTGGCGGTTGATGGCCACGGCGATGGCGGGGTGGAGGCGGGTGAGCCACCAGAGGAGGCGGGCGTAGAAGGGGAAGACGATCAGGGCCTTGTTGCGCTCGACGCCGTGCAGGACGGCGCGGGCGGCGGCGTCCACTGGCACGAACTTGAAGGGGATGAGCGAGCGGATGCCGTGCATGTCCGTGCCGGCATAGGTGCCGGATTCGAAGATGCGGGTCTCGATGTAGGCCGGGCAGACGGCGCTGACTTTGACGCCCAAGTCCGCCCCTTCGGCCCGCAGGGTGAGGGAGAGACCCACCACGGCGAACTTGCTGGTGGCGTAAGGGATGGAGAGCGCCAGGCCGGCGATCCCCGCGAGCGAGGCGACGTTGACGATGTGCCCCGAGCCCTGGCGGACCATGCGGGCATAGGCGGCGGTGGTGCCGTGGATGATGCCGCCGAGGTTGACGTCCAGCACTCTGCGCCAGTGGTCGAGGGGGAGCTTCTGAGCTTCGCCGGCCGCCGCGAGGCCGGCGTTGTTGAAGAGGTAGTCGAGGCGCCCCAGGGAGGCGGCCGTCTCATCGAGCAGGCGCTCGAAGGCGGCGGCGTCCCGCACGTCCAGGCCCGCCGCGGTGGCCCGCCCCCCGGCCGCCACGATGGCGGCGGCCACGGCCCGGGCGCCGGACTCGTCGAGGTCCGTCACCACCACCCGGGCGCCGCGCCGGCCCAGCTCCGCCGCGAGAGCGCGGCCGAGGCCGGAAGCGGCGCCGGTGACCACGGCCACGGCGTCCTGGAACGGGGCTGCTGACATCTGAGACCTCCCTCGGGGAATGGCGGGAAGGATAGCACCCGGGGCGTGCTCAGCCCTGTTTCGTCTTTGCCTTGCGAAGAGAGCGGAGATCTGCCCTGTCTTGATCCCGCCCGGCGTGCTCTTTTTCTCGGATGAGGTCGTCGAGGGAAAGATAGTGGGCGTCTACATCCCCGAATCGGGCGTCTACTCGGGACTCCCAGGCGGAGTCGAAGGTCTGGCGGCCGGCGAGGCGCGAGAGGAGGTCGATCCGGGTCGGCGCCACACCGAGTTGGATGATCCGGCCGAGAGTCGTCAGATCTTCCGCCGTCAATCCCAGATCGCTTCCCAGGAAGGTTCGGATCGCGGCGAGAACCCGTTCCGCGTTGGCGGGGGTAGGCTCAATGAAAAGGTCAAAGTCCTTGGTCGCGCGGGGCCGGGCGTGGAGAGCGACCGCGTGGGCTCCCACGATGAGATATCGGGCGCCGGACGCGTTCAATGACTCGACAAACTCTTCGTAGTCGCGGTATTTCATTCACGCCTCGCGCCTTGAGGGAGGAGAGCAGGCAGTCTTCGACGGCGCGGACGCGCTCCTCCGGGGTCATGTCCTCGTACCAGAACCGGAAATCTTCCTCTTCGGCCTCGTCCGTGGAGCCGACCTTGGCGACCCAGACCCGCCCATGCCGATCCGTGGCCTGTCCCCTTTTCTCCATGGACGGATCGTAGCACCGTGCCTCATCCCTGTAAGATGATCCCCATGTTCCATAAGAGATCGAATCGGGTATGGACCACGCTTCTGGCCACGGTATGCCTCTGGAGCGCCACGGCCGCCCTGGCGCAGGCTCGGCGGACGGAGGAGCAGACGCGGAAGTTGGAGAGCGGGCTCGCGGCGATCCTGCGGGAGGGGCTCTCGCGGGAGACGGTCGAGAGCCAGCTGGGGAAGCTCAAGGTGGCGTCCGGAGTGCGCTCGGTGAAGGGGCTGGACTGGGAGCTCCGGGTGGAGCCTGCCGGGAAGAGGGACGCCGTGCGGAAGGCGGTCTTCGAGACCCGGAACCCCATCGCGGGCGGCGTTCTCCTCGAAGCCCTGGGCGTGGATGAGCCGGGCGTGGTCTCCACGGACGCCCAACAGAAGGACCGGTGGATTCTCGATCTCAAAACGAGAATGCCCCCGGCGGCCAAGAGCTTCGAGGTCCGGATCTACCTGGAGCCCGGGAGCCCCATGAGGGAAATCGACGGGCGGTGGAACGCCAATCCCATCTGGCGGGCCAGCAGCTATCCGGTCGTTCGGGTGGAGATCGGGCGGCCCTGAGGATCGTCCGAAGCCGGCAATGCGGTCCCGCCAGGAGCGGCGAGGCGGGGGATTTTGGGGTTGCCTCGGCGTCCGCCTCAGTGGCCGTCCCAACGGCCGCCTCAACCGCCTCATCCGCCTCCGCCGCCTCATCCGCCTCAACGCCTCATCCGCCTCAACGCCTCCGCCGACACCCCAGGGTTGCACCCTGGGCTACGGGTAGGACGCCCTGCCGGGCTCGCCGCCGCGATGTTCACCAAGATATGTGCCCTGCTCGGCTCTCTGGGTGCGCTTCGCGCAGTCCTTCTCGCGTCAACGGGCCTTCCTTCTGTGACTCCAGTCTGTCCTGATGCGGGTCCTCCCTCACTTGCCGCGGCAGCTCCCCCTCTTGAGCTGCTATTTCCCCTTCTTATCGCGTCTCTGGATAAGAGAGGGGAGGTCTATCCCAAGAAGGGGCAGACCCGCGGTAAGAGAGGGGAGCACCCGGGGGCCGTCACAAAGAGGTGGGCTGTGTCGCCTAATCCATAAGGCCGGTCCCCTGTATGCCCGTGAAGGGTGTCTTCAAGGGCGGGGCCTGTGGCCGGATCGCTTCCAGAGGAGGTTGAAGAATGTCCGCGTCTAAACAAGCCCGCCCATCTCGGCGGCCGTCTGGTCCTCTTCCCCGGTCGCTCTGGTTCGGGGCGGCCCTGTTCGTGTTCCTGGCCTGCTCGTGGATCGCCTTTCGCCAGGAACCGCATCCGGATGCCTACCGCCAGTCCAGTCTCCTGACGGCGGATTGGTGGTTCTACCCGGTCGAATTCAATGCGCCCCAGCGGCTGCCGCTGGTCCGGGCGGACCTCAACGATGTCTTCGCCTTGAAAGGGACGGGACACGTCTGGGTGGTGGGCGGCGGCGGCCTCATCCTGCACAGCCCGGACTACGGGAAGCACTGGGAGCGGCAGTATCTGGTCGATTCCAAGAACCTCTCAGCGCCGAATCCCGTTCATTTCCGGTCCGGCTCTCCGAGAAGGGCAGCGACCGAACCTGCTGCGGGATCCTGGTGGCGTCGCATGTTGCCAGGCCGGCCGTTGGAGGGGGCCACTCTGCTCGGGTTGATCACCGGCGGGGGGCCGGCCCTTGGGCAGGAACAGGCCCAGCAGCCGATCGATGACAAGAGCCAGGCCGTTCCCCCGCCCCGCCCCTTGACTCCGAACTCAGGTGTCAGTCCTGACGTGGCGTCTCCACAGGGCATGGACCCTTCAGGGGTCAATCCTGCTGGAATCAACGAAGCGGCGGTCGACCCACCAGTGCAGCAGAGGCCCTTGCCTGATGGAAGAAACGAATCGCAGCGCAGGATTCTTGCAGATCCGATCCCAGAGGTTCTAGCGCTTAGAGCCCTCGCGAATTCTGCGCTACAAAGCGTACATTTTGTCGATGCTCAGAATGGCTGGGTTGCCGGAGAGAATGGGGCTCTGTTCAATACGAACAATGGCGGAAAAACTTGGGAATGGATAAGTGCTCTATCCAGATCTGCTACCACCTATGCCGTTTTTTTGGAGGACAGGTCACAAGGCTGGTTGCTGGGTGAATACGGGTTTCTCAAGTTTAATCAATCTGACAATGGTTGGGATTTGAAGGTAATTCATGAAGCCAGTCGAGTCAAGCCCGATACCTGCTTCATCATGGGCTCGGACAGATATCTTTGCCTCAGTAAAACCGGGCGAGGCTACTCCACTGAAGATCTAGAGTCTTACGAAGGCGAAGGTGTTCTCGATGTAGACCAGAATGGGCGGAGTGGCCAGAAAATTAAGTGGTCGGCTGTTCTTACGGATCGTAGCGTACGTCTAATGTTACAGCTCGGCCAAACCAGGGTATGGCCTGTTAAAGGTGGACTGTGGGCTACCCTCAGCTTTACTGGTCCGCAGCAGGGATGGGTTGCGGGCGCCAGGGGGGCTATGCTGACTACTGAAGACAGGGGTCAGACCTGGCGGAGGGTGACGCGTAAGTGGCAAAACACCGAGCTCAACGAAGGCTACTACTCGATCTACCCCGCCCCCTGGTACTACCTCAGCCTCGGCCTTGTCGGCCTTCTCTTCGTTCCAGCTTTAAGGCGCCCACAGCCCCAGGTCATCTCCGAGTCGGCGGCGGATCTCCTCGTTTCCGATCAACCCATCGGGGCTCCCGAGGGTGACAAATTTGATTTCAGCTCGGTCGCCCTCGGTCTCTCGCGGTTCCTGCGCAATGAGAAGACCATGGCACCTCTAACGATCGCGGTGACCGGCGAGTGGGGGACCGGCAAGAGCTCGCTCATGAATCTCCTGCGGGGCGATCTTGCCCGATACGGTTTCCGGCCGGTCTGGTTCAACGCCTGGCATCATCAGAAAGAGGAGCACCTGTTGGCCTCGCTCCTCGAGATGGTCCGTTCTCAGGCAATTCCTTCGTGGTGGCGGCCTGAGGGAGCGATTTTCCGCTTCCAGTTGCTGAGGATACGCTGGTCGCGGTTCTGGCCTTTGATTGCCTTCGTCGTACTCGTGTTCTCTTTCTCGTTCGGCTATCTACGTGCTCATCCCGAAAGGCTGGATACCGCCTGGGAGAGCCTGAAAAGCCTCGCTGAGCCCATGAAATGGTTGGAGACGGAGGCGCATGCGGTGGCAGGACAGAAGGGAGGGGAACGCGCACCCTGGATCATCTTCTTCCTGAGCACTTTAGGTCTCCTCATCTCCCTCTGGAAAGGACTCCAGGGCTTCGGGGTCAATCCCGCCAGCCTCCTTGCGAAGGATTCGGGCCGGGCGCGGGTGCGCGACCTTGAAAACCTGACGGGTTTCCGCCATCAATTCGCGACGGAGTTCAAGGACATCACGCAGGCGCTTAATCCGCGGACGATGCTGGTGCTGATCGACGATCTGGACCGGTGCCGGCCGGAGATGGTTCTGGAAGTCCTGGAGGCGGTGAATTTCCTCATTTCCTCCGGGGATTGCTTCGTCGTGCTCGGTATGGCCCGAGAGCGGGTGGTGCGGTGCGTGGGACTGAGCTTCAAGGACGTAGCGAGCGAGTTGCTGCTTACGGAGGCTCGTGAGGATGAGAAAGAGCTTTCATCAGAGGATCTGGCCCGTAAGAGGCGGATCGAATTCGCTCGGCAGTACCTGGAAAAGCTGATCAACATCGAGGTGCCGGTGCCGACGCCGACGGATCAGCAGGCGCGCCGGTTGTTCCAGGCCAACGTTCCGCAAGAGGAGACGCCGGACGACATCCGCTACCGCCGTTGGAGCAGGGCCTGGGGGATGGCCCGGAAAGCCCTTCCCACGGCAGCGGTCGCTGGCCTGCTCGTGCTGGGTTTCTGGTTCGGATCCACGCGTCCTGCTCACCAGGAGGTAAAGGTTGAGACAGGCGCGCCGGTCCCCACCGGTGCTCCGACCGGGACGGACGCCGGCTCCGTGGCGACGAAGGTCCCCGCTGACGGCAAGATCCCCGTGGGACCGGCGGAGATGGAGGCAGGGCAGGAGGCAAGCCTACCCGTGCTGGCCGTCCTCGTTCTCGCCGCGCTGATGGTGGGGCTCGGGATTTGGCGGCTGTCCATCCCCCCAGGGGTGGTGATCCGTGATTCCGCGGAGTTCGAGGAGGCGCTGGCGACGTGGCACCCGTTGATCTTTTCGACTCGCAAGACTCCACGATCGATCAAGCGGTTTCTGAACCGGGTGAGGTACCTTGCGATGCTCCAGCGGTCGCAAAGCCCGGAGCCGACCCGATGGCAGCAGATCCTCCGCTGGCTCCGCCTTGCAAAAGGTCCCGAGTTGGTTGCGAGCGGTAAGGCGCCAGCCATTCCCGAGCGAGCACTGGTGGCGCTCGCCGCGATCGATTATTGCCGGGCGGAATGGCTGCAGTTGGAGGTCAAGGATATGCCGGAGGAAATCAGAAGAAATCTTGAAGGACTCCCCCTCGACTCCTACCGTGAGGCCTACGGCAGGATGTCGAAGGGGATTTATTTGAGCTGAAGCCTTACGGGTCGATCACAGACCGGGGCCGTCGAGGAAGCCGGCCACCATGGGGCGGTACTCCCAGGTACCGGCGTTCGGCGTGACCGCGTAGTAGTAGGAGGTCGTGGTCGAGCTGACGTTCCAGGCCCAGGCCACGAGGCGGCCGGTGGAGACCTCTTCGTAGATCACGATGGTGCCGGAGCCCACGCCGTCATCGGTGGCCCAGACTTGGATGGGATTGCCGACGAGCCGGTAGCGGGTGTCCGGCGAGGGGTTGCTGGCATAGGCGCCATGGGGTGACTTGGTGGCGTCGTAGACGGCGACCTGGTACCGGTTGACCGCCCCCACACCGGTGATGGTTTTGCCGGACGGCAGAGTGGTGTTGGCGGCCGCGAGCGTGATGCTCCGGACGGTCATGACGTGGCCCGTATCCCCCGACAGGGTGTAGGCGGAGGCCAGGATGTCTCCGGCTTCGATGTCCGCGACCGACGCCCGCTCGTGGAAGGCGATTCCGGAGGCATCGACGCGGGTTGAGTCGCTCGCCTCGTTCGAGATGGCGTCGTACCACTCGTCCGCGAAGGGCGAATTCGAGCCGGTCAGCGCGGTCAGGACGTCGTCGTTGACGGCAGGGTAGGATGCCTTGAGCAGCAAGGCGGTGAAGGAGCCGCACTTGGCGGTGGCGTGGACCTTGCCGCCGCCGTCGGTCCAGATGCTGGCGGGTGCGCCATAGACGTTGTTGGCCATTTCGATCAATGGGTCGTTCCAATCGAACGCCTGGTTCAGGTGATCGGTGGGCCAAGCGGCGGAAGCGGCGGACGAGGTGGCGAGAGTCGCGCAGGCAGCCAGCAGGAGCGGCCTGGAAAAGGTGCTGATCCGGTTCATCGTGGTCTCCTTGCAGTCTTGGGGCGCGGAGTCATCTCCGCACGGCAGGAGGAACGATGTCGGAGCCCGGATCTCCTCAGTGTTTAAGGAAAAATTTTAAACGGAAATCTCTGTAACTTTCAGGTGTCGGCGGTCGCCTAAGAACGGAGGATCTCAAGACAATGCGGTCCCGCCAGGGACCGCAAGGCCGGCAAGGATGCCGGCGGTCCCAGGGGGCGCTACGCCGGCAGTCTGCTTCTCCCCGGTCCCGCCTGCGGTAGACTCCTGGCGCCATGGCGCGCGAAGACTATGAGGCGGTCATCGGGCTGGAGGTGCACGTCCAGCTGCTGACCGAGACCAAGATGTTCTGCCGTTGCCCCAACCGGTTCGGGGCGGAGCCGAACACCCTGGTCTGTCCGGTGTGCCTCGGCTATCCCGGTACCCTGCCGGTGCCCAACCGCCATGCCGTGGACCTGGCGGCCAAGCTGGCCCTGGCCCTGGGGTGCGAGGTTCATGGCACCTCGGTCTTCGCGCGCAAGAATTACTTCTACCCGGACCTCCCGAAGGGGTACCAGATCAGCCAGTTCGACCGCCCCCTGGCCGAGGGCGGGACGCTGCCGCTCAGCCAGAGTGACAAGACGGTAAGTCTCGAAAGGCTGCATCTGGAGGAGGACGCGGGGAAGCTCCTGCACGAGGCTCCGGGGGGCGCCGCGCTGCCGGGGCAGAGCCTGGTGGACTTCAACCGCTGCGGCGTGCCGCTGGTCGAGATCGTTTCCCGGCCGGACCTGTCGAGCCCCGCCGAGGCGCAGGACTATCTCCAGACCCTCCACCAGCTCCTCCTCTACACGGGGACGAGCGACGGCAACATGGAGGAGGGGAGCCTGCGGTGCGACGCCAACGTCTCGGTGCGCAAGCGCGGCGAGACCCGGCTGGGGACCAAGGTGGAGATCAAGAACGTCAACTCCTTCCGCAACGTCGCCCGCGCCATCGAGCACGAGATCGAGCGGCAGGCCGGGGTGATCGACGCGGGCGGCCGGGTGGTGCAGGAGACCCGCAGCTTCAACGCCGACACGGGTGCCACGAAGACCCTCCGCAGCAAGGAGGAGGCGCACGACTACCGCTACTTCCCGGACCCGGACCTGCCGCCGCTCGTGCTGACGCCGAAGCGGATGGAGGTGCTGAAGGCCGAGCTTCCCGAGCTGCCTTGGCTCCGGCGGGCGCGGTTCGCCGGGCAGTACGGCGTACCGGCCGACGCCGCCCAGGTGCTGACGGGCACGCGGGAGCTGGCGGACTACTACGAGGCCGCCGTCTCCGGGCTGCCTACCAACCCCAAGGGGATCGCCAACTGGGTGATGGGCGAGGTGCTGCGCGATCTCAAGGAGCGGAAGGTGGAGCTTGCCGGCACGATCTCGCCGGAGCGGCTGGCCGCCCTGGTGGGGATGGTGGACGCGGGGACGATCTCGACCAGCGCGGCGAAAGAGGTCTTCGCCGCGGTGCTCGAGACGGGCGAGGATCCGGGCACAGCGGTCGAGAGGCTCGGCTTGGCCCAGGTTTCCGACATGCCGCGGATCGAGGGTTGGATCGACGAGGTCATCGCGCAGAGCCCGGCCCAGGTGGCGCAGTACCGGTCGGGCAAGACACAGATCGTCGGCTTCCTGGTCGGCCAGGTCATGAAGCGTTCGGGTGGCCGGGCCGAGCCCAAGGTGGTTCAGCAGCTCCTTCGCCAGGCGTTGGAGCGCGAGCCGGTGGCTTGATCCAGTTCTTCCATGTCACCAAGCGGTACCCCGGGGGCCAGGCGGCCCTCGATGACGTCACGTTCGACATCCCCCGAGGGGAGTTCGTCTTTCTGACCGGCGCGAGCGGCGCGGGCAAGACGACGCTGCTGCGCATGATCTTCCGCGCCGAGGTCCCCTCCGGGGGGCAGATCCTGGTCAACGGGAGGAACGTCGCCTCCATCCCCGAGAGCAAGATCCCCTACCTGCGGCGGTCCATCGGCGTGGTGTTCCAGGACTTCCGGCTGATCCCGCGCAAGACGGTGTTCGAGAACGTCACCTACCTGCCGCGTGTGCTGGGCACCGATCTCCAGAGCCAGAAGAAGATGGCCTACCAGTCGCTGCGCCGGGTCGGGCTCGCCCACCGGCTCAACGCCTTCCCGCCGGAGCTGTCGGGCGGCGAGCAGCAGCGGGTGGCCATCGCCCGCGCGCTCATCAACGAGCCGGAGATCTTGATCGCGGACGAGCCCACGGGGAACCTCGACCCGGACCTTTCACGCGAGATCCTCCGGCTCTTCCTGGAGGTCAACCTGCGGGGGACCACGGTGATCCTGGCCACCCACGACCGCGACACCATCCAGCGGGTGGGCCGCCGGGTGTTGACGCTGGACCATGGCCGGCTGGCGCTCGACCAGGAGCTGGTGGGGACGGACCCGCCGGTGCTCGACCCCCTGGCGGGCGAGCTCGCGGGTGAGACGGACGAGCGGCCGATTCCCGGCGACCGGTCCCTTCCGGACGAGCTGTCTCCTGCGTCCCCGGAGCCGCCGGAGGAGCCCGGCGAGTGAAGCTCTTCGCGGCTCTCCGCTACTTCTTCCGCGAGGCGGTGGTCAACCTCGTGAGGGGCTGGAAGGTGAGCCTGCTCGCCGTGCTCACCATCGCGGTGAGCCTGTTCATCGGCGGCGCCTTTCTTCTGGTGAGCGGCAACCTTTCGGCCTCGGTGGAGCGCTGGCGGGGGGAGATGAGGGTGGTCATCTACCTCGAGCCCGAGACGACGGAGGCGGACCTGCGGAAGCTGGCCGCCGAGGCCTCCACCGGCCCGGGAGTCTCCTCCGTGGAGCCGGTCACCGCGCAGGCGGCCCGCAAGCGGTTCCAGGACGTCTTCCCCAGCCTCGCCGAGCTGGTGTCCGGCTGGGAGGACGAGCCGCTGCCGGCTTCGCTGGAAGTCGGGCTCGATCCCAAGACTTCCCAAGGGCGCGACGCCTGGCTGGACGGCTGGCGCAAGCGGCCCGAGGTGACCCTGGTGGACGACGACCGCGAGTGGCTGGGGCAGCTCGAAGCCCTGGTGGCCGTGGTGCAGGCCGTGGGGCTGGCCCTGGTGGCGGGGCTCCTGGGCGCGGCCATCTTCACCATCGCGAGCGTCATCCGGCTGACCGCCTACCTCCACCACGAGGAGACGGAAATCATGCGGCTCGTGGGCGCCACGGAGTTCTTCATCCGCGGCCCCTTCTACGTGGAAGGCCTGCTCCAGGGGCTCCTCGGCGGGTTCCTGGCGAGCGGTGCCCTCTGGGGGGTGTACCAGCTCGTCCATGTGAAAAGCCGGGGATCGCTGTTGTCCACCCTCCTGGCGCTCGACTTCCTGAGCCTCCAGGAGGTGGCCTTTCTGGTGGTGCTGGGCGGCGCGGCGGGGCTGTTCGGCGCGGTGATCTCTCTGCGGCGGGAGGCCCTGTAGGGGCCTCACCTTTCCGAGCGACCTCACCCTCCGGCTCCCTCTCCTAAAGGAGAGGGAGAGACCAGCAAGCCAGCTCTCTTGAAGCCCCTCTCCTTTAGGAGAGGGGTTGGGGTGAGGTCACCCCCGGGCCTCTACCGCTTCTTCTTGACCCCCTTCTCAGCCGCCCGGGGCGCCTCGGCCACATACGGCTCGTGGAGGTGGACGGGCTTGACCCCCTTCTTCGTCATGCGCAGGTTCAACATCTCGACGAACACCGAGAAGCCCATGGCGAAGTAGACGTACCCCTTGGGGATGTGGAAGTCGAGCCCCTCGGCGATCAGCGACATGCCGATCAGCAGCAGGAAGGACAGGGCCAGCATCTTGACCGTGGGGTGGGCCGACACGAAGGTGGAGATGGGGCCGGCGGCCACCATCATCACCGCCACGGCGACCACCACGGCCGTGATCATCACGGGGAGGTGGTTGGCCATGCCCACGGCGGTGATCACCGAGTCGAGCGAGAAGACGATGTCGAGCAGCAGGATCTGCACGATGACGGAGGAAAACGAGGCGGCCACCCGGGCGCTCGCGTGCCCCTCCTCCCCCTCCATCCGCTCATGGATCTCGCGGGTGGCCTTGAAGAGCAGGAACAGCCCGCCGACGAGCAGGATCAGGTCCCGCCCCGAGATCTCCTGGCCGAGGAGGGTGAAGATCGGCGCCGTCAGCTTCACCATCCAGGCCAGCGAGGCGAGCAGGCCGATGCGCAGGAACATGGCGAGCCCCAGGCCGACCCGCCGCGCCTTGGGCTGCTGGTCCTTCGGCAGCTTGCCGGCGAGAATGGAGATGAAGATCACGTTGTCGATGCCGAGCACGATCTCGAGCACCGTCAGCGTCAGCAGCGCGACCCACGTTTCGGGGCTTGAAAGCCATTCCATGGTATCCCTCCCTTGCTCTCTGCAGGAGGGCGGATTCTAACCCAGTGGTCCCTTCAGCACCCCATGCGGTATTTCATGAGATACCTCACGCAATAGCCCATGAGATAATGAGCCCATGAGCGATACGACGACCCGCGGAATCCGGGTCCAGGTTCAGAGCTTCTACGACGAGGAGCGCAGCTCTCCCCAGGAGAGCTACTACTTTTTTGCCTACCAGGTCCGCATCTCGAACGTGGGAAGCGACACCGCCCAGCTCGTCAGCCGCGAGTGGCTGATCACGGACGGCAACGGCGACACCCAGCGCATCCAGGGGCCGGGCGTGGTGGGCGAGCAGCCCGTGCTCGCCCCCGGGGAGGAGTTCGAGTACACGAGCTTCTGCCCGCTGCCCACCCCGGTCGGCGCCATGCACGGCTCCTACCTCATGAGGGTGCCCGGCAGCGGCGAGAGCTTCGAGGCGGAGATCGCCCCGTTTTCCCTCGCCATGCCGCACGCGGTGAATTGACGGCGTATTCCGCCGCCCGAAGGCGCGGCCTACCGCTTCTTCGCCTCGAGCCGGGCCTTCTGCCCGGGCGTCAGCACGTCGGGCATGGGGCCACCGAAATGGCTCCAGGAGTTGAGCGCAATCGCCTGGGCCTCGGTGAGGTCCAGGTCGAGCAGCTCGGGATGGACCACCCGTAGCGAGTGCTTGGGCTCTTCCGTGTAGCGCACCTGCCCGGAAACCACGTCGTAGAAGGAATTGCGCCGCTTGAGCGCCTGGGTGAGGCTCTCGACGTTCGTCTTCGCGGGGTCGAACTCCACCTCGACGACCTCGTTGCCGCCCAGGCTGCCGATGCGGGTGCGCACCACGCCGGGGACCTGCCCCACGGTGGCCTCGCCGGTCCAGTAGCAATACATGGAGAAAACCGCCTTCTCCGTCTTCGCGGGGGAGGAGGCGGGATTGGCGGCGTCCGCGGGATTGGCGGCGTCAGCGGCGTCAGCGGCGTCAGCGGCGTCAGCGGCATTGGAGGTCATGGCCTGGCCTCCCCAGAGGACGGCGGTGAGCAGAAAGACGGTTGCGGGTTTCATGTTCATCAGGAAAGTTTACGAGGCCGGCGGGCCTTCCGGATGTTTTCTGAGGCATGGCTGGAGCCATGGCCCCCATTTTGCGTCGTGTGGTAGCGTACGGACCCAAATCCTGGAGGTTCTGGGCATGGCCATTTCTGAAGTCCCCCGCCAAGAGTTCCCCGACGTCGTCGGCGCGGTTCCGGAAGATACCCGGGCAGCCGCTTTCCGGCCGTTCATCCCGGCCGAAGTGCGGCTGCGGGAGCTGACTCCGGTCCCGCTGATCGTCGGCACGATCCTTGGGATCATCTTCGGCGCGTCGTCCCTCTACCTGGTGCTCAAGGTCGGGTTGACGGTGAGCGCCTCGATCCCCGTGGCGGTGATCTCGCTGACCGTCTTCCGCCTCCTGGGCAAGATGGGGCTGCGCGGCGCCACGATCCTGGAGAACAACATCGTGCAGACGGCCGGTTCGGCGGGTGAGTCGATCGCCTTCGGCGTGGGCGTCACCATGCCGGCGATCATGATCCTGGGCTTCGACCTGGAGATCACCCGCGTGATGCTGGTGGCCGTGCTCGGCGGCCTGCTCGGCATCCTGATGATGATCCCGCTGCGCCGGGCGCTCATCGTCCAGCAGCACGGCATCCTCAAGTACCCCGAGGGCACGGCCTGCGCCGAGGTGCTCAAGGCCGGCGCGACGCCCGAGGAGTGGGCCATCGCCACCCGCGCGGCCACCGCCGCCGGGGACGCGCCCGCGGCCGACCAGGCGTCGCAGTCCGGCGCCAAGACGATTTTCACCGGCTTCGGCATCGGCTTCGCCTACCAGGTGGCCATGATGGTCTTCAAGGGCTGGAAGGACGTGCCGGAGAAGGTCTTCGGAGCCGCCCTTCCGGGCCGGCTCGATCGCGGCCGAGATCTCGCCCGAGCTGCTCGGCGTCGGCTACATCATCGGCCCCCGCATCGCCTCCATCATGTGCGCGGGCGGCGTGCTGGCCTACCTGGTGCTCATCCCGGCGATCAGCCTTCTTCGGCTCGGCGGCCACCGGCATCGTGGCGCCCGGCACCATCCCCATCTCCGAGATGGGGCCGGACGAGATCCGCGGCGCCTACGTGCTCTACATCGGCGCCGGCGCGGTGGCCGCGGGCGGCATCATCAGCCTGTTCCGCTCGCTCCCCACGATCTGGCACGGCTTGAAGGGCGGCCTCGCCGACTTCAAGGGGCGCAAGGGGAACGGGGCGGGCGCCGCGGTGGCCCGCACCGACCAGGATCTCTCGCTCAAGCTGGTGGCCGGCGGCATCGTGGCCCTGATCGCCATCATCATGCTGATGCCCCAGCTCCACCTCGGGAACCTCCTGGGCGCCATCCTCATCATCGTCTTCGGCTTCCTCTTCGTCACCGTCTCCTCGCGCCTGACGGGCGAGATCGGCTCGTCGTCCAACCCCATCTCGGGCATGACGGTGGCCACGCTGCTCCTCACCTGCCTGATCTTCCTGGCCATCGGCTGGACGGGGCCGAGCTACTACGTCACGGCGCTCTCGGTCGGCGCCATCGTCTGCATCGCGTCGTCGAACGGCGGCACCACCTCCCAGGACCTGAAGACCGGCTACCTCGTGGGCGGCACGCCGAAGCACCAGCAGGTGGCCATCCTGGTCGGCGCCCTCGCCTCGGCCCTGGTGCTCGGTCCCATCCTGCTGCACCTGAACGACGCCGCCACCGTCTACGTGCCGGTCGCGGACCGGGCCACGGGCCAGATCTCCACCCAGGGGTATGACCCGGCCTTGCGGGCCGACCCCGCGACGCTGTCGCTCGCTCCACACGGAGACGCTCAAGGGGCCCCAGGGGCGGACCGACACCGGCTCCTACCGGGTCTGGCAGAAGATCGGCGACGAAGGCGGCCCGGCCGGCCACTACCTGGTCAACGAGGCCGGCGTGCCCGTCTACCTCGTGGATCCGGGCATCAACGGCATCCACCGCATGCGGCCCGACGGCACCGAGGTGCCCAAGTTCGACGCTCCCAAGGCGACGCTGATGTCCTACATCATCAAGGGGATCCTCAACCGGCAGCTCCCTTGGGGGCTGGTGCTCCTGGGGGTGATGATCGCCGTCGTGCTGGAGATGTCGGGCATCCCCTCGCTGGCCTTCGCCGTCGGCGTGTACCTGCCGCTGTCGTCGTCCAGCCCGATCTTCATCGGCGGCATGGTGCGCTGGCTGGTGGACCGCCACCTGCGCAAGAAGCTCGCCGCACAAGAAGCTCACCGAGGAAGAGCTGATGGCCGAGGGCGACAAGAGCCCCGGCGTGCTGATGGCCTCCGGCTACATCGCGGGCGGTGCCATCGCCGGCATCGTCGTCGCCTTCTCGCAGGGCGTGCTGACCGACTTCGACCGTTCGATCACCAACACCATGCGGGAGGCCAACCCGTTCTTCAACGGCGCCAACGCCGACCTGCTCTCCTTGCTTCCCTTCCTGCTCCTGGTGGTGCTGCTGTACTTGACGGGCCGGGAGATGATGCTCGCGGGTAAGAAGACGGCGTAGGCTCCCTCACTCTGCCCCTTACCCTGGCGGGCCTCACCCCATGGAGTGAGGCCCGCCAGGGCGCGGACGCCCCGGCGCGCTACAATCCGCGTCATGGAACCGCAAAGCTCTTCCCCCGCCTCTCCCTCCCCGGCCCCCGTCGTCCTGGTCGCCACCGACTTCTCCGAAACGGCTTCCGCCGCCCTGGACTGGGCCCTGGAGCTGGCCCGCCAGCAGGGCGCCGGCGTCGAGGTGGTCCACGCCGTCACCCTCCCCCCCTCGGTGCCGGGCTATGTGCCCACGGCGAGCCTCGACTTCGAGGCCGAGGTGCTGCGGGCCGCCGAGGACCGGCTGGCGGAGGCCGCCGCCGGCCTGAAGGAGAAGGGGGTGGAGGTCACGACCTTCCTGGCTCCCGGTACGCCGTCGCAGGTGATCCGCGACCGCGCCGAGTCCGTCTCGGCCCTGGCCATCGTCATCGGCACCCGGGGGCTCACCGGCCTGCGCCACCTGCTCCTCGGCAGCACCACCCAGCGGGTGGTCCACGCCGCCAAGTGCCCGGTGCTCACCGTTCACCCGGGGGACATGGGCCGGCACAGGGCCATCCGCACGATCCTTGTGCCCACCGACTTCTCGGCGGACGCGGAAGTGGCCATCCACACCGCCCACCGGCTTCTCGCCGCCCTGGAGCAGGACGCCCGGCTCGTCCTCGTCCACGCCTTCAACCTGCCGATCGAGTACACCGCGTACGGCCCCATCCCCACCTCCATCAATTTCCTGGAAGACACGGGATTGGACGCCGAGCGGCGCCTGTTCGAGAAGGCCCAGGCGCTTCAGCGCGAGGGGCTGGTCATCGAGACCGTGGCCCGCGAGGGGGACCCGGCGCACGTGATCGCGGAAGAGGCGGAGAAGCGGGGGGCGGACCTGATCGCCATGGGCACCCACGGCCAGAGCGGGCTGCGCCACCTCCTCCTCGGCAGCACGGCCGAGCGGGTGGTGGAACACGCACCGTGTCCGGTGATGACGATCCGGAACGAGACGGAGTGACCGAAGTCGGTCCGGCCTATTTGATCCAGACGGTCTTGACGTTGACGAATTCGCGGATCCCCACCTCGGCCAGCTCGCGGCCGTAGCCCGAGTGCTTGACGCCGCCGAAGGGGAGCCGCGGGTCGCTCTTGACGATCCCGTTCACGAACACGTTGCCGGCCTCGATCTCGGCGGCCAGGTGCTCGCCCCGCTGCGGGGTCGCCCGTCCAGATGCTGGCTCCGAGACCGAAATCGGACCGGTTCGCCAGCTCCACCGCATCGGCGGCGTCGCGCGCCCGGATCACCGCCGCCACCGGCCCGAACGTCTCCTCGTCGAAGGCCGGCATGCCCGGCTCCACCCCCGTCAGCACCGTCGGCGCGTAGAACCAGCCGTCCCCCGGCAGCCGCTTGCCGCCGGTGCGGAGCGTGGCTCCGGCCTCCACCGTGCGCTGCACCTGGTCGTCCAGGTCGTCCAGCAGATCCCGGCGCGCCATGGGGCCCACCTCGCGTTGCGGTCCAGGGGATCGCCCACCGCGCAGCCCTTGCATGGCCTCGACGAATTCATCCTCGAAACGCTCGGCGACGCCGTCTTCCACGATGAACCGCTTGGCCGCGATGCAGCTCTGGCCCGAGTTGATGGTACGTGCCCGCGCCGCCTGCTTGGCGGTCTCCACGGGGTCGGCGTCGGCCAGCACGATGAACGGGTCGGAGCCGCCGAGCTCCATCACCGTCTTCTTGAGCTGCTGCCCGGCCTCGGCCGCCACCTCCCGGCCGGCCCGGTCGCTCCCCGTGAGCGTGACGGCGCGGATGGCCGGGTGGCCGATCAGCTCCTTGGCGCCGTTCGGAGGAGATCAAGAGCGTGGTGACCACGCCGTCCGGGAAGCCCGCCTCCCGGAACACCGCCTCGATGGCCAGCGCGGAGCCCGGCACGTTGGAGGCGTGCTTGAGCAGCCGCCACGTTGCCCGCCATGAGGGCCGGCGCCGCGAAGCGGAAGACCTGCCAGAACGGGAAGTTCCAGGGCATGACCGCCAGCACCGGCCCGATCGGGTCGTAGCGCACCAGGCTCCGGCAGGCGTCGGTGGCCACGGGCTCCGTGGCCAGGAAGCCCTCGGCGTGCTCGGCGTAGAAGTCGCACGACCCAGGCGCACTTCTCGACCTCGGCCTCGGCGGCGGCGATCGGCTTGCCCATCTCCTCGGTCATCAGCCGGGCGTAGCGCCGCCATCTCCTCGCGCAGCAGGTCCGCCACACTCGTCAGGTGCCGGGCCCGCTCCTCGAAATCGAACCGGCGCCACGACGCGAACGCCTCCCCGGCCCGCTCCAGCCGCTGGGCGACCTCGTCCTCGCTGTGCTCGGGATACTCGCGGATCAGCTCACCGGTGGCGGGATTGACGGCTTTCATCATGGTCACGGCCTCCCTTCCTCTGCCAGCGGGAAAGTCTGCAACGAGCAGGGCCGCTGCTGAACGAAGGATCTGCGGAAGGAAATTTGGCGGAGAGGGAGGGATTCGAACCCTCGGTCCAGGTTTACCCTGGACAACTGCTTAGCAGGCAGCCCTGTTCGGCCACTCCAGCACCTCTCCCTGAGGGTATCCCCGTAGGGACCCCACATTGTAGGGAACACGGGGCCCGGAGTCAAAGCGGCATAATGAGCTCATGATCTGGCCTCCTCTCCCCGCCCCTTCGCGCGTCCTCGACATCCCCGGGTTCTCGATCGGCCACGGCACGGACCGCGAGGCCATGACCGGTGCCACCGTCATCCTCTGCCCGGAGGGCGCTCTCGGGGCGGTCGAGGTGCGGGGATCGGCCACGGGCACCCGGCAGTTCGACGCCCTGGTGTCCGGCCATCACGTGTCGAGCCGCGCCCACGCCTTCGTCCTCTCCGGCGGCAGCGCCTTCGGCCTCGCCTCCGCCGATCCCGTGGTGAGTTGGCTGGCCGGCCGCGGCTTTGGATTTCAGACCGGCATCGCTCCCATCCCCATCGTCCCCACCGCCATCCTCTTCGACTTGAGCCTCGGCCGGCCGGTGGCGCCTGGCCCCGAGATCCTCGAAGCCGCCCTCGCCGCCGCGTCCCAGGGATCCGTCGGCGTGGGGAGCCTGGGTGCGGGCACCGGCGCCACCGTCGGCAAGTCCCTCGGACCCTTGAATGGGATGAAAGGCGGCTTCGGCTTCGCGAGCCTCACCGTGCCAGGCGGCCCCACCGTGGCCGCCGCCGTGGCGGTCAACGCCTTCGGCGACGTCCGGAGGCTCGACGGCACACCCCTCGCCGGCTGCCGCACCGCTCCGGACTCGCTGGAGCTCGCCTCCGCCGAGAGAGTCCTCGGCAACCTTCCCCCGGACACCCCCAACCCCTGGGAAGGCAACACCACCCTCGCCGTGGTCCTCACCGACGCCGCCCTCTCCAAGGCCGCTCTCCTCAAGGTCTGCCAAATGGCCTTCGGCGGCCTCTACCGCACCCTCGCCCCAGCCCTCTCCCTCTTCGACGGCGACCTCGTGGCCGTCCTCACCTCCGGGGCCCGCAAGGCTCACGTCAATCAGATCGGCGTCCTGGCCGAGCGGGCCGTGGCGGAGGCGATCCTGACCGGAGTCGGGGAAGCGGACGGGTTCGGCCTGGTGCCGGCGGCGAGGGATCTGGGCCTCTGAGCCCACTCCCCTCGGCGAGGCATCTCCTGACGCGAAAAGTGCCCTTCGATTATCATTTGGTTATCATTCGGCTATCATACGGCCCGCCATGGCTCTAACCGTCGCTACCTGGAACGTCAACGGCATCCGCGCCCGCCAGGCGCAATTCCTCGAATGGCTGGAGCGCGACCGCCCGGACGTGGTCTGCCTCCAGGAGATCAAGGCGTCCCCCTCGCAGCTCGAGGAGAATCTCTGCAATCTGGGCGATTACTGGTGCTTCTGGCACGGCTCGGGCGGTTACTCGGGCGTCAGCCTGCACCTGCGGAAAGAGGTTTTCCCCGAGGAGCCGAAGTTCGAGCACCCCTCGTTCGATCTCGAAACGCGCATCGTCACCGCCGGGGTGGGAGACCTGACCTTCGCCTCCATCTACGTCCCCAACGGCGGCAAGGACTTCCCGGCCAAGATGGACTTCCTCCGCGGCCTCCAGCGCTACGCCGCCGAGGAGACCGCCGCCGGCCGCCGCCTCATTCTCTGCGGCGACATGAACGTCACCCGCACCGACATGGACGTCCACCCCAAGGAGCGCAAGCCGTTCGTCATCGGCCAGCGCCCCGAGGAGCGGGAGGTCTTCGAGTCCATCCTCGCTCCCGGCCTCGTGGACGTGGGCCGCGCCCTCGATCCGGACAACGACGGCCTCTTCACCTGGTGGGCCCCCTGGCGGAACATGCGCCAGAGGAACATCGGCTGGCGGATCGATTACGTCCTCGCCAGCGCCCCCCTGGCGGAGCGCGCCGTCTCCGCCAAGGTTCTGGCGGACGTGGGGACGAGCGACCACGCCCCCGTGGTCGTGACGTTCGAGGTCTAGGCACGGTCCTGCCCAGGGTTTGGCTATACTTTCTTCAAGAGGTCCAAGATGACGTACAAAGTAGCGCTATATCCGACGGAAGAGGGCTTCAGCGTCTCAGTTCCGGGGATGCCCGGATGCTGGTCGCAAGGTACTACGGAAGAGGAAGCTCTAAGGAACATCGAGGACGCTATTCGAGAGTACATGGCGGTCGCCTCCGAGTTGGCTAAGGAGGCGCAAGCCCGTGAAGTCGAGGTCTCGGTTTAAGCGGTGGGAAAGATACCAGGCGTTCCCCACCTTCAAGCGGTCCGAGCCCTCGAAAAAGCAGGATTCCGTATCGTACGACAAGGCAAGCACATCGTGATGACGGACGGTGTACGAATTCTCACCATCCCACGCCACGATCCGGTGAATGCCTTCACCTTGGGCGGAATCGTCCGCGATGCCGGCCTGACGGAACAGGAGTTCCGGAAGCTTCTCTGATGAACCCCTACCGCCGCCGGTCCCGGTACGGCGCCCGGGGGCGGTCCGGCCGCTCGCCGTAGGGCGGCCGGCGGGGCCGCTCCGGCGGCTTCTCCCCTTTTTCCGGAGTCGCCACGCGGATTTCCACCGGCCGGCCGCGAATGGTGGCGTTGGCCATCCTCTGGAGCACCTGGTCCTGGTACTGGGCGGGGAGCTCCACGAAAGTGAAGCGGTCCCAGATGTCGATGGAGCCGATGGCCTTGCCGGGCACACCGGCTTCGTTGGCGATGGCGCCCACGATGTCTCCCGGCCTCACCCCGGCGCGGCTGCCGGCGGCGATGAACAGCCGCACCATCCCCTCTTCGGCACGGGGGACGTTGGCGGCCTCGGGCTCCACCGCCACCTCCAGCGGCTTGTCCCCCCGGGCCAGGCGCGCCGCCGCGGCGGCGATCTCGGCCAGGTCCAGCCCCTCTTCCACCAGCTCCTCCACCAGGGAGAGGTAGAGATCCAGGTCCCCTTCCGCCACGCTGCGGCGGATGTTGTCCTTGAAGAGGGCGATGCGCCGGGCGGCCACGTCGGCCTGCGTGGGCATCTTCATGGGCATGATCCGCTGCCCGGTGTAGCGCTCGATCTCCGTCATCATCCGCCGCTCGCGGGGAAGCACGAAGAGCACGGCCACCCCGGAGCGCCCGGCCCGGCCCGTACGGCCGATCCGGTGGACGTAGGCCTCCACGTCGTTGGGAATGTCGTAGTTCACTACATGGCTGATGCGGTCGACGTCCAGCCCGCGGGCGGCCACGTCGGTCGCCACCACGATCTCCACCTGCCCGGCTTTCAGGCGCCGGATGACGCTCTCGCGCTGCACCTGGTTCATGTCCCCGTGCATGGCCTCGGCGGCGTACCCCCGGCCCTCCAGCCGCTCGGCCAGCTCGGCCGCCCCGGTCTTGGTGCGGGTGAAGATCAGCACCGCCTCCGTGGTCTCCGTCTCCAGGATGCGCGCCAGGGCGTCCAGCTTCTGCTGCGGCGAGACGTTCAGGTAGCGCTGGTCGATGGCGGGCACCGTCAGCGTCTTGTGCTCGATCTCGATGGAGACGGGGCTCTTCAGATGCCGCTCGGCGATGCGCCGGATCTCCCGCGGCAGCGTCGCCGAAAAGAGCGCCGTCTGCCGTCCGGCCGGGGCCTGGGAGAGGATCCACTCCACGTCCTCGATGAAGCCCATGCGGAGCATCTCGTCCGCCTCGTCCAGCACCACCACCCGCACGGCGTCCAGCTTCAGCGACCCCCGCCGCAGGTGGTCCATGATCCGGCCCGGCGTGCCCACCACCACGTGGACTCCGCGGTCCAGCCGCTTCAACTGGAGCTGAATGGGCTGGCCGCCGTAGACCGGCAGCACGCCTATGCGCCCCACGTATTTGGAATAGGCGTGAACCGCCTCCGCCACCTGAATGGCCAGCTCCCGGGTCGGCGCGAGCACCAGCGCCTGCACCCCGGCAACGGCGGGATCGATCTTTTCCAGGATCGGGATGGCGAAGGCCGCCGTCTTGCCCGTACCCGTCTGGGCCTGGCCAATGAGATCCTGCCCGGCCATCATCACCGGGATCGTCCTCTCCTGAATCGGCGTCGGCGCCTCGTATCCCACGTCCCCAAGCGCTCTCAGGATGGGATCCGAAAGGCCCAGCCCGGCAAAGGTCATCGTGGGTTCCGTCTCTGCGTTGTCTTCCTCTGGCTCCATGTCACCTCCCAACCCGCCACTCTACACGGAATCCGGTAACTACATGGAAATCAGGCCACAATCCGCGCCGCGATCTCCTCGGCCACCCGCGCCCAGGCCTCGGCGCCCTCCCGGTTTTCCGCGGTTTCCGCCTCCGCCGCCACGCAAACCCTTTGCAGCAATTCCAGAGTCTGGCACTCCCGGACCGATTGCACCACCGCCAGCCGTTCCTCCTGGGTAAGCTCCTCCAACTCCCGAAAAAGCTCGGCGGCCCGCTGGGGGTCCGCGGTCCGCGCGGCTCCCGGGGGGAGAGGGAGCCTCAGCAGGCTCTGGTAGGCGGCCGTCATCACGGTTCGGACCTCGCCCTCCATCTCGTCGAGGAGGCTCTCGGGGCTCTCTCCTTGCCGGTGGCGGGGCTGTTGAAGAGTTTCGTACTGGCGGAGGAGTCCATCCGCGTCCTCCAGGTTCAACCCGTTCCTCTTGGCCATCCGCTCCAGATGATCCCGGTTCGGCAAAGCCTTCCCCAGCTCGAACTGGGCGATGAGGGAGGGATGGACTCCAATGTCCTCGCCAATCTGCTCCTGTGTTTTGCCCGAAAGTGCCCTGAGAATTCTGGCGATAACGTTATCTCGCCTCATTCGTACCCTCCTACTGAGAAAAGTGGCGAAATTTCGCTCTAAAGTCGAGCCGAGCACCTACCATTGCGGAACGCGGTCCCCGTGAGCCAGGGAGGTTCGCGGCTGGAGCCGCCGTGGAGATTCC
Source organism: Thermoanaerobaculaceae bacterium (assembly GCA_963785165.1). Taxonomy (GTDB): domain Bacteria; phylum Acidobacteriota; class Thermoanaerobaculia; order Multivoradales; family UBA5704; genus DATARR01. The sequence goes on from CAWAUI010000007.1 coordinate 1,372,046, forward strand.
CCCCATGCGACGCAGTTTCCTGGCCATGGCCCTTACCGCTTCTCTCGTGTCCACCGCTCCCTCCGGCCTTTTCGATCCGATCTGGACGCTTCTCTCCTCCCTCTGGGGGGCGAAAGCAGGCTGCGAGTGGGATCCCAATGGGCGGTGCTTGCCGGCACCAAAGATCGGCTGTGGGATGGATCCCGATGGCCACTGCCTGCCGGAATCCAAGATCGGCTGTGAGTTGGACCCCAGCGGCCGGTGCCTGCCGGATGCCAAGATTGGCTGTGAGCTGGACCCCGACGGCCGATGCAAGACTGGTTCATGATTCTGTAAACCGGAGGCCCTGGTCGTAGCGGGCTCGGAAGAGAAAGCGCAAGACGCGGCGGGCCAATTCGGCCGTAGCCTCTTCGCGTTCGGCCGCCTCGTGGAAAAGCCTCAGGGCGACCAGGGCCTCCTGGTGGACCCCCTTGGAATCGAGAACCACTGTCAGCTCTCGTGCGAGTACCTTGACTTCGGCCAACTGGCCTGCGTCCAGCAGCAAAGCAGCCTCCTCTAACAGAGCTAAGGCGGCATCGGTTGCCATGTTTCGCCGACCAAATTCCCGCCGTGCTTCTTTTAGAAGTCTCCGAGCCTCCCAGGGCCGGTTCAGTCCAGCAGCGACACGCCCCTCCAACCAGTTCATGCGAACCAAGTCGATCTCGTCTCCCAAATCGGCAGCAAGCTCACGCATCGGCGAAACCAGATTGGCAGCCTCCTGGAAGCGGTCGACGTGGCAGAAATTGACGGCAAGGTTGAAGCTCAGAGTATTTTCCAGGCGCGGGTCCGAACGACGATCAACCTTTGGGATCGCCTTGAGTAAGGTCTCGACGGCGCCTTCATACTCGCCCATCTTCTCCAGAGTGATGCCTTTCTTGATCAAGGCTCGCTCCGGAGAGCGACCCACTGCAGCGGCCTCGTCGAGGAGTGCCAGGGCTTCATCAAGCCGGCGCTGGTCCTTCCGCAAGGAGGCTTCCAGGTCGAGCACTCGTCCCGGGTCGAGCACCAACTCAGGGTCGGAGCCGGAGCTCCAGAGGCGCTTGGCTCCTTCGAAGGCAACGTCAGCCGCCCTCAATTCGCCAGAGACCCGCAGGACGTTGGCGCCGTGCGCGGCGGCATAGCCCCGGACGCGATTTCGCCACTCTTCCGGTCCCGGGACCCGCTCCGCGATCTTTTCGGCGAGCCCCGCCCAGGCCGCCGCGCGTTCCAACTTGCGAGAGGTTTCTCGCACCGAAGCCAGGCACACCTTCTCGCAGAGGGCCCAGCTCTGATACTCCCGGCCGATTCGGATCACGGCGGGCCTCGTCGACTCCGGGATGCGCTCCAGCTGCGCGAAGAGGTCGCCGGCACGCTGGCGGGCGGGAACGAGATCGTGAGGCTGGGGGTAGCCCTCCTCCCGAGCGGTCTTCCGGGAGAGGAGGGCGGTCCGCGTCAAGGTTCCCCGGGTCAGATGGGAGATGGTCAGGACGTTTTCTTCGACCGTGGCCCGCTCCTCCGCCGTCAGATCCTGATTCTCGTCCAGGCCGTCCAGGGCTTCGATACAGCCCGTGACGATGGGCACGGCACCCCGCGGACACCTCATCGCGGCGAGCAGCCGTCCGAAAACTCCGTCTCTCATTTTCCCCCGCCGCAGGTACTGCGAGACGCGCTTGGGGTGAATGCCGGCCGCGACTCCGATCTCTTTCTGGCTCAGGCCGTACCAGAGCCCCAGGATCGACACGAGCAACGGCCGGAAGCTGACCTTTTGCGCCATCGTAATCCTCCCTCGTTGTGTGGGTCCAAAAGAGCTGAGTGCTCTTGAAGGCCTAATCGTGACACGGAAACACATGTTTCGCGAGACTTGCAAAGCGTCTCTTCGTGCTCTTCTGAGGAAATTTCCCCCTCCTTCCTGTTGGGCAGCCCAGATCGCAAGCCTTTGCTTCAAGATCTCCCGCCGTGGGGCCGGACCATCCAACCGAAAGGGACCTGCAGCGTTTCGCGCTCGGTGAATTGCCGCGAGCAGAGGTTCGTTTCGTGATCCGGCACCTCTTGACCGGCTGTCCGCAATGCCATGAGGGTGCCCGCCGGCTTTGGAGCCTGGGAGACCGGGTGCCTCCGGGGAAGGACGGCGATCTGATCCGGGAGGGAGACCGAAATGACGACACACGAGGCCGCGGCTCAGGCGGGTCTGCGGACCGCAGCCCTGGAGCTGAGAAAAGTCCGCGAAAGATTGAGGAGACTTGTTGACGCCCTGCCGTTTTCCCAGCTGGAGCAGGATCCGGTGGACCTGCACCAGGAGCCCGACGTGACGACGGAGATCCGCCGGGTCGTCCTCTGCGTGCTCAAGGACAGCCTCGACCCCGCCATCGCCGACCTCGTGGCGGCCAGCGAGTATCAGAGAACCAAGAGTTTCTGAGCCCGGCAGGGCGGCATACCCCTAGCCCCGGGTGTGAACCCGGGGGCCGTGAGAACGACCGCCACGCCGCCCAGGGCTCACGGCCTGGGCTACGATCTGGCGCCCTCCGGGCTCAGAAACCTGGGACGCCGCCCTACGAGGCGCCGTTGCCCGTCAGCACGGCGGGGATGGTCTTGAGGAGGATCTTCAGGTCCAGCATGGGCGACCAGGAGTCGATGTACTCCAGGTCGAGCTCCATCCAGCGTTCGAAGTCGAGGTTGTTGCGGCCGCTCACCTGCCAGAGGCAGGTGAGGCCCGGCTTCATGGCCAGCCGGCGGCGTTGCCAGCGCTGGTACTGGGCGACTTCTTCGGGGATGGGCGGACGCGGCCCCACGAGGCTCATGTCGCCCCGGAGCACGTTCCAGAACTGCGGGATCTCGTCCAGGCTGAAGCGGCGCAGCAGGCGGCCCAGGGGGGTCACCCGCGGATCGCTCCGCAGCTTGAACACCGGCCCCTTCATCTCGTTCAGATGCATCAGCTCCAGGCGGCGCTCCTCGGCGTCCTCCACCATGGTGCGGAACTTGTAGAGGGTGAAGAACCGGCCGTTCAAGCCGCAACGGGTCTGCCGGAAGAGCACGTTGCCGCCATAGACCAACTTGATCGACAGCGCGATCAGGCCCGCGATGGGCAGGCCGATCAGCAGCAGGACCGCGGCCAGGGCCACGTCCAGGGCCCGCTTGGACATGAGCTGGAGCTGGCTCGTGGGCGTGGTGGCGAAGGAGAGGAGCGGCATGCCGTCCAGATCCTCCAGCTGCACCCGGGCCTGGGTGTGAGGGAAGAGATCCATGGCGAAGCGGGTGCGGATTCCCTGCTCCTGGAGGCTCAGAAAGAGGTCTTCCAGCCGGTCCAGCTCCCGGCGGTGGACGGCGAAGATGACGTCGTCCACCACGTTGCTCTCCACGATCCGCGGAGATGTCGGCGGTCTCGCCCAGGATCGGATAGCGGCTCGGCCAGGGCTCCGGCGCCTTGTGGCCGTTGCGGAGGAAGCCCAGGATGCGGTACCCCCAGAAGCGGTGGGTGTGGATGGAGTCCGCGATCCGCAGGGCCGCGGCGCTGGTGCCCACGATCAGCACGGTCCGGTAGTTGAAGCCGTGGGAGCGCACGTAGCGCGAGGTCATCCGCAGGGCAAGCTTCTCCGCCAGCAGGAACAGGCAGGTGAAGACGGCGAAGAGCAGGGCCCAGAAGCGGCTGATGCGGTCGTCGGAGAGCAGGCGCTCGTCCCACCGGCTGACGTAGATCGCCAGGGTGAAGATGATGGCCCCGGAGAGGCTCACCCGCAGGATGGCCCACGCCTCGTCCAGCAGCGGCACCGTGCGGTGCGAGCGGTACCGTCCCGAGCGAGGAGGAGCGCCCCCCAGATGGCCAAGGCCAGGGGGAGGAGCGGCAGGTACTCGCCAAGAGGATGGAGACGGCTTCGGAACGTCCCCGGCGCCAACCCCGGCAGCACGACGTCACGGACCGTGTACGCGAGGAGGAAAGCGGCGGAAACGAGCAGCAGATCGAGGCTGAAGATCGAAACCGAAAGGATGCGCGCCCGTTCTTTGAGCATGGGTTCTTTTAAGAGATCACCGACTCAACGTACCAGTTTCCTATTCTAACGTGCTTCGCGGCCCATCCGTCTATGCCTGCCCAACATATGTCTCCCCAGGAGCCTCCCCTCGGGCGAGCTTCCCGAGCAGACTGGCGTACTGGTCCGCCACCCGCTCCCAGGAAAAGAGAAGGGCCGCCCGTTTGGCCGCCGCCCTTCCGCGGGCTCGGGCGCGTCCGGGGTTGGCCCGCACCCAGTCCAGCCGCTCGGCCAGCGTCGCAGGCTCGCCGGCCCGGAACCAGAGCCCTACGCCGCCCGCCACCTCGCGGTTTTCGGGCGCGTCGTTGACCACCACGCAGTTGCCGTAGCCCATGGCCTCCACGAGAGCCGGATGGGTGCCGCCCACCTCCGTGGCGTGAACGTACGCCAGGGCGTGGGAGAGCAGCTCACGGTACCCTTCACCGTAAATCGGCCCGGGGAACAGGATCCGGGGATCGGCCCCACGGGTGAAGCTCGAAATGAATTTGCTTGCATACGGCGCGCCACCGACCATGACCAGGGGGACGTCGCCGCCCACCTGCCGGTAGGCCTCGGCCACCCGGTGGGGGTTGTTCTCCGGCTCGAACCGGCTGACGTAGAGAAAGTACCGCCGGGGCGCGAGCCCCAGCCGGGCCAAGGTTCCAGGAAAGGCTCCGGTCTCGGCCGGCGGGCGCGGGTCGACGCCGTAGGCGATGGGCACGGACTCCGCTCCGTAGCGCTCCCGGTAGTGCCGGCGGATGACCTCGGCGTCCGTCACCAGCGCGTCCGGGAGCACGCAGGCGAGCCGCTCGGAGAGGGCGTAGACCCACCGGCCGAACGCTCCCCACTTGGCGCGCCGCTTCTCGATGCCATCCACGTTGAGCGCCACCGGCAGACCGGAGACCCGGAGCAGCGGCACGAACAGGGCATTGGCCGAGTTGACCACCAGCGCCGCGTCGTACCCCGCCGCCGCCGCGTGCAGGCAGGAGAGGAAGGTGTGGACGGGCGTGTCCAGGTACTTGGTGCGCAGGGTGGGAAGCACCACCAGGTCCACCCCCCGCCAGCTCTTCAGCTCCCGGGGCGTCGAGTGGGATCGGCAGTAGACGGTCACCCTGAACCCCCGGGCGACCAGCCGCACCGACAGCTCCTCCATGAGCGTCTCGTAGCCGCCGTAGCGCCCCGGGATGCCGCGGCTGCCGATCAAGGCGACGGAGAGGGGCTTCTCGGTCTTCACAAAGGCTCTCCCTGAGTCCAGAACCAGCGGTCGATCTCTTGCGTCTTGCGCTTCTGGATCACCCGCCGCCGCTCCTTGAGCTCGGCCCGGTGCCGCCAGAGCCAGCCGTAGGCGCCCAGGGAGGAACGCTCCCGGAGCAGGACGTACCCCAGGGCCATTGCGTCCCTCGCCAGAGCAGGAAAGAAAGTGCGCAGGAAATTTTTACCCGTCTGGTGGTAGATCCGCAGCAGGTACCGGTTCTTCAGGGAGTGGAAGTTGACGAAGGCCGGCATGGCGGACCGCCGTTCCGGCAGATTGAACCGCCGGTGCTCGGCCACGGCCGCGGGCTCGTAGAGCACCTCCCACCCCCGCTCGCGCAGGCGGAAGCACAGCTCGGCGTCCTCGCGGAAAGAGTGGAACCGGGGATCGAAAATCTCCCTGGTGTCCGCGGGGTCCGCCACGTCGTCCAGCGCCGCGCGGCGGAACAGGGAGGCCGCGCCCGTGGCCCCGAAGACCTTCTCGGGCTTGGCGTATTGGCCCCGGTCCACCTCGCCCGAGCCCCGGTCCAGGTGCCGCCAGCTCGGAATCAGGAACATGCCGCAGGCGTCGAGCTTGCGGGGGCCGTCCCCCTGGACCGGCCGGACCAGCCGGCCCGTGACGGCGCCGGCTTGGTCCTCCATGCGGTCCAGGAGGCGGGTCACGTAGTCCGGAGCCGGGCGGGCGTCGGCGTTCAGGGTCAGGACGAACGGTGCCCGGGTGCGCGCGAAGGCGGCGTTCATCCCCCCGGCAAAGCCCAGGTTTTCGCCGAGCGCGGCCGCCTGGAAGGGGATTCCCGCCGGGGCATGCTCGCGCGCCGTCTCCAGGCCGCCGTCCGTGCTCGCGCAGTCCACCACCACGATCTCCAGGGGACGGTGAGCGAGGGCTCCGATGGACTCCAGGCACCCCGGCACATCGGCGCCGTCGTTGTGGAGCACGATGCAGATGGCGACTGTCAGATTCATGGGCGGGTTCAAGGGAGCATCCCTTTCGGCCGGGTCCAGCCCGACAGGGCGCCCGCGAGCACGGCCAGGAGACCCGAGAACGCCTCCCGCCGTGAGGCCGCCCGGCGGGGCCGGCGCAGCGGCAGGAACACCAGCCGCAGGAGCATCCCCGGCACCAGCGCCGCCCGCGCCGCCCACGCCCAGGCCGGGCCGTGGTGCTTGGCGAGGTACCGGGTGAGGTTCCGGTAGTAGATGTAGAGGAACGGCCCGTACCCCAGGCGCGGCACCGTGCTGCCCAGCCGGTGCTGAAACCGCGCGGACGGCCAGTAGAGGATCGGCAGGCCGGCGTCCCGCAGCCGCCGGGCGAGGTCCACGTCCTCGAACCAGGCGGGATGGAAGCCGCCGTCGAACCCGCCGACCGCCGTGAGCGCCGACCGCCGCAGGGCGAGCGCGGCGGCGGCGGGCTGCTCGATCCGGGCGCCCTCCGCGGGCTCCGAGCCAATCGGCGCCTCGCCGCCGAGAGGCAGGGCATGGAGCACCAGGCTCCAGGGGGACGGAATGCGCCGGAGCTGCCACGCCCACTGCGGCTCGCCCGCCGGACCCGCCAGCCGGGGCGCCAGGCCGGCGGCCTCCGGATGGGCCGCGAAGCCCTCCACCAGCCGCTCCAGGGCTCCCGCCTCGGGGACCACGTCCGGATTCAGGATCAGCAGGATCTCCCCCCGCGCCTCCGCGATCCCCGCGTTGGCACCGCCCGCGAACCCCAGATTGCGCCCGGGCCGGACCACGCGGGCCCCCTCCGGCAACGGGGAGGCCGAGCCGTTGTCCACCACCAGCAGCTCGAACCGGGGGTCCTGCGGCCATGCCGCCGCCAGCTCGGCGAGGAGATCCTCGTTGCGCCAGTGGATCACGACGCCCGTGAGAAGCGGCTCCGGCATGGCGAGAGATTATCTCGGGAGCCTACTATCTCCGACCGAGCGCGCGTCCCCAGCCGGAGACGATTCCCGCCGCCAGCTCGCGGTCCCTCTTCAGGAGTGCCCGGCCAAGATCGATCCCGTCCCGCAGGGCCAGGACGGGGAGGCGCGGCAGGAACCCCCTGCCCAGGTGCCGCGACGCCACGGCGTACCGGTTGCCGTAGATCAGCCGCCAGCGCTCGCGGCTCAGGGTGCGCCCCGTGATCGAGCCCCCATGCCGGGCCCGGGCCGCCGGCACCAACAGGGCACGCCAGCCCGCCGCCCGCAGGCGCACGGCGAGATCCACGTCCTCGTAATAAGAACCGAGCCTGGGATCGAAAAGCCCCACCGCCTCGAGCGCCGCCCGCCGGTAGAGCGCCGCCGTGGCCGAGACGCCGAACACCTCGCGCGGTGCCGTGGACGGCGGCGGCGCCGTCTCCCCATGGCCGATCTGCACCGCCTGCCACCAGCCGTTCCACTCGATGCCGCAGCCGTCCACCCGCTCGGGCCGGTCCATCTGCCAATCCAACTGAAGATTGACTCCTTGGACCGCCGCCACGCCGGGGTGCTCCTCCAGGATCTTGACCAGAGCGTCCAGCCACCCGGGCTCGACCAAGGCATCGTCGTTGACGGTGGCGATCCCCTCCTCCGAAGCGGCTTCGATCCCCAGGTTCGTCCCCGCCGCGAAGCCCAGGTTGCTGCCCGGGCGGAGGATGCGGTCCACGAGACCGGCTGGGATCTCGAACGGCGTTTCCCCTTGATCCACCAGGATTATTTCCAGAGTAGTCTCCAGGCCCTCTTGCCGCAGGGCTTCCAGGCAGGGGATCAGATACGGAGAGCGGCCGAGGGTGGGGACGACGGCGGTGACGTTCACGGGAGGGACCTCACCCTCCGGCTCCCTCTCCTAAAGGAGAGGGAGAGAAAGACAAGCTCGACAAACTCAAAGCCCCTCTCCTTTAGGAGAGGGGTTGGGGTGAGGTCGCCGCGGCAAGCCGTCCCCCTCACCGCCACTCCATCCGCACCCGGTCCAGAATCGCCCCGTTGAGCGCCCCCGGCGGCGCCGGGCCGTGGGCCACCAGCACCAGGGCATCGCCGGCGTGCCAGTCGATGGGGCCCACCTCCACCGTCTCCCACACCCGCTGGCGGCCCGGGGTCCAGGAGGCGATCATGCGGTCGCCCGCCATGAGGTCCAGGGTGTAGGGCACCGGCTGGTTGCGGATGAATTCCGCCTCCAGGAGGAACCGTACCCGCCGCCCCCCCGGCACCACCGGCACCTCGAGCCGCTCGCCCACCCGCAGCACCCAGCCGCCGCGGTAGCGGGTGCGCTCCAGCACCCAGCGGTCCGGATGGGTGTGCCCGCCGCTCTTCCACACGTAGGGGTCCTCGAGCTCCACGGTCTCGGTGGGGAAGTGGTCGCCCGCCCGGGGAAGCAGAGCCGCGAGCACCAGAAGCAGGCCGGTGCCGAAGAGGGCCGCCCCGCCGCCGTACGCCGCCTTCCGGGGCCGGCCCGGCAGCCACCACAGCATCGTCACGAGGGGGAGGGAGAGGAGCGGCCACGCCCAGGTGGCGATCCGCAGGCGGATCGTGCTGGGAAAGAAGCGCGTCACGTCCAGCCCCAGCCGGGCGCTCAGGGCGTCCAGGGCATAGGTCCGGCCATCCGCGAAGTTGTAGGTCCACCCCGGCACCGTCACCCACAGGAGCGTCAGCACCAGGGTGAGGCCGCCCAGGCCCGCGATCAGCGCCCAGGCTCCCGGGCGCTCGCGGCGGGCAAACAAGGGAACCAATGCCACGGCCAGCAGCGGCAGCGCGATGAGCGCGTAGCGGAACGGCGGCGACCAGCCGCCGTACCACTCCACCCGCGGCGCCACGATCACCAGGTAGGGGAGAGACAGGGCGGCCAGGTGGACGAGCAGCCGGTTCCGCCGCGCCGCCAGCAGCACCACCGCCGGCAGGAGCACCAGCCAGACCGGCGAACAGCCGAAGAGCCCGAACGCGGCGTCGTAGAACAGGCCCAGAAATCCCTTGAGGTACGACAGGATGCCGAACTGCTGGGGATCGACCTCTCGCCACGTGTGGATCTTGAGCGGGTTGCTGTACAACATCTTGTTGTAGAGCAGAATGCCGCCCGCCACGGCTCCCAGCATTCCGGCCAGCAGGATCAGGGGGCGCTTCGGCCGCCCCGCGTGCCACCACCCCAGCGCCAGCAGCGGCCCGGCGATGAGGATGAAGCGGATCTTCACCAGTGGCAGGAGCAGCACGGGGAGGCCCAGGCTCAGCCACTCCTTGCGCCCCCAGGTGCGCTGCCGGTCCAGGCTCAGGATGCGGTCCAGCGCCGCCGCCACCAGGATCGCCGCCGGCACCTCCACCCACACCTGGTAGGAGTAGAGCAGGAGCGGCGGCGTGAAGGCCGCGAGCGCCCACGCCGCCAGCGCCTCGCCGGGCAGCTCCGGAAAATACCGCCGGGCCAGCCGCAGGGTCATCCAGGCCAGCAGCGCCGTCAACGCCGCCATGGTGGCGAGCGCCCCCATCTTGCCGCCCAGCCGGTAGGCCGGCACCAGCGCCAGGGGGAGCATCTCGTTGTGCCGCGAGTATTTCTCGCCCCCGGGGCCGACCGGGTCCCCCGGCTGGGGCTCGATCGGGCGGTCCATGAAGAACCGCCAGTCCTTCGCCTCGTAGTTGTTCGTCAGGTCGGCGTCCAGGTCGTACGTCAGGCTGTGGGTCACCAGGAGGTAGAACGGCTCGTCGCCGTCCGGCTGCCGGTGCCCGGCGGACCAGGGGAGGATGGCGAGGTATACCACGAGCGGCAGGAAGAAGAACAACGCCGAGGGGCGCCCCGGGAGCTTGTCCCCCAGGAGCGGCCGGAGGGCCACCGTCTGCCGCGCCACCCGCGAGCCCAGCACCAGCAGCAGGCACGCCGCGAGCACCGGCTCGTTCCCCAATCCCAGGTGAGACCGGCCCAGAACCAGCAGCACCAGCAGGGCCAGCGACCCCAGCTCCACCGCCGTGCCCTGGGCGGAAAGCTCGCGGGCTCCCATTCTCACGCCCCAGCGGTGGATCTCCCGCAGGCCGCCGAGGATCAGGGGGAGGAGGAAGAGCGTGCCCCGAAAAGCGTCGTCCGGCGGCAGGGGGAGCTTCCAGGCCGCCAGCGCCATTCCCAGGAGGGAGACGGCCAGAACCCCTGCCGAGGAGCCGATCGCTCTCCCTCTCGTCCCCTGAAGCCCTTCCGTCATCTACGAACCTCCAACTGGTACAAGGCCAGCACCAGCTCCGGCGGCGCGCCGGGCACCCGCTCGATCTCCACCCGCGAGATCCGCGTGGGAGCAGGGAGCGTCCAGCGCGAGCGGTAGCGCTGGGCGAAGAAGTCGCCCGCCACCCAGGAGACCCAGGCGGGCGGCGTCCGCGTCCCGGCCTCAACCACGTCCGGCCGCCGCGCCGCCCACTCGCCCGTTTCCTCGCCGGTCCGCAGGGTCCAGCCCACCGAGCCACCGGCGAGGTCCCGCAGGCGGACCACGGCCACCGGCGTTCCCGGCGGCAGGCTCATGCCGTTCGACAGGTTCGACTCCACCACCACGCTCCCCACCATCTGCTCTTTGAGCTGGGTCTGCCAGCGCGGATGCCCGGCGTCGATCACCACCGGCGTCTCCGGCACCAGCAGCTCCCGGCCGGGGTCCGGCATCCCCAGGAGCAGGGCCAGCGCCAGGCACGCCCCGGCGAGGCCCGCCAGCCGGGTGGCCCGCAGGCTCTCCTCCCAGCCGCGCCCCATCCACACGCCGAGCCCGGCGATCCCCAGGAACACCGCCGCCACCCAGGCCGCCAGCGCCGGGCCTGCCGGCAACCCGAGCAGCGCCACCGCCCGCGCGAGAGGCTCCTCGCGCAGCCACGGGTACGAGGCCAGCAGTGCCGTCCCCGTGAGCACCGCGCCCGTCCACACCCGCTGCGGCACCGTCACCGCCCCGCTGCGCCGCATCGCCAGCGCCGCCAGCCCGAGCGGCGCCGCCAGCGTGGAGAGGTCCGGCACCTGGGGGACCGTGGCCGCCAGCAGCAGCGCCGCCAACGCCCTCCAGCGCCCGTCCTTCTCCGGCACCAGCGCCGCCGGCACCAGCAGGGGGAGCCAGGCGATCTGCCGCGCCATCAAGGGCCAAAGCTGCTGGAACTGCTGGAACTGCTGGAACGTCCATCCCAACCCCGCCGCCGCCGGCAGGGCGAGCACCAGGGCGATCCCTGGCCGCCACAGCGCCAGCCCGCAGACCGCCGCCGCCACGCCCGGACCCGGGTTCCACAGGATCGGCGCCACCAGCGCCCCCCAGGCCCCGAGCTTCACCGGCCACCCAAGCCCCTCCCGGCCCAGCACGTCCCCCGCCGCCAAGGCGATCAGCGCCAGAGTCGCGGCCACGTTGAACCCGGGCGCCAGCGCCACCGCCGTGCCCCCGGCCACCAGAGCCAGGGCGAGCCCATGCCTTTGAGACAGCAGGTAGATTGCCACGGCCCCCGCCACCGGCAAGGCGATCAGGGCCACGAGAGTCCGCACGCCAGCCGTGGGATCGAACAGCAGATCCCCCCGCAGCAGCGCCTGCGCCCCCAGGGCCAGCGGGATCAGCACCTCCAGCCCCCCGCCGCCCCGCACCAGCCGCCGCCCCGCCGCCACCGCCACCGCCACCGCCAGCACCAGCATCACCACGGCTCCCCGTCCCGGCCCCCGGGGAAGCGCCCAGACGGCCGCCGTGGCGAGCACCGAGCCGAGCCCCACCTCCAGGGCCGGCCAGCGCGCCAGGAATCCCACGGGGATCAGAACGGCCACCGCCAGCACAGCGAGATACCCGCTCTCCGCCGCGCCCAAAGGATCCACCTCGCGCCCCGCGAACGTGGCCATGGCCGCGAAAGCCGCGAGCGGCACGAGAAGGCGGAGGACGTCGCTTCGAAGCGAAGTGAGAAAAGTACGTTCGTTCACGCGAACCTTGAGACCCCGGAGAGACGCTCCCGCGGAAAAGCGGAGGCGCCGATGTTATCGCTGAGTCGTTGTGAATTCCTACGGACGGGGCAAGCGGAGCGTTGGTGGCAGGCCTCAGAGGTCTGCCTCCTACCTGAGCTTTATATAACCAGATGGTTACGTAACCGTGAGGTGACCTAACCAATGCAACCCGATCCCCTGAGCACGACCTTCGCCGCCTTGGCCGATCCGACCCGCCGGGCCATCCTCGCCCGCCTGGAGACGATGGCCTGAAGGTCGCGCGGCAGAAACTCACCCGTGCGCATCGGACCAAGAAGGGGAAGATCGAGATCACCCTGCCGGACACGGACGACCTCGGGCCGTTCCTGGAGTCCCTGCCGGAGAGGCTGAAGGGGCTGGGTTGACGAGGGATTCCGGCTCTGCCGGGCCGCGAGCCCGGAGGGCGTCCTACTCATAGCCCAGGGTGGAACCCTGGGTGGATCGGCCGGCCGGCGACGGTCGGTCGGCCACGGTCGGGCCACGGTCGCGCCACGGTCGGGCCACGGTCGCGCCACGGTCGGCCGGCGACGGCCACCCCAAGGTCGGCAACGATCGGTCGGCACGAAACACGGGGTCATCCGCTCGGGCATGAGACACCGGGACCGCGGCGCCCGCAGTCCCCAGGGTTGCACCCTGGGCTATGAGTAGGACGCCCTCCGGGCTCGCGGCTCGGAGGCGGGACGTACTGAGCCGTCTGCGGTACAATTACTTCTCCTGCGTCCTGCCGTACCTTCACTTTCGAATCCAGGGTCGCGTCAATCTTAGGAGTCCACATGTCCGAGCAATACATCTACGTCATGAAAGACCTGCGCAAGGTCTACCCCCCGAACCGGGAGGTTTTGAAAGATATCTGGCTGTCCTTCTTCCCCGGCGCCAAGATCGGCGTCCTGGGCCTGAACGGCGCCGGCAAGAGCACCCTGCTGAAGATCATGGCCGGGGAGATCAAGGAGTTCGTCGGCGAGGCCTGGGCGGCCAAGGGGGCCAAGGTGGGCTACCTCTCCCAGGAGCCGCGGCTCGACGCCGCCAAGGACGTCCTCGGCAACGTCGAGGAGGGGGTGGCCGAGACGCGCGCCCTGCTCACCCGGTTCGACGAGATCAACGCCAAGTTCGGCGAGGACATGTCCGGCGACGAGATGGACAAGCTGCTGGCCGAGCAGGGCCGGGTGCAGGACGCCATCGAGGCGGCCAACGCCTGGGAGCTCGACCGCACCCTGGAGATCGCCATGGACGCCCTGCGCCTGCCGCCGCCGGACGCGGACGTGAACAAGCTCTCGGGCGGCGAGCGCCGCCGGGTGGCCCTCTGCCGGCTGCTCCTCCAGCGGCCCGACCTGCTGCTCCTCGACGAGCCCACCAACCACCTGGACGCCGAGTCCGTGGCCTGGCTGGAGCACTTCCTGGCCGACTACCCGGGCACCGTGGTGGCCGTCACCCACGACCGCTACTTCCTCGACAACGTGGCCGGCTGGATTCTGGAGCTCGACCGCGGCCAGGGGATCCCCTGGAAGGGGAACTACACCTCCTGGCTGGAGCAGAAGCAGGAGCGGCTGGCGCTCGAAGAGAAGACCGAGTCCTCCCGCCGGCGCTCCCTGGAGCGCGAGCTCGAGTGGGTGCGCATGTCCCCCCGCGCCCGCCAGGCCAAGGGCAAGGCCCGCCTCACCGCCTACGAGAAGCTGCTCGCCGAGGACCGCGAGTACGAGAAGCGCAGCGACCAGAACGAGATCCACATCCCCTCCGGCCCCCGCCTGGGCGACCTGGTGGTGGAGACCAAGGGGCTCCGCAAGGGGTACGGGGACAACCTGCTGATCGAGGATCTGTCCTTCTCCCTCCCCCCGGGCGGCATCGTGGGCGTCATCGGCCCCAACGGCGCGGGCAAGACGACGCTCTTCCGCATGATCGTGGGGCAGGAGCAGCCGGACGCCGGGTCCATCCGCATCGGCGAGACGGTGCAGGTCGCCTACGTGGACCAGAGCCGGGACAGCCTGGACGGCGAGAAGCTGGTCTGGGAGGCCATCTCGGACAGCCGCGACGTCGTGATGCTGGGCAGCCGCGAGATTCCCGCCCGTTCCTATGCCGCTTCTTTCAACTTCAAGGGCTCCGACCAGCAGAAGCGGGTGAAAGACCTCTCGGGCGGCGAACGGAACCGTGTTCATCTTGCCCGTACGCTCAAGGCCGGCGGCAACCTCCTGCTGCTCGACGAGCCCACCAACGACCTCGACGTGGACACCCTGCGGGCCCTGGAGGAGGCGCTCCTCTCCTTCGCCGGCTGCGCCGTGGTGATCAGCCACGACCGGTGGTTCCTGGACCGTATCGCCACCCACATCCTGGCCTTCGAGGGGGAGTCGCAGGTGGTGTGGTTCGAGGGGAACTATGAAGGGTACGAGGCCGACCGCAAGCGCCGCCTGGGCGCCGAGGCCGACCAGCCGCACCGCATCCGGTACAAGAAGCTCACCCACGCCTGAGGTGGGGGCTTCTCTCCTCCAAGGTTGGCATTGCCATTGCAGTTGGTTCTGGACGTGAAGGGGCGGCGGGCGAAACGGAGACTTTGACAAAAGCGCGCGCAAGCAGATTCGAAGGTCGAAGCCTCCGCCCCCGCCGCAGGATTTGAACACGGAGCCTCCCCCCCAAGAGGGTGGCATCCAGGTCAACCAACTGAACTTTGGAGAGGAGTCTCGATATGAAACGGCAGATCTTTATTCTCGTGGCGGCGCTGACCCTTATCACGGGGGCCGCTTTTGCCCAGAGCACGATCAACACCACGGCCCCCGGCCCCACGAGCCAGCAGGAGCCCGGCCAGACCAACAACAACCTGCCGAACCCGGGCCACCCGATTCCGGCTCCCGGAACGCCGGCCCCGCAGGTCCAGACCGGCACCTCCACGGGCTCGATGAACGGCACCGAGACCGGCACGGGCATGATGCCCGAGACCGAGACCGGCTCGGGCATGGACGTTGACGTGGACACCGGCAGCAAGGCCGAGGGCGCGGTGGACGTGGACGTGACCCGCACGACCGACGCCGACACGGACGCTTCCGGCTCCGGCGTGCAGACGACCGGCCAGTACGGCGGCAACACCAACACCCTGCCGAGCACGGCCAGCGACCTGCCGACCGTGGCCCTGATGGGCCTTATGTTCCTGGGCGCCGCCTTCGCGCTGCGCACCTACGCCAAGCGGAATGCCTAAGGGCTTCTTCCGCGGCCTGAGCTGAAACACCTGGCGCACGAGGCGCCAGGTGATTTTGCTTTATGGGCCTGAGAAATTTATGAACAAGGCCACTCTTCGCCGGCTCGAACGCGTTCTGATCTTGACCGGCGTCCTCTGCCTCGGCCTCTGGGCCTGGTCGTGGGTCGACGCCAAGGTCTACCAGTACCGGGAGAACCGGCTGCTGGAAGAAGCGTCCGAAACGGACGCCCTCGCCAGTTTCCAGGAGGCGCCGTCCCCGGCCTCGCAGGAGCGGCGGCCCGGGCCGGAAGGGTCGCTGGTCGGGCGGATCGAGATCCCGCGGCTCGACGTCTCCGGCATCGTCCTCGAAGGGGTGGACAAGACGACTCTGCGGCGCGGCGTGGGCCGCATCCCCGGCACGGCTCTCCCCGGCACCGCCGGCAACGTGGGCTTGGCGGCCCACCGCGACAGCTTCTTCCGCGGCCTCAAAGACATCCGCAAAAATGACATCGTCACGCTCAAGACGATGGAGAGCACGTATTACTACCGGGTGGACTGGACGGAGATCGTCCTCCCCGAGGATACGCACGTGCTCGCGGGCTCCGGCGTCCCCGAGCTGACCCTGGTGACCTGCTATCCCTTCTACTACGTGGGCTCCGCGCCCAAGCGGTTCATCGTACGGGCCCAGCGGATCGACGAGTCCGCCGCCCTGGAGTCGCTTGGAAAGGAGGGCACGGGAGGGTAGAGTCGGAGGTAGAGTGACTTTGCCCATGAACCCTTTCCGGCGGCTTGCACGTCTGCTGATTCCGCTCGCCCTGGCGTCTCCGGCAATCGCGGACGCGGCGGCTACCGGGCCGGCGGGCCCGCGCCTCGTCGCGCCGGCGGCGGGATACGTGCTGACGGCGGGCTCGCTCGCCGCCGTGGAATGGGAGGGCACGGTACCCCTCGCGGGCGCCGAGGAGTGGGAAGCCTTCCTCTCGCTGGACGGCGGCCGTTCCCATCCGCTACGGATCACCCCACACCTCGACCTCTCGGTCCGCCGCTTCACCTTCCGGGTTCCGGCGTTCCCCACCCAGGACGCCCGCGTGCTCCTGCGGTTCGGCGACGAACGCCGCGAGATCGAGGTCGAGACGCCGCAGCGGTTCGCCATCGTGCCGGGCTCCGGCGGCGCCGCCCCGGCGTCCCGCATCTCCCTGTCCCGGGGCGAGCGGGCCCTGCCCGGGGAAGGCGGCGTTGTGTTCTGGGTCGAAGGCGCGCGGGACGGCGGCGGCGCCCGCGAGGTGGTGGCGGAAGAGGCGGATCTGGCCTGCCGGTCCATGGAGCCGGGCCGCCTGCCCTGGCTCCCCCTGCTTCCGCCCGGCCCGAAGCGCGCCAGCCTCGCGGCCCCCAGCCTGAGCTTCCGGCTCCAGGGGACCCCTCTCCCCCTCCGCGCCGGCACCGGTCCGTCCCCTTCGGCCCAAAACCGCCCCCCGGTGCGCCTGTTGATCAGCCGCTTCAACGAATAGACCGAGACCCGGGCCGTCCACAACCGACCGGCGAAGCCCGCCCGCTCCCCTCCGGAGCGTGGTGGAACGTGGAATTTTCGATCGGCGCCTTTGTGCCGGTCAAGGATCGAGGTCTCTTCAATGCGTTCTGTCAGGGAACTTTTCCTTCTCCTTTTCCTCCTCCCCTCGTGGGCGTATGCCTTCGAGGGCCGCCTGCTCCTGCCGGACGGCACCCCGGCCGCCGGCTACCAGGTCTCCGTGGTCGGCCAGACGACTTCCGTGGCCGCCGGGCCGGACGGCCGGTTCCGCATCTCTCCCGACCCTGCCCTCCCGTTCCGGCTGGTGGCGCTGAGCCCCGGCGGTGAGGTGTCGCCGCCGTTCGAGGTGGCGTCTCTCTCGGACGTGGCGGACCTGACCCTTCCCACGACCTATGAGGACAGCGTCACCGTGATCACCGGGGTGACTCCCAACATCGAGGCGCCGCCGGCCGCGGCCACCGTCACGCTGAGCCAGGAGGACCTGGAGCAGCGCCGGCCCAACCGGCTCGCCGACGCGCTCCAGGGGATCGCCGGCGCTTCGCGCACGGACGAGACCTCCACGGCCGTGCCCGTGATCCGGGGGCTGGCCGGCGGCCGGACCCTGATTTTGCTCGACGGCGGCCGGGTCACCACCGAGCGCCGGGCCGGGCCGTCCGCCAGCTATCTCGATCCCTTCACCCTGGGCTCCATCGAGATCGCCCGCGGCCCGGGCTCGGTCGCCTACGGCTCGGACGCCCTGGGCGGCATCATCCACGCCCGCTCCCGCTTCCCCGAGCCGGGCTCCTCCTCGGTCGCCTTCCAGATCGACAAGGAAGGCGGCGCCGGAGACGAAGAGGGCCTGGGAGTGGAGGCCTCGGCCGACGTGCCGGGCGGCGCCCTCCTGGGCCAGCTCACCTGGCGCCGGTCGGGCGACCAGGAGGCCGGCGGCGGCGAGCTGATCCCCAACTCGGCCTATGAGGACAAGGGCGGCGCCCTGCGCTACACGAGCTACACCCCCATCGGACGGCTGCGGGCGTCGTTCTCCGCCGCCGACGCCACCGACGTGGGCAAGCCCTCTTCCGACGTGGCCACCACGCGTACGTTCTACCCCGAGGAGACGTCCCGGCGGTTGAACCTGACCCTCGACGCGGGCCCGGTGGGAGGCTGGGATTCGCTGGAGGTGGGGCTCTTCTTCGGCGCCTACGGGCTGGTCACCAGCCGCGACCGCGCCGCCGCCGGCACCACCCTGCGCCAGATCGAGAGCGCCGACGTGGACGCCAACGACGGCTCGGTGCGGGCCGTGCTCTCCCGTACCCTCCTCGGTGGCCGGCTGCTCGCCGGGGCCGAGGTGGTCTCCCGCTTCAACCTGGAGGCGCTCACCACCCGCGAGAACCTGGCCGCGAACGGCAGCCGCGTCTCCCTGGAGGAAGTCGTCTCCATCGACCGCGCCCGCCAGGTGGACGAGGCCCTGTTCGTGACCTACGACCGCTCGCTCGCCACCCGCGCCCTGGTTTCGGCCGGGTTGCGGGGCGACCGGGTGGAGACCAAGAACGAGGCCGGCTTCTTCGGCGACCGCTCGACGGAGCACAGCGCGCTCTCCGGCTACGCGGCGCTCACCGTGGGACCGTTCCAGGACGTCACCACCTACTTCCAGGTGGCCCGCGGCTTCCGCGATCCCCTGCTCTCGGACCGCTACTTCCGGGGTCCCTCCGGCCGCGGCTTCATCACCGGCAATCCGGACCTCGATCCCGAGACGAGCCTGCAATACGACGCCTCCGTGCGCTGGGCGCGGGGCCGGACGTCGGTGGCCCTCTACGGCTACCTCTACCAGATCGAAGATTTGATCGAGCGCTACCGGCCGGTGCGCGACTTCTTCTTCCGCAACCGCGGCGAGGCCGAGATCAAGGGCGTGGAGCTGGAGACCCAGACGGCGCTCTTCGCGGGCCTGAGCCTGGAGGTGGCGGCGGCCTGGGCCCGCGGCGAGGCGGTGGATGACGGCGCCGCCATCGACAACATCGCCGCCCCCAACGGCTCCGCCACCCTGCGCTGGGGCGGCGAGCGCGGCTTCGCCTACGTGCGGGGGATCGCCTTCCTGGAAGACGACCGGCCCGGCCCTACCGAAGTCGACCGGCCCGGCCACGGCGAATGGGACCTGGGAGCCGGCTGGCGGGTCTTCGGCCCCCTGGAGCTCCGCGTCCTCGGCCGCAACCTGACCGACCGGCGCTACCGCGACTCCGCGGACGAGGCCGCCTCGCTGGCGAGGGGGCGGTCGTTCTCGGTGGGGTTGGTGGGGCGGTACTAGGGGGTACTAGGGGCGGGCCGGGCCGGGCTGCCGCCCGGCCCCTCACCCCTGTCCCCTCTCCCATCGCCCTCCCGCCGGCCGGGAGAGGGGGACGTAGATGAAAAGGTGATGCCTGTAGGGTGCGCTGTGCGCACCACAACCGTTTCTTGGTGCGCTGTGCGCACCCTACAAAGCTCCACCCTTTCCGTCAGGTTCCCTTCTCCCGGTGGATGGGAGGGCGATGGGAGAAGGGACAGGGATGAGGGGCCGGGAGGGACGGGCACGTCCCACCGCGGCAAGAAAATCAGGAGCACAGAGTATAAACTCGGCGGGTTTTGAGCCCTCCGCCCCGTCTGGACGGCCGCGGAGACCTTGTTTTCTGGAGGAAGAATGCTCCTTCGCCGAAAAGCGGCCTGCCTCGCGGCGGCGTCGGTTACGCTTGCGTTGACCCTGCCCGCGGCAGCCCAGAAGACGGGCGGTCCGTCCGCGACCGGCACGCGTCTCGACCAACGTCTTGACCAGCGCATTGACGCGGAAACCCGGAAGGTCACCCCCCAGCTCGTCGAGCTGCGCCACCGCCTCCACCTGAACCCCGAGCTGTCGAACCGCGAGACGCAGACGGCCGAGCTGGTCGCCGCTCATCTCAAAGCCCTGGGGCTGGAGCCTCGGACCGGTGTGGCCAAGACGGGCGTGTTGGCCCTCTTGAAGGGGGGCAAGCCCGGGCCGCTGATCGCCGTGCGGGCGGACATGGACGCCCTGCCGGTGACGGAGCAGACGGACCTGCCGTTCAAATCCACCAAGCGGGACACCTTCCTCGGCCAGGAGGTCGGGGTGGCCCACGCCTGCGGGCACGACGTCCACACCTCGTCGCTCCTCGGGGTGGCCTCGGTGCTTTCGGCGGTCCGGCAGGACCTGGCGGGGAGCATCCTCTTCATCTTCCAGCCGGCCGAAGAAGGGCCGCCCCCGGGCGAGCGCGGCGGCGCGGAGCTGATGCTGGCGGAGGGCGCGTTCGGCGGCGCCAAGCCGGTGGCGGTGTTCGCCCTGCACTCGTTCCCGGACCTCCAGGTGGGCCAGGTGGGGTTCAACCCCGGTCCGACCATGGCGGCGGTGGACCAGTTCCGCGTCAAGGTCAAGGGGAAGCAGGCCCACGGCGCCTACCCGCACCTCTCGGTGGACCCGGTGGTCATGGCGGCCGAGGCCATCCTGGCCTTTCAGACCATCCATTCGCGCAACGTTCCCGCGCTCCAGCCCAGCGTGCTCACGGTGGGTATCGTGCGCGGCGGCGAGCGCTTCAACATCATCCCCGGCGAGGTGCATCTCGAGGGGACGGTCCGCACCTACAGCGAGGACGTGCGCAACCTGGTGGAACGCCGGATGCGCGAGATCCTCGAAGGCGTCGCCAAGATGAACGGCGGCTCGTATGACATGGAGTACGTGCCGCAACGCACCGGCCACGGTGAACGATCCAGACGCTGGCGCGGCGGGTTCAGCCGCTGCTCGAACGGATCGTGGGGCCGGAGAACCTGAAAATCGTGGAGCCCAGCATGGCCGGAGAGGATTTCGCCTACTTCGCCAACCAGACCCCCGGCTTCTTCTTCCGGCTCGGCGTCGTGGCGCCGGGCACGGAGTCGGGCGGCCTGCACACCCCCACCTTCCGCGCCGACGACAGCTCGGTCGCGGCGGGCATCCGGGTCATGTCACGGCTCCTCGCCGACTACCTTTCTTCCTATGGAACCCAATCTTCGAGGTGATGGCATGCAAAACGAAGGGCCGGCAGTGAGCAGCTATGGACTGGACAAGCACGGGATCGAGGGCGTGCGCGCGGCGTACTGGAACCTGCCGCCGGCCCGGCTCGTCGAGATGGCGGTGCAGCGGGGCGAGGCCGTCCTCTCCGCCGAAGGCGCCCTGGTCTGCGAGACCGGGTCTCACACGGGGCGCTCGCCCAACGACAAGTTCCTGGTGAAAGACCCCTCGATCGACGCCGACATCTGGTGGGGCGACGTCAACCGCCCCTTCGAGCGGGAGAAGCTCGCGGCCCTGCGGGCGCGCGCCCTGGAGTTCCTCCAGGGGAAGGACGTCTTCGTGTTCGACGGCTACGCCGGGGCCGACCCGCGCTACCGCATCAACGTCCGCGTGATCACGCGAGGACGCCTGGCACAACCTCTTCGCCCGCAACATGTTCATCCGCGAGGAAGACCCGGCGGTCCTGGCCAATTTCGAGCCCACCTTCACGGTGATCAACGTCGCCCACTTCCAGGCCGAGCCGGAGCGCGACGGCACCCGCTCGCCCACGTTCATCCTGCTCGACCTCGCCAAGCGCATGGTGCTCATCGGCGGCACCCGCTACGCCGGCGAGATCAAGAAGAGCATCTTCAGCGTGATGAACTACCACCTGCCCAAGCAGGGCGTGCTCTCGATGCACTGCAGCGCCAACTACGGCGCCACGAAGGACGACGTGGCCCTGTTCTTCGGCCTCTCGGGCACGGGCAAGACCACCCTCTCGGCGGACCCCAACCGCACGCTCATCGGCGACGACGAGCACGGCTGGAGCGACGAAGGCGTGTTCAACGTCGAGGGCGGCTGCTACGCCAAGGTGATCCGCCTCTCCCCCGAGGGTGAGCCCGAGATCTACGGCACCACGCGGACCTTCGGGACGGTTCTGGAGAACGTGGCCTGCGATCCCGACACCCGCAAGCTGGACCTGGACGACGACCGCCTCACCGAGAACACCCGCTCGAGCTACCCCCTGACCCAGCTCTCGAACGTGGACCTGGGCGGCTGCGCCGGGCATCCGCGCAACGTGGTCTTCCTCACCTGCGACGCCTTCGGCGTGCTGCCGCCCATCAGCCGGCTCACCGAGGAGCAGGCCATGTACCACTTCCTCTCCGGCTACACGGCCAAGGTGGCGGGCACGGAACGGGGGATCACGGAGCCCAAGGTGACCTTCAGCACCTGCTTCGGCTCGCCGTTCCTGCCGCTCCACCCCGGGGTGTACGCGGGAATGCTGGGCGAGAAGCTCAAGGAGCACGGCTCCCACGTCTGGCTGCTCAACACGGGGTGGACGGGCGGCCCCTACGGCACGGGCAAGCCGCATGAAGCTCGGCTTCACCCGCCGCATGGTGACCGCGGCGCTCTCGGGCGAGCTCGACGGCGTCGAGACCTGGACGGACCCGATCTTCGGCCTCCACGTCCCCACGCACATCGAGGGCGTGCCCGACAAGCTCCTGCGCCCCCGCGAGACCTGGCAGAACCCCGCCGACTACGACGCCCAGGCCTCGAAGCTCGCCGACATGTTCGCCGAGAACTTCAAGAAGTACGAGAGCGGCGTCGACGAAGCCGTGAAGGCGGCGGGACCGGGCAAGGTGCGGGCGCTGTAGGAGCGATCCCGGGCCGCCTGTTTAGTGATTCGGGCATGGCGCACATCGGGGCCCACATGCGTTACCGTTTCCTCACCTCCGACGTCTTCACCCACCGAGTCTTCGGTGGCAACCCCCTGGCCGTCTTTCCGGACGGCCGGGGTCTCTCCACGGAACAGATGCGGCGGGTGGCCCGGGAGCTGAACCTCTCGGAGACGGTCTTCGTGCTGCCTCCGGACCACCCGGACCACACGCGCCGCCTGCGCATCTTCACGCCGGGCACCGAGCTGCCGTTCGCCGGTCACCCGACGGTGGGCACCGCGATCGTGCTCGCCTCGATCGGCGAGATCCCGGTGACGGGCGACGAAACCCGGATCGTCTTCGAGGAAGGCGTGGGGCCGGTGCCGGTCCTGATCCGCTCGGAGGCCGGCGTGCCCGTCTTCGCCCAGCTTTCCGCGGCGAAGCTGCCCGTCGCCGGACCGCCGTCGCCCCCAGTCGAGGAGCTGGCGTCGCTCCTGTCGATCGATCCGGGGGACATCCTGGCGGGAGATGACGACGCGCCCGAGAACGTCTCGGCCGGCGTGCCGTTCCTCTTCATCCCGGTCCGGGACCGTTCCGTCCTGGCTCGCTGCCGGGTGCGGATGGACCGCTGGGACGCGCTGCTCGCCGGTCCCGAGGCCCCGGAGGCTCTACGTCTTCTCCCGCGATCCCGAGCTGCCCGGTTCGGACTTCCGAGCCCGCATGTTCGGCCCCGGCCTGGGCATCCCGGAAGATCCCGCGACCGGCGGCGCCGTAACGGCCTTCGGCGGCTACGTCGGCGTCCGCGCCCCGGAACGGGACGGCACCCTCCGCTTCACGATCGAGCAAGGCTTCGAGATGGGCCGCCCCAGTCTGCTCCACCTGGAGGTGGACAAGCGGAACGGCACGATCACGGCCGTCCGCGTGGGCGGCGGAGCCGTGCTGGTGAGCGAGGGGACGATGGAGATTCCGGGCTAGTCCCGTCCCCCAATTCATTCCTGGTTTCTGAGCCCGGAGGGCGCCAGACCGTAGCCCAGGCCGTCAGCCCTGGGCGGGGCGGGCCGCCCCCGGGTTCACACCCGGGGCTAGGGTCTGGCGCCCTCCGGGCTCAGAAACCGGAACGAGATTCAGGGACGCCGGCCTAGGTGTCATGCACCAAAGGCTGCGGCCGGCACAGCCAGTACCCCTGGGCGTAGTCGACCCCCAGCTCCTTCAGGGCCTCCAGGGTCTCGGCGTTCTCCACCCATTCCGCGATGGTCTGGAGCTCCATGACGTGGCCGATCTGGTTGATCGACTCGACCATGGCGCGCTTGACGCGGTCTTCCATCATGTTCTGCACGAACTCGCCGTCGATCTTCAGGAAGTCCACCTGGAGGTCGCGCAGGTAGGCGAAGGAGGAGAGGCCGCTGCCGAAGTCGTCCAGGACGAAACGGCACCCCTTGCTCTTCAAGATCGAGATGAACCGAATGGCCCGGTCGAGCTTGCTGATGGCGGCCGTCTCGGTGATCTCGAAGCAGATGCGCCCGGAGTCCACGCCGCTCCGTTCCAGCTCCTCGACCACGAAGGAGAGAAAGCTCTCCTCCCCGATCGACTGCCCCGAGAGGTTGATGGCGAAGAGGATGGGGCGCGACGTCTCGCGGCGCTGCGCTTCCGCCAGGGCGCTGAAGGCCGTCTTCACCACCCAGCGGTCCAGCGTGCCGATCAAGTGGTAGCGCTCCGCCGCGGCGATGAAGGCCGAGGGCTCGATGACCTTGCCGGCCGGGTCCAGCATGCGGATGAAGACCTCGCACAGCAGATCGCGGGGCGGCGAGGCCTCGGTGTCGATGGGCTGGATGAGCTGGTAGAAGAGCCGGAAGCGGCGGTCCTCGAAGGCGCGGTGGATGCGGTGGATCCACTGCATCTCGCCGTAGCGCTCGGAGACCAGGGTGTCGTCGATCTCGTACTCGTGGACGCGGTTCCGGCCGCTGTCCTTGGCCACGTAGCACGCCGCGTCGGCGGCGGAGAGCACCTGGGCGAGGTCGCCGCTGTCGGAGCTGATGGGCACGAGGCCGATCGAGACGCCGACCTCGAAGATCTGGTCGCGCCAGCAGAAGCGGAACTCGCGGACGGTGCGCCGCATCTCCTCGGCGATCTCGCGGGCGTGGTCGAGCGGGCACTCCTCCAGCAGCACGCCGAACTCGTCGCCCCCCAGGCGGGCGAGGACGTCGCTCCGGCGCACCCGGGAGCGCAGAAGGGCGGTGATCTGCTTCAGCATCTCGTCGCCCACCAGGTGGCCGCAGGTGTCGTTGACCACCTTGAACTCGTCGAGGTCGAGGTAGAGGAGCACATGGTGGCGCCGGTCGGTCCGGGCGGTGCGGATGGCCCGCTTGAGGATCACCTCGAACTCGCGGCGGTTGATGAGCCCGGTCAGCGCGTCGTGGCTCGCGAGGTAGATCATCTCGCGCTCCATGCCGCGGAGCTGGGTGACGTCCTTGAACACGAGGACGGCGCCGAGGGCGGCACCGCCGCGGTCGAAGATGGGCGCCGTCGAGTCCCGCACCGAGTACTCCTTGCCGTCCTTGCTCAGCAGCAGGGCATTGCCCGGCGACTCGACGATCTTTCCTTCCTTGAGGCAGCGGGCCACGGGATCGGCCAGGGGCCTGCGGGTGATCTCGTCGACCACCCGGAAGACCTGGGGGACGGTGAGCCCGAGGGCGTCCTCCTCCGTCCACCCCGTCAGCCGCTCGGCCACGGGGTTCAGGTAGTCGATCGCGCCCGCGGGATCGGTCCGGATGACGCCGTCGCCGATGGCGCCGAGGGTCACCAGGGCCCGCTCCTTCTCCCGGTAGAGGGCGTCCTGGGCGTGCCGCCGCTCGGTGACGTCGACGGCGATGCCGATGCAGCCCAGAATCTCGCCGCCACCCCCGTCACCACCGCGCAGCGGCTCGACACGGGTCTGGAGCATCCGCCCCTCCCACTCCTGCTCGAAGCTCACGGACTCGCCCGCCAGCGCCAGCCGGTGGGCGCGGATGGGCAGGGCCTCCAGGTCGCGGGTGCCGTAGTACTCGAAGAGGCTGGTGCCGGGCTTGGCGCGCAGGCCGAAGGAGGCGAGGCCGCCTCCCATGCCAGAGGTGAAGCGCAGCTGGCGGTCCGTGGTCCAGACCAAGGCGGGCATGGGCTCGATCAGCAGCCGGAGGCGGGTGTCGATCGAAGAGTCGCCGTCCCAGGTGGCCGCCAGCGGCGAGAGCGGCAGGCGCTCGTCGCCGTCGAACGAGTCTCCCCTTTCCGGCGGCGGCGGGGCGTCGTCGGGCTCGAGGTACGCGGCAGTGGGGAAGGAGAGTGCCATGGGACTTTCCAGAACGTCCCGATCTTCAGCAAAAACCGCGCCTGGACTGGAATCTACCTTCCATCCCATGTCATTCCACACATCTCGGTGTCTTCATGAGGGTGTGGTGGATCGTCCCGATCTGCGCTTCGAGGAGACGGCCCGACGGCGGTGCACCCGGAAAGGGCGCCGGTAGAGGACTGGGCCGTCTCTACGCAACGCTGTTGCCGTTGCAAACGGTTGGGTTACGGGGGTGTCGAGAAAGCGTCCCCGTCACCTCAACGTTGGCCTTGGCACGATGGGTCCGTAGAGACGTCCCCAGTCCTCAACCGGGCACTTTCCGGGTCCGCAAACGTCGGGGCGTCTCCCTCGGAGGGCACACGAGAACGATTCACGGTAACCGGTTGGATCACCCAGCCCAAACAACCTAAATGGAGATGTGTGGAATGACATGGCATCAATGCCCGGTCTAAATTGAAGAAGCCCCCTGAAGGGGACTCAGACTTTGACCGACTTTGACCGGCGATCTCCGCGAGCTCACTCGCCGGACCTTAAAGTTGGCTCGCGGACCCTTACAACTCGTTCGCCGATTTTGGGCTCGTTTGCCTTCTCGCCGGCACGTGGCCGGACGAGGCAAACGTCCAACAGGCTGTTGGACAATTACCCTGGCGCTCGGAGTGTCAAGATTCAGCATCCCACCGAAGGCCCGTGGAAAAAAGGTCTCCGTGCACTCGAATCTTGCCCGCAAGCCTCCCGATGAGCGAGGCCGAGCCGGTCTCGATGGGCACCAGCTTGGCGCGATCGGTGCCACCCAAGGGGCCGGGAGCCAGCGATCGGTGCCACCCAAGGGGCCGGAGGGGTGCTGGCCTTCAGGGCAGGCGGAGAGGCACCACCGTTTTAAAACTGTCGAAACGAGACAAAATCGGCCTCGCAAACTCAAGCCCGGCGGGGGTTTTCAATAATTACGGGATTTTTTCCGTCTTATCCGGGCATGAGAAAGCTCCGCTACGTTCCCGAGAAGAAGACCCTGGTCGAGGTGACCGACCGGACCATCCACGGCCGGTACCTCCTGCTGCCCACTCCGCTCCTGAAGAAGACCGTCCTCGGAGCCCTCGGCCGCGCCCAGCGGCTCCACGGAGTCCGGATCTTCGGTTTCGCCTCTCGCACGGCTGCAAGGAAGGCCTCGTCGAGCGTCTCGAGGACTGGCCAGGAGCCCACTGTGTCCACGCGCTCATGACGGGCGAGCCCCTGGATGGAATCTGGCACGAGAGGAAGCAGGAGACCCGCGCCCGCAACCGGGGTCAGCAGATCGATCCTGGCCAGTTCGAGACGCCCGAGACTGTGACGTTCGATCCTCTCCCGTGCTGGCAGCACCTCTCGCCGGAAGAGCAGAGGCAGCGCGTAGCCCACCTGGTCGAGGAGATCGAGGCCGAAGCCGCGGCAGAGAGGAAAAGGACGCGCAAGCCGGTTCTCGGTGTGGCGGCCATCCTGGCGCAAGATCCCCATGGCCACCCCGATCGCCCCAAGAAGGAACCTGCGCCCTTCGTCCACGCCGCGACCAAGGCTGCCCGCTTGGCGTTCCGGGAGATGTACGGCCTGTTCGTCGCCGTCTACCGCGAAGCCTCCGACAAGCTCCGGAAGGGGAACCGGGCTGCGCTCTTCCCGATCGGGAGCTTCCCGCCCGCGTTGCCCTTCGTGGGAGGGTAGAGCTCGGCGCGCCGGACTGACCTTCAAGCCTTCCTGCAAGCCTTCCTGAAGCGTCTCTCGATGGAGAGGTGGGTGGAGGTGTACCCGGCGGCCGGTTTCGCCCGAAATATCCGGAAGGGGGTGTCGCCTTTCTGGGTCTCAGCGATGCTTCTCCGGACCTTCAAGGCCAAGACTCTCGCGTCATCTCTGGAGAAGAGGGGCCAAAGAGTCGGCGAGGCGAAGGAGAGCCGAGTAGGCTTTGTCTCCAAGGGTGGCACCTATTCGGGGGCACCTATTCGGGGACTTAGAGGAGGACTTGACGGAGCCCTGGTTGTCTCCTGAGTGTCATTGACGCGCATAGAAAAGCGTCGTAAAATCGTAACTTATACAAGGAGCACTTTTTTGCCGTGCGATAAAACGATCAAGCTTAGGTAGTCGGCGCCGGTCCGAAGGTAGATTCGGAGGATAAATTGTCGCACGCTTTTATCTCTTATTTACGCGATAACAAAGAGCAGGTGGATCGCCTAGTCGCCGATTTACAATCGCATGGCATTGATGTCTGGTTGGATCGAGACCAGATTCTTGCCGGGCGGAGATGGCAGGGGGCAGTTCGCGCAGCGATCAAGGAGGGCAGTTTCTTTATTGCCTGTTTCTCCCGCGAGTACCTGCGGCGGGAGCGCTCCTACATGAATGCAGAACTGACACTAGCTATCGAAGAGCTTCGCCAAAGGCAGCGCGACCGATCGTGGTTTATTCCAGTTTTACTGTCTGGCGCCGAACCTCCAGATCTCGAGATTGGAGGTGGAGAAACTCTACGAGACCTTCAATGGGTGGACCTGTCCTCCGACTGGAGTGAGGGCATCTCAAAGATTGTTGACGCCATTCTGGCGAGCAGCGCCGCCGATAGAAGTGAAGCAGCCAAGCCCGAAGAGTGGGGGCCGAAGAGTCGTCCCACTGCCTCTAACGAAGAAGTACTATACGTGCCTCAGCGGTCGTGGATCATGGCACCGCAAGGCCTTGGCCCTAAGCTGAGACTCTTGTTCTTTTGTCTAGTGCTACTCATGATCCCCTTGGTTCCTCTTACTCTCTCCACACAGAAGGCCGGACCAGCGTCTCAGCAACTGGGCAGGCATGAAATGGCCGGTGATCAGGCCGACGCCCCTTCTTCCGACGATTTGATGGCTCAAAGAGCCTTCTCCGAAGGAAGGGAGCATCTTAAATCTTACGATCTTTTCGGAGCCGAAGGTCTCTTTTGTCAGGCGAAACGGCGTGACCCCAATTTCCTCCGCACTCGGCTGTACCTCGCGAGAACATGGCGCGACATTGGCTATGACGATGCAGCACGAAGGGAATCGGAGGAGATCTTGAATACAGGGAGAAGCTTGGGCATAGCCGGGACCGAGTTAAGGCTCTATGAGGCCTTCCGTGCTGAAATTCGTGGCGATTGGGAAGAAGCCATTCGCGGCTATCGCTCTCTATGGGACGAGAAGGGTGTCTACGCATTTGATGCCCTAGCGCTGGTGGAAGCACTGAACTTGGCCGGTCGAAGTGGGCTGGCACTGGAGACAATCGCAGAGGCTCGGAGGAGGTATGCAGAGGAGAAAGTTAAAATTTACGCCCTAGATGAAGTCCGATTCGATATCGCAAGGGCGATAGCGCTGAGCAATGGGCCTAGTGCTAGGCAGTTGGCGGCAGCGAAAGAGGCGGAGCGCAAGGCTCGTGAGATGGCGAGCCCCTATCTAGTGGCTCGCGCAAAGTTTGTCCAGTGTGGCGCGCTGAGTCGGATGGAGGGCGACCATGAGTTCGTGTGCCAACAGGCACTTGCCGAATTCCAGCGGCAGCAGAGAGATTCCGCCGATGCTGGAAAAGTTTATCAGGCTCTTGGAGCCATGGCCGACAGCCCCCAAGATGCTCTTAAGCAGTATCAGAAAGCGCTTGCAATCTACCGTCGGCTCGGATTCTACAGAGGGATTTCAGACATGTACGTCAATATTGCGTCAGCTCTTTCCGAGGGTGGTCGCGAAAATGAAGCAGCGCAATTCTGCGGCGCTGCTCTGCATCTTGCAGGACAGATCGCGAGCCTTCACCTTCCCGAAATCCAGTTGAACTGTGTATACTATTCAAAGGTACTCGACAAACAGTTCTCAGAAGCACGGGATGAAGCCGAGGAAGCTCTCGCGCTGGCGAGGCAACAGGGAAATTGGCAGCTCGAGGTGGCTTCTCTTCACAGCATGGCCTATATGGAACATGCCATGAGAAACCACAACGAGGCCCTGCAGCTCTATAAGGACGCCATAGCAATGGCGAGCGAGTTGGGAGATGAATCTAAGGAAGCGAAGCAGACAGTTCTACTCTATGCTTGGCTGCTCTCAGATCTTGGGCGACATCTAGACGCTCGTAATGAACTCTCGCGGGCCCTGAAGCCTTACCACTCTGTGGGCGACCGCCGGGAAGTAGTCGCAGAAGTCCTCTGCTTCGACCGCAAGCACTCAATTCTGGGCTTGGGGACTGTCGAGTGGCTGCGAATGCTCAAGGAAACGGCTGACTTTGATCCTGAGCAGTGTGAAGCCGAGGAGGACGGTGAGGGAACGGCTCCCTTTGACTTGGATCGGACCCTTTGGGAGCCCATAAACGTTAAGGAACGGAATTGCTGAGCGTCGAGGAGTTGATATGTCAAAGCAACGCATCCTAATTTCCATTCTGGTTGGTTTCTCGATTGCTTGGGGTTCCGTTGCGTCTGCACAAGATAGATTCGACCCGCTTCTCAGAGTACTACACCGGGCGCAGACCAAACCGCAAATCTCTGACTCCTCGGGCAAGAAGAACTCAGGGTCCGTAGCTCTGAGCGCTGAGGAGGCTCTTGACCTGATCGGCGCGATCCAGGTACGTGCCAAGCACAAGCATCGCCTCACGCCTCAGAAGCTCAATCTCTTGCTCGAGTTCCATGGCGACGAAAGCGAGCTGGCTGGCGCCGGAGTCGATGTCCTGTCAAAGGTCGGAGCGGTTTACGCCGGGGTACTTGATGCCGCGCGGCTCGGAGAGTTGCTGGGCGTTCGCGGGTTTCGGTACGCGCAGCTCAGCCATCGGCTAGGCACGCGCCAAAACCCACATCAGGATGTCCTCCTACCATCACCCGGCCTCGAAGCATCCGAGCTCTCCAGACCCAAGCCTGCGCGGCAAGGTGGTGCTGGTGTTCTGATTGGATTCATCGATACAGGTGTCGATGTCTTTCACTCCGATTTCCGAAAGTCGGATGGGACCACGCGTATCAAATATCTGCTGGACCTGTCTGACCCCGGGGATGTCGATGGCGATGGCACGCTGGATGGTCCTGATGACCTCGGAGGCACTCTCTATACCGAACAGGAAATCAACCTTGCACTACGATCGGCACGGGATTTTCGAGCTAAGGACTCGACGGGGCACGGTACGCACGGACTTTCCGTCGCCGCCGGCAATGATCCGGTGTTGCCGGGCATTGCACCCGGAGCCGATCTGATCATTGTGAAGGCGACTCGGGAGGACGGGAGCCTTGAGTTCCAGTCGGTCGATATACTGGGAAGCCTGAGCTTCATCGACCGCAAGGCGGGCGAGGTGAGGAGACCTTATGTGATTAATCTTTCTCTGGGCACGACCTTCGCCCCGCACGATGGGCGGTCCCTTGAGGAACTCGCAATCGACTCGCTGGTCGGGCCCTCCATCCCAGGGAAAGCGGTCGTGCTCGCGGCGGGAAATACCGGGGACAACCGAGGTACGCACTTCAGGCATTTCTCCGGACAGGCATTTGCTGGGATCACCTCGAACGTTACCCTCACGTTGCCAGCATACTCGATATCAGCTGCGGTGGCCGACAGCAATCAGATGCTGCTTGACATCTGGTATCAAGGCCGCGATCGCCTCTCGATCACGGTCACCGCCCCCGACCAGGTCACTCGGGTCCACGCCTCGTATGGAGAGATCGCAAATGAATCCACTCCACTTGGTCGGATTTTCATCGGCAACCTTGGAGGTAGGAACCCTCTAAACGGTGATACAGAGGCAATTGTCTTTATCGATGGCGAGGAGGGGGGCGCTCCCGCAGCCGGGGATTGGACCATCTCCTTCACAGGTGAAGGAATAGAAGAAGAAGGAATCTACCACGGTTGGCTGATTGAAGGTTCAGCAGTGGGCGACGCAGAGCCGTGGATTTCCCGAGGCGGGGATAATCGCTATCTGGTCGCCAAACCAGCTGGAGCCCGCAACGGGATCGCCGTGGGAAGCTTCTCGCGTCACAAGCCCGGAACCCGTTACTTGACCAAATGGACAGACGTGGGCGGACGGAAACGCTCGGATCCCACGGCCCGCCTGGAAGATATATCGAACTTCTCGTCTACCGGAGGAACACGGGATGGACGGATCAAACCGGAAATCCTGGCGCCAGGAGAGCAGGTGGTCGGTGCGGTCTCGAAAGACGCCTATCCTGGCAGATCGCCAAGCTCCATCTACAGCGAACATCCCTTCCGCGACATCGACGCCCTGATCGTGCAAAATACCCCCATGCGAGCCTTTGCCGTGCTCCAGGGAACATCCTTTGCAGCCCCTGTCATCACTGGAATGGTGGCGCTCCTTCTCGCTGCTGATCCACAACTCGATGCGACAGAGCTCAGGAACATCCTGGAAAACCGGTGTATCAGCGATCGTTTTACGGGGGGCGTTCCGAATGATCATTGGGGATATGGCAAGGTTGATTTGAGCTTGGCGACATCGCCGGGAGCCGCGCTTGCGAGACGGTTGCAAGCCGATCGTAATGACCCTCCACAAGCCATCAAGGGCCGGCCGTACTCATTCGTTCTCACGGCCTCTGGCGGTGTCCTGCCTTACTCTTGGTCGATTACGAGTGGAGCGTTGCCTCCGGGTCTTCGCCTCGGAAGCAGTGCGGTCCTCACAGGAACACCGACAGTGGAAGGAAACTTTACATTCACCCTCGAAGTGAGAGATGCCGCCAGACCTGCGTACGTAGACCACACTCTGGTTTCGCTCACGGTGTTGGAAAGCCCTTCCCTGACGATCCTTACGGAAGAACTGCCTTTCCCTAAGCTCAAAGAGCCCTATGCCTATTCGATGAAGGCTGAAGGAGGAACGCCGCCTTATACATGGTCTCTCCGTGCTGGGAGCCTTCCGGAGGGGCTTTCCCTCGCATCCACGGGGAACTTTCACGGATCTCCGATTGATCCAGTGAGAGCCGACTTCACACTGCAAGTAACTGACTCGGCTTCCGCTTCGTCCTTGCGAAGCTTTTCTCTTGAGGTTCAGCAGATCGGCGCAGGCGACTGGCGGCCCCTCGGTATTATCTACGGGAATGTCTCAGGTATTGTAGTGGATCCGAACGACCCGAGGCGGCTTTATGCATCAACCGATGGCTCCTCGTTCCTGTATTTCGACGATATTTCGGAAAGCTCAGACGATGGAGAGACCTGGCACAGTATCGCGATGAACAATTCCTTTGGCTTCGGCCGGGCAAGAAAACTCACGATCAATCCAGTAACTTCGGAAGTCTGGGTGCTGGGTGGCCCTTTGCCCCTGGTCTACAATTCTACAATTCAAGACTGGAAGGTGTGGAACTACTGCGGTGATCGATCTAGTGATTATGATACAAACAACAGCAAGCACGTGCAGGATTTCGCGTTTGACGATGCAGGGCGCATGTACGTCTATGCCCGAGAAGTTTCATGTCCAAACAAGCCTTGGCTTTCCCGCAAACAGGCTGTAATGGGCTCGATCGACACCGGTTCGAATTGGGATCTTGCCGCAGAGCTACCATTTGTTTCTCCCTCAGCCGATTGTTTGATTCCATTTGGGTCGCTCAGTATCTATGGTCCGGATCCCAGGACCATGTACCTTGGTCGGAGTTACCAATGTGGCTTCGGGTTGCCGTATAGAATAGAGGCGGAAGAGTTCTTTTCGACAAGCACGCAGGGGAGGAGTTGGGTCTCAAATAGAGTGAATGCGGAATCCGTTGTTGTCCCCTACGTATCCCAGAGAGATCCACTTGATGTCCTGAGATTTAGTTTGAATCCCTACAGTCACCCTGGGTCGAGTCTTCTCGAGAGGAGCCGCGATGGTGGCGCAAGTTGGACAGCGCTCGCGATTCCAGGAACACCCCGTGTTTGCTTGGTCGCAAGGTCCCGGACAAATCCGGAAGTTGTTCTGGCCGGGACGACGACCGGCCTCTACAAAAGCGTTAATAGCGGGTCTACATGGAGACTTCTTCACGTGACCGGCTTGCCCTTCGGGGATCCCAGCCTCTGTGGAGGCTCGCTTGCCATCGACCCCAATAACCCTGATCGGCTCTTCTCAGGAATTCCAATGCATGCTCTCTTCGAGAGCGTCGACGGAGGAGAGACGTGGGAGCCGAAGGGCAGAGGCCTTTTCCGCCGCTCGTTTAGTGGGCTCGCTTTGCGGCCGGACCAGCCCACGGAACTCTTTGTGGTTTCGGGGATTCCTCACGTTTCGCGCAGAGCCGGCGAGCGTTGGACTCGGTCCGAGGCAGGGGTGGGCTCAGGCGGTGTGGGCAACCGCTTTAGTTTTCCTATAATACTGCCACAGACCAACACCTACCTCTTCTTGGGTCAAAATAGTGATGTACTTTATCGATCCGAAAACCGTGGAGTTACCTGGAAGCGCACCTCGCCGAGGTTCAATGGCGCTGAGGGTCGACTCTTCTTTGAATCGATTGCGTCAGATCCCTTCGACGAGAACGTGCTATTGGCTAGGGTCACTCGCTGGCTTGATACTCCAGGGGTGGTTTTTGAAGGTGAAGGCATTTGGCGCTCAGAGGATCAGGGCCTAAGCTGGAATCGGGCGGGAGAAGCAGGAGAAAGCCCGACAGCTAACTTTCCACAATATAAATGGGAGTCAGCTATTGCCTTTGCCTCCGACGTGGAAGGTCGGGTGTATTCGATCGGGGCGGAAGGTCTTTACCGATCTGAAGACAAGGGAAGCTCGTGGCGTATCTTCGTGCCTCTCTCTGATGTGTCGTCCTACAACTCTGCCCTTACGGAACCTGCTCCTTCCGATTCCGAATTCGTCTACATTGCCCGTCAGGGCACGGTGTTTGTCCGTAATCCATCTGCGTCAGAAATGAAGGTAACAAAATTTCAATTTAGATTTATAATCAGCATGGCGATCGATGCGAGAAATCCGCTCATTGCTTATCTCGGAATGCAGTACAGCCCGAGTTCTTTTGAACCCCCCAGGAACGGGAGCGGGGGGATCTGGAAGACCACGGATGCAGGGGGTACCTGGAGCAAGCTTCCGGGGTTTTCTGATAGCCTGAGTGTGATTTCATTGGTTGCCCATCCCAGGGATCCGGGTATTCTTTATGCTGCCACTTGGGAAGATGGTATTTATCGGACCATTGACGGCGGCGTTACCTGGTCCAGACTCGATAACTACGGCACGGTTGCAGATGCTGTTAACGTGCTGATTCGCCACCCCTCCAATCCCTATGTTCTCTTTGCCGCTACCGAGGGCTTTGGGGTACAGATCTCGTTCGATGGTGGTCAAACCTTTACGCCAAGTATCGTTGGCCTTGGGAATCTAAATGTCCTCAGTCTGGCGGTCGACCCGGGTGATCCGCAGACTCTCTACGCTGGTACAGAGAAGGGCCTCTTCAAGACGCAGAATGGCGGTTCGAGCTGGGCGGTGACCGGCCTTACTGACGGCATTGTGACGGATATTGTTATTGATAGGGGAGCCAAGCCGCGCCGAATTAAGCTCATCACTTACAATCGCGGTGTTTTTACCTCCGACGACGACGCTCTCACTTTCCAGGTCCATCAGACTGGGTTGAGCTCATTGGCGCTCACGTCCATTGAAAATGACGAGCGGAGCTCGCTTCGCAGGACTTGGGTCACGATGCGAGGGGGAGAGGGTGTAGCCTTTTCGGACGACGGCGGGAAAAGCTGGAAGTCAGCCGCCGGCAATGGGCTTACGAATAGGGATGTGAATGACCTGGCCATCGAGCCGCCTCCCAGTAGCAAAACCTGGATCGCAACCGATAAGGGAGTCTTTTACACCGACGACGCGGGGAAATCATGGCAGAAGCTTTCGTTGGGCCTGCCTGCGGGCGTACCGGTATCGTCCATCACGATCGATTCCAACACGCGAGAGGTGCTGGTGAGCCTTCTTTCTGAAAGGAATGGCGGCATCTATCGGGGAGGAAATCTCAATGGCTTCTGGGCTGCCTTCAACGAGGGGCTGCGAGACTTGTCTGTTCGCAAGCTAACTACGGATGGTGGACACAATCTGGAGTCGAAAGCTCGCGCGACAACCCTGTTCGCCGCAACCAGTCGGGATGGTCTATATTCCATGGAGCTTCAAACAACTGCGACACAACCTCCGCATATCCTAACCGAGAGCTTCGCATCGGCGCGCGTGGGGCAGACGTATGAGGCTCGTTTGGTGTTGGCGGGAGGCGTTCCACCATACTTGTGGAGCCTCGCTAACGGAACGTTGCCTCCGGGGCTTGCACTAGACAGGGAGGAGGGATCGATTGTTGGTCTACCAGTACGGCCGGGAGCCTACGCTTTTTCCATCCATGTCACCGATTCAAAGTTGCGCCAAGCAAGTAAGGAATTCATGATTTCGGTCATGCCACCGTAGCTAGTTCCAGTGCGTAGGGGATGAGGGAGGGGAGGGAGGGGGTGGAACCACCTAGGTTTTTCTTGATACTGGCTTGACCTCCCAGGGCAGGCCTCGGATTTGAGTCGAGATCGGAATGACTGGAGCGCTTGTCCGGTGACGAGAAGCGAAACCAGCGGATGTCTCCCCGCTGGATCAAGAAAACTCCGGCACCTCATCCTCGTCGATCGGCCCTTGAGGCCCGCGCTCGACCCACCCCTGCCAGAGGCGGGCCTGCCGGTCTGGGGGCAAGACGACCTCGCCCTCATCGAGTGCCTCGATGACGACACGGACGCGCCGGCCTTCCAGAGGCGGAATCGCCGAATCCAGCGTGATCGTGGTTCCGTGAAGAGTTCCTTCGCGAGCGGCTGACATGGCCCCTATTGTATTGAGCTCCATCGGCCCCGGCGAATCTGGTCGCCTTGGCCAATCCAGGACTCCCAGGCACCGGTCTACCCCTACCTCACGGACTCCGTTATAATGGACCCCGTGATACGCTCCTTCGCTGAGCCGGGGACCGAGGACGTATTCGAAGGCATCAGCACCAAGGAAGCGCGCGCGACCTGCCCCGCCAACCTGTGGGCCATCGCACGGCGCAAACTGGATCAGATCAACCGGGTGCGGAACCTCGCCGACTTGGCGGTTCCCCCGGGGAATCGGCTGGAGCGTTTGAAGGGAAACCGATCCGGGCAGCACAGCATCCGGATCAACGAACAGTATCGCGTGTGCTTCACCTGGAAGGACGGCCATGCCGACGAAGTCGAGATCCTTGATTACCACTGAGACCCCATTGCGGGAGAGTGTGGCGTTGGGCCGGGACCGGCTTGTGGCGCGGCGGCTCCCCATCCACCGGCCGCCGACGCATCCGGGCGAGATGCTCCTCGAGGAGTTTCTGAAGCCGCTCGGCATCAGCCAGTCGGCCTTCGCGATCCGCCTGGGCGTCTCCTTTCCACGGCTCAACGAGATCATCCGGGGCAAGCGCTCCGTCACCCCCGACACCGCCCTCCGCCTGGCCCGCGTCCTCGGCATGTCGGCCGACTTCTGGCTGGGCCTCCAGCAGGACTGGGACCTCTGGCACGCTCTCCGCAGCAAGACCGCGGCCCAGATCGATCAGCTCGAGCCCCTGCGCGCCCCCGCGTGAAGCGACGGGCCCCGATCCAGTAGCCTTCTCGCCTCTTGCCGGGCGCGACCGCCAGGACGCCGACCGCGTCTCCATTCTGTAGACTCTGCGCTGGACTTGCCTTTCATGGGACTCGAATAGAATGCGCAGACTCCTCCTCGCCGTCGCCATCACCACCGTCCTCGCTGCTCCTCTTGCGCGCCCAGGCCGCCGGCTCCAAGTCCGCAAAGGTTCCCGAATCCCCGCTGGCCAAGGCCGCCGCGGCGTTGCCTTTCCGCGGCATCGGCCCCGGCCTGATGAGCGGCCGCATCTCCGACATCGCGGTCCATCCCACGGTTCCGGGCACCTGGTACGTGGCCGCCGGCTCGGGCGGGGTCTGGAAGACCACCAACGCCGGCACCACCTGGACGCCGATTTTCGAGGACCAGCCCTCGTACTCGATCGGCGAGATCACTCTCGATCCCACCAATCCCGACGTGGTCTGGGTGGGCACCGGCGAGAACGTCAGCGGGCGCCATGTCGGCTGGGGGGACGGGGTTTACCGCAGCCGCGATGGCGGGCGCACCTGGCAGCGGATGGGCCTTCAGCGGTCGGAGCACATCGGCCGCATCCTGGTGGACCCGCGCGATGGCAACCGGGTTCTCGTGGCCGCCGAGGGGCCGCTCTGGGCGGCGGGCGGGGAGCGCGGCGTCTATCGGTCCAGCGATGGCGGCGACACGTGGACCCCGGTGCTTCAGATCGACGAGAACACCGGCGTCACCGATCTCGAATTCGATCCCGTCCAATCCGGATGTGGTCTATGCCGCGGCCTACCAGCGCCGGCGCCACGTCTGGGGGTTTCTCGGCGGCGGGCCGGGCTCGGGGCTCTGGAAGTCCGTCGACAACGGCAAGACCTGGCGCCAGCTGAAGACCGGCCTGCCGAGCGGGGACATGGGGAAGATCGGGCTCGCCGTCACGCCCGCCGATCCGGCCCTGGTCTACGCCACGATCGAAGCCGGCGAGGAGGAGCGCGGCTTCTACCGCTCGCGCGACCGGGGCGAGAGCTGGGAGAAGCGAAACGGCTACATCTCCGGCGGCACCGGCCCGCACTACTACCAGGAGATCGAGGCCTCGCCGATCGACGCCGAACGGGTCTATCAGATGGACGTCTTCCTCCACGTGACCCGCAACGGCGGCGCGACGATGGAGATCCTCGAGACCGGCCACGACAAGCACAGCGACAACCATGCCCTGTGGATCGACCCGAACAGCAAGGGCGGGCGGCAACCACCTGCTGGTGGGCACCGACGCCGGGCTCTACGAGAGCTTCGACGAGGGGAAAACCTTTCGGCATTTCCCGAACCTGCCGGTCACGCAGTTCTACAAGGTGGCGCTCAACAACCGCGAGCCGTTCTACGACGTCCTGATCGGGGCGCAGGACCAGGGCACCCTGCACGGTCCGTCGCGCACCCTCAACAGGGACGGCATCCGCAACCAGGACTGGTACGTGCCGCTCGGCGCCGACGGCTACGGCGTCGCCTTCGACCCGCGCGATCCCGACCTCCTCTACCTGATGTTTCAGGAGGGGATGCTCTTCCGCAGGGACCGGCGCAACGACGAGGCTCTGCTGATCCGCCCCCAGCCCGCCGAGGGGGACGCGCCGGAGCGGTGGAACTGGGACTCGCCGCTGCTGGTGAGCCCGCACCGCCCCGACCGGATCTACTACGGCTCGCAGCGGGTCTGGCGGAGCGACGACCGGGGCGACAGCTGGACCCCGATCAGCGGCGACCTGACGGATGGGCGGAACCGCTACGAGCAGAAGTTCTTCGGGCGGGTCTGGAGCGTCGACGCGCTGTTCGACAACAACGCGATGTCGAAGTACGCCACCACCACGGCGATCTCGGAGTCGCCCCTCCGGGAAGGGACGCTGGCGGTCGGCACCGACGACGGCCTGGTGCAGGTCACCACCGACGGCGGCCAGAGCTGGCGCCGCGCGGCGGCGATCCCCGGGCTGCCGGCGCTGTCGTTCGTCAACGACGTCGAGATGTCGCTGCACGACGCCGCCACCCTCTACGTGGCCGCCGACAACCACAAGAACGGCGACTTCACGCCCTATGTCTTCGAGAGCACCGACCTGGGCCGCACCTGGCGCTCGATGGCGGGGGACCTGCCGCCGGGGGCGATCGTCTGGGCGATCCAGCAGGATCACGTCCGGCCCGAGCTGTTCTTCGTCGGCACCGAGCACGGCCTCTACTTCAGCCCCGACCGGGGTGCCCACTGGCTCAAGCTGGGGGGCCTGCCGACGATCGCGTTCCGCGACGTGAAGCTGCACCGGCGCGACAACGACCTGGTGGGCGCCAGCTTCGGCCGCGGCGATCTACGTGCTCGACGACTACACGCCGCTTCGCGACCTGGCCAGCAGACGCTCGCGCAAGAGGGTGGGCTTTTCCCGGTCCGCGACGCCTGGTGGTTCGTGCCCTACCAGCCGGGGCAGGCTCCGGGGCGGCCGGAGCTCGGCACCGACGACTTCACCACCCCGAACCCGCCCCACGGTGCCCTCTTCACCTACTTCCTGCGCGAGGCGCCGACCTCCGCGCGCGAGGCGCGGAAGGCCGGCGAGAAGGCGCTGCGCGAGAAGGGAGCCGACGTGCGCCTTCCCCGGCTTCGACCGGCTGCGGGCCGAAGCGCTGGAGGCGGATCCGAAGGTGCTGCTGATCGTCTCGGACGCCGCCGGGCGCAAGGTGCGGTGGATCGAAGGGCCGGCCCAGGAAGGGCTGCACCGGGTGAGCTGGGACCTGCGCGGCCCGGTCCCGGACCCGGTGGTGCTCGACCCGCCGGGCTTCCAGCCCTCCCTGGGACCCTGCCGCCGATGGGCCCCCTGGTGGCGCCCGGGCGCTACTCGGCGGAGCTGGTGGTGGTGTCGGCGAGCGGAGCCCGTTCGCTGGGTGCGGCGCAGTCGTTCGAGGTGAAGCCGGTGCCGAACCTGCCGCCCGGCACCGACCCGGCGGCGGTGGCCGCCTTCCAGGGGGAGACGGCGGAGGCGGCGCGGCGGCTGTCGTCGGCCGCGGCGGAGCTCGACCGCGTCAAGGACTCAGCTCCGGCAGATGCGGGCGACCCTGGCCGAGACCCCCAGGGCGGACCTGGCGCTCTACGCCACGCTGGACGCGGTGGGAAAGACGGTCGCGGAGCTCGAGCGGCGCCTCAACGGCGACCCGGCGCGGCAGAAGCTCTCCGAGTCGGAGACCCCGTCGATCGGTGAGCGCGTAGGGATGATCCGGGACGGCCACTGGCAGACGCGGCAGATGCCGACGGCAACCCAAAGGCGCAACCTGGAGATCGCCACGGCCGGGCTGGATGCGCTGGAGCGCGATCTCAAGGCGCTGATCGAGGG
Source organism: Thermoanaerobaculaceae bacterium (assembly GCA_963785165.1). Classification (GTDB taxonomy): domain Bacteria; phylum Acidobacteriota; class Thermoanaerobaculia; order Multivoradales; family UBA5704; genus DATARR01. Next base: position 1,412,631 of record CAWAUI010000007.1, read on the forward strand.
CGACCTGGCGAAGCTGGAGGAGGCTTTCAAGGCGGCGGGGGCGCCGTGGACGGGGCACCGGCTGTTTTCCGCCCCCGTACAATCCGCACGAGCTCCTGAAACTCCGCCATCTCCCGCAGGTCCGCGAGCTCCTCTCCTTCCAACGCTTCGGGACTCTTCAGTCCCTTGTTCACCGCCGTCCGCAGCGCTTCGAGCGCCTTCTTGCGGCCGGCCTTGCCTTTGAGGAGCTGAATCGAGGCGATCTCGATCCACAGGCCTGGGGATTCGGGGCTGATCTCGGCGGCGATCAGGATCATGAAGATGGCCCGGTCATACTCCTTCTTTTCCAGGAAGGATTGCGGCTGATAGAACGCCGTCTGCCCCATGTAGGTGTTGAGGAGGCGCTTGGCGGAGAGGCTCTCCTCCACGTCCGCCGACTCCGAGCGCTTCTTGCAGCTCGGGTATCTTGAGCGCGGCGGCGATCTGCGCCGCCGTCACCGGCTCGTTGCCGGGGTTGCTCCGCGCCAGAATGCCGGGCGCGGCGGCGAGCATCTCCTTGTCGCGCCGGTCCCGCTCCTCCCGCTCCCGCAGCTCCTTCTGGCACGCCGGCGAGGCCGCCAGGGCCGCGGCCTCTTTCTCCGCCTCGGAAACATCCCGCAGGCCGGCATAGTCCACCGCCATGGCGGTCCAGGTATGAAGGGCGTCCGCGGGATGCCCCGCCGCCTGCGCCTGCGCCCGCTCGCGGTCCGCGGCCCATGCCTCTTCGATCAGCGCCGGGCTCTTCTCGCGCAGGCCCTTCTTCATGGCCTGCAGCTCCATCCACCCCACCGCCCGCGTGGCAAGATCCTCCGGCATCCAGTCATGCGTGCCGGCGAACCCCTCCATACGGTGGGGGACACCGAGGCCCGTCAGCGCGCGGTCCAGGTCTCGCACCTCGTAATAGTTGAAGTCCCGGTCCCCGTACGTGCCGTAGAAAATGAACGGGTTGTCTTTTTTCGGCGGTGAGCCGATGGGGAAGCCCGCGCTCGCTCCGATCACGCCGGTGATCGTTCCCGGCGCCGTGAGCCCGAGGATGCACGAGAACCGCACCGTGCCCGAAAACCCGGCCAGATACACTCGCGAGTCATCAATCGCCAACCGCGCGTGCGTGTCCGCCCACAGCGCCCGCATCGCCGTGAAGTTCCCCTCCATGGGCCGCTCGCCCCCCACGTCGCTCTCGGTGCTCCACGAGCTGACCACGATCCACCCATAGCGCTCCGCCCCGCGCCGGAAGAGCTCCACCACCGCCTTGCCATCCGCCCGGGCGTCGAACGCATAGAGCACCGGCCACTGCCGCTCCGGCGTGTAATTGGACGGGAGATAGAGCGCGTACGCCTGATCCGCCGCGCCCTGGCAGACGACTTTCTCGACGATGGCGCCGCGCGGGAGGCCGGCGGCTTGGAGGGGGAGGGCGGCGAGGAGGAGAAAGAGACGCGAACCTCACCCCAACCCCTCTCCTCCCACAGGAGAGGGGGCTTTAGGTTTGTCTCTCCCTCTCCTTTCAGGAGAGGGAGCCGGAGGGTGAGGTCGCACGGGCATGCAGCTCCTCGAAGCCGGGCCCCCTACGCGTACTTCGTCCACTTCCAGATCTCCTGGAACGTCGGCTTCTTGCCATGCATCAGAATCCCGACGCGGTAGATCTTCGCGCAGATCCACACCATGCCCACCACGAAACTGATCGTCAACGCGTAGGCCAGCAGGATCTGCCAGGCCGGGGGCATTTCGATCGCGATGCGCAGCGGCATCAGGAGCGGCGTGAAGAGGGGGATCAGCGAGAGCACGGTGGCCATGGTGGAGTTTGGATCGTTGATCACCGGCCACATCACCATCGCGGGGATCACGATGAAAACCACCGCCACGCTTGCCGCCTGCTGCGCTTCCTGGAGATTGTTGAACGAGGCGCCGATGGCCGCGTAAATCGTGGCGAAGGCGAAGAAACCCAGGATGAAGAGCAGGATGAAGTGGACCAGCATCACCAGCGTCAGCGTCGGCAGCTGCGACCCCTTGGGCGCGAACGCCAGCGCCGCCACCACCCCCGGTGCCGTCAGCACCGCCACCGTGCCGAGCCAGAGGCCGAGCTGCGTCAGCCCCACGCAACAGATGCCCACCAGCTTGCCCATCATCAGCTCGAACGCCGTCACGCACGACATCACCACCTCCACCACCCGCGAGCTCTTCTCCTCCAGCACCCCGTTCATCACCTGCTGCCCCCAGAGCAGCATGGCGAAGTAGAGGATCATGAACATCCCCACGCCGAAGATCATCCCCGCGAAGCCCCCCTCCGTGCGGCTGCCGTCCTTCGACACCTTCTGCGTGGCGAGCTTCACCGGCCGCGTCAGACCTTCCACGCGCTCCGGATCGATCCCCGCCTTTTCCATCCGCAGGCGCCGCACCACCCAGGAAAGGTCATCCTTGAGCGCGTCCTGAGTGAACACGTTCGAAACGCTCCGCGCGTGATACTCCACCTTCGCGTCCTCGAAGACTCCGGTGGGAATCCAGATCCAGGCGTCGATCTCCTTCGCGGTCACCCGCCGGTCCAGGTCTCCCCGCTGGGCTTTGTGGTCCTTGGCCAGGGGCTCGGCCAGGGCTTCGAAGCGGGCCATGCGCGACTCGTCCACCGCCAGGCCCCGCTCGGTGGCGCCTTTTGGCGCCGAGCCGTCCCGGCTGTTCGCCCGGGCCACGAACGGACCGGCCACCTCCCCCGTCTCGTCCACCACGACGACCTTCTGCTGAGCTCTGGCTCTTGGAGATCAGAAGCCCGGGCAGCACCGTGATGCCGGCCACGAACACGGGCACCAGCAGCGTGCCGATCCAGAAACCCGTGGTCTTGACCCGTTGCAGGTACTCGCGCTTCACCACCACCAGAACGCTGTTAAGCCGCATCGCGCACCGCCTTCATGAAGATCTGTTCCAGCTCCGGCTCCTCGGAGCGGAACTCGTGGATTTCGACGAGGTCGACCATCCGCCGCAGAGCCGCCGAGCCCGAGGCGTCCGGCCGCAGCAGCAGCTTCGCGACACCATCCTTGGCCGTCATCTGCTCCACCTCCGGAAGCTCGCGAAGTTTCTCGAAATCGCCCGTCGCCACCAACCGGAAGGCGTTGCCCCCCACCTGGCGCTTGATCGCCTTGAGATCGCCGTCCAGAATCGCCCGGCCCTGTGAGATCAGGCAGATGTGGTCGCACATCCGCTCGGCGAGCTCCATGCCGTGCGTCGAGAGCACCACGCTCTTGCCCTGGGAGCGGTACTCCTGGAGCAGGTCGCGGAACAGCTCCTGGTTGATGGGATCGAGACCGGAAAACGGCTCGTCGAGAATCAGCAGATCCGGTTTGTGGATCACCGTGCCGATGAGCTGCACCTTCTGCTGATTCCCCTTCGACAGCTCCTCGACCTTCGACTTCGCCCGGCTGCCGAGCTCGACCCGGTCGAGCCAGCGCTGGATTTCCGGGACCGCCTGGGCCTTCTTGAGCCCCCGGATTTCGGCCAGGAACAGGAGCTGATCCATCACCGTCATCTTCACGTACAGCCCGCGCTCCTCGGGCAGATATCCGATCCGGCGCAGATCCCCGGGCGTCCGGGGGTGTCCGAAGACCTTCACCTCCCCCGAGTCCTCGGGCACGATGTTCATGATCATCCGGAGCGTCGTCGTCTTCCCCGCCCCGTTCGGTCCCAGCAGCCCAAAGATGCTCCCCGCCGGCACTGCCATCGAAACGTCTTCCACCGCCACGCGGTCGCCATAGGCCTTACGGACGTTCCGCAGCTCGAGAATGGGTGTCATGTAGGGTGCCCCCTTTAGAAGACAGCCGGGCGGCAGGAGACCGCGTGGGCCGTCACGCCTAGTGTACGTGAGGGGGGGCGGGAGGTTTTGCAACCTCGACGGCTCCTGAGCCTCTTGTCCACCTACGAAGGGCAACGCGGGCGGAGGCCTGATCGGCTCGGGCGGGCGATGGCCGAAGCCGCGCCCGGCTTCCCATTGCGAGAGCGAGCGCGACGGCGATCAGCAGAGCCGCGGCCGCGAACGTGATCCGCATACCGGTGGCAACGGCCTCGGGAGGGGCCGTTGCGACGTCGTTCGCCCCCGAGGCGAGCGCGAAGACGGCGCCCATGACGGAGGCTCCGGTGATGAGCCCGAGATTTCGTGACAGGTTGAGCAGGCCGGAGATGACGCCCCGCCGGTCCGGGCGGATCCCGGTCATGACGGCGGTGTTGTTGGCCGTCTGGAACAGCCCATAGCCGGCGGTCAGGATCACGAGGGGGGCGATGTAGCCAATGTAGCCGGAAGGGCCGACTGCCGCCGGCAGCATGGAGAGAAGCAAGGAACCGGCCGCGAGGCCGACGAGCCCGGCGAGGGTCACGCGTTGGGCGCCAAAACGGTCCGCGAGGCGGCCGGCGGGCACGCCCGTCAGCGCGGCGACGAGCGGACCGACGGACAAGACGAGCCCAACCCGGGCCGCGTCGAGCCCGAGCGCACGGGAGAGATAGAACGGCCCGACCACGAGCGTCGCCATCACCACCGTCGAAACAAGCGCGCTCGTGGCGAGGCTCGCGCTCAAAATTGGATCGCGGAACGTCGCCAACTGGATCAACGGCGATCTGGCTTTCCTTTCGGTGAGCACGAAGAGGCCGGCCCCGAAGGCGGCGGCCAGCAGCAGAATCACGTTGAGCGAACCGAACCGGCCCTTCCCCAGGGTCATGGCGAGCGCATACGCCGCGAGCGTCAGCGCCAGCAGCAGCGTGCCCGCGGGGTCAAATCCCGCCCGGTCCGTATTCGTTGCCGGACGGTCGATTGAATCAATGGGATCCACAGGCAGGTAGCGGTGCGCGAGAAGAAAGGCCAGGAGACCCAACGGTACGTTGACCAGGAAGAGGGCCCGCCAACTGAGCCCGGCGATCAGAACGCCGCCGAGGGAGGGCCCGAGAGCCGTGCCAATCGCGGACGTCGTTCCGAGGAGCCCCATGGCGCTGCCGGTCCTTTCCTTCGGAACCGTCTCCCCGACGAAGGCCAGGGTGAGGGCCATCATGACGGCCGCTCCGAGCCCCTGCGCCGCCCGCGCGGCGATCAGCAGCCAGAGGGTGGGCGCGAAGCCGCACAGCACCGAGGCCGCTGTAAACAGGAAGATCCCGGCCAGTAGAAGCCGGCGGCGGCCGACGAGGTCTCCGAGCCGCCCAACGCTCACGATCAGGGTGGTGATGGCGAGGAGATACGCGAGGACGATCCACTGGACTTGCTGGAACGGGGCGGAGAACGCCTGGGCCAACGCCGGCAAGCCGACGTTCGCGATGCTGGTGCCGAGCGAGGAAAGCAGCATGGAGAGCGAAAGGCCGGCAAGCGCTCCCCGGATCGATGGTGGCTTCGAATTCATTGTTTTCAACCTCGCCAGAAACATAGCAGCCGGCCTGGCATGGCGGAAGGCGCGCGGTCTGCACTCTACTCGTGCGTTTGACGCCACGCCTCGATGGAACCGTGCTAGGTTTTGAGCCATGTCGAGGCCCGACCTCAATCTGCTCGTCACCCTGGACGTGCTGCTCGCCGAGGGGAGCGTTGCGCGCGCTGCCCGGCGGTTGCGGCTCAGCCCGTCGGCCATGAGCCGGGCGCTGGCGCGTTTGCGGGAGGCGACGGGCGATCCGCTGTTGGTCCGGGCTGGACGCGGCCTCGTTCCCACACCCCGGGCGGTCGAGCTCCGTGAGCGGGTCGGTCAGCTCGTGCAGGACGGCGAAGCGGTTCTCCGCCCTGCCGAGAAGCTCGATCTCAAGAAGCTGGTCCGGACGTTCACCCTACGGACCAGTGAAGGTTTCGTGGAGAACTTCGGACCGGACCTCATTGCCCGCGTCAGCGAGGAAGCTCCCGGCGTGCGGCTGCGCTTCGTGCAGAAGCCGGACAAAGACAGCACCCCTCTTCGCGAAGGCACCGTCGACCTGGAAACGGGAGTTGTGGCGATGACGACGAGCCCGGAGGTGCGTGCGCAGGCCTTGTTCCGGGATCGTTTCGTCGGCGTCGTGCGAATGGGGCACGAGCTGACCCAGGGCGAGATCACTCCCGCGCGTTATGCGGCCTGCAATCATATCCGCGTCTCACGGCTGGGTCTCGAAAAGGGACCGATTGACAAAGCCTTGGAGTCGATCGGGCTGGAGCGGGAAATCCTTGTGATCGTCGACGGTTTTTCAGCCGCGCTGGCCCTCGCCCGGGCCTCCGACCTGATCGCCACGGTTCCCGAACGGCACACCGGAATCCTGCGCGCCGGAATGCACAGCTTTCCCCTTCCGGTCTCGACGCCGGAGATCACGGTTTCCCTGCTCTGGCACCCGCGGCTGGATGCCGACCCGGCTCACCGCTGGCTGCGCGGCCATGTTCGGGACGTCTGCTCGGTGAGCCGCCTGATGCGATAGGTCTCCCCGCCCGTCCCGGTGCCGCCCGTCCTGCCCCGTCCCGGTGCCACCCCAGGGTAGGAGGCCCCACCGCCCAGGACAAGGCGGTGGGGGCGTCTCATACGGATCGATCAGGCCGCCTTGCTGGACAAGGCGTCGACTTTCTTGACCGGCGCGTCGTTGACCTCGACCCACTCGCCTTCGGCGTTCTGGTAGCGATAGTAGGCTGAGCCGCCGCTCTCCCAGTCCTGAAGGATCATCCGGAGGAAGAAGTTGGGCAGGATGACCGGTCCGGGTCCCTGAGGCCGCCGCCGGTCCGGCCAATGCACCTGAGGCATTCCCGAGGCTTCGACCAGGAGATTCGGGCTGCCCATGAACAGAATCGTGAGATACGAGCCGTCGACCCGCGTGTGGACGTCCACCGGCGGATTTACGGCCTGGGTGATGTCTCCGGTCCCGTGAATCGTCCTGTGGGGGGTGTTGACCGCCAGGCTCAGGTTGAGCGTGGGCGCGCCGGGCGCACCGGTTCCGACCTGGTAATGGACGAGAAATAGACCTGTCGCCTTCGAGGACATCTGGCACCTCTCAAAAAGTGAGTGTTGGTTGTTTTCGCCGCCGGCGCAAGCTCAAAAGAGCAACGCGCGTGCCACCTGGAAAAAGCGGAAGATCGGGGCGAAAACGGCCCCCTGTGTATCCAATCGTCCAGACCCGGCCTATCCAATCGTCCATGGAGGCCAGGAGCGCCTGACCTGGACCGGCCGCCGGAGCTCTCTTCCGTACCACCGCGGAGAAGACGGGATCTGCCATAATTCTCGCGTTTCAACTTTTTCGCGCCCAGTGCGCAGGAGAAGAGACGCCATGACGAAGGTCTGGAAACTGGTCCTGGTCTCAGCGCTCACGGTGGTGGTTCTGTCCTTTGCTCCACCCGCCCGTTCCGCCGATTCCGATTGCTTCGAGATGTACAACCCCAGCTGTTGGCAGCCCGGTGGCGACTGTGAAGGCCTCTGCACGTGTCTCGGGTTCGCGTCGGGAATTTGCACCTTTCCCTATCCCACCGGTTCCTGCCTCTGCTTCCTGTAATCTCCCAGGCTCGGCCGGTGTCCTCCTTCGGGGCACCGATCGGCCGGCCCCGTCCAGCTCATTCCTGCTGATAGCAGCTTCCCCAAGGATCGCCCGGGCACGGCCCGCAGTCGCCGCAGCAGGTCGTGCAGGTCTCGCTCCCCTGGCAGAGGTGGTCGCCGCAGTAGCCGCAGTCCTGCGGGCAGTATTCGTTGACCTCGCAGATCCCGTTGCCGCAGACCTGGCAGGCGCCGCAGTCCAGCGGTGCGTTCGCGCAGCTCTCCGTGCCGCGGCAGGCCCCGTCGGGGTAGATCGTTCCCTTCACCCTCACGATCCGCAGGTCGGTATTGGTCCCGCCTTCCATCGCGCCGTTGCCGTAGTTGCGGTAGGTCGGCGCGTTGGGCGTGCAGTTCCAGCCTTGCCGGTTCAGGTACACCGAGCTGTCTTCGCACCAGCGGTTCCAGACCGCGTGGTCCTCGTCGTCGGTGTGGACGAAGCCGCTGGCGGTGGCGAAGCTCACTCCGGGGGCGGCGAAAACGCCGTAGTCCCAGCCGAACTGGGGCATCGGGCCGGCGTGGATGCCGTTGCCGTCAAACAGGCAGAAGGTGATGCTCACGTCCCTGCGCTGGTCGTTGAAAGAGGTGTGCCACGGCCAGACGACGTTGATGGGCAGCCCCTCCGCCACCCAGTCGATGTCGGTCCAGCTTACCGGGTTGTTGCTGTCGTCGGAGTCGAAGGTGCGGATCACGGTCTTCGATACGTTCGGACAGGAGCTGCCGAGGGAGACCACCATGTAGGGGTTGTTGGGGACGTGCTTGAACTGGCTCCCGTCCACCTTGCAGAGGTAAAAGTGGGTGTTCTGGGTCGAGAGGATCGAGCTGATCCAGCCGGAGCGGCTGTTGGCGTTGCGCGAGTCCTCGTTGTCGATGTAGATGGAGTAGGGCGCGGCCCCGCCCGGGCAGCCGCCGCTTGGCAAGACGCCGACCTGCACTCCAGTCGCGTGGAGAGGGGGGACAGCAAGGGTGGCGGCGGCAAAGACGGCGAAGACGAATCCTGTCGTTGGTTTCATGGAATCGATCTCCAGGGAGGCAGCGCTGGGGCTGCGGAGGGTTATACCCCTAGAGGTGCTCGCCGGATCTAAAGGGGGGCCGGCCGTTCTTACGAAGGGCTACTGCGACCAGGCGTCGGTGTTGCCGGTTTCGAAGCCGTCGGAGAACAGCTCGTTGGTGGCCGCGCCGTCGCGGCCGGTTTCGACCAGGAAGGCGGCCGCGAGACGCGCGAACTTGACGGCGTGGGCCGCGCTGTTGCCGAGACTCGCGACAGTGTCGCCGGTGGTGTGGATGAACGGGGTTTCCTCGCCGAACCGGGCCTCGACGGGGAACACCGCCGCGTAGCCGCGGTTGTGCCAGGGGGCGTGATCCGAGCAGGCGTAGCCGCAAGCCGTCGTCGTCCAGGTGACCTCCGGCTGGTAGGTCTCGAGCAGGTCGATCACGAAGGTCGTGAGGTTGGCGTTGGTAAAGTCCGTGATGAAGGCCACGTCCTGGGTCGAGCCGTGGTAGTTCGTCAGGTCCTGCTGAAACACCGCCACCACGTTGAGGCCCGCGGCTTGATACGCGGCGGCCAGGCTGGTCGAGCCGCGCAACCCGACCTCTTCGGCGGCGTAGCCCATGATCCGGAGCGTGCGCTGCGGTTGAAAGTCCGAGGCCAGGAGCACGCGGGCGGCCTCGGAGATCGTGGCGATGCCCGAGGCGTCGTCGTCGGCTCCCGGCGCCGAGAAGTTGGGGTTCGAGCTACCCGGGTGCGATCGAGTCGAGATGGCCGCCCAGAATCACCACCTCGTTCGCCAGCGTGGTGCCGGGGATGTTGAGGACCACCGAGCGCTGCGGTGTGTTCGAGTGCGTAACGAGCTCCACGGTCACCCCGGGATGTCCCGCGGCATAGCCCAGCCAGAGATCTCGAATCCAATTCACCGCCGCGGTGCCCGAGGGGTGCGCGTGGTAGCGATTGGGGAAGCCCGTCGACAGCGACGTGATGGTGCTGAGGATCTGTGCCTCCTGGACCGCGCCCGCAACCTGCTGAACCCACTGAGGCTGATCGATCGTAAAGCCGGCCGCTCCCACCGTGAGCCTGGGCGACGACACGCGCGCAAGCTCCGCCAAACCTTCCTCCAGGCTCTCGTGAGCGATGAACCCCCCGCAACGCCGAAAATCCTCATGCAGCCGCGCGCTGAGCGCGTCGAGGTCCGAGCGGAGCACGCGGGTGAGCACCACACCCCTGGCCTCGCCAAGACGCGGCAGCGGCTTGCCCTCGGCCCCCGAGGAGAAAAGGCTGCTCGCGCTGGCGAACGCGTCGGTGCCCAGGGTGATCCAGACGTCGTCGCCCGCAGCGGCCGGACCCGCCGCGAGCGTCACGGCCAGGCAAGCGGCGAGCCAAAAGACACGGCGCGAGATTCGGCGCGGGGAAGCGGGGAAGGATGAGGAGGGATTCATACGCCTGATCATAGTCTGCTCTCGCCCGCCGTACGTGTCAAGCCTGAAATGACGCGTCGTAGGGGACGGGGACAGGCGATACGACTCTCTCTGCGAGATTCGGCTTACGTCACTCGGAGAAAGACGTGGCGTTTCGGCGTGAAAGTACGAAGTGCGGAGATGAAGAGTCAGAGCGCGAGCAGAGCTGCTCTCGCAACCGAACGAGGTGGGATAACCTGGGTGGCACAGTCTCCTACAAAGGAGGAACACGTATGCTCCAGAAAGCCAGAGCTGAACGCGAGGTCGAGGCCGCTTCGGGTGCGCCGGGAGTACGGATGTCCTGCGAACGCGAAACGGGAGCACGGGCTTCAGTTTCTGATCGATGCACGGCCGGATCAATCGCTGGCGGACGTCGCCACGGTCTTTCAGGACTGGAGCGCCCGGTTCGAAGTGGAGCCCCTGTTCCCCTCGCCACCCTTCGAGGCCCCGGCTCCAGGCCAGGGACAGGCTTGGGGCGATACGCTCTTCGTGGCCACCATTCCGGATGTGGCGTTCGACGACGTACGCCCCTCCCCTGGGACATGGCCCATGCCTTGCGGACCGAGAAGGCGGCTTTGCCCGGGTGATCCGGAAACCCCCATCGTCCGGCCGGAGCCTCCCCCGGAGCCCGAAAGCACGTCCGCGGTTCCTCTGGGCTGGGAGCACAAGGCCATGCGGATCGCCGAAGCCTGGGCCGAGATCGAACGGCGGGGACGCGCTCCCGGAATCAACGTCAGGATCGGCCATCCGGACACCGGCTGGTTCCCGCATGAGGTCTGGGAGAACGGCAACCTGCGCACGGATCTCGGCCGCAGCTTCATGCCCAACGAACCCAACAGCCAAGGGCAAGAGCCCGCGCGAGGGCAGCAGCAGCCCGGGCACGGCACTTCGACGGCGAGCGTCATCATTCCGCCACGGGTTGGCCGGCTCACCGGCGTGGCGCCTCATGCCCAGGCCATTCCGATCCGGTGTGTCAGCTCCGTCCTCTTGTATCCCTTTCAACCCAACGTCATGAGGGCCGTGCGGTACGCGATGGAACAACGCTGTCATGTCATCTCGATGAGCCTCGGGGGATCGGCGTTCCCCTTCCTGGGCCCGCAAGTGGTCCATGCGGCGCACGCCAACATCCTCGTCATCGCGGCGAGCGGACACGATAGCGCTGTCACGGCCGAGCCTGCAACTACTTGGAAGTAGTGGGTGTCGGAGGCACCGAGTCGGCGACCTGGAATGAAGCGCAGCAACTGGACGCCCCCCGGCACCGTCACGATCTCCGCGCCGGCGGCGGAAGTCCGCAAAGCGAACTACAAAGAGTACCGAGGCTATGACTATTCCAACGGCACCTCCTACGCGACGGCCTTCATGGCGGGCGTGGCGGCGCTCTGGCTGTCGTGCCACTATCCAAACGGCTATCGCGGCACCCGCTATGCGTATCTGACGTTCATGGAACATGTCCGCAGGACGGCGCGCAAAGTGCCCGGAATCGGCCCAGGCCTGTTCGGGATCGTCAACGCGGGCGCCTTGATGACCACCGAGCCTCAAAGGACGGCGCAAGGCGACGGCTCCGAAAACACCTCGGATCTGACGGCGAGCGGAGAAGTGGCCCGCTTGCTCTGCGCCGCGAACATGCCGGGCGTGAAGACCCTGCTCGCCAAGACCCTCCAGGGGGACTCCGCGGTGCCCACCGACGGCCTCCTGAAGACCTTGGAGCCGTGGATCGACGAGGTGGTGTTCATCCTCCGCGACCATCTCCCCCTGCGCAAGGAGCTTTCCAAACAGGCGGCGGACTCGGCGATCCCGGCCGCGGCGCTCCGCGAGACCCTGATCCCCTACGCCTCCACCGTGTTGCGGCACCAACTCGCCGGCGCCGCGGGGTCGCCGTAACCTCCACAGCTCTCCTGCATCTCAAGGACTGACGAGCCGCTTAGGGCTTTCTGAAACGCCCAGGCGGCCGTCAGCCAACTCAAACACGGGAAAAAGGAGAGATAAAAATGACCAAGAAGCGGATTTTCGGACTGATGCTCGCGCTCGCCCTGATGGTGGGGGCCTTCACCCTCGGAATGCCTCAGACCGCCCAGGCCTGCCCCAGCAACGAGGTCACGACGACCTACTATTCGGACGCAGCCCACACCACCGTCGTCGGCGAGCGGATCCTGGCCGTGCAACTGTCTGGGCTACGCCACGTGGGGAGTGAAGACGCCGTACTACACCGTCGATAGCCTCTCCTGCTCCATCGCGGGATACTGAGAATCGGCCCGGATGAAAGATCCCCGGCCGCGCCAACGGCCGGGGCCTCTCGCCTTTTAATTAACGATATCGTGCTATCACTTCTCACGGCTCAACCGGATGCCGATCCAGCCTGCGGACGCGGACCACGGTGGCGGATAGAGCCAGGATCTCCGGGTCACCGGTGAGAACGGGCGCCTTCTCCAGCCGGCCGGTGGCAACAGCGAAAGCGTCAGCATAGGAGAGAGGGTAAGCCGCTTTGACTCGCGCTGCCTCGAGAACCAGAGCTTCACGAGCCGGTACGATGTCGATCGGAAGCGCCTTCACTTGGGTGAGGCGCTCCTCGGCCTGCGTCTCACCGGTAAGTTGGAGAAGGCGATAGAAGACCTCGCCGAGGTTGACCACGTTCAACAGCAGGCGGAGGTTGCCGCTTTGCGCGCGGCGGAGATAGCGGCGCATCGCTGTCGCGCCAGGTTCCTCAGCGCGCAGGAATGCCAGGATTGCCCAGGAATCAACGACCGCGACGCTTCCAGTGCTCATCGGCTTCGATTTCGGCCCTATGCTCGGCTTCGAGATCCGCGAGAGGATTCCCCGGGAGATCCTTCAGGCAGCCATAGAGGCTGTCGATGGGATCTCCAGCCTTGAGCAGAGTCAAACGCACGGCACCATCGCCAAGCGTCTCAACCGCCAGCTCAGTGCCCGATACCCACCGGAGGTGCTCGCGCACAGACTTGGGAATGACGACCTGCCCCTTACTGGTCACACGGGTTGCCGACTTCATGAGCGTCATCTTACCAAAGAGGTAAGACCGCGTCTACGGAGGATGCAGCGTTGCCCGCCTGGCGTTCCGGGAGATGTACGGCCTGTTCGTCGCTGCCTACCGCGAAGCCGCCGACAAGATACGAAAGGGGAACCGGGCTGCGCTCTTCCCAATCGGGAGCTTCCCGCCCGCGTTGCCCTTCGTGGGTGGGTAGAGCTCGGCACGCTGGACTGAACTCCCAGGCTTCCTAAAGCGTCTCTCGATGGAGAGGTGGATGGAGGTATACCCGGCGGACGGTTTCGCTCGAATTTCCGGAGGTGTGGGTCGCCTTTCTGGGCCTTGGCAATGCTTCAATAGACCGTCAAGGCACAGGTTCTCGCGTCCTCTGGGGAGAAGAGAGGCTCAGAGGGGCGGCAAGATAGAGGAGAGCCGAGTAGGCTTTGTCTCCAAGGGTTGGCACCTATCTCCTGGGCTCTTCCATATTCGGGCGAGACCTATTAGGCTGTGCGCGCTTATTGTTTCTAGTCTCGTGGCCTGATTCGCTTAAGGCTCCTGCGCCACTGTCGTCGTTCTAGAACCCCCAAGGAGTGCGCTGTGGACTACAAGTATGAGGTTGCCATCTCTTGCCTGATGCAAGACGTGAACATTGCGCAGGAACTCTATGAACTACTGCAATCCCGCGTTCGGTCGAACTTCTTCTTTCCCCATAATCAAGAAGACTGGTCGCTCGCGACGGTCTCGAAACTTTCCGAGGAGTATTCAGACGCGAGTCTCGGATCGTGGTAGTGATCTACCGAGAAGGATGGGGGCAGACGAGATGGACTGCGGTTGAAGAAATGGCTATCAAGGAAATGTGCCTTGATGCTGGGTGGACACGGATCGTCCTCTATTCGGAGGATGACAGTGTTCCGAAGTGGTTGCCGCAGACACGTTCATGCCGGCAAGCGGTATGGGCTACCAGCCCTCGCTGCTGTTATCGAGCAGAAGGTGCAGGAAGCCGGCGGGACTGTCGGCGAGGAAGAGGTGGAAGATATGGCGGAACGCATTCGCCGGTCCCTCCATGCCGCAGAAGCCCGAGAGATGCGCCGCAATTCCGATGAGGGGATTCAGGCCGCATTCAGGGAGCGCAAGGCGATTGACGAACGTCTGGAGGAGGTAGTTGCGCGCCTTGAGCCAACCCCTGAGGGCTTCAAAGCCGAGGACGGTTCGATTAAGGGCGAGAAAGTCGAGGGTGCATATAGAGTCGCGGCGGGGAACCTCCTCGGTGACCCGGCGATCTTTTTCAGACGAGGTGACAACCTCGACGTGATTCTCTGCCACGGCGGCCGCTCTGATTATGATCGGCTGGCAAATGTCCGCGAGTTGGATCGCTACCGGCTGGAGCTGACCGAGGGCGACACTTGGCGCTGGCTTGACGACAACGGGCGTTATTACACCTCTACCGAGTTGGCCGATGAAGCGTTGCGGCGGCTCCTCCGAGAATATGAAGAGCGCCGCAAGGCCGATATCGCGAGGCGGCGGCGCTAGTAGTAGAACCAGTCCCAGCAAGCCACCCTCTCACGTGGGTCTGCCTTGGCTCCTTCACTTCTGGCGAACTAAAAGGTCTTCTTGGTGGGACCTCGATACCGCCCCATTGTAACGCTCTCCGCAACCTCTATCTTGGCCAAGGCAAAGCGATATCCGAGAGTTTGGAGGCGCTTACACGCATGCCGCAATGAGAGCCTAGAGAAGAAGGGGAGCCACAGAGCCCCCTTCGATTGGCTAATAACGGCGAACACGACTCGGAACGTCTCGGGGCGCGGTCGTTCCACGGGATCAAAGCAACGATGACTCTCTGGAAGCTTACCATACACAAGCTGTCTGAAGTCGGCCTCTCCCAGAAAGAGATCTGCCGAGTTAAGCCCTTGGGAAAAGAGGTGGCTTAGTAAGCTTGAGCCACCATACTGCTTTACATGGATCAGGTCGCGATCGCACGTAAACAGATCGCAAAACTCAAACTTACTGGGCCCGCCTCCATATCGGATTTCTTTCCGGTCCATAAGTGCGAACGTACGTGGATCCGCTAGCGCTACACGAGAGTTGTAGGCGGCTTCGTTGGAGTCTTCGAAAATGGGCAGAGCTCCTTCGAAGCGAGGTATCTTATCAACAAAGAGGTTGACCCGAGTTACAAAATCTTGGTCTATACGGTACCAGTGCCCGCAGCTTAAGAGGAACGCCATGCCTTCATGGTCTATCTCACAGTTAAGGCACTCATAGATTGACCAGTCCTTCATCACTCGATCGTCGTCTCTTATGCAGAAGGCACGGCGCCGCCCGAGCATTTCTCGATCGACGGACTGAGGAGGAGAAACAGAAAGCATGAACTGTGGGAGGCGAAGGTCGTGGTATTCAACGTATTTTCTAGCCTGCCCGTAGCGGAAACCTCTCACGTCTGCCCATTCAACGATCTCCGGACAAGCCAACCAGCATCCCTTGTAATCTTGGGCACCTAAGCGCTGAACCAAGGCACGATCTAACTCATCGGAAAGAGACCTGTCAGTAACTTCTGAGATGTGGTCTACCCAGGGGAACTTCTCACGGTAACTATTATCGAGATACTTCCCATAGTAGCGGGTCAACGCTGCCTCTAGATCCTGGAACTCGACGTCGATGTGTGCCTTCAATGAGTCCATTCCCGTCAGGCGCTTGCCTAATTCGACGGCGTTGGGTGTCCCGGTAACCGCCCGAAGAAGGTCTCTCTCTACATCAAGTCCAAAGGCAGCCGTTCCTGAATCCTCACTCGCTTGCTCTCGTGCATGCAGAGAGACTGCCTCGAATGTCTTCTTATCTATGCTTCGGATCTTATCCTCGTCCAGAGAGTTTAAGGTAACCCGAAGTCCGAACCGCTCTTCCCAAGTTCCTGGAATAAGGAGATGCCGGCCGGTCCCGAAGGTCAGACCGAACAATCGACCAGCGGCGGGCACAAGGAGCAACGCTCCAATAGACCTCGTTTTCCCGATAAGGTCTAGATCCACAAAATCAGCAAAGAAGTACGCCCAATCGGGATAGCGTTCATCACCTTGGCGTATCACCAAGTGCCAAGACTCGGCCCCAATGCCAGTAAGAGTCTCCAGTCCCGTAGCAGCCTCAAAATTAATGCACGGCGCGGGGTCAAGAATGGCCTCTTTGAGGAGATAGATACTGAGCCCATGGATTGCCATTTACTTACTTCCAAGAGATCTGGGCAGATTCCACACCTATTGATGGCTTCCGTGGCAGGGAACAAATACGGACGCAATAGAAGCCAGCAACCCTTGGATAGCCACCAATGCGGAAGCCTGACGACGCTTGCGCAGTTGTCGTGCCGCATCTCTGCATAGCAGCGCCACCTTCACAGCGATACCTAGCCCTACTTATTGGAGACGCGAGAAAACTTCTGTTCAAGGGTCAGGAAGATGCCTGTACCTTCAGAAGCTTGGAGTTCACTTGTGAAGGCAAGCACCGACTTCGACGGGTGCGCCGTGGCCCAGACCAGAGAAGCCAGCCAAGAGGCTTGCCTGGCGTGGATAGTTATGAGGGCTGAATATTCAGCCAGAGCTCAGCAGGTACAAAGCGGGAAAGGTGGCCGACGTTCGTGGTCGCGATCAATACGTCCGGAGCCTCCGAGCGTCATCGCCTGACTTGCGAGGATTACGTCCCCGTCCAGAGCCTTGTCTCCTGCGGTGGGCTGCCCCTGCTGCCGAGCTTTCGCCCACAGAACGGCGGCCTGACGCATGGCGGCGGTCGATAGCGGCAGGTAGTGCAGCAGGCCGGCCAAGGCAGCCAGCCTCTCGATCCCCTTCAGCTTCTGAGCACGCAGCAGCTCGCGGCGCACCTCGTAGTCGGAGATCTCGGGCACAATGACCTGCGCGCCCGAGGCGACCAGTGCTTGCAGCCATTGAGCACAAGCCAGACTTTGGGGAGATTGCTTCGGGTTCGTGACCAAACCGAGAGGTCCGGCGTCCAGCACGATGGTGCGGCTCACCAGGTAACGCCCTTGAGCTCCTGC
Organism: Thermoanaerobaculaceae bacterium; assembly: GCA_963785165.1. GTDB lineage: Bacteria > Acidobacteriota > Thermoanaerobaculia > Multivoradales > UBA5704 > DATARR01. The sequence goes on from CAWAUI010000007.1 coordinate 1,429,588, forward strand.
GGAAAGAGGCTGCGATTGGAGAGACGATCCTTGTCCAACGCCTCGATCAGGTACTCGCCGGTCTCCTTCTGCTCTTGGGCATCTCCGTCCTGAATCCAGGATTGGAGCAAGTTGACCAGCTCCTTTCGGGGTTCCGTGGAAGGAAGGTGCTGATCCAGCAATCGGAGGGCCAGAGTATGCGCGGGCAGGCCTTGCCGATTGGCCTCTTTCTGAAGGCGCTCTTCAAGATCCAGGGGAAGGCTCAGGGTCTAGCGTCATGATCTTGTCGGCTCCTACCTAGCTTAGCTAGGGAAGCCTTCGGCCTCAACCGACGAGAGCCAAGGACGCCAAGGACGGACAAGGACAGCAACAGGGACGGTCTGGCGTGAATTCAGCTTGTTTGTCCAGATTTCCCCCTGCTCAGACGGCTAGTCCTTCGCCATTCGGTGGCCGACGGCAGCGTGCGCACGGGGCCCCCTGGACCTGCAATACCTGCCGCTTCGAGGGATGCGGCTTGGTGCTGGCCGACCCTGGTCGGCTCGGCATGACACCGCGAGATCCAGGATTGCGGAGCGGTCCCGGGATCGCTGGCGATATCTCCAGCTATGTGGCGACATCTCCCCATAGGCGCCGATATCTCCCCATACGCCGCCAGATCCCGGGATACGGACCAAGATCCCGAGATCTCTGGCCAACATCTCCCGCTATGCCGCGACATCTCCCCATAGGCGCCGATATCTCCCCATACGTCGCCAGATCTCGAGATACGGGCCAAGATCCCGAGATATCTGGCGACATCTCCAGATAGCGCCGCGACATCTCCCCATAGGTGCCGATATCTCCTCCTACGCCGCCAGATCCCGGGATACGGCCCAAGATCCCGAGATATCTGGCGACATCTCCAGATACGCCGCGACATCTCCCCATGGGGTGCCGATATCTCCCCATACGCCGCCAGATCCCGGGATACGGCCCAAGATCCCGAGATATCTGGCGACATCTCCAGATAGGTGCCCGGTATCTCCCCATACGCCGCCAGATCCCGAGATATGGCCGAAGATCCCGAGATATCTGGCAACATCTCCAGATCTGGCGCGGTATCTCCCTGTATCGGCGGATATCTCCCTATACGCCGCCAGATCTCGGGATGTCCGGCGCTATCTCCCTGTAGGCCGACGAGATCTCCCTATAGGCGGCGCGAGGGCCGTCCCGTGCCTCGCAGGGAGCCGTGGGAGCCTCCGGGCCTGTGGTCCTTGAGTGGTCCACGAGCTACACGGCACCCTGGAGGAGCTTTGAGATCCTACAGCCAAGCAACGGAATTTAAAGGGGTTGAGATGGTGCAGCCAGGAGGAGTCGAACCCCCAACCTACAGATCCGTAGTCTGTCGCTCTATCCAGTTGAGCTATGGCTGCACGAGGTACTGCCGTCGTGCGGAAGGCGGATTGTAGAGCAGGCGGGGGTTGAGTGCAACCCCCTGGCTCGTCGATCTCCGGAGATGAGCTTCAGCCGATCAGGCCGAAGAACACGGCGGCCAGGGTTGCCGAGCCCACGATCAACCACAACAGCAGCCCTTGCAGGAAGGGCCGGAACCCCACGCTTTTCAGCGCCTCCCGGGTGAGGCTCGCGCCGATCAGGAACAGGGTCGCCACGAGGCAGCGCCGCGCTACGGCTTCGACCAGCTTCCCCGCATCGTGCAGGGCCGGGATCCAGGTGACGATCGCCGCCGCGATGAGAAAGCCCAGGATGAACCAGGGGCGCTTCGCGGCTCCCGCCGGCGCGCCGGCCTGCCGGTTCCGCCGCAGGTGAGCGTAGGAGAACAGCACCGTCACGGGGACGATCCACAGGGCGCGTGCCAGCTTGACCGTGGTGCCGATGGCGAGCGCTTCCGGCCCGTACTGCATGGCCGCGCCGACGACCGAGCCTCGTGTCGTGGATGGCGAGCGCCGCCCACAGCCCGAACTGGAGTTGGCTCAGCCCGAGGGCGTGGCCGATGGGTGGAAACAGGACGAGCGCCGTGGCGTTCAGCAGGAAGACCGTGCCCAAGGCCACCGACATGTCCTGCGACTTCGCCTCGATGGCCGGCCCGACCGCCGCGATGGCGCTGCCGCCGCAGATGGCGGTGCCGACGCTGACGAGCGTCGAGGTGTCGCGCGGCGTGCCCAAAAGCCGCCCGAGAATCCAGCCGAGCCCGAGGGTGAGCGTGATGCCGACGACGGTGTAGCCGATCCCCGCCGCGCCGACGCGCGCGACGACGTTCAAATTCATCCCCGCGCCGAGGCCCACGACCGAGTAGGGCAGAAGCTTCGCCGTCACCTTTTTTGTGTTCGCCAGGTGCGGATTGCCGAGGGTGACGGCGAGCGCGATACCGGCGAGCAGGGCGAGCCAGGAGGGCACCCCCGGGACGAGGCAGAGCAGAGCGCCCAGGGGGACGGCGACTTTCGCGAACGTGGTCACGGCCCGGGAGGATACCAGGAGGGCAGGAGCTTTCCCGAAAGGGCTTATTCGATGAGGCCCGTCAAGGGCGAGGAGGCGGAGGCGTAGAGCTTTCTCGGGATCCGCCCGGCGTGGGCGGCGAGCCAGCCGGCTTCGACGCCGAGCTTCATGGCGCGGGCCATGCGGATGGGGTCCTTGGCCTCGGCCACGGCGGTGTTCATGAGGACGCCGTGGGCTCCCAGCTCCATGGCGAGGGCGGCGTCGCTCGCCGTGCCCACGCCGGCGTCCACGATGACCGGGACTTTGGCCTGCTCCAGGATGATGCGCAGGTTGGCCGGGTTGCGGATGCCCATGCCGGAGCCGATGGGGGCGCCGAGCGGCATGACGGCCGCGGCGCCCAGCTCCTCCAGCCGGCGGCAGATGACCGGGTCGTCGTTGGTGTAGGGGAGCACGATGAAGCCTTCGTTTACCAGGGTCTCGGTGGCCTTCAGGAGCTCGACGTTGTCGGGGAAGAGGGTCTTCTGGTCGCCGATGACCTCGAGCTTGACCCAGTTCCAGCCGCCGAGCTCGCGGGCGAGGCGGGCGGTGCGGATGGCCTCGTCGGCCGTGTAGCAGCCGGCGGTGTTGGGCAGGAGCAGGTAGCGGTCCGGATCGACGAAGTCGAGGAGCGAGCCCTGGCCGCGCTCGCCCAGGTTGACGCGGCGCAGAGCGACCGTCACCACCTCGGTGCCGGAAGCGTCCAGCGCGGCGGCCATGGTCTGGAAGTCGGGATATTTGCCCGTGCCCAGGAAGAGACGGGACTTGAAGGTGCGGCCGGCGATGGTGAGCGGCTCGACCTGGAAGGTTGTTTCGGGTGGGGTGAGTGGGGTTGTTGCGATGGTCATTCCTACCTCCTTGGCCATTCTAGTTCTACTTGGGCGGATCGGCGGAGCCGGACCCTCACCCCCCCGGCCCCCTCTCCCGCCCCCTCCCTTACCCCCGCCCACGGGAGAGGGGGAGAAAAGCAAAATCAGACAAACCTGCTCCCCCTCTCCCGGGGAGGGCGGAGGGAGGGGGCGGGAGAGGGGGCCGGGGGGGTGAGGGCTCAGCAGCTCGTCACGCCCACCTCGACGTCGAAGCGCACCTCCCCATCCACCTTCGGCAACCGCACCACGTGGAGAGGCCGCTCGGCGACGATGCAGACGCAGTTGGGCGCGGGTGGGGCTTCGAGGAGGTCGACCACCAGCTCGCCGCCGGTTTGGGTGACGCCTCGGATGGTGACTTTGGCGACGCAGGACTGGGTGGGCATGGCGGCCACGAGGACCATGTCGCGGGTGAAGTCCACGGCGGGGGGCTCGGCGGGGAGGATGCCGCCGTCGCCTTGCGCGCAGGCGGTCCCAGAGATCCTTCCAGGCGGCCTCGTCCCGGGCCACGTCGCGGAGCTGGTCGCCGGGCTGGCTGGGGACGGAGCGCTGGAGGATGGTTTCGATATGGCATGGTCCCTCCGGGTTCCGCGGCCTTCGGAGCGGGCGGCGGCGGTGCCACGGCAGGCCAGGGTGAGCAGGCCTGTCGTGGCACTGACCGCCAGCAAGGCGAGGGCGGCGAATCTCACAGCATTCCCGCCAGGACGGCCTCTTCCAGCCGCTCGGCGGACTGGGCGACGATGCGGTTCTTGCTCGTCCACGAAGACGAGCGAGGGCTGGTGGGAGCGGCAGTCCGCGTCCTCGTAGTCGGCGTAGGTGGCGAGGATGACGACGTCTCCCGTGCCGGCCTTGTGGGCGGCGGCGCCGTTGATGACGATCTCGCCGCTGCCGGGCCTGCCGGGGATGGCGTAGGTCGCGAAGCGCTCGCCGTTGGTGCACGTTGTAGATCTCCACCCGCTCGTAGTGCAGCGAGGTCGGCCGCCTCCATGAGGAGCGGGTCGATGGTGACCGAGCCCTGGTAGTGGAGGTTGGCGTCCGGTCACCGTGGCCCGGTGGATCTTGGACTTGAGCAGGGTGCGCTTCATGGCTTCGATATCTCCAACGGGCTCTGTCGAGCGTGAGCTGGAAGTTGTCGATCAACCGCGTCCCCCCGACTCGCACGGCCAGGGGGAGGACCAGACGGCCTTGCGAGAATCTCGACCGGCTGGAAGCTTTCCGCGTCGACCACCTCGGCGTATTCAACACGCGCGAGGGGCTCGGTATTCAGGACCTCCCGCAGGCTCCGCCGGACCTCTTCGCCCCGGCGCTCGCCCGCCCGGATCGCTCTCCGGCGGCGCGCAGCGACGCGATAGAGCACCGTCGCGGCCTGCCGCTCTTCGGGAGAGAGGTAGGCGTTGCGCGAGGACATGGCGAGCCCGTCCGCCTCGCGCACGGTCGGGCCCGGGACGATTTCGACCGGGAGATGGAGGTCGCGCACCATCTGCCGGATCACGGCGAGCTGCTGGGCGTCCTTCTCGCCGAACACGGCGACGTCGGGCCGCACCAGGTTGAAGAGGGCGCAGACGACGGTGGCGACGCCGCGGAAGTGGCCGGGGCGGCAGGCCCCTTCCAGCCCTTCGGCGGCGCCGGCCGGCTCGATGAAGGTGGCGTTGCCTGGAGGGTAGATGGTCTCGACGCCCGGCAGGAAGAGGAGGTCGCAGCCGGCTTCTTCGAGCATGGCGGCGTCCTTCTCCGGCTGGCGCGGGTAGCGGTTGAAGTCCTCGTTCGGCCCGAACTGGGTCGGGTTGACGAAGACGGAGGCCACGACCCGGCAGGCCGGCCAGCTCACGGACCGGCCCTCGCGGGCGAGCCTGGGGGCACGAGGGAGAGGTGCCCCTCGTGGAGCGCGCCCATGGTGGGCACGAAGGCCGCATGCCGTCGTCTCCCCGGCCCTCTGTCCAGGCGACCCTCTCACCGGGAGCGGCAGGCAGCGTCAGCCTTCTCGGTCGGAGTCGACGGCAGGAGTCGCATCCTGATCCCTCACCCGTAGAGCTTCGCCGGCTCTTCCACCACCTTCGGCGTCCTCCCGCCGCCCCCGCCGTAGCTCTCTTCGGGAGCCGGGAAGCGGCCCTCGCGGACGTCGGCGGCGAACTGGGCGATGGCCTCGCGGGAGAGCGTGCCCCAGCTCGGCGTAGCGCCGTACGAAGCGGGGGGCGATCCGTTCTTCGAGGCCCAGGAGGTCGTGGTAGACGAGCACCTGGCCGGTGCAGCCGGCGCCGGCGCCGATGCCGATGGTGGGAATGGAGAGGCTGTCTCGTGACCTCGGCCGCGAGGTCGGAGGGGACGCATTCGAGGACGAGCGAGAAGGCGCCGGCGTCCTCGACGGCTTCGGCGCCTTCGAGGATGAAGCGGCGGGCCGCGTCGTCGCGACCCTGGACCTTGAAGCCGCCGAGGCGGTGGACGGACTGCGGGGTGAGGCCCGAGGTGGGCCATGACGGGCACCTCGGCGGCCGTCATGGCGGCGACCAGCTCGGGGCGGGCGCCTTCGATCTTGACGGCCTGGGCGCCGGCTTCCTTGACGAAGCGGATGGCGTTGCCCACCGCGTGGTCCGCTCCCAGGTGGAACGAGCCGTACGGCATGTCGGCCACGAGCAGGGCGCGCTTGACGCCCCGCCGCACGGCCCGGGTGTGGTGGATCATTTCGTCCATGGTGACCGACAGGGTGTCCGGATGGCCCAGCACCACCATGGCGAGCGAATCGCCCACCAGGATGACGTCGACTCCGGCCGCGTCGGCCGTACGCCCTTGGGGATGGTCGTAGGCGGTGACCATGACGAGATGGTCGCCGCGTCCGGATGCCCCAGCTACCCACGGAACCGTGATGCTCTTCGGTTCGCCTGCCATTGCGAGTCTCCTTTCTGAGACACAGAAATGAGAAAACCCTTCCGCGCGCGGAGGACGGAAGGGCCTCTGGCAGGCCCGCGGGTTCGCGGTGATCCGTGCGATGGCGCGAGGTGGCTGTCTCCGCAGGGAGATCAGGCCCTCGCTCGCCGGGCCGCGCCGCGGGGGGCGCTGTGCATCCGTCCCGGTCCCGCTTCAGCGGGATCCAAGCGGTTGGAAGTACTCGGTCCCCTTGATGGGCTTCGACAGGCGGTGCATCAGCTCGTCGAAGTCCTCGGGCCGCTGGGGGAAGTTGAGATGCCTCGTGTCCACCACCAGCAGAGGAGACCGGCTGTAATAATGATAGTAGTGATTGTACGCGTCAATCAACTCCGAGAGGTAATCCTCGTGAAATCGTCCTCTCGACGTTCCTCGCGCGCTTGCGGATGCGCTCCATGCAGGTGTCGACGTCGGCCACCAGGTGGATGACGAGGTCGGGCACCGGCACCTGGGGCTCCAGGAGGGCGTAGAGCTTGTCGAACAGCATCAGCTCGTCGTCCGAGAGGTTCAGGTAGGCGAAGATGCGGTTCTTCCAGAAGGTGTAGTCGGAGACCAGCACCCGGTCGAACAGCTCGCGCTGGGAGATGTCCTGCTGCTGCTTGTAGCGGGAGAGGAGGAAGTAGAGCTCGGTCTGGAAGGCGGCGCCCGGCTTGTCCTGGTAGAAATCGCCGAGGAAGGGGTTGTCCACGTCCTCGAGGATCTTGACGCCTTCGAAGCGGCGGGTGAGCAGCTCCACCAGCGTGGTCTTGCCGACGCCGATGGGGCCGTCGACCGCCAGGTAGTGGAAACCGAGCGTCTCGGGCTTCAAGTGCGGCGGCGACGGGCTCGATGGGGTTGTAGAGCGTGTCGCGCTCGACCGGCACGAAGCCGGCCTCGCGCACGATCCGCTCGAGCTCCGAGCGGGTGAGCTGCTGGGTCGTGCCGGCGCCGGCCATGTGGTAGATCTTCTCCTCGACGACCGTGCCGTCCATGTCGTCGGCCCCGAAGCGCAGGGCCACCTGGGCCAGCTTGGGCGTGATCATCACCCAGTAGGCCTTGATGTGCGGGATGTTGTCGAGCACCAGCCGCGAGGTGGCGATGTGGCGCAGGTCGTCCATCCCGGTGGTGTGGTACTTCAGCCCCATGTAGTTGTTCTCGGGGTGGTAGGCGAGCGGGATGAAGGCGTTGAAGCCGCCCGTCTCGTCCTGGAGCGCGCGCAGGCGCAGCAGGTGGTCGACCTTGTGCTCGGGCCGTTCGACGTGGCCGTAGAGCATGGTGCAGTTGCTCTTGATCCCCATCTTGTGGGCGATGCGGTGGACCTCGATCCACTCGCTCGGCGTCGAGCTTGCCGTCGCAGATGATCTCGCGCACCTCGGAGTGGAAGATCTCGGCGCCGCCGCCGGGGAGCGAGCCCAGGCCCGCGTCGCGCAGCCGGCGCAGAACCTCTTCGATGGAGATCTTCTCGCGCTTGGCGAACCAGCCGATCTCGATCGCCGTGAAGGCCTTCAGGTGGGCCTTGGGGAAGCGCTCCTTCAAGCCCCGCAGCATCTCCTCGTACCAGTCGAGCGAGAGGTCGGGGTGCAGGCCGCCCACGATGTGGAACTCGGTGACCGCGGTTGCCCCCCTGGTCCGCGGCGTGGGCGTAGACCTCCTCGTGGCTCATCTGCCAGGCGTGGCTCTCGCCTTTCAAGCGCCGCGAAGCTGCAGAACTTGCAGTTGTAGGTGTAGACGCAGACGTTGGTCGGGTTGATGTGCCGGTTGACGTTGAAGTAGGTGACGTTGCCGTTGATCCTCCGGCGGACGGTGTCGGCCAGCTTGCCCAGGTGGAGGAGGTGGGGCGTCGTCAGGCACGTCAAGGCGTCGATGGCGTCCAGGCGGACGCCCTCCTTCACCTTGGCGGCGATGTCGCGCAGGGGCGCGGGGAAAGTCTCGGGATGGATGTCCGTCTCGGTTGTGTCTGTGCTCACGAGGCCAGTATATCAAGGGCGGTCGCGGCGACCTCACCCCAACCCCTCTCCTGAAGGAGAAGGGCTTTAGCTCAGCACGTCCACCGCCGTGGCCGCGAACAACCAAAGCGACAGCGCGCCGTTGGCCGTGAAGAAGGCCGCGTTGAGGCGCGAGAGGTCGCCGGGGCGGACGATCCAGTGCTGGTAGGAGATGAGGAGGAGGCAGCCGGCCCAGCCCAGCCAATACCAGGAGCCCAGGCCGGGCGGGTACGCCCGGGGGAGCAGGGCCAGCAAGGTGAGAGTGGCGGCATGGAGAGCGGCCGAGATCCAGAGCGCTCCCACCGTGCCGAAGCGGGCGGGAATGGAGAACAGGCCCGTCCGCCGGTCGAACTCTTCGTCCTGAAGGGCGTAGAGCACGTCGAACCCCGCCACCCAGGTGAGCACCGCCCCAGCGAGGATCAGCGGCGTGGCCTGGACGTTGCCCTGGACGGCGATCCAAGCCCCCAACGGCGCCCCGGCGAGGGAAAGGCCCAGGAAGAGGTGCGATCCCCAGGTGAACCGCTTGGTGTAGGAGTAGAGGAAGAGGATGCCGAGCGCCACCGGCGACAGGGCCAGGGCCAAACGGTTGAGCCGCCACGCGGCCAGCACGAGCAAGGCCGAGCTGGCGGCCACGAACAGGCCGACGGCCACGGGAGAAATCAGGCCGGCGGGCAAGGCGCGCTGGGCCGTGCGGGGGTTGGCGGCGTCGATGCGGCGGTCCACGAGACGGTTGAAGCCCATGGCGGCGCTCCTCGCCCCCACCATGGCGACGACGATCCAGAGCACCGTCCACCAGGAAGGCACGCCCCGGGCGGCCAGGAGCATGCCCAGGAACGCGAAGGGGAGGGCGAACAGCGTGTGTTCGAACTTGATCATTTCGAGCACGACCCTACTCTGCTCTACGATGCTCTTCGTTGTCATACGCTAAGCCCTTGCATTTCAGAGGTTTGCGCGGCCACCCGGCCTTGCTTTCTACGCGGACCTACGCTAACATTCCCGGCAGATTGCTGACATTCTGCTGACACGAAAGGCACCCCATGACTGACGCTAGTCCCGCACTCAGGCCGCAACATGCCGCAAAGCGTACCGCGTTCCGGCTTACCTTGCGCCAGTGCAAAGCCGCCCGGCATAGCGGCACCTCTTACATGGGGGCACAGGAGAAACCTGTCTTCCGCGTCGAGATCCTCTGGGATACCGAGGTGCGCGGCTTTGGGCTCCGGCTCCTGCCCAGCGGTCGAAAGGGGTGGGTCCTCCGTTACCGGCATCGCGGACGGCAGCACATGAACGAGCTAGGGGACTTCGGCACCTTCACCCTTGACGAGGCCCGGGCCAAGGCTCGCGGCTACCTTGTGAGGTTAGAGAACGGCGAAGACCCTTTCGCGAAGCGGGAGGACGGGAAGACCCTGGGGAGCTTCGAGGAAAATTTCTTGGCATCTTGCCGGGCACGCGTTGAGGCGGGAGAGATCACCGCCAGCACGGCGGCGAAGTACGCCGAGAGCTTCGCAGCCCTCCGGGAGGTGCTCGGCTCCCATCTTGTGGACGAAATCGACGGGCAGGCCGTGCGGCGCGCTTTTTCGGAGGTCACGAAAACCCGGGGGCGCTACGCCGCAAACAGCGCTCTCTCCGCTCTCTCCCTGGTTCTGAGGCTCGCGGCTGATAGCGGCTATCGTAGCCACACGGCACCCAATCCCACAGCGGACATCACAAGGAATCGGGAGGTGGCCCGGGGCCTGGAGTTCTCTGACGAAGAGCTGGCCCTTCTCGGTGCCGCCCTTAACGCCGAAGAAGAGCGCCGCCCGGAGGCGGGCGACACCGTCGCGGCCATCCGGCTTCTCGCCTTGACGGGAGCGCGCCGCCGAGAGATTACGGGCCTGACCTGGGGGGAGGTCGATCTTCCCGGGATGCGTCTCCGACTCCGCTCGGCAAAAACCGGCCCCCGGGAGATCGCTCTCAACAGCGCCGCCGCGTCCTTGCTTTCGTCTCTCCGAGAGGGAGCACCCTCTACCGAGCCCCGCGCGCGCGTTTTCCCCGTCACTCACCATGAGGCGGGTTATGCCATTCAATACACATGGCGTCGAGTCCGGGCAGCCGCGAAGCTGCCACCCCAGGCCCGTCTACACGATCTCCGACACCACTACGTCACCCGGGGAGTCGCGGCAAACTTCTCTGAGGCCCTGGTAGGGAAGGCCGTAGGCCATTCCTCTGCGGCGACAACTCGCCGGTATTCGCACGTCTCCGTCGAGCCCACGCGGGCGCTAGTCGAGCATGTCGGCGGAGAAATTGCGGCTGCACTCGCCGGTAAGCCACGCGCCGAAGTGATCCGGCTCGCCGGGTGACACCGCATGTAATCGCGAGCCGGGAGCCATCGCGGCCCCCGGTTCAAACCTCCGTTCCCAGAAGGGAGCGGACCAACAGACGGCCCGGCGGGGTGCTGGAACACATCCGCCGGACCTGACCCAAGCAAGGAGTATGATTCCATGCCCGAGCTAACTGCGCAGTCTACCGCGCCACCACCCCCTCCAATGCCGCCCGGCATCCCACCGATGCCGCCACAGCCGGAACGGCCCGCCATTCCGCCGATCATCGACCCCGCCCGCTTTGAGGACTTTCCCGTCCTCCGGGAGACGTTCCTGCTGTACGTCCCGGACCCCAAAGCCAACGCCTCCCTCCGAGGGGCCGCGGATCTCCTTTTCGATCTCATCCTCGAATACTGGGGAAAGTGGCCCAACCATCCGGAAGGATTCCTCCGGGCCAGTCTCCGGGCCGCCGTGGCGGACCTGCGATACGTCCAGGGATTCCTCGCGGAACCGGAGGAAGGCTCCCAGGACACCCCCCATGAGGAGCACCTTGCCGCCGTGGGAGCCGCCATTGCTCCCGAGATCGGCGCTCTGGCCGATCGCCTGGAAAAGGAGCTGGGGACGTGGCGCGGCTGACGGACCCCCTCCAGATTACCCTCAAGCCCACCCAAAGCCAGCGGGCGAGCTGGGCTCACGCCGCCATGAGCCGGGGCCAAGATACGCGCTCGTTTATCGTGTGGTCTCTGGACTACATGGCCCGCTACGTCGTAGAAGTCTACGTCCAGGCGCTACACCGGAAACAGGACCCCATCCTCTTGCGGCTGGAGGAGAAGGCGCGGCTCCGTGCCGTGGTAGACGCCGCGCGGCACGCCCTGGAGTTCCTCCCGCCTCCCTCGGATAGTCCGGTCTCCGGTGCCATCCGCGACCCGAAGGGAGACCTCCGGAAGGCGCTCGACGCCTTGCACGAATACCTGGATGAGGTTCAAGAGGAGTACCGGAAGTGAGGACGGCCACGGCCTTCACCGTCCAGGCCATCCGCACGTAGCAGAATCGGGGGCGGTCCTCCTGGGGGCCGCCCTCTGCCTTCCTTCGTCACCCGGTCAGAATCTTCCCGCCGATTGGCTCACCCGGTTGCATGCGGACCCATCTATACCCTTGGCGGCGCAGGGTGTCACGCTCTAAGCTCCCTTCCGTGGCATCCAAAAGCATGCAGGCGAAGAGGAGGCAGCCATGATGATATTCAAGGCAAATCAGGCAAGAATACTTCTTGCAGTAATCACACTTACCAGTGCAACCCTTTGCGCCGCAGCCGATTTAGCAAAGTATCGAGCGCGATCGAACTCCGACGACGCCAAATCAATAGAAGAGGCATTTTCCCATGGAAGTGCGCGTGCTCTAGTCATTAGGAATATTCAGCCGAACAAGCTCGGGGTTGGTGGAGCCGAATTCCGCGTTAAGAGAAACCCCACGGGCAGAGGATGCTTCGTATATGACCCTCGCACAACATTTTCAGGTGTCCAACGAAATTTGGTTTGGTGGGTGCCTGAGGAGGGCAAGGCTTATGCCCTTAATAGTCCAAGCAAAATGGTTACACCATCATTAAAATGGCCACGCGAAGATGGCTTCTATGAACCCTCAACTGCCGATATTGTATCCTACGTTTTTCACAATAAGCCGCTAGCACCCTTAAAGCTGTCTCCCAAGCCCTCCCAGTCAAAAGCGGATTCGTTCACCGTTAAGGAGTATAGGCTCTACAGAGCTGTCATAGGTGCGCCTATGTCCGTTCCTGAAGCACAGGCTATTCAGAATGCTGCCAAACGCTACGGAGTAACCACCACAGAAGCGAAAAAGGCAGTATCTAAGGTCCAAACCATCCTTTTTAAAAACGATTGGCTCGGGGGTTCACCCGAATCTGAGATTAAGCATGCATCCGACTGGAAAGGGGAAAGGCAGTAGACCCTATTTAGTCTGTCCCATTTACCTATTCAACCGGCGGGAGTTTATCCTTGGAAATTCCGAGAACGCGGGAGAGGATTTCCTCGGGGTCTTCAAGCTGCCAGCTCTTGGCGTCAATCAACTCGCCTAATCTCTGCCAGTAAATTTTCTGCATACTGGCCTGCCCGGGGCCTGGAGTGGTGGCACCCTTCACGAGTGCCGCCGCGACTCTCCCGCGATACGCCCCTAATTCAAGCTCTACCCTGTCCTTGTAAGCGCGAAGGAAAGCCGGATCGACTAGATAGCGGTGCATCGTGCGGCGTGACACACGTGCGCGCAGGGCCACGGCCTCAATAGACTCCTCAGACTCCCGAGTTATAAGGCATTCAAGGGCACGAGCCTGCTTCAGGGAGAGAGGGGATTCTGTGCCAGTTTGTGCCGTGCCTTTCACGGAGAGACATTATAGAGGTTCTGCGGCCAGGGCCACGGGGTGCGGCTCAACGGAGTGAAGTGGGCGGATAAATGTGTACTCTCGTGAGGGTACAATGGAGAGTACGATTTTCTTTCTGCTCCATTCTGGAGTTTGTCAGGCTCCAGAAGCAATCAATTACGGTGCTTGACAAGCTCCAATTAGAACCCAGGTCCAATTCTAGATATTTTCTCGCTCTGCCGGGTTGCGCTCATTCGACAAAGATACTATTATCTCCCCTAATATGTCGCACCCCTCCCACCCTCGCCCCGGACGAAAAAGGAGGTCATCCCGTGATTGCCGATGCGCCTACTTCACCTGAAGCGCAGAATCCCGCCCATGCACCCATTCTCCCGTTTGAATTGAGCGCCGACGAATTGAGGGCGATTCTAGAGACGGCATCCCTAATACGCCGCGCCATCCTCACGGGGGAACGCGTGCGCGCCATCCGTGAATCTCTCGGCGTCACACAGATTCAACTCGCGGAGATGCTAGGAGTCTCTCAGCCGCAAATTTCCCGTGCAGAAAACGGCGATTACGAATTCTCACCGCCTGTCGCGGTCAAACTGCTTTCCCTGGTGAGCCGGGATCTCGCCAGCGTTTGAATGCGCCTCCAACCCTCTAAATAGGGAGCACACAGAAGAAGGAGAACGGCCAATGGCACAGAAGGAAGGAAGCCCGGCTGGTCCCCGGGCTATCGCGAAAGGATCGGATTTCTTGGTGTCAGAAGCAATTACACCACAAACCCCGCCCGCCGTCAATAACTGTGGTCTAGAGAGTGGAGCTTGTGAGGCACCAAGGGATGAAACCACTCCACCACGGCCACGCAAGACTCGCAAATCCCGCAAGGCCCGCGAGCGCGAGCAATGGCTGGCGGACCTGTTGCTCGCATTCAGCAACACCATAGGACCGGCCCGAGCCTTCCCCACCCTCTGCCGCCTTGCCGCACGGCAGCTAATCGCGATCCCCTCGGACGTTTATCCCAGTACCGATCTCGGGCGAGCTGTTGCTGTGTTTGTCGAAATGGAGCGCGAGCCCGTTCCGCTTGGCACTCCCTGGGGAATGTGTGACTGCGTACGCTGTACGCGTTCCTCCGCTCTGTCTGCTTCTGAGGGGGAGGATTGACTGTCATGGCCGCGCCATCATCCCGCCCGGTTCATCCGCACTTCGAGCACCTCGACTGCTCGCCCTTTACGTCGATCGTGGTCATCTCCTCTGACAACGGGGGAGCACACGGCAGCAACGGCAAAGTATGGTCGCCTTTTCTTCGTGCGAACATGGTCTCGGAACAGCCTTACGAGCCCCCGGGCTATGTCGCCTCCCTTCTCACGGACTGGGATATCTGGTCGATCAATCATCGCATCGACCCAGAGAAAGACACCCTCACATTCCGCCAGCCCTTCCCCCTCGCCGTGAGCGAGTCCCTCAACCGTCTGAAAGCCCTCTATTATGACAAGATGGGCCGCCCGTTGGGCGTTAACCCTCTCCTCCATATGGCTGTTGCCTACGGGGCCATAATGCTGTACAGAAACCCCGCCATCATAGCCTTCGACATGGTGCGGGCGCGGTGGGACGCACGTTGCGAGGAAGCTTGTATCGGCACCCCGCAGGAAGAGCTGCTCCGCACCATTCTGGAAGTCCCCACTCCGCTAAAGCTCACCGCCCCTTCGTCCTCCCTCCAGCGCGGCGGGAAAGCCGATCGCACCATCTACATTCGTCCCGAGCTGCGGCAAGTCATCAACACGCTCAAGGAGTGGACAGGGATGGACTACACGGATATTGCTCTGCTGTGCGCAGCACCCTATCTCGCCTCCCAAGCCGAGACGCCCAGAACCTACCGAGAGGAAATGCGGAACGCAGTGGAGAAATGGGTGCAATTGATTTCCTACAAGGCACGCGTAGCGGACAATGCTATTGCCATGTACCACTCCGATATCCGTGTAGCGTGGCGTCCCTGCGATTTCACCGGGCTCGAATACACGCCACACCTAGAACTTCTGGACACGCTCCGGGCGCTCCACAGCCCGCAAGCCCGGAAAGAAGAGAGAGCGGAACAGGAGGTCATGTGAGAGGGAGAGCACCCCTCCCCCTGTCAGCCCCATGTTGGGGGTGAAATTCGATTCACCCCTAACAAACATAGCACCCCTTGCTGTTAGGGGTAAAACACAATTCATCCACAACATTTTGTTAGGGGTGTTTAGGGTGTTCCCGGTAGTAAGAAGAAGAGAGTAGTAGTAAAGAGAGGTAGGAGCCCGAGCTGCACGGCCACGGCCCCGGAGCCCGGCTGAGGGAGTGCCTCGACGGGAGGGTGCCCGGCCCGGTCCAGGCCCACGGGGAGGGGCTCGCCGAGCTGCACGCCGGCCTCGACGCCCACGGCCCGCCACGTCGAGCACCAGGAGAAGGGTGCCACGGGGAAGGGTTGCGGCCCGGTCGTGGTGGCCCTGGGGACCCGCAACGCGAGCCCGAGCTGCAAGGCCCGCGAGCCCCTGGACCCGGACGGCCACGGCCACGAGCACCAGGAGCCCCGGGGCAGGGATCGCCCGAGCTGCACGCCCACGGCCCCGGAGCCCGGCTGAGGGAGTGCCTCGACGGGAGGGTGCCCGGCCCGGTCCAGGCCCACGGGGAGGGGCTCGCCGAGCTGCACGCCGGCCTCGACGCCCACGGCCCGCCACGTCGAGCACCAGGAGAAGGGTGCCACGGGGAAGGGTTGCGGCCCGGTCGTGGTGGCCCTGGGGACCCGCAACGCGAGCCCGAGCTGCACGCCCACGGCCCCGGAGCCCGGCTGAGGGAGTGCCTCGACGGGAGGGTGCCCGGCCCGGTCCAGGCCCACGGGGAGGGGCTCGCCGAGCTGCACGCCGGCCTCGACGCCCACGGCCCGCCACGTCGAGCACCAGGAGAAGGGTGCCACGGGGAAGGGTTGCGGCCCGGTCGTGGTGGCCCTGGGGACCCGCAACGCGAGCCCGAGCTGCACGCCCACGGCCCCGGAGCCCGGCTGAGGGAGTGCCTCGACGGGAGGGTGCCCGGCCCGGTCCAGGCCCACGGGGAGGGGCTCGCCTTTGAAAGGTACGGTTTCAGGAGCGCGGGCGTGCGCTCCCATGGGGTTGCTCTTGTCCAGGGTCGGATGTCGAGGTTCTCTCCTGTTGCCGCAGGAATTCCTCAAGGCTCGCGACCCGGTAGCGAACGGCGCCGCCGATCTTCACAAAACGCGGCCCGCCACCCCTAACGCGAAAGCCCTCTAGGGTCCTCGCGGATACGCCCAGAAAGTCGGCAGCGGCGCGGGTGTCGAGTACGGCGGTTGCTAGTCTGGGAGCGGGTTCTTCTGTGCTCTTCTTGGGCATGCGCCATGATACGCAGGCACCTCTTGGACATCCGGCCCTAACTGTCCAGCGACTTTTCAGCGCGCTCGATACGCTTGCACAGGGCTGCGATGGCGCGGCGACGGTCGGCAGAGTTGGCAGGGTCGAACGGCCTCCCATACTCGGGTAGCAGCGCCGCCGCAATGGCGGGCCGCCCGTGGCGCGGGTGAAGCTCACGGTGTTCACGGACTGCCGCGAGTAGCGCTCCCTGGTCGGCGGCGGCCCGGCGCGTCTCGTGCCCCTCACTCCTTCCCCGAGCGGCTCCGGCAAGGACTGCGGACATCTTCGTCTCCGCGTCCACCAGTCTCGCCAGTTCCGCCATTTCTTCCCGGTGCTCCCTGGTAATGGCTATCTCGCCAGCGGGGATGAAGCGGCGGGCACCGGTCAGCCGTTCAAGCGGAGTGAGCTGAGGTTCGGGCCAGCGCTTCACCCATATGCCGTCCTCCTCGATCCACTCGGGCTCTTCGCGGTCGTCTTCCTTCACCTCGTGGCTCTCCACAACGGCGACCGAGATTGTGCGGCCCGCTGACACTTAGCTGACACGCCAAGCCGATCGACACGGTAAATGCTTGAAAGTAATAGGTTTAGACTCCAACCGCCCGAACTTGATCATTTCGAGCACCGTCGAGAGGGTACGGAGGGGGCGCATGGGGGCGGATTGTATGACGGTTGCCCCTCATCACCCCGGCCCTCTTCTCCCAGCCTTCCTCCCGCCCACCGGGGAGAAGAGGGAGAAAAGCAGGATGGCCCCGGTCGGGTTCCCCTCTCCCCGGCCGGGCGAGTGGAGGGCCGGGAGAGGGGCAGGGGTGAGGGCTTTTAAGCAGGTGAATCGGCCTTTCGTTGTACACTCCGGCCATGGAGGAAGGCAGGGTCGTGGGCTGAAGGCCCCGGTCTTCGGGGCTCGCATGCCGTCAAATGGCGCCAAGACAAAAGGCTCGGATCACGAGATTGTGATCCTCGTGCACCTCGTGCAGATGGTGAAGGCCGTCCGCAAGGTGAGCGACGAGGAGATCGCGCGGGCACTGGGCGCCGGTTCCGGCGAGGTGGCCCAGCTGCTCTCCGAGAGCGCCACGCCGACCCTGGAACAGCTCCGCCAGCTCTTCGTGGCCGTGCGGATGGACACCGAGGGCGTGTTCGAGACCTCTCCGGATCAGCCCGGCAAGACCCTCCTCGCGGCCGACGGCTTCGGCAACGCCATCGAGCGGGGCCTCCAGATCCTCAACGAAGAAGGCGCCGGCTGAAGATCTCCAGATCCGCCATGGAGCGGCCCTGTTGGAGCCGTGGGTGCGAGGGGAGCTCCGCGGCACGGTGGCAGCGCCCCCCCACGATCAACGTCCCCTCGACCCTCTCGACGCTCTCCAGAAGGCGCCCGACGCCGTCTCCGAGGTTCTGAACCGTCTCCTCGTCGGAGAGGCTCAGCCAGACCAGCCGCGGCCGGAGCCTCTCGGCGGTCTGGGCCAGGATCGCGAGCGGGGTCTGCGCACCCAGGTTGACGCTGCGCCATCCGCCTTCCGCCAGGACGGCGCTGGCGATCTGGGTGCCCAGGAGGTAGACGTCCGGCGAGCCGCCGACGGCGAGAGGTGCCTCTTCGCCCGGGCTGGGCTGGAGGAGGCGGAGGTGGTTGACGGCCTGGAGGCAGATGTCGGTCGCCCGGTGCTCGATGGCGATCCCCTCCTCGCCCTCTTTCCCTTCACAGCTCCAAGCTCGCCCAGGACTTCCATCGAGGTGCGCAGGGGGCCGTCGGCGAGAGCGGCGATGCCGACGCCTTCGAGGTACCAACCGATGAGGAGGCCGCGGGCTTCCACCGACGCCCCCTCGCGCAGGAGCCTCAGGAGGAGCGCGCCACCCGGATCCTCCGCCTTCGCCGCCAGCCCGCTGAGCCCCAGCAGCTCGGGCCGGACGAGCGGCATTCTGGCTTCGCGGACGAACTGGACGGCCTCGTCCATGGCGATCCTCCGGTGCCCGCCGGCCGTGCGGTGGGAGTGGATCCTTCCGTGATCCACCCAGCGCTTGACCGACGACTCGCTGACGCCGACGGCTCTGGCCAGATCCCTGGGGGAGAGAAAGATTTGCACGATGAATTCATTGTAAGCCCTCGGCTCAAAAGGGCTCAGCCCTCCACCTCCTGAGGAGTCTGTCCTCTGGGGAGGACGCCCTGGGACTCACGGAAGTCCGTCCGCCGCTTCCAGAGCTTGTAAATGGCGGGATAGACCAGCAGCTCCAGCAGGAACGAGGTCACCAGGCCGCCGATCATCGGCGCGGCGATGCGCTTCATCACGTCGGCGCCCGCCGAGGTGGACCAGAGAATGGGCAGCAGGCCCATGAAGGAGGCGCAGACGGTCATCATCTTGGGCCGCGCGCGCTTGACGGCGCCGTGGACGATGGCTTCGTCGAGGTCCGCCAGGGTCCTGAGCCGCCCCTCCCGCTTGGCCTTGTCATAGGAGAGGTCGAGGAAGAGGAGCATGAAGACGCCGGTCTCGGCGTCGAGCCCGAGAAGGGCGATCATGCCCACCCAGGCGGCGATCGAGACGTTGTAGCCCAGGAGGTGGAAGAGCCAGATGGCGCCGACGGCCGAGAAGGGCACGGCCAGCATCACGATCATGGCCTTGAAGGGCGAGCGGGTGTTGGCGTAGAGCAGGACGAAGATCAGCACCAGGGTGATGGGGACCACCACCTTGAGGCGCTCGCGGACCCGCACCATGTTCTCGTACTGGCCGCTCCACTGGAGCGAGTAGCCGCTGGGCAGGTCGAGCTTCTCGCGCACCACCCGCTTGGCCTCTTCGACGTAGCCGCCGATGTCGCGGCCAGCGCGGCCCGCCACGTCCACGTAGACGTAGCCGGCCAGGAAACCGTTCTCGTCGCGCAGCATGGAAGGCCCGCGGGTGATCTGGATGTCGGCGATCTGGACGAGCGGCACCTGGGTGCCGGAAGGAGTGGCCACGAGGACGCGGGCGAGCCGTTCGGGATCGTCGCGCAGCTCGCGGGGGTAGCGCACGTTGACGGGGTAGCGCTCGCGCCCCTCGATGGTGGTGGAGATGTTCTCGCCGCCGATGGCGGAGGCGATCACCATCTGCATCTGCTGGATGGTCAGGCCGTACCGGGCGAGCTGGTCGCGCCGGGGCACGATGTCGAGGAAGTAGCCGCCGGCCACCCGCTCGGCGTAGACGCTGCGGGTGCCGGGGATGCCGTGGAGGATCCCCTCCAGCCGCTCGCCCGTGCGCTCGATCTCTGAGAGGTCGCTGCCGAAGACCTTGATGCCGATGGGTGTGCGCACGCCGGTCGAGAGCATGTCGGTGCGCCCCTTGATCGGCATGGTCCAGGCGTTGGTGACGCCGGGGATGCGCAGGGCGCGGTCCATCTCGTCGATCAACTCGTCGTAGGAGATGCGGTCGGGCCAGAAGGGACGGACGGCGGGCTTCATCCAATCCGGAAGCCAGGAGGAGTACCAGCGCGGCTTCGGCCGCCACCCGGTCTCGGGCTTCAGGACGACGGTCGTCTCCATCATAGAGAACGGCGCCGGGTCGGTCGAGGTGTCGGCGCGGCCGGCCTTGCCGAACACGCGCTCGACCTCGGGGAAGCTCTTGAGGACGCGGTCCTGGGTCTGCAGCAGCTCGGAGGCCTGGGAGACGGAGATCCCCGGCAGGGTCGTGGGCATGTAGAGGATGGTCCCTTCCGCGAGCGGCGGCATGAACTCCGAGCCGAGCCGGAAGTACATGGGCAGGGAGACCGCCACCAGGGCCGCGGCGGCGAAGATCGTAAGGCCGGGGCGCCGCAGCACGAACCGGCAGGCCGGCTCGTAGACCCGGAAGATGGCGCGGCTGATGGGGTGCCGCTCCTCGGCGTGGTAGGTACCCACCATTGCGCCGGTCGCCAGCTTCGCCAGCCAGCGCGGCCGGAAGCGGAACGGGTCCATGCGCGAGAACATCATGCGCAGGGCCGGGTCGAGCGTGATGGCGAGCACCGCGGCGAGGGCCATGGCGAGGTTCTTGGAGTAGGCGAGGGGCTTGAAGAGGCGGCCTTCCTGGTCGACCAGGGCGAAGATGGGCAGGAAGGCGACGGCGATCACCAGCAGGGAGAAGAAGACCGAGGGGCCCACCTCCTGGAGCGCCTCCAGGCGGACCTTGTGGAAGTCCCCCTTGTGCCCCTCGGCCTGCCAGCGTTCGAGCTTGTTGTAGGCGTTCTCCACCTCCACGATGGCGCCGTCCACCAGCACGCCGATCGAGATGGCGATGCCCGCGAGCGACATGATGTTGATGGACACTCCCATGAAGTACATGGGGATGAAGGAGAGCAGCACGGAGACGGGGATGGTGATGATGGGTACGATCGACGACGGGATGTGCCAGAGGAAGATCAGGATGATGAGCGAGACGATGATCATCTCGATCACCAACTCGTGCTTGAGGGTGTTCAGGGCGCGGGTGATCAGGTCCGAGCGGTCGTAGGTGGTGACCACCTCGATCCCCTCGGGCATGCCGTGCTCCATCTCCTCGATCCTGGCCTTGACCCGCTGGATGACGTTCAAGGCGTTCTCGCCGTGGCGCATGACGATGATGCCGCCGACGGTGTCGCCCAGGCCGTCGAGGTCGGAGACGCCGCGCCGGATCTCCGGCCCCAGCTCGACCCGGGCCAGGTCGCGCAGCAGGACCGGAACGCCGCCCGGCCCCACCTTGAGGACGATGCTCTCGAAGTCCTGCGGGCTCTTGGCGTAGCCCCGGGCGCGCACCATGTACTCCGTGCCGCTGGCTTCGATCAGGCGCCCGCCGACCTCGTTGTTGGAGCGGCGGATGGCCTCGACCACCTCGTCGAGCGGCAGGCCGAAGGAGGCCAGGCGGTTGGGGTCCACCGTGATCTGGTACTGCTTGACGAAGCCGCCCACGGACGCCACCTCGGCCACGCCGGGCACGGACTGGAGGGCGTAGCGCAGGGTCCAATCCTGATAGGAGCGCAGCTCGTCGAGCGAGTGCTTGCCGGAGCGGTCCACGAGGGCGTACTGGAAGACCCAGCCGACGCCGGTCGCGTCCGGCCCCAGCTCGGTCTGCACGCCTTCGGGCAGGCGCGGCTGGATCTTGGACAGGTATTCGAGCACCCGCGAGCGGGCCCAGTAGAGGTCCGTGCCGTCCTGGAAGACCACGTAGACGTAGGAGAAGCCGAAGTCCGAGTAGCCGCGAACGGCCTTGACTTTCGGGGCACCCAGAAGGGCCGTGACGATGGGATAGGTGACCTGGTCCTCGACGATGTCGGGCGAGCGGTCCCACTTCGAGAAGATGATGACCTGCGAGTCCGAGAGGTCCGGCAGGGCGTCGAGGCGGATCTGGCGCAGGGTCCAGAGGGCCAGCACCACCGCCGCAGCCGTCCCGAGCAGGACGAGGGCCCGGTTGTGGGCCGAGAAGGCGATGATCTTGCGGATCACTTGTCACCTCCCTCCCGCTTGGAAGGCATGTCTGTAAGGGCGGCTCGCAGCCGGGACTCGGAGTCGAGCAGGAAGTTGGCGCGCACGGCCACGCGCTCGCCGGCCGCGACGCCGGAGAGGATCAGCGCCTGGCCGTCACCGCGGGTGCCCACCCGCACCTCACGGGGCTCGAAGGCGCCGTCTTTCTCCACGAACACCACCTGCCGCAAGCCCGTGTCGAGGATGGCGGAGTCGGGGATGACCACCCCCTCGGCCGTTTCGAGCTTCCGGCGTGACGTCCACGTACATCCCCGGCTTCAGGGCGAGGCCGGGGTTCGGGAACTCCAGGCGCACCTTGACCGTGCGGGTCTGGGGGTCGAGCACCGGGTAGACGAAGGCCACGCGGCCGGTGAGGCGTACCCCGGGATCGTAGGGGAGGGAGACGGTGGCCTTCTCGCCCAGGCGCAGCGACCGGCTCTCGTACTCGTAGAAGTCGGCCTCGATCCAAACCCGCGAAAGGTCGGTCAACGTGAGCACGTCCAGGCCCGGCTGCACCTCCTGCCCCTCGAAGATCTCCTTGCCGGTGACGAAGCCGGAGGCCGGGGCCGTGAGCGTCACCGCGCGCTGGGCCTGCCCCGTGCTCTCCAGCCGGCTGATGAAGCCCGGCGGCACGTCCAGAAGCTCCAGGCGCTGGCGCGCGGCTTCGAGCAGCTCCTCACCGCCCCGGCGCACCTCGGGAAGGGCCGAGCGGGAGAACCGTTCCGCGATCTCCTTGGCCCGCAGGAGCTCCCTCTGCGTCGCCAGCAGCTCGGGCGAGTAGATGGACAGCAGCGGCTGGCCCTTCCGGACCTGCTGGCCCGTGTAGTTCACGTAGAGCTTCTCGATGTAGCCGGCGACTTTGGTGTGCACGTGGCGGACGCGGGTCTCGTCCGCCACCACCACGCCCGCGGCACGCGTGGTGCGGGAGAGTGACTGGCGCTCGGCGACGGCGGTCTGCACGCCGGCCAGGCGGAATCCCTCCGTCGACGTGGGCACCCGTGCCGCGTCTTGAGCGGGAGCGGCCGGCCTGGCGGCCGCCGGCTCGGCGTCCTTCTTCTCCGCCAACACCAGGCGCATGCCGCAGATCGGGCAGTCTCCCGGCTTGTCCGAGTGGTAATCCGGGTGCATGGGACAGTAGTACTTGCCGCCTTCTTCCTCGGGATGGCCGCAGCCCACGACAGGAATGAGCAGGAGGGCCACGAAGAGTGCGATCAGGCAGCGGTAGAGGGTCTTGGATTTCATGGCTGGCCTCCAGTGAGGGACTCCAGGCCGGCCCAGGCGGTGAAGCGGGCTGCTTCGCGGCGGGCGAGTTGCACCCGGGCTTCGAGCCAGAGGTTGAAGTCTTCGACGACGGTCGAGAAGTCGCCGCGGCCGGCGAGATAGGAAGAGCGGGCCGCATCGAAGGCGGCGCTGGTCTGGGGCAGGATGCCCTCGCGGTAGCGAACGATCTGGCGCTCGGCCTTGACCCACTCGGCCTCCAGGCGGGCCGCCTCGGCACGGGCCATGGACTCGGCATCCCGCACCTCGTGGCGGGCCATCTCGAGCCTCGGCTTCGGCGGCACGGATCCTGGGCTCCTGCTTCTGGCGTTTCCAGAAGGGGAGCTCGACGCCCACGCGCAGCGTCAGCACGGGGCCCAGGGCACCGCGCACGGCGAACCCCGCGGACGGCGCGAAGTCGGGCTTCAGGTCCAGCCGGGCCACGGCCACGCGGCGCTCGGCGGCGGCCACGGCGGCCCGGCTCACGCGCACCCGGGGCGAGGCCTCCACGGCGCGGGCTTCCCAGGGGCCGGCGGGGTCCTGGACGGCCGGCAGGGCGGTGATCTCCCCCAGGGGCTCCTCGCCGGGACGGTCGAGCCAACGGTTCAGCTCAGCCACCAGGGCCTGCCGTTCGGCTTCCAGGTCGTCGAGCTGCTCCTCCAGGCGAGTCACCTGGAGCTGGGCCTTGAGCAGGGATTCCTGCTCCGACTCGCCGGACGCGTAGCGGGCCGAGGCCGTGGCGGTCAGCAGCTCCACCAGCTCGCGGGCGGCGGACAGGGACTGGCGCTCGCGGTCCATCGCGTAGACGCGGCCGTAGAGGGTCCGCACCTCAGCGGTGACCCGGCGTTCCAGCTCCGCGATCTCGGTCTCGCGCAGCGCCGTCTCGGCATGGGCGGATTCGGCGCGGGCGCGGCGCTTGCCCGGGTAGGGGAGCGGCTGGCGGACCTCGAAGCCTGCCATCGACATGTCCTCGGTGCCGATGGTGTAGTTGGGGAAGTCGGCGTTCTGGACCATGGCCTCGACCATGGGGTCCGCGAGAGCCGAGGCGGGCGGCTCCATGTCCCGGGCCGCCGCGAGGCGGGAACGGGCGGCGGCGAGAGAGGGGGACTTCGCCAGGGCCTCGGCGACCAAACTGTCCACCGAGGGGGCGACCGGAGGCGCGGTCTGGGCCGCCAGCGGCGAAGCGATCAGGAAAGCGATCAGGATCGAACGGAAACGGTACATCGCGCATCTCCAGGAAAAAGGGTTCGTTCCACCGGGGCCATGGGCCACGGCAAGGACACACCTTTCCTGGGAGCGCTAGATCAGGAACGTCGCATGGAGGGTGTAGAGGCCGACCCCTTCATGGAGAGGGGGAGGATCGGGGAGCGGTTCCGGAGCCAGCTCGGCGACCGTCTCTCCCGGCAGCTCGACCGCTGCCGTCGCGACCAGGGCGGCGGGAACGGGCGGCACGGCCGGCAGAGCTTCTTCCGGCGGGGCGGCCCGCAGTGCCGGGCAGCACGAGGGCGCCCCCACCATCGGCACAGCCCCCGGCCGGCAGCAGGGATGGCAGTCTGCGCACCCCGCCAGGAGCCAGCCCGGCAAGCCGGCCAGGATGGCCAGGACCAGGAGGGCGACAATGCAGGTGCGGCGGCAGTCCATGGCACCCACTGTAGGAGCCGCCGGCGTGGGCCGCGCCCCCTGCCTGGGTTGCCCGTACGACCTCAGGGAGTGGGCTCGGCCCTACCCCTTGGGGTGGGCAGGATCTTCGCCCCACCGGAGCCCGGGCTCACCGGGGGCGGTGATGCCGAAGCGGTCCAGCAGGCGCAGGGTGTAGTGGTCGAGGAAGCGCCCGAGATCCTCGCCGCCGATGTAGAAGGCGGGCACCGGCGGCTGGATCACGGCCCCGGCGAAGATCAGCCGGCGCATGTTTTCCACGTGAACGAGGCTGTAGGGCGTCTCGCGGAAGCCGAGGACGAGGGGCCAGCGCTCTTTCAGGGCCACGGCTCCCGCCCGGTGGACCAGGGTGCGGGCCGAGCCGGTCGCCAGGGCTCCCAGAGTGCCGGCGCTGCACGGCAGGACCGCCGTGCCCGGTCAGCCGGTACGAGCCGGAGGCGATGGGCGCGTCGAGATCGTTGTCGCGGTGGAGGACGATCTTGCTCCGCGCTTCCGAGTCTCCCACCGCCGCCTCCGCCAGATCGGCGGCGCCCGTCTTCTCCGGCCCCAGCTCATGCCGGAGCACCTGGCTCGCCCCCGCCGAGACCACCAGGTGGATGCGCGCGATCTCGGGATGAGACGCCAGCCGCCCCAGCACGTGCCGGGGCAGCAGCATTCCCGAGGCGCCGGAGACGAGGAGGGCGAGGCGGTGGGGCATTAGGGCGATTCTATGGCGGAATCTTCGTTGGCGTAGCGCCCCTGGGACCCAGGGAGCCCTACAGCGCGAAGTCCAGCGTGTACACGGACCGCCCCCGCTGCACGGACAGCAGCACGCCGCCACGGTCGAGGCCGCGCAGGATCTCCCGGCCCAGGGCCTCCCGGGAGTCGATCCGCTGGCCGTTGGCGCCGAGGATGACGTCGCCCGGGCGCAGGCCCCGCTTGGCGGCCGGCGAGCCCTCGGTGACCCTCTGGATGGAAAGCCCGCCCCGGACCTCGTCCACCGCGAGGCCCACGGTTTCTTCGAGCACCCGCAGGCCCAGCCCCTGGGTGGGCCGGACGGCCTTCAGGCGGACCTTCACGGTCTTGCCGGCCCGGCGCACCTCGAGATCGACCGGGCTCCCCGCGGCCGCCGTGTAGAGGGTGGTCGTCACGTCCTCGCGGCTGGCCACGGGATGGCCGCCGGCCGAGACGATGACGTCTTTTTCCTGAAGCCCGGCCTCGGCGGCCGGCGAGTCCGGGAAGACCTTGAAGACCAGCGCACCCCTCCGGTCGGCGAGGCCGTAGCGGCGCGCCAGCTCCGGGTCCACGCTCAGCAGGCGGGCTCCCGTCCACAGCGGCTGCAGCTCGCCGAAGCGCAGCAGGTCGTCGACGACCCGCCGGGCACGGTCGGCGGGGATGGCGAAGCCGATGCCGCTCGCGCCCTGGATGATGGCGGTGTTGATGCCGATCACGTCGCCGCCGACGTTGACCAGCGGGCCGCCCGAATTGCCGGGGTTGATCGAGGCGTCGGTCTGGAGGAAGTCGGTGAACAGCCGCTCGCCCCGCTCGGAGGGGACGGTCCGCCCCTGCGCCGAGAGGACGCCGGTGGTGACGGTGTTCGACAGGCCGAAAGGGTTGCCGATGGCGATCACCGTCTCGCCGATCATCAGGTCCGAGCTGCTTGCCGAGCGGGATGGCCGGCAGGTTGTTCGCCTTGACCTTGAGCACGGCGATGTCGGCGTCGCGGTCCGAGCCCAGCACGTCGGCCTCCAGCTCGCGGCCGTCGAGCAGGGTGACGGTGATGCGCGAGGCGCCCTCGATGACGTGGGCGTTGGTGACCACGATGCCGTTGCGGTCGATGATCGAAGCCGGAGCCCAGCGACTGCGCCGGCCGCTCGCTGCCGAAACCGAAGAGGCCGAAGAAGGGATCGACCTCGCGCACCGTGGACTCGGCGGAGATGTTGACCACCGCCGGCGCCGCCTTCTCCACCACCGAGACGACCGGGGTTCGGCGGGCGGCCTGGGGCGTTTGCGGAAAGGCTGATTGTGTGAGGGAAAGGAGCAGGAAAATGGAGGAAAGTGTCGTCATCCTTCTCATGGGCGTAGGGTAATATGGGAATCCCCGCCGGGGGAATCACCGTTGTTTCTCTTTGGAACCCCGTGCCGGGGTCCACCCCTGAAAAAAACGCCCTGGAAGGCGCAGGGTTCCGAACCGAAAGGAGGTTCACCATCGTGTCCGTCCGAACCACTCTATTGATTTGCGGCCTCGTGGCGATGACCGCAATGCTGCCACGATGACCGCGGGAAGCACTGCCGCGGGGGCTGCTGAGAAGGAGGCGTCGGGTGACGTCTTCCCGTTCAAGGTCCATAAGCAGACCCTGGACAACGGCCTTCAGATGGTCGTCATCCCCTACGACAGCCCGGGCACCGTGGCCTACTACACCGTGGTGCGCACCGGCTCCCGCGACGAGGTCGAGCCGGGCCACAGCGGCTTCGCCCACTTCTTCGAGCACATGATGTTCCGCGGCACGGAGAAGTACTCGCAGGAGCCTACAACGACCTCCTCAAGCGGATGGGCGCCGACTCGAACGCCAACACCTCCGACGACCGGACGGTCTACTACATCGTCGGCCCGGTCGAGCGAGCTGGCCACCATGATGGACATCGAGTCCGACCGCTTCCAGAACCTGAAGTACACCGAGGACGCCTTCCGCACCGAGGCCCTGGCCGTGCTGGGCGAGTACAACAAGAACGTCTCGAACCCCTTCCTGCCGATGTACGAGAAGATGCGGGACCTGGCCTTCACGAAGCACACCTACAAGCACACGACGATCGGCTTCCTCGACGACATCAAGGCCATGCCCGGGCTACTACGACTACAGCCTCGGCTTCTTCGACCGGTTCTACCGGCCGGAGAACGTCGACGCTGCTGGTCGTGGGCGACGTCAAGCCGCAGCAGGTCTTCGAGATGGCGAAGAAGTACTACGGCGACTGGAAGAAGGGCTACCAGGCGCCGAAGGTGGAGCCCGAGCCGCCGCAGACGCGAGGCGAAGAAGGGGCACATCGACTGGCCCAACCCGACGCGGCCCGCACTTCATGGTCGGCTACCACGCCCCGGCCTTCTCCACCACGTCCACCGGACTCGGCGGCCCTGGACCTGGTCGGCCAGCTCCTGTTCAGCGAGTCGGCCCCTCTCTACCAGGAGCTGGTGGTCGACAAGCAGTGGGTCGACTTCATCGGCGGCGGCCCGGACTTCACCCGCGATCCTTCGCTCTTCATCATCTTCGCCCGGGTCAAGTCCGAGGACCTCGTCCCCAAGGTCAAGGAGACGGTCGACCGGTACGTGCAGCGAGCTCGCAGGACCAGCCGGTGGACCCGCAGCGGCTCGACCGCATCAAGTCGCACCTGCGCTACGCCTTCGCCCTCGGGCTCGACACGCCCGGCGACGTCGCCGCCCAGGTGGCCGAGGTCGATCGCCGCTGACCGGCGACGTCGGACGCCATCAACCAGCGCTTCGCCCAGTACCAGAAGGTGACGCCGGCGGACGTCCAGCGGGTCGCCCGCGAGACGTTCCGGCCGCAGAACGAGACCGTCGTGACCCTGTCGCACAAGGCCGCCGCCCGGCGAGCCGGCCGGCAGGGCGCCCAGGGAGGTGCCAACCATGACTGACCGCAAGAGATGCTGGCCCTATCGCCGGGCTGCTGGCACTGCCGGCACTGGCGCTCGGCCGCGGCCGCTCGTCCCGGGCAGCCGGCCCCGGCGCGGCGCCATCGAAGTCGTCACCCTCCCCAGCGCGAACTCGCCGCTGGTCTCGATCCGCCTCCAGTTCGACGCCGGCTCGATCCACGATCCCGGCGGGCAAGGAGGGGCTCGCCGCCCTGACCGCCCTGATGATCGGCCAGGCCGGCACCCAGAAGCGCTCCTACAGCGACCTGCTCGAGGCCCTCTACCCGATGGCGGCCGCGATCGACACCAACACCGACCGCGAGGTGACGCTGTTCTCCGGCACGGTCCACCGCGACAAGCTCGCCGAGTACACGGCGCTCCTCGAGGAGGCGCTGCTGCAGCCCGGCGTTCGCCGAGAGCGACTTCGAGCGCAACAAGGAGCAGCTCATCGCCTTCCTCACCAACACCCTGCGCAGCAACGACGAGATGCTCGGCCTGGAGATGCTCCAGCAGGCGAGCTCTTCGCGGGCCACCCCTACGGCCACTCCGCCGGCGGGCACGGTCGCCGGCCTCAAGAGCATCACGCTGGACGACGTCAAGAAGTTCTACAAGGAGCACTACACCCAGGCGAACCTGATGCTGGGCGTCGCCGGCGGCTATCCCGCAGGACTACGTCGGCGCAGCTGCAGAAGGGCCTCGCCGCGCTGCCCGCGGGCCAGAAGGGCCGCACGGAGCTGCCGCCGCCGCCGAAGATCGCAGGGCCGCAACTTCACGCTGATCGAGAAGGAGACCGGCTCGGTGGGCATCCACCTCGGCTTCCCGCTGCCGATCACCCGCGCCGACGCGGACTACTACCCGCTGCATGGTGGCCAACAGCTACCTGGGCGAGCACCGCACCTTCCACGGCCGGCTGATGCAGCAGCTGCGCGGCAAGCCGGGGCCTGAACTACGGCGACTACTCCTACATCGAGTACTGGCCCGAGCCCGCCGTTCACCAACAACCCGACGCCCGAACGTGCCGCGCCGGCAGCAGTACTTCTCGGTCTGGATCCGCCCGGTGGTGCCGGCGGACGCCCAGTTCGCCCTGCGCGCCGCGCTCTACGAGGTCGAGCGGCTGCGCGAGCAGGGGTTGACGCAGGAGGAGTTCGACCTCGACCCGCGACTTCCTCCTCAACTACTCGAAGCTGTGGGCGCAGAGCCTGGGCGACCGGCTCGGCTTCCACATGGACAGCAAGTTCTACGGCATGCCGTACTACATCGACGAGATCGACACGCGGCTCAAGAAGATGACGGTCGCGGAGGTCAACGCGGCGATCAAGAAGTACCTCAACGACGGACAACTACGACGCCGTGTTCGTCACCGACAACGCCCAGCAGCTCAAGGACACCCTCCAGAAGGACGCCCCGAGCCCGAAGACCTACAACGCCCAGGTCGCCGGCCGGAGGTCCTCGAGGCCGACAAGACGATCCAGGCGCTCAAGGTCCAGCCGACGAAGATCGAGATCGTGCCGGTCGCTCAGGTGTTCGAGAAGTAAGGCCAGCCAGCTAGAGCCTGAAATACCGCGGCGCGGGGCCGAGATCCACCTCGGTCCCCGCCGCGGTCGGCCGTGGCAGCGTAACCCGAACCGGCCTTGTCCGAAGCGCTCCATCCGACGACGACCTCGGAGCCATCCGGGCGGCGAAAGTGGTAGAGCCGGGCAGGTGCCGGAGCGGGAAGGACGGCTTCGAGGCGGGCGCCGTCCAGCTCGCGGATCAGGGTCTTCAAGGCGAGGAAGCTCGGCCTGCTGCGAGGTCCGGGCCGGCGGGGTCGACCAGGCCGTAGCCCCGGGCCATCACCTGCCACCAGAAGACCCGCTCGACCTTCCCCGTCCCCAGGGCCAGCAGGTAGTAGCGAACGAGGTAGTCCGCCTGCGCCTCCTCGTCCACCGAGACGTCCCGGCCGGCCGGCGAGTGGGGCCCTTCCTTGAGCGGCCAGTTGACCTCGGTGATCCAGCAGCGGCCCGTGGAGTTCCGGGCCGTCTCGGCGATGGCCTTGAGGAGCAGGACCTTGTCCACCGTGTCGAGGCCCGCCTGCCGGTTCTCGGGCGCTCCCCGGCGGTCCACGTAGAGCAGGGAGGAGACGGCGTCGAAGCGGAAGCCGGCGTCCGCCGCAGGTTGAGCACGGCGGCCGTGACGTGGTACTCGAAGTCGATCACGGACGGGCCCAGCAGCTCGATGCCGGGATAGCGGCCTCAGGACCTCCTCCGCGATCCGCGCCAGCGCCACGTACTCACGGACGTTCCAGATCCCCCACTTGCTCCGGTTGATCGCCTGACCGATCTGGAAATGGCGGCCGTAGGGAGTGAACCGGGGGGCGATCTCCTCCAGGGCCCGGCGCCAGCGGGCGGGGTCCCGGACGAGATCGCGGTTCTGGGGCAGGGCGAAGCTCACCTCCAGGCCACGGGCGTGAAGGTCCCGCGCCAAGCGCCTCCTCGGCGGCGTGGTCCTCTTCCCAGGGGTGGAGGCGCAGCAGCACGTGGCGCACGCCCAGCTCGTCGAGCAGAGACGAGCAGGGTCTCCGGCGCTTCCGGCCAGGGGCGGACGGCGACGCCGATGCCGGAGAAGTCGACCGGGGCGGTATGGAGGCTCTTTCCGGAGCTGCCGGTACCGCCGCCAGATACGCGGCAGCGCCCCGGCCAGAACGGCGGCCTCCGTGGCATGGGCTCCGGCGTCGGCCAGTGCGCACCCGCAGCTTGTCGAGCCGGCCCGCGTGCTGGTGGGGCTGGTCCGAGAGGTGATCCCAAACGATCTTGTCGCGAACGCCGGCACCTTCCGGCGCCTCGGGGATGTGGGCGTGCACCCCGCGCGGGACCAGGAGCCTCTTCACCCGGTCGCGCCAAGCGCGCAGGGACTTCTTCGAGTCGTTCTTGAACAGGAATGCCCGGTGATAGGAGAGATAGAGGCTCCGGTACCCGGGGCACGCCGCCCCAGTAGCTCGCCAGCAGCAGCTCCTGGTGCTCGGGCCGGAACAGGGCCAGCCGCGAAAGGTCGCGAAGGCGCTCCGAAGGGGTGAGGCGGCGCCCGAGCGGGTGCGGTTGAGGTCGACCAGGTAGAGCGCCGTGGGCCGGCCGTCCGCGCCGAACCGGAGCAGGACGTTGCCGCCCGACAGGTCGCGGTGCCAGAAGCCGGCGTCGTGAAGCCGCCGGACCGTCCGGCCCAGCTCCTCCACGAAGGCCGGGAAGTCGACCTCGGGGAACTTCTCCGCCTCGTCTCCCGCGTTGGCCGCGCGGAAGAGGTAGCGCGCCTCGACCACGTCCGCCAGGTAGCGGCAGACGTAGAAGGACGGCCCCGCCTCGCTCGCCGGATTCGATCCGCATCACCGGCTCGGGGGTCGAGAGGCCCGGCGTCGAGGCAGCGCCCGGGCCACCCGCCAGCTCCTCTCGGCCTTGCTCCCCTGGAAGCGGCGCTTCAGCCGGTCGCGGGGATCCCGGTTGCGGAACTGCTTGACCACCACCTCGACCGGACCCGGCGACGGTCTCCAGCCGGGCGACGTAGAGGTAGTTGCGCCCCCAGTGGAGGGTCTTGACGGCCGAGCGCCGGGATCGGTCAGGCCGGGCGACGGCCGCCGGGCGAGGTCGGCGGGGCGGAGGTCGGCGTCCAGCTCGCCGGTCCAGCCCGGGAGCCGAGAAGGGCTCGGCCCGGATGGCTCAGACCTCCACGACGTCGAAACGCTCGTGGTGCAGCTCGGGGTCGCTCTGGAGGAGGAGGTGCACGCCGAGCGAGCGCTCCAGCTCGTCGAGGATGGCCCGCTCTTCCTGCTGCAGGGCGCGGGCGATCTCGGGGTGGACGCGCAGCAGCAGCTCCGAGTGGCCGATGCGGCCGCGCAGGTGGAGAAGCTCCTTGCGCAGGTTCAGGCAGATCGTGGCGATCGACTTGATGCGCCCGCGGCCCGAGCAGTAGGGGCAGGGCTGGGTGAGCAGGCGCTCCAGGTTCGCGCGGCTGCGCTTCCGGGTGATCTCGACCAGGCCGAACTCCGAGATGTTGAGCACCTTGGTCTTCGCCCGGTCCTTCCGGATCTCGCTCTCCAGGCTGGCGAAGACCTGCTCGCGGTGCGCCGGCTCGACCATGTCGATCAGGTCGATGACGATGATGCCGCCCAGGTCGCGCAGC